>CAWDAP010000013.1:0-29258 GCA_963800355.1 uncultured Actinomycetes bacterium | reverse complement strand
CTAGGAGGTGCGGGCGTATCCCTCGAGTGCGTAGGGGTTGAGGAACTGGCGCTTCCAGAGGGCGGTCCGCGCGCCCTCGGCCAGTTCGGCGAGATCGCAGACCTCGTCCCACTGCCCCTCGATCGTCTCGATCTGGTTGTCGACGATCTCCCGCGCCTCCGCTTCTGAGAGGAGGTAGGTCGGGGCACGCTCGACGCAGCCTGCCACCTGGCTCATCCGCCACCCGTCGCGGCCGATGGCCATGATCTGCGCGGTCTCGCCGCCGCTTCGCAGCTGCGGGCAGACGTCATAGGCGGGGGTCAGGGCCAGCGCCTCGCCGTCCCAGAAGGCAGCGTGATTGCGCGGGTGGTCGTCGTTGTTGCCGCAGAGGATGTTGAAGACGATCCGCGAGAAAAGCTCGCGCAGAGTGGCGCGAGGCTCGTCGAAGCGAGCGCGGACGATGTCCGCGAGATCCGCGTAGCTGCCGTAGCGGGCACCCGCCTCGTCCAGGCCCAGAATCGTCAGCGCCGAGACCATCGCCCGGCGCCTGCCGTCGCCCGGCCGGTCGAAGCGCTCGACCAGGAGGGCGTCGCGGCCATGGGCCTTCGCCAGCCGCACCGGTGCCACCTCGAGCCCTGCCCGCCGCGCCAGCTCCATCGCCAGGAACTCCGCTTTGACCACCGGAAAGGTGTCGGTGGTGGAGCTGAACTTGGCGATCAGTGTCGCTTCGCCATCGCCGAGCAGCGCCTTCGGGCGCGCTCCCCCGACCGAGCTGCCATGCAGCAACGCCTGGTCGAGCTCCGGCGAGAGAGGGATTTCCTTCTCGACGCGCTCCGCTGACTCCGCCAGCTCGTCGAGCGTGGCGTGGTCCATCGCGCGGGGGACGTACTCGGTCGGCGAGGTCTGGAAGTCGAGAGCGCCGATCCGGTCCGAGCCGGACTCGATCAGGTAGGTGAGCGGCCCCAACTCGGTGGTGTCGGCGTCCGCGCGCCCGGTGAGGCGGCTGAGGATCACCCGCTGTCCCCAGGCATCGGGACCGGCATCCGCGATGCAGCCGTGGATCTCCCCGGTGAGCGGGGAGATCTGCCCCGGTTCGAGTGGGAGCTCGGGCAGGTACAGCGGTACGGCGTTCTCCCGCTCCAGATAACTGCGCCCGTAGGTGAAATTGACGATCGGGCCGGCGGGGTCGAGGCGCCCGGCCACCACCGGCTCGGTGGCGCCGGGAAGCCAGACCCAGACGAAGACCCGCTGCGGCTCAGAAGTCATCGTCGACCTCGGTGGGCTTGCGCACCAGGCGCGGCAGGACCGCGAGACGGTCTTCTACCCGGGCCGTCTCCAGCGAGAACCGAGAGGGGTCCTCGTGGAAGAGCGGCACGCCGGTCAGGGTGGCCGCCTCGAAGGCGATGCCGAGCCCGACACCGGGGTCGCCGCGCTCGACCTTGCGGATCGTCGGAACGCTGACTCCGACCCGTTCGGCGAGCTCCCGCAGGGTCCATCGCCGTTCCCGGCGGCCGAGTTGGATGCGCTCGCCAAGGAGGCGGGCGGCCTCAGAGGTATGGGGGGAAGTGCCGATGTTCTTAGACATATATAGAACTATAGTTGCTCTCTTAGGCAAAGACAGAAAGTTTTCTTTCTGTTTGGATTCTAAATTGGGATTCCCTCGGAAAGTGGGAGAGAGGCGACGCCCCGTCTCTGTCTGTCCCCCTGCCCTTTAAGGCTAGGATCGGTTCCCATGCCCCAGGACATCGATCGACTCGCAATCAACACGATCCGCACCCTCTCGATGGACGCCGTCCAGAAAGCGAACTCGGGCCATCCCGGGACGCCGATGTCGCTGGCGCCGGTCGCCTACGAGCTCTGGCAGAACCACCTCCGCTACGACCCGGCCAACCCGATCTGGCCCAACCGCGACCGCTTCGTGCTCTCGGCCGGGCACGCCTCGATGCTCCTCTACTCGATGCTCTTCCTCGCCGGCGTCCGCAAAGTCGACGAGAACTACAACGTCCTCGACGAGCCGGCCTGCTCTCTCGAAGAGATCGAGAGCTTCCGCCAGCTGCACTCGCGCACGCCCGGCCACCCGGAGTACCGCTGGACGACCGGGGTCGAGACCACGACCGGCCCGCTCGGCCAGGGGGTCGGCACCTCGGTCGGGATGGCGATGGCCTCGAAGTGGCTCGGCGCGACCTACGGGACCGAGCTCTTCGACTTCGACGCCTACGCCCTCGCCGGCGACGGCTGCCTGCAGGAGGGGATCTCCCACGAAGCCGCCTCGCTCGCCGGCCACCTCAAGCTCGACAACCTCTGCTGGATCTTCGACAACAACCACATCTCGATCGACGGCGACACCGCGCTGGCCTTCAGCGACGACGTCCTCAGCCGCTTCGAGGGCTACGGCTGGAACGTGCTGCGGGTCGGCGACGCCAACGACGCCCAGCTGCTCGGCCGTGCCTTCGAGGAGTTCAAGGCGGAGGTCGGCCGCCCGACCCTGATCGTCGTCGACAGCCACATCGGCTGGGGCTCGCCGAACAAGCAGGACACCGAGTCCGCCCACGGCGAACCGCTCGGCGAAGAGGAGATCGAACTGACCAAGGAGGCCTACGGCTGGCCGAAGGACGCCAAGTTCCTCGTCCCCGACGGCGTCCGCGAGCGCTTCGACGAGGTGATCGGCAAGCGCGGCGCCGAGCTGCACAGCGCCTGGGTCGACACCTTCAATACCTACAAGCAGGACGAGCCCGGAAAAGCCGCCGAGCTGGAGATGATGCAGCGGCGCGAGCTGCCCGATGGCTGGGACGTCGCCCTGCCGACCTTCGAGGCCGACGAAGAGAAGGGCCTCGCCACCCGCAAGGCCTCGAACAAGGTCCAGAACGCGATCGCCGAGCGGGTGCCGTGGCTGATCGCCGGCTCCTGCGACCTCACCGACTCGACCTCGGTCCGGCTCGGCGACGCCGACCAGTACGAGCCGGGCAGCTACGACGGCCGCCAGGTCCACTTCGGGATCCGCGAACACGCCGCCGCCGCGGCCTGCAGCGGGATGTCAACGGCGAAGCTGCGGCCGCTCTGGTCGACCTACCTCACCTTCTCCGACTACGCCCGCGCCGCGATCCGCCTCTCGGCGCTGATGGAGCTGCCGGTCATCCACCTCTTCACCCACGACTCGATCGGGCTCGGCGAGGACGGCCCTACCCACCAGCCGATCGAGCAGCTGATGGCGCTGCGGGCGATGCCCCACCTCGACGTGATCCGACCGGCCGACGCCAACGAGGTGACCGAGGCCTGGAAGATCGCCCTCGACCGCACCCACTGCCCGGTCGCCTTGGTGATGACGCGCCAGACGGTGCCGGTCTTCGACCGCTCCAAGTACGCCTCCGCCGAGGGGGTGCGGCGCGGCGGCTACGTCCTCGCCGACCCCGAGGACGGCGAGCCCGAGCTGATCCTGATCGCCACCGGCAGCGAGGTCGGGCTGGCGGTCGGCGCCCACGAGCGGCTCGAGGACGACGGCATCCGCAGCCGCGTCGTCAGCCTCCCCTGCTGGGAGATCTTCGAGCAGCAGGACCAGGTCTACCGCGACGAGGTTCTGCCGCCCGAGGTCACCGCCCGCCTCGCGATCGAGGAGGGATCGACGCTCGGCTGGGAGCGCTACGTCGGTAGCGAGGGCACGATCATGGGTATGAGTACCTTCGGACAGTCGGCGCCGTTCAAGGACGTCGAGGCCGAGTTCGGCTTCACCGTCGACAACGTCGCCAAGGTGGCGCGCGAAGTCGCCGATCGGGCGACCGCTAAATCCACGACCTGAGGAGGCGGCTGATGAAGCCCACCGAGCGTCTGCACGAACTGGGCCAGAGCCTCTGGCTCGACAACATCACTCGCCCGATGCTGCGCGAAGGGGTGCTGGAGGGCTACATCCGCGACCTCGCGGTCACCGGCCTCACCTCGAACCCGACGATCTTCGACAAGGCGATCTCAGGCGGCGATGCCTACGACGAGCAGATCGCCGAGGTGGCGCCGAAGGCAGCCGCCGGCGAGGGCGTCGGCGCCAACGAGAACGAGAAGGTCTTCTTCGAGCTGGCGCTGGCCGACCTGCGCGACGCCTGCGACCTCTTCGCCGACGTCCACCGCCGCACTGCCGGCGTCGATGGCTTCTGCTCGCTCGAGGTCTCGCCGCTGATCGCCGACGACGCACCAGCGACGATCGACGAGGCGAAGGCATTGCACGCCAAGGGCGAACGGCCGAACCTCTACATCAAGATCCCGGGAACCGAGGCGGGACGCGAGGCGATCGAGGAGTCGATCTTCGCCGGCATCCCGATCAACGTCACCCTGCTCTTCGACGACAAGCAGTACCTCGGCGCCGCCGAGGCCTACATGCGCGGGATCGAGCGGCGGATCGAGGCCGGGCTCGACCCGGACGTCCCCTCGGTCGCCTCGATCTTCATGAGCCGCTGGGACGTCGCCGTCGCCAAGGAGGTGCCCGAGAACCTCGTCAACCGGCTCGGGATCGCGATCGGCGGCCGCGCCTACCGCGCTTACAACGAGCTGCTCGCCTCCGACCGGATCCGGCGGCTGATGAACGAGGGCGCGCGGCCGCAGCGGCTGCTCTGGGCCAGCACCGGGACCAAGGACCCGGAAGCCTCCGACACCCTCTACATCGAGGCCTTCGCCTCGCCCTTCACGGTCAACACGATGCCCGAGCCGACGCTGAAGGCCTTCGCCGACCACGGTGAGGTCACCGAGCTCCTCCCCAAGGACGGCGGCAACTGCGAGCAGGTCCTGGCCGAGTTCGCCGAGGCCGGGATCGACGTCGCCGCCCTGGCGACCCGCCTCCAGGAGGAGGGCAAAGGAAGCTTCAACAAGTCCTGGGAAGAGATGCTGGAGACGATCGGCTCGAAGAGCGGGGTCGCGGCCGGGTGAGCGGCACCGACGGCGGCGTTAGCTGTTCTTTTTGGCCGCATAGCGACCAAAAAGAACAGCTATGAGTGCGCTCCGGGAAGCGCCGGCCTGGTCCGAGCTAGAAGCGCACTTCGCGCAGATCCGGGACGCGCACCTGCGCGACCTCTTCGCCGCCGATCCCGGGCGCGGCGAGCGGCTGCGGGCCGAGGGCGCCGGCCTCTACCTCGACTTCTCGAAGAACCGGATCACCGACGAGACCCTGCTGCTGCTCGGCGCCCTGGCAAAGGAGCGCGGGGTGCACGAGCGGCGCGAAGCGATGTTCGCCGGCGAGCACATCAACGTCTCCGAGGACCGGGCGGTCCTGCACGTGGCGCTGCGGATGCCGCGTGGGCGCTCGCTGGTGGTCGAGGGCGTCGACGTAGTCAAGGAGGTGCAGGCGACGCTCGAGCGGATGGCGGCCTTCTGCGAGGGGGTGCGCTCGGGCGAGTGGCGCGGCCACACCGGCAGGCCGATCCGCGCCGTCGTCAACGTCGGCATCGGCGGCTCGGACCTCGGCCCGACGATGGCCTACGAGGCGCTCAAGCACTACTCCGAGCGCGAGCTCGACTGCCGCTTCGTCTCCAACGTCGACGGCAACGACTTCGCCGAGAAGACCCGCGACCTAGACCCTGCCGAGACGCTCTTCGTCATCTCCTCGAAGACCTTCACGACGCTGGAGACGATGACCAACGCGCGGACCGCGCGCGAGTGGGCGCTGGCCGGCCTCGGCGGCGAGGAGGCCGCGGTGGCCAAGCACTTCGTCGCCGTCTCGACCAACGCCGCGGAGGTCTCGAAGTTCGGCATCGACACCGACAACATGTTCGGCTTCTGGGAGTGGGTCGGCGGCCGCTACTCGATGGACTCGGCGATCGGGCTCTCGACGATGCTGGCGATCGGGCCGGCCCGCTTCGCGGAGATGCTCTCCGGCTTCCACGCGATCGACGAGCACTTCCGCACCGCCCCCGACGGCGAGAACCTGCCGCTGCTGATGGGGCTGCTGGCGGTCTGGTACGCCGACTTCTTCGGCGCCGAGACCTGCGCCGTCCTGCCCTACGATCAGTACCTGCACCGCTTCCCCGCCTACCTGCAGCAGCTGACGATGGAGTCCAACGGCAAGCACGTGACGCTGGACGGGACCCCGGTCGACTACGAGACCGGGCAGATCTTCTGGGGCGAGCCGGGGACCAACGGGCAGCACAGCTTCTACCAGCTGATCCACCAGGGGACCCGGCTGATCCCCTGCGACTTCATCGGCTTCGCCAACTCGCTGAACCCGCTCGGCGACCACCATGACATCCTCATGTCCAACGTCTTCGCCCAGGGCGAAGCGCTCGCCTTCGGCAAAACGTCCGAGCAGGTGCGCGACGAGGGGACGGCGGAGGCGGTCGTGCCGCACCGGGTGATGGAGGGCAACCGGCCCTCGAACACGATCCTCGCCGAGCGCCTGACGCCGGCGACCCTGGGCTCGCTCGTCGCCCTGTATGAGCACAGCGTCTTCACCCAGGGGGCGATCTGGGGGATCGACTCCTTCGACCAGTGGGGTGTGGAGCTGGGGAAGGTGCTGGCGAAGGCGATCATCCCCGAGCTCGAGTCCGAGGCCGAGCCCGAGTTGACGCACGACAGCTCGACCAACGCGCTGATCCGCCGCTACCGCGCCCAGAAGCGCGCCGAGTAGAGGCTGCCCGAGATGCCCGCCCTCGACCCGCTCCCGCTGGCGGCGTCGGCATCGAACCTGCTCGCGGCGCGCGAGCAGATGGCCTTCACGCTCGGCTTCCACATCGTCCTCTCCTGCCTGGGGGTGGCGTTGCCGGCGACGATCCTCCTCGCCAACTACATCGGCCTCAAGAAGGGGGACGAGGCGGCGATCGAGCTGGCCAAGCGCTGGTCGAAAGCGATGGCGGTGACCTTCGCCGTCGGCGCCGTCACCGGCACCGTCCTCACCTTCGAGTTCGGTCTGCTCTGGCCGCACTTCGAGCAGCGCTTCGGCGCCGCCTTCGGGATCGCCTTCGCGATCGAGGGGATCTTCTTCTTCCTCGAGGCGATCTTTCTCGCCGTCTACATCTACGGCTGGAAGCGGCTGGCGCCCTGGCCGCACTTCTGGTCGGGGGTGCCGATGTTCGTCACCGGGATCGGCGGCGCCTTCGCGGTGGTGGCGGCGAACTCGTGGATGAACCAGCCGCAGGGGTTCACGCTCGACGCCGCCGGCAAGGTGACCGACGTCGAACCGCTCCGGGTCCTCTTCAACCCGGCGACGGGCTACGAGGTCCCGCACATGATCCTCGCCGCCTACATGGTCGTCGGCTTCCTCGTCGCCTCGATCTACGCGGTCGGGATGCTGAAAGGCCGCCGCGACCGCCTGCACCGGTTGGGCCTGCTGATCCCGCTGACGATCGGCCTGATCGCGACCCCGATCCAGCTCTTCGTCGGCGACACAGCGGCGCGCGAAGTCGCCGACCACCAGCCGGCCAAGTTCGCCGGCATGGAGTGCATCCAGGAAACCGGCGGCCACCAGACCGAGTGGGTGGGCGGGATCTGCACGTCCGACGGAGTCAAGGCCGGGATCGGCATCCCCGACCTCGACTCCTTCCTCGTCGGCTTCAGCGCCGACACCAAGGTGACCGGTCTCAACGACATCCCGAACGACGAACGGCCGCCGGCGAACACGCTCCTGCACCTCGCCTTCGACGCGATGGTCGGAATCGGCAGCGCCCTGCTGCTGCTCGGCGTCTGGTTCGCGGCGGTCTGGTGGAAACGCCGCGACATCCCGCGCACGCCCTGGTTCCTGCGGATCGTCGCGGTCACCGGCGCCGCCGCGATCCTGGCCCTCTGGTGCGGCTGGATCGTCACCGAGGTCGGGCGGCAGCCGTGGATCGTCCAGGGCTACATGCGCACCTCCGAAGCGGTCACCGAGGCGGGCGGGCTGTGGTTCGCCTTCGCCGTCGTCCTGCTCGTCTACGCGGCGATCGGGACGATCGCGATCCTCGTCCTGCGAGCGATGTCGCGCCGCTGGCGCGAGCACGCCACCGAAGCAATCGAGAGCCCCTACGCTCCGCAGAGGGAGGCCTCCCAGCCATGAGCAAGGCAGACGCCGCGGCGGCGATCCTCTGGGTCGGGGCGACCTTCTACGCGCTCTTCGGCGGCGCCGACTTCGGCGGCGGGGTCTGGGACCTCGTCGCCGGGGGGCCGGAGCGGGGGGAGCGGCCGCGGGCGCTGATCCAGCGTTCGCTGACCCCCGTCTGGGAGGCCAACCACGTCTGGTTGATCTTCGTCCTCGTCGTCCTCTGGACCGCCTTCGGGCCCGCCTTCAGCGCGATCTTCACGACCCTGTACGTGCCGCTGGCGCTGGCGGCGCTGGGGATCGTCCTGCGCGGCTGCGGCTTCGCCTTCCGCAAGTCGATTGAAGGTCTGCAGGGCCGCCGCGCCGCTGGGGCGGCGTTCGCGGTCTCCTCTTTTCTCACCCCGTTCTTCATGGGCGCCGTGGTCGGCGCGATCGCCGCCGGCAACGTCCCCGCCGCGGGCAACGGCGACGCCTTCTCGACCTGGCTGCAGCCGCTGCCGCTCCTGATCGGGGCGATGTTCGTCGCCACCAGCGCCTACCTCGCCGGCGTCTTCCTCGTCGGCGACGCTCGCCGCGCCGGCGACGAGGAGATGGAGCGCTACTTCGAGCGCCGGGCGCTGGGGGCGGCCGTGGTCGCCGGCGCCCTCGCCGTCGCCGGCCTCTTCGCGCTGCACAGCGAAGCCCGCTACGTCTTCGACCGCCTGACCAGCCAGGGCCTGCCGCTGTTGGTCGCCTCACTCGTCTGCGGCGCCGCCCTGCTCCTCGTCCTCCTGCGCCGCGGCCGCCGCCCCCTGCGTCCGCTCTCCGGCGCCGCCGTCGCCGCCGTGATCTGGGGCTGGGGCGTCGCCCAGTTCCCCTACCTGCTGCCGACCAGCCTCCGCATCGACCAGGCCGCCGCCCCCGACCCGACGATGACGATCATCTTCATCGTCTTCGCCGTCGCCGCCGTCCTCGTCCTCCCATCGCTCGGCCTGCTCTACACGCTCAGCCAGCGGGACCTGCTGGAGAGCGAGCACTGAGCGGGTTTCGAACCTCTGGAGCGGGCCACCTGGCCGTTGACCCGCTCACCCTCCTCTAAGCGGACTTGCCGGTCTTCAGGGCAGGCAGCTCGCACTGATCATTACTCAGCTTCATGGAGTCACCCCCTCCTCGCAATTGCAGAAGCGGTCCGGTTTTCAACCGGCGTTGACACTTGGAGGCGTTGGGATGCGCTGAACTCGTTGAGGAGCGCAAGGTCCAGGGCGCAATCAAGCACATCTACCAGGCGACCGAGGTGACTCTGATTTCCAGGGAGGAGTGGCACGAAATGTGGCTCCATTGACGTTTCCGTGGGTCACGTCAATAGAGCCAGAAATTCCCCCTGTCGATACCCACTACAGCTGGGCCAACGGGATGCCGACCGAAGACGCCGACGGCAACAGAGCTGAAACGACCTACGACCTCGAAGGCCGGCCGGTGACGAGTAAAGACAACAAGGGAAGCCAGACGATCCGCTACCACTCGGTCTCGGGCTTGCCGGTCGAACTCGAAGACTCGGCCGCCGGCATCTTCACGGCGAGCTATGACGCCGACGGCAACCTCGTCGCCCGCACGCTGCCCGACGGCCTCACCGCCGAAACCACCTTCAACGCAGCCGACGAACCGATGAGCCTCAACTACACGAAGTCGAGCTACTGCGGCGCCAGCTCCACCTGGCTTGACTTCAACCTCGAACGCTCGATCTCCGGCCAGATCCTCACCGAATCGGGGCAGCCTCGGCACCGACCGCTACGGCTACGACAAGGCCGGGCGCCTCACCTCAGCCGAAGAAACGCCCCAGGGCGAAGGCTGCACCACCCGCCTCTACACCTATGACGCGGACTCGAACCGGAAATCGCTGGCGACGCGGGCGCCCGGTGTCGGCGGGGCCTGCGCGGGCTCGGGAGGCACCGACAAAAATACTCCTACGACGCCGCCGATCGCCTTATCGACTCCGGCATCACCTACGACAGCTTCGGCGGATCACCAGCCTCCCCGGAGAATATGCAGGCGGGAAAACGCTCACGACGAGCTACTTCTCCGACGACATGGTCGCCACGCAATGTCGCGTGGACCGAACGGGGCTCGACCTGGACGCGGAACATCGTCGGGATCGGCGGCGAACTTGCGGCTGTGCAGGAAACCGGCAAAGAAATCACCTTGCAGCTGACCAACCTGCATGGGGATGTGTCGGCCACGGCGGCGATCAGCCCGGAAGCAACCAGCCTGACCGGGATGTTCACCTTCGATGAGTTCGGGAACCCAATCTGGGGCTCGGCTGGTCGCTACGGCCGGCTTGGCGGCAAGAAACGGCGAACCGAACTCCCTTCTGGTGTGATCCAAATGGGGGCGAGAAGCTATGTGCCCGCCCTGGGTAGATTCATTACTCCTGGTCCAATTATGGGCGGATCGGCGAACGTGTACGACTATGCCAATCAGGATCCCGACCCATGTTGGGCCAATCCCGATTAGGCTTCCGTGGGAAGAAAAGGTAAATCAGGTTATAAGAGACACCCAGAACGCCCTCAGTGGTTTGGTCGAAGAGTCGTGCCGGGATGCGGGAGGAGCCCTAGGCGCGGCTGGTGCTGCCGCCTGGGTAGTCGGAAAAGGATTAGAGGGATCAGGGCATCCAGCAGTGGCATTGGTTGGCGAGGCACTGGATGGGCTGGGAGGACTTCTCGGCGTAGGAGGCGCCGGATTCTATGCCGCCCATCGTGCAGGGGTCTGTTTAAGCGGAGGTTACGATCGTCGTCATGGATACGCAGGCACTCCGTGATAATCAAAGATTATGACGTTGCGTCAAAAAGCTGCATTGTGGGCGGCAGCAGTTGCGCTGGTGTTCAGCGCTCTAGCCTTGTTCCAAGGTGAACTTAATGAGGCTGCGCTCGGTTTCTTCGTGTCGGTCTGCGCGCTGATTACCAACTTCGGAAACTGGCTGGCGAGGCTGCAATGGAAATGGGGAAGAAAAGGCTAGGTCGATTCGATGCTGGGAGGTGTCTGGGCGCTCGGGCAGGCAAGGTAGCACTCGGCCGGTGCCGCTGTGACCACCGGTGTCTGTGCGCTATCGGTTGGGGCCGAACCATGATGAAGCCCGGTAAAGTCACGGCTATTGCGGTCGGGCCTTGGCGTGGCTGAAGACTTGGATGGTGGCGGTGGACGCTGCTTATCTGTACCTACGTTTAAGTAACAAAGCCGAAACCACCTATGACCTCGAAGGCCGCCGACGCCGGCGGCAACATCGTCAGTCGCACGCTGCCCGACGGCCTCACCGCCGAAACCACCTTCAACGTCGGCCGCCGATCAGGCGGCGTCTCGGCCCTGCTTGAAGATCTCGACCCACTGCTCGATGGTGAAGTCGGCCGGCTCCGTTTCGTCGAGGAACTCTTCGAGGGCGGTTACGAAGCGCAGGGGGGACTCGATCTGGGGCATGTGGCCGACGCCGTCGAAGATCTCCAGCCGGCTGCCGGGGATGTGGTCGTGGGCCTCTTCGCCGTGGTGGACGGGGATGATCGGGTCGTCGGCTCCCCAGACGATCAGGACCGGCATCGCCTCGGCGAGGTAGAGGCGGTCGCCGGCGTCGACCCGCTGCCCGCCGGTGCCGAGCACCGCCCGCACGGTGGCGAGGAAGGCGGCGCGCCGGGCCGGGTCGGTCAGGGTCCCGTAGCCGCGGATCACCTCGTGCAGGTCGGCGCTCGGCCGCAGGCCGACCATCGCCAACCCCCGCGCCAGGGCCGGCACGACCTTCGAGCCGAGCGCGGCGGTGGCGGAGATGAAGAGGTCGGCGCCGGGCAGGGTCGCCGCCCGCAGGATCGGGCTCACCTCCGGCCCGAGGCCGCCGCTGGAGACGAGCACCAGGCGCTCGACCATCTCCGGGAACTGGTAGGCGAACTGCATCGCGATCCCGCCCCCGAGGGAGTGGCCGACGACCGTCGCCCGTTTGTGGCCGAGGGCGAGTAGGAGGTCGCGGAGCCCGGCGGCGAAGGCGCCGATCGAGTAGTCGCCGCCGCCCGGGCCCGAGGCGCCGTGGCCGGGCAGGTCGGGCGCGATCACCTTGTGGTGCCGCGAGAGCGGCTCGATCGCCTCCTGCCAGTTCTCGAAGGTCCCGCCGATGCCGTGGATCAGCAGCAGGACGGGGCCCTTGCCGGCCTCGGTGTAGGTGATCGAGCGGCCGTGCAGTACCTCCGATTTGACCTCCAGCAGGCTCATGTGGTGGAAGGTACTCACGCGCGGCGCAACGGCCATCGGGGGAAAACCGCGCGGCGCAGGTGGGTTATCCCGCCCCAGCCGGCCTTCGCAGCGGTGCCGCCGAGCCGGCGCCCGACGCCGAGCGCCGAGCCGGCGACGCCTCCGGCGGAGTCCGGCAGGGCCAGGCGGCAGATCTTCCCGACGACGCTGCCGAACTGGCGGTGCAGCGGGCCGACGTTGTAGGGGAGGCCGTAGCGTTCGCAGATCTCCCGCACCTCGACCGAGATCTCGGCGTAGCGGTTGGCCGGCAGGTCGGGGAAGAGGTGGTGCTCGATCTGGAAGCTGAGGTTGCCGGAGAGGATGTGGAAGAGCCGGCTGCCGCTGAGGTTGGCCGAGCCGAGCAGCTGGCGGTGGTACCACTGGCCGCGGGTCTCGTTCGCGGTCTCCTCCTCGCTGAACTCGTGCGTCCCTTCCGGGAAGTGGCCGCAGAAGATGATCGTGAAGGCCCAGAGGTTGCGGACCACGTTGGCGGTCGCGTTGCCGGCGAGCGGGAAGGCGAAGAGCGGGCCCGAGAGGGCGGGGAAGAGGACGTAGTCCTTCAGCGCCTGGCCGCGGACCTTGCGCCCGATCCCCCGCAGCAGCTCGCGCTTGTCCCCCAGGGTGATTTCGCCTTCGGCCATCCGCTCGACTTCGAGGTCGTGCAGCGCCACCCCGTACTCGAAGAAGGTCGCCAGCAGCGCCGCCCAGATCGGGTTGCCGAGGTAGTAGGGCTTCCAGGGCTGCTCCTCGCTCATCCGCAGCACCCCGTAGCCGATGTCGCGATCCTTGCCGACGATGTTGGTGTGGGTGTGGTGCATGTAGTTGTGCGAGTGACGCCACTGGTCGGCTGGGCAGGCGGTGTCCCACTCGAAGCGCTTGCCCGAGAGCTTCGGGTCGTTCATCCACTCGTACTGGCCGTGCATCACGTTGTGGCCGATCTCCATGTTGTCGAGGATCTTCGAGAGCGAGAGCGCGGCGGTCCCGGCCAGCCAGAAGGGCGGCACGACCCCGGCCCAGAGCAGGCCGCGGCTGGCGACCTCGAGCCCGCGCTGGGCGCGGACGACGCCGCGGATGTAGTCGGCGTCGCGCCGGCCGCGATCGGCGAGGAGGCGCCGGCGGATCGCGTCCATCTCCTCGCCGAGGCGCTCGAACTGCTCGGCGCTGAGGCCGTAGGGGTTGGTGGTGAGGCCCTCGACGGCGGTGCGCGAGGGCGGCGGGGCGGTGGGAAGGGCGGTGCTCATCTGGTCCTTTCGTGAGGAAGGTTCAAAGCTCGAGGGTGAGGTCGCCGAGCGGGGCGGAGACGCAGAGCTGGATCTCCTCGTCGGGCGCCGAGGAGACCTCGTCGGTGACGAGGTTGCGGTGGGTGCCGGCCCGCTTGCGGCAGGTGCAGGTGTGGCAGATCCCCATCCGGCAGCCGAAGGCGGGGCGCAGGCCGGCGGCCTCGGCCTGCTCGAGCAGCGGGCCGCCGCTGTCGGCGACCTCGACGCCGGAGCCGGCGAAGCGGACCTGCCCCCCGCCGGGCTCGCCGGCGGGGACGAAGTTGGGCGGGACGAAGCTCTCGACGTGGAGCCGGTGCTCGAGGCCGTTGGCCCAGGTGCCGCGGACCGCGTCGAGCAGGGCCGGCGGCCCGCAGGCGAAGGTCTCGGCCTCGGCGAAGCTGGGCTGCGCCTGCGGCAGGTGCGCAGGGCTGAAGTGGCCGTCGAGCTCGCCGGCGCCGGGGGCGCGCGTGTAGGAGCGCAGCAGGTTGAGGTTCGGGTGCGCGGCGGCGAGCCGCTCGAGCTCCTCGCGGTAGATCGCCCGCTCGGGGTCGGGCGCATAGTGGAGGAGGGCGACCGGCCCGGGATGGCCCTCGGCGATGAGCGTGCGCAGGATCGCCATCAGCGGGGTGATGCCGCTGCCGCCGCCGATCAGCAGCACCGATTCGGGGCGCGGGTCCGGCAGCCGGAAGTCGCCTTCGCCGGCGGAGAGGCCGACGACCATCCCTGGCGCGGCGCGATCGACGAGGAAGTTGGAGACGAGTCCCTCGGGATGGCGCTTGACCGTGACCTCCAGCGTCGCCCCCCGGCCCTCGGCGCAGGCGGGGGAGTAGCAGCGCTGGTGGCGGACGCCGTCGATCTCGACCGTCAAGTTCACGAACTGGCCGGCGCGGAAGCCCCGCCAGGCGCGGTTCGGGCGCAGGGTCAGGGTCACGCTCTCCTCGGTGCCGCGCTCGGCGGCGAGGACCTCGGCCCGTCCCTCGCCGGTGACCAGCAGCGGGTCGACCTGTTCGAGGTAGGAGTCGAGGCCGTGCGGCGTCGCCGCTGCCTCGAGGAAGCGCAGGCTGGGGCCGGGGCGGAGCTTCGGAGACATGACGCGGAACAACGTAACATCAAATGCCGTCACGTCAATTAGCGAACCGTCACATAGTGGTAGCTTTGCGGCCGTGGCGGCGCCGGAGAACGACCTGACGATCGAAGAGCTGGCGGCGCAGACGGGGATGACGGTGCGCAACATCCGCTCGCACCGCGCCCGCGGCCTGCTGCCGGCGCCGGAGGTGCGGGACCGGGTCGGCTTCTACGGTCCCGAGCACCTGGCGCGGCTGCGGACGATCCAGGAGCTGCAGGCCGACGGGTTCAACCTGAAGGGGATCGAGCGGCTGCTGAGCCAGAACGAAGGGGCCGCCGAGCAGTTCCTCTCCTTCCGCCGCTCCCTCGACGGCTTCGACGGCGAGCAGCCGCGCACCTTCACCCGCGATGAGCTGGTCGAGCGCTTCGGCGAGGAGGAGATCGACGAGGTGCTGAAGCGGGCGGTCGGCGTCGGCGCCCTGGTCCCGGTCGAGGAGGACCGCTACGAGGCGCCGTATCCCTCGCTGCTCGACGCGGCGGAGGGGGTCGTCGCCACCGGCGTCTCGCTCGACCACGCGCTGGTCGTGATCGAGAAGGCCCGCGGCCGCTCGAAGTCGATCGCCCACGAGTTCGTGCGGCTCTTCCTCGAGGACGTCTGGAAGCCGTTCGAAGCCGAGGGCTACCCGGAGGAGCGCTGGCCGCAGGTGCGCGAGGCGCTCGACCGGCTGCGGCCGCTCTCGCTGCAGGCGCTGGCCGCCCTGCACCGGATGACGCTCGCCGAGGAGGTCGAGCGGGCGCTCGGCAAGCAGCTCGAGCGGATGGCGAACCGCAAGGGCTGAGCTACGCTGCCCGTCTTGATCGAGGCGATCCTCTTCGACATCGACGGCACCCTGATCACCACCGGCGGGGCCGGGGGCGAGGCCTGGAAGCGGGCCTTCGTCGAGCTCTACGGCAACCCGCTCGACATCCGCGAGGTGACCGAGTCGGGGATGACCGACCCGGAGGTGGGGCGGGTGGCGCTGCAGAACATCCTCGGCCGCGACCCCGACCCGCGCGAGCTGGCGGCGGCGATGGGCCACTACCTGCGCCACCTCTCGGCGGCGATCGACGAGTCGAGCAGCTACCGGGTGATGCCCGGGATCGAGGAGCTGCTGGAGCGCCTGGTCGACGCCGGCCACCTGCTCGGCCTCACCACCGGCAACGTCGAGTCCGCCGCCCACATCAAGCTCGCCCGCTCGGGCCTCAACCGCTTCTTCTCCTTCGGCGGCTACGGCTCGGACTCGAACCAGCGGACCGAGCTGACCCGCTGCGCCCTGGACCGCGGCAAGCTCGTCTCCGGCGGCGTCCTCACCCGTGACAACGCGATCTCGGTCGGCGATACCCCCCGCGACGTCGCCGCCGGCCACGGCGCCGGCATCGAGGTAGTGGGCGTCGCCACCGGCAACTTCAGCGTCCGCGAACTCGACCAGGCCGGCGCCAACTGGGCGATCGAAGACGTGGCGAGCGGCTTCCCGGTTTGACCTCGAGTTGGTGACCCGAGATTCGTCAACGAATGTTTCCGACCGGATCAGCTGCCATCTTGATATGAAGGTCTAAGTGATTTCGTCTCGAAAAAGCGAAAGCTGATGGGGCTTCCCGCGACCGATAGGGCGAATCCTCGCGATCTGGCAGCTGGAGCAACTGTTTTTGCTCGGTTTCATGATGTGGTCGTAGGTGCCACCAAGGCGATTCATGATGCGCCACTGGATGGGGAAGACGAGGATGCTCTGCGCTGGGCTAAGGGTCTTTTGAAATTAGCCGGCGCGAAAAAAACGGTGGTAACCATGCCCTCTGCTCATGAGTTGAGCAACCAGGCAGACCCTGTGTTATTTGTAAAGCAAGCGGTGCAACCGGTTGCTGGGGATGATCCAGGACAGGGCCTGCGGAAGATGAGCAAAGATCTGGACGCCGTCTTACGTGGCCAACGAAATGCCGAACTATCGGAGTCGTTGAATAAAGTGCGCACTATCTTCTCCTTGGTGTCGCAAATGACTCTGGGGGCAAATGTCTCCAGAAACAGTGAACAGACTCCCGTTCGCGCATGGCCGGACTTGATGACGATTTCGAATTTGTAGCGGCGAGCGTCGAGCGGACGGTGCGACAGCAGCGCTCTGCCTGTGAGGGCGTGGCGCGGGATGACTCTGCCTCTAGCCAAGGATTGGCGCGTCATCTTCTCATGGCATATGAAGCCATTGAAAGCCAGGTAAAGAAGCGGAGAGCGGAGTACGCGGAATCTCTGGACAATGCTGTCCGCGAAGATGCGATTGTCGACATGCGCCAGCTGCTCTGGAAGGTTCGTGAGCTTCAGTCCAACTTGGAGTGGTTGGCGTCGGCCCAGCGGTCGCCACTTGATTTAGGGACGAAACACTTTGTCGAGGACATTGCCCGGCACCTTGTGGCCCCGCAGGTGGAGCTGACGGTAGTCTCGGGAGGAACTCCATCCTATGCGACTAGCTCCAATCCATGGGAGCCCTTGATCAAGGGCTGGGGAGGAGGAATTCCACCGGACGAGCCGATCGTGGTCGTGGTGTTCCTTCCGCGCAGAGAGGAGGCCACCGGTCTTCTGCATCCTCTGATTGTGCATGAGCTGGGTCACGCGGCTGACGAGCAAAAGGGCCTTGTCGAGGAAATTTGGGCGAAGGCTGAAAAACGAAAGCGTCTTTCCAAACGTTTCGCTGGCGCAGTTGAAGAACTGAAAGAAGATCAAGAACTAGATACCGAAACTGCACGAAAACACGTTGCCGAGCGTCTACGGTCTTGGATTGCCGAGGATCTCTGCGACAGCATCGCTGTTCATCACCTCGGACCAAGCTATCTTTACTCGTTTCTTGCCGAGGTGGTGGCAGGAAACATCGATCAGCCTGGTCCGAAGCACCCTAGTCCACGTCAGCGAATTCGCCATCTTAGGGGCGATCTAGATGAACTCGGTTGGCTTGGTCACATCAGAGAGGCGGACCCAGTCCTCGGAGAATGGATCGGGGCGCATTGTGAGCGAGGGGTAGAGTACACCGGTTTAATCAAGTTCCTTGCGTGGGCGATCGATGAGATGCATCCAACCGTCACGCAGGTAGTCCGGAAATTGCTTGGGAAGAGAGTCTTCCGTCCGGACGGCAAACACCTGAGTGAGGTTCAGGAGCTGTTGATGGCCCGTGTACCACCCGCTCAGCGCCGGTCTGGCGAACCTGTATCCAGGGAGGCAATCCTTCTCGCCTGCTGGCACGCTGCCATAGCCGAGAATGGTGGTGGGCCCAAAGCGCTTCCTGACGCGGTTGACACGTCCCAGTTTCTTGAACTTCTACCCGCGGCTCTCGAGCTATGTGGGTTGACCCATGCATGGAAGGAAGTTGAGTGACCCTCCTGAGCCACGATGAGCTTTCGGATGCAATATATGCCGAGTCTTTAGAGAGTCGGCTGGTGATAATGCCGATGCTCGATCCCGACGACCAGATCGGACCAGCCTCGGTGGACCTTCGCTTGGGGACGCAATTTTTCTACGTCGACCGGATCGAGGACGCAGGTATCGATGCAGGTGATGATCTCCGTAACATGATCGAAGCTAGGCAGCATCGGGTTACAGTGGATTTTGGTTCACCCCTCTGGCTGCATCCGGGCCAGTTTGTCCTTGGAGCGACCCTAGAGTTCCTACGCCTTCCCCCGTATCTCAGCGCCTACGTAATCGGTCGTTCGACCTGGGGTCGACTAGGGCTGCTGGTTGCCACCGCCATTATGTTGCAACCGGGTTGGGGGGGAAACTTAACGTTGGAGCTCGTAAACCATGGCGAGAGTCCTATAGCTCTGTATGCCGGTAGCAAGATCGCTCAACTCGCTGTCCATCGCTTGGACTCATCTACCGGTAGGCCATACGAGGGAGAGTACACCGGCCCCACCGGCCCATGGGCACCGAACCTTCAGGCTGAACACGAGCGGATCGAGAAGCTTGCGAAGGTAGGTAGCCGCCTCCGGGGGGTCAGTTCGTCAGGGCCAGCGAGCACCTTGCCTGGTAAATGTTGAGGAAGCCGTTTTCGAAGCCGTTCCTTGCCATCCGCAGGTAGAGGCGCCAGACGCGGGTTCGTTCGTCGCCGGCCAGGCGGGTGCCCTGGGCGAGGTTGGCGTCGAGGTTCTGGGCCCAGTGCCTCAGCGTCTCCGCGTAGTCGGAGCCGAAGTCCTCGACGTGGTGGACGATGAAGCCCGCCCGTTCGAGGGCCAGGAGGTTGCGCGAGAGGTGGAGGGGGGCCGCGTCGGGGAAGACGTAGCGCTCGGAGAAGGCGCCGGCCTCGGGGTCGGTGTGGCGGAGGCGGGTGATGCCGTGGTTGAGCAGGCGGCCGCCCGGGTTCAGCAGGCTCGCCAGGGTTTCGGCGTAGAGGTCGATGTTGGCCGAGCCGACGTGCTCGACCATGCCGATGCTGGCGATCGCGTCGAACTTCTCGCCCAGCGAGGGGAGGTCGCGGTAGTCCATGACGCGGACGTCGACGCGGTCGGCGACGCCGGCCTCCTCGGCCCGCTGCCGCGCCTTCTCGGCCTGCGGGGGAGAGAGGGTGATGCCGACGACGTTCGCGCCGTACCTCGTCGCCGCCCAGAGTGGGAAGCCGCCCCAGCCGCAGCCGACGTCGAGGATGCGCTCGCCCTCCTTGATCGCGAGCTTGCGGGCGACGGTGTCGAGCTTCTCCTCCTGCGCTTCCTCCAGCGTCTTCATCTCGCCGCCGCGCCAGATCGCGCAGCTGTAGACCATCGTCGGCCCGAGGAAGAGCTCGAAGAACTCGTTGGAGACGTCGTAGTGGTGGCGGACGGCGCGGGCGTCGCGCTCCTTGCTGTGGCGCTTGCCGCTGGGGCGCAGCTCGGCAGCGGGGCGCGGCGGCGGCAGCGTCAGCCCCATCGCCCGCACCGCCCCCAGCATCAGCGCCCGCTGGTCGGCGCCGTCGAGGCTCGGCGGCTGCCAGCCGTCGAGGACCCGGATCACCTTGTCGATGTCGTCGACCTCGAGCTCGCCGCTGACGTAGGCGCGACCGAGGCCGAGCTGCCCTGGCGCCCGCAGCGCGTGCGCCAGCGCCTTCGGCGAGCGGACGCTGAAGACCGGGCCGTCGTCGCTGGTCGAGGGGAGGCGGGAGCCGTCCCAAAACTCGATCGTGAAGGGGCGCTCGGGAAGGCGGGCCTCGATCTCCCGCCGCAGCGGCGCGGTGTTTGCGAGCGGCATCGGAGGAGGACCCTACACACTCGCGTTGGGCTGTCTCACGGACTCGTTCTGGCTGGCTCGCCGACCGAAGAACTTCAGGAAAGCCTCAGCGTCTACGCGTATGATCGCCCGCCATGACGAGCGTCGGACCACTTCCCTCAGACATCCAGCCCATCGAGAACGAGACACGGGACCGGATCATCACCGGCCTGGTCACTCTGATCCCCTTCCTCGCCCTCGGCTTCGCCGGCTGGCAGGTCTGGGGCAGCGCCCTGCACTGGAGCGACGTCTTCCTCTTCCTCGGCATGTACCTCTTCACGGGCCTCGGGATCACCGTCGGCTTCCACCGCCACCTGACCCACCGCGCCTTCAAAGCGAAGCCGTGGCTGCACGGCCTGCTCGCGGTCCTCGGCTCGGCGGCGATCGAGGGGCCGGTGATCTCCTGGGTGGCCGACCACCGCAAGCACCACGCCTTCTCCGACCAGGAGGGCGATCCCCACAGCCCTCACGTCGACCACGGCGGCGGCTGGAAGGGGGCGATGCAGGGCCTCTTCCACGCTCACATGGGCTGGCTCTTCATCCACACCCAGCGCGGCAACAAGGAACGCTACGCGCCCGACCTGCTCAAGGACCCGGTGATCAGCTGGGTGGACCGCACCTTCCTGTTCTGGGCGATCCTCGGGCTCTTCATTCCCTTCGCCGCCGGCTGGATCATCGGCGGCACCGTCTTCGCCGGGGTGACGGGGTTCCTGTGGGGCGGCTTGGTCCGGGTCTTCGTCCTGCACCACTTCACCTACAGCATCAACTCGCTCTGCCACACCTTCGGCCGGCGCGAGTACGAGACGACCGATCATTCGCGCAACCTGGCGCTGATCGCGATCCCGACCCTCGGCGAGGCCTTCCACAACAGCCACCACGCCTTCCCGACCTCGGCCACCCACGGCCTCGGCCGCTGGCAGGTGGACATCTCGGCCGTGATCATCGACGGCCTCGAGAAGGCCGGCCTCGTCTGGGATGTAGTGCGCGTCACCCCCGAGCGCATGGCCGCCAAGGCCGTCGGCTAGCGGGCGCGCTGTCGTTCCGCTGTTCCTTTGCCCTACCTGATCGGGCAAAGGAACAGCGGAAGAAGCGCTTCAGGGGGATTCTTCGGCTTCGTACCAGTCGATCCAGCCGTTGCACGCTCGGCTTAGTGGCACGATGCGGTGCGGCTTGGCCGGGACGGCGACGAGCTCGCCGACGTAGGCCTTGCCGTCATAGCCGGTCAGGCTCTGCGGCCAGCTCGCGTCGGCGGTCCGCAGGGTGAAGCCGACGTGGCCGCCCTTGCTCTCGTAGCGGCCGGCGGGCCAGAACTGGCCGTTGTTGCCGAGGCTGATCGTGTTCGGCCGCTGGCCGTCGAGGGCGGCCTTCAGCGTGTCCTCGAAGCCGGGAGCCGAGAGCGTCAGGTCAAAGGGCGAGAAGTACTGGATCGAGAGGTTCCAGCTGCCCGGCGGCAGCCGCAGCGACTGCGAGGTCCGTGCGCCGGTGCCGAGGATGCTGCCTCCGCCCCAGGCGCCTTTCGGGCCGATCGTCGCGCCGGGGAAAAGCGAGGCGCGCCCGTGGTTGGCGAGGAGGATGCGGATCTCCGGCGAGGCGCAGCCGGCGTGGGCGGCCGCCTCGGTGCCCTCGAGCAGGACGTGGCGATGCGAGGGCGTCGGTCCGGCCCGCTTCCAGAGGACGTAGGAGGGCGTCGCCGCGACCCGCTTGAAGTTCGGCGGCGCCTGGCTGTTCCAGGCGGCGCGGCCGGTGATCACGTAGGGGAAACGGTCGAGCGTCCCGCGCGAGAAGGAGTCGAAGTCGATCGGGCTGTAGGCGTCGCCGGTGTCGAACGGCTTCTCCGGGTTGGGCGAGACGGCCGGGTCGGGGAACTCGACCAGCGGCACGTGGGTGTCGGCGCCGAGCAGCTCGTAGGCGGCGTATCGGTCCTGCCCCGCGTAGAGGACCGGCTGGCCGTGGAGGATCGGCAGGAACGCCTTCAGCTCCGAGCCGTGCCCCGGCGGTCCCACCGGGGCGTCGCGCAGGGCCAGGAAGCTGGAGTAGGCGGCGCCGGCGATGAACGCCACGCCGAGCAGGGCCCAACCCACCCGCAGCACCCCCGCCGACGCCCGTCGACCCGGGAATTCCTCCAGCAGCGGGCGGACGATGACGAGCATCGCCAGGGGGGCGATGATGATCAGGGCCTTCGCCTGGGAGTAGTCGCCGCTGGTCGGTAGGGACGCCAGGTAGAGAAGGGCGCCGGCGCCGAGGGCGATCGGGATCGTCGCTTCGCGGCGGCGCACCCACCAGGCGACGCCGGCGAGCAGCGCCAGCACGGCGATCGCGCCCGCCAGGCCGGGCAGGTGCGGTCCGCCGACGGCGTCGAGGCGGTAGTTGGCGGCCGGCCAGACGCCGAGCGCCTCGATCGGGGAGACCGGGCCGTAGGTGTTGGTGCCGGCGACTTTGTTGAAGCTGCTGGCGAAGCCGAAGGGTCCGACGGTGACCGCCAGCGCGATCGCGGCGAGGACGATCAGCCCGGCGATCGTCAGCGGTCGCAGCAGGAGGCCCAGCAGAGAACGTGGCCGCAGCGCCGCTCGCACCTCCGGCCGGGTCAGGCTCCAGAGCGCCAGCGCCGCCACCGGCCAGGCCACGCCGGCGAATGAGTAGGAGAAGAAGATCCCGCCGAGGAGGGCTAGTGCTGGGAGCCGGCGGAGGGGGAGTGCCTCTCCGGACACCACTCGCCGCGCTCGTGGTTGAGTGTTCGGAGAGGCACTCCCCCTCCGCCGGCTGTCGGGTCCCTGCTCGGCGCCATCCAGGGTGGTGAGATAGATGGCGAACGCCAGGAAGAGCAGCGCCTCGGCGAGCTCCTTGAAGGCTCCCTGCGCGTAGTAGGAGGCGCCGAGATAGGAGACCGCGACCAGCGTCGCGGCGACGGTCCGGCGGCCCGGGGTCATCGTCCGCAATGCGCCGAGGGCGGTCAGCCCGGTCATCGTCCCGATCGCGACGATCTCGCCGAGGAAGGCCTGGCCGAGGTCGAGTCCAGGGACCGCGGCGACCGCCACCGCCAGCCCGTGCGGCCCCAGCGGATAGCCGGGGTCCGGCGCCGGCCCGAAGCCGCTGCGCAGCCACTCCGCCCAGGCGAGGTGCAGCCCGAGGTCGTTGTTGAAGCCGACCCCGAGCAGCCCCCAGCGGCCGCTGACCGCGAATGGGATCGAGAGGACGAGGAGGACGACGATCGCGACCGGCAGTCCTTCGCGCCAGGGGCTTGAGCCGGGGCGGCGGGGGAGGGACCTCGGCGGACAACTGCTGGGAGGGTCCGGCGAGGTCCCTCCCCCGCCGCCCGAAGCCGTGGCTCGGGTGCGATGGCGGCCGCCGCGCCAGACGAGGGCCGCCGCGACGAGGATCAGGGCGATCAGCGCAAGGGTGGAAGAGGTGCCGTGGCCCGGCGCCCGGGCGAAGAGGCCGGTCGCGGTCAGCACCGCGCCGAACCCGACGGCGGGCTCCAACCAGGTCCACTCACGGCGCCCCGCCAGCAGCAGGACGGCCCGGCCGACCAGCAGCGAGACGGCGCAGATCAGCGCCGCCGAGGCGTAGGTCCCGATCATCAGGCGCCAGAACTTATGGCAGCGGGCGCCTTCAGTACTTCTCGGCCGCCCGCTCGAGCGTCTCGCGCAGGTTCTCGCCCCGCAGCGGATGCTCGTGACCGGCGCCGACGACGCGCGGTTCCAGCGCCGCCAGCTTTCGCACCGACTCCTTCGCCCTGGCGTGGTCCCAGGCCCAGGCCGGGTGCGGCACGCTCGCCTCGCCCTCGGGCAGCGGTTTCAGCCGCGCCGAGTCGACCAGGTAGACGACGTCCGAGACAAGCGCCACCCGGTCGCTCTCACGCCAGAGCCCGATCAGCCCCGGGGCGTGGCCCGGGAAGTGGAGCACCTTGAAGCCCGCCACCTCGTCGCCTTCGATCACCGTGTCGGAGATCTTCACCGCGCCGCCGTCCCAGCGCCGCAGCAGGAACGGGTAGATCCAGCGCACCCAGGCAACGGGCAGCTGCGAGAGGTCCATGTAGGGGGCGATCGCGGCATCGCTTTCGGCGTCGGCGCGCTCGTCCGGGTGGCAGAGGACCGGCACGTCGAGGTAGGGGGCGGTGCCCCGGTGGTCGGCGTGGGCGTGGCCGAGGACGATCCGCTTCAGCCCCCCGAGCTCCTCGGCGGCGGCCCTGGCCTTCTTGCGCATCGACTTCGTACCGGCGTCGAACTGGACGACGCCGTCGCCGTCCTCGATGAAGTAGACGTTCATCGCCCCCCGGAAGTCCCCGCGCAACAGCCAGACCCCGTCGGCGACCTTCTCAAGTGCCATCGGTTCACCATAACGGGACGCCTGCCGCCCGCGGGGCTCTAGGCTGCCCGCCGTGCCCTTCGTCTGGAAAGCCTCGATCGCGATCCTCTTCGTCTGCCTCGTGGCGGCGATGGCGATCGGGATCGTCCGCCTGGTCGAAACGCCGACCGAAATCATGGGCGACGGCTTTCGCGGCCTGCCGGCCAAGCAGCACCAATCCTCCGCGGGGCGGCGTTAGACTCGCCCCGTCCAGCGAGCGAAGGAGGCGGCGTGTTCAAACGGATCGTGGTCGGGACCGATGGCTCGGAGACCGCCGCCGAGGCGGTCAGTCAGGCGATCGAGCTGGCGAAGCTGACCGGCGGCACCCTCAGCATCGTCAGCGCCTACCAGCCCGCTCCCGGGCGTCGCGTCAAGGCCGAGCAGGAAGGGGCACCGGCCGACGTCCAGTACGAGATCGGCCCGCGCGAGGACGTCAACCTCATCCTCGACGCCGCCGCGGCCGCGGCCAAGGAGGCGGGGATCGAGGTCCAGACGCATCCGGTCGAGGACGATCCCGCCGACGCGATCCTCAACGTCGCCGAAGAGACCAAGGCCGACCTGATCGTGGTCGGCAACAAGGGGATGACGGGCGCCCGCCGCTACCTGCTCGGCAGCGTTCCCAACAACGTGTCACATCACGCCCCCTGCAGCGTCATCATCGTCCGCACCACCTGACGGCCTCTGACGCTTCGCATATCGGCGTCCTTGGTCGGTCATGTGCAGCGCACACTCCCTCCCGGCGTCCTTGATCTGCGCGGTCAGAGACCGTCAGGAGGCGCGCCGGGATTTGGTGGCGCGGCCTACGTCCAGAAGTCCCGCGCCCTGCTGCGTCGCCGGCAGGCCGAGGCTGCGGGCGGTCTTGCGCAGCCGCCTGGCGACGGCGTTGACGATCCCGCGGCGGCCGGCGAGGCTGCTGTCGACGGCGCCGCTCGCCAGCACCAGCGCCGCTGCGCCGGAGACGTGGGCGGCGGCCATCGAGGTGCCGACGTAGGTTCCCGGGATTGAGAACGCCGTGGTGCTTCCGGGCCGGAAGGTGACTTGGTAGACCGGCCGCGCCAGGACCGAGGGGCAGCCGGGTTCGGGCGTCCCTCCGCCGGGCGCGACCAGGTCGATCCCCTTGCCGGCGAGCGAATAGGTGCCGAGGCAGCCTCCCTCGGTGGTGCCGCCGACCCCGATCGTCCGCGGCCCCGTGGCGGGCTCCGAGACGCAGCTCTCGGATCCGAGGTTGCCGGCCGCGGCGACGGTGACTATCCCCGCTTCGTAGGCTTCGAGCAGCGCTTCGTCAACGACCGGGACCCGCTTGCCGCAGGCGAAGTTGAAGCTCATGTTGATCACCTGGGCGTGATGGTCGATCGCGAACCGGATGCCCTTGGCGATCTGCACGGCGTTGCCGCGCCCGCTCCGGTTGAGCACCCGGACGGGCATCAGTTTCGCCCGGTATGCGAGTCCGGTCAGGCCGAAGTCGTTGCCGGTCCGCTCGGCGATCGTCCCGGCGACGTGGGTGCCGTGCCCGTTTTCGTCGAGCGGGAGGCGGTCGTGGCCGACGAAGTCGTAGCCGGGGACGAACTGGCTCGCCCCGAAGTCAGGGCTGCGGCGGAAATCGGCGCCGAAGGTACGGTAGGCGACGCCGGTGTCGAGGACGGCGACGACGACGCCGGCGGCCCCCGGCCGCCCCGCTTCGATCAGGTGGCGCCAGGCGTCAACGGCGTCGATCCCACCTGGGGAGGTCGGCAGCCGTTCGCTGCCGATGCCTTCCGGAGCGAGGAAGTTCCACTGCTTGAAGGCCCAGTTGCCGAGTTCGCTCGCGGCTGGCCGTGCCGCCAGCGTGCCGGGATCGTTCGGATCGAAGGGAGGTCCCGACGCCGAAGCGGTGGCGACATAGTTCGGCTCGGCGTAGACGACGCGGGGGTTACGGCGCAACGCCCGCGCCGCCTGTCCGATTCCCTCGCCCGCGGCGAGCGGCACGGCGCGGCCGAGCTGTTGGCCCTCGAACTTGACCACCAGCTGGCGCGGCGCGAAGGCGCGAGCCGGAGCAATCGCGGTCGTGGCATGGGCCACCGGCACGGCGGCAGCCGTCGCCGCCAGGGCAAGGAGGATGCAAAGGAGTCGGTTCATGCGTCGTGGGATTGCCGGCGGAGGCCCGCGCTCCCCGACTCCCGATCAAACACGGGGATGCCCCGGAAGTCGTGGGGTGGACATACTCCCGCATCGTGGACACGAGCAGCGCCTCTCACGACGCCGCGATGGAGGTTGCGCTCGAGGAGGCGCGCAGGGCGGAGGCCCACGGCGACGTCCCGATCGGCGCCGCCGTCTACCGCGACGGAGAGCTCCTGGCCCGGGCGGGCAACGAGCGCGAGCTGCGCCGCGATCCCACCGCCCATGCCGAGATCCTGGCGATCCGGGTTGCGGCCGCGGCGCTCGGCGGCTGGCGCCTGCCCGGGACGACCCTCTACGTCACCCTCGAGCCCTGCGCGATGTGCGCCGGCGCCATCGTCCTCGCCCGCATCCCCACCGTCGTCTACGGCACCGCCGATCCCAAGGCCGGAGCCGCCGGCAGCGTCCTCGACGTCCTCGCCGAGCCCGCCCTCACCACCGCCCCGAGGTGATCAGGGGAGTCCGGGAAGAGGAGTGCGCCGCGCTTCTCCGGCAGTTCTTTTCATCGAGAAGATCCTCAGGGTCGTAGAGCAAGCAGTGCAAGGAAGAGGGAGAGCGACAGTGCTCTGCACGGCACTCTCCCGATGACGCCGCATGCGCCGGCATACGACGCTGAGCGGAGAGGGTGGGATTCGAACCCACGAGGCGGGTTAACCCCGCCCACGCGATTTCCAATCGCGCTCCTTAAGCCACTCGGACATCTCTCCGTGGGGTTCAAAGGGTATCGGCGGCCCGAACCTGCCGACTTTGCGGAAGTGCCTATGCAGGAAGCATCGAAATACTTGAGTACAACTCTATACTCAGATATGTAATGGAGCGTCCTGAATCGCCTCCGTTGCGCCAGAGGGGGTCGACATTTCTTGGCCGAGGATGTCGACCCTCTCCTCGGCACCCGCCTCGCGGCGACCCCCTATTGGTCAGAGTAGCGATGTAAGAGTGGCGCAGGGCTGGGATCGAGGGCGCGACCGGCGCCGGCTCGGGGGCGCGGTAGTCGTCGAGCGAGATGACGATCGCCTCGGCGTCGCTCGGCGCGGCCGCCGGGCGATGTCCGCGCAGACGCTCGTGGGTGCAGACGACGTAGCACCACTCCATCAGCCGCAGGCGCGCGTCCGCGTCGATCTCGACGATCGTGGCGCCGACCAGGTACTTCCCTTCGGACTCGCGGCAGGTCCGCACCTGGACCTTCGCCGCGACTTCGTGCAACTCCCCGCGGAGCCCGCCAGTTGCAGCAGCACCGCCTGTTCGCCGCCTTGCTCGAGCGGCGCTCGCCGACCGCCCAGGCCGGCGGCGGAGGCGTCGCCCAGCTGCGCCGGGGTGGCCGCCACCTCGTCGTAGACCTGAGCCTCGGCGTCGCCCTCGAAGCGGTAGACCAGGCGCCGCTGGCGCCGGCGCGCGACCGCGAAGCTCGTCGCCAGCAGGCGGCGCAGCTCGTAGAGGCCGAGCAGCGGCACGACGATGGCGGCGATCCCCGGCAGATCGGGCAGCGGCCCGACGCCGGCGAGGTCGAGAATCCGCATCGCGGTCCCCGCCGCTAGCAGGACGGTGCAGAAAAGGACAAGGTGGAGCTTGCGCAGCGCCTGGAATCCCCGCCGCCGTCGCGTCCCTGCTTCGGCGTCACCTTGAACCTGGTCCTGCCGGGGCGGATCGCGCAGCGCAGGGCGCGGGTGTAGATCTCCATCGTCAACAACTCGTAGTGCGCGCTCTCGGGCACCCGCATGTAGCCGCGGGCCAGCGCCGCCCCGGCGCTGAAGTTGAGCGCCACCGAGGGCAGCCACAGCGCCCCGAGGGCGATGACGCTGATCTTCATCGGCAGCTCGCCGGTCCACAGGACCAGCCCGAGCGTCAGCAGGAGCAGCAGCCGCATCGGCGGCGCCAGGTAGGCGAGCAGGCTGGCGAGGAAGGAGAGTCGTTGCTTGACGCTGAGCGTCCGCGCCCGCAACGGCGACTCCGGCAGGGTGAAGACGGCGAGGTTGCCGCGGGCCCAGCGGTCGCGCTGCAGCAGGTAGCCGTCGAGATCGTGCGGCGCCAGCCCCTGGACCAGGACCTCGTCGTGATAGCGGGTGCGCCAGCCTTGCCGCAGCAGCCGGATCGTCGTGTGGAAGTCCTCGGCGATCGTCTCGGTCGCGACGCCGCCGATCGCGAGCAGGGCGTGCCGGCTGATCAGGGCCGCCGAGCCGCACCAGTAGGCGGCGCCGTGGCGATCCTTGCCCGGGCAGACGACCCGGTAGAACATCGACTGCTCGTGCCGGCCGACGACGTAGTGCTGGACCGAGTCGTGGTTGAAGAAGTCGTGCGGGGTCTGCACCACCGCCATCCGCTCGTCGTCGAAATAGCCGACCAGCGCGTCGAGCGCGTCGGGCATCGGCACGTGGTCGGCGTCGAGGACGAGGACCAGATCCCCCTCGGTCCGGGGCAGGGCCGCGTTGATGTTCCCAGCCTTGGCGTGGGAGTTGTCCGGCCGGACCAGGTACTCGGCCCCGGCCATCTCGGCGAGCTCCTTCATCTCCTCGCGGCGGCCGTCGTCGAGCAGGTAGGTCGTGTGCGGGTAGGCGAGCGCGCGGCATCCGGCCAGCGTCGCCATCACCACCTCGGCCGGCTCGTCGTAGGTGCAGACGTAGACGTCGACCCTGCGACCCGGCGTCCTCGCCGGACGCTCCGCCGGGGGCCGCGACCAGGAGAACCAGGTGAGGACCGCCAGCGCGTAGAGGCCGTAGACCTCGGTCGCCAGCAGCATCGCGAAGGCGACCGGGCTCGCCCCTTCGCCGCTCCAGCCGACCCGCCAGGTCAGGTAGCCGAGGCCCCAGACCAGCGCCGCGAGCGCCAGCGAGCGCAGCAGCCGGGGGTGGCGATCGAAGAACCGCCCGAGCTTGGTCTGCTCGCTGGACACACGGGTTTTTCGACACCCGGCGTCCCGACCTTTAGCGGTGGCGCCCCGCAGCCGCGGGCCGAGCGCCCCTAAACTCCGCCTCCCGTCGTTCGCCTG
>CAWDAP010000012.1:0-12862 GCA_963800355.1 uncultured Actinomycetes bacterium | reverse complement strand
CGGGTAGATCCAGCGCACCCAGGCAACGGGCAGCTGCGAGAGGTCCATGTAGGGGGCGATCGCGGCATCGCTTTCGGCATCGGCGCGCTCGTCCGGATGGCAGAGGATCGGCACGCCCGGTAGGGCGCGGCGCCCCGATGGTCGGCGTGGCCGTGGCCGAGGACGATCTGCTTGATCGGCCCCCCAGCTTCTCGGCGGCGGCCCTGGCCTTCTTGGCGCATCGACTTCGTACCGGCATCGAACTGGACCACACCGTCACCGTCCTCGATGAAGTAGACGTTCATCGCCCCCCGGAAGTCCCCGCGCAACAGCCAGACCCCGTCGGCGACCTTCTCAAGTGCCATCGGTTCACCATAACGGGACGCCTGCCGCCCGCGGGGCTCTAGGCTGCCCGCCGTGCCCTTCGTCTGGAAAGCCTCGATCGCGATCCTCTTCGTCTGCCTCGTGGCGGCGATGGCGATCGGGATCGTCCGCCTGGTCGAAACGCCGACCGAAATCATGGGCGACGGCTTTCGCGGCCTGCCGGCCAAGCAGCACCAATCCTCCGCGGGGCGGCGTTAGACTCGCCCCGTCCAGCGAGCGAAGGAGGCGGCGTGTTCAAACGGATCGTGGTCGGGACCGATGGCTCGGAGACCGCCGCCGAGGCGGTCAGTCAGGCGATCGAGCTGGCGAAGCTGACCGGCGGCACCCTCAGCATCGTCAGCGCCTACCAGCCCGCTCCCGGGCGTCGCGTCAAGGCCGAGCAGGAAGGGGCACCGGCCGACGTCCAGTACGAGATCGGCCCGCGCGAGGACGTCAACCTCATCCTCGACGCCGCCGCGGCCGCGGCCAAGGAGGCGGGGATCGAGGTCCAGACGCATCCGGTCGAGGACGATCCCGCCGACGCGATCCTCAACGTCGCCGAAGAGACCAAGGCCGACCTGATCGTGGTCGGCAACAAGGGGATGACGGGCGCCCGCCGCTACCTGCTCGGCAGCGTTCCCAACAACGTGTCACATCACGCCCCCTGCAGCGTCATCATCGTCCGCACCACCTGACGGCCTCTGACGCTTCGCATATCGGCGTCCTTGGTCGGTCATGTGCAGCGCACACTCCCTCCCGGCGTCCTTGATCTGCGCGGTCAGAGACCGTCAGGAGGCGCGCCGGGATTTGGTGGCGCGGCCTACGTCCAGAAGTCCCGCGCCCTGCTGCGTCGCCGGCAGGCCGAGGCTGCGGGCGGTCTTGCGCAGCCGCCTGGCGACGGCGTTGACGATCCCGCGGCGGCCGGCGAGGCTGCTGTCGACGGCGCCGCTCGCCAGCACCAGCGCCGCTGCGCCGGAGACGTGGGCGGCGGCCATCGAGGTGCCGACGTAGGTTCCCGGGATTGAGAACGCCGTGGTGCTTCCGGGCCGGAAGGTGACTTGGTAGACCGGCCGCGCCAGGACCGAGGGGCAGCCGGGTTCGGGCGTCCCTCCGCCGGGCGCGACCAGGTCGATCCCCTTGCCGGCGAGCGAATAGGTGCCGAGGCAGCCTCCCTCGGTGGTGCCGCCGACCCCGATCGTCCGCGGCCCCGTGGCGGGCTCCGAGACGCAGCTCTCGGATCCGAGGTTGCCGGCCGCGGCGACGGTGACTATCCCCGCTTCGTAGGCTTCGAGCAGCGCTTCGTCAACGACCGGGACCCGCTTGCCGCAGGCGAAGTTGAAGCTCATGTTGATCACCTGGGCGTGATGGTCGATCGCGAACCGGATGCCCTTGGCGATCTGCACGGCGTTGCCGCGCCCGCTCCGGTTGAGCACCCGGACGGGCATCAGTTTCGCCCGGTATGCGAGTCCGGTCAGGCCGAAGTCGTTGCCGGTCCGCTCGGCGATCGTCCCGGCGACGTGGGTGCCGTGCCCGTTTTCGTCGAGCGGGAGGCGGTCGTGGCCGACGAAGTCGTAGCCGGGGACGAACTGGCTCGCCCCGAAGTCAGGGCTGCGGCGGAAATCGGCGCCGAAGGTACGGTAGGCGACGCCGGTGTCGAGGACGGCGACGACGACGCCGGCGGCCCCCGGCCGCCCCGCTTCGATCAGGTGGCGCCAGGCGTCAACGGCGTCGATCCCACCTGGGGAGGTCGGCAGCCGTTCGCTGCCGATGCCTTCCGGAGCGAGGAAGTTCCACTGCTTGAAGGCCCAGTTGCCGAGTTCGCTCGCGGCTGGCCGTGCCGCCAGCGTGCCGGGATCGTTCGGATCGAAGGGAGGTCCCGACGCCGAAGCGGTGGCGACATAGTTCGGCTCGGCGTAGACGACGCGGGGGTTACGGCGCAACGCCCGCGCCGCCTGTCCGATTCCCTCGCCCGCGGCGAGCGGCACGGCGCGGCCGAGCTGTTGGCCCTCGAACTTGACCACCAGCTGGCGCGGCGCGAAGGCGCGAGCCGGAGCAATCGCGGTCGTGGCATGGGCCACCGGCACGGCGGCAGCCGTCGCCGCCAGGGCAAGGAGGATGCAAAGGAGTCGGTTCATGCGTCGTGGGATTGCCGGCGGAGGCCCGCGCTCCCCGACTCCCGATCAAACACGGGGATGCCCCGGAAGTCGTGGGGTGGACATACTCCCGCATCGTGGACACGAGCAGCGCCTCTCACGACGCCGCGATGGAGGTTGCGCTCGAGGAGGCGCGCAGGGCGGAGGCCCACGGCGACGTCCCGATCGGCGCCGCCGTCTACCGCGACGGAGAGCTCCTGGCCCGGGCGGGCAACGAGCGCGAGCTGCGCCGCGATCCCACCGCCCATGCCGAGATCCTGGCGATCCGGGTCGCGGCCGCGGCGCTCGGCGGCTGGCGCCTGCCCGGGACGACCCTCTACGTCACCCTCGAGCCCTGCGCGATGTGCGCCGGCGCCATCGTCCTCGCCCGCATCCCCACCGTCGTCTACGGCACCGCCGATCCCAAGGCCGGAGCCGCCGGCAGCGTCCTCGACGTCCTCGCCGAGCCCGCCCTCAACCACCGCCCCGAGGTGATCAGGGGAGTCCGGGAAGAGGAGTGCGCCGCGCTTCTCCGGCAGTTCTTTTCATCGAGAAGATCCTCAGGGTCGTAGAGCAAGCAGTGCAAGGAAGAGGGAGAGTGACAGTGCTCTGCACGGCACTCTCCCGATGACGCCGCAATGCGCCGGCATACGACGCTGAGCGGAGAGGGTGGGATTCGAACCCACGAGGCGGGTTAACCCCGCCCACGCGATTTCCAATCGCGCTCCTTAAGCCACTCGGACACCTCTCCGTGGGGTTCAAAGGGTATCGGCGGCCCGAACCTGCCGACTTTGCGGAAGTGCCTATGCAGGAAGCATCCAAATACTTGAGTACAACTCTATACTCAGATATGTAATGGAGCGTCCTGAATCGCCTCCGTTGCGCCAGAGGGGGTCGACATTTCTTGGCCGAGGATGTCGACCCTCTCCTCGGCACCCGCCTCGCGGCGGCCGCCTATTGGTCAAGAGTAGCGATCTAAGAGTGGCGCAGGGCTGGGATCGAGGGCGCGACCGGCGCCGGCTCGGGGGCGCGGTAGTCGTCGAGCGAGATGACGATCGCCTCGGCGTCGCTCGGCGCGGCCGCCGGGCGATGTCCGCGCAGACGCTCGTGGGTGCAGACGACGTAGCACCACTCCATCAGCCGCAGGCGCGCGTCCGCGTCGATCTCGACGATCGTGGCGCCGACCAGGTACTTCCCTTCGGACTCGCGGCAGGTCCGCACCTGGACCTTCGCCGCGACTTCGTGCAGCTCCCCGCGCGAGTCCGCCAGTTGCAGCAGCACCGCCGGTTCGCTGCCCTGCTCGAGCGGCGCCTCGGCGACCAGGCCCAGGCCGGCGGCGGAGGCGTCGACCAGCCGCGCCGGGGTGGCCGCCACCTCGTCGTAGACCTGAGCCTCGGCGTCGCCCTCGAAGCGGTAGACCAGGCGCCGCTGGCGCCGGCGCGCGACCGCGAAGCTCGTCGCCAGCAGGCGGCGCAGCTCGTAGAGGCCGAGCAGCGGCACGACGATGGCGGCGATCCCCGGCAGATCGGGCAGCGGCCCGACGCCGGCGAGGTCGAGAATCCGCATCGCGGTCCCCGCCGCCAGCAGGACGGTGCAGAAAAGGACAAGGTGGAGCTTGCGCAGCGCCTGGATCCCGCCGCCGTCGCGTCCCTGCTTCGGCGTCACCTTGAACTTGGTCCTGCCGGGGCGGATCGCGCAGCGCAGGGCGCGGGTATAGATCTCCATCGTCAGCAACTCGTAGTGCGCGCTCTCGGGCACCCGCATGTAGCCGCGGGCCAGCGCCGCCCCGGCACTGAAGTTGAGCGCCACCGAGGGCAGCCACAGCGCCCCGAGGGCGATGACGCTGATCTTCATCGGCAGCTCGCCGGTCCACAGGACCAGCCCGAGCGTCAGCAGGAGCAGCAGCCGCATCGGCGGCGCCAGGTAGGCGAGCAGGCTGGCAAGGAAGGAGAGTCGTTGCTTGACGCTGAGCGTCCGCGCCCGCAACGGCGACTCCGGCAGGGTGAAGACGGCGAGGTTGCCGCGGGCCCAGCGGTCGCGCTGCAGCAGGTAGCCGTCGAGATCGTGCGGCGCCAGCCCCTGGACCAGGACCTCGTCGTGATAGCGGGTGCGCCAGCCTTGCCGCAGCAGCCGGATCGTCGTGTGGAAGTCCTCGGCGATCGTCTCGGTCGCGACGCCGCCGATCGCGAGCAGGGCGTGCCGGCTGATCAGGGCCGCCGAGCCGCACCAGTAGGCGGCGCCGTGGCGATCCTTGCCCGGGCAGACGACCCGGTAGAACATCGACTGCTCGTGCCGGCCGACGACGTAGTGCTGGACCGAGTCGTGGTTGAAGAAGTCGTGCGGGGTCTGCACCACCGCCATCCGCTCGTCGTCGAAATAGCCGACCAGCGCGTCGAGCGCGTCGGGCATCGGCACGTGGTCGGCGTCGAGGACGAGGACCAGATCCCCCTCGGTCCGGGGCAGGGCCGCGTTGATGTTCCCAGCCTTGGCGTGGGAGTTGTCCGGCCGGACCAGGTACTCGGCCCCGGCCATCTCGGCGAGCTCCTTCATCTCCTCGCGGCGGCCGTCGTCGAGCAGGTAGGTCGTGTGCGGGTAGGCGAGCGCGCGGCATCCGGCCAGCGTCGCCATCACCACCTCGGCCGGCTCGTCGTAGGTGCAGACGTAGACGTCGACCCTGCGACCCGGCGTCCTCGCCGGACGCTCCGCCGGAGGCCGCGACCAGGAGAACCAGGTGAGGACCGCCAGCGCGTAGAGGCCGTAGACCTCGGTCGCCAGCAGCATCGCGAAGGCGACCGGGCTCGCCCCTTCGCCGCTCCAGCCGACCCGCCAGGTCAGGTAGCCGAGGCCCCAGACCAGCGCCGCGAGCGCCAGCGAGCGCAGCAGCCGGGGGTGGCGATCGAAGAACCGCCCGAGCTTGGTCTGCTCGCTGGACACACGGGTTCTTCGACACCCCCGTCCCGACCTTTAGCGGTGGCGCCCCGCAGCCGCGGGCCGAGCGCCCCTAAACTCCGCCCCCCGTCGTTCGCCTGGAGGGGTGCCGGAGTGGTTGAACGGGGCGGTCTCGAAAACCGTTGGCGTCGCAAGGCGCTCGTGGGTTCGAATCCCACCCCCTCCGCTTGTAGCGCGGCCGGAAGGCGCAGATCTTCATCTACTGCTCGCGATGTCCCTGAGGGCCTGAATCCCGCTCCCCCTCGCTGGGCACCCGCGCCCGCCCGATCGTGGTGGCGAACTCGCTCACCACCCTCGCGCGCTCACCCCAGGACGACGCTCAACCTCGATCCGTCGGTGCTGAAGGAGCTGCGTGAGCGCAGCGCGCGGGAGCGCAGGTCGATCGGCGAGCTTGCCTCTCAGCTCACTACCTGCGGATCGTCACCCACCCCTCGCTGCTTCCGCGGCCGCTCGGCCCCGCGGAGGCGATCGCCAACGTCGGCGCCCTGATCGCGCTGCCCCACGTCCGCACGCCGGGTGAGGTCGATGGGTTCTGGGAGCTCTACCTGGCGACCCGCAACGACCCCGACCGCGGCAAGGACGTGCCCGACGGCCACCTCGCGGCGCTGATGCGCCAGCACGGCGTCGGGACCATCTACACCCGCGACCGCGACTTTCGGCGCTTCGACGGCATCGCCGCGGAGAACCCCTTCGACTGACATCCGTCGCGGTTCCTATCGTGATCAGCGATGGCAGCGGCCAGAAACGCGCCCTGTTCATGCGGCAGCGGTAGCAAGTACAAGCACTGCTGCCTGGCCGTCGAAAAGCGGGCGGCGAGCGCGGAGGCGCGGATGCGGGCCCTGGGCGGTCTCGCTCCCGGCGAGCCGCTCTCGATCGATCTCACCATCCGCCGCGACCGACTCCTCGCGAAGGACCGACCGCCGCTGCCGAAGGGGGCGCTGGTGGTCGAGACCGGACGCGTCGGCGACGACGAGAACGTCCCCGTGCGACCGTGCGATTCGAGGAGGGAGAGCTGCAGGTCGAAGCGGTGTCCGAGGAGAGGCTGGCAACGGCGATCGAGACGGTCGACGCCGACTTCGGGGACATAGCCGAGCTGGTGAGGCGGGACGTCACGCCGATCGCGCAGCGCCTCGAGGAGCGCGACCATTCCGCGCCGGAAGACGATGTCGCCCTTGCGCCGCTCCCCCGGCCGAGCGCGCGGACCTTTTGTCCGGCTTCATGACGGAGTGATGCACCGCTGGCTCGACGAGCCGCTTCCGCTCTCGGCGGCGAAAGCCCATGCGAAGCGGCGGGGGGAGTAAGCGCCAGGCGAGCGACTCGATGTCCTGCCACTCGGCAAAGCTGGACAAACTCCCGCCTCCCTCAATCGGCGACTGTTCAGTTCACCCACCTATTGGGTGGCAAAGTGAACAGCCTGTCGCGTTCGCCACCCCTGCTCGGCGACCCGCGGCTGAGCGATTCCCCCCGCGCCTCCGAGAACCGCGGCGTGCTCACGGCAGCCCGCCGAGAAACGCCGCCATTCGTGGCCCGAAGTAGGGCGAGTAGAGGCGGCCGGGCTGGCGGCGGTAGCCGTAGCTGGTGACGCCGTCGACGCGGCCGCCGCTGAGCCAGGCGCCGCCGCTGGAGCCGCCGGCCATGTCGCAGCTGACCGCCAGCGGCGCCGGGCCGATTTCGCCGTTCGTGTGGGGGTCGGCGCCGAGCCCCGCGCCCCTGCAGGTGCGCAGCGCTTCGCCGGCGAGGGCGCCGTCGGGGTACCCGAAGATCTGCTGCGGCGCCGTACGCGAGAGGCCGACTGGTCCAGGGCCGCGCGCCGACCGTCTGCGTCAGCGTCCCGGCCGGACCGCGGGCGACCAGGAAGGCGCCGACGTCGAATGTCGAGTTGGCGCTCGTCGATCCACTGCGAGCGTCGCGTAGGCGGCGACGGCGCGGAAGGTCCCGAACGGCCGGCGGCCGTGGTCGTAGCCGGGGACGAAGCTGAGGTCCCGCGCCCAGCGCCCCGCTTCGTAGACGCAGTGGCCGGCGGTGAGGACGATCGAGCCGCTCGGCGTCGCCAGCGAGATTCCCGAGCAGGAAAACGGTCCGTTGACCGGATCGGCCCCGAACACCCGCCCGTTGACCCGCGCTTCGGCCGAGGACGGTTCGCCCACCGGCAGGCTCGCTGACGCCGCCGCGGGCACAGCGAGCACGAAAACCACAGCAATGACCAGCGCCCCCAACCAGGCGCACCCTCTCCTCACCCCGCAATCTTCTCAGACGATCGTGGGCACCTCCGGTCCCTCGCTCGATCCTTGTCGTAGTGCGAGCTACCCCTCCGGCAGGTTCTCCAGGTCGGCTCTATCGACCGCCCGCCCTTGCGCCTCCTTCATCTCGCGCAGCCGCGCGAGCGAGCAGACACGGACCGGAACGCCGAGCAGCTCGCTCTCGACCGCGTCGGCCTCAAGTTGCGAATAGGACGGAACCCCCCGCGCTCGCTGAACCACATCGAGTTCGCCGAAGCGGGTGATTGCCGTCACGTTGCCCCCGCGCCGGATGACGCCCGCATCGCTCGCCGGGTCGAAGCGCCTTTCGCCGACGGTCGGCAGCGTGGATTCGAGAACCTCGAGCGCGGTCGATAGGCGCTTCAGGTTCTCCGGGTCGGGATCGGGCACGAGGTCAAGATCCTCCGTGCCGCGCACGTAACCATGGGCGCTCACCGCAACGCCGCCGATCACGACGAAGCTGACCCGCCGCTCGTACAGCGCTTGGAGCAGAGCGCGGAGGTCGAACTCCCTCAACGTGGTTTGCCGCTCGCGCCCTTGATGGCGCTCAGTTGCTTGCAGAGCGCGTGCGCTCGGGCAAGTCGCTCGCTCATCGGCGCTTCGCGGTCACGGGCTAGCCGAAGCGCCCGCGCTCGTGAAAGCTCGGCTGCCTCTCCGCTGAGTGCCATCTTGGCCATGATCGGATCGTAACGGCCAGCCCCCGGACCTTTCATGCTCACTGTTCAGTTGACCCACCTATCGGGTGGCGAACTCGACAGCCTGTCGCGTTTGCCACCCCTTTTCGAGTTGCAGAAAGCGACGAAAGCCGGCTTGTGCGCTCCTAATCCGCCGCCGGGTCGGTGAGGGCGGCGACATCGGCCAGGTCAACTGGGCGCCCTCGCGCGAGCTTCATGCGGATGAGATCGTCGCGACCGGCGACGGGGACCCGGGTCTCGTCGAGGGCGATGGTCAGGACGCGGTTCCGCAGCTCCGGGTAGGGAGCCGCCCCCGGTGCTTCGTGGAGGACGTCGATGTCGCCGTGCGGGGTGGCGAATTGCCAGATCGTCGCCCGGGGGAGCATGCGCGCGTCGATCTCGAGATCCGTCTGCCCTGGGTTCAGGACCCGCGCGTCGAGCGCCTTCAGCGCCTCCGCCAGGCGCCGCAGGTTCGCCGGCTCGGGGGCCGGGATCACATCGACGTCGTTGGTCATCCGCGTGCTGCCGTGGGTCTGGGCGGCCATGCCTCCGACGAGGACGTAATCGACTCGATGGCGAGCGAGCTCGTCGAGGATCCGCTGCGCGTCGAGGGGTGCGGGACGCCGTTCAGCCTCCACGGGACTTCGCGCCCTCCTCGGCCAGTCGACCGGCCAGCCGGTTCCAGGAGATCGCAAGTCGCAGCCGCTCCTCGGGCGAGCGTCGCAGCGACGCCTGCAGGTGAAGCGGGTCGTAGCCGCTCTCGAGCGGTACCGGGTCGGGCGCCAGTCGCAGGCCCAGCGCGGCCAGGAGGCGGTCGGCGGTCTCCACCGAAGGCGAGATCTCCCCTCGCTCGATTCGGCTGACCGCGGCCTGGTCGGTGCCGGCGCGCAGCGCGAGGCGGCGCTGGCTCAGACCGCGCCGCAAGCGGGCGGCCCTGATCGTCTCCCCGATCCCCATCCACACATTATGCCTGATCAAGCATCAGCCTCTTGACAAGACCCGCTCCTCGGGCTCGAACCCTTGACCTCCGTCGCCTATATAAGCTCCGCCGCGTGGATTTCGCCCTGAGCGACGAGCAGAAGGACTTCGTCGACGCGATCCGCGACTTCTGCGATCGCGAGTGCGGGACGCAGGACCAGCGGGAGCGGCTGACCGACGGCTACCGCGAGCACCACAACTTCGACCTCTACAGGCAGATGGCCGAGCTGGGCTGGCTCGGGGTGACGATCCCCGAGGAGTACGGCGGCTCGGGCGGGACGATGCTCGACGCCTGCCTGTTCATGGAGGAGGCCTCGCGCGGCCTCGCCCCGATCGGCGGCTACGCGACGACGCTGATCGTCGCCGGCGCGACCCAGCGCTTCGGCACCGAGGCGCAGAAGGAGGAGATCCTCGGCGGCATCGCCTCGGGCTCGGTCGAGGCGATCGCGATGACCGAGCCCGAGGCCGGCTCCGACGTCGGCGCCCTCTCCTGCAAGGCCGAGCGCAGCGACGACGGCTTCGTCCTCAACGGCCAGAAGGTCTTCTGCTCCAACGCCCACATCGCCGACCACGTCCTCGTCGTCGCCCGCACCACCCGCGGCGAGGACAAGCACGCCGGGATGACGATGATCTGGGTGCCGCGCGAGGCCGAGGGGATGGAGGTCGTCCCGATCGAGACGATGGGCGGCCGCGAGACCAACCACCTCTACTTCACCGACTGCTTCGCGCCCGCCGACGACGTGCTCGGCCAGGTCGACCAGGCCTGGACCCAGCTGATGGCCGGGCTCAACGTCGAGCGCCTGATCCTCGCCGCGACGATGCTCGGGATCGCCCAGCGGGCGATGGACGACCTCCTCCTCTACGTCAAGGAGCGGCGCCAGTTCGACCGCCCGATCGGCTCCTTCCAGGCGCTCCAGCACCGCATCGCCGACCTCGCCACCGACCTCCAGGCGGCCCGCCTGATGACCCACTGGGTCGCCACCCTGGTCGACGAGGACCCCGACCGGATGCTGCCCCAGCAGGCCTCGATGGTGAAGCTCTTCGTCACCGAAGTGACCAAGCGCGTCACCCTCGAGGGGATGCAGATGATGGGCGGCTACGGCTACTCCTCCGAGTACGACATGGAGCGCCTCGTCCGCACCTCGCTGGTCTCGACGATCTACGGCGGCACCTCCGAGATCCAGCGCACGATCATCGCCAAAACGCTCGGTCTCTGATCTCCCGGCGGCCGGTGGGCTCGGCCGAAACTTTCCGTCTTCCCCAGACGATAAGTTGCGCTATGCTCATGCAGACGATGGAAGATCAGCAGGCGACCACGGAGAGGATTGATCGGCTCGAGGAGCGGATGGACGAGCGCTTCGATCACGTCGACGCCGAATTCGGCCGGATCGACAACCGCTTTCAGAACGTCGAAGCCGATGTCCGCGAGCTCCGTCGCGACCTCAAGAGCACCGCCAAGGACAGCGACCTGAAGAGCACCGCAAAGGAACTGCGCGGGGAGATCCAGGCGAGCGCAAAAGAACTGCGCGGGGAGACGAAAGAACTGCGGGGCGAGATGCACGCCGGCTTTCAGGAGCTTCGCGCCGACATCCGGTCGCTGCAGCGGAACATGCTCTTCGGCTTCTTCAGTCTCGCCGGAATCCTCCTCACTTATGCCGGATTTCAGCTGGGCTGACCGGCTGGCGAAAGGGGTTCGGGCAGACCTTTAGGCCTGGACGGATGATTCCGACGGATGTTCTAGTAGACAACTAGAACATTTGCTGCTGGCATGTATGGGGATGAAGCGTCTGCTGCTGCTCCCGATCGCCCTTCTCGCACTTCTCCTCGTCCCCGGCGCGGCGGTGGCCGTGGAAACCGAGCCGGCGCCGCTCACCTCGGCGGCCGAACCGGCGCCGATGTCGTTGCAGTTCCCGCAGCGCCACGCCGGCCTCCTCGGCCCCCGGGCGCTGGTCCCGGTGCAGTGCAGCGGCGAAGCAGCAGGGGCCTGCGAAGGGACGCTGGTCCTCCGGGGCCACGGCCGCACCCACAAGGTGCCCTACGTGATCCAGTCCGGCGTCCGCCAGTCGCTGGTGGTGCCGCTCGGCGACGGGGTCAGCCACGGCTCCCGGGCTCGGGTGATCGCCCGCACCCTGCAGTGGACCGGTCGCACGGTCCGGACCAGCAGCGTCCTGCGGATCGGCTAGCTCAGCCGGTCAGCGCCGGCCGCTCACCGTCCACCAGCGCCGGCCTGCCGATGTGGAAGCCCTGCGCGTAGTCGATCTCGAAGGCGCGCACCATCCCCAGGGTGTCGGCGTCCTCGATCCCCTCGGCGACCGTCTCCTGTCCCATCGCCCTGGCGAACTGGACCATCGCCTGGACCAGTTTCTGGTCGCTCGGCGAGCTCGGCAGGTTGCGGATGAACTCGATGTCGAGCTTGAGGTGCTGCACCGGCAGTTCTTTCAGGTAGCTGAAGGAGCTGAAGCCGGTGCCGAAGTCGTCGAGGCCGAGGCCGCAGCCCATCCCGGTCACCGTGCGGGCGAAGCTGCGGGCGTCGTCCATGTTGGCGATCGCCGCGGTCTCGGTGATCTCGAAGTCGAGCCAGGCCGGGTTGAGCCCGGCGGCGATCGCCGCCCGCACGTCCTCGACCAGCGCCGGCTCCGAGAGCGAGGCGCCGGAGACGTTGACCGCGATCGGCTGCGAGCGGCCGGCGAGCTCGATCGCCTTCGCCAGCACCATCCGGTCGATCTCGGCGATCAGCCCGAGCCGCTCGGCGGTCGGCAGGAAGGAGGAGGGCGGGATGACGTCGTCGTTCTCGTCGAGCATCCGCACCAGCAGCTCCTCGCGCGCGACGCACTGCTTGCGCAGGTCGAAGATCGGCTGCGCGTAGACGACGATCCGCTGCCGGTCGATCGCCTCGCGGATGCGGTCGGCCCAGGTCAGCCGCTGATTCGGTCCGGCGACCGAGTCGACAGCGCGGCCGCCGCCGGCTTCCTTGGCTTCGCAGAGGGCGATGTCGGCGGCGATCATCAGGCCTTCCGCCGTCACCTTCTCGCCGCGGCCGCCGAAGGTGGCGATGCCGACGCTGCTGCCGACCGGCGGGTTGCCGCGTTCGCGGACCAGGGCGATCAGCCGCTCGGCCGCCGCCATCGCCTGTTCCGGCGTCGCCCGCTGCAGCAGCAGGGCGAATTCGTCGGCGCAGATCCGCGCCGGCAGGTCTTCGGCCCGGGCCTCCTCGCGCAGCAGCGCCGCCACGGTGTCCAGCAGGCGGTCGCCTGCTTCGTGGCCGAGCGAGTCGTTGACGAGGCTGAAGGAGTCGATGTCGAGCAGCAGCAGCGCTCCCGGCTGACCCAGGTGCCGCGGGTCGAGCAGGCGCTCCTCGACCTCTTCGACGAAGCTGTCGCGGTCGATCAGCCGCCGTCCATCCATAAAAATAAGTAAACCATGCGGGAGGGCGGTTGTGGCGATCCGGGCAGCGGTCCCTGGACGCTTGAGGGCGCTATCCTTGCCCTCAGCCTCGCGCCTCGGCCCGGGGTTGTTTTTTGTAACGGCT
>CAWDAP010000011.1:0-22220 GCA_963800355.1 uncultured Actinomycetes bacterium | reverse complement strand
CCAGATGAGCAAGCTTTGGAGCAGGCGCCCGTCGCCGGCGATGGTGGTCGCGACGATCGCCCTGATCGTCGCCCTGGCGGGGACCGCCTACGCGGCCCAGCGGATCAACGGCGGCGCGATCGTCAAGCAGTCGATCGGCGGCGGCAAGCTGAAGAAGCACACGCTGACCGGTTTCCAGATCAACAACAACAAGCTCGGTACGGTACCGTTGGCAAAGGTCGCCACCCACACCTTCTGGGCCGTCGTCCACAACCCGGCCAGCCCCGGCAACGTCGTCCTCGCCCGCGCCAGCGGCCCGGGGATCACGGCTAGCGAGGGGGGCGGCGCCGTCACCGTCACCTTCCCCTTCAACGTCAGCGGCTGCGCCGAGCTCGCCGGCCGCAACAACGCCGGCACGACGCCACCGCAGGCCGGCTACGCCCAGGCGAACGGCTCCTCGGTCAACCAGAACGCGATCGAAGTCCACACCCGCGACAAAGACGGCAAGAACGAGGACGCCGACTTCCATTTGATCGTGGTCTGCCCCTGAGGGTTAACCCCACCATCTCGAGTCCGTGGTTCCTTGCAGGACCGAGGAACCACGCGAGCGCGTTTCATGTCGACGCGCCGGCCGCGGAAGGGAATCCCCTCGGCGCGAAGCAGCGCACGCCGGCGGTCGCCCTTGGCGAGCGAGCCGTCGGCGCGGACCACGCGCCACCACGGGAGATCGGGATCGTCGTCGTGGAAGAGGATCGTCCCGGCGAACACCTCGAACTCGCGAGTCTGTGAAAACTCTGGCTGAGGCCGAGTTTTCACAGACTCGCGGCTCACGCCTCCGGGCCGAAGGCGTCGATGATGCGGTTCTGGAACTCGCTCAGCTCCTCGGGCGAGATGAAGTAGGTCGGCGGCGTGAGGAAGAGGCCGTCGGCACGCTCAGCCGTCGCCTCGACGCGGGCACGGACCTTGTCGAGGGGGCCGGCGGCACAGTAGGCCTCGACCATCTCGTCGCTGATCGCGGCGGGGACGGCGGCGAGGTCGCCGCGGCGAAAGGCGTCGCCGGCCGCGACGGCGTTGTCGGCGAAGCCGTGCATCTCCCAGAGCGGCATGTAGGTCTTGACGGTCGCGTAGAAGGAGATCGTGCGGCGTGCCATCTCGATCGCCCTGCCCTCGTCGTCGTCGATCGCGCAGCAGACGGTCGGCAGGTAGTCGAACTCCGCGCGCTCGCGGCCGGAGCGGTCCAGGCCCTTCTCGAAGGCGGGGACGATCACCTCGTCGATCCACCGCAGGCTCTGGATCGGGTGGCCGATCAGCCCGTCGGCGACGTCGCCGCCCATCCGCGCCATCCCGGCCTGGACAGCGGCGGTGTAGATCGGCACCGCCTCGCGCGGCGCCGGGTGCGGGCGGACCCAGCCCTTGATGTCGATGTCGTAGTAGGTGCCCTGGTAGCGGATCGGCTCGCCGGCGCTCGCCTGGCGCATGATCAGGCGCGTCGCCTCGATCGCCTCGCGCAGGTGCGGCGCCGGCCGCCCGTAGTCGGCGTTGTGCCAGGTCTCGTTCAGCCGCTTGACCCCGGCGCCCATCCCCAGCCGGAAGCGCCCGCCCGACATCTCGTCGACGTCAAGCGCGCTGACGGCGTGGATGAAGGGGCTGCGGGTGAAGGCCCAGACGATCCCGGTCGCGACCCCGATCCGCTCGGTCTTCGCCACCAGGTAGGTGGCCTGGGTGACCGCGCTGCGGAACAGCTCCGGCGCCCAGACGCACTCGACGCCCGCCGCCTCGGCCCGCAGCGTCTCGGCCTCGAGGTCGGCGACCGAGGTGCCGATCGCGGCGACGGAGATGCGGTCGGTCGCACTCACAGCCCCGACCGCGCCTTCCGCTGTTCCTTTTCCTCCTATGTAGGGCAAAGGAACAGCGGAACAGCCGAGCGGCCGGGGTCACGCCGGAGGACTGCCGCGGCGACCCGCTCACGGTGCCACTTCGCCTCGCCGAAGGTGGCGGCGTTGGCGCGGCCGCGCTTGAGGAAGAAGTGGAGGTCGTGCTCCCAGGTGAAGCCGATCCCGCCGTGGACCTGGATCGCCGCGTCGGGCACCCGCCAGCCGGCGTCGGAGGCGTAGGCCTTCGCCATCGAGGCGGCGAGCGGCAGCGCGTCCGGGTCGGCGTCGGCGGCCCAGGCGGCGCCGTAGACGGCGGAGCGCGAGTTCTCGGTCTCGAGCAGCATCTGCGCGCAGCGGTGGGAGACCGCCTGGTAGGCCCCGATCGGCCGCCCGAACTGCTGCCGGTCTTTGGCGTACTCCACCGACATGTCGAGCGCCCGCTGCGCCAGCCCGGTCGACTCGGCGGCGAGCGCGACACAGGCGCGGAGAAAGACCGGGAAGTAGTCGGATTCGCCTCCGGGCAAGGTGTCGGCGGGCGCCACCCGGACGTTCTCGAGGCGGACCGAGGAGAGACGCCGGGTCGGGTCGATCGACTCCTCCGGAACCACCCTCACACCCTCGGCGTCCCTCTCGACTACGTGGCGCCGGTTGTCGCTCGTGGCGACGAGGAAGAAGTCGGCGCTCGCCGCGTCCATCACCAGCGCCTTCTCGCCGTTGAGGACGACGCCGTCGCCGTCGCCCTCGGCCACCGTCGCGAACTTGCCTGGAACGGCGGGAACGCCGGCGTCCATCAGCGCCGGAGTGCCGCGCATCTCCCCGGCGGCAAGCGGCGCCAGCCAGCGCTCCTTCTGCTCGTCGGAGCCCCCGGCGGCGATCGCCAGGCCGGCGATCGTGTTCGAGAGCAGCGGCGAGGGCGCGCAGGCGTAGCCCATCTCCTCGAAGAGGACCGCCAGCTCGACGATTCCGAGCTCCTGACCGCCCCACTCCTCCGGCAGCGCCAGCCCGGCCCAGCCGAGCTCGGCCATCTCCTTCCAGCCGCTCTCGTCGAAGCCGCTCTCGCTCGCGGCGATCTCGCGCAGCCGCTCGGATTTGAAGCGCGAGGCGAGGAAATCGTGGGCGGTCGACCTGATCGCCTGCTGCTCGTCGGTGAGGTCGAAGTACAAGGCCCCTCCTCTCCTAGCGCAGGCGCGGCAGGCCCAGGACCCGCTCGGCGATGATGTTCTTGAGGATGTCGGTCGTCCCGCCCTCGATCGAGTTGGCGCGGGAGCGGAGGAAGCCGTACTGCCAGGCACCGCCGGCGACCGCGTGCTCGGAGCCGCGCGCCAGCACCGAGTAGGCGCCCTCGATCTCCAGCGCCAGCTCGGTCAGGTCCTGGTTGAGGTCGGCCCACTGCCACTTGCCGAGCGAGCCCTCCGGGCCGGGGATCCCCGACTGCATCGTCTTGGTCAGGCCGCGGTAGGCGTTCAGCCGCATCGTCTCCACCTCGATGTGGAGCTGGGCGATCCGCTGGCGGAAGTAGGGGTCGTCGGCGGCGGTCGCGCCGTTCGACGGCGTCTCCCGCGCCAGCCGGCCGAGCCGGCCGAGGCTGTTCTGGATCTGCGAGATCGCCCCGAAGGCGAGCCCGGCACGCTCGTTCATCAGCGTCGTGATCGCGACCGCCCAGCCGTTGCCGACGCCGCCGACGACGTTCGCGTCCGGGACCCGCGCCTCCTCGAAGAAGACCTCGTTGAACTCGCCCTCGCCGGTGATCTGGACCAGCGGCCGGGTCTGCACCGCGTCCTGCTCCATGTCCATCAGGAAGTAGGTGAGGCCCTGGTGCTTGGGCGCGTCGGGGTCGGTGCGGGCGACCAGCATGCACCACTTCGCGTACTGGGCGAAGGTGGTCCAGACCTTCTGGCCGCTGACCACCCATTCGTCGCCGTCCCTGACCGCGCGGGTCTTCAGCGAGGCGAGGTCGGAGCCCGACTCGGGCTCGGAGAAGCCCTGGCACCAGATCTCCTCGCCGGTCAGGATCGGCTCCAGGTAGCGCGCCTTCTGCTCCTCGGTCCCGTGGGCGATCACGACCGGGCCGCCCATCGCCAGCCCCAGCACGTTGGCCGGCGCCGGCGCTTCCTGCTGCGAGGCCTCGGCGGCGAAGATCGCCTGCTCGATCATCGTCGCGCCGCGGCCGCCGTACTCCTGCGGCCAGGAGATCCCAGCCCAGCCCGCCTCGTGCAGCTTGCGCTGCCACTCGCGGCGGAACTCCATGATCTCGTCCAGCCCCGCCTCCGGCTCGGGCCCGGGGTGGTTCTCCTGCAGCCAGCCGCGAACCTCGTCGCGGAACTGCTCCTCCGATGGCGACAGCGTCAGGTCCACCGAGGCGCAGCATAACGGGGAGGACTGGCCGACCGGCCAAGAGCCGGAAGGGGCGCCGCCGCGCCCCTTCCGGACGGCTAAAGCTGGCGCTCATTCTTCGCCGCACTTGGTGAGGCCCAGTTCGCGCGCGAGCTTATTCGCCTTCGCGAACGGTTCGCTGGTTTCTTCGGCCACGAGCGAGGGATCTTCTTCGAGTTCAGCAAGGGCCGCGTCTACCGCGTTGAACGTTTCTTCGGCTTCCTGTTCGGCGCCTTCCGGCAGGCCAATCGCCTCGACGCCTTTGACCTGCTTGCGGATCAGTGGCACCACTTCTTCGGAGACTTCCTTGATTTCCGCTTTGCTCGGCGGGTTCTTTTCCGAGAGGTTGTGTTCCTTGGCGAAGTTTTCGAAGGTTTCGCCGATTTCTTCGTTGCCCTTGGCGCAGATCGTGTTCCCCTTTTTGAGGAATTCCGCCTTGCCGATCGAAGCGCTGGTGGTTCCGTTGCTGCTGCTGGCGCCACAGCCCGCCACGATCAGCCCGACCGCGGCGACGGCGGTCAGCAGCGCGATGAGTCGCTTGCTCACTGGTCCTCCTGCCATTCGTTGACGAAACAGGCAGGGCAAGCTACCCGCAGGACCGGCCGCTACAGCGGCCTTGTCCGAGCGCTTACACCCGCTGGACCAAGGTCCCGGTGCCGAGGCCGCCGCCGCAGCACATCGTCACCAGGCCCATCTCCTTGTCGGTGCGCTCCATCTCGTGAAGCAGGGTGGTGATCAGGCGGGCGCCGGTCGAGCCGAGCGGGTGGCCGAGGGCGATCGCGCCGCCGTTGACGTTGACCCGGTCCATGTCCGGTTCGAGCTCGCGGCGCCAGGCGCCGAGGACCGAGGCGAAGGCCTCGTTGATCTCGACCAGGTCGATGTCGTCCATCTTCATCCCGTTGCGCTCGAGCAGCTTCCGCGTCGCCGGGATCGGGCCGGTCAGCATGATCACCGGGTCGACGCCGACGGTGGTCTGGTCGAAGATCCGCGCCCGCGGCTTCAGTCCCAGCTCGTCCGCCTTTTCGCGGCTCGTCAGCAGCACCGCGGCGGCGCCGTCGGAGACCTGGGAGGAGTTGCCGGCGGTGATCTTGCCGTCCTCCTTGAAGGCGGGTTTCAGGGCCGAGAGCCCCTCGAGGGTCGTCTCGCGCAGGCCCTGGTCGGTGACATGGGTGTCGCCGTTGACCTGCATCGGGATGATCTCGCGCTCGAAGCGGCCCTCCTCGGTCGCCTGCTTGGCGAGCTGCTGGGAGCGGACGCCGAGCTCGTCGAGCTCGGCGCGGCTGATCTCCCATTTGTCGGCGATCATCTCGGCCGAGAGGCCCTGCGGGATCAGGTCGTAGCGCTCCATCAGCTCCGGCGAGAAGGCCATCCCGTGCTCCTCCATCACCGAGTAGGAATCGGCGAAGGAGATGTGGCCCATGTGCTCGACGCCGCCGCCGACGGCGACGTCGTGGACGCCGGAGGCGACCAGGGCGGCGGCAAAGTTGACCGCCTGCTGGGCCGAGCCGCACTGGCGGTCGACGGTGGTGGCGGGGACCTCCTGCGGCAGCCCGGCCTCGAGCCAGGCGTTGCGGCCGATGTTGAGGCCCTGCTCGCCGAACTGCTGCACGCAGCCGGCGATCACGTCGCCGACCTCGTTCGGGTCGATCCCGGCCCGGTCGATCAGCTCCCTGTAGGTGCGGGCGAGGAGGTTGGAGGAGTGCAGGTCCTTGTAGTAGCCCTTCTCCGGGTGGCCGCGCCCGATCGGCGTCCGCGCCGCCTCCACGATGACGACTTCCCGTCCTCCGAACTTGCCGTTCCCGTTGCCCATCGCTTGCCCTCCATCGTTGAAGTTCTCTCTCCGAGAGTAGCCGATTGACTGGTCAGTCAGCCAACCCTCTCCCCCGCCTCCCAGGCGTGTCTGACTTGAGACCCCCGCAGAGGGGTATGAAGTCAGACCCCCCCTTGGAAGGGAGGCGGCACCGGGCGGTTGATGCGTGATAGAAGCCCCGGCTGATGAGCGCTAACCAGGGGTACACGAGTCCGGGGATCGCGGGGAGCGGGGCGATAGCCACCGGCCTTGCCGCGGTCTCGACCACGACCGCGGACACGATCCTGCTCGCCCGCAGCGAGGCCTCGGCCTGGCGCGCCGAGGAGAAAGTCGTCGCCGCCTGCGCCAAGATCGAGGGCGCCGAGCCCTCGCGCCTGCGGGTCACGACCGACCCCGCCGACCTCGCCGACTGCGACATCGTCGTCGAGGCGATCGTCGAGGAGGTGGCGCCGAAGGGCGAGCTGCTGGCCCGCATCGCCGCCGCCTGTCCGAACGCCGACCTGGCGACCACGACCTCCTCGCTCAGCATCGCCGAGATCGCCAAGGCGGCCGGCACCGAGAGGCTCTTCGGCTTCCACGTCTTCAACCCGGTGCCGCGGATGGCGCTGGTCGAGGTCTGCGTCCCCGACGGGGCCGCCGCCGCGCGCGAGAAGGCGCTCGCCTGGTGCGCGGCCCTCGGCAAGACCGCGGTCGAGGTCCCCGACGAAGCCGGCTTCGTCGTCAACCGCCTCCTCTTCCCCTACCTCTTCGACGCCGCCCGGATGGTCGAACGGACCGGGATGGAGCCCGGCGCCGTCGACACCTGCATGAAGCTCGGCGCCGGCCACCCGATGGGGCCGCTCGCCCTCCTCGACTTCGTCGGCATGGACGTCTCGAAGGCGATCGGCGACGCGCTCTACGCCGAATCGAACGAGCCGACCCACGACCCGCCGCCGATCATCGTCAAGATGGTCGAGGAAGGGAAGCTGGGCCGCAAGTCCGGAGCCGGCTTCTACAGCTACGACTAGACCGGCGCATATCGGCGTCCTCGGTCGCTCGCGTGCAGAGCACGCCACGCTCCCTGCGTCCTTGATCTGCTTGGTCTATCCGCAGCTGTGCTTGCCTGAGATGTCCCAGATCACGTCGGCCTCGCTAATGCCCTGACGGCGGGCGACGATCTCGATCTCTTCCCAGGGAAGCTCGGCCTCGGGCAGCTCGTCCCAGCGGGCCAGGTCGAGGGCCTCGATCGACCCCCGCAGCGCCGGGCCGAGGTGCTCCTCGGAGCGCAGCAACGCCCTCAGGACCTCGAGCTGCTTGTCGGTCAGGCGTACAACCCACATGCGGTACCTCCAACATTCGAGCGGTCGCGGGTTGCCCGGAGAAGCTAGGCCGCGGGGCGGACGGAACGCTCGCTGATCCGCACCGCCTCGATCCGGTTCTCGCGCACCGCCTCGACCCGGATCGTGTAGCCGTCGACGACGATCGAGTCGCCGCGCTGCGGCAGCCGCCCGAGCTCGCCGAAGACGAAGCCGCCGATCGAGTTGTAGGTGTCGCTGTCGGCCGGCAACTCGATCCCGGCGTCCTCGAGGTCGCCGAGCGAGACGTGTCCGCGCACGAACCAGTCGCCGTTGGTGAGCTTGCGCAGGGCGGCGGCGCGGGGATCGGTCTCGTCCTCGATCTCCCCCACCACCTCCTCGAGGATGTCCTCGACGGTGACGATCCCGACCGTGCGCCCGTACTCGTCGACGACGACCGAGAGCGAGGTGCGCTGCACCTGCAGGTCGTGCAGGAGGTCGTCGAGCGGGCGGGTCTCGGGGACGATCAGGGCGTCGCGGACGACCGTGTCGAGCGCCGCCTCGGGACCCTCGCTCATGTAGAGCCGGGCGAGGCTGTTGTTGTGGACGATCCCCTTGACGCGGTCGCGGTTGTCGTCCTCGATCACGACCAGGCGGGTGTGGCCGGAGGTGACGCAGCGGCGCAGCGCCGCCTCGACGCTCTCGGAGGAGTCGACCGTGACCACGGCCGGAATCGGCGTCATCACCTCGCGCGCCTCCTGCTCGTGCAGGTGGAAGACGCCGCCGAGCATCCCCGCCTCGCCGGGGTCGAGGGTCCCCCACATGCTGGAGCTGTCGATGATCTGCTTCAGGTCCTCGGCGGTGTGGTGCTGCTCGAGGTCGCCGGGGTTGACGCCGAAGAGGCGGACGACGCGGCTGGAGATCCAGCTCAGCGCCTTGGTGAACGGCGCCGTCGCCACCGCGAACCAGTTGAGCGGCCGCGCCACCCGCCTCGCGGTGCGCTCGGCGTTGGCGATCGCCAGCATCTTCGGCACCTGCTCGCCGATCGAGATGTGGACGGCGGTGACGAAGACGAAGGCGAGCGCCAGCGAGATCGCCGCCGCGACGCCGTGCGAGAGGCCGCCGAAGAGCGGCTCCAGCAGCTTCGCCAGCGAGGGCTCGCCGAGGAACCCGATCCCGATCGAGGCGATGGTGACGCCGATCTGGCAGGCGGAGAGCGATTCTTCGATGTGGTCGAGCTGCTCGACGACGGCCTCGGCGCCCGTCTCGCCCTCCTCGGCGAGCTGCTCCATCTTGCCGCGGCGGGAGCGCACCAGCGCGAACTCGGCAGCGACAAAGAAGCCGTTGATCAGGATCAGCAGCAGCAGGAGGACGAGCAGCAGGACGCTCATCGGCTATGCGGCCCGGTACTTCGGGCTGGGGCGTCGTCGGCCATGCGGCCCCCTGAATATAGCCAGCGCGGGCGGCGCCTTGCGCAACTCCAGGCGCCAAGGTGGGATATTGCTGAACAATGCGAATCGCCACGCTCAGTGAGATGCTCGAAGAGGTCGTCAGGCTGGGCGAGGCGACAGGGATGGAGCGGCACGGGCACGAGCTGCGCGGCGAGCTCGAGGGCAGGCTGGCGACGGTCCGCGCCGCGGTGGCGGGAACCGGCTCGCCCCGGGTGATCGCCCTGCAGCGGCTCGACCCGCCGCGGGTCGCCGGCTTCTGGATCCCGGAGATGATCTCGATCGCCGGCGGCGAGGACGTCGCCGGGGACCCGGGGTTGAACCCGCCGAAGGTCGGCTGGGGGGAGTTGGAAAGCCTCCGCGCCGACGTCCTCGTGGTGATGCCCGAGGTGTCGCTCGAGGCGGCTCAGGCGCAGGCGATGGAGCACTGGGAGCGGATCGTTGAGCTCGGCGCGACCAGGCTCTACGCGGTGGACGGCACGCTGTTCGGCGACCCGGGGCCGCGCCTCGTCGACGGCGTCGAGCTGCTCGGCCACATCCTCCACCCCGACCTCGTCGACCCGCCGGGAAGCGTCGGCTTCACGGCCCTGCGGGCGCCGGTTCCCCGCTCAGGCGACGGCTAGGGCGCCGAACACCGAGACGGCGGCGACGCCGACCATCGCGGCGATCTCCACTGCCTTGTGGTTGCGGCCGAGCATCCCTTTCTCGCCGGCGACGATCGCCAGGGCGCAGACGATGCCGCCGACCAGGCCGCCGACGTGGGCGCCGATGCTGATGTGCGGGTAGATGAAGCTGAAGACGAGGTTGAAGAGGATCAGGAAGCCGATCTCGCCGGCGAGCGCGTCCATGCCGCGACCGCGGGCGATCACGAAGACTGCTCCGGCTAGGCCGAAGACCGCTCCCGAGGCGCCGTAACTGAACGCGCCCGGTTCGAGCAACAGCGCTCCCAACGATCCCGCCAGCAGCGCCGCGAAGTAGAGGACGAGGAAGCGGGGCGTGCCCAGCGCCGGCTCCAGCAGCCGCCCCAGCAGGTAGAGCAGGAGCATGTTGAAGCCGATGTGCATCAGGCCGCCGTGGAGGAAACCGCAGGTGAGGAGGCGGTACCACTCGCCTTCGGCCACGAACGGGCCGTAGAGTCCGAAGTTTTCGACGAAGCGGCTGCTCTGTTCGGCGAAGATGCCGCCCGGCCCGTTGGCCAGCTCGACTAGAAAGACGAGCACGTTGATCGCGATCAGGACATAGGTGGCCGGCGCCGCCTCGAAGCCACCGCGGCTCCCGGTCGGGTTGCGCACCACCCGCGTCCGCTGGCTGGCGCACTCCGGGCAGCGCATCCCGACCGGGGTCGGAGTCATGCACTCGGGGCAGATCGGCCGGCCGCAGGAGGAGCAGGAGACACGGGTCTCGCGGTCGGGATGGCGGTAACAGGTCTGGGTGGCGGTGTCGGGCATCGCCCTGCGGAGCCTACAATCGTGGCCGATGGAGCCCCCGAGCCCCGCCCGCCTCTACGCCGCCCTCGCCGGCGCGCTGCTCTTCGTCCTCGGCATCGTCGGCTTCTTCTACGACGCCTCGTTCAGCCCGCTCGACAACCTCGAACCGGCGTTCGCGGGAATCGAAGTCAACGCCTGGTTCAACCTCCTCTACGTCGCCGCCGGGACGGCCGGCCTGCTGCTCGCCGGCGCCTTTTCGCGGAGCTACGCGCTGGCGGTCGGAGCCCTCTTCACCCTGCTCGGAGCCTTCGGCCTCGGCACCCAGTGGCTGGAGCTGACGATCGGCCTGCTCGGCCTCGCAGCCGCGGCGGGGACGCCGAAGGCGGCGGAAGCGCCGCGTGGAGGGGGCCCGGGTGGGGTCACCCGGACGCTCAGCCCGGAGGGCGTCCCGGAGACCCCACCCGGGCCCCCCGGCTCAGAGGCGGGCGCGAAGGCCGTCGGCGAGCGAGCGTAGGCCGCTGCGGCTCTTCTGGCGGCTGCGCCGGCGCAGCTCCAGCAGCACCAGCGCCCCGGTCGCGGCGCCGCCGGCGCCGACGGCGACCACCGGGCGCACCCAGTTGCGCGGGTCGCGCAGGGCGCGGAGCTCGCTCTCGGACAGCTCCTCGGCCCAGTCGGAGAGCTCCTCGGCGGCGGCCTGGGTGATCGCCGCCATCGTGTCCTCCAAGCGCCCCGAGAGACGCTCGGGCGGCTCGATCGGCCGCAGCGCGTCGTCGAGCAGCTGCTCGACGTCCCAGGTCGACCCGCTCAGGGTCTCATTCGGGTCTTTCATCTTCCATCTCCTCCTGCAGCTGCTTGATCGCGCGGTGGATCAGCACCTTCGTCGCCCCGTCGGTGCGCCCCAGCGCCCGCGCGATCTCGCGATTGTCCATGCCGAGGGCGAAGCGCATGATCAGCGCCTCGCGGCGGTCGTCGGAGAGGTGCTCGAGGTGCGCCATCACCTGGCGCAGCTCCTCGCGGCCCTCGGCGATCGCCTCGGTGTCGTGGCGGGCGGCGATCGGGTCGGCGTTTTCCAGCGGCGTCTGCGGCCGGCGCGAGCGGTCGCGGTAGTAGTTGGAGGCGAGGTTGTGGGCGATCCGGATCACCCAGGGCCGCAGCGGCCGTCCGTCGGACTCGCGCCGCGCCCGGCCGAAGTGCCGGTAAGCCTGAAGGAAGGCCTGCTCGGTCAGATCCTCGGCGTCGTGATGGTTGCCGACCCGGTAGTAGGCGTAGGAATAGACGTCGCGCAGGTGCTGGCGGTAGAACTCCTCGAAGGCCCGGTCGAGCTCCGCCTTGGCGGCCGGATCGAGCTCGGCCGGCTCGACGTTCTGCTCGGGGCCGCTCACCGGCCAAGCCTACTCGCGGCGCCCTCATGCGACCCTCCTCTCGCGCTCGCCCTGGCGCAACCCCGCGACCCACTCCTCGGCGTCGACCTCGCCGCGGATCAGGGCGGCGAGACCGGATAGCGCCGCCGCCTCGGCGCCCGAGGCGGCGACCGTCTCGGCCAGCAGCGGCACCGTGTCGAGACCCTCGGACGCCTGCCCGATCTTGCCCGGGATCTCGGCGGCCGCGGTGCCGGTTCCGAGCAGCTCGCCGGCGCGGCGGTTGCGGCCCGTCGGCGCCATCATCGTCGCGGTCAGATCGCCGACTCCCGCGAGCCCGGCGAAGGTCTCGGGGGCGGCGCCGCGGGCGACAGCGTGGTCGATGCACTCGCGCCAGATCGCGGCGACCGCGATCCCCGCGGCGTTCAGCCCGTGCGGCTCGGCCGCGGCCGCGGCGAGGGCGGCGGCGTTCTTGGCCGCGCCCGCCATCTCGACGCCGGTGACGTCGGCGGAGCGCTCGCAGACCAGCCCGGCCCTGTCGAAGACCTCGCCGATCTGGACCCGCAGCTCCTCGTCCTCGGACCCGAGCACCAGGGCCGCCGAGCCGGAGACCGCCTCACGCGCGTGGGCCGGGCCACCGAGACAGGCGATCGCCCGCGCCCGCACGCGTTCGTCGACGTACTCGGAGGGCAGCCGGCCGCCCGGGGCGATCAGGCCCTTGGTCAGCATCAGGACGGCGCTGCGCGAGCTGACCCGGTCGGCGATCGCCCCCACCGCCTGCGGCAGCTGCGCGGAGGGGATCGCCAGGCAGATCAGGTCGAGCCCGGCGAGCTCGATCGCCGAGGCCGGCCGCACGTCGACCGAGTCCGGCAACGGCACCCCCGGCAGGTAGCGCCGGTTCTCGCCGTCGGCGATCAGCTCCTCGACCCGCTCCGCGCTCCGCGCCCCGAGCTGGACCTCGAGGCCGCCGCGGGCGAGCAGCACCGCGACCGCCGTGCCCCAGCTGCCGGCGCCGATCACCGCGGCGCGGCGCATCGGCGGCAGTCCGCCGAGGTCTTCCCACTGCAGCAACACGTTGGGCCAGATCCGGGCGGTGACGGTTTCGGCCAGAGCCGGCGAGGGCTCCTCGGAGCGCGGGAAGGTCATCGGCGGCCCCAGCCGCACCCTCACCTTGCGGGGGCGGATGCGCCAGCCGCGGCGGACGTGTTCGGTCCCGAGCACCGCGGTCGGGATCACCACCGCCCCCGTCTGCAGGGCCAGCCGCCCGACCCCGCGCTTCGGGTTCGAGAGCGTGCCGCGGCGGATCCGCGTCCCCTCCGGGAAGACGCAGACGGCGCCGCCGCGTTCGGCGATCATCCGCGCGGTCAGCATCGATTCCTCGTCCGACTCGCCGCGACGCACCGGGAACGCGCCGAGCCGCGAGAGCACCCACCCCTGCCAGCGCCGCTCGAACAGCTCGCGCTTGGCCATGTAGTTCATCGGCCGCCGCCATGGCAGGCAGGCGCCGACGACGAAGGGGTCGAGAAAGCTGCGGTGGTTGGCGGCGACGATCGCCCCGCCCTTCGCCTTGCCGTAGTCCCGCCCCAGCCGCGCCAGCCGGAAGTAGACGAGGAAGAACGGCAGCAGCACCGCCCGCGCGACGCAGTACATCGGCCAGTTGACGCTGTGCCTGCGCGTGTAGGCGTGATAGGAGGCGAGCCGCTCGGGAGTCACGCGTAGCGCTACACGCCCGCGGGGCGCCAGTTACGGGCGCGGACAGCGAGTTCGCGAAAACTGTTGTAGAGCAAGGAAAATCGCGAACTCGCGAAGACCGGCGGACTACCAGGCCCTTGCGACCAGGTCGGCGAGCTCGTCACGGTCCGGCGGCCGGGGCACGTGCCGGAGCTCGGGGCGCTGGAGCATCGCCTCGATCGCCTCGCCGAGCTTCGCGGCGTCGCCTACCTCGCTGAGGCGGGGTGGTCGCCCCAACTCCTCGATTCGCCGCGCCAGCTCAGCGCGCTTGGTCCCGAGAGCCGCGGCGAGGCGCTCGTAGGGCTCCGGCGCCCGTTCTGCCAGCAGCGCCACCGAGTGCGGGAGGATGGCGGCGTTGGTCTCGGCGTGCGGAGTGCCGCAGAGGCGAACGAGGGTCTGGCAGACGAGGTGGTGCAGGGCGAAGCCGGCGGAGTCGATCGCGTAGGCGCAGAGGATCGCGCCGAGGGCCAGGGCGCCACGGTCGCGTAGCTCCCGATCTTGGTCGAGCGCCCGGGAGATCAGCTCCGCCCCGCGCAAGGCCGTCATCTCCGAGACCGGGTTCGAGCCCGGCACGTACAGCGTGTCCGCCCCGTGCGCCAGGGCGTTCATCGCGCTCGCCCGCATCTCTCTCTCCCCCTGTCCCGTCATCGCCTCGGGATCGGCGATCGCGAGCGCCGGACGGACCATCCCCCGCGCCCGCCCCTCTGCCCCTTCGGGCAGCCGGTGGATCGCCGTCATCGGGGCCCCAGACAACGTCGTCGGGATCGCGAGAACCTCGGCCCCGCTAACCGCCGCCACCGCCTTCGCCGCGTCGATCACCCGGCCGCCGCCCAGCGCCACGAGGGGACGCGCTCTCACCCCCTTACTTGCTTTGTGAGGGGGTGAGAGCGCGTCCAGCAACGCCGCGGCGGCGGCCGGGACCTGGCCGGTGGCGACCATGTGCACTCCGCTTGCCGCCTCCCTCAGAGGCAAGGCCTCCCCCAGCGCCCGCTCGGTGCTCAGCAGCTCGAACTCATCGACCCCGTGCTCGCGCAGAATCCCGACTGCGCCACCCACCCCGCCCCAGCGGAATACAACCGTACGCCCGGCATCACGCCAGGTGAAGTCGCCGCTCAACCCCGGGCGCTGACCCGCGGATTCTCGACCGGGCGCAGGCGCGGCTCGACCTCCTCGCGCAAGTGCTCGAAGTCCGGCGGCAGCGAGAGCTTCTCGCCGAGGTGCTCAAGCGGCTCGTCGACCGTGAAGCCGGGGCCGAGGGTGGCGATCTCGAAGAGCACGCCGCTCGGCTCGCGGAAGTAGACGGAGCGGAAGTAGAAGCGGTCGATCTCCGGGGTCGGCTGGGCGCCGCCCGCCACGGCGCGCTCGCGCCAGTCGAGCAGCTGCTCCGGCGTCGAGGCCCAGGCGACATGGTGGACGCTGCCGGCACCCTGCAGCCCGCGCTCGCCCGGCGGCTTGTCGTAGAGGATGAGGCCACCGCGGTTCTCGCCGCGCGCCTCCCAGCCGCCATCGACGCGGTCGAACGCCAGCGCCTCGAGCAGGCTCGCGCTCGCCTCCGGCGCCGCCGCGTAGGCGCGAACCGCGTGGAAGCCCTGCAGCGCCAGCTCCTTCGGGATCTCGGGATGGTCGGCGGTCAGCGGCGCGTCGGGCACCTCGACGACGACCAGCTCGTGGTCGAGCCCCTCGGGGTCGGAGAAGACGCAGGCCCTCCCCCTCGCGCCGCGCCTCGACCCCACTGCCGCCCAGCCGCTCCTCCCAGAAGGAGATCGCCTCGTCCGAGGCCACCCGCCAGACGATCCGGTGCACCATCCCCGCCCCCGGCCTGCCCGGCGCCGCGCCCGGGTACTCGAAGAAGGTCAGGTCGGAGCCGGGGTCGCCGCCCTCGTCGGCGAAGAAGAGGTGGTAGACGGTCGGGTTGTCCTGGTTGACCGTTTTCTTCACCAGCCTCAGCCCCAGCACACCGGCGTAGAAGTCGACGTTGCGCTGGGCGTTCTCGGTGATCGCCGTGATGTGGTGGATGCCCTCTAGTCTCATCGGTATGTCACGTATAGCATCCCGGCCATGAGCCGCGGACGGCGAAGGACTGTCAGGGCCCTCATCGTCCTCGGTTCGGTTCTCGCCTTCCTCAGCGTCTTCGCGATCTGGATCGAGCGCCAGGCGCTCAACACGAACGACTGGGTGTCGACCAGCGGCAAGCTGATCCACAACCAGAAGGTCCGCGAAGCGGTCGCCAACTACCTGGTCGACCAGCTCTACGAAAACGTCGACGTCAAGAAGGAACTGGAAGAAATCCTCCCCGGGGAAGCCGCCGAACTGGCCGGTCCCGCGGCCGGAGGGCTGCGCCAGGTCGCCGGCCAGGGAGCCGAAAAGGTGCTGGAAACCTCGACCGCCCAGGGACTCTGGGAAGACGCGAACCGGGCCGCCCACGAACAGCTGCTGGCGGTTCTGGAAAACAGGAAAGAAGCGGTGGAAACGGCGAACGGCGAAGTGACGCTGAACCTCGGCAGCCTGATCACCAACCTCGCCAATCAGGTCGGGATCGGCGAAAGCCTGGCGGAAAAGCTCCCCCCCGACGCAGGCCAGATCCACATCCTCAAGTCGAACCAGCTGAAGACCGCCCAGGACATCGCCATCGCCGTCAAGGGGCTGGCGCTGCTGCTCTCGATCCTCACCTTCGCCGCCTTCGGCGCCGCGATCTACCTCTCTCGCGACGCCCGCTGGGTGACCGTCCTCTACAGCGGCATCGGCCTCGTCGCCGCCGGCTTCGCCGCGATCGTCTTCCGCCACGTCGCCGGCGGCATCGTCGTCGGCCAGCTGGTCCAGAACGACGGGGTCAAGCCGGCCGGGGAAGCGGCCTGGTCGATCGGCACCTCGCTGATGATCAGCATCGCGACCACCGTGATCGTCGTCGGCGTCCTCTTCGCCGCCGCCGGCTGGCTCGCCTCGCCGACCGCGCCCGCCCGGGCCAGCCGCCGCTACATGGCCCCGGCCCTGCGCCAGTACGCCGCCTTCGTCTACACCGGCCTGGCGATAGTCGTCTGCCTCTATTTCCTGACCGGCCCGACCCAGGGGCTGCGCACCTTCCTGACCACGCTGATCGTCGCCGGCATGGCCGCCTTCGGCATCCACGAGCTGCGCAAGCAGACCGCCGAGGAATTTCCCGACGCCACCTACGGCGACCTCTTCGGTCGTACCCGCGAGCGGGTGTTCACCGCGGTCCGCGACGCGAACATCTCCGAGCGGGTCGGCGAGCAGACCTCGCGACTGCGGCTGCCGGAGCTGCGGCGGCGCGGCGCGGACGAGCCGTTGGCGCCGCCGCCCCCTCCGGGAGAGGCGCCGACGGCAGCGATGCCGGTCGGCGAGGAGGACGTCCGCCTGCAGCGCCTCGAGAAGCTCGGCGAGCTGCGCGACAGGGGGGTCCTCACCGAGGAGGAGTTCTGCGCGGAGAAAGAAAAGATCCTCGGCGAGACCTCGGGACCTACCGGGTGAAAGAGCCCGCCGCCGGAATCGAACCGGCAACCTCCTCATTACAAATGAGGTGCTCTCCCAGGTTGAGCTAGGCGGGCGTGGTGGCGATGATGTCCGTGATGGACGTGACGTTCAGGTGCTTGGGGTCTGACGAGGGTACCGTGCTGACGCGTGCGATCGAGGCGGCTTATGGTCAAAGTTACGACGTGCGGTGGGTCTACGACCCTGAGGAGGTCGACCGCCGGCTCGCCGCCGGGACCTACGTCTCGGCGGTCGCGGAAAGCCCTGCAGGCGAGCTTCTCTGCCACATCGGGATGAGCCTCGCGACGGCCGGCGACGCCGTCGCCCATTCGGGCCAGGCGGTGACGCTGGCGGCGGCCCGCGGGCAGCACCTCTTCACCCGCACCAAGCAATGGCTGATGGACCTGGCGCGGGAGCGCGGACTGGCCGGGATGTACAGCGAGGCGACCGCCGCCCATCCCTACAGCCAGAAGGCCAACATCGAGCTCGGCGCCCACGAGACCGGCTTCCTGCTGGGCTGGATCCCGGCCAGCGTCAGCAACGACGCCGCCGCGGGACGGCGGGGTCGGCAGTCGGCCGCGCTCCTGTATCTGAAGCTGAACGACGGCCACGAGCGCAGCGTCTACGCGCCGGAGCGCCACCGCGGGATCGTCGCCCAGACGATCGAGCTCTGCCAGATGCGCGGCGAGCTCGCCGATCCGCCGCCCCGGTGCGCCCTGGCCGAGCGCAGCGAGCTCCACGTCGAGGTCGACCGCGACCACAACCTGGCCCTGATCACCGTCCACACCCCCGGCGCCGACCTCGAGGAGGCGCTCGGCGGCGAGCGCCACCACCTCTTCCATCGCGAACGCCTCGACGCCGTCTACATCGACCTGCCGCTCGAGCGGCCGGCGACCGCCCTCGTCGCCGACCAGCTCGAGCGCCTCGGCGTCTCCTATGCGGGGATCTTCCCCAACCACCGCACCGACGGCGACGTCCTCCGCATGCAGTCGCTGCACCGGGCCCGGGTCAAGGCCGACGACGTCGTCGTCGCCTCGGACCACGGCCGCGAACTGCTCGAGTACGTCCTCTCTGACCTGCCCTGACCGGCGCATCTCTGCGTCCTCGCTCGGTCACGTGCAGAGCACGCTCCCTCGTTCGTCCTTGACCTGCTTGGTCAGGGCAGGTCAGAGGAGGACGTCTCGGGATGCCAAATGGGTGCCGACCTTGCGCTTGACGCGCTGCAGGGCGTTGTCCACGGTCTTGGTGTCGCACTCGAGACGCTCGGCGACCACCTCGTAGGAGTGGCCGTCGAGATAGAGCGAGAGAACCCGGCTCTCGAGGTCGGAGAGGACGCCGGAGACGCCCGAGAGGCAGGAGACGAGGCTCTCCAGCTCTTCGCTGGCGATCACCTGGTTGACCGGATCGTGGACGCTCGGCCCGGGCAGGATCTCGTCGAGGGTGGTTTCCGAGTCGCCGGCCGCGGCCGGGGTCTGGCTGAAGGAGACGTACTGGTTGAGGGGGGTGTGCTTGTTGCGCGTGGCGGTCTTCACCGCGGTGATGATCTGGCGGGTGATGCAGAGCTCGGCGAAGTTGCGGAAGCTCGACTCGCGGTCGGTCCGGTAGTCGCGGATCGCCTTGTAGAGGCCGAGCAGGCCCTCCTGGATCAGGTCGTCGGACTCTCCCCCGAGGAGGAAGTAGGACGAGGCCTTGAGGCGGACGAAGCCGCGGTAGCGGCGGATGATCGCGTCGTAGGCGTCGGTCCGCCCCTCCTTGGCGAGGGCGACGAGGTAATGATCGTCAAGCTCAGCTTGAGGGTTAGTGCTGGCGAGACCGGGGGTCGGCGGAGCCGCCGACATCGGCAGTTCCTGCGTAGGCGTAGATAGAGCCACAGATCCTTCTCCTTGACTGAAGGGTCGTGGCGCCGCTTACCTCCCCTGGCAGGCGCCTTCTACAAGTGAGCCTCAAGCTGAGGTTCACCCTTATTTGCAAGCAGCACTCTTACTGTTCTGCGATGTTCTGTCAACCCCCAAATTGCGGTTTTGCAGATTTGCTTGCAGGGGGAGGGTTGGGCGAGGGCGGGACCACCTCCCCAGACACCACTCGCCAATGGCTCGTGGTTGAGTGTCTGGGGAGGTGGTCCCGCCCTCGCTTTGACAGTCTCAGATGACTCGCTGGCGAAGGGCCTCGAACAGCAGGGCGGTGGCAGCCGCTGAGACATTGAGCGATTCCACCTTGCCGCGCTGGGGCAGGGCGATGAGGCCGTCGCAGCTGTCGGCTACCCGCGGGCGGAGGCCCTTGCCCTCGCCGCCCAGGACGATCACGGTGGAGCCGGTCAGGTCGGTGGTCCAGGGTTGCCGGTCGGCCTCGGCGTCGGCTCCCCAGATCCAGAAGCCCTGTTCCTTGGCTTCGGCGAGCCAGTCGGCGAGGTTGCGGACGTGGGCTACTTCTATGTGCTCGACGGCTCCGGCCGAGGCCTTGCAGGTGGCCGCAGTCACCGCCGCCGAGCGCCGCTCGGGGATCACCACGCCGGCGGCGCCGGCGAACTCGGCCGAGCGGCAGACCGCGCCGAGGTTGCGCACGTCCTGCACCTGGTCGACCGCGACCAGCAGCGCCCCCTCCCGCAGCATGCCCCGCGCGTCGCCGTAGGGATAGGGGTCGACCTCCGCCACCACGCCCTGGTGGTCGGGCGACCCGCACAACCGCTCCAGCTCCTCCGCCGAAACCTCCGGAGCCCGCCAAACCCGACGAACCCGCCGCCGCCCCCGTTCGGCCTCGGCCACCGACCGACGCCCATAGATGAACTGATTCGCCATCAGGCCTTCGGAACCAGCTGCGGCCCATCGGCCGAATCCCGCACCGACCACCCCAGCTCACCCAGCCGATCCCGCAAAGCGTCAGCCCGCTCGAAATCCTTCGCCGCCCGAGCGTCCTCCCGCTCCTGCATCAGCTTCCGAGCTTCGCCGTCGGCCTCGACACCCTCATCTGGCTTAGCAAGGGTGCCGAGGCCGACCACGTCAAGCATCTCCGCCAGCGCGGCAGCCGCCTCCTCCCGATCCACCTCACCACGATTTGCTTCAGCCACCAGCTCAAACACCTCAGCGAGCGCCCTGGGCGTATTGAAGTCATCAGCAAGAGCCTCCCGAAACGCCTCGCCCCGAGCGCCGGGGGAGGAGTCGCCGGGCCCTCCCCGCTGTTTGCCCGCCGACTCCTCCCCCGGCGCTCCCAGCGCATGCTCCCTGAAGAAGTTCCGAAGCCGCTCGACCCGTGCGACCGCTTCCTCCATCTGCTCGGCGCCAAAAGCCAACGGCTGCCGGTAATGCCCCGAGATCAGGTAGGCGACGACCGCTTCGCGGCCGTAGCGATCGAGCGCCTCGGAGAGCTGGAAGATGTTGCCCTCCGACTTCGACATCTTCGCCGCGTCGGTCTCGATCATTCCGTTGTGCATCCAGACCCGGGCGAAGGGCCGGCCGGCGGCCTCGGACTGGGCGATCTCGTTCTCGTGATGGGGGAAGACGAGGTCCGAGCCGCCGCCGTGAATCGCGAAGGCCGCGCCCAGCTCCCGCTCGGCCATCACCGAGCACTCGATGTGCCAGGCCGGGCGCCCGGGGCCCCACGGGGAATCCCACTTGGTGTCCTCGTCGGGCTTGTGGGCCTTCCAGAGGGCGAAATCGAGCCGCTCCTCCTTCAGTGAGGCGGAACCGGCGTCCTCGCCCTGGTCCATGTCCTCGGGACGGCGGTTGGAGAGCTTGCCGTAGCCATCGAAGCTGCGGACGCGGAAGTAGACGTCGCCGCCGGACTCGTAGGCATGGCCGGAGTCGACCAGCTCCTCGATCAGGGAGACGATTCCGGCGACGGTCTCGCTCGCCAGCGGCTCGGCGTCGGGGCGGCCGAGCCCGAGCCGGTCGGTGTCCTCGAAGTAGGCACGGGTCATCGCCGCCGCGAACTCCTCCGAGGGCCGGCCCGCCTTCCGGGCGGCGGCGTAGATCTTGTCGTTGATGTCGGTGACGTTGACGACCAGCTTCGGCCGATACCCCTCGGCGCGCAGGAAGCGCGCGAACAGGGAGAAGACGACGAAGGGCCGGGCGTTGCCGATGTGGATGCGGCTGTAGACGGTCGGCCCGCAGGCGTAGATCCCGATCTCTTCGGAATCCAGCGTCCGCAGCTCCCCCGTCAGGGTGTCTCTGATCCTCACCTGCCGCATTGCGCAGGCGAGGTTAGATCAAAAAGTGCGGTAGCCGGCGGTTGAAGCCTTCGACTCGCTGCGGAGCCAGGCCGGCGCGGTCTCGTCGGCGGCGGCTTCGGCCTCGCGGCGCGCCTTGCTGACGCTGGCCTTGATCTCGTCCTCGGTCGCCTCTCGGACCCGCTCCTCGCGCTTGCGCGCCTGCACGCGGATCCGGTCGGACTCCATCCGCAGCTGGTCCTCGGCGCGTTTGCGAGCGGCGTCCTCGGCCTCGCGCTCGACTTTCTCGAGCAGCCGGCGGACGCTCTCCTCGGCTTCGCGGCGCACCTCCTCGGTTCCCTCCATCACCCGGCGCTCGATCTCGGTCTCCAGCCGCACCGCGGCCTCGTGGGACTCCTCCGCCCTGCGCTCGGCGTCGGCGGCGCGCTGCTCGGCCGCGGCGACCCGGCGGTCGGCCTCGGCCTCGATCTGCCGGCGGGCCTCCTCCAGCCGCTGCTCGGACTCCACCTTGGCGGCCTGCTCGGCGGCCGCGGTCGCGTTCTCGACTTCCAGCCGCGCCTCGGCGACGGCGCTCTCCGCCTGAGCCTGAGCCTCCGCCGCCGCGTGCTCGGCCTCCGCCCGCAGGCGGTTGGCCTTGGCGACGGTCTCTTCGCGCTCCTTCTGGGAGCGCTGCTGCAGCTCCTCGAAGCTCTTCTCGGCCCGGTCGCGAGCCGCCTCGGCGGCGGCAACCTTCGCCTCGGCCTCGCTGCGGGCCTTGCGCTCGGCCGCGATCCGCTCGCGCGCCCCGGCCGACACCTTGCGCAACGTCAGCATCGCCCCGGCCTTGGCCTTCTCCTTGACCTCGTCGGCCCGCCTTTCGGCCGCGGCAACGCGCTCCTCGCTGACCCGAACCCACTCCAGCGCCTGATCGGCGACGCCACGCACCGCCCGCGTCGCCTCTCCCACCTGCTGCACCTGCCTCAAAGGCTCACTCATCCCCCAGCAACCTACTATCGCGCCCGGAGGCGAAGTCAGGCTCTCCCCCACCGAAAGCTCGCAATTTCCGGCAGGCGTCGGGGCCGTCGGGAGAGGGGTTCGGCGGACAACAGCGGGGAGGGTCCGGGGAGGCATTCCCCCGGCTCCCCTCACCACTTAGGCCGAAGTCTTGCTCTCGCGAGCGTGCAGATCCCGCTTGAGGATCTTGCCGGTGGCGTTGCGCGGCAGCTCGGCGAGGAACTCGACCTCGCGGGGCGCCTTGAAGGAGGCGAGGTGGGCCTTGACGTGCGCGGTCAGGTCCTGGGCGCTGACCTCGATGTCGC
>CAWDAP010000010.1:0-179110 GCA_963800355.1 uncultured Actinomycetes bacterium | reverse complement strand
GAACGTGGTGCTCGTCCTCCATTCGCCGCCGCGACCCCGACCGGGTCGGCCGCCTGGCTCGTGATCGGCTGGGTCTCGCTGGCGGTCGCCTTCGCCTGCGCGGGGGCGATCCTCTGGGACGTCCTTGTCCGCGGCGATCACTCGGAGATGACGATCATGGACTGGGTCTCGCCGGTCGCGGCCCTCTACTGGGGCACGGTCGCGCTCCTACTTCTTGCGCACCCGCGAGCGCGAGCGCGGCGAGTCATTCTCGGTCGCCGGGGGTCTGCCACTGCGGCGCCGGCTGCACGCTGGGCGACATCGTCGGCGAGTGGGTCGTCTTCTGACCGCTTGGTCGATCCCGCTCTTCGCCGCCGAGGACGCGACACGCTGATGGCGATGTTCGCCGCCGACTTCGCCCTGGCCTGGACGCTTCGGCATCGCCTTCCAGTACTTCTCGATCGTGCCGATGCGTGAGGAGGTCGGCGGGCTTCGAGGCATATGGCGGCGATCAAAGCCGACACCCTCTCAATCGTCGCCTTCCAGGTCGGACTCTTCGGCTACATGGCGCTCGACCACCTCGTCTTCTGCAACCGCACCTCACCACCGCAGCCCCACCTACTGGTTCATGATGCAGATCGGCATGATGGTCGGCTTCTTCACCGCCTGGCCGGTCAACGCCTGGCTGATCCGCAAGGGTGGAAGGAGCGGATGTAGCGGGGTGTCGATCGCACACCCCCGACCTTCGGGTTATGAGCTTGATCCGTTGGATCGGCTGGACTACGTGGAGCTAGGTTTCAAGCCGAATTCGGGCGATCGAACTACGTGGAGATCGGCTGAAATCTGTGGGGCATGTTGCCCCATGTGTTGCCCCACGAGGCCTATACCGACGAAGCCGCCACGACGGAGACATCGTCGTGGGCAATCGCTCCGCCCTTCTGAGCTCGGGCCGTCACCAGTGCCGGCTTGCGGCCCGCGGGTGCCACGTCCAGCACGAACTCGACCCCCAGGCGCCGCACCGCGTTGATGATCGTGTCGACCTCCGGGTTGTGCTCTCCGGACTCGAGCTTGACGACGCGAGGCTGCGAGACGCCCAGCTTCTTCGCCAAGGCCCTCTGGCTCAGTTTGTGCTCAGAGCGATAACGCAGCAGCGTCGCCGCGAACTCCCGCGCAGGAGCGAGCCTCTGCCACTCCGCCCGAAAGCTCGGATCAGCAAGCTGCTCCTCTGCCACAAGGGAATCGAAGGTCTTATCTGAGCCCGTCATTGCTGCTTCATGATAATAAATTTATTATCGGAGTCAACTGCAGCGCTTCAGACGCTCACCCGCTGCCATGACCGCTCGATCGAAGTCTTTCTTCTTCGCGGCTACTGCCAGAACTACGAATCGATCGCCGAACCGCGCATAGATCGGCCGAGCCTCACAGGCCCCCTGCTTCGGCCGCAGCTCAAACAGATCCGCCTCCCCCTTCAACGACTTCATATGCGGCGGCGGCAGGTCTGGCCCGAGGTCCTTCAGCTTCTGCACGACATTGAAGACCGCCTTGCGATCCCCCCGCGACTTCACGTCCTCGAAGTCGATGACCGCATCGCTGTCGAATTCCACCATCCAGGCTCGCGGCGTTTTGCCCATCCTGACGACCTTAGCTCTGGCTGCGGACTAAACTTTTTGTCTTCAAGTCAGGGACTCCGCCCCCCGTGCCTTCTACCTTCTCAGGATTGACTACCGCCACCCTTCGCTTCCTCGAACTTTTCACGAAAGCTCTTGGTCAGGTAACTATCGACGATCACCTTCATCAGCCCGATCGTCGTTAGGGCGACCTCAAGTGGCGGCTCGCCTTTATCTACCTTGCGCATGGGGTCGAAGAGCTCGCCCCAATCGCCAGGCGTCGAGACGAGGCTCGGTAGGAGCTCGACAAAGTACTCGGAGAACTCTCCATCTCCGTCCCAGTCGTCGCGATTGCGAGCTGCTGCTCGGAGCGCTCGATAGAGCTCGGTAAAGCTATTCGGGTAGAGCGGCATCAAGCTGTCCCCCCTCGAAAGTAGCGCCAGTCCTCGCAGGTAATGGTCGACCGGCGCCTGCCAGAGCCCCGGCGTTGATCGCGCGATCGAGCCGAAGCAAAGTGCCACTCCGCGCAGCGCGTCCTCGTCGAGCACTCGATTGCCCCACTCGATCCGCAACTTCGGTGCTGGCTCTGCAGCAAGTTTCGAGCCGGACTCAAGATCGTCGATCGACCGGAAGGGCTGGGAGCGCCATTTCGGCGCTTCCCACCAAAACAAGCCTCGACTGGCGATGTTCAAACCCGCCAAGAAGGCATTGGCAACATTGAGTCCAACCGCGCCTACCGATGCCACCGAGATCGCCTTGGTCAGAGTCAGCTCGACATCCAGCGCGCTCGACTGACCCGAGACCGGCCGCAGCTCGATCCAGTGGCTGATCCCATTCCAGTCCCGAAGGGGCCCTGGCCGGATCGAGTGCGAATCGCTGAACAGCCGGAACTTGAGGCGCCACTTCGGTTCGCCAGCCTCATCGGCCACCGGCTTCGGGCGGGAAAGCTCCCGGCGCATCTGCTCACGCGCCTCCTCGTCGGCCTCGTCGAACTGAGTCTTGAGCCATCTCACCCATTTCCAGACGGCTCCTAGCTCGGCCAGCTTCTTCATCGAGGGGCCACCGAAAATCAAGCCGCGTCGTTCGGGCGACTCGCTTTCCCTGATGAACCAGCCGAGCTCTGCCGCCAGGTCGTCGTCGAGCCGCCGCCAACGACTGACCCTCGCAAGCTCGACTCGGGATTCCGCCAGGTCGATGATGCTCGAGGTCATCCGCGCCTCGACCGCCTGATGCGGTGGCCCGTTACCAGGCTCGTAATAGAGGCCCTGCTGTCGGGTGCGGTTGATGGTCTTGGCGAGGTCGCGAAACGCTTCAATCTGCTCGCCGGTGAGCCGCTCGCTTCCAAACGAAGGACCCCAGAGCGCCCAGAAGAGCTTTGCCTCGTGATCATCGGCCTGCCGGCAGTGGCCCTTACCCTCCTGTCGATGCTGGGCGATCTCGCTCATCGCGATCAGGCTCGCGCGTCCGACCTCCTCCAGCGCCAGCGCAGCGAAATGGAAGGCGAGGTTATGATGGCGGGCCTCGAGTAGCCTTGCCGCCGCGATTAGATCTTCAGCGTGTTCGCGAGCCTCCTGAATCCACCGCTGCGACTCGGCGCTCAGCTCGCGCGGGACGCCGTTCCTCTCATCGCCATGCATCACCCAGAGGCTCTCATGGCCCCAAACTGGGCGCAACGCCATCGAGCTGGATCGTCGGCGCAACAGCAGTCGCGATCGGGATCTCTCCGAACCCAGCTCCTTGGCGAGGACGGCTCCGCGGCAACAACCTCGGGGCGACGACCCGCCTAATTCTTCCGCGCTGGCCAGAGCACCTCGGCCGGTACGGCACCAGCTCGCAGAGCCGCGAGCACGCGTTCGTCCGTGCGACGGCGCTCTAGGAAGTGATCGACGAGAGCTGCGCCACGGAAACGGCCCTGCATTGAGGTGTAGAGGGCGCTGACCGCGACACTTTCGACGAATTGGAGAACCTCGGCCGCGGCCTCCTCGCCCGCCGGACCGCCGTGGGTGAGGGCGTTTCGCACGCGTCGCCGTCGTGCCTCCATCGCATCGAATTCGCTCATGAGCTCGTCAACCCAGGACGCAAGTGCATGGCCGCTCTCGGTGCGGCCGGCGAGGAACCGGATCTCCTCAAATGCGAGCGTGTCAGGGGGGACGCGTTCGGCTAGCCACTCCAGTTTCCCGATCACTCCCCACGGCTGCACCTTCCACGACTTCTCCCCGAGAGAGAGGCCAAGGTCAGGATCCGTGCGGATTTCTTCGTGGCCGATGCGGTACCGCTCCCAGCTATCCACATCCGCACGCTCAGCTGAGCCGAAGGACGTAAAAGCGTTGAAGGCGACACCGGCAAGGCGATGTCTCACCTGGGCCAGTGCCCAGGAGAGCCTCACGTAGTCCCGCAGGAAAAGCTTCGGACTAGCAACCCCAGCCCATGCCGCGACCCGCTCGATCACTCGGTCACACAGGATCAACCGTCCAGGTGCCCAGGTCTCCCTGGCCTTACGCAGCCAGCGCAATAAATGGGCGGCCTGACGCATTCGCGGGTCGGAGATCGGGAAGTGGGCAGCCCACTCTTCCGCGTTCCTGGCAATGATTTCGGCAGTGGTGTCGGAGCTAAGTGCGAGCCGCTTCTCGGAGTCAAGCGCGAATGCTGCGGGTGGGGCGAAAGTGGAGCCGCCTGAGTGGCCCTCGACGAGCATCACGAAGGAGTCCTCCAAGACCCACGGAGACTCGGCGCCGTGCAGATCGGCGAGCGCCACAAGCGCCTCGGCGGAGCTGCGTGCGAGGTCCTCAGCCTCGGAAATCCGGACCTCCCCCAAATCGAGGCGGATCGCCACCCGAGGCACCTTTTCGTGGGCGTCGACGGCCGGGGGTGCCAGCGGGGGCAGTGGCCCTTCCTTCGGCTTCTCAACGCGCGGTAGCAGCAGCGATAAGAAGCGGGGATCCGCCTCGACCTCGGGGGCAACGGGATAGGCTGCCTGTCCTCCGTTCTGAGAAACGAGGCGCAGCCAGCTGACGTCATAGAGCGTGAGCCGCTCGCCGACATCGAGCACCGGCGGCCACATTTTCGCCGCGAAGGCAAAGAGCATCCAGACGACTGCTCTTCCGCTCGGTGGCAGTGCGGTGATCTGCGTCTTTACGAGCTCGACCCGCTCTTGCGGTGATGCGCCACCGGCGTCCTCATAGGAGGCCGGTGGCTCCTCGCCTCGGGCCTGAGCGATCTCGAGGCCATCGTCGGCGAGGATGCGCTGCAGCCGATCAAATAGCTGAGCGCCGTGGCCGGCGAGACCGGTCAAGCCGGAGAGAAGGCGTGCCGCCTTTCGAGAGTCTCCGACCCCCTCGGCTTCGAGCAGGTCCATCCAGGCGGCGCTGAGCACTTCCTCATCGAGAAGGGCAGCCCGGATTGAGCCAGCCGCAAGTTCGAGTCGTCGCTTCGTCGAGCGGTCCCGCTCCGCCTTTTGCCCGAGTTCCTTGCGGACCTCCGCCACTTCCGACTTCGCAGTGCCCGCGGCTTTTACCAGGGACGTGCGTAACTCCGCCCCGGCGTCAGCCCAGGCCGTGGTTAGGTCGTCGAGCAGCGCACCCCAGTCCTTACCACTCCCCTGGGTCCATTGGCGCTCATCCTCGAGCCACTGCTCAAGTTCAGTGAGAACCACAGGGATCGAGAGGGTCGAACTGAGGTCGCCTTTTTGCGAGGCGCTCCGTAGCGCCTCGCGCACTCGCGGGAAGTCGTCCTCAGCGAGGACTTTCACGTCGACTGACCCCTGCAAAGCCGGACTCGTCGCCAGCGTTCGAGACGGGGGCCGGGTGCATTCGGATCCTCGGACTTCTCGAGAAGAAACGTCACCCGGGCGAAGCTACCGTGTGCTGCGGCTCCCAGGCACCATCAGCAGCATCCTCACCGGAGTCCGTTTCCTTCGGCCTTGCGGTCAACTCCGATTTGCCACTGCGACACAGAATAAAATCGCTAAGAGAAGCGCTGTACCGTCGAGTCGCTATGACTGTGACCAACGAGTCGACCAATATTCCCAAGCACCTGGCCGAGCTCGGCCAGGACGAACAGGGGCACCACTCGGTCACCTCGATCAGGGACCTCTCGATCAAGGAGATCGAGGAGATCGAAGATGCCGATGACCTCGTGATCAAAGCCGGAAACGCGGTGGCCTGGCAGAGGGCGCACCACCTCTTCGCAGTGACGATGGACGCGATCGCGAACCTGCAGGAGGCAGATCCGCCGGGGCCGGGCGAGATCGAACGGGTCCGCGCCGCCGCCGGCTCGCTCGCGATATCGCTCGCTGCCCTGGCAAAAGAACTCGAGGGCAACGTCCAAGCCTACGGCGCCAAAGAGGCGCAGGGCGACTTCTCCGAGCACGCCGAGAAGATTCGCAACAGCGATACGTGGCGGATAGTGAGCGAGATCGCGGATAAGGACGCCGGCAGCTTCAAGGCGGCGCCGACCGGCACCGTGTGGCAGCGTGCATCCGACGGGGCGGTGTTGAACGTTCCAGGCACCGCCTTGGAGGCAATCAAAGCCGGACAGGATCTCCTCGCCCACCACTACCGCGTGATCGAGCCGGCGGTAACGGAGGCGGCGAAGCTGCTGCTCAGTGTCAAAGCCGAGACGCCCGGAGGGATACCGGCCATCGTCGAGTTCACGATCGAGGGCGACACGCCAACCAATTTCAAACCGCGGCAGCTCGCGCTCGGCAGGATCGGGCCCGCCATGCGGGCGGCGCGCATGGCCTCACGGATCGCGGAACAGGAGGAGGTAATCGAGCAGGGCGAAGAAAAGGCAGAGGTAGAACCGGAGATGACCGCAAAGCCAAACGCGATGGGCGAGGCGGCAGACTCCGGCGAGGGCGCTGCTGACGACGGGGGAACCGAGGAGGACCGGGCAAGCGAAGCAGGCGCCGAGACCGGACAAGAACCGGTCGAGCTCAGTTCTCTCTTCTCCTTGGCCCGCACTCTTGACGGAGACCTGGAGAAGGCTTGGTCGGCCGCGCTCGACGTGGCGCTCGCTGCACCGGCGATCGAGAAGCAGCTAGCGGCCGTGTACAGCCTCGTAACCGCCCTGCAGAGGAACCTCACCCGACAGGCGCAAGAGATGGCGAGCGCCGGTGTGGACTCTCGGATGGAAGAATGGCCGCTCTCCGAGGGAAGGCTCGCTGCGCTCGATCCCGCACCGGACACCCGAGAGCGCTCAAAACAGTCGGGTCTTGCTCAGTTAAACGCCTTCGTCGACGTGATGGAGACTTTCGAGAGCCTGCAAAAGCCGGCCAACATCACCGTTTCGTTCAACCAAGAGGGCGAGAGTGTCGAGCGCTTCTGGTCAGCCGGGGCATTCGCGCTGCTGAAGGATCGGCTCTGGCTGCTCGAGCGCCTGACCCGCGAACAGGACCGCGATGTCGCCGCGGCGATCGCCTCGCAGGAGGGAGAGAGCTCGGATGGGCCGCCTGCCGCCGACGTCAGAGACGCCTTCGAGCGCCTGCGCCTCGGCACCCGCGCACTCACGCATGGGGACCCCGAGGCGGCAATCTTCCACGGTGTACTTGCCGTTGCCTGCGTGCTCGGGGTACCGATGGAGGAGATCGCGGAGAAGCTCGCGGAGGATCCCGGCGCGGGAGAGAGCCGACTCTCCGAAGACGAGGTCCAGATCCTGACGATGGCGATCGACGTAGTGGTTCGGTCGCAATCAGGCACACCCGATCTTCCCGTCGCGAACCTGCTGGCGGAGGCGACGCTGCGAGCCGTGCACAAGCTGACCCTCGGCCCGATCGGCGGGCCCGACCTGAGCCCAAGTGAGGTTGCGGAGTTGATCGAGTCGCGCCAGCCTCTGAGGTCCCTGGAGTCGGAGGAGGGGGATGGCGAAGAAGCCTGATTCAACCGACCTGCTCGGCCTAACCGAGGAGCGTGAGGGTCCGGTCCTTCGCTTTGGCTCAGTCGATGTCAGCCACGCCGTCAAGAACGGCCACATCCACGCAGCCATGAACAGCCGCTCTACGGCGGATGCCGAACTCGATCTAGAACTGACCGCAGGGCAGCCAATTGACTACCTGTCAGTGGTCAGCTTTGGCCATGCGAGCGGAAACCACGAGACCATCCGCTTCACCGGAAGCGTTCTCGAGGCCCACGCCACCGCAGGAGCAATCCGCCTGAACGCCGAGACGGCACCGGAGCTGAGCGAGCAGCAAATGGGCTATCTGGAGATGCGAAACGCAATTGCGCCAGAGGCGATGCATCTCGCGGTCAGCAGCGGTGGCTTTCCCGAGGAGCGGATCAACATCGAGGGCTTCGACGAGATGCTTCCCCTGGAGGCGATCGAGGTTGTCGTGCCGGTCTATGGAATCCGCGTCCAAGAGCCAGTTGACTTCGGCGATCTGCGGCTGGTGCTCGACGCCTCCAGCGCGCTCGAGCCCTTCGACCAAACCGAGGCGAGCGCCGAGTTCGCCGACGCCGACGCCTACCTAGTCGGGTTTGAGGTGACCAGGCGACTGCTCGATGCCGAGCGCGCGATCGTTACCCGGGTCGATGACGCGCTCGCGTGGCTAACCGTCCGCGCCCGCTACGGCCTCGCCTTCCTGCCTGACGGCGAGCCCCACAACTACAGGCGGGACGTGGCCCGAGCCCGGCCCCGGCGTGGGGACATGGTCGTAGTGCGCGGGATGGCAAGCGGCCGAGGATGGCTGCGAGCAATGAAGTCCCGCGATCAGGATGTAGAGCTTTCCCTGGATCATTCCGATCCGAGCTGGCGCCCGCCGCCAAGCAGCTACGAACTCGCCGACCGTCAGGCCTTGCTTGCTTGCGCGCGTGCCGGCCAGATGGCGAATCCACTTGAGCGGATCCAGGCGATCTGGGAGGCGATCGAGTTCTATGTTGCCGGCACCCGGGGTGACATCCTCTTCGACCCCAAGGAAGTGAAGCGGATACGGCGCTCCGTCCCAAAGGACGTCGATCCCAAGCTCCGCACGCGGGCTCTCGACCTGCTTGCCAAGATCAACGACCCGCCCTTGATGGCAAAGCTGCGCGAGGCGGCAACCCGCGACGGGGTACCAGTCGCCGAGAGCGAATACGAGCTGCTCGGCCGCCTACGAAAAGCGAGAAATGACGCCGTCCACGGCCGCACCCCCAAGCTGCCGCTCCGCGAGGATGTCGATCACGCCGTGAGCATCGTCGCCCGGTTGCTCGTGTTCCGCTTGGCCAGATGGCGACAGCAACGCTGCCAGTTATAGGCCAGTCCTAGGTCGGCGCGGATTGTGCGGAGACCTATGAACAATGGCGCGCCAAGCGCTCATCAGCTGCTGGGGTCGTCGCCCAGTGGAGGAGGCCGGTCCTGGCCCAATCCGGGCGGATCCGGATGCTCCGCGCAAGGGCTAACCCGACCTCTCTCGGACCTCATGTTGCCCCAAGCGTTGCCCCATGGCCGATTCTGCACCCTGTTGTCTGTAAGACAATAAAACTAAAAGGCCCGCATTTGCGGGCCTTTTGTCCTATAGCGGGGGCGGGATTCGAACCCGCGACCTTCGGGTTATGAGCCCGGAACTTGAGATCGGCTGGACTACGTGGAGCGCGTTCCAGAGCGGTTTTCGCGAGATCGAACTACGTGGGGATCGGCTGGAATCTGTGGGGCACCTTGCCCCATTTCTTGCCCCAGCGAAGTCGCTTGGTACACCCCGGCTTTCTCGTAAAGCTAAGCACTCGGCGGCCGCCACGGCGGATACTGCATCCACTCGTACGCGGCCAACCGTCGGCGACAAACCGCGAGCTCCGAATCCGAGAAAAGGTCACGAAACTCCGGCCTCATGGCACGGGCCTCGACGGAAATGTCAAGCCGCTTGAGTTCCCAGAGTTCAATGAAGCCGTCGCTCGGCTCGTCCATGTTGATGAGCATCTTTGCCGCCCTCAGCGGGCCGTGGCTCGCCACCAGCCCCCTGAAGCCACTCGCTTCGTATCCAATCGCTGCAGCGTCGTCGTAGATCTGGAGCATCTCCTTTGCCCAGAGGTTTTCCCGCTCGGCAGCGTCAGCTTCGGTCATTTCCGTCATACGAATCGACCTCCCGCGTTGTCCACAAAGCTTTCGCCGTTGCGCCAAATCGCGGCGACTTCCTGGGAATCGAGAAGAACAAGTAGGTCCGCCTGCGGCTTGGCATCAAGCAGAACTGCCCGATCCGCGCCCTTGGGAACGAACCGCCCGTAGTCGGCCAGCTGCCCAATTGCCATCCGAACGTCGCCCCGTCCGGTCCCCGCCTTGGCCTCAACCAATTGCTTTCGGGTGACGTTGTAAACGTCGCTGTAGAGCGGGTGCGATGAGCCAGAGGGCAGAAGCTTGTTGCGGACTACCTCATCGCCACCCGCCTCGAGGATGGCGGCGTAGTCGCGCACCAGTTTTGCCTCTCGACGCACCGCACGCTTCCCTGACTCGGGCCGCGTGATCTCGCATTCCTCGGAGTTGCTGGTCTCTATAGGGACCAGGGCATTCTCCGACTGGTCGCTATGCCGCTTGCTGGGGCGGCGCTTGGCCATAAACCTCTCGGCAGCCTCGTACTCCAGGTCGCCGAGCGAGATATGCCCGTGCTGCTGTACCCGTGCCCTGGCGACTCCAATGTCCTCTATCGGCGGAGCGTCATCGAGGCTCAGGCTCCAGAGGCCGCGCACATCGGTGACGACACCCCATTCCTTGCCCTCTCCCCTGCCCGACTGTGCGTCTACCCACCCTGGGTCCCACCGGGGCTCTGCAATCACCTCGAGAATCGCCGGGCAGACCCCCTTCTCCGTGATGTAGATGACGAGCCGATCACCGATCCGGTACTGCGGCCGTGAGGCGGGTAGACCGTTCCCTTGGGCGGTCTCTCGTACTTCTTCCACCAAGGCGAAACGCGTCCAGGACTATCGCTGACCCACGTACGCTCCAGCCAGTAGTTGGGTGCCGCCTCCTGGGAGTCGGTGAAGTAACCGATCTTCAGCCAGTAGGCCATTAGCTGACCGATCGGCGCGCCACGGTCAGACCCTAGCTCTCGCGAACTTTGGCGACTGAGACAGCGAAGCCAAAGGCTCGAAGACGCTCGGCGGCAGCCCTGAGGCCGACGACGCTGAAGAAGGGAAGGGTGAGCGGCGTCTTGCGGTCGCTGCGGGTGATCACGGCGAACGTGATCTCGTGGTCGCGGGCGTCCGCGCCGGTAGCCGGCAACTTACCTACCCAGCTGGTGTCGACTTTTTTAACAACCTTGCGAGCCTTGTCGCGGAACTCGTCATCGAGCAGCAGTCGCTCGGCGCTGTTGACACCTTGAGTGAAGAGATGGCTGAGAGTCGAAGAGCTGCCACGTTGCTTGACGTGGATCAGGCCGCCATCGGCAGTGAGGACATCGCAGACCTCCATCTTGTCGTGCCCCCGCTCGAAAACGAACTTCTTGTCCAGACAGAGACCGCCGATCGCCTTCGCGGCCTTCAGGTTGTAGTCGTCCTCATCAGTACCAGCGTCGGCATCGGGCAGGCCCTTGAAGCGGGGTAGCTTTTCGACTTCAGCTTCGACTCGCTTGCGGTAGTCGTTCTCGACCCGGAACCAGTCCCCGGTCGATAGAACATAGAGGCCATCCTCGAGCTCAACCTGGTAAACGAGGCAGCTGCGAATCGGCCAGTCGTTCGCCGGTGCGCCGTCAGAGGCGCGAATCGCAATCAGGCGGTCGTCCTTAAGCAGCTGCAGGTCGATCTCCTCGTCCTCGCGGGAGTCGAGGTATGCCGAGATGCGCGGGTCGGCATCGAGCTCGGCCTCTGGATCGCTGCGGTTGAAGCGAAAGCCGTCTATGTCCTGCCAATCGAGCGTTTCGGGTGCCGCCAAGTGGACGTCGTCGATCTCGCGATCTTCGAGTGCCTCGACCAGCAGCTCATTCAATTCTTCCTTGCGCGCCTTGCTCTTGACCGGGCGCAAGTGATCGATGAAGTCGAAGTTCTCCTTGTAGGCGTCATCTTCGTAGGCGCCGAGCAGACGCTCGCAGAGCGTCGGCAAGTCGGGCACTTGGTCGCGGGTGTGGATTCCAAGCGAGTCGGCACCGGTCAAGCGGTGGGCAAGGGTCTCGTCTTTTGGCTTGCCGGTCACCGCCCGGAGCAGGTCGCGGCTCACGTCGAGGCCGAAGGCACCGAAAGAAGACTCATGGCTGAGGTCGAGGCGTGAGTGGACAGTAGTGTCGTCGATCGTCTTCGCGTCGACGCTCTTCAGCTGATCTGGGGCGACCGTGTTGAGGACGACCTTGAGGCCGAAGTCCTGCACGTAGGAATCGGGTTCAATGAGATGACGGCCGCCGCCGAAAGTAATGGCGAAGATCCGCCCGGCAGCTTCGAGGAGAAGGACCGCAGCGGCGGATGAGGTGTTCAGCCCAGCGAGATCGCCGCTGACATGGGGGGAGAGGTATTTCGCCCAAGGTGGCGGGTGCGGTGGCTTCGAGGCCGCAAAGAGGCTGTGGCGGCGTTTGTCGATTCCGGGGACCCGGTAGCCGGTCAAGGCATCCCGGTCGCGCAATGCTTCGTCGCGCCCCAACTCTTCTTTCAGCAGCGAAACGGTGAGCTTTTCGCGTCGAGGCTTGCGTGCCAACTCTCAGCGTCCAGGACAGGTTGGCGGAGCTAGCACTCGGGCAAGGAGAGGAGGTTGTTCTGGGTCGAGCCGTCGGCTTCGGTGGTCAGGTAGTCGTTGCCGTTGTGCTGGCGGACGATCAGGTAGACGCTGCCAGCGGCTGAGGAGACGTAGTAGGCGGTCGGGTCGGCCTTGACATCGGCGATGCCTTCGGCCTGGGTGACCTTCCAACCGCTGCCACCGATATGGCTAATCCGTTCGTGGGGGTCGTAGTGGTCGCCGCGCTTGTTGATGCAGGTCACCTGTCGTGACATAGCTGATCCCTCCCTGCCAGTTGAAACTGGTCTGTATACGGTGCCCTAAAGGTATCGCTTGGTCTCCGAGTTTGGCCTCCGGCGGCTGCGAGCCACCTCATCGGGGCGGTCAAAGGGACTGAGTCACTCGGATTCGCTAGTGGAATTAAGGCCAGAGACGCCTGAGGCCCTCCGCATAGACGCCGTAGATATACGGGCCTGACTTGCGGGCTTGGCGGAGGATTCGATGGCGGTTTGAAACGAATCGCTTGGTCTGCTCTGCACCGCGCATGTTGCGGTTGGTCAGGCAGAAAACGCGAACGGCAGCCTCGATGAGAGCGTCGCGCTCGGCGGGGCGGCGGCGGATCGCGTCGTCCTTGGTGAGGACGATCCAATCGTTTTTGCCGGCGTCTCGCAGCCAAACCTCGTCGGCGAGAAGCTGGGCGCGCTTCTCGCCGTAGATGTCGGCCATCGAATGGACCGTGAGGCCAGCGTCGCGAAGGCCCTCGACGATGCTCTTGCCAAGGCTGCGATCGACGAAGAACTCGGGGCTCTGCTCCTTTGGGCGGGTCATCGCTGCGGCCTATCTGACGCAGCGTCCCTGTCTCACCAGATCAGGCTGCCGTCCGGGTTGCGAGTCGGATCACGTCCTCGACCTCATCGGGAGGAACACTGAAGTCCGTTGCGATCTCGGCGACGGAGTCGCCAGCCTGGAAGCGGTCGACGAGGTCCTCTACGCGAGCCCCGCCGTGGGCGACGATCGGGAGGCCAAATGCAACCCTTGGGTCGACGACCACTTTCGCGTTGCCGTAAGTCGGCAGTCGCACGGAGTCCGCCCAGCCGTCGCCTCCGTAATGGATGCGCTTCAGATAGTCATTCACAACCCCGGAGAACTGGCGCTGCTGGGTTCGGACGACGACCAGATCCATTACCTCACGCTCGCCGCGCTTGTTCGCGTAGTCAAAGAGGACCTCGGCCCCATCGGTGTAGAGGCGCTTCGAGGCAAGCGCGTGATCAACACCGATCTCCTTTTCCAGGACCTCTACGGCGGGCCGAATCCGCTGCAACGGCACCCCGGCTCGCCTGAAGCTCGATAGCACGAACGCCTCAGCGAAGCCGATGAAGGGCACCGTCGCCTCTCGGCCGTGTGGCGGAAAGCAGGTGATGAGCGGATGCTTGGCTTCCGGCGGTCGCGCCCACCGCTGGATGTTCGACTTCGGCACGTCGAGATATCCAGCGGTCTCGCGCAGCGTGAAGATCGCACGGGCGAGCCGGGGATCGTCTGCCCCGAGATGAGCCTTCTGTCTCGCGTGAGTCTTGATCAGAGCTTCCTTCGGAAATCGGATTTTCGGCGCCCTCGATCGTAGCGACGGCTGCGGTCAGCGCTCGCTGGGCAAGGCCCAAACGACCTCGCTTTGACCTCATCTTGCCCCAGGGCTTGCCCCACGACCGATTTTGCACCTATTGTCTGTCAGATAAGACAAACAGAAACCGTAACCGTTCAGTCGGGCAGGGGGACATAACCTCCGCCCGGCGAACTTTCAGTCGTGGAGCGCGCCGAGGCCGAAGCGATCTACGACGCCGGTCGGGAGTCCGTGGTCGCCGTCCTCTTGCGGATGGACGAGCAGATCCAGCGGCTGACCAAGCAGGTGGAAAAGCAAGGCGAGGAGATCGCGGAGCTCAAGCGACGCCTGAACCGCAACTCCCAGAACTCCTCGGTTCCGCCGAGCCAGGACCCCCCGGGGGCGCCCGAGCGCAAGCGCCCCGATCCCTCCGGACGCTCCCAGGGCGCCCAGCCGGGGCACAAGGGCAAAGGGCGCAGGCTCCTGCCGGCCGAGGCGGTGGACCGGGTCATCGACCACTTGCCGGCGCGCTGCGCATGTGGGCGCTCCTTCGCCGAGGGCGAGGAGGAGGCCGGCGAGCCGGCCCGCCACCAGGTCACCGAGCTGCCCGAGATCGCCGTGGAGGTCACCGAGCACCGCCTGCACCGCCGCCACTGCCCCGACTGCGGGAAGGCGACCCGCGCCGAGCTGCCCGCAGATGTGCCCGTCGGCGCCTTCGGCCCGCGCATGGAAGCCGCGGTGGCGACGCTCGCGATCCGCAACCGCGTCTCGCGCCGCGACACGGTCGAGCTGATGGGCGAGCTGTTCGGCGCGAGGCTGGCGAGCGGCACGGCCGACGCGATCCTCGCCCGAGCGGGCGAGGCCCTGGCAGAGCCCTACGAGGACCTGCTCTCGCATGTCCGCTCTGCACCGGCGCTCAACGTCGATGAGACAGGCTGGAAGCTGCGCGGCGAGGGGCGCACCCTATGGGGCGCCGTGGCCTCGAAGGCCGCCGTCTTTCGCATCGCGCCGGACCGCCACGAGCGCGAGGCCGAGGCGCTGCTCGGAGAGGAATTCTCCGGCATCGTCGGCTCCGACCGCTGGTGGGCCTACCGCGGCTTCGATCCCAAGCGCCGCCAAGCCTGCTGGTCGCACCTGATCAGAGACCTGACCGCCCACTCGGAGGGCCTCGCCGCCCAGAAGGAGTTCGGCGAGGCGGGGCTCGAGATCGCCGAGCGCCTGTTCTCAGCCTGGGATGACTTTCGAGAGCACGGCGACCACCGTCGCCTCAAACGCGAGGCGGCGCCGCTCAAGCGCGAGTTCAAAGCACTGCTCCAGCGCGGCTCCAAGGGCCGGCGCAACAAGCTCACCTGGGGCTTCTCCAAGAACCTGCTGAAGATCTGGCCGGCGCTTTGGACCTTCGTCGAGGTCGAGGGCGTGGAGCCGACCAACAACCGGGCCGAGCGCGCCCTGCGCGGCCCGGTGATCCACCGCAAGCTCTCCCTCGGCAGCCAGTCCGAGCGCGGTGAGACCACGATCCAGCGGCTGCTCTCGGCATCGGTCACCTGCCGCCTGCAGCGTCGATCGCTCTTCGCCTACCTGGCCGACGCGCTCGGCGCGAGGGTTCGCGGTGACCCCGCTCCACTGCTGGCCTGACCTACGGCCCCATGCCGGATGTCGTCGCGATCGCGCCTACCCGGAGGAGGCGACTGAACGCTTACCAGAAACCCCGCATTTGCGGGGCTTTCGTCCTATAGCGGGGGCAGGATTCGAACCTGCGACCTTCGGGTTATGAGGTCGATCCCTTGCTGCTGTCGGCGATCGAGACCTCGGGGAGGTCGGCGAAGCCTCTTTGGTCGAGGCTGACGATCTGCCGCCCCCGGGCTCTTGCCGTCGCGGCGATGATCAGGTCGTGGGCGCCGCGAGGCGTGCCTGTCTGACGTACATGGGCCAGGAGGGCGGCGTGCGCTTCCGCTACGTCGAGCTCGTAGGGCTCGACCGAGACGGCGTCGAGGACCGCCGTGACGAAGCGCTCGCGTTGCTCTCGCCGCCGCCCCTCCGCGAGCCGAATGCCGACCTTCAGCTCCGCGACGGTGATCGCGGCGATCGCGACGTCGTCGTTGTCGTCGATCGCCTCGGCCAAGGCGTCGCCCCCGCGCTCGGCGTCGACCAGGGCCGTGGTGTCGAGAATCAGGCGCGCCAGGGGTCCGCCGCCGGCTCCACGGCCTCGCGAAGCTCGCGCAGCTCGCCTGGCCAGGCGTCGTCGGGTCGGTTCGCGCGAAGCGCCTCCTTGAGGGCTCTTCCGGTTCCGCCGCCGGCGGGGCCGATCGTCGCCACGGCGCGGCCGTGGCGGACGACCACGTAGGACTCGCCGCCATGTTCTACGTCGTCCAAAACCTCCGAGAATCGCCGCGAGGCGTCGGTGGCGCTCAGCTGCTTCATCAAAATCAGATTATCAGACTAGAGAAAGCCCCTGATCGCCTTCATCCGGGTAGGGGAAGTGCCGTGGAACGGGGTGGATCGATAGCGCGGATGCCGCGGGAGCGGGTTGCGGTGCTGGTCGACGCGGTGCGGGCGACGTTCGGGTTTCCGGCGGCGCTGGCGATCGTCGCGGCGGTGGTGGTGGGGATGGCGATGCCGGCGGTGGACCGGTGGCTGAACGTCGACGTGCCGTTCTTCGACTTCGCCGACCAGCAGGCGGCGCGCAGCATCCTCGAGGCGATCACCACGGTGACGGTGTCGGTGGTGGGGATCGCCTTCTCGGTCACCGTCGTCGCCTTCACCCTGACCGCCAACCAGCTCAGCCCGCGGGTCCTGCGCAGCTTCCGCCGCGACCTGCTCAGCCAGCTGACCCTGGCCGCCTTCCTCGGCACCGCCGTCTACTGCCTGGCGGTGCTGGCGCGGCTGGGGACCCTCGGCGGCCAGCGGGTCCCGAGCCTCTCGCTGGCGCTGGCGACCCTGCTCGGGCTCGGCTCCTTCGCCCTCTTCGCCGCCTTCATCGGCCACATCGCCAGCATGCTCCAGCCCTCCTCGGTGATCGCCTCGATCTCGGAGGAGGCACGCGACCACCTCAGCCATCCCTACCCGCTCGAAATCGGCGAGGAGCCCGAGGACGGCGATCGTGCCGCCGCGGACTTCGCCCGGGCGGCGGGGGAGCGCCGCGAGCTGGCGATCCGGCTCGATCGCGAGGGCTTCCTCACCGAGGTGCAGGCCGACGACCTGCTCGAGTGCGCCGAGGACGAGGACCTCTACGTGCGCCAGCGCGTCCAGGTGGGGGCCTACCTCCTGCCCGGCCAGGCGGTCGCCTCGGCCTGGCTGCCCGAAGGCTGCGACCGCGAGGAGGTCGGGGAGCGGCTGCGGGGCTTCTTCTCGCTCGGCCCGCAGCGCACCCTGCCCCAGGACCCGAGCTTCCCGGTCCGCCAGCTCGCCGACGTCGCCCTCAAGGGGCTCTCGCCCGGGATCAACGACCCGACCACCGCCGCCAACGCGATGGAGGGGATGAGCGCCGGGCTGATCCACTTCACCCGGCCGCCGCACCCCTGCCGCTACCGCGCCGACGGCGACGGCCGGCCGCGCTTCCACGCCGACGTCCCCGACCTCGCCGAGCTCGTCCGGCTCGGCTTCGAGCAGGTGATCCACTACTCCGCCGACGACCCGGTGCTGCCGCGGCGCCTCCACGGCCTGCTCGGGGAGATCTCCGCGGCGGCGCGGGAGAACGGGCTCGAGGCCGAGGAGGTCGAGCGGCTGGCGGCGACGGTCGCCTGAGGCCGCCCCTCTCACCCCTCGCGCGCCCCCTCCTCCCGCCGCTTCGCCCGGTCGTAGAGCATCCGCCCGAGCCGCAGCGGCAGCAGGCCGAAGAGCGGCGCTCGCTTGCCGGTCGAGCCGCGCTCGTCGAAGTCGAAGGCGCGGGCGAAGCGTTCGGCCTCGGCGGCGCTCCGGTACTCCTTCTCGCCCCCGGCCTCTCCGCAGCGCTCGCAGCCCCAGCGCATCGTCGCCCCCTCGGCGGCGAAGCGGTAGCGGTGGCCGAAGACGCGGCAGGCGAGCATGTCCCCGCCTCTACCCGGCTGTCGGAGGAATGACAACTTCCGGTGGGAGGGAGCGGCGGCAGGGGTAGATGCGGCGCATGGCCGAGGGGGGAGCGAAGACCGGGACGATCGAGACGAGGATTCCGGCCCGGCTCGACCGCCTGCCCTGGGCGCGCTTCCACTGGCTGATCGTGATCGGCCTCGGCACCGTCTGGATCCTCGACGGGCTGGAGGTGACGATCGTCGGCTCGGTCGCCTCGCGGCTGACCGAATCGGGCAGCGGCATCGCGATCAGCTCGGGCCAGATCGGTATCGCCGCCGCCTTCTATGTCGCCGGCGCCTGCACCGGCGCCCTCTTCTTCGGCCAGCTGACCGACCGCTTCGGCCGCAAGAAGCTGTTCCTGATCACCCTCGCCGTCTACATCGCCGCCACCGCGGCGACCGCGTTCGCCTTCGCCCCCTGGTACTTCTTCGCCGCCCGCTTCTTCACCGGCGCCGGGATCGGCGGCGAGTACGCGGCGATCAACTCGGCGATCGACGAGCTGATCCCGGCCCGGGTGCGCGGCCGCGTCGACCTGATCATCAACGGCTCCTACTGGGTCGGCTCGGCGGTCGGCGCCGCGGCGGCGCTGATCTTCCTCGACACTTCGATCTTCGCCGCCGACTTCGGCTGGCGGCTCGCCTTCGGGCTCGGGGTGGTGCTCGGCTTCACGATCCTGATCGTCCGCCGCAACGTCCCCGAGAGCCCGCGCTGGCTGTTCATCCACGGCAAGGAGGAGGAGGCGGAGGCGATCGTCAGCGGGGTCGAGGAGGACATCCGCGAGGAAACCGGGGAGGAGCTGCCCGAACCCGAACAGAGCATCGAGGTGCGCCAGCGCGAATCGATTCCCTTCCGCCAGATCGGCCGCACCGCCTTCAAGCTCTACCCGACCCGGGCGGTGCTCGGCCTCTGCCTCTTCGTCGGCCAGGCCTTCATCTACAACGGGGTCACCTTCAACCTCGGCACGCTGTTCACGACCTTCTACGGGATCTCCTCCTCGACGGTGCCGATCTACGTCGTCATCTTCGCGATCGGCAACTTCCTCGGGCCGCTGACGCTGGGGCGCCTCTTCGACACCGTCGGCCGCAAACCGATGATCGCCGGCACCTACCTCGGCTCGGCCGCGGTGACGGTGGTGATGGCGATCCTCTTCGTCGGCGGCTCGCTGACCAGCTTCTGGCTGGAGGCCTTCATCGTCGTCACCTTCTTCCTCGCCTCGGCGGGCGCCAGCGCCGCCTACCTCACGGTCAGCGAGATCTTCCCGATGGAGACGCGAGCGCTGGCGATCGCCTTCTTCTACGCGGTCGGGACCGCGGTCGGCGGGATCAGCGGCCCGCTCCTCTTCGGCCAGCTGATCGAAAGCGGCGTCCGCGGCCAGGTGATCGTCGCCTTCCTGATCGGTGCCGGGGTGATGGCGATCGGCGGCATCGCCGAGCTCTTCTTCGGGGTCAAGGCCGAGCAGACCGAGCTCGAGGACATCGCCAAGCCGCTGACCGCCGAAGAGGCCGAAGAAGGCGAGGGCGAAGCCGAGGGCGAGGGCGAGGGCGAGGCGCCCGAGGAGGAGCACCCGCAGCGGCGCGAGGCGGCGCGGCTGCACGCCGAGGCCCAGGACGCCCGTGCCCGGGCCGCCGAGCACCGGGCGACGGTCCACGAGCTGCAGCCGCGGGTCGAGGCGGGCGACCGGCGGGCCGAGGAGCGGCGCGGGACTGAGGAGGTCCTGGCCGAGGCCGACGAGCTGCGGGCGCGCTGCTTCGACGAGCGGGCCGCGGCCGCCGAGCACCGGGCCGAGGCCGACGAAGCCGCCGAGGACGAGGCGGCGCGCGAGGCCGCCGAGGCGAGCGTCGCCGCGGCCGTGGAGCGGTCGCGCTCCTGGCGCGAACGGGCCGAGGCGCTGATGGCCGAGGGCGAGAGCGAGGAACGGCGCCACGTCGAGCTCTCCGAGGCGGCGGGCGAGCGGGCGCGGGCGCGCGAGCAGCGCGCCGCCGCGGCCGAGGCGTGGGGCGACGCGGAGGGTGCCGAGGACGAGGAGGCGGCGATCGCCGGGGCGCGGGCGGAGATGCACGAGGCCTGGGCGACGATGCACGAGGCGCGCGGCCGGGTCCACGAGCGCCGGGCCGAGGGCGACACGGACGGCGCCGCCGACCTGGAGGCCCAGGCCGGCGAAGACGAGCAGCTGGCCCGGGCCGCCGAAGAGCGGCTCGCCGCCGCCGAGCGCCACGGCGAGGCCGAGGAAGCCCGCGAGGAGGCGGCCGAGAAGGAGGAGAGCGCCGAGGAGCGCGAGCGCGAGGAGCAGCGGCGCCGCCGCGAGGACGAGCGCCGGCGGCGGATCGCCGAGCGGGCGGCGCGGCGGCGGGAGCGCTCCCACGCCGGCCTCAGCCGCTTCCGCCCGGGCCCCGGCTCCTTCGCCGCCAGCCCTGGCCTCAGCCTCACCGGCGGCACCGGCCCGCCCGACGAAGCCGCGCTCGACCGCGAGATCGAAGCCATCTCCCACGCCCTCGACGAGCACGGCGCCACCCGCCGCGACGAGCTGGCGCGGATGGTCGGCGCCCGCTACTGGGGCCCCGGCCGCTTCCCCGCCGCGGTCCGCGAAGCCCTCGCCGAGGGCAAGGCCCGCCGCCTCTCCCGCTCCACCCTGGCGCCGCCGGAGGACGGCGGCGACGGCGACGCGCCGTAGGGGCCACCGAGCGTCACGTTTCCTGTTCGGCTCCCCGCTGTTCCTTTTGGTCGCTTCACAGCCATAAGGAACAGAAGCGCCGCCGTCGGCTGCGGCGTTCAGACTGCGCCGGGATGACGAGTCGGCCGCAGCGCCCGCCCTACCACCCGCGCAGCCATGCGCGGCGGCGACGCGGAGCTGCGCTGCTGGGGCTGCGCGAGGCGGTGGCGATGACGATCGGAGGGATGATCGGCGGCGGCATCTTCAGCGTCCTCGGGGTGACGATCGACCTGGCAGGCCATCTCGCCTTCGCCGCCTTCCTGCTCGGCGCGGCGGTGATCTTCGTCGCCTACGAGGGGTTCGAGCTGCTGCCCTACGACTACGACGACCTCGCGGCGCCGCGGCGGACGCTGCCGCGGGCGCTCTACCTCTCGGTCGCCGGGGTCGCCGTCGTCTACGTCGCCGTCACCCTGGCCTCGCAGATGCTGCTGCCCGACGCCACGATCGCCGCCGAAAAGGAGGTCGCCTTCGCGGTCGTGGGCGAGAAGGCGCTCGGCGGCTTCGGCCTCTGGGCGGCGGCGGCGGGGGCGCTGCTCGCGACCAGCTCGGCGATCAACGCCACCCTCTTCTCGACCGCGCGGCTGGCCCGCGACGTCAGCGGCGCCGGCGAGCTGCCGGCCGCCCTGGGCCGCGAGCGCCACCAGATCCCGGCCGCCGCGATCGTCTGGCTCGCCCTGCTCGGCGCGATGTCCCCGGCGATCGCCTCCTCGAAGCTGCCCAGCGCGACCACCCTGCCGCCATGGCGCGCCACCTCCCGCGCCGAGCGGCGCGAGTAGGCGAGGTACTCCTCGCGGTCGGCGACGTCGAAGAGGTTGAGCGCGTAGACGGGCGCGTTCGCGGAGCTCATCCCACCCGCATCTTCCCGCAACTGCCGGTCAGGCCGAGGCCAGGCGCTTTTCCTCACCCCTGGTTGGGAAAGGCGCCTGGCTCGACGCGAGTCGAGTATGTAGACTGGATATCTACATGGCGGCGGCGGATTCCACCACGATCAGGGTTCCGGTCGAGACCCGGGACCGGTTGAACGCCCTTTCGCGCCGCCGGGGCGAACCGGCGGGAGAGGTCATCGCCAAGCTCGTGCGCTGGGCCGACGAGGAGGAGCTTCTGGAGGAGATGCGGGCCGGGTTCGCGAGGTTGTCGGCCGACTCCGAGGCCATCGCCGCCTATCGGGCAGAGGGCGCCGAGCTGGCGTCGGGCTTCGAGGCTGCGGCCCCCGAGTGGTAGCGACGACTCCCCAGCAGGGAGACGTCTTTTGGGCGGGCCCCGATCCGACCCGCGGCAGAGAGCAGGCGAAGGCCCGCCCCTTTGCGATCGTCTCCGTCGACCAGATGAACGGGTCGGGCCTCGGCCTCTCGCTCGCCGTCCCCTTCACCCGGACCGACTTCGGCAACAGCTTCCACCTCCTGGTCCCGGCCTCCGAGGGGGGCCTGAAAGAGGACGGTTTCGCGATGCCCGAGCAGCTGCGCGCGGTGTCCCACGACCGCCTCGTCCGCCGGCTCGGCAGCCTGCGCCCGAGGACGCTCGAGGAGCTGCTCAAGCGCTGCCGCCTGCTGCTGCGCTGAGCGCACGCCCGCGCGTTTCGCTCAGCCGCTCAGCAGCGCTTCGACGTCGGTGTCGAGTTCGTCCTGGGAGCGGTAGGCGCCGATGTGGACGTTCGCCACTTCGCCCTTCGGGTCGAGGAAGACGGTGAACGGGGTCCCGGTGCTGTGGGAGAGGGGCTCGAGTTCTTCGAGGCTCGCCTGGTAGCTGGGGTAGCCGAGGGGGATTTCGGCGAGGAGCTTGCGGGCCGGGCCGGCTTCGTCTTCGACGTCGGCGCCGAGGAAGGCGGCGCGGTGGCCGAAGCGGCTCGCGGCGGCCGCGAAGAGCGGCAGCTCTTCGCGGCAGGGCGGGCACCAGGAGGCCCAGGCGTTGAGGACCACCGGACGGCCGCGCAGGGCGTCGAGGCGGCCTTCGATGCCGCCGCCTTCGACCAGCCTGGTGGCGGCGGCGCGGCGGCGCTCGGCCGCGGCGGCGCCGGGGAGCTCGAGGCGGCCTCGCTCGGGAGCGGCTGGCGCAGCCCCATCAGCAGCCGCAGGTCGGCGGCGACGTCGCGGGCGCTCCAGGGCGCCTCGGGGTGGGCGAGGTTGCGGCGGCCTTCGGCGTCGAGCAGCGAGCGCAGGCCGGGCGGCAGCCGCCCGCCGGTGCTCGGCATCCCGACGATCGCCACCCGCTCGCGGCCGGAGGGGTCGAGGAGGAAGACGCCGTCGGTGTGGGCGACGTCGCCGCCGGTCCAGTGGAAGCCGACCCCGAAGAAGTGCCAGAGCCTGCGCAGCTGGTGCAGCGAGCCGGTGTAGAGCGGCATCCGCGCCCCGGTCCGGTGCTCGTAGGAGCGCAGCGCCGCCGGCGAGTCGCGCCAGGGGTCGACGCTGACCTCGGCGATCGCGAAGCGCCCGCCCGCGCCCATCCTCCGCATCAGCGCCCGCAGCTGCAGCAGCGCCCCGGTGGCGATCGGGCAGACCTCTTCGCAGCGGGTCAGGGTCGGCGCGACCGCGACCCAGCGGCCGCGCAGCTCGGCGAGCGAGGCGGGCCTGCCGTCGGCGCCGAGCAGCGGCAGCGGCGGCAGCTTGCGGTCGAGCGCCACGCCCACCGGCAGCGTCGCGGGAGCGCCCGCGGCCCGGGGGGAGCTGCCGCTCTGCAGCCGGATCGCGACGACCAGCGCCACCACGGCGAGCCCGGCGACGATCGCGACCCTGGTCAGCCTGCGCTGCATGTCCGCATGATGACCCTTCGCCCGCGCCGGCCGGCCCGCTCGGGCGGCCGCTGGTTCGCGGTCTGACAAGCGGGTATCCGCCCGATCAAGGTGCTGCCGATCGCTCACGCCTCGCCGCAGGGCGGCGGATGGAGCCTCGACCCGCTGACGCTCGCCGCCGCGGCGCTCGCCTGCCTGCTCTACGCCCGCCGCGCCCGCTCGCTGGCCCGGCGCGGCCGCGGCATCTCCCGCCGCCGGCAGCTCGGCTTCTACCTCGGGGTCGCGATCCTCGTCCTCGCCCTGGTCTCCCCGCTCGACTCGCTCGGCGAGGAACGCTACTTCTACGTCCACATGATCCAGCACCTGACGATCGGCGAAGTCGCCCCGCTCTTCGTCCTCGTCGGGCTCAGCGGCGCCGTCCTGCGGCCGCTCCTCGCCCTCGCCCCGGTGCGGCGGCTGCGGCCGCTGATGAACCCGCTCCTCGCCCTGCCGCTGTGGGCGGCCAACCTCTACCTCTGGCACCTGCCCGCGCTCTACGAAGCGGCCCTGGAGAGCCCCTTCCTGCACGGCTTCGAGCACGGCTGCTTCTTCGCCGCCGGGCTGCTGATGTGGGGCGCCCTGCTGGAGCCGCTGCCCGGCCCGACCTGGTTCGGCTCCGCCCAGAAGGCGACCTACGTCCTCGTCGTCCGGGCGCTGGGATGCGCGATTCTCGGCAACGTCCTGATCTGGTCCGGCACCCCGTTCTACCCGTTCTACGCCCGCGGCGAGGCGCCGGCGGGGATCGGGCCGCTGGTCGACCAGCAGATCGGCGGCGCGATCATGTTCATCTGGGGCGCGGTAATCACCCTCGCCCTCTTCTCCTGGCTCTTCCTGCGCTGGCTGGGGGAGGCCGAGACCCGGCAGGCGCTGCTCGACGCCGGCGCCGAGGCGCGGGTCGCTACTCGGGCCGCGCGCTTCGGACGGCGACCTCCTGCTCCGCCTCTATCTCCTCCAGGCCCTTGAGCGCGCGGCAGAGCCGGTAGGCGACGAAGCCGACCGCGAAGGGGACGATCCAGACCGCGATCCGGTAGGCCCAGATCTGGCTGATGTAGCTGATCCCGAGGAAGACCAGGACCCGGTCGGAGGCGCCGGCGACGAAGATCATCACCACCCAGGTGAGGAAGCCGGAGCCGATCGCCGTCCGCCAGGGCGCGTCGCGGGGTCGGTCGAGGACGTTGTGGGATCGGCGGTCGCCGGTCACCCGCCGCTCGGCCCAGGGCCAGAGCATCAGCGCCGCCATCACGACCAGCGGGAACAGCACCCCGCCCCAGAACGGGTTCGGGACCAGCGTCCGGTTCCAGACGACGATGTCGAAGCCCGGCATCAGCCGCAGCGCCCCGATCAGCCAGCCGAGGTACCAGTCGGGCTGCGCCCCGTTGGTGCCGTCGGCGACGTGGTAGGGGCCCCAGAGCCAGATCGGGTTGATCTGGATCAGGCCGCCGAGCAGGACCAGGACGCCGGCGACGGCGACCATCAGCCCGACCGAGCGCGGCACCTGGCCGGGGAAGGCGGGGACGCCGATCAATTTGCGCTCGCTGGCCACCGACCTGCGGCGGAACTGGGTGTGGTGGCGGGAGGCGACCAGGGCCAGGTGCGCCGCCAGCAGGCCGCCGATCAGGACCGGGAAGATCAGCACGTGGGCGATGTACATCCGCGACCAGAATTCGGGGTCGCCGGGGAAGGGATGGCCGAAGATCGCCAGCGCCAGGTTGGCGCCGAGGAAGGGGACCGAGAGCAGCACCCCGTAGCCGATCGCCAGCCCCATGCCCGAGAGCAGATCGTCGACCAGCGAGTAGCCGAGGTAGCCCTCGAGCAGCGCCGTGAACAGCATCAGGACGCCGATCAGGTAGGTCAGCTCGCGCGGTTTGCGGTAGGCGCCGGTGAAGAAGACGCGGACGAGGTGGAGGACGATCGCGGCGATGAAGACGTCGGCCGCCCAGTGGTGGGTCTGGCGGATCAGCAGCCCCGCCTTGACATCGAAGGAGATGTGGACGACCGAGGCGTAGGCCTCGCTCATCTTCATCCCGACCAGCGGCCGGTAGGCGCCGTGGTAGACGGTCTCGGCGGTGCTGGGGTGGAAGAAGAAGGTCAGGTAGATGCCGGTCGCGACGAGGACGACGAAGGCGTAGAGGGCGACCTCGCCGAGCAGGAAGGACCAGTGGTCGGGGAAGGCGTAGCGCAGCGTCTTCTTCAGCGCCGGAGCGGCGCCGCTGCGCTGGTCGAGGAAGCGGACGGCGCGGCGGATCACGCCGAGGGCCTCCGCGTCCGCACGCCCCAGAAGGCCGGCCCGACCGGTTCGGAGAAGTTGCCGGCCGCCCGCAGCTCGCCCGCCGAGTCGACCATCAGCGGCAGCTGCGGCAGGCTGCGCCCCGCCGGGCCGAAGATCACCTTGCCGGCCTCGGCCGGGTCGAAGGTCGAGTAGTGGCAGGGGCAGACCAGCGCCGGGCGCGGCTCGGCCTGGGGGAACTTCGGGTAGCGGTAGAGCGCGATCGCGCAGCCGGCGTGGGTGCAGACCTTCGAGTAGGCGACGATCCCTTCCGGCGCCCAGTTCTCGCGTTCCGGCGGCAGTTCCAGTTCGGAGGGGTCGACCCGGACGACGACCAGCGGCGCCGCCGGCTCGTCGCGGTAGGCGTCCTGGGGATAGGCGGTGTAGAAGGTCTCGAACTCGATCTCGTCGGCCTTGTAGGGCTTGCCGTCTACGTCGACCAGTCGGCGGTCGCGGCGCCAGGGGGAGTAGTAGAAGGACTTGGTGTCGAGGAACGGGCCGAAGGAGGCGGCGGGGGCGATCAGCGCCGCCCCCAGCGCCGCCCCGGCGGCCCCGGCAGCGCCGACCAGCAGGCGCTTGCGGGTGAAGCCGGCGACGCTCTCGCGGCCGATCTGGTCGAGCTCGGCCTGCTCCTCGGGGTGTTCGATCGGCGGGTAGGGCTCCTCCAGCTCCTCGGTCGGGACGAAGGTCTCGCCGGCGTAGATCAGGGCGGCGGCGACCAGCAGCAGCGAGGTGCCGAGGCAGAGCCCCAGCCACTGGGTGCGGTTGGCGAATTCGACCACGTAGACGACGACGAACATCACCGCGCAGGCGGCCGCGGTGAGCAGCAGCAGCGCCACCACCAGCTCGGCCCGGGGGTCGCCGCCCTGCTCCTCGACGATCGGCTCGCGCTTGCGCCGCCGCGGCCGGCGCAGGGCCCCGAGGGCGAGGATCGCTGCCGCCCGCAGCCTCGACTTCGACTTCGGCTTCGGCTTCACGACGAGAGCCTCCTTCCGATCACGGCGCAGAGGCCGGCGAGTACGAAGATCGCGACGAACCAGGTGACCATCCCCTCCGGCACCGGCCCGATGTGGCCGATCCCCCAGCCACCCCGGTCTTCGGGGTTCTTGCTGGCCTGGACGTAGGCGATGATCTTGTTCAGGTCGTCGTCGCTGATCTGGCTTTTCGGGAAGCTCGGCATCAGGAAGGGGCCGATCCGCACCGCCTCGGCGATCTCGGTCGGGGTCGCGTGCTGGAGCACCGGCACCTTGGCGCCGGTCACGAAGCCGCCCTCGCCGACGATCTGGTGGCAGCCGGCGCAGTGCTCGGTGAACAGCGACATCCCTTCGGTCAGCGAGCCGTGGTCGGGATGGGGGTCGGGAACCGGCGGGCCGCCGCCGAAGGAGGCGACGTAGGCGCTGATCGCGTCGATCTCGCCGGAGTTGAAGAAGGGCCGCTGCCGTTCGGGCTCTTCGCCGGCGTGGTCGAGCGGCATCCGCCCGGTCCGCAGGTAGAAGTCGGGCGCCGCTTCGCCGACCCCGATCAGGGACGGCCCCTGGGCGGTGATGTCGCCGGCCCCGCGGTTGTTCGCCTCGTAGACCCCTTCGCCGTTGGGCCCGTGGCAGCTCGAGCAGTTGGCGGCGTAGAGGCCGGCGCCGCGCAGCAGCTGCTTCTGCTTCGCCCCGCCGGGGGGATAGACGATGCCGCTCGGCGGCTCGGCCCGGGCCGAAAGCGCCAGCACGCCCGAGAGGACCGCTGCCGCCAGAAGGGCGCGGCGAAATCCCCGCACCCGCGCTCTTTCTGTTCCTTTTGGTCGCAGGGCAGCCATGAGGAACAGGCAGCGACCGGCGGCTCTTCCACTCCTGTTCCTTAAGGTCGTACAGCGACCAGAAGGAACAGAAGAGATGCGGGTTGCGCCATTCGCTCGCGGGGCTCTCCGGGCCGGGCTCATGACTGGTTGCAGACGTCGAAGGTGAGCAGCCCGGCTCCCGTCATCAGGATCAGCGCGAAGGAGAGGAAGGCGACGGTCATCCCGACGATCGCCAGGAAGGCGACGCGGCCGGACGGAGGCGGAGCGTGGCGGTCGCCGGTGCGGCGGTAGAGCCGCAGGGCCGTGAACCAGGCGCCCGCCGCCAGCACCGCGGTGACCGCGGTGACCGCGACCGCCCAGACCCCGAGCGAGATCCCCCACTGGCCCCCGGTCGGGCTGCAGCCGGCCTCGGCCAGCCAGTAGAGCAGTCCCATCTGGACGGCGTAGGCGCCCGGGCCGCCGAGCACCGCGTACCAGAGGACCGGGGAGACCGGCGACTCCGGGGGGATCCGCGCCTTGACCGCCTCCAGCGTCCTCATAGCGACGGGTAGAGCTGGGTCAGGACCACGGCGATCGCGGCCGCGTTGACGAAGTACCAGTAGAAGGCGGCGACCCGAAGGCCGATCAGGCGGTAGTTGGTGATCCCCCGGGAGAGCTTCCACAGCAGCCAGGCGTCGATCGCCAGCCCGACCGCGACGTGGGCGTGGTGGGTGATCGTCAGCGTGTAGTAGATCGAGGCGTAGGCGTTGGCCTGGGCGCTGAACTTGCTCATGTCGTCGACGGTGAGGTGGATCTGCAGGCCGAGGTAGGTCGCCTGCACGGCGAAGGCGAACAGCAGCAGCCACCAGGCGGCGCGGACGGCGCCGCCCTTCGCCGCCCGGACCGAGAGGAACATCGGGATCGAGGTCGCCGCCAGCATCCCGGTGAAGGCGAGGGGGAGGACGACCGAGGGCTTGTCGATCCCACCCGGCGGCCAGGGTTCGGTCTTGAAGCGCAGGTAGAAGTAGGTGGCGATCAGGCAGGCGAAGAGCGTCGCCTCGGTGGCGATCAGCAGGATCGCGCCCCACCAGCCGCTCGGCTGGGTGCCGCGCTCCCGCGCCACCTCCTTGACCGGCCAGGCGCCTTCGGCCTCCATGCTGCGCGGGACCGGCATCAGGCCTCCTCCGGCTCCTTGAGGTGGAAGCCGGCGACGGTGACGGCGAGGACGAGGACCATCGCCGCCGCCGCGACCCAGCGCCCGAGGATGATCATCGTGAAGACCGCCGCCATCGCCAGGGCGACCAGCGGCGGCCAGGCCGAGTGCGAGGGCATCTCGAGGATCTCGTCCCATTCGGCGTCGACGGCGGTGCTGGCCTGCGTCTCGTGCCCCTGTTCGAGCGTTTTGCGCCCCAGCTCGAGGTTGCGGGCGTCCTCTTCGCGGTCCTCCTTGTCCCAGTTCGCATATGGGCTCGAGACCTTGGGGATGACCGCGTAGTTGTAGGCGGGCGGCGGCGAGGTGGTCGACCACTCCAGGGTGTCGCCGCCCCAGGGGTCGTCGCCCGCCGGCTCGCCCTTGAAGAGGCTGACCGCGAGGTTGACGAAGACCGAGAGCAGCCCGAGGGCCAGCAGGTAGGCGCCGATGCTCTCGATCAGGTTCAGCGCCGTCCAGCCGAGGTCCGGCCCGTAGGTGTAGTCGCGCCGCGGCATCCCGGCGAGCCCGAGGATGTGCATCGGGAAGAAGGTGACGTTGGAGCCGACGAAGGTGAGCCAGAAGCTGGCTTTGCCCCAGCCTTCGTGGAACATCTTCCCGGTGACCTTGGGGAACCAGTAGTACATGCCGCCGAGCAGCGGGAAGACGGCGGCGCCGAAGATCACGTAGTGGAAGTGGGCGACGACGTAGTAGGTGTCGGTCGTCTGCTGGTCGAAGGGGATCGCCGCGAAGGTCACGCCCGAGAGGCCGCCGATGATGAAGAGGACGATGAAGCCGACGATCCAGAGCAGGGGCGTGCGGAAGCGCGGCGTGCCGGTGACGATCGTGGTGATCCAGGAGAAGAGCTGGATCGCGCTGGGGATGACGATGATCAGGCTGGCGGCGGCGAAGTAGATCGTCGTCGCGGTCGCCAGGCCGACCGCGAACATGTGGTGCGCCCAGACCCCGAAGCCGAGGAAGGCGACGAGGATCTCGGCCAGCGCGACCAGCGGGAAGGCGACCATTTTCCGCCGCACGAAGGTGGGGATGATCGAGGTCGCGATCCCGAAGGCGGGGAGGATGATGATGTAGACCTCGGGGTGGCCGAAGATCCAGAACAGGTTCTGCCAGAGGATCGGGTCGCCGCCGGCGCCGGGGATGAAGAAGTGGAGGCCGACCAGCCGTTCGAGCTCGAGCAGGATCAGCGCCGTCGAGAGCGCCGGCAGGGCGAAGACGAGGGCGAAGGAGACGGCGAGGAAGGCGAAGCAGAAGAGCGGCATCCGGTTCAGCGACATGCCGGGGGCCCGCAGCTTGAAGATCGTCACGATCACGTTGATCGCCCCCGCCGTGGTCGAGATGCCGATGAAGAGCAGCGAGAGCGCGTAGAAGTCGATCCCCGGCCCGGGGCTGTAGGCGCGCGAGGCCAGCGGCACGTAGTCGAACCAGCCGGCGCTGGGGGCGTTGCCGGTGAAGACGCCGACGTAGAGGAAGGTCCCGGCGCAGAGGAAGATCCAGTATGAGAGCGCGTTCAGCCGCGGGAAGGCCATGTCGCGGGCGCCGATCATCAGCGGCACCAGGTAGTTGCCGAAGGCGCCCAGCGACATCGGCACGACGAAGAAGAAGATCATCGTCGTCCCGTGGGTCGACATCATTTCGTTGAAGGTCTGCGGGTCGAGCGTCGCCTGGTTGGGTCCGATCAGCTGGGTGCGGATCAGCAGCGCCTCGACCCCGCCGGCGCCGAAGAAGAAGAGCGAGGTGAAGAAGTAGAGGATGCCGATCCGCTTGTGGTCGACCGTGGTCAGCCAGCCGAGCACGCCGGGCGGCTCCTTCCAGATCTTCTCGAGGCGGCCGAGGCGGACGTCGGTGGCGGCGGGGGCGGTGACCGTCATCGCAGCTCCGTCAGGTAGGCGACGATCGCTTCGTACTTCCTGCGGCCCAGGCCGAGGCCCGGCATCTTGTCGCCGGGCTTGATGCTCTGCGGGTTCTGGATCCAGCGGTAGAGGTATTCGGGCGTGTTGGGAATCGTGTTCGCAGCGAGGGTCTGGCGCCCGGCGAGGTGGGTGAGGACCGGGCCGACGGTGCCTTCGGCGGGCGTGCCGGCGATCGTGTGGCAGGCGGCGCAGGCGTTCTGCATGAAGGCCCTCTGGCCCTGTCGGGCCAGAGGGGTGGTCGGTTCGCGAGCGGGTTTGCGGATGTTCGCCAGCCAGGCTTCGAACTTCGCCGGCGGTTCGGCGTAGATGCGGAAGGCCATGTGGGCGTGCTGCAGCCCGCAGAACTCGGCGCACTGGCCGCGGTAGACGCCCGGTGATTCGGCGTAGAGCTCGATCTTGTTGGCCTGGCCCGGGATCATGTCGATCTTGCGGTTCAGTTCCGGCACCCAGAAGGAGTGGATGACGTCGACGCTGCGGGCGACCAGCTGGATCGGCGTCCGCGCCGGGATGTGGATCTCGTTGGCGGTTTCGGCGCCCTCGCCTTCGTAGCGGGCCTCCCAGAACCACTGGTGGCCGATCACGGTCACGGTCATCGCGGTGGCGTCGGCCGCGGGGGCGTCGGTTTCCTGCATCAGCACCAGGTCGGAGACGACGAAGAGGGCGACGAGGATGACGATCGGGATCGCGATCCCGAAGAGGAGCACCAGGGCGGTGTTGGCCTTCTCGTTCTCGCCGAGGAAGGGAAGCCCCGGGGTGTCGCGCCGCAGGGCGCCGATTGCCAGCATCGCCACGGCGCCGAGGAAGACGATCGCCGCGACGACGAGCATCCACCACCAGAGGGTGGCTATGTGGTGGGCGGCAGGACTCTTCGGGTCCAGAGGAGACACGCGCGGCCTCAGCCCTCCTGGTGTGGGCCGGCTGACCGGCGGCTCCTCTTCATGCCGGGGAGATACCCCTGGTGTTATTGGACAAACCGTTCCGTCCTGGCGGCGCCGGAGCGCGTAAGCGCCCTGACAGCTTCCTCCCGGCGCCCCCGAACCGGGGTAGGGGTCGGCCACTGGGGAAAAACCGAACCGAAGGAGCTGGTCATCCATGTCGAAGCAGATCGATCGCAGCAGCAGGGGGCTCTTCGCGCCGCTGCTCGCCATCGCCGTGGCGGCGCTGGTCTTCGCCGCGGGCGCGCTCGCCGCCGGCGACCACAAGCACCACAAGCAGAGGCCGATCGAACCGGTCAAGCGCTCGGACAAGGCGGCGACCGAACTGGCGAAGACGATCGTCCAGGGCGACCCGAAGACGGTGGTCAACGCGAAGTTCGTGACCACTCCGCCCGGCGGCGTGCCGGTGGCGATCGGGCACGAGCGGATCGGCAACTTCCCGCGCCGCGGCAAGGGCTTCGCGATCCTCTCGACCGGGTGCGCGCCGCTCGCCGACAACCCGAACAACTCGACCAGCAGCGGCTGTCGCGACGGCGGCGTCAAGACCCACGGCGCCCGCGACACGACGATCTGGCGGATCCGGGTCCGCGTCCCCAAGCACGCGAACTGCCTCTCGTTTCGCTTCAAGTTCCTCTCCGAGGAGTACCCGGAGTGGGTCGAAAGCGAATACAGCGACACCTTCCTCGCCGAAGTCGTGCACTACCCGACCTGGGACGCCTCGGGCAACTCGGACCCGACGGTGACCGCGCCCGACGACTTCGCGGTGACCCGCGACGGCAAGCTGATCAGCATCAACAGCACCGGCGTCGCCCGGGTCTCGCGGGCGGCGGCGAAGGGGACCACCTACGACGCCGCGACCGGGCTGCTCCGCGCCTCGACCAGGGTCCACCCCGGCGTCCACCTGCTCTACCTCTCGCTCTTCGACCAGGGGGACCGGCAGTACGACTCGGCGGTCTTCATCGACCGCCTGCTGGTCCGCCACGCGGCGAAGTGCCGCTCCGGGGTGGTCGGCTGACGACGTCTCTGAGCGAAGATAAAGGGGTGTCTGAGGAGACGCACCCTGCAGGGCCGAGGCCGGGGATCGTCCCGGCCTCGGCCCTCTTCCGCGAGATCGAGCGCGACGGCGAGCGTGACGCGGTCGCGGTCGAGGAGCCGCTGGAGATCCGGGTCGACGGCGCGCCGCTGAGCGTGACGATGCGGACCCCGGGCAACGACGAGGAGCTGGCGCTTGGCTTCCTCTACGGCGAGGGCCTGATCGACGGGCCGCGCGCGGCGGGGCCGAGCGAGGACCTCGCCGCCAACGTGGTCGAGGTCGCCGGGCCGCTGCGGCGCGACCCCGGCGCCCGGCGCTTCTACACGACCTCCTCCTGCGGGGTCTGCGGCAAGGGGGCGCTGGAGGAGGTCGCGGTGGCGAGCGCGCCGCTGCCGAGCGGGCCGAGGGTCGAGCGGGCGCTGCTCGCCGACCTGCCCGAGCGGCTGCGCCAGCCCGGCTTCGAGCGGACCGGCGGCCTGCACGCGACCGGGCTCTTCGACGCCGCCGGCGAGCTGCTGGCGGCGCGCGAGGACGTCGGCCGCCACAACGCGATGGACAAGGTCATCGGGGCGGCGCTGCTGGCGGGCTCGCTGCCACTGCACGAGCGGCTCCTCTGCGTCAGCGGCCGCCTCTCATTCGAGCTGGTCCAGAAGGCGGCGGTCGCCGGCTGCCCGGTCCTGGTCGGCGTCGGCGCCCCCAGCTCGCTGGCGATCGAGCTCGCCGCCGAGCGGGGCATGACCCTGGCCGGGTTCGCCAGACGGGGACGGTTGAATCTCTATACCGGTGTGAACCGCGTCGCCTGAGGCCCTCTGATCGGCGCATCTCGGCTTACGTGCAGAGCACGCGCGCTCGTCGTCCTTGACCTGCTTGATCAGAGAACCTCGGACGACCCGGCATCGGCGACTTCCTTCGCGATCTCGTTCAGCACTTTCGCCGAGCGGCCGGCGCGGCCCGCCACCCAGCAGGCGAGGGGGGCGGCGGTTCGCTCGGAGGAATGGGCGGCGGTGGCGGCGAGGTCGAGGAGCGCCGCCACTTCCTCCCTGCTCGGCGGCTCGGTGCCCAGTCGCTTGCAGAACTCGGCCAGCCACTCGTCCCTTCTCATCGCCGCTCCCTTCCGGGGCGAGGCCGCGGCCTCAGCCGCCGATCGCGCTCATCGTCCGCGCCGGCGGCCGGAAGCCCGGCTCGCCGACGTGGTGTTTCAGCTCCTTGCGCCATACCGCCTCGCGCACGGTTCGCTCCAGCTCCGCGTCGCTCGCGCCCTCGCGCAGCGGCCCCCGCAGGTCGGTCTCGTGCTGGGAGAAGAGGCAGGTGCGGAGCCGGCCGTCGGCGGTGAGGCGGATGCGGTTGCAGTCGGCGCAGAAGGGCTCGGTGACGGGGTTGACGAAGCCGACCTCGCCGGCGCCGTCGGCGAAGGCGTAGACGCGGGCGGTGGCGTGCGGCTCGCGCGGCAGCTCGCGCAGCGGGTGCTGGGCTTCGACCAGGGCCCGCACCGCGGCGCCGCTGAGGACGTCGTCGGGCCGCCAGGAGCGGCCGCCGTCGAGCGGCATGAACTCGATGAAGCGGACCTGGAAGCGGCGGCTGCGGGCCAGCTCGCAGAACCGCGCGACCTCCTCGGCGCCGAAGCCGGGCATCGGCACCGCGTTGACCTTGACCGGCCGCACCTGCGGGTGGGCGGCGATCGCCTCCAGCCCCTCGAGCACCTTGGCGAGCGCGTCGCGGCGGGTGACCTCGAAGAAGCGGCCGCGGGCGAGCGAGTCGATCGAGACGTTGACCCGGTGGATTCCGGCGGCGACCAGCGCCTCGGCGTCGCGGGCGAGCAGGTAGCCGTTGGTGGTCAGCGAGAGGTCGCGGATGCCGTCGATCGCGGCGAGGCGGGCGACCAGGGCCGGGAATTCGCGCCGGACCAGCGGCTCGCCGCCGGTCAGCCGCACGTCCTCGACGCCGAGCGCGACGAAGAGCCGGACCAGCCGCTCGATCTCCTCGAAGCTGAGGATCTCCTCGCGATCGATCCACGGCATCCCCTCGGCCGGCATGCAGTAGCGGCAGCGGAAGTTGCAGCGGTCGGTGACGGAGACCCGCAGATCCGAGAGCAGCCGGCCGTGAGCGTCCTCGAGGGCCACGCCCCGGAGGCTACCCGCCCCCTCGCCTGCGACACACTCGTGTCATGCAACTGACCGCTCCCCGGGGGTGTCTGACTTGACGCCCTGTATACAGGGCGTCAAGTCAGACACCCCCTCGGGGCGGTGCTGGCGGGCGGGCGCGGCGAGCGCCTGGGCGGCCGCAAGGCGCTCGTCGAGCTGGGCGGCCGGCCGCTGATCGAGTACCCGCTGGCGGCGCTTGCCGAGGCCGGGCTCGAGGCGCTCGTCTGCGCCAAGCCGGGGGAGGAGATCCGGCGGTTACGCGGCTCCCTGGCCGGACCGGGTGCGACGGCGCAGCCGCGGGACGGGGTGCGGCTGCTGGAGGAGCCGGCGCAGCCGCGCCATCCCCTCTGCGGGATCGTCGCGGCGCTGCGGGCGGCCGAGGGGCGGCCGATCGTCCTCCTCGCCTGCGACCTGCCGTTCGTCCCCGCTGGCTTGGTCCACCTGCTGGCCGAGGCGCCGGAGCCACTCGTCCTGCCGGCGCCGGGGGGCCGCCCGCAGCCGCTGTTCGCCCGCTACGCGTCGTCGCTGCTGCCGCGGCTCGAGGCGGCGCTCGAGCGCGAGGAGCCGCTGGTCCGCACCGTCGAACCCCTGCGCCCGCGTCTGCTCGGCACTGAGGAGCTGAAACGCTTCGGCGACCCCGAGCGCATTTTCTTCAACGTCAACGCCCCCAAGGACCTCCGCCACGCCGCGTCCCTCTTATGAGCTGCGGTTCCTTTGCCCTCTAGATCCGGACAAAGGAACCACGGAACTGCCGCCCCGCGGCCCTCCCCTGAGTTGGGGTTGCTCTGCCCTGTAGATCCGGACAAAGGAACCGCGGAACTTCTTCGGGGACTACCGCAGGGGGATGAGGCGGGTGGCCGTGGCCTTCCAGGCGGCGACGACTCGGACGCCGGGGCGCAGGCCCATCGCCTCGGCTGAGCGGGCGGTGACCTCGGTGCCGAGCGGCTGCGGGGTCGCGATTCCGACCCGGACCCGGTTGCCGACCGGCGTCACCGAGGCCACCTCGCCGCCGAGGCGGTTCAGCATCGAGTCGGTCGCCTCGCTCCCGGGCGGCTGCAGCGAGATCTCCCAGGGGAAGACGCTGACCGCGACCGGGCCGCTCGCGGCGTCGGTGCTGCGCACCTTGCCGCCCCCACGCAGCCGCACCAGCGTCAGCCCGCCCGGCTCGCGCGTCGCCTCACCCCGGAGCACCGCGGCGCCGGCGAAGTCGGCGACGAAGGGGGATGCGGGCCGGGTCGAGATCTCCGCCGGCTCGCCCGCCTGGACGATGCGTCCGCGGTCGATCACCGCGATCCGCTCCGCCAGCAGCGCCGCCTCGTCGTAGGAGTGGGTGACGAGGAGGACCGGGATCGAGAGCTCGGCGAGGATCGCGTGCAGCTCACGCAGGGCCTCGCGGCGGCTGCCCGGGTCGAGGGCCGAGAGCGGCTCGTCGAGCAGCAGCGCCCGCGGCTCGGCCGCCAGCGCCCGGGCGAGGGCGACCCGCTGGCGCTCGCCGCCGGAGAGAGCGGCGGGGGAGGCGTCGGCGAGGGCGCCGACGCCGAAGCGCTCGAGCAGCTCGGTCGCCCGGCGCCGCCGCGCGGCGCGCGATCCCGACATCCCGTAGGCGACGTTGCGCCAGGCGCTGAGCCGGGGGAAGAGCGCGTAGTCCTGGAAGACGAGGCCGCAGCGCCGCTCCTCGGCGGGCAGCTCGCGCCCCGCAGCGGTGTCGAGCCAGGTCTCCCCGCCGATCGACACCCGTCCCGTGGCCGGCCGCGCCAGCCCCGCGACGACCCGCAGCACCGTCGTCTTGCCGGCGCCCGACGGCCCCGCCAGCGCCAGGCAGCGACCCGGCTCGACCTCGAGCGCCGCGTCGAGCTCGAACCCCCGCAGCGGCATCCGCACGGCGACCGCCAGCGAGCCGCCGCCGCCCGCCTCGCCGCCCGCCGGCCCGCCGGTGCCGCCCGCCGCCTCACTGCCCCACGGCGCGCCGCGGCGCGCCGCCTCGCCGGGGGGCCCGCTCACCGGCCCTCCGCCGGGGCTTCGACGGCGCGGTCGGCGCCCAGCAGCTTCACCGCCGCCAGGATCGCGGCGGCGACGACGATCAGGACCGCGGAGAGGGCCAGGGCCGAGACGAAGCCGCCGGGCCGGCTGAACTCGGAGAAGATCGCGAGCGGCGCCGTCTGGGTGACGCCCTCGAGCGAGCCGGCGAAGAGCAGGGTGGCGCCGAACTCGCCCAGCGCCCGCGCCCAGGCAAGCGCCAGCCCGGTCGAGAGCCCCGGCAGCGCGGTCGGTACCGCGACGGTCGCGAAAGCGCGGAACTGCCCGGCACCCAGCGTCCGCGCCGCCTCCAGCAGCCGCGGGTCCAGCGCGGCGAAGGCGGCGATCGCCTGGCGCAGGAAGAACGGCGCCGAGACGAAGACGAGGGCGACGACGACGCCGGCGGTCTGGAAGACGAGCTCGACCCCGGCGCCTTCGATCGCGCCGCCGAGGATGCCGTGCGGCCCGAGCGCCGCCAGCAGGGCGATGCCCGCTACGGCCGGCGGCATTGCCAGCGGCAGCTCGATCGCGGTCAGGACCAGCGACCGGCCGCGGAAGCGGCGCAGCGCCAGCAGATAGGCGGCCGGCGTGCCGACGGCGACGACGATCGCGACCGCGATCAGGGTCGTCCGCAGGCTCAGCCACAGCGCTTCCCGCGCCGGCTCTTCGCCCAGCGCGTCCAGCAGCCGCGCCGGGCTGACGTCGGCGAAGATCGCGACCACCGGCAGCACCAGGAAGGCGACGGCGAGGACCGTGGCGGCGAGCGCGACCGCGCCGAACGCCGAGCGCAGCCTCATCGCGGCGGCAGGAAGCCGGCTTCGCGCAGGTCGGCGGCGCCCTGCCCGTGCAGCAGGCCGTCGAGGTAGCGCCGCGCCGGCGCCGGGTCGCCGCTGCCGCTGAGGACCGCGGCGGCGTAGGCGACGTCGGGCTGCAGGCCCGCGGGGATCGTCACCTCGCGGACCCGCCCCGCGACGGTCTTCGCATCGGTCACGTAGACGAAGCCGGCGTCGGCGGCGCCGCCCGCCACCTTGGCGAGGACGGCCGTCACGTCCGGTTCTTCGGAGCGGACGTTGTCGAGAATCGCCGCCTGCTCGGCGGCGGAGAGGCGGCCGAGGACCTTCCGCGTGTAGGCGCCGACCGGGACGCTTGGGTCGCCGATGGCGATCTTCACCCCCGGCCGCGCCAGGTCCGCGAGCGACCGCACCGAGCCGCCCTTCGGGGTGACGACGACGAGGCGGTTGCGGGCGAAGACGACCGGCTCTTCGACCAGCCCTTCGCGGTGCAGCCGCGCCGGGTACCCGGTGTCGGCGGAGGCGAAGACGTCGGCCCTGGCCCCCTGCCTGATCTGCGCCGCGAGCTGGTCGGAACCCGCGAACGAGCTCCGCACCTCCGCCCCGGAAAACGATTCCCCGTACCTTCCAAGGGCTTCGGTCAGCGACGAGGCCCCGAGCACCGTCAACGTCGGTCCCCCCGCCCCGCCACAGCCTGCCGGCGCGAACGCAACCACCAGCACGATGGGCCAAATAGCCCAAAACCACCTGCCGACGGGACGATAGGTCCAACCTGGGGAGTCATTTCGGCCCGTCAGCCGGGGGGAGTGGACTTTTCGGCCCGCCGGCATCAGTCGCCCCGCTGGACCATCACCGAGGAGGCCTTGACGGTGGCGGTCGCCTTCATCCCTGGTGCGAGGCCGAGCTCCTCGACCGAGTCGCGGGTGATCGCGGCGGTGACGAGATGCGGCCCGGCCTCGATCTCGACCAGCGCCATCACCCCGTCGACCTCGACCGAGCGCACGATCCCCGGGAAGCGGTTGCGGGCCGAGAACCCGTCGCCGGTCGCGTGGCGGGCGGGGGAGTCGCGCAGGCGCTCGACCTCGGCGACCGGCACGCGGCGGCGGTTGCGCTCGTCGCGCACCGTCTCGATCCGCCCGGAGCGGTCCCAGCGGCGCAGCGTGTCGGTGCTGACGCCGAGCATCTTCGCCGCCTCGCCGATCCCCATGGTCTTGCGCCGCGCTCGCGCCATGCCTAGGCACTGTATAGGCAGATTGCGCGGCCCCTAAACATGGGTAGGCAGGAGGATGCGCTTCAAGGGACCCCTCGCCGAAAGCTACTGGTCGGCCGTCGCCCTCCTCGGCGCCGCCTTCGCCCTCGGCGTCTTCCTAGCGGCCGCGCGCCTCGAGCGCCCCGATCTCGAGACCTGGATGGCCGGCGAGGGCCAGGCCCTGCACTCGCCCCCGCTCGGCGGCGAGGGCCGCTCGGCGGCGCGAGGTGCCTCGGCGGAGAGAGGCGCCGGCGCCTGAGTGACTATCCGTTAGCGAGCCGACTCAGCCGAAGCGCCGCTCGAGGCGGCGGAAGGTGCGCCACCAGCCGCGGTCGAGCCTCGCGTGCTCGACCGCCTGCAGCAGTGTGCCGTCGTCGTCGTGCAGCTCGTAGCTGACGACCGCCGGCTCGGCCTCGGCGTCGACGTCGACGATCCTGGCCATCATCAGGTAGGGCGGGCAGCTGAGCCAGACCTCGCCGGGCTTCGGGGGGGATTTGAGGTTCGGCGCTGCCATGGGCTTTCGCTACCCAAGGGTTCGACGCGAAAACCGCAAACCATCCTCGAAATTGGGAGAAGGTCGCAAGGCTTACGACGCCCCGCCGTCAGTCGCAGCGCTGTTCCTTTCCCGCCGTATATGGGGCAAAGGAACAGCGGAACGACCGAGGTGCGTCAGCCGCGCAGCGCCGGCAGGACAGAGCGCTCGTAGAACTCGAAGAAGGCGTCCTGGTCCGGCCCCACCTGGTGGACGTAGACGTGGTCGTAGCCGGCGTCGAGGTATTCGCGGATCGCCGCCAGGTGCCTCTCGGGGTCGGGGCCGCAGACGACGTTCTCGGCGATCGCCTCCTCGTCGACCAGCTCGGTCGCCTCTTCGAAGTGGGCGGGGAGGGGGAGCTCGAGGAAATGGCTGCCGCCGATCGCGCCGTTGGGCCAGTTCTCGAGCGCCGTCCTGCGCGCCTCGGCCTCCGACTTCGCCCAGCAGACGTGGAGCTGCCCGTAGGTCGGCCCGTGGTTGCCCTTGGCGCGGAATTCCTCGATCGACTCGGCCTTCGGCGCGGTCCCGATCAGGCCGTCGCCGCAGCGCGCCGCGAGGTCGACGGAGCGCTCGCCGGCGACCGCGACGAGGATCGGCGGCAGCTCCTCCGGCAGCGTGTAGAGGCGGGCGTTCTCGACCGTGTAATGGCGGCCGTAGTGGCTGACCAGATTGCCCTCCCAGAGCTCGCGGATCACCTCGATCGCCTCCTCCAGCCGTTCCTGGCGGCGCGCCACCGGCGGCCAGCGGTCGCCGAGGATGTGCTCGTTGAGGTTCTCGCCGCTGCCGAGCCCGAGCGAGAACCGCCCCGGCAGCTGCGTCGCCGCGGTTGCCGCCGCCTGGGCGACGATCGCCGGGTGGACCCGCGTCGTCGGGCAGGTGACGCCGGTTATCAGCTCCAGCCGCTCGGTCGCCGCCGAGATCGCCCCCAGAACGCCCCAGACGAAGGGGCTGTTGCCCTGCCGGTCGACCCAGGGGTGGTAGTGGTCGCTGATCCCGGCGAAGTCGAACCCCGCGCGCTCGGCCCGCACCGCCTGCGCGGTCAGCGTCCGCGGCCCGAACTCCTCGCAGGAGAGCGTGTAGCCGATCGCCGCCACGGCTACTGCCTCCCGCCGACGCCGGTGGTGACCTCGTGCGCTCGCAGCGGGCCGCCGGCGGCCGGGTCGAGCGGCGGGGTCAGGCCGCCGTCGGCGTCGGCGCCCTCGAAGATCGGCACCAGGTCGTCCTCGACCACATCGGCCTGCACCCACTCGACCTCCGGCATCCGCATCTCAGGCAGGCGCCGGGCGAGGCCGGCGATCTCCTTCACCGCCGGCTCGGCCCCCAGCGCCTCGAGGACGCTGGTGCCGACGTTGCCGGTGGCCCCGGTGACGACGACGCGCAGCCGCGGATCGGACCCGTTCACGGCTGGATCACGACCTTGATCGTCCCGTCTTCCTTCTTCTGGAACTTCTCGTAGGCCCGCGGCGCCTCCTCGATCGGGATCCTGTGCGAGGCGAGGTCTTCGGTCCCGAGCGGGTCGCCGTCCTCGGTCAGCAGCGGCATGATCTCGTCGATCCAGCGCTTCACGTGCGCCTGGCCCATCCGTAGCTGCAGGCCCTTGTCGAAGAGCTGCATCATCGGGATCGGATCGACGACGCCGCCGTAGACGCCGACGATCGAGACGGTGCCGCCGCGCCGCACCGAGTCGAAGCACTCCTGCAGCCCGGTCATCCGGTCGATGCCGGCCCTTTCGACCATCTTCTCGGCCAGCTTGTCGGGAAGCATCCCCGCGGCCTTCTGGGCGAGCTTGGCGACCGGGGCGCCGTGCGCCTCCATCCCGACCGCGTCGATCGCCGCGTCGGTGCCGCGCCCCTCGGTCATCTCGCGGATCGCCTCCGCGACATCGTCGTGCTCCTCGAGATCCAGCGTCTCGATCCCGTGCTTCGCCGCCAGCGCGAGGCGCTCGGGCACGAGGTCGACGCCGATCACCCGGGCGCCCCTGTGGGCGGCGATCCGCGCCGCCATCTGCCCGATCGGGCCGAGCCCGAAGACGGTGACCGAGCCGCCCTCGGGGATCTCGGCGAACTCGACCGCCTGCCAGGCCGTCGGCAGCACGTCGGAGAGGTAGAGGAAGCGCTCGTCGGGCGGGCCCTCCGGCACCTTGATCGGCCCGAACTGCGCCTGCGGCACCCGCAGGAACTCGGCCTGCCCGCCCGGCACCTGGCCGTAGAGCTTGGTGTAGCCGAACAGCGAGGCGCCCTTTTCCTCGTCGCGGTTCTGGGTCGTCTCGCACTGCGCGTAGAGCTTGCGGTCGCACATGAAGCAGTGCCCGCAGCTGATGTTGAAGGGGATCACGACGCGGTCGCCGGGGGAGACGTGCGTGACCTCCGGCCCGACCTCCTCGACGACCCCCATCGGCTCGTGCCCGAGGATGTCGCCCTCCTCCATGAACGGCGAGAGGACCTCGTAGAGGTGCAGGTCGGAGCCGCAGATCGCCGAGGAGGTGACGCGGACGATCGCGTCGTTGGCCTGCTCGATCTTCGGGTCGGGGACCTGGTCGACGCGGACGTCGCGCGGGCCGTGCCAGACAGCTGCCTTCATCGCTCCTCCTTCGCTCGTTCGCTGAACTCCTCAGGTCCCCGTCCCCGCGGAAGGCGAAACGGGTTGAAGAAGGTGGGGGGAGGCGAATGGGCGGAGAGGGGGATGCCGCGGCGGACAACAGCGGGAAGGAGAGGAGAGGCTGCGCGGGGGGGATGGGAGGGGATGTCCCGGCGGACAACAGCGGGGAGGGTCCGGCGGGACATCCCCCTCCCATCCCGTCGGCGGGCGGGTCACGTGCTCTTAGGAGATGAGCTGGACTACTTCGTGCTCGAGCTGGAGGCGGTGCCTTTGGGTGATGCGGCCGTTGCTCCCGTTCGGGGGTTCGATCGTGACGCCGTCGCGGTAGCGGTCGAGGACCCGGGGGTCGATGTAGGAGGCGCGGCAGACGGCCGGGGTGTTGCCGAGGGCCTCGGAGACCTGGTCGACGGCGCGCTTGATCGCCCGCTTGGAGGCGGCTTCGGAGCGCGGCGGCTGCTCGCCGGCGAGCGCCACCGCGGCGAGCACGGTCCCGTGCCAGGTGCGGAAGTTCTTGGCGCTGAAGCGGTCGCCGATCCGGCCGTGGATGTACTCGTTGATCTCCTCGGAGCGAACATCGCGCCATTCCCTGCCCTGGCGGTAGGCGAGCAGGTCCTCGGGGCCGCTGCGGCGCCGGTGCATCGCCTCGAGCGCGCGCCGGGCGGCGGCGTCGCGGATCGACTGGACCCGGCGCTGGCCGCTCTTGGCGGGGAAGTCGAAGACGACCTCGCCCTTGGCGATCGTCACGTGCTCGCGGCGGACCGTGGCGAGGCCGAAGCTTCCGTTCTCCTCCGCGTAGGTCTCGCTGCCGATGCGGAAGAAGCCGAGGTCGAGGAGGCGGACGGCGCAGGCCAGCGCCCGCTCGCGCGGCATCCCGGCGCGGCGCAGGTCGGCGGTGACGGCGCGCCGCAGCTTCGGCAGCTCGAGGGCGAATTCGCGCACCAGCTCGAACTTCCGTTCCGCCTGCCGCTGCCGCCAGCGCTCGTGGTAGAGGTACTGCTTGCGGCCCGCTTCGTCGTAGCCGGTGGCCTGGATGTGGCCGTAGGGGTCGGGGCAGATCCAGACGCCCTTCCAGGCGGGAGGGATCGCCAGCTGGCGGATCCGCTCGAGCGTCTCGGCGTCCTCGACCTTGGCGCCGTCGGCGTCGACGAAGGAGAAGCCGCGGCCCCGGCGGACGCGGCCGATCCCCGGTTCGGCGCAGTCGGCGCGGCGCAACCGGCGGCGGGAGGGGGCGCAGTCGCGACAACCGCGCGCCGCCGCGGCGTGCGCCGCGAGGGACGGCTTAGACGGCAGGTAATCGGCCGCGCTCGGCATGAGGCCGAGATACCCGTGTGGAGACCGAAGTCACGCTTCCGCCACAAAGGCCAAGCCGAACTGCTGGAGAGCGAGTCCGTGAAAAGTAGTGCTCTACACGCCTTTTCACGGACTCGCGATGCCGACCGGAAGACCCGGACCCTCAGGTGTTGTGGAGGACCCGGAAGGTCGGGCAGCCGGCGGCCGAGGCGGGCGTCGCCGCGGTCAGGGCCAGCGCCGCCAACGCGGCGGCGAGCGCCATCGTCAGGTAGGTCGCGAGGCGCTTGCCATTGGCGCGGGCGAGATCCACGGCCGGGAACCTACCAGCGTCGCCGGTCGTTTCCCGCATCTTGCGGAGAACCGGCGTCCGAATTTGCTCCTCGGTTCGGCTGGCCGTCACGACTACCCGAATCCGTACCATCCGAGCCGCAGATGCCGGAACCCGTCAAGCGCAACCAGCGCTACATGCCTGGTCTCGACGGGCTGCGCGCGATCGCCGTCCTCGCCGTGGTCCTCTTCCACCTCGGCTTCGACTGGGCGCCCGGCGGCCTGCTCGGAGTCGGGATCTTCTTCACCCTCTCGGGCTACCTGATCACCGACATCCTCCTCTCGCAGCTCTCCCAGCGGGGCAGGATCGACTTCCTCCGCTTCTGGGGCGCCCGCGCCCGGCGCCTGCTGCCGGCTCTCTTCGTGATGCTGGCGATCGTCACCGCCTGGGTGACGATCTTCGGCCCCGCCCAGCCCGACCAGTTCCGCAAGGCGGTCGTCTCCTCGGTCTTCTACGTCAACAACTGGGAGCAGATCTTCGCCGACGTCTCCTACTTCGCCCGCTTCGCTCCCGAAGGCCCGCTCAACCACCTCTGGTCGCTCTCGGTCGAGGAGCAGTTCTACATCTTCTGGCCCTTCCTGTTGCTGGCCGGCGTCAAGCTCGTCCACGAGCGCCCGCTGCCCTCCGGCGTCCGCCCGCGCCTCGCGGTGCTGACGGTCGCCCTCGCCCTCGTCTCGGCGGTCGAGATGGCGATCCTCTACCACCCCAGCCTCGACCCCTCCCGCATCTACTACGGGACCGACACCCGCGCCGCCGGCCTGCTCTTCGGCTGCGCCCTGGCGATGGTCTGGCCGAGCCGTCGCCTCAACCGCCGCATCGCCCCGCAGGCGCGCAACACCCTCGACGGCCTCGGCGCCCTCGGCCTGGCGATCATCGCCCTGATGATCTGGCAGGTCGGCGAGTTCGACCGCTTCCTCTACCAGGGCGGCTTCGTCGTCCTCTCGCTGGCGACGGTGATGGTGCTGATGCCGCTGACCCACCCGGCCTGCCGCCTCGGCAAGGTCGTCGGCGCGGCCCCGCTGCGCTGGGTCGGCGTCCGCTCCTACGGGATCTACCTCTGGCAGACGCCGATCATCGTCCTCACCGGCCCCGGCAGCCGCCCGCCCGAGGGCCTGCTCGGCAAAGGCCTGCAGGCAGTTGCGATCTTCGCTGTCGCCGGCGTCTCCTGGCAGTTCATCGAGGAGCCGATCCGCCACGGCGCGATCGGCCGCTTCTTCGCCCGCCGCCGCGCCGTCGGCTGGAAATGGGAGACCTTCGCGCCGCCGATGCGGGTCGCGATCGTCGCCACCGGCCTCGTCCTCGTCGTCGCCGCCGCCGGCATGGTCGGCCTCAACTCGGCCACCGCCGAAGGCGAAGCGGTCCGGGTCGAACAGGCGCGCGCCGCCGGCACCACCAAGCCGCCGCCGCTGACCAGGGCGCAGGCCGAAGACTCGACCCGGTCGAGCTGCAGAGCGGTCGTCCACATCGGCGACTCGACCTCCGAGGGCCTCGACTCGCCCGAATACCTGCCGAACGAACTGGAGCGGATCCCCAACCGCTACGCCGAAGTCGGCGTCAAAGAAACCCATATGGAGGTGCAGGGCGCGCGCTCGGTCGAAGAGCGCTTCGAAGGCGAACCGAACGCCCAGGAAGTCGCCGCCGCCTGGAAGGCCGAAGGCTTCAAAGGCTGCTGGGTGCTGGCGCTGGGGACGAACGAGGCCGCCGACGTCGCCGCCGGCTCGACCGTCGGCCTACGCGAACGGATCGAAAAGATGATGGCGATCATCGGCGACGAACCGGTGCTCTGGGTCAACGTCCGCTCGCTCGTCCCGCCCGGCGACCCCTACTCGAAGGAAGGGATGGTCGAATGGGACGAAGAACTTGTCCGCGCCTGCACCGCCTACCCGAACATGCGCGTCTACGACTGGGCCTCGGACGTCAAGAACGACTGGTTCATCGAAGACGGCATCCACTTCACCTCGCCCGGCTACGCCGCCCGTGCCCAGCTGATCGCCCAGGCCCTCGCCCACGCCTTCCCCGAAAAAGGCGAAACCGAAGGTGGCTCCAAGCACTGCGTGGTCAGTTGACCCACCCATAGGTGGGTCAACTGAACAGTCACAACCCGGCGATCTCGACCGGCCGCGGGTCGCCGGCCGGCTCGAAGCCCATGATCCGGCCGTAGAAGTAGAGCTCGGATTCGAGGCAGCGGATGTTGGTCTCCGCCTTGCGGAAACCGTGCTGCTCGCCCTCGAACGCGAGGTAGGCGTGGGGGACGCCGTTGCGCTCCAGCGCCGCCGCCATCGTCTCCGCCTGGTTCGGCGGCACGACCTTGTCCTCGAGCCCCTGGAAGAGGATCACCGGCGAGCTCAGCCGCCGGGCGTGGTGGATCGGCGAGCGCTCGCGGTAGAGCGCGGCCTGCTCGGGATAGGGGCCGATCAGCCGGTCGAGGTAGCGGGACTCGAACTTATGGGTGTCGGTGGCGAGCGCCTCGGCGTCGGCGACGCCGAAGTAGCTGGCCCCGGCGGCGAAGGCGTCGTGGAAGGTGAGCGCGCAGAGGGTCGCGTAACCGCCGGCCGAGCCGCCGCGGATCGCCAGCCGCCGCGGGTCGGCGAGCCCTTCGGCGGCGAGGTGCAGCGCCCCGTTGACGCAGTCTTCGGTGTCGACGACGCCCCAGGTGCCGCGCAGCTTGTTGCGGTACTCGCGGCCGTAGCCGCTGGAGCCGCGGTAGTTGACGTCGAGGACGGCGATGCCGCGGCTGGTCCAGTAGAGGAACTCGGCGTCGAGCGCCGGCGTCGCGTGCGAGGTCGGCCCGCCGTGGCTCTCGACGATCAGCGGCGGCGCTTCCCCCGCGGGCGCCTCGAACTCCGGGTTGGCGGGCGGGTAGTAGAAGCCGTGGGCGACCTCGCCGTCGCCGGTCGGGAACTCGACCGCCCGCGGCCGCGAGGCGTAGGCGGGGTCGGGCGGCTCCTCGCTGGAGGCGCGCACGACCTCGGCCTCCCCGCTCGCGGTGTCGTAGACGACCACCTCGGTCTCGCGCTCCGGGCTCGCCGCGGCGAAGGCGACCGTGCCGTCGCGCGTCGCGATCGCGGGATAGCCGAACGAGGTGAACGGCAACCCCAGGTCGGTCGCTTCCCAGCCGTCGGGCTCGAGCCCGAACAGCCGTTCTTCGGCCCCCTTGCAGCGCACGCAGGCGATCGCGCCGCTGTCGAGGAAGGCGAAGGTGGCGCCGCCGAAGAGCCACTGCGGGTGGGCGTAGTCGGCCTCCTCCTCGGTCAGCTGCACCAGCGCCCCCTCCTCGCCGCTCAGCTCGGTTCCCGGCTCGCGCGCCCGGTAGAGGTTCCACCAGCCATCGCGGTCGGAGGCGAAGTGCAATCCACCATCGGGTGCCCACTCCGGCTGGAAGATCGACTCCTCGGGACCGCCGGCGACCAGCCGCTCCTCGCCGCTGTCGGCGAGCGGCGCGACCCACAGCTCGGTCCCGTCCCAGGGCATGTTCGGGTGGTCCCAGCAGGTCCAGGCGAGCCACTCGCCGTCGGGGCTGATCCGCGGGAACGAGTAGAAGTCGCGGCCGCTCGCCAGCACCTGCGGCTCGGCGCCGCCGTCGAGCGGCAGCGAGACGATCTCGTTCACCGGCTCGGGCTCGGCCTCGCGTTCGCGCACGCATACGACCGTCAGCCCGTCGGGCGAGGGCCGCATGTCGGCGTAGCGCAGGGCCCCCGGCTCCGGCGGCTCGGGCGTGATCGCGACGGGTTCCTCGCCGAGCCGCTGCCGGTAGAGGCGCTGGTCGTCGAAGGAGACGAAGAGGACGAGGTCGGGCTCGACCAGGCACCAGGCGCCACCGCCGTACTCGTGCACCCGCGTCCGCACGTTCACCCCGTCGGGCGTCACCGTCTCCGGCTCGCCGCCGGGCGCGCGCCGCATCAGCACCACCCGGCCGCCCTCCTCTGGCCGCCCCTCGGCCCACCAGACGGCGCCGTCGGCGGCGATCGCCGGCGCCGCCAGTCGCCGCCTGGCGCTCGCCACGCTCGCCGCGTCGATCGGCGAGGCCCAGGAGCCGTAGGGGGCGAGGGTGGCCACGGCTACTCCTCCACCTCGACCTCGCTCAATCGGTGCGTGTCGACGTCGTAGACGAAGCCGCGGACGACCTTGCGGTAGGGCAGGAACGGCGAGGAGCGGACGCGGCGGATCGACTGCCGCACGTCCTCCTCGGCGTCGGTGAAGGACTCGATCGCGAAGGCCGGCGCGATCCCGGTGGTCTCCTGCAGCTCCATCCGGAAGCCGTCGTCGGTGATCTTCTGCATCCCGCAGTCGGTGTGGTGGATCAGCATCACCTCGCGGGTCCCCAGCCGCCGCTGGGAGATCGACAGGGAGCGGATCACGTCGTCGGTGACGACCCCGCCGGCGTTGCGCACCACGTGCGCCTCGCCATGGCCGAGGCCGAGGGCGGCGAAGACGTCGAGCCGCGAGTCCATGCAGGTGACGACCGCGAGGCGGCGCCGCGGTTCGACGTCGAGGTGCCGCTCGGCGAGGCCGGCGGCGAAGGCTTGGTTGTTCTCGAGCAACTGGTCGATGGTGTCCATGGCGCGGCAGGTTAGAGCCACGCCCTGGTGGATGGCGTCACGGTTTCCACCGCTCACCCCCGGGGTAGCCGCCGGGCATGGACGACCGACGCGACGTCTCCGGGGACCGCGAGCCTCACCACGCCCTCAACAACCCCGCCACCGATCCCGACCCGACCGAGTGGCCGGACCCCTACGACAAGCGCGAGGACCCGCGCGACCCGCCCGATCCCGACGGCGAGCCGTTCGGCGAGAACCCGCACCCGCCGACCAACGCCGAGAGCACCAGCGACCCCCGCCACGCGCAGGACGACCCCGAGGGGGCTGATCGCTGGGAGGCGCCGAAGCGGGAAAAGCTCGACGAGTAGGCGCGCCTGGAGCCAGCAGTAGCTCCATCTGAGCGATGCTAGAATCATGCATCATGAATCGACGTACGACTGTCAGCGCCGATGCGGATCACCTCGCGACGTTGGAGCACGAGGCGAGACGACGTCGGTCGAGTCTCAGTGCGATTCTCGCCGAGGCGGTCGAGGAGAAGGCGATCGCGATCAAGCGGGCGCACAGGCCCCGGCTCGGGCTGGGACGCTCGAGCGACGGAGCGTCAGCGGCGCAGACCGCGACCGAACCGGTCGCGCGGCCGCCGCGGTAGTGGCGCTGGTCCTCGATACGAGTGTCCTGCTGGCCGCTCTGGATGCCTCCGATCAGGACCACGGCCGTTGCGCGAAGTTGATCTCTGAATCGACTGAAAACCTGGTCGTGCCGACCCTTGTCCTTTCTGAGCTGGACTACTGGTGTCACGAGCGCTTGACGGCAGACGTCTGGCACGCGTTTCTCGAGGACGTCCTGGCCGGCGCCTACAGCGTCCAGAGTCCGACGGAGGCGGACCTGGAGCGTTGCCTCGAGTTGCAGCGCGCCTATGCGGATCTTGCCGTGGGCGTCGTCGACGCGAGCATCATTGCTCTGGTCGAACGGCTTGGGGAGGCGAAGATCGCGACGCTCGACCACAGGCACTTCGCGACGATGCGACCGAGCCATGTCGAGGCCCTTCAACTGCTGCCGGAATAGGCACCGACCCTGAGATGACCGACGTCAACGACATCGAGATCCGGCCGGCGACCGAAGCCGACGTGCCGGTCCTCTTCGACCTGATCCTCGAGCTCGCGGCCTACGAGAAGCTCAGCGACCAGGTGAGCGGCGACGCCGGGGTGCTGCGCCGCTCGCTGTTCGAGGAGAAGGCGGCCGAGGCGCTGCTGATCGAGACCGCCGACGGCGAAGCGGTCGGCTACGCGATCTTCTTCACCACCTTCTCGACCTTCGAGTGCCGCTCGGGCATCTGGCTCGAGGACGTCTACGTCCGGCCCGAGCACCGCCGCGGCGGCATCGGCCGCGCGGTGATGGAGCACCTCGCCCAGATTGCCGAGAAGCGCGGCCATATCCGCCTCGAATGGGTGGCGCTGGACTGGAACGAACCCGCGCTGAAGTTCTACGAGGGCCTGGGCGCGGAGCGGATGGAGGACTGGATCGTCCATCGTCTCGAGAAGGACGGGATTCGGGAGTTGGCGGAGGGGGACGGGTAACCCTCGGCGGACGAGGGGGAGTGTCCGGCGAGGGTCACCCGTCCCCCTAAGCAAGCGTCTCGGCACGGCTGAGGAGTAGGTCGCGCTCTCGCTGGTTGGTCGCCAGTTCGGCTGCGCGCTTGAACTCGACAGCTGCCTCGGTTCGGCGGTTGGCTTTTTGGAGCAGGTCGGCGCGGACGCTGGGGAGTAGGTGGTTGTCGCTGAGGAGCTTCTCGTCGCTGATTTCGTCGAGGAGAGCCAGGCCGGCCTCGGGGCCGAAGGCCATGCCTACCGCCACGGCGCGGTTCAGCTCGACGATGGGGGAGGGCTGGATCTGGGTCAGGGCCTCGTAGAGGGCGGAGATCTTCAGCCAGTCGGTTTCCTCGGGGCGGATCGCGCGGGCGTGGCAGGCGGCGATCGCCGCCTGGAGGCCGTAGGGGCCGAGGGGGCCGGGGAGGGCTTCGGCCCGCCCCAGCGCCCGCCGGCCGCGGACGATCAGGAGGGGGTCCCAGCGGCCGCGGTCCTGGTCGAGCAGGAGGATCGGCTCGCCTCCGGGACCGAGGCGGGCGCCGAGGCGGGAGGCCTGAATCTCCAGCAGGGCGATCAGGCCGTGTGCCTCCGGCTCGCCGGGCGCCAGCTCTGCCAGGATCCGCCCCAGCCGCAGCGCTTCCTCGCAGAGGTCGCGTCGCACCCACTCGTTGCCGGCGCTCGCCGCGTAGCCCTCGTTGAAGATCAGGTAGATCACCTCCAGGACCGACGGCAGACGTTCCGCCAGTTCCGCGCCGCGCGGTACCTCGAACGGCGCCCGCGCCTCGCGCAGGACCCGTTTGGCCCGCACCAGACGCTGGGCGATCGTCGCCTCGCCGGCGAGGAAGGCGCGGGCGATCTCCGCCGTGGTCAGCCCGCCGAGCAGGCGCAGGGTCAGCGCCACCCGCGCCTCGCGTGAGAGCCGGGGGTGGCAGCAGGTGAAGATCAGCGCCAGCAGGTCGTCGCCGATCTCCTCGTCGGCCGCCGCCTCGAAGTCGGAGCGCTCCAGCGCGAAGAGGGCGCCGGTGTCGCGGGCGATCTCTTCGCGCTTGCGCTCGTAGGTCTTCTCGCGCCGGAGCCGGTCGATCGCCCGGTTCTTCGCCGTCGCCATCAGCCAGGCGCCGGGGTTGTCGGGGACGCCCGCCCGCGGCCAGGTCTCCAGCGCCGCGACCAGCGCGTCCTGCGCCAGGTCCTCGGCGAGACCGACGTCGCCGGTCATCCGCGCCAGGCCCGCGACGAGGCGGGCGGACTCGATCCGCCAGACCGCCTCGATCGCGCGCTCGGCCTCGGCCACGACTCAGCCGCCGAAGTTCTCCTGCAGGGCGTCCTGGACGTCCTGCGGGAAGTCCTCGGTCTCGAACACCTGCCGCACCTCGATCCGGCAGTTCTCGCCGGGGCAGCGGCTCGCCCACTCCAGCGCCTCCTCCTTCGAGCGGGCCTGGATCAGCCAGTAGCCGCCGACGACCTCCTTCGCCTCGGCGAAGGGCCCGTCGGTGATCGTCGCCTCGCCGTCGGCGAAGGAGACGACGCCGCCGTCGCTCGGCGGCCGCAGGCCGTCCAGCGAGAGCAGCAGCCCCGCCTTGCGCAGCTCCTCGTTGTAGCGGCTCATCGCCGCCACGGCCTCGGCCGAGGGGGTCCAGTCCTTCTCCTCGATCCCGGGATACATGAACATCATGAAACGCATCTGGTCCTCCTTCGTCGCGGGCGGCTGTCCCGCCCTTTTACCTGACGACGAACGGGCGGCGCCGAAATCGACAGCCGGCTCGAATTTCTCAGTCCGGGCAGCGGCCGAGGCGCCGCAGCTTGCGGCGGTAGACCTGCATCGAGGAGTGCCGCCAGTCGCCGTGGGTCTGCCGCCGCAGGCTCGCGACGAGCTCGCGGTGGTAGGGGGAGCGGAGGCTCTCGGCGTGTCCGATCACGTCGCGCACGGGGATGTGGAACTTGCAGCGCAGCCACTGGGTCAGGCGCAGCGAGGCGTGCAGCTGGCGCCGGTTGCCGAGCGCGTCGCCGTCGCCGAAGCCGACGTGCTCGATCCCGATCGCCGTCCAGTTGAGCCCGACCGTGTGGCGGCAGCGCGTGCGCAGGTTGACCAGCCGGAAGATCCGCCCGCTGCTGCCGATGACGAAGTGCGAGCAGACGTTGGGCAGTTCGTGCAGCTCGACATCGGGCACGTCCGGCGCGAAGGTGTTGTAGACGGCCCGGGCGCTGCCCGTCTGCACCATGTGCTCGACGATCACGCGCGGGTGGCGCAGGCGCCAGCTCCGTTCCCCGTAGTGCTTATCCGAGTAGGCGGCCATCTCCCGCTTCCGTTTCGGCCCGAACGGGATCGGCCAGTTCGTTACCGGCGGTCGCGAGGCGTGTCCGCCCGCGCTCAGCGCCAGCGAGGTCAGGAGGGCGGCGGCGAGTCCCATCGCCGAAGTTGATCAAATCATTACCCTCGGCGCGCCCAGTTTCACGCCAATTGCGCTGGGTACTCACTTTTATCAACCCCCCGAAAGAGGAGGCGCAGACCGCCATGGCGGAGATGAACGAGCGCGACGCGAAGCTGGTCCAGTACCTGAGCGAGGCCTACGGCAAGGAGCGCGAACTGGAGACTGCCCTGCAGGCCCACATCGCGATGACCGTCAAAGGCCCGTACAAGAAACGGCTTCAGCAGCACCTCAAAGAGACGAAATCGCACGCCAAACAGGTCGAGCGCCGGATCAAGAAGCTCGGCGGCGGCGGCCAGACGCTGCAGACCGCGGTCGGCAAGCTCCAGGCCGCCGCGAAGGGCCCGCTGCACGCGGTCCGCGGCAGCGGCGAGTTCGAGAAAATGCTGAAGAACGCCAAGACCGAGTACTTCAACGAGCACGAGGAGATTGCGACCTACCTGGCGATCGAGACCCTGGCCGAGAAGGTCCGCGACTCGGAGACGGCGAAACTCGCGAGGGCGATCCGCCGCGAGGAGGAACGGATGGCGCAGTTCCTCCAGGGCCAGATCAAGCAGCTGACCGGCGCCGTCGCGCGCGAGGACATCCCGGCCCGCCTGCGCAGCGCCGCCAAACCGGCCCGCAAAGCGAAACCGGCCGCGAAAAAGCCCGCCGCCAAAAAAGCCGCCGCGAAACCAGCGCCGAAACGGGCGAAAAAATCGAGCGGGGCGAAATCGAGCGGGGCGAAAAAAGCCGGCGGCAAAAAAGCCGGCGGCAAATCGAAAGCCCGCCCCAAAGCGGCGGCGAAAAAACGCTAGCCGGCGCCGACCGCCGGCTCACCGACCGCCCCGGCTTGCGCCGGGGCGGTCCGGGGGCGCACGGCGAGGACGACGAGGTCGTCGCGCAGCGTTCCCGAGCTGCGGCCGACCGCGTCGGCTCGCAGCCGCTCGGTCAGCTCGTCGAGCTCGAGGCCGGCAAGCGACTGGGTCATCTCGGCGAAGGCATCGGCGCCCTGGTGCGAGGAGACGGGGCCGGCCTCGAGCCAGCCGTCGGTGCAGAGGGCGAGCGTGTCCCCGCTGCCGAGCTGGCGCTCGTGCGTCTGCACGTTCGCCTCCTGCCAGGCTCCGAGCACCGAGCCGCCGCCGAGCAGCCGTGGCCCGTCGTCGCCGGTGAGGACGGCGGGCGGGTGCCCCGCCGAGGCGAGCGTGACCTGCCAGCGCTCGTCAACCCGCTGCAGCCGAGCCAGCATCGCGGTGGCGAAGTCGTTGAGGGTCTCGCCGGATAGCAGCAGCTCGTTGACCCGCCGCAGGACCTCGTCGGGCTCGTCGATCTCTCGGGTCAGTCCGCGGACCGAGTGGCGGACGGCGACCGAGACGCCGGCGGCGGTGCTGCCCTTGCCGGCGACGTCGCCGACCAGGAGCCAGCAGCCGTCCTCGCAGGGCAGGACGTCGTAGAGGTCGCCTCCGACTTCGATCCCCTCGCCGGCGGCCTCGAAGATGACCGAGACATCGAGGCCCGGCACCTCGGCCGGTCGCGGTGGCCGCAGCCCCCGTTGCAGGTTTTTCGCCACCCGGTCGCGCTCGCGGTAGAGGCGGGCGTTGTCGAGCGCGAGGGCGGCCCGCTCGCCGAGCTCGGAGAGGAATTCGAGGTCGCTGGGGTCGTAGCGCAGGTCGCCGTGCGCGTGGAGGAAGGAGATCGCGCCGAGGGTGCGGCCGCGGGCGATCAACGGCACCACCGCGGCGGAGTTGTAGCCGGCGTCCTGCATCAGCTGCAGGTGCTCGGGGCTCTGGGAGACCTTGTCGACCACGTCCGGCGCCTTCAGGTCGCGCCAGATCATCGGCTGGTTCAGCCGCAGGACCTGCGCCACCGGGTGCTCCCCGCTCGGGTCGAGCGGCCGTTCGCGCCGGATCCGCTCCAGCCGCGCCGCCATCTCGGGGTTGGCGCCGCCGACGGTGCTGTCGCCGTACCAGCCGTCCGGGCGGCGGAAGTCGATCAGGCAGAGCTCGGCGAGCTCGGGCACCGCCGTGTTGACGATCGTCCGCGCCGTCTCCTCCGGGTCGAGCGAGGTGTCGAGGAGGCGGCTGGCGGCGACGAGGAACTCCTGGGCGCGGCGCCGGCGCACCTCGCCGGTGATGTCGCGGGCGACGACCGAGGCGCCGATCAGGCCGCGCATCGGGCTGCGGATCGGCGAGACGGTGAGGGAGACCGAGATGCGGGCGCCGTCGGAGCGCAGCCGCTCGGTCTCGTAGGTGTCGAGCCGTTCGCCCCGCTTCACCCGGTCGAGGATCGTCTTCTCCTCGTCTTTGCGGTCGGCGGGGACGATGAAGGAGACGTGGCGGCCGATCGCTTCCTCGGCGCTGTAGCCGTAGAGGCGGACGGCGGCCGGGTTCCAGGTGGTGACGATGCCGTCGAGGTCCTTGCTCAGCACCGCGTCCTGGGTCCCGCGCACGACCTCGGCCAGGTGCTGGCGGAAGCGCTCGGCCTCGGCGCTCTTCGCCTCCGCCCGGCGGCGGGCGATGAAGGTGCCGAGCTGGTCGGCGAAGCCCGCCAGCAGCGCCATCAGCTCCTCGGACTGGGCTTCGAAGGAGAGGGTGTGGAACTCGGCGACGGCGAGCACGCTCTCGGGCGGGCCGATCGGCACCGGGATCGCCAGCGCGGCCTCGAGCCCCAGTTCGGCCGAGACCTGGTAGCGCGGCGCGGTGGTCGGATAGTCCCGGTAGTTCGGCGCCAGGGCGATCTGCCCGGTGTCCCAGGCATCCCCCGGCAGGCCGGTGCCGCGCCGGAAGCTGAGCTCGCGGCTGCGCCGCCAGAGCGGCCGCGCGTCGAGGTCGGGGACGCTCCAGCCCGAGACCAGCCGCAGCGGCTGGGAGTCGTCGACGACTTCCCAGATCGCCCCCGCCTCCCAGCGCAGGAGGTTGGCGACGATCTCGATGAAGCGGGGCGCCACCTGCTCCAGCGAGTCGCCCTCGATCAACCGTGCCGCGAGCTCGCGTTGACTCCTCAGATAGCGCCACAGCACGAGTTCCTGCGGCTCTGGCATCCCACTCAAAGCTACTCCCTGCGCCCGGTATCCATGTGACAAGGGTTGTCACTCGGGGGCCCGTTTCCTCCGTTGGACTGGGGGTAGTGTCGAAAGCGACGGGTTTATACAGACGGGAAGATCGTCCATGTTTCGTTGCGAGAACTGTGGAAGCGGATATTCACCCCAGGCCGCATCCTCCTGGACTTCCTGCCCGCGGTGCCTGGCGAAGGACAAGATCCAGGTGCCCCTGACCTTCGAGCTCGGCTGGCAACGCCAGGACGAGCAGGCCGAAGCAGTCCCCGAGGCCGAGAAGGCTTCGCGCCGCCGCGCCGCCGCGCGTTGAACCGCCCCGCTTTCCGGGTAGTCGGTTGGGGAGCGGAAAGCGAAGAAAGGAGCGAGTATGTCTGACCGTCTGGATGGCAAGAAGATCGCCTTCCTGATGTCGAACGAGGGGGTCGAGCAGATCGAGTTGACCGAGCCGCTGAAGGCGGTCCGCGAGGCCGGAGCCGAGGCCGAGCTGCTGGCCCCCGAAGCGGGGACGATCCAGGCCTTCGACCACCTCGACAAGGGCGACGCCTTCGACGCCGACCGAGCCGTCGGCGATGCCGACGCGAGCGAGTTCGACGGCCTCGTCCTCCCGGGCGGCGTCGCGAACCCGGACCAGCTGCGGACCAAACCGGAGGCGCTCGAGTTCGTGCGCGGCTTCTTCGAGGCCGGCAAGCCGGTCGGGGTGATCTGCCACGGGCCGTGGACGCTGGTCGACGCCGGGGTCGCCGAGGGCCGCACCCTCACCTCCTGGCCGAGCCTGCAGACCGACCTCCGCAACGCCGGGGCGGAGTGGGTCGACGAGGAAGTCCACGTCGACCAGGGGCTGGTCAGCAGCCGCAAACCGGACGACCTCGAAGCATTCAACGCAAAGATCGTCGAGGAGTTCGCCGAGGGCGTGCACGAGGGCCAGCGCGCCAAGGCGAACGTCGGCTGACAAGGAAAGGAGGCGATGGCAATGCCGCCACGAGGAGTCAAAAAAGGAAGCAAACGCGAGCGCCAGTACAAACACATCAAAAAGAGCGAGAAGGAATCCGGTCGCTCGGAGGACCGGGCGGAGGAAATCGCCGCCCGCGCCGTCAACAAGGAAAAGGCCCGCTCGGGCGAATCGAAGAGCTCGTCGAGCAGCTCGACCAGCGGCCGCTCGGCCAGCAGCCGGGGCGGCAAGCGCTCGGGCTCCGGACCCGGCGGCAAAACCCGCGAACAGCTCTACAACGACGCCAAGAAGAAGGGCATCGAAGGGCGCTCGCAGATGAACAAGAAGGAACTGCAGAAGGCCGTCGCCGGCGCCAGCTAATCTTCCTCCGGCGCCTGCCGTTTGGGCGGCGGGCGCCGGGGCCCGAAGCCGACGATGGAGTCGGGTGCGATCGCAAAGAGGTTTTCGATCCCGCCCCCCCGCGAACGGCTGCCGACCAGCTCGAGGCAGCCGCAGCGGACGAGGATGGTGGCGTGGTAGGCGACGACGCCTCGGCGCTGCCCGATCTCGCCGGCGATCTCGGCCGGGCTGGCGGCGCCCCGCCGTAGCACCTCGACGATCTCCATCCGCACCGGATGGGAGAGGGCTCTTACAAGCTCGTGGTCCATCCCCGCAATGTTGCCTGATGACGCGCAAGCGGCCACCCCACTTTTCGGCTTTTCCGGGTGGGGCGGCCTAAATTGCGAGCCGTTTCGAGCGCGGAAGAGGGGGGAAGAGGTGAGCCGAGCCCGCTGACCCGGCTCGAGAAGGTGAGTTGAGAACGATCGCCGAGCTCGCCGAGCAGCCCGGGCCTCGCGGCGGTCTATCTCGCCAGCTCGCCCAGCGACTGACGATCGATCCGCAGCTCTCCGATCGCTTCGACGACCTGCGAGGCCCCGGCCTCGCGCAGCTCGGCCTCCGAAAAGCCGCCGGTGAGGACGGCGAGGGTGAGGAGGCCCGCCCGCTTGGCTGCCTCGACGTCCCAGACCGAGTCGCCGACCATCAGCGAGGGATTGTCGTTGCCGGCCTTTTCCAGGGCGGCGTGGACGAGGTCGGGCTCGGGCTTGGTCGCCTCGACGTCGGCGGAGGTGGTCCACTCGTCGACCAGCTCGCGGGCGTCGAGCAGGTCGAGGTAGCGGTCTACCTCCTCCTGCTTGGCCGAGCTGGCGAGGATCACGGTGTTGCCCTCCTCGCGCAGCTTCGCGATCAGCTCGCGCGCTCCCTCCATCGGCTCGACTTCGCCGATCAACTCGCCGTAGGCCTTCGCCTCGGCCTCGCGGATCGCCTCGCCGTCGGCAGCCGCGGCCTCCTCGCCGATCAGGGCGTCGAGGATCTGATCGCCGCCCATGCCGATGTGGCGGTGGACCTTCCACATCTGCACCGGATGCCCGTGCGCGTGCAGGGCCCGGTGCCAGGCGATCGCGTGGTGGTAGTTGGTGTCGACGAGGGTGCCGTCGACGTCGAGGATCGCGTTCAGGGGCATGCCGACCGCTACCCCCACCGCCGAGCCGGGTAAACGGGTGACGATGAAGGACGTGCGGATCGGTTGCTCGGGCTGGGTCTACGACTCCTGGCGGCGCGGGATCTACAAGGACGTGCCGTCCTCGCGCCGGCTCGAGCGCTACGCCGAGGTCTTCGACACCGTCGAGGTCAACAACACCTTCTACCGGCTGGTCAAGCGCAGGGCTGTCGAAGGCTGGGTGGAACGCACCCCGCCGGGCTTCCTCTTCGCGGTCAAGGGCAGCCGCTACCTCACCCACATGAAAAGGCTGCGCGGGATCGAGCAGGGGATAGCGCGCTTCTGGGAGCCGCTCGAGCCGCTGCGCGAGAGCGGCAAGCTGGGTCCGGTGCTGTGGCAGCTGCCGGCCAACTTCCACCGCGACGACGCCGCGCTCGCCGCCGCCCTGGGGCTGCTGCCGCCGGCTCGCCACTGCTTCGAGTTCCGCCACGAGAGCTGGTTCTGCCCTGCTGTGAGGCGCCTCCTCGAGCAGCACGGCGCCTCGCTGGTGATCCCCCACGACGGCCGCCGCCCGCTGCCCGAGGCAAGGCCGGCGGGCGAGATCGCCTACGTCCGATTCCACCACGGCGCCCGCGGCCGCAACGGCAACTACTCGGCGACCGAGATCGAGCATTGGCGGCGGCGCCTCGCCGCCTGGCGCTCGCGACGCGAGGTCTTCGCCTACTTCAACAACGACTGGGAGGAATTCGCGCCACCGAACGCGCTCGCCCTGCGCCGCGGGCTCTCGACCGGAGTCGAGCCGCGATAGCTCGCGGCGCCTCTCCGAGATCGTGGGGGACAGAGCCCCCCAAAGCTCGGAGAGGCGAAAGCGCCGCCGCTAGCCGAGGCGCGAGCGCAGCATCTCCTTGCCCTGTTCGGCGCCCTTGCGGCTGGTCTCCTGCGCGCGGCGGAAGAAGTCCGCGAGGTCGGAGTCGCCCTCGCGCTCGGCGTCTTCGACGTAGGTCTCGAGTCGCAGCACGTTGCTGAGGCACTGCTCGACGAACCAGATGACGTTGTAGTCCTTGTCCTTGGTGCCGGTGACGTTGCCGGTCTCTTGGGTGCCCATCGTCGCTCCTTCGGATCGCTTGCCGTTCGACCCTGCAGGTACCCGCCGGCGCGAGCGGGGAAAACGGAGACGGGGCGTTTCGCGCCCGCGTGGCGGGGTAACCGCCGGGCATGTACTGGATACCGATCTTGATCCTCATCCTCATCGGCCTGATCGCCGTCGCCTGGTCGGGGGTCTTCGCCCTGATCCTCTTCGCGGTCGGCTTCGTCGGCTTCCTCGCCTACGTGGCGATGAGGCCGCGCGCCGACGAGAAACTGGCGCCGCCGGAGCAGCCGGGCCGCCAGCCCCACAACGAGGACGACACCCCGACTGGCATCTGGGGCGAGCGTCGGCCATCATGAGTGCCGAGATGCGACCCGAGGAAGAGAGCGACCCGATCGCCGAGGAAGAGGCCGAGGCCGCCGCGGCGGAAGCGTCCCACATCGGCGGCGACGTCCCGAGGGACACCGACGACCCCGCCGAGCAGCCGCTGGTCGAGGGCGGCGAGGGAGAGGCGGAGGGCTTCGAGCTGGCCGAGGCCGACCTCGAGGACATCGCCTCCCACGGCGACCAGCATCGCTTCCCGGGACGGCTCGCCGGGCAGCCGGAGGAGCCGAGCGACAGCACCTACGGCGAACCGGATCAGGAGATCCACGAAGACGAGTAGGAGGCCGCCATGCCCCGCCGAGTGATCGCAGTCGTCACCGACGAGCTCCACGGGACGGAGCCGATCGAGCAGCTGCTGACCGGCGCCGACGGCGAGGTGGAGGTGCGCGTGGTCGTCCCCGCGGTCGAGGCGAACCCGCTGGAGCACACGCTCGGCGACATCGACCATCCCCGCGAGCAGGCCGAAGAGCGGCTGGAGCGGGTGCTGCGCCACCTGCGCGGCGGCAGCCTCGCGGTCAGCGGCGAGGTCGGCGACCCGGACCCGGTGCAGGCGGCGCAGGACGCGCTGCTGGCGGCCCCGGCCGACGAGGTGCTGATCTTCGAGCACAGCGAGGCGCAGTCGAAGTGGTTCGAGAACGGGCTCTACGAGCGCGCCCAGGAATCGATCGAGCCGCCGCTGCGGCTGGTCGTCCTGGAGAGCGCTGACGGGCAGCCCGACCACGTCGTCGAGGTCGAGGAGACCGGCGTCGGCACCGTCAATCCCGCCGCCGGCCACGAATTCAGCGGCGGCGCCTACGTCCCGGGGATGACCCGCATGGACGTCGCCGGGATCGCCGCCGGGATCACCGGCACGATCGCCGCCGGCGTCCTCGCCGCGGTCGCCGCCGGGGGCAGCGAAACGGACACCGGCTGGGTCGCGGTGGCGATCCTGGTCGCGATCGGCGCCGCCCTGGTCAACCTCGCCCACGTCGTCGGCCTCACCCTCTTCGAGACCGTCCGCTACCGCGGCGGCTTCGCCAGGTTCTTCCGCACCCTCTCGCTGGTCGGCACGCCGCTCGCCGTCCTGATCAACGCCGCGATCGTCGTCTTCGACTGACTCCGCCCGCTCCGCTGTTCCTTTGCCTCGCTATTGCGAGCAAAGGAACAGCGGAAGCTCAGTGCGAGGGCGCCTCGGCCGGTTCGGCCTGTCGCAGCGCCTCCAGCACCTCGTCGGCGAGCCGGGAGCCGTCCTCGGCTCGCAGCGGGGTCGCGGTGACGCGGAGGACGACGCCGTCGGCGTCCACTTCCTCGAGCGCGACGCCGGGCCTGGTCCGGGTCGGGACGCCGATCGTCCGCAGTAGGCGTTCCTCGACCTGCTTCGGGCTCGCCTCGGCCGGGAAGCGGACCCGCACGTCGACTCTGTCCGGTTCCCGCAACGGCACCACGACGAGGCTGAGCAGGACGCTGTTGGGGACCATCAGCCGGTCGGCCCCCTGGCTCAGCGTCGTGTAAAAGAGGCCGAGCGAGGAGACGGTTCCCTCCAGCGACCCGGCGAGGGCGCCGCCGACCAGCCGCACCCGTTCGCCGACCCGGAAGGGCCGGGTGCTCTGGAGGACGATGCCGGCGAAGATCCCGCCCAGCGACTGCTGCGCGGCGAGGCCGATCAGGACCGCGGTGAAGGCGCCGCCGACCGCCAGCGTCCCGGGCTTCACCCCGGCGATCCGCAGCGCCAGGATCACCACCGCCGCCATCGTCAGCAGGCGGATCACGAAGCCGGCGGTGCCGGCGGTCGCCGGGTCGAGCCGGCGGTAGAGCCGCGGCGCGAGCCCGCTGGAGAGCCAGTGGGTGGCAAAGGAGCCGACGACGATGAGGACGACGACCGTCCCGCCCCGCACCCACTGGCCGTACCCGGGGGCGATATCGCGGCGGTGGTAGTAGACGACGAGGGTGCCGGCGAGCAGGACCAGGGCCAGCAGCAGGCCGCCGAGCTGGCGCTTGGAAAAGCGCGGCGTCAGCTCGTCGCCGAGCCCGAGCGAGTGCCAGGCGTGGCTGCGGGTCTCGAACAGCTCTTTGGGCAGGCGGCGACGGCGAGGCTGCGAAGGCATCTCCGACCGGCTACCCAGCCGCTTCGCCTCCTATTCAGGAAGCGGGGGGCGGCTCAGGAGGCGATCGCCGCGAGGGCCTCGTCGCGGCTTGTGTGGACGGGAATCGAGAGCTCGAGGCCGGTGATCTCGAGCACCCGGCGCACCTGGTCGTTCTGGCTGCAGATGGCGAGCGAGCGGCCGTTGCCGCCGGCGTCGAGGCGCTGCCAGGCGCGGACGATCAGCGCGATCCCGGTGGAGTCGATGAACTCGCAGCCGCTGAGGTCGACCAGGAGCGATCCCCGGTCGTTCTCGAGCGCCTCGTTGAGCGGCCCCTCGAGTTCCGGGGCGGTGCTGAGGTCGAGCTCTCCGCGGACGGAGATCGTCCTCGCACCTCGCTCGAGATCGCCGATCTCCACTTCAAAGGGAACGGGCGTCACGCCGCCGATCCTACCGTAGGCGAAGCAGGCGCCGCCGAACTGGTTTGCCCCCGGGTAGCAGGGGTAAGCACCTCTTGATGCGAGGCAGCAGGTTATGCTCGCGACTCCGATAACGAGCCTCGAGGTTCTGGGGGGCAGGCTGCGACTTTGAATACCTCTACCAATGATCGCTCGGGGCTTCAGATGTCCCTCCCGGCACGGGCCGAGAACGTCGCCGTGGTCCGTCACGCCCTCGCCGGCCTGGCCGAACGCCTCGGCATGGACGAAGCCTCCCTGGCGGACCTGAAGACGGTCGTCACCGAGGCCTGCATGAACGTCGTCGTCCACGCCTATGCGGGATTTGAGCCCGGCCCGCTCGAGGTCGAGGCCGAAAGCGACGGCGACGGGCTCACGGTCTCGATCCGCGACCACGGCAGCGGCATCCGGCCGCGTCCCGACATCGAGGAGCGGCAGAGCCTGCGGATCGGTTTGACGCTGATCGCCGCGCTGTCCAGCAGCTTCGAGATCAAGGGGGGCGCCGACAAGGGCACCGAGATCCGCATGCACGTGCCGCTGGCGGTGCGCGAGAACGGCGCCAAGGCCGGCTCGACCTTCGCCGTCGCGGCCGACGAAGAGACGCGAATCCGGGTCGGGCCGCCGGAGATCGTCGGCCCGGTCCTCAGTCGCGCCCTCTCCGCCCTGGCGGCCCGGCAGGACATCAGCGTCGACCGCCTCTCCGACACGATGCTGCTCAGCGACGCGATCTCCGCCCGTGCCCCCCAGGGCTTCACCGACGGGCACGTCTCGCTCAGCATCGCCGAGCTGCCGGAGGGGATCGAGCTCAAGGTCGGGCCGATGACCCACGGGGGCGCCGAGCGCCTGCGCGCGAGCTTCGAGCTGCCCGAGGTCGGCGGCTCGCTGGAGAAGCTGACCGACGAGCTGCGGGTCGAGGAGGGCGACGAAGGCGAGTACCTCGTCGTCGCGATCTCCTCGCTCTCGAAGAACTCGTCGGACTCGCCGCCGGCGGCGGCGCTCTGCTCGGCCACCTCGGCGCGGATCCGCTCCAGGGTGCGGCGGAGGATGCGGCTGACGTGCATCTGCGAGTGGCCGATCCGCTCGGCGATCTGCGACTGCGTCAGGTCCTCGACGAAGCGCAGCTGCAGGACCAGCCGCTCGCGCTCGTCGAGGTGGGGGAGGGCTCCCTCGAGGGCGAGCTTGTCCTCGACCAGCTCGAAGCCCGCGTCCTCGTCGCCGACCCACTCGGAGGCGGGCGATTCTTCGGAGTCCTCGCCGCCGACCGGGCGGTCGAGCGAGAGCGGGCGCCGGTTGTGATTTGCCTCGAGCACCTCGAGCACGTCGGTGGGGTCGACCTCGAGTCGCTCGGCGATCTCCGGCACCGAGGGCGAGCGCTGCAGCTGCACGGTCAGCTCGGAGATCGCCTTCTCGACTTCGGCCATGCGGTCGTGCAGGCCCCGCGGCACCCGCACCGTCCAGACGCGGTCGCGGAAGTGGCGCTTCAGCTCGCCGAGAATCGTCGGCGAGGCGAAGGCGGTGAACGGGGCGCCGCGGTCGGGATCGAAGCGGTCGATCGCATTGACCAGGCCGAGGCTCGCGACCTGGAGCAGATCGTCGAAGGACTCGCTGGCGCCGCGGTAGCGCAGTGCCAGGCTCTTCGCGAAGGGGAGGTAGCGGCGGACGAGCTCCTCGCGGATCGCCGGGTCGCGGTCCTTGACGAATCGAGCCCAGAGCGCGCGCTCGCTGGCGAGCCCCTCACCTGGCCCTGGAGTCGACTGGTCTTTGCCCGGATCTTCGCTCTTCACAGCACCATTCGGATCGGAATTAGGCGGCGATACTTAACCAACGTCGCTGCCCTGAGAGCGTCAGTCCGAAGCTGTGCAGCGCGACGGCAAATGCGCCGTCGGGGCAACCATAGCGGCACCGCCACTCGGTCTCCCGGGTCAGGAACGATCACGACACCCATTCCTTTCCCGGATGCGGGAAGAACCAATCCCCTCCGCCCGGGCGCCCCCGCCGCGGGGCCTTGCCGCCGGCGCCGCCAGGGGGACGGCGGCGCCGGTCGACGCAGAACTGCCTAAGAGGCCTTTGCCTCCGACTCCGCGGCGGCCTCGTCGGCCGAACCGGGGGACTTGAAGTGGAGCATCACGACTTTGGAGAGCATGCCCTCCTCAGCGCTGCCGGCCAGGCGCTCGCTTGCTTCGGCCTGAATCTCCAGCAGGCGGTCGAGCGCTCCTGAGAGAACGCCGCCGGCGTCCTCCCAGCCCTTCTTGTCGACGACCATCGGCGTCCGGCTCAGGTGGCGATCGTCGATCTCGTCGAAGGTGCCCGCGTCGAGCGCCTCCTCGACATCGTCGAAGGCCGACTTCAGCATCGCGCCGGACAGCCCGGGTCGGAGGCTTTGCGGTAGTCGCGACCATTCGCTGTCGGTGAGGAACTGGCGACGGGTGGCGCGGTAGAAGTGCTCGGTGGCGCCGCGGCGCTGCTTGGTGTCAACCAGCTCGATGCAGTCGTATTTCTCCAGCACGCGGACGTGGTAGGCCACGAGGTTCAGGCTCCGGTCGAGCTGCTGGGCCAGCAGGTTCGGGCTGGCGACCTTCTCGTTCAGAATGATCAGGATCTGCACTCGCAGGGGATGCGCGAATGCTTTGGCGACGATCTGTTCGACGCCCTCTCTTTTGTTTTTCGTTTTCGGCAAGGCCTTTGTCCTTCGGATCGTTTCCAGGGCTGTTGGCCGATAACAAGACTTTACAGCTCGGCAATCAGGAATTTCACAACGCTCCCGCGTTTTCCGAATATTGACGAGTTTTGCTGGCCCGCCCTTGATTGCTGGAATCATTTAAAGTATAAATTGCTCAATTCGTTTAGAGCGCGCCGCGCGGGACTGGCGGCGGGGGAATCAAGGGAGAGGAAAGGGAGGTGGAGTTCGTGCAGATGGGAACGCTTGACAGCGCACTGCCCGCGTCGATCAGCAAGGGGTCCTGATCGATCCGAGGGCGGCGGTCGCGGCCCGAGAGCCTGGGCGGGAAGCCCTAGAAGCTCTCGCTGGTTATCCCCGCGATCGCCGCCCCCAACCTGTTTCTCACTCGTCCGCCAGCTCGCTGAACCGCAGCGCCGCCCGGCTGGGGGCGACGAACTCCTCGTCCCGGTGCACGAGGCCGGCACCGGCCAGCTGCCGCACCGCTCGTTCGACCGCGTCGCGCTCGGCGAAGCTGCCGCCGTCGCCGCCGAATTCGCGGGCCAGCTCCTCCAGCGTCAGCCGCGTCGGGTGCAGGTCGAGCAGCTGCCGCAGCACCGCCGACTCCATCGTCTCGTCTTCCACCCAGGTGGTCCTGCTCTCGTTTCTCATCGTCACGCCCCTCCATGCTTCAACTCGTTGCATCCGGCTTGGCGACAGCGCCTTTCTCGACCGGGGACCGGACGCGGTAGCCGACCTTGCTGAGAGGGGTGCGCAGCACCGCGGCATGCTCACGCGGGCTTCTTTCTTCCCGTCCGCCGTCCGCCGCAGAATGCGTCTCCGCAGCGGATGACGGAAGGCGACCAGCAGGTCATCGTCTCCGGGTCGGTCGAGAGGCTCCATCGCTCCGGCGACTATAGGGAGCGGCCTAGACGTCTTGTCTGTGAGGGCTTTCGTCTGCGAGGGATCTTGCGGCCCGCGGCCGTCTATGCGTCCTCGCGGACGCCGCCCATCTCGGTGAAGACCGCGGTGTAGCCGCCGTCGGCGCGCTGCTCGTCGGCGATCACGTGGGAGACAGCGTTGATCAGCGCCAGGTGGGTGAAGGCCTGCGGGAAGTTGCCGAGGTGCCGTCCCGACTCCGCCTCCAGCTCCTCGGCATAGAGGTCGAGCCAGCCCGCCGCCTCCAGCAGGCGCTCGCAGAGCTGGCGCGCCCGCCGCCGCTCGCCGATCTCCGAGAGCGCCGAGACCAGCCAGAAGGAGCAGATCAGGAAGGTGCCCTCCTTGCCCTGGAGCCCGTCGTCGGTCTCGTCGACCTTGTAGCGGCAGACGAGGCCGTGTTCGGTCAGCTCGGCGGCGATCGCGTTGACGGTGTCGCGCACCCGCGGGTCGTCTGGCGGCAGGAAGCGGAAGAGCGGGATCAGCAGCAGCGAGGCGTCGAGGGCGTCGGTCTCGTAGTGCTGGCGGAAGACCCCGTCGCGCACCCCGCGTTCGAGGATCTCGGCCTTGATCTCCGCCGCCTTCGCCTCCCAGGCGTCGGCAAACTCGTCGAAGCCGTTGCTGCGGGCGAGCCGGGCGCCGCGGTCGACGGCGACCCAGATCATCAGCTTCGAGGAGACGTAGTGGCGCGGCTCCCCGCGCGACTCCCAGATCCCCTGGTCGGGATGGGGCCAGGCCGCGATCGCCGCTTCCACCTGGTAGCGGATCAGCTGCCGGTTGTCCTGGCTGCCGCCGCCGCGCAGCGCCTTTTCGTGGACGTAGATGGAGTCGAGCAGCGAGCCCCAGACGTCGTTCTGGCGCTGGTCGTAGGCGCCGTTGCCGACCCGCACCGGCCTGGCGCCGCCGTAGCCAGAGAGGTGGTCGAGCGTCCTCTCTTCGAGCTCGCGCTCGTGGTCGATCCCGTACATGATCTGCAGGTCCGGACGGTCCTTGCAGACGTCGACGATGAAGCGCATGAAGTCGCGCGCCTCGCGGTCGAAGCCGAGGGTGTGCAGGGCCCAGAGGCTGAAGGTCGAGTCGCGGATCCAGCTGAAGCGGTAGTCCCAGTTGCGCTCGCCGCCCGGCGTCTCGGGCAGCGAGGTGGTGGGGGCGGCGACGATCGCCCCGGTCGGCGTGTAGGTGAGGCCCTTGAGGACGAGGGCCGAGCGCTGCAGGTGGATGCGCCAGGGATGGTCGGGGAACTTGCCGTCGCGCAGCCATTCGCGCCAGAACTCTTCGGTCGAGTCGATCCGCTCGAGCGCCTCGGGGGCGCTGCGGGGGCCGCCGAGCCCGCCGTCGCTCCAGGTCAGGGCGCAGAAGGCCGCCTGGTCTTCGTGCAGCGTGACGCGGCCGCGGGCGGTGCCGCCATCGAGCTCCAGCTCCATGTCGCTGGTCAGCAGCAGCTCGGTGCCGTCAGCGGCGCTCGCCATCGCTTCGCCGAGCTCGCCGCCGCTCCAGCGGGCGCCGGCGGCGCCGTAGCCGAATCGGGGCACGCACTCCATCTCGATCTCGACCTCGCCGTCGATGCAGGTGATCGTCCGCAGCAGCGAGCGGTCGGACTCGTGTTCGGTGTCGGGCCGGCCGCGCCGGTCCGGGCCGCCCTCCCCACGGGGCGGCACCCAGTCGGCGATCGTCAGGGCGTCCTTGACGACGACCCAGCCGCTGTCGGTGACCCAGGTCGTCTCGATCACCAGGGTCCCGGGCGAGTAGCGGCGGCTGATCGGGACGCCGACGCCCTTCGGTCGCAGCCACATGTGCCCGGCGCCGCGGTCGAGCAGCGCTGCGAAGGCGCTGGGCGAGTCGAAGCGCGGGCAGCAGAGCCACTCGACGCTGCCGCTGAAGGAGACCAGCGCGGCGGTGTGGCAGTCGGAGAGGAAGCCGTAGCTCCCGATTGGGGGAAACTGGTCGTCGAGGGAGCTCACGGGCGCTGCCAAGCTAGCAGCGGGCTACGCTGAAATCGATGAACCTGCCGATCGCGCATCTGAGCGGCGTCTTCGCCCCGATCGAGCTGGCGCCGCTGGTGATCGTGGCGGTGCTCTACGCGAAGCGGGCGACGGCCCTGGCCGAGCGCGGCAAGCCGGTGCCGATCTGGCGCCAGGCCTGCTTCGCCGCGGGGTTGCTGACGATTGCGGCGACGCTGGTGACGCCGCTCAGCGATACGGCCGAGGAGCTGGTGATCGCCCACATGGTCGAGCACCTGCTGCTCGGCGACGTCGCCACCCTGCTGCTGGTCCTCGGCCTGACCGGCCCGCTCCTGCAGCCGGTGCTGGCGATCCGCTTCTTCGACCGGCTGCGCTTCCTCGCCCACCCGCTCGTCGCCTTCCCGCTCTGGATCGTCAACTTCTACTTCTGGCACATCCCGGCCCTCTACGACGCCGCCTACGGGGGGGCTCCGATGCACGCCCTCGAGCACGCCACCTTCGTCTTCTTCGGCTGCCTGATGTGGATGCCGGTCTTCGGTCCGCTGCCGAAGCCGCAGTGGTTCACGGCTTCGTGGAAGGTCGTCTACGTCGTCGCCGTCCGCTTCGCCGGGGTGATCCTCGGCAACGTCCTGATGTGGTCGGGGACCGTGCTCTACACGATCTACCGGCCGGGCGAGCGCGAATGGCGCCTCAGCCCGGTGACCGACCAGAGCGTGGCCGGGGTGATCATGATGGTCGAGGGCACCTTCCTCGGCCTCGGCCTGCTGGCCTGGTTCTTCTTCCAGGCGGCAAGCGAGGGGATCGAGAAGCAGCGCCTCCTCGACCTCGCCTACGAGCGCGGCGTCGAGCTCGACGAGGCGCGGGCGCGGCGCGCGGTGGCGGCCGGCCAGGGCGAGCGGCTCGAGCGGCAGATCCTCGCGAGCGCGCCGGAGAGGGCCCCGGAGCCCCATGTCGCCGCTGGATAGGACCCGCGCCTGGCTGGTCACCGGCCCCCTCGGCCGCGGCCTCGCCTTCGCAGTCGACTTCTCGGTCGCCCTGCGGACGATGCTGACCCGCCGCCGCGCCTAGCGCTGTTCCTTTGCCCGGCATAGCCGGGCAAAGGAACAGCGGAACGAGGGAGCCGAAGCGATTCGTCTAGGGTCGCCTGCCATGAAGACCACCGTCAAAGAGCTTCCCGAGTCGCGCGCCGAGGTCGAGGTCGAGGTTCCCGCCTCCGAGGTGGAGAAGGCGACCTCCCGCGCCGCCCGGGCCCTGGCGAAGGAGATGCGGATGCCGGGCTTTCGCGCCGGCAAGGCGCCGGCCTCGCTGGCGATCCAGCGGCTCGGCTTCGGCACCGTCCTGCAGGAGGCGATCCGCGAGGGGCTGCCGGAGTGGTACGAACTCGCCCTCTTCGATTCCCGGGTCGCGGCGATCGGCGACCCGGACATCGAGATCGTCTCCGCACCCGAGGAGGAGGGCCAGCCGCTGCGGTTCAAGTTCACCGTCGGGGTCCGCCCGGCGGCGCAGCTCGGCACCTACAAAGGGCTCGAGGTCGGCAAGGACGAGAAAGAGGTCCCCGACGAAATCGTCGACACCGAGGTCGAGCGGATCCGCGAGGGTTTCGCGCGGCTGGAACAGGTCGAGCGCGCCGCCGCCGAGGGCGACTCGGTGCTGATCGACTTCGAGGGCTTCGTCGACGGCTCCGCCTTCCAGGGCGGGGCGGCCGAGGACTATCTGCTGGCGCTCGGGTCCGGGCAGCTGATCGAGGGCTTCGAGGAGCAGCTGGTCGGGGCGGGGGCAGGCGAGGAGCGCGAGGTGAGGGTCACCTTCCCGGCCGACTACCAGGCCGAGAACCTGGCCGGCGAAGACGCGGTCTTCAAGGTCAAGGTGAAGGAGGTGCGGGAGAAGATCCTGCCCGACCTCGACGACGAATTCGCCTCCGACGCCTCCGAGTTCGACACCCTGGAGGAGCTGCGCGCCGACATCCGCGAGAAAGTCGGCGAGGCGCTCGGCAGCCGGGCCGAGGAAGACTTCCGGATCGCCGCGATCGACGCCGCCGTCGAGGAGGCGAGCGTCGCGGTTCCCGACGAGCTGGCGACGGCGCGGGCGACCGAACGCTGGGAGCGGATGGAACGGCAGCTGGCCGGCCGCGGCATGGACCCCGCCGCGTTCCTGCAGATGCAGGGCAAAAGCCGCGAGGAGCTGATCGAGGAAACGAAGCCCGACGCCGAGAAGGAGCTGCGGCGGGAGGCGGTGGTGACGGCGATCGCCGAGGCGGAGGGGATCGAGGTCTCCGACGAGGAGATGGTCGAGGCGCTCGACCACAGCGCCGAGCACGAACGGACTACGCCGGAGAAGCTGCTGGAGCGTCTGCGCAAGAGCGGCCGCGACGCGATGGTCCGCGAGGACATCCGCGCCCGCAAGGCGATCGACCTGGTCGCCGAGGCGGCCAAGCCGATCCCCAAGGAGGAGGCCGACGCGCGCCAGGAGAAAGCCGAGGCGCGCGAGAAGCTGCTGGCCCCGGAGGGCGAGAGAGGCGCCGAAGCCGGCGAGCTCTGGACCCCGGGCAGCGAGTAGGGCCATCGGCCCGTCTCTATAAAGTGCGATCGATGAGCCCTCTGGTCCCGATGGTGGTCGAGCAGACCTCGCGCGGCGAGCGCGCCTTCGACATCTACTCGCGCCTGCTCGGCGAGCGGATCGTCTTCCTCGGCACCCCGGTCACCGACGACATCGCCAACCTGATCGTCGCCCAGCTGCTGCACCTCGAGTCCGAGGATCCGGACAAGGACGTCAGCCTCTACATCAACTCGCCGGGCGGCTCGGTGTACGCCGGGCTGGCGATCTACGACACGATGCAGTTCATCAAACCCGACGTGCAGACGATCTGCGTCGGCGTCGCGATGAGCATGGGGGCGCTGCTGCTCTGCGGCGGCACCCAGGGCAAACGGATGGCGCTGCCGAACTCGAAGATCCTGATCCACCAGGTCTCCGCCGGATTCCAGGGCCAGGCGACCGACATCGAGATCCACGCCAAAGAGATCATCGACGTGCGCCGCCGCCTCGACGAGATCATCGCCCGCCACACCGGTCAGCCGTTCGACAAGGTCACCAAAGACACCGAGCGGGACTACTTCATGAGCGCGGAGGAGGCGAAGGAGTACAGCATCGTCGACCGCGTGATCGAGCACCACTGAGGCGCGCCGCCGCTCTAGCCCTGACGCTGCTGACGCTTGTCGCGGCGTCCGCCTCAGGCGAGATCGCCAGCCGCGACGGTGGCGTCCCCTACTACGGCCACGTCTTCCCGGTCCAGGGGTCGCACGGGACCCGCGGGGCGGTCGGGACCTACCACGCCCCGCGGACCGGCGGGCGCATCCACGAAGGCTTCGACATCACCGCCGCCTGCTGGACGCCGCTGGTCGCGGTGCGCAACGGCCGGGTCCTGCGGCAGGGCTACGACCCGGTCCTCTACGGCAACTACCTCCTGCTCCACGGCGAAGACGAGCAGCGCAGCTACTTCTACGCGCACATGATCCGCCCGGCGCGCGTCCACAGGGGCGAGCGGGTCTGGGAGGGCGAGCGGGTGGGTTCGGTGGGAGAAACCGGCAACGCCCGCGGCCTCGGCTGCCACCTCCACCTCGAGATCCACGTCCACGGCGTCGCGATCAACCCGGAACCGTCGCTGCGCCGCTGGGACCGCTACAGCTAGTCGTCCTGCCGCAGCGCCCGTTCGAACCAGAGGTCGGCTTTCGGGTTCTCGTTGTAGGCGGGGACCTCGCGGTAGCCGGCGGCGCGGTAGAGGCCGACGGCGGGGGTGAGGTAATCGGAGGTGTCGAGGCGGACGGCCCGGCAGCCGCGTTCGAGGGCGATCTCGTCGAGGCGGGCGAGGATCTGCCGGCCGAGGCCGCTGCCGCGGAAGGCGGGCGCCACGTACATGCTCTTCACCTCGGCGATCTCGGTCTCGAGATGGCGGACGCCGCCGAGCCCCGCCGGCTCGCCGTCCACCAGCGCCAGCAGCAGGACCCCGTTCGGCGGCACCAGGTCCTCCGGCGGCCCCTTCGCGATCTCCTCGTCGAGGTCGACGCCGGCCCCCTCACGGTCGTAGACCAGCGGCCCGTCCGCCTCGCGGATGAACTCCGCGTACAGCCGCCGCACCTCGGGATCGTCCCGGCCGATCGGCTCGAAAGCGAAAGTCACGCATTTGACGCTACCCGGTCGGCAAATTTCTACATTCTGCGCGCCACACGCGCGCTTTTGCCTGGCACAATCCCCTCCATGACCGGGAAGGAACTGTCTGCGGTCCTAGCCGAGTGCGCTGCGCGCACCGAAATCGCGCGAGCGGGCGTTGAGGAGGCGAGGAAGAAGCAGGAGGCGGCCACCGCAAAGCAGGAAGAGCTGACCGCAATGCTGCAGGAGCGATGGGCCGAGGCGGATGCACGGTGGAAAAAGGAACAGGTGACGATGCGGGAAGCGCGGGAGGAACGCGCCCTCGAGGTCAAAGCCATCCTCGCCGATCTAAAAGAAGGGCGCGACGAGCGGCGGGCGTTGATCGAGGCAATGTTCCAGGTGATGGACCGGCTCGACCGTCGGCCGCCCCCGCCGCCTGACCTCCGCTCGGTCTGACTGTCGGCCTCAGACCCGCAGCTCGTAGCTGACCCACTCCTCGCGCTCGGCGCCGGTCGAGTCGTAGAGGCGCTGGGCGGTGCGGTTGTCGGGCTCGGTCGCCCACTCGACGTAGGGGGCGCCCCGCTCGCGGGCGATCTCGGCGGTCGCCTCGATCAGCGCCCGGCCGACGCCCTCGCCGCGCGCCTCCTCGGCGACGAAGAGGTCGTTCATCAGCACGCTCTCGCAGGCCTCGAGGGAGCTGAAATGCCAGTAGAGGCAGGCGTAGCCGACCAGGCGCCCCTGCCGGCGCGCCCCCAGCAAGAGACCATCCTCGCTGGGAGCGAGGAAGCGATGGAAGAAGCTGCGGTTGCGCTCCTCGTCGATCTCCTCGACCTCGTAGAAGCGCTGGTAGGCGCCGATCAGCGGCAGCAGCTCCTCGAATTCCTCGGCGGCGATCGGCGCGATCTCGACCTCGGCGGCCACGCCTCCACGGTAGCGCCACGCAAGCCTGCGCTCACGGGAAGGGACCGCCGGGCCGATGCCGTAAACGACCCTCACGAACCGGTGCAGGCCCCCGTCTAAGCTTTGGGATCCCGCCGGAGGCAAGAGATCATCCCGCTAGGAGGGGATTCCGCTGGCACGTCCTTCAGACTCGAACGAGCAGCTTCTCTGCAGCTTCTGCGGCAAGTCGCAGCGCCAGGTCAAGAAGCTGATCGCCGGCCCCGGCGTCTACATCTGCGACGAGTGCATCGACCTCTGCAACGAGATCATCGACGAGGAGCTGACGGCGCCGCCGGTCTTCGAGCTCGAGAACCTGCCGAAACCGCGGGAAATCCACGACGTCCTGCAGGAGTACGTGGTCGGCCAGGACGCCGCCAAGCGGGCGCTCTCGGTCGCCGTCTACAACCACTACAAGCGGGTCCAGATCGCCCAGTCCGACGAGGTCGACGTCGAGCTGCAGAAGTCGAACATCATGATGCTGGGCCCGACCGGCTGCGGCAAGACGCTGCTGGCGCAGACGCTGGCGCGGATCCTCAACGTCCCCTTCGCGATCGCCGACGCGACCGCGCTGACCGAGGCCGGCTACGTCGGCGAGGACGTCGAGAACATTCTCCTGAAGCTGATCCAGGCCGCCGACTTCGACGTCAAGAAGGCCGAAACGGGAATCATCTACATCGACGAGATCGACAAGATCGCGCGCAAAGCCGATAACCCGTCGATCACCCGCGACGTCTCCGGCGAAGGCGTCCAGCAGGCGCTGCTGAAGATCCTCGAGGGGACCACCGCCTCGGTGCCGCCGCAGGGCGGGCGCAAGCACCCCCACCAGGAGTTCCTGACGATCGACACCACCAACGTCCTCTTCATCTGCGGCGGCTCCTTCGCCGAGCTCGACAAGGTGATCGAGCGGCGGGTCGGCGACCGCGGCATCGGCTTCGGCGCCGAAATCTCTTCCCGGGTACAGAAGGACGCCGGCGAATGGTTCGAGCAGGTGCTGCCCGAGGATCTGGTCGAGTACGGCCTGATCCCGGAGTTCATCGGCCGCCTGCCGGTGATCACCGCGATCCACCAGCTCAGCCGCGACGACCTCTGCCACGATCCTGACCGAGCCGCGCCACGCGCTCACCCGCCAGTTCCAGCGCTTCTTCGAGTTCGACGACATCGAGCTCGTCTTCTCCGAGGACAGCCTCGAGGCGATCGCCGACAAGGCCCTGGAGCGCGAGACCGGCGCCCGCGGACTGCGCTCGATCCTCGAGGAGACCCTGCTCGACGTCCAGTTCGAGCTGCCCTCGCGCCGCGACGTGACCAAGTGCGTCGTCACCAAGGAGACGATCAGCGAGGGCCGGCGCCCGACCCTGGTCACCGAGGCGGTCCAGCAGGACATCGGCGCCGGCCGAAGAGGGATTGAGCGAGGAATCGGCATAGGAGGCGTCGCAAGGAGGGTCGGGTGACCCCCTCAAAACCGCTCGCTGCGCTCGCTTTGGGAGTGTTTTGAGGTGGCCACCCGACCCTCCTTGCGACGCGTAGCTATTTAGACTCGCCTCCTTGGACGCCGGGCAGACGGAAGAAGCTGGAGGAGACGACCCGCTACGACCCTTCGGAGGTGGAGGGGCGGATCTTTGGGGAGTGGATGGATGGCGGGTACTTCCATCCTGAGGCGGAGGGGACGGCGGAGGAGAATTTCTCGGTTGCGATTCCGCCGCCGAACGTGACCGGGGCGCTGCACATGGGGCACGCGCTGAACGGCTCGATGCAGGACGCGCTGGTGCGGATGAACCGGATGCGGGGGCGCAACGCGCTCTGGATCCTCGGCACCGACCACGCCGGCATCGCGACCCAGGCGGTGGTCGAGAAAGAGCTGAAGAAGGAAGGGAAGACGCGCCACGACCTCGGCCGCGAGGCCTTCGTCGAGCGGGTCTGGGAGTGGAAGGCCGAGTACGGCTCGCGGATCGTCGAGCAGTACAAGCGGCTCGGCGCCTCCTGCGACTACGAGCGCGAGCGCTTCACCCTCGACGAGGGCTACGTCAGGGCGGTCTACCGCGTCTTCAAGCAGCTCTTCGACAGGGGCTACATCTACCGCGACAACTACATGGTCAACTGGGACCCGGGCTCGCACTCGGCGATCTCCGACCTCGAGGTCGAGAACCGCGAGGTCGAGGACGTCCTCTACTCGATCGACTACCCGGTCGAGGGCTCCGACCGGGTGCTGACCGTCGCCACGGTGCGGCCGGAGACGATGCTCGCCGACACCGCCGTCGCCGTGAACCCCGAGCGACGAGCGCTACGCCGACCTGGTCGGCCGGCACGTGGTGCTGCCGCTGGTCGGCCGCCGGCATCCCGGTGATCGCCGACGAGCACGTCGACGTCGAGTTCGGCACCGGGGCGCTGAAGATCACCCCCGGCCACGACCCCAACGACTTCGAGATCGGCCGCCGGCACGGGCTCGAGGAGATCGGCGTGATCGGCCCCGACGGCCGCATGACCGAGGAGGCGGGCCGCTTCGCCGGGTCTCACCGCCGCCGAGGCGCAGAAGGCGGTGGTCGCGGCGCTGCGCGAGGAGGGGCGGCTCCGCGACGAAGAGCCCTACACCCACTCGGTTCCCGTTCTCGCACCGCTCCGGCGAGCGGATCGAGCCGCTGATCTCGCTGCAGTGGTTCTGCCGCATGGACGAGCTGGCGCGGCCGGCGATCGAGGCGGTCGAGCGCGACGAGGTCCGGATCGCGCCGGCGCAGTGGAAGCGCGTCTACCTCGACTGGATGCGGGAGATCCGCCCCTGGTGCGTCTCCCGCCAACTCTGGTGGGGGCACCGGATCCCGGTCTGGTACTGCGACGCCTGCGAGGAAACGATCGTCGCCGAGCAGACGCCGGAGCGCTGCGGCGAGTGCGGCGGCGAGCTGCGCCAGGAGGAGGACGTGCTCGACACCTGGTTCAGCTCGGCGCTCTGGCCCTTCGCCACCCTCGGCTGGCCCGACGACACCCCCGAGCTGCGCGCCTTCTACCCGACCAGCTTCCTCACCACGGCGCGGGAGATCCTCTTCCTCTGGGTCGCGCGGATGGTGATGATGGGGCTCGAGTTCCCCGGCCGGATCCCCTTCCGCGACGTCTACGTCCACTCGGTGATCCAGGCCCGCGACGGCCGGCGGATGTCGAAGAGCCTCGGCACCGGGATCGACCCGCTGGAGGAGATCGACGTCCACGGCGCCGACGCCCTGCGCTTCGGTCTGCTGGCGATGTCCTCGACTCAGGACGTGCGCTTCTCCGACGCCAAGGTGCAGCAGGGGCGCGACCTCGCCAACAAGCTCTGGAACGCGAGCCGGCTGATCCTGCTCACCGCGGCCGAGGTCGAACCGGCGCCGCGGCCGACCTGCGTCGAGGACCGCTGGATCCTCTCGCGCCTGCAGCGCACCGTCGCCTCGGTGACCGCGAAGCTCGAGACCTTCGACTTCGCCCACGCCGTCCAGGAGGCCTACTCGTTCTTCTGGCGCGACCTCTGCGACTGGTACCTGGAGATCGTCAAGCCGCGCCTCTACGACGGTGAGGAGGACGTCTCGGCGACGCTGCTCTACGCGCTGGAGCGGGTGCTGGCGCTGCTGCACCCGACGATGCCGTTCGTCACCGAGGAGATCTGGAGCTTCCACCCTGCCCGGCAGGGGCACCTGGCGGTCCACGCCTTCCCGGAGCCCGACGAGTCGCTCTTCGACGACGGCGCCGAGGCCGACGTCGAGAGCGGCATCGAGCTGACGCAGCGCCTGCGCGCCTGGCGCGACCTCGCCGGCGTTCCGGTCGGGGCGACGCTGCCGGCGGCGATCGACGGCGTCCAGCCACCCGGCTTCGTCGGCCGGCTCTCGCGCTTCGAGTTCGACGGGGCGGGGGCCGAGCCAGTCGCCTCAGTCGGCTCGGTGCGGGTCCTCGACTCCGAGGCGCTCGACGCCGAGGCAGTGGCCGAGCGGCTGGAGAAGCGGCGCGAGGAGCTGCGCGCCGAGGTCGAGCGGGGCGAGCGCAAACTCGGCAACGAGGGCTTCGTCGCCAAGGCGCCGGCCGAGGTGGTCGAGGAGGAGCGCGGAAAGCTCGCTCGCTACCGCAACGAACTCGCCGAGCTGAGCTGATCGAGCCCGACGCTTACCTGAACTCGCTCGAGCCGGTCGGGATGCGCCTCGGCCTCGAGCGGATGCGCAAGCTGACGACCGCGCTCGGCCTGCCCCAGCACCGGTTCGCCTCGATCCACGTCGTCGGCACCAACGGCAAGTCATCGGTGACGCGGATGACCGCGGCGCTGCTTGAGGCGCACGGGCTGAGCGCCGGCGCGAGCGTCTCGCCGCATGCCGAGCGCTGGTCGGAGCGGACCCTGGTTCACGGCGAGGAGATCGCGCCCGAGGCCTGGGCGAGGGCGGTCGAGCAGGTGGCGCGGGCGGCGGAGGGGGTGAACCGGACTCTCGCGGAGGGCGAGAGCGTGACCCAGTTCGAGGCGGCGACCGCCGCCGGCTTCGTCGCCCTGGCCAACGCGCGGGTGCAGGCGGCGGCGATCGAGGCGGGTCTCGGCGGCCGGCTCGACGCGACCAACGTTCTCCCGTCCAAGGTCACCGTCCTGACCTCGATCGGCCTCGACCACACCGAGTGGCTGGGCGAGACCGAGCTGGAGATCGCCGCCGAGAAGCTGGCGGTCCTGCGCGACCAGACGACCCTGGTGCTGGGCGAGGTCTCGCCGGAGGTCGAGGCGCTGGCGGTGGAGACCGCGCGTGGGCACGGGGGGGCCCTGATCAAGGCGCCAACCGACCCCGGTCCCGAGATTCAGGTACGCGCTCCCGGCGAGTTCCAGCGCCGCAACTTCGCGCTCGCCTGCGCCGCGGCCGAGGCCTTCCTGGGTCGCCTCGACCGCGGGATCGTCGCCGAGGTCGCCGCTGCGATCACGGTTCCGGGTCGCCTGGAGCAGATCGGCGAGCGGCCGCCGGTCTTCGTCGACGCCGCGCACAACCCGGCCGGGGCGGCGGCGCTGGCGCGCTCCCTGCCGGCGCTCGCCGAGGGTCGGCGGGTGGTCGCCTGCCTGGCGATCCTCGCCGACAAGGACGCCGAGGCGATGGTCGCGGCCCTGGCGCCGGTGCTGGACCGCGCCGTCTGCACCGAGCTGCCTCCCGCAGCGCTTGAAGGACACGGCCGCCCCGGCGCCCGCTCCCGCCCGGCAGTCGAGCTCGCCGCCGCCTGCGAGGCCGCGGGCCTGGCCGCCGGGCCCGAGCCCGACTTCGAAGTTGCCCTCCGCCGCGCGCTCGCGCTCGCCGCCGAACCGCCCGAAGCGATGGTTCTCGTCGCCGGCTCCCACTATGCAATCGCCCCCGCGCGGATGGTTGCGAAGCGTTGACTGTGCGAGGATTTGCGGATGGATCGCCAGCGCAGCGCCGGTTCCGAACTGCTCTCGATGATGGGGCTGGTCGCCGCCGTGGTCGCGATCGTGATCCTCTTCTTCTTCGGCGTCGGCTACCTGTTCGGAAGGCTGTTCCTCTGAACAACAGGGTTACCGTCGGCGACGGCGAAGTAGACTGCCGCTCCCTCCGCGGCGCCCTCTGAACCCATGTCCCTAGCGATCTTCGGCATCACCAACAGCGGCCTCAACTTGGTCGCGACCCTGTTCCTGCTGATGCTGGTGGTCCTCTGGCTGGCGCTGATCGTCTGGACCTACCTCGACGCGCGCCGCCGCATCTCCGACCCCTTCCTGGTCGCCTGCGCGACCGTCGCCTCCTTCTTCCCGTTCATCGGCACCGCCGTCTACGCGATCGTGCGCCCGCCGGAGTTCCTCGAGGACGCGCACGAGCGCGAGCTGGAGATCGAAGCCGCCGAGCTGCGGGTGCGCCAGCTGCGCGAGCAGAGCTGTCCCAACTGCGAGTACCCGGTCGAGAAGAACTTCCTGCGCTGCCCGAACTGCCAGCGCCGCCTCAAGGACCCCTGCCCGAGCTGCGGCAAGCCGGTCGACCCGCGCTGGGGCCTCTGCCCCTACTGCGAGACGGCCCTGAGGGGCGGCGGCGAGGAGCGGCCGCGGCGCAAACGTCGTGACCCCGAGGAGCGCCAGGCGCCGCCCAAACGCGCGGCCGCGCCGCGCCGCAACAAAGCTGCGCCGGAGGCGAGTGAAGGGGCAGAGCCAACCAAAGAGCAAAGGAGCCCCCGCCGTGAGCCGGACCCTGATCCTCGTCAAGCCTGACGCCTTCGAGCGCGCCCTGACCGGGGAGGTGATCGCCCGCTTCGAGCGCAAGGGGCTGCGGATCGCCGCCCTGAAGTCGATGCGCGCGAGCGAGGAGATCGCCAACCGGCACTACGCCGAGCACACCGACAAGCCCTTCTTCGGCGAGCTCGTCTCCTTCATCACCGGCGGCACCCTGGTGGCGATGGTGCTAGAGGGCTCCGAAGCCGTGAAGGCGGCGCGCCAGCTGATCGGCGCGACCAACCCGGTCGAGGCCGCCCCCGGCTCGATCCGCGGCGATTTCGCCCTCGAGGTGACCTTCAACATGGTCCACGGCTCCGACTCCGACGAGTCGGCCGAGCGCGAGATCGGGATCTGGTTCCCAGAGTTGGCGTAGTGGTGGGGGCGGGCTGGGCAGGGCCTCCACTTAACTTTTTTGAGGGGCGCCTCCGGCCGTCCGAGATCGCGGTCGGCAAAAAAGTACAAGACGTTCCGGCCCTACCCAGCCCGCCCTCATGAACGTGACTCTGGCATCCGGATCGCCTCAGAGGGAGGAGATACTTCGGAAGCTCGGTTTTGAGTTCGAGGTTGTGGTTCCTGGGGTCGAGGAGTTGACGGAGGGGGATCCGGAGCGGCTTGTGGTTGAGAACGCGCAGCGCAAGGCGGGGGCCGTGATGGGGGAGCTCTCTCGCCGCATCGTCATCGCCTGTGACACGGACGTGGTTTTGGACGGCGAGGTGCTGGGGAAGCCCGCGGACGAGGGGGAGGCGCGTGAATACCTCGACCGGATGTCCGGGCGGGCGCACGAGGTGATGAGCGGGCTCGTGGTGGTCGTCGACGGGGAGGAGCGGAGCGGGGTGGAGAAGACGACGGTCGTCTTCAAGCACCTCGGCGAGGCTGAACAGGAGCGCTACGTCCGCTTCGGCGAGTGGCGCGGCCGCTCCGGCGGTTACGCGATCCAAACCCTGGGCTCGACCCTGGTAGAGCGGCTGGAGGGCAGCGTCTCCAACGTAGTCGGCCTTCCCGTCGGCCTCTTGGCGGATCTGGCGCCGGAACTGTTTGCAGAGCAGTTGTAAGATGGTATCTTACCTCCGTGAGAACTACGGTATCCACCAAGGGCCAGATCGTGCTTCCCGCTGAGCTTCGGCAAAGGGATGGGATCTCTCCCGGGCAGGAATTCGAGGTGGAGCGCCTCGATGCTGACGAGTACCGGTTGCGGCGGGTGGCGCCGTCGCCGAACGAAGGCCTGGTCGACTGGCTTCTGGCATGCCCGCAGAAGGGTTATTTCGTCGCGATCGACTCCGAGTCGACCGACACGCTGTGAGGTATCTGGTCGACGCCAACGTCCTCTCAGAGGCGACCAAGCCCGATCCTGACGCTCGGGTGGTCGAATGGCTGCGCCGCAACGAGCGCTCGATCGTCGTCGATCCGGTTGTCCTGGGGGAGGTGCGCTACGGAATCCTCCTGCTCGCGCGCGGTGAAAAGCGCGCCGAGCTCGAGCGCTGGTTCGAGCAGGGAGTCGCTCGTATCGAGTGCCTCTCATGGGACGGGACCGTGGGGCTCCGCTGGGCGGAGCTGTTGGCCGACCTGCGGCGTCGGGGGAGGCCGATGTCGGTCAAAGACAGCCTGATCGCCGCCACCGCTCTCACTTATGAGCTGACCCTTGCCACGCTGAACCAACGGGATTTCGAGCCCGCGAGGGTGCGGCTCGCCGATCCTTCGGCCTGAGAGGAATCGTGCCGTCTGCGCTCCATCGCCGAGGACGGCTCGGTCGCTTTGCGATCATGCGTGCTCTGGAAAGCGTGAGGATTCGACATTGGGCTTCTTGAGTCGCGTAATCAGGTTCGGCGGCCGCGACATGGCAGTCGACCTGGGAACCGCAAACACGCTCGTCTACGTCCGCGGACGCGGGATCGTCCTCTCCGAGCCCTCGGTGGTGGCGATCGACTCGGTCACGGGGCAGGTCCACGCCGTCGGCGTCGAAGCGAAGCGGATGCTGGGACGCACGCCGGGCACGATCACCGCGATCCGGCCGCTCAAGGACGGCGTCATCGCCGACTTCGACGTCACCGAGCAGATGCTGCGGCACTTCATCACCTCGGTCCACTCCAGCCGCTTCGCCCACCCGCGGGTGGTCGTCTGCGTCCCCTCCGGCGTCACCGGGGTCGAGAAGCGAGCGGTCGAGGAGGCGTGCCTCTCGGCCGGCGCCCGCAAGGCCTACCTGATCGAGGAGCCGATGGCGGCGGCGATCGGCGCGGGCCTTCCCGTCGGCGAGCCGACCGGCTCGATGGTCGTCGACATCGGCGGCGGCACCACCGAGGTGGCGGTGATCAGCCTCGGCGGGATCGTCGTCTCGCAGTCGATCCGCGTCGGCGGCGACGAGCTCGACGACGCGATCGTCGCCCACTGCAAAGCGAAGTACAAACTTGCGATCGGCGCTCAGACCGCCGAGGAGGTCAAGCTCGAGGCGGGCTCGGCCTCGCCGTTGCCGGAAGAGGTGCGGACCGAGATCCGCGGCCGCGACCTCGTCTCCGGCCTGCCGAAAACGATCGAGCTGACCTCCGAGGAGGTCCGCGGGGCGCTGGAGGAGCCGGTCAGCCATATCGTCGCCGCGGTCAAGGAGACGCTCGACCGCACGCCGCCCGAGCTCGCGGGTGACATCATGGATCGCGGCATCACCCTCGCCGGCGGCGGCGCTCTCCTGCAAGGACTTGAGCAGCGCCTGCGCGACGAGTGCCAGATGCCATGTCAGCTGGCAGAGTCGCCGCTGACGTGCGTCGCGGTCGGATCCGGCATCTCCCTCGAGGAGGTGGAGACGATCCACCGCGCCGGTAAGAACAACGGAGCGCGGCCGCGGCGCTAGCCAGCCGCCTCATGCAACCCCCCGAACCTAGAACCCCAACGTGTACCGAAAGCAAGTACGCCGTCGTCGCGCGGTGCTGGCGCTCCTGATCGTCGGCTCCTTCGCCCTGCTCACGATCACCTATGGACAGGGCTCCAACGGCATCCAGCGCGGCGTCAGCACGATCTTCTCGCCGGTCCAGTCGGTTGCCGACCGGGCGCTGAAGCCGGCCCGCGACCTCGTCAACTGGTTCGACGCGACCTTCGAAGCGAAGGGGGAAAACGCGCGCCTGCACAGCGAGCTCGAAAACGCGCGGCGTCAGGCGGTCCGCGCCCAGGCCGCGGTCGCCGAAAACGCTCAGCTGCGCAAGCAGCTCGGCCTCGACGAAAGCGGCGCCATCCCTTCCGGCTACACGCCGGTCACCGGCCGCGTGATCGCCCGCTCCACGACCGTCTGGTTCGCCGACGTGATCGTCGACGTCGGTTCCGGCGACGGCGTCCGCGTCGGCGACCCGGTCGTCAACGGCGACGGCCTGGTCGGCTCGATCTCGGCGGTCAGCGGCGGCTCCTCTCGGGTCACCCTGATCGCCGACCACGAAAGCGCCGTCTCGGCCAAAATCGTCCCCGGCGGGGTGCAGGGCGTGCTGAAGCCGTCGGTGGGCGATCCCGGCGACCTCATCCTCGACTTCCTCAACAGCGAAAAGCTGGTCGGCAAGGGCCAGTCGGTCGTCACCTCCGGCTGGCGGGTGCAGGGCTACGAATCCGACTACCCGCCGAACCTGCCGATCGGCGAAGTGATCGAAGCGCCGCTGGTCCAGCAGGAGGCTCAGCAGCAGGTCCACGTCAAGCCCTTCGCCGATCTGCGCACCCTGGACCTCGTCCAGGTCCTGACCGGGGGCTCGCGAGGGTGATCCTCACCCCGAACATCCTCGGCCGTCTGGCGGCGATCGTGATCGGCGGCGTCATCCTCCAGCTCTCCTTCTTCTCCCAGGTGCGGCTGTTCGGGGTCAGCCCGGACATGCTGCCGGCGCTGGTCGTCGTCCTCGGCCTCTTCGGCGGCACCCTGACCGGAGCGGTCTGCGGCTTCTCGGTCGGGTTCCTGCTCGACTGCCTGCTGATCGCGCCGCTCGGCGGCGGCTCGCTGGTGCTGCTCGCCGCCGGCTATCTCGCCGGGCTCTTCCGCGAGCGCTTCGAGATCCACAGCCCGCTGGTGCCGCCGCTGCTCTGCATGGGCCTGACCCTCTTCGCCGAGCTCGGCTTCGGCGCCGTCGAGCTGACCCTGGGGATCGACGCCCCGATCAGCCCGCTGGTGATCCGCGACATCCTGCTCCAGAGCCTCTACGCCTTCTTCGGAGGCTGGGCGATCTACGCGCTGCTGCGGCGGGCGCTGCGGCCGGCCCTGGTCGAGGAGCCGACGGTCAGGCGTGGCAGGCGACCGCGGATGATGGGAGCCTAGGGGCGTGTACCTGCGCAACGACGACAGGCCGCAGGGCAGCCGGCTGGCGCTGCGGGTGGCGGTTCTCGGCGGTGCCGCCGTGGTCCTCTTCGCGATCCTCTTCTTCCGGCTCTGGAACCTGCAGGTGCTGAGCGGCGACAAGTACCTGGCCGAGGCGAAGAACAACCGCACCCGCTCGTTCAAGGTCATCGCCCCGCGCGGGGACATCCTCGACCGCGAGGGCAACGTCATCGTCGACAACCGCACCAGCTTCGCCCTGCAGCTGAACACGCGGAAGCTGCCCGAAGACCGGGCCGAGGCGAAGGCGATCCTCACCCGCCTCGGCAAGCTCACCCACATGTCGGTGCCGAAGGTGGAAAAGACGATCGAAGAAAGCGAAGCGCTCGCCGCCGGGGCGCCGGTGACGCTGCGCCGGGACGTCGGCTACTACCTGATCGCCTACATCGAAGAACACCAGCGGGAATTCCCCGGAGTCAGCGTCCAGCGCGTCTTCGTCCGCCACTACCCGCACAGCACCCTCGCCGCCCACGTGCTCGGCGACGTCAGCGAGATCGACGAAGAAGAACTGAAGGAGCCGCGGTACAGGCGGCTCGAACCCGGCGACGAAGTCGGCAAGGCCGGGGTCGAGTACAGCTACGACCACTACCTGCGCGGGCAGCCGGGGCTGCAGAAGATCCAGGTCAACGCGCTCGGCGAGCCCACCCCCGGCGGGCAGCTGGTCTCCAAGCCGCCGACTCCGGGAGAGAGCCTGAAGCTGACGATCGACGGCGAAGTGCAGGCGGCGGGGGAAAGCGCCCTCGCCTCGCAGGGGCTGCCCGGCGGCTTCATCACGATGAACGTCGACAATGGCCAGATTCTCGGCCTCGGCTCCTTCCCCACCTACGACCCCTCGGAACTGATCCACCCGACCCAGTCCCAGGTCAACGCGCTGTACCGCAGCGAATCGGCCCCACTGCTGGACCGCGCCACGGAAGGCGAATACCCGACGGGATCCACCTTCAAGATCATCACCGCCCTGGCGGCGCTGGAAAACGGCGTCATCACCCCGAACACGGTGATCGACGACCCCGGTCAGCTCTGCGTCGGCGAAGACTGCTTCAAGAACGCAGAAGGCGCCGCCTACGGCCCGCTCACCCTGGTCCCGGCCTTCGAAGTCTCCGACGACGTCTTCTTCTACACGCTCGGCCTCGATATGTGGAAGACCAACGAGCTGCAGGAATGGGCGCACAAACTGGGGATCGGCCGCCCGACGGGTTTTGACATCCCGGTCAACACCGACGGCCTGCTGCCGACCAGGCATTGGCGCGACCAGCTCTTCAAGGAAGGCGGAACCGAACGGCCGTGGTCCTCGGGCGACAACATCCAGCTCGCCACCGGCCAGGGCGACCTGCAGACCAACCCGCTGCAGATGGCGGTCGCCTACGCCGCCCTCGGCAACGGCGGCACGATCGTCACGCCGCACGTCGGCCTGGAAGTCCAGGATGCGGCCGGGCGGGTGCTGAAGGAATTCGACCCCAAGCCGCAGCGCAAGGTCCACATCGACCCGGGTGTCCGCAGCGTCATCCTCGAAGGCCTGCACGACGCCGCGCAGGGGCCGAGCGGCACCTCCTCGTCGGTCTTCGGCAGCTTCCCGATCCCCGTCGCCGGCAAGACCGGCACCGCCGAACGGGGGTCCTACCACGCCGACCAGTCCTGGTACTGCATCCTCGCTCCGTATCCTGATCCCCGTATCGTCACCTGTGTGACGATTGAGGAAGGCGGCTTCGGAGCACAGGCCGCCGCGCCCGCCGCCCACCAGATCCTCGAAGCCTATTTCCGCAAGCGGCTCGCGGCCGAAAGCCGCGAAGGCACCGAAGGCGAAGCGGGCGAAGCGGAAACCGGACACGGATGATGTACGCGACCAGAACCAGACAGGCCCGACCAGAGCCCTTCGCCGTCCACATCGGGATCGCCGAGCGGCTCGGCCTCGCCCAGATGGACTGGCCGCTGGTCTTCGCCGCCGTCGGCCTCGCCGTCTTCAGTGTCTTCACCCTGGGGCAGGCGACGCGCCAGGACGTTCCCGGCAGCCCCGATTACTACATCGAGAGGCAGGCGATCTACGCGGTGCTGGGGATCGTCGGGATGGTCGTCCTGACCCGGATCGACTACTCGCGCTTCCGCGAGCTGCGGGTAGGCATCTACACCTTCCTCTGCGCCAGCGTCGCCCTGATCTTCGTCTTCGGCTTCGCCGCGCGCGGCTCGCGCCGGGCCTTCGAACTTCCCTTCTTCAGCTTCCAGCCGTCGGAGCTCGGCAAGCTCCTGCTCGTGCTCGCGCTTGCCGGGTTCGTGATCGACGGTGCCAGGCGGGGCTCGGCGGTGCAGCGCACCGTCCGCTACCTCTGCCTCGGCCTGGCCCCGGCTGCCCTCGTCTTCCTGCAGCCCGACCTCGGCACCTCGATGGTGCTGGTGGTCGCCACCCTCGGCGTCATGTACTTCGGAGGCGTCCCCTGGACGCACTTCGCGGTCATCGGCGCCACCCTCGCCGCGCTGATCGCGCTCGTCCTCGTCGCCGCTCCGGCGGTGGGGACGCCGGTCCTCAAGGGGTACCAGGCGGAACGGCTGACGTCGTTCCTCCATCCCCACGAGCATGAAGCGGGCGCGGGCTACCAGCAGAACCAATCAGTGGTCGCCATCGGCGCCGGGCAGCTGTCCGGCCGCGGCGACAAAGCCACCCAGACGCGGCTCGACTTCGTCCCCGAGCGCAGCACCGACTTCATCTTCGCGGTGATCGGTGAGCGCTACGGGTTCGCGGGCGCCGCGTTAGTCCTATCCCTTTACGCCCTGCTCTTCTGGCGGGCGCTGCGGATAACGACGCTCTCGAAGAACTCATACGGAACCCTGGTCGCGGGCGGCATCGCCGTCACGCTGCTGTTCCAGACCTTCGTCAACGTGGGGATGAACCTCGGGATCATGCCGATCACCGGGATCCCCCTGCCACTGGTGAGCTACGGAGGGTCCTCCGTGCTCGCTACCTTCCTGGCGGTCGGGGTCCTTCAGAGCATCAACGTCCAAGCGCGTCTCAGTCAGAGGGGGAGGTTTGCCTGGTGATGCCTCTAATAGAGGACCGGCATGCGTACCTACCCGAACTGAGCTGAACAACCAATGAAGAAAACGATTCTGGTCTCCGCCGAGCGCGGCGAGACCCGTGTGGCCGTCCTCGAGGCAAAGCAGAAGGGCGGCAAGGCCGACGTGGCCGAGCTCTACATCGAGCGCCGGGGCCGGCGCTCGATCGTCGGCAACATCTACAAGGGCAAGGTCGACAACGTCCTGCCCGGAATGGAGGCCGCCTTCGTCGACATCGGCCTCGAGCGCAACGGCTTCCTCCACGTCGACGAGATCGTCCTGCCCAACGGCGAACAGGCGCCCAAGCGCGGCCGTGGCAGCGGCCGGCGGATCAACGAGCTGATCAAGCCGGGGCAGGAGCTCCTCGTCCAGGTGGTCAAGGACCCGCTGAAGACGAAGGGCGCCCGGCTCTCGATGAACGTCTCGATCGCCGGCCGCTACCTGGTCTACGCGCCGCAGGGCAGCGGCGTCGGGGTCAGCCGCCGGCTGACCGACAAAGAGCGCGACCGGGTCCGCAAGATGGTCGACCGCACCTACAAGGGGCCGGGCGGGCTGATCGTCCGCACCGCCGCCCACGGGGCGAAAAAAGCGGACTTCGTGCGCGAGATCAAGTACCTGGAGAAACTGAACGAGGTGCTGCAGCGGCGGGCCAAGGGCTCGAAGGCGCCGGCGCTGGTCTTCCAGGAGGCCGACCTCTCGATCCGCGTCCTGCGCGACGTCTTCCTCAACGAGTTCGAGAAGGCGGTGATCGACTCGCCCAAGCAGTTCGAGCGGGTGACGAACTTCTTCCAGCGCACCGCGCCGGAGCTGGTCGACGGGGTCGAGCTCTACCAGGGCAAGAAGCCGCTGCTGGAGAAATGGAAGGTCGACGAGGCGATCGACTCGACCCTGAACCGGCGGGTCGACCTGCCCTCCGGCGGCTACCTGATCATCGACTACGCCGAGGCCCTGACCGTGATCGACGTCAACAGCGGCTCGTTCACCGGTCGCGGCAAGGGCGGCCTGGAGGAGACGATCACCAAGGTCAATACCGAGGCCGCCGAGGAGGCGGTGCGGCAGCTGCGGCTGCGCGACATCGGCGGCATCATCGTCATCGACTTCATCGACATGGCGCGGGCCAGCAACCGCGACAAGGTCCTGAAGACGATGCGCAAAGCGCTCGACGCCGACAAGTCGAAGAGCTACGTGGTCGAGGTCTCGCCGCTGGGCCTGGTCGAGATGACCCGCCAGAACGTCACCGACGGGGTGCGGGAGATCCTCACCGCGCCATGCCCGACCTGCGCGGGCGAGGGCGTGATCCTCTCGGCCGAGACGGTGGCGCTCGAGGGCCTGCGGAAGATGCGCGATATCGCCGCCGAGAACGGCGACGCCGAGGCGTTCCTGATCCGCGTCAACCCCAAGGTCGCGCACGAGCTGACCGATCCCGACAGCGGTCTCGCCGAGGTCGAGGAGGAAACCGGCAAGCGCTTCCACTTCGAGGGCGGCGACGCCCTGTCGATCGACACCTTCACGCTGGTCGAGCGGGGCAGCCGCGAGCAGATCGAGGAGCGGGCGCTGCCGTTCAAGGTCGGCGAGGAGGTGCTGGTCCAGATCGACGAGCCCCACATGTACAACGACGCCGACGCGGTTGCCCGGATCGACTCCTACATCGTCAGCGTCACCGGCGGCGGCCGCTTCGTCGGCGAGCGCAAGATGGTGCGGATCGACGAGGTCGAGCGTTCGGCGGCGACGGCCTCGCTGCTGGGCGGCGAGTCCCCCAACGGTGCGGGAAAAGGCGAGGAAAACGGCTCCCAGCTAGACTCCGACGCTCCTTCGCGCAAACGCAGCAGGGGCCGCCGGGGCGGCCGCGGGCGTTCGCGCGCCAAGCAAGGCAGCAAGGAAGACCGATGAGCACCTACGCCGTAATCGAATCCGGGGGCAAGCAGTACAAAGTCGAGGAGGGCACGTCCCTGCTCGTCGATCGGCTCGATGCCAAAGAGGGCGACAAGGTCGCCCTGCGGCCACTGCTCTTCCGCGGCGACGACGTCCTCGCCGGCGGCAAGGAGCTCGAGAGAGTCAAGGTCGAGGCGAAGGTCGCCGAGCACCTGCGCGGCCCGAAGGTCAAAGTCTTCAAATACAAGGCGAAGAAGGGCTACCGCCGCCGCGCCGGCCACCGCTCCGAGCTGACCAGGCTGGAAGTGACGACCCTCAAAGGCGGCAAAGCCAAAGCGGCGGCGAAAAAAGCCAGCGCCAAAAAAGCCGAGAAAGAGGAGGCCTAGGCATGGCGCACAAGAAAGGCCTCGGCTCCAGCCGCAACGGCCGCGAATCGAACCCGAAGATGCTCGGCGTCAAGGTCTTCGCCGGCCAGCGCGTCAGCGGCGGCGAGATCATCGTCCGCCAGCGCGGCACCCGCTTTTGGCCCGGCGATGGCACCGGCATCGGCCGCGACCACACCATCTTCGCCACCCGGCAAGGTACGGTTGACTTCAAGCCGTCCCGCAAGGGCCGCACCATCAGCGTCCTCGCCGAGGACTAAGACACAAGGGAGAGGTACATGCACTCAGTCTCTGCTCGCAGGGACCGCCGGCTTACCGCCGTGGTCTTTGCGTCGATAGCCCTTGCCTGCCTGGCGGCATTCGCCTTCGCCGCCCGCGCACAGGCAGCCGAAACGCTCTACTGGAATAACTACGGTGCCGGCACTATCGCCTTCGCAAACATCGACGGCAGCGGCGGTGGCACGCCGAATGTGGGCGCTGAGGAAGTGGAATCACCTGAAGGTTTGGCCTACGACTCCGTCACCAACCGTCTCTTCGTTCCCAACGAAACCACTGGGAGCGGCCACATCACTGCCATCAATCTCGATGGCAGTGGAGCGAGCTCCTTCACCGCACCCGGCGCCCCGATAGAAGAACCGGAAGGCATCGCCGTCGATCCGGTGAGTCGGACGATCTACTGGGAGAACACGGAAAACGGAGGATCGATCGCATGGGCGAAGCTTGACGGCAGCGCCGGTGGGGTCCTCAATACCACCGGAGCGGAAGTTGTGAATCCCTGCTGCCGCATCGCGATCGATCCAGAGGGCGGACGTATCTACTGGATGAACCTCTTCGGCCCGAGTGAAGCAGGCATCGCTTACGCGAACCTCAACAACACCGGTGGCGGGGGCGAACTCGACCTCACTGGCTCCACTCTCGAACCCGGTGGCGAAGGGCTCGCGGTTGACCATGCCGCGGGCCGGATCTACTTCCTCGCGGGCGCAGCCGTGGGGTACGCCAATCTGGATGGCAGCGGCGGCGGCGACCTCCCTCTCGCGGGCGCGCCGACCAGCACGCCGTGGGGACTCGCTCTCGATCCAGGGATCGGCCGTATCTACTGGGGCAATGAAGGCAACGGCGAAGAAAGCACGAATGCCTTCGGTTTCGTCGGCACTAACGGTTCCGGCGCCGGTGGAATCAGTATTGCCAGCGCTCCGGTTGCGCACCCGCAGGATCCGCTGATTCTCAAAGCGCCGATCCCGGCCGGTGCGCCCAGCGTCAGCGGCTCGACCACCACCCCCGCCGGTCTGACCTGTTCCCAGGGCACCTGGGCCAGCTACCCGGGCTCGTTCGTGTACGCCGAACCACAGAGCTACAGCTACCAGTGGACGAAGAACGGCGCTGCAATCGGAGGCGCGACCTCAAGCGGTCTGACGGCAACCGACCCGGGTTCCTACGCCTGCACGGTCACCGCCGCCAACCAGGAGGGTTCGGCTACCCAGACCAGTGGTGGATTCTCGGTGGCTGCGCCGGCTCCAACTCCGGCTCCGCTGGCGACGCCGAAGAAGGCGCGCTTCAAGCTCGTCGTCAAGACGAAGAAGGTGCGCGTCGAGGCCGGCAAGCTGGCCACGTTCAAGATCCTGGCGCTCAACCAAGGTGATCTCGGCGCAAAGCTTCGCGTCTGCGCGAAGGTGCCGAAGAAGGCGAGGAAGGTCCTGAAGCCGAAGTGCGCCAAGCTCGGCACGGTCAAGGGCAAGGGCAGGAAGGTCGCCAAGGTGAAGGTGAAGACCAAGCCGAAGGCCAAGGGGACCTACAAGCTGAAACTCATCGTCAAGGGCGCGCCGGGGAAGCCGGCAAAGGCGAAGCTGCAGATCATCGGCTGAGCAGTAGCCCGACAGTGGATTGGGAGGGGACGGGTGCCCCTCCCAAAACACTCCAGCGAGCGAAGCGAGCATTTTGGGAGGGGCACCCGTCCCCTCGCCGCTTCGCCTCCCGAACTGCATCGAGTTCTGGTTCTAGGCCTGACCGGAATTTGATGCAGTTCGCGGCACTACCCTCTGACCCGGATGTATGACAAGGCGAAGATCTGGGTCGAGGGCGGGGCCGGGGGGAACGGCTCGATCAGCTTCCGGCGTGAGGCGCACGTGCCGCGCGGCGGGCCCGACGGGGGCGACGGGGGGCACGGCGGCGACGTGGTGCTGGTCTGCGACGGCTCGAAGCGGGATCTGGCGGCGCTGAAGGGGAGCAAGCACTTCCGGGCGCAGCGGGGGCGGCACGGCGAAGGGTCGAACCGGCAGGGCGGGAGGGGGGAGGACCGCGAGATCCCGGTGCCGCCGGGAACGCAAGCCGGGGCGGTCGACGGGAGCAGGATCGACCTTGTGGCGCCGGGGCAGCGGGCGGTCGTCGCCCGGGGCGGGCGCGGCGGGCACGGGAACAGGCGCTTCACGACCTCGACCCGCCAGACGCCGCGCTTCGCCGAGAAAGGGAGCTCCGGCGAAGCCGACTGGATCGAGTTGCGGCTGAAGCTGCTCGCCGATGTCGGCCTGGTCGGGCTGCCGAACGCCGGCAAGTCCTCGCTGCTGGGGCGGTTGACCCGGGCGGCGCCGAAGGTCGCCGACTATCCGTTCACGACGCTCTCGCCGGTGCTCGGGACGATCGAGGGGGAGGATCGGCAGGCGGTCCTCGCCGACATTCCCGGCCTGATCGAAGGCGCGGCCGAGGGGGCCGGCCTCGGCCACGAGTTCCTCGCCCACGTCGAGCGCTGCGCGATGCTCGTCCACGTCGTCGACATCGCCCCGTCCGAAGGCGATCCCCTCGTCGACTACGAGACCGTGCGGAGGGAACTCGCCGCTCACGAAGCCGGTCTCGAGCGACTGCCGGAGCTGGTGGTGCTGAGCAAGCGCGACCTGGCGCCGCCCGAGCGGGTCGAGGCCGCCGTTCGCGACTGGCGGCAGCGCCTCGGCGATCGCGCCCTCGGCGTCCTCGCCGTCTCCTCGGCAACCGGCGACGGGCTCGACGAGCTGCGCCGGCGGGTCCTCACCCAGCTTCCCGGCCTGGCGCCGCCGCCCGCGCCGACGGACCTCAGCGACGAATTCGAGGCCGAGCACCGCGTCTACCGCCCCGCCGGCGAGGGGGGCTACTGGGTCGAGCGCGAGGAGGACGGCGGCTTCCGCGTCATGGGCCGCGGCGTCGAGCTGCTCTTCGAGCGCCACGACGTCGCCAACGAGGAAGCGCTGGGCTACCTCGAGCAGCGACTGAAGGAGATGGGCGTCCTCGCCGCCCTCGCTCGCGCCGGCTTCGAGTCGGGCGACGACGTCCGGATAGGCGACGACGAGTTCGAGCTACATCTGTGATGGAGATCTCCAGAAGGTAGTTTCCGGCCATGACCCTGGTCGTCAAGCTCGGTTCCTCGATCGTCGCCGCCGACGACGGCGAGCTGCGCGCGGACGTGCTCGACTCCGTCTGCGCGCAGGTGAGCGAGCTCGAGCGGGGGGGAGAGCGGGTCGTGATGGTCACCTCCGGCGCGATTGCCCGGGGAATGCGGCTGCTGGGGCTGCCCGCGCGCCCGAAGGCGATGGACGAGCTGCAGGCCGCATCCGCCGTCGGACAGGGGGACCTGTTCCGCGCCTACGAGGGCCGGCTGGCCCAGGGCAGGACGCGGGCGGCGCAGGTGCTGCTCACCGCCGCCGACATCGCCGCTCGCACCAACTACCTGAACGCGCGCCAGACGCTGCGGCGGCTGATCGAGTGGGGCGTGGTGCCGGTGGTCAACGAGAACGACACCACCGCCACCGACGAGATCTCCTTCGGCGACAACGACTTCCTCGCGGCGCAGGTCGCCCTGTTGCTCGAGGCGCGCCTGCTCGTCCTGCTGACCAACGTCGAGGGGCTCTTCGCGCGCGACCCCGATCACGATCCGCAGCCGGAGCTGATCGACGAGGTGAGTGATTTCTCTCAGCTGCAGGGTCTTGCGATCGGCGATCGCACCTCCGCCTTCGGCTCCGGCGGTATGCGCAGCAAGGTGGCGGCGGCGGAGATGGCTAGCGAGGCCGGAATCCCGGCCGTGATCTGCAACGGCACCGAGCAGGGGACGCTGCTCGGTGCCGCAGGCGGCGAGCCGGTCGGCACCCGCTTCGCGCCGCGGCCGGGCAAGGCTTCCAGCTTCAAGCTCTGGATCAAGTACGCGAAGCCGACGCGGGGGAGGTTGACCGTCGACGCCGGCGCCGCCCGGGTTCTGCGCGAGAGCGGCTCGAGCCTGCTGGCGGTCGGCGTCACCGACGTCGTCGGCGAGTTCGAAGCCGGCGATGCGGTCGACATCGCGGGTGACGACGGCCCGATCGGCAAAGGGATAAGCGACTATTCCTCACGCGAGCTGCAGCAGGTGAAGGGAAAGAAGACCGAGGCGGTCCGCGAAGCGCTGCCGCACGCCGCCGACGAGGTCATCCACCGCGACCGCTTCGTCCTGCTCTGACCTTCCGCTGTTCCTTTGCTCCATCCAACAGGGCAAAGGAACAGCGGAACGAGTGGTTTGTCGCCCCCGGGTACCCTTTTTGGGATGGCTGTTGCCGAGACCTCCGTCGCTGAGCGCTGCGCTGCGGCCAAGCGCGCCGTGCGGGCGCTGGCGACCGCCCCGACCGCGGCCAAGGACGGGGCGCTCGATGCGACGGCGCGCCTGCTCGAGGAGCGCAGCGAGGCGATCCTCGAGGCGAACGCCGGCGATCTCGCCGACGAGCGCGCCGCCGGGTTGACCGCGGCGCTGCGCGACCGCCTCGAGCTGACGCCGGAGCGGGTCGCGGCGATGGCGGCGGGCGTCCGGGTCGTCCGCGAGCTCGACGACCCGGTCGGCGAGGAGCTGGAACGGAAAACGCTCGCCAGCGGCATCGACCTGCGCAAGGTCCGGGTCCCGCTCGGCGTCGTCGCCGTCGTCTACGAGGCGCGCCCGAACGTGACGATCGACTGCGCGGCGCTGACTATCAAGAGCGGCAACGCGATCGTCCTCCGCGGCAGCTCCTACGCCGAGCGCTCCAACGCGGCGCTGGCGGCGATCGCCCGCGAGGCGCTCGCCGAGGCGGGCCTGCCCGAGGATTGCGTCGTCTCGCTCGGCGGCGGCGGCCACGAGGAGCTGGCCGAGCTGGCGACCCAGGATGGTCTGGTCGACCTCTTGATCCCGCGCGGCGGCGAAGGCCTGAAGAACGCGATCAAGGCGGTGGCGACGGTGCCGGTGATGTACGCGGCGGCCGGCAACTGCCACGTCTACGTCGATGCCGCCGCCGACCCGGAGATGGCGCGGCGGATCGCGGTCAACGCCAAGGTCCAGCGCCCGGGTGTCTGCAACGCGGCCGAGACGCTGCTGATCGACGCCGCGATCGCCGAGCGCCTCGCGCCGCCGATCCTCGCCGACCTCGCCGCGGCAGGGGTCGAGCTGGTCGGCGACGAACGCGCCCGGGCGGCCGCAGGCGACGTGGCCGTCGGCGAGGCCACCGACAGCGACTGGGACAGCGAGTACCTGGGCCTGAAGATGGCGGTCGCCGTCGTCGACGGCGTCGCCGAGGCGATCGACCACGTCAACCGCCACGGCACCGGCCACTCCGAGGCGATCGTCACCGCCGACGAGACGGCCGCCGAGGAGTTCGTCGCCGCGGTCGACGCCGCCGCCGTCTACGTCAACGCCTCGACCCGCTTCACCGACGGCTTCGAGTACGGGATGGGGGCCGAGATCGGCAACTCGACCCAGAAGCTGCACGCCCGCGGGCCGATCGGGATGCGCGAGCTGACGACCTTCAAGTACGTCGCCCGCGGCGACGGCCAGGTGCGTGAGTAGCCCGCGTGGCGCGATCGGCGTGCTGGGGTCGGCCTTCAACCCTCCGCACCTCGGTCACCTCGCCCTCGCCCAGGAGGCGCAGTGGCAGCTCGGCCTCGAGGAGGTGGTCCTGATCCCGACCGGCAGCGCCCCCCACAAGCGGATCGCCGGCGACCCGGGCCGGGAGGCGCGGATGGAGATGACCCGGCTCGCCGCTGCCGACGACGAGCGCTTCTCGGTCTCGGCCCTGGAGGTCGAGCGCGAGGGGCCGTCCTACACGTATGAGACCTTGGAGGCGCTTGCAGAGGATCGAGGCGACAGGGACCTGGTGTTCGTGATGGGGGCGGACGCTGCCGTGGGCCTCGAGAGCTGGCGCCGGCCGCAGCGCGTCGTCGAGCTCGCCGCCCTGGCGGTGGCTCGGCGGGCGGGGGTCTCCGACGCCGACGTCGCCGAGACGATGCGCAGCCTCGGCTGCGAGGGGCGGGCGACGATGCTGGAGATGCCGCAGTTCGGCGTCTCCTCCTCGGCGGTGCGCGAGCGGGCGAAGCAGGGGCGGCCGCTGCGCTACCTGGTGCCCGACGCGGTGGCCCGATTCATCGAGCAGAGGGGGATCTACAGGTGAACGAAGCCCAGTCCGAGCAGCTGGCGAGGCGCCTGGCGGCGATCGCCGATTCGAAAAAGGCCGAAGACGTCGTCGTCCTCGACATGCGCGGCCTCGTCGCCTACACCGACTTCCTGGCGATCTGCACCGCCCGCGGCGAGCGGCAGGCGAAGGCGATCGTCGACGAGGTGAGGCTGCGGGCGAAGCGCGAGGCCGGGCTGCTGCCCGGCGGCGTCGACGGGGGAGGGGACGCCGGCTGGACGATCATCGACTACCTCGACTGCGTCCTCCATGTCTTCACGCCCGAGGCGCGGCAGCGCTACGGGCTCGAGGACCTCTGGCACGAGGCGCCGCGGCTCGAGCTCGATTTCGAGGCGCCGGAAGCGCCCGAGGCCGCCAGCGCATAGTTACGTCCGAGCGCCTATCTACGGTGCCGGTCCATGAGTGGGTTGAGGAGGGCGCTGCTCGGCTACCGGCGCGCCGACGTGGAGGCCGCGCTAGACCTTGGGGAAGCGCAGATCGTCGACCTCGAGCGGCGGTGCGAGATCCAGCGGCTTTCGATCGCGGAGCTCGAGAGCGAAAGCGCTTCGATGGCGGACATGGTCCTCCATCGGGAGCGCGAGATCCGCGTGCTCGGCGAGCGCCTGCGCGAGGCCAACGAGTGCCACGACCGCAGCATCGCCTCCCTGGAGGCGATTGCGGCTCGGCTCGAGGAGGTCGAAGCCCAGGCGCGCGGCCAGGCGACCCGGATCCGGATGAAGGCCCTGCGCGAGGCGGTGGAGGTCAGCAAGAAGGTCAAGGCGCTGACCGAGATCGAGCCGGCGCTGCAGGCCGAAGCTGGGCAGCCGCAGGAGGGTGCCGCGGAAGACGGCCTCTTCGAGGGCGACGTAAAGCTCGAGATCGGCCCCCTCGGGGACTTCTCCCAGCTGGTCGGCTTCGAGGACACGGTCGGCCGGCTCGGCGCCTCCGAGATCAAGGTCGACCGCTTCTCCGAGGGCCGCGCCACCTTCTCGATGCGGCTCGACCAGCCCGTCGACCTCCTGCACGAACTGGAAGAGCTCTCCGAGCTCGACTTCAAGGTCCGCCACACCGCCGCCGACAACCTGATCCTCGACGTCGACGAGGACCAGGGCCCCGAGCAGCGGGCGGCGTAGTCGGGCTGAGGCCTCGTCGCCGGGGCCCATTTTTTACGTCCGACCGGAAACGTATAGTCCGACAGACGATGGAGCACGATTCGAACCGGAAGGGAAACGCAGCCGAGCTGGCGATCGCGGCGGAAGCTGCGCGGCTGGGCCTCGCGGTCTACTACCCCTTGACGGAGCACGGCCGCGCCGACCTCTTGCTCGGTATCGCCGGGAAGCTGTATCGAGTTCAGTGCAAGTGGGGGGCGTGGGTGGAGGAGAAGGTTCAGGTGCGTCTGCATACGTCGCGCCACTCCCCGACTCGCGGATACGTGGTCAAGACCTATGACCGCTCGGAGATCGATCTTGTCGCCGTGTACTGCGGCGATCTGAAGACGAGCTACCTTCTACCGCCCGAACTCTTCGAGGGGCGTTCGCACATTTGGCTTCGCACGGCCCCGGCAAAAAACGGGCAGCGCGCAGCGCTAAACTGGGCATCTGATCACGAGTTCCGTGGGGCTGTAGCTCAGCTGGCAGAGCGCGTCACTGGCAGTGACGAGGCCAGGGGTTCGAATCCCCTCAGCTCCACTTCTCAAGCCGAGCAACGGCCCGACCTCGAAGTCGTCGGCGCCCACGAGTTCCGCAACCACTTCGGCTACTACCTGGAGCATGCGGCGGCCGGCGGCGAAGTGCTCGTCAACCGCCGCGGCGTCCTCACGTGAGGCTCTCTTCGGCCGAGGGGAAGAGGAGCCGGCGGCTGCCGCTCCTCAGCGCCGGCGATGTCGGTTAGGGCTCCCGGGACGCGCCCCGCTGCGGCTGTGGTCGCCTCCAAGGCTCGGATTTGCTCATACCGAAATACGCATAGAGCGGTTTTCGCACCGCCGCCTGAGTTCGCCTCTATGGATTCCGGGGCGCGGGACGAATTGCCTGCGCCGGGATGCCGCGCCGCAACGATCCCCAGCCTGGCCTCGGAAGGGCGATCCGCATGCTGCGGAACGACGCGAGCCTGAGTCAGGAGACGCTCGGGGAACGGGCCGAAATCCACCCGACCTGGATCAGCCACATCGAGTCGGGTCGGATCAACCCGACCTGGGGCAACGTCAGGCGCATCGCCTACGGCCTGAAGGTCCCGCTCGCGAAGCTCGCCGAGCTGGCCGAGGAGTACGAGCGCGAGCTCAAACGCGCCTGAACGGCGCCGCCGCGGGCGCCGCCGGCCCCTGCTAAACAGCCGCCGCCGCGCTGCCGATGCTCTAGGCGTGACCACGGCCAGCCAGCATGTCTTCAGCCACGGCATGCGCGACACCCGGGAGACGCTGGACCTCTGGAGCCGGCAGCCCTGGCGGGTGCTGCGTGGCTGGATCGCCCTCAGCCTGGCGATCGCCCTCACCCTGCTGAGCGCCACCTGGTTCGTCGCCGGGCTGCTGACGCCCGACCTGACGCCGATCCACCTCCCTGGCTTCACCGAACCCTCCCAGCTCTCCGACCTGCTGCCGATCCTCTACCGCAACTCGCTGGTCCTGGCGCTCCACGCGACCGCCTGTATCGCCGGGTTCATCGCCGGCGCCTCGATGCCGATCGCCGCCGCCGAACGCTCCGGCGTCTCGCGCTGGATTCACGTCAAGGCCGGCGAGCTGGCGATCCTCTTCGTCTGCGCCGTCACTCTCTTCTCGCTCTCGACCCAGGCGCTCTATCTAGGCTTCCAGGGCTCGACGATCTCCCACCAGCTGAAACTCTCGCGCCTGGACCTGATCCTCAGCGTGCTCCCGCACGCGATCCCGGAGCTGACCGCGCTCTTCCTTCCGCTCGCCGCCTGGCTGATCGCCAGCCGCCGCGGCGAGTGGAACCAGCTCCTCGCCGCCACCTTCATCACCGTGGTCCTGGCGATCCCGACCCTGATCCTGGCGGCGACGATCGAGGTTTACGTCTGGCCGCACATCCTCCAGAGCATCTCGCCGGTCAGCCACCCGTTCACGTTCTAGGCCCCGGCTGCGGTTGCTCAGGGCGCGCCGCGTAAGATCGCGCCTTCAATGGCCGGCTACGACCCGAAAGCGATCGAGCGCAGGTGGCAGCAGGTGTGGGCCGAGGAGAGGACCTGGGAGGTCCCTAACCCAGGGCAGCCGGGCTACGACCCCTCCCGGCCGAAGTCCTACGTGCTGGAGATGCTGCCCTACCCCTCCGGGGAGCCCCACGTCGGCCACCTCAAGTGCTACGCGGTAGGCGACGCGATCGCTCACTTCCGCCGCCGCCACGGCTTCGAGGTGATCCACCCGATGGGCTATGACTCCTTCGGCCTGCCGGCGGAGAACAACGCGATCAAGACCGGCGAGCCGCCGCGGGTCGCGACCGAGCGCTCGATCGAGTCCTTCCGCCGCCAGTTCCGCGAGTGGGGGATCTCGATCGACTGGTCCCGCGAACTGGCCACCCACACGCCCGAGTACTACCGCTGGACGCAGTGGATCTTCCTGCGGCTGTTCGAGCGCGGCCTCGCCTACCGCACCGAGGCGCCGGTCCAGTGGTGCCCGAAGGACGCCACCGTGCTCGCCAACGAGCAGGTCGTCGACGGTCGCTGCGAGCGCTGCGGCACCGAGGTGATCCAGCGCAACCTCGAGCAGTGGTTCTTCCGCATCACCGACTACGCCGACCGCCTGCTGGCCGACTTCGACGCGCTCGAGTCCTGGCCCGAGCACGTGATCACGATGCAGCGCAACTGGATCGGCCGCTCCGAGGGCGCCGAGGTGGTCTTCCGCTGCGAGGAAGCCGACCTCGACTTCCCGGTCTTCACGACCCGGCCCGACACCCTCTTCGGCGCCACCTTCTTCGTTCTCGCTCCGGAGCACCCGGAGCTGGAGCGCCTGGTCGCCGGCACCCCCGCCGAGCAGGAGGTGCGCGAGTACGTCAATCGGGTCGGGCGCGAGTCGGCGGAGGAACGCGGGGCGGAGGATCGCGAGAAGACCGGTGTGCCGCTCGGCCGCTCGGTCGTCAACCCGGTCAACGGCGAGCGGATCCCGATGTACGTCGCCGACTACGTGCTGATGGAGTACGGGACCGGGGCGATCATGGCGGTGCCCGGGCACGACAGCCGCGATTACGAATTCGCCCAGAGGTTCGACCTGCCGGTGCAGCGGGTGATCGAAGGGGAGGACCCGGAGGCCGCGAAGGACCAGCTCGGCCTGCCGTATCCCGGCGACGGCCCGATGGTCGAGTCCGGCCGCTTCGACGGCAAGCACAACCGCGAGGCCTACGACGAGATCGTCGCCTGGCTCGAGTCGGAGGGCCGCGGCAAGCCGGCGGTCAACTACCGCCTGCGCGACTGGCTGGTCTCGCGCCAGCGCTACTGGGGCGCGCCGATTCCCGTCGTCTACTGCGAGGGGTGCGGGATCGTGCCGGTGCCCACCGAGCAGTTGCCGGTCGAGCTGCCGGAGATCGAGGACTACGCGCCGCAGGGCAAGAGCCCGCTGGCGGCGGCCGAGGACTGGGTCGCGACCGAGTGCCCGCGCTGCGGCGGCGCCGCCCGGCGCGAGACCGACACGATGGACACCTTTGTCGACTCCTCCTGGTACTTCCTCCGCTACCTCGACGCCGAGAACTCAGACGCTGCCTGGGAGCGCGGCGCGGCCGACCACTGGATGCCGGTCGACCAGTACATCGGCGGCGTCGAGCACGCGATCCTGCATCTGATGTACGCGCGCTTCTTCACCAAGGCGCTGGCCGATCTCGGCCAGCTCGGCGTCCAGGAGCCGTTCGCCAACCTCTTCACCCAGGGGATGATCACCCGCGACGGGGCGAAGATGTCGAAGTCGAGGGGCAACACCGTCAGCCCCGGCGATTACGTCGAGCGCTACGGCGCCGACACCGCCCGCACCTACGTCTGCTTCATGGGCCCACCCGAGCGCGGCGGCGACTGGACCGACGAGGGGGTCGAGGGGGTGAACCGTTTCCTCTCGCGGCTCTGGCGGCTCTGCGAGGAGGTGGAGGAGCGGACCGAGGCGGGGGAGGCCCCGGCGGCGGTCGATGGCGAGGCGCGAGAGCTGCTGGCAAAGGCCCACTGGGCGATCGACAAGGCGACGCGCGACTTCAACCGCGGCTTCCAGTTCAACACGGTGATCTCGGCGGTGATGGAGCTGGTCAACGAGGCCTACCGGCTCAAGGACGGCCTCTACGGGTCGCCGGAAGGGGCCGCGGCGGTGCGTTTCGCCACGGCGACGGCGGCCTCGCTGGTCTTCCCCTTCGCGCCGCACCTCGGCGCCGAGATCTACGAGCGGCTGACGGGCGAGCGGGTCTGGGAGCAGCCCTGGCCGCAGGCGGACCCGTCGCTGCTGGTCAGCGACACGGTGACGCTGGTGGTCCAGGTGAACGGCAAGCTGCGCGACCGGATCGAGGCGCCGGCCGAGGCTTCGAAGGAGGAGCTGCTGGCGCTGGCGCGGGAGAGCGAGAAGGTCGCCCGCCATCTCGACGGCCAGGAAGTGGTCAAGGAAATCGTGGTCCCGGGCAAGCTGGTCAACCTGGTGGTGCGGTAGCGCCCACCGCCGGGTGCCGCGGGTCTGCTAGAAAGCCGCCGAATGCTGGTCAGGAGACTCGAAGAAGCAGCCGTCGTGGATTGGCACCGGCTGCGCGCCCACGTCCTCATGGACGCGGGGGAACTCGGCTCCCGCAACCTCTCCGTCACCTGGGTGACGGTCCCGGGGGGCGCGAAGCAGACGCTGCACTCCTCCGACGAGGCCGAGCAGGCCTACGTCGTCGTCCGCGGGCGCGGCGCGATGTCGGTCGCCGGCGACACCCAGGAGGTCGGCGAGGGAGACCTGATCCTCGTCCCGCCCGCGACCGAGCATTCGATCGGCAACGATGGTGCCGACGAGCTGGCCTGCGTCTCGATCCAGTCGCCCCCGGTCACCGCGGCCGAGCTCTACAGCGACCAATTGGCAGAGGTGGCCGGCTACGACGACGACGACGAGTTCTGAGGCGCGACAACCGGCGCATTTCGGCGTCCTCAGTCGCTTGCGTGCAGAGCACGCGGCGCTCCCTGCGTCCTTGAACTGCTTGGTTGTCGCACCTCAGAACAGTTCTTGTTTCTGAATTTTTTGTTTTTGCGCGCCATGCGTGCGCTTTTTTCGGGCAGGGTCGGCGGCGATGCCGGAGTTGAGCCGCAGTCAGGTCGTCGTCTACGCCGCGATCGCGGTGGCGCTGTTGCTGGTCGGGGCGCGGGCGATCAGGGGCGAGGGGGGAGGCACGGCGGCATCCTTCGCCGCGGGCAGCGGCGGCGGGTCGAGTGGCAAGAGCTTCTCCGTCAGCGGCCAGGCAGGCGATCTCGTCGTCGATGTGACCGGGGCGGTGAAGCGCCCCGGGGTCTACCGGATGCCGGCCGGGAGCCGGGTGAACGACGCCGTCAACCGGGCCGGGGGAGCGGCGCCGCGAGCCGAGTTGGAAGCGGTCAACCTGGCGGCCCGGCTCGCCGACGGGCAGCAGGTCGTCGTCCCCGAGCACGCCCCCGGCGGCGGCGCGGCGGCCGCGGCGGGGGGCGAAGAAGAAGAAGGGCCGATCGGCCTCGGCACCGCGACCGTCGAGCAGCTGGAAGAGATCCAGGGCATCGGCCCGGTGACGGCCGGCGACATCGTCAAGTTCCGGGACGAACACGGCGGCCTCTCCTCCGTCGAGCAGCTGGACCAGGTGGCGGGCATCGGGCCCGCGACGATGGAGGCGCTGCGCGAACGGCTGCAGCCGTAGATGGTCCAGATGGAACGCTCGCCGCGACCCTCGCCGGCGGTCTTCGCGGCCATCGCTCTGGTCGTCGTCCTCGCGCTTGCGAACAGCGGCCAGATCCGCGAGCGGGCCTCGGCGGGACTGGGGCGGGGCATGCCCGGGCGCGAGGCCGAGCTGGCGCGCGGCTTCGTCCTCGGCGAAGACGAGGGCATCGATGCGGCGACGAAGGAAGACTTCACCCGCTCCGGCCTCTCGCATCTGCTGGCCGTGTCGGGCGAGAACGTGACCCTGCTGGCGCTGCTGGCGATGCCGTTGCTCGGGGCGCTCGGCGTTCCCCTGCGCGAACGCCTGCTGTGGGTGCTGGCGCTGATCGCGGTCTACGTCCCTGTCGCGGGCGCGGGCCCCTCGGTGCAGCGGGCGGGGGTGATGGGCGCCGTGGGCGTTCTGGCGACGCTCGGCGGCCGCCGCTCCTCCCGTCTCTACGCGCTGGCGCTGGCGGCGCTGGTGACGCTGGCGATCGACCCGGGCGTCGCCTCCGACGTCGGCTGGCAGCTCAGCTTCGCCGCGGTAATGGGAATCCTGCTGCTGGCGGCGCCGCTGCGGCGAGCCCTTGCCGCGCGGACCGGCAACGGACCCTGGCGCCGGGCGCTCGCCGAGGGCGTCGCGGTGACCGTCGCCGCCACGCTCGCCACGGCGCCGCTGATCGCCTACCACTTCGAAACCCTCGCGACGACCACGTTGGTGGCGAACGTGCTGGCGATGCCGGCGGTCGCGCCGGCGATGTGGCTGGGGATGTGCAGCGGCGCTCTGGCGCAGCTGCCCGGGGTGCCGCTGGAGCCGCTGAACCTGCTCGCGGCGCTCTGCCTCGGCTACATCGCCCAGGTCGCCTCGTGGTGCGCGGCGCCTCGCTGGGCTGAGATCCACGTCCACCTTGGCGGTGCCGGGCTTGCCCTCGCGTATCTCGCTCTCGGAGCCGCGGGATTTCTCGTCCTCGCCGCCAGGCGCTACCGGCGGTGGCTGCCGAGCGTGCCGGGGCCGCCGCGGATCCACACGGTTCTCGGCTTGGCGGCGCTGGTCGCGGCGACGGTCCTCGGCCTCGGTCTGACTGGCGGCGGCGGTGCGCCGCCTCCACCGCTCCACGGCCTCCGCATCGTCGTCCTCGACGTCGGCCAGGGAGACGCGATCCTGCTCGAGCCGGCGGGCGCCGCCGCCGTCCTCGTCGACGGCGGCCCACCGGGGGACGGGCTCGAGCGCAAGCTCGCGGACGCCGGCGTCGGCGAGCTCGGGGCGGCGGTGATCACCCACGACCAGTCAGACCACGCGGCGGGCATCGAGGAACTGTTCGGCCGGGTCCCGATCGCCCGCCTCCTCTACGCGCGCCTCGACCGGCGCGCCCTCGCGAGCGCCGCCGCGGCCGGCGTCGTGCCCGAGCGGGTGGCGAGCGGCGAGGCCCTGCGGTCGGGGACCCTGCGCCTGCAGGTTCTCTGGCCGCCGCGAGAGCTCCTGGCCGAGCCGCTGGGCGGCGAGGACCCGAACCGGCAGGCGCTGGTGCTGGTGGCCCGGTATCGCGGGTTCACGATGCTGCTGACCGCCGACGCCGAGGCGGAATCGGTCCCCCTCGACCCCGGGCCGATCGACGTCCTCAAGGTCGCCCACCACGGCAGCGACGACGCCGGCCTCGGTCGGCTTTTGGCAGAGACGCGCCCGCGGCTGGCGGTGATCTCGGTCGGCGCCGGCAACCCCTACGGCCATCCCACGGCCGGGACCCTGGCGACGCTCGCGGCCCATCGGGTGCCGACCGTGCGGACCGACGAGGACGGGAGCGTGACGATCGACGTCGAAGGTGGGAGATTCCGCCTGGACGGTTGACCGAATCGATAGTCGAGAAAGCCGATCTGATCGCTCATCGGTTCAACCGGGCCGCCGATGCACGAGGTGGTGAACTGGATCGGCAAGAAGCGGCTGGCGGCGGCGCTGCGTCTGCCGAGCCTGACCGGCACCGGGCTGCCGGAACGGATGCGGAGCACGGCCTTCGCCCTGCTCGGCCTGACCGCCGCCGTGGGCCTGGCGCTGGTCGCGCTCTTCGCCCAGCCCGGCTTCCCGCTGCTCGAACCGGCGCCGTTGCCGAGCGAACCCTCGGCCAGGGACGCGGTCGCCGAGGCCGTGCGGCTGCGGCCGGGCCATCGGCATGTCTCCTCGCGGCGCGTGCGCGCGAGGCCGGCACCGCCGCGCTCGCCCTCGGCGGAGACCGGCGGTGGGCAGACCGGCGAGGACTCCTCGCCGGTCGAAAGCGGTCCAGGGGGCGGTGCTGCCGTCCAGGCGCCGGCGCCGGTCCCCGAGGCTCCAGAAGGGGCGGGGCGCGGGCACCACGGCAGCGGCGCCGCCGCGTCCCCGACTCCGGTATCCGCTCCCCAGCCGCCGCCTCCTCCCGTCTCGGCGCCGGAACCGGTCGAAGCGGAGCCGGAAGCTACGGCCTCCTCGCCGGGTCCCGGCAACTCCGCCTCGGCGGCGGCCGCCGAACACGCGAGCGAACGTGGGATCGAAGCGTCGTCCGGGAGTGCCGCGCCCCAGGCATCGGCGGGCGTGACCGTCCAGGCTGCCGCGCCTCCGGGCGGCGGCCCCGGCCAGGGCAACGGGGCCGGGAAGGGCGGGGAGTAGCGGCGCGAGGTGAGCCGAGCGGGTCGTAGACTCGCTGCGATGGCCGCCGAGATGAAGCCGCTGTACCTGATCGCCGGTAGCGACGACTCGAAAATCGACGCCACCCGCGCGCGCCTGCGAGCTCGGGCCGAACGCGAGGGCGGCTCGGCTGCGCTCGAGGTCTTCGAGCCCGGCGAGGGCAGGGGGATGCCCGACCACGAGGCGCTGCTGGCAGCGGTCCCGGCGATGTCCCTGATGGGGAGCCGCCGCTACCTGCTCGCCGACGGGGTGGAGCGCTGGCGCGACAAGCAGCTCGAGCCGGTCCTCGCGGCGCTCGGCGACCTGCCGCCGGACCTGACCCTGGTCCTGATCTGCCGTGACAAGGCGCCGGCGAAGCTGGCGAGGGCCGTGAAGGCGGCGGCGGGGGAGATCCACGAGTTCGAGGCGCCGAAACCGCGTGACATGCCGCGGGTCCTGGTCGGCGAAGCACAGCGGCTCGGATTCCGGTTGGAGCCGGGAGCCGCACGCCTCCTGGTCGATCGGGTCGGCGCCAATCCGCTGCGCCTGCGCAACGAGGTCGAGCGCCTGGCGCTGTGGGCCGGGGAGGGGGGAGAGGTCAAGGCCTCCGACCTCGAGGAGATGATCGCCGACACTTCCGAGATGGCGGTTTGGTCGCTCTCCGACGCGCTGATCGAAGCCGACGCCGCCGCCGCCCTGCGGATCGGCGAGCGGCTGATCGGCCAGGGCGAGAACGTCACCGGCTTGATCTACGGCCTCGCCTCGCGCCTGCGCAGCGCCTGCGCGGCCGCCGCCCAGCTCGAGGAGGGGATCCCGCCCAAGCAGGTCGAGTCCTCGCTCAAAATGCACCCTTACGCGGCGAAGCAGCTCGTCAACCGCCTTCGCGACGCCAACCTCGCCGACCTTCGCCTGGCTACCGAGACGCTCGCCGACTTAGAGCTCTGGTGCCGCGGGGGGGCCGACTACGGCGACGAGCTCGCCTTGACGATCGCGCTGAGGAAAGCTGCTGCGGGAGCCGCTTAGGCGGCTTTGGCGGCGGAGGCGATTCGGGCAGCTTTCGCCTTCTTGCGCGCCCCGGTGTTCTTGTGGAGGGCGCCCTTCTGCACGGCCTTGTCAACCTTCGAGACCAGCTCGCGCTGCTCGGCGGCGATCGCCTCGACGTCGCCGCCCTCGACCGCGGCTTCGAGCCGGCGGAAATGGGTCTTGACCGTGCTGGTCAGCAGCCGGTTCTCGGTGCGCTCGCGCTCGCTGCGCAGTATCCGCTTCTTCTGTGAGGCTATGTTGGCCATGTCAAGTTCCCGAGCGGGCGCCTTGCCGGCTCCGGGCGGCCGCCGACTATAGCGACTGAAGCCGTTTCAGTCGTCCCGAACCGGAATCGACAACGAGCTTGGAGAAGCCCAGGGCACCCCAGACCCCCGAACCCGACGAGCGGGCGATCAACGCCGAGGTCGCCGTCTGGGAGGCGGAGGCGTTCGAACCGGGGGAGGAATTCACCCGGCAGCCGCCGCGCGAGGGGCAGGGAGGGCGGATCGCGCGCTCGACCGCCTTCTTCTCGATCGCCACCGGCGCCTCGCGGATCGCCGGCCTCGCCCGCGAAATAGTCGCCGCCGGCTACTACGGGATCAGCGGGCCGATGTCGGCTTTCACGATCGCTTTCCAGGTCCCCAACCTGATCCGCGCCCTGTTCGCTGACGCGGCGCTGCAGCCGGCCTTCGTCCCCGTCTTCACCGAACTGCTGGGCCGCAAGGCCTACAAGGAGGCCTTCCGCCTGGCCTCGACGCTGCTGCTGCTGGTGACGATGGTGCTGGGGGCGATCACCGCCCTCTTCGTCCTCCTGGCGCCGGTGATCATGCCGGTCTTCGCGCCGGGGTTCGAAGGCGAGATCCTCGACCTCACGGTCTCGCTCTCGCAGGTGCTGTTCCCGATCCTGATCCTGCTCGGGGCGAGCGGCATCGTCGTCGGCATCCTCAACAGCTACGACCGCTTCGGCGCCTTCGCGATCTCGCCGCTGTTCTGGAACCTGACGATCATCGTCGTCCTCGTCGTCCTCGAGCCCCTGTTCCACGGCCGCGACCGGATCTACGCCTACGCGATCGGCATCCTCGCGGGCACCCTGGTCCAGCTCCTGATCCCGGCCTGGGACCTGCGCCACACCCCCTACCGCTTCAGCTTCAGCTTCGACTGGCGCCATCCGGGGGTGCGCCGCGTCTTCTTGCTGATGCTGCCGGTGACGATCAGCCTCGGGTTGATCAACTTCAACAACCTGATCAACAGCTTCTTCGGCAGCCTCGTCTCCGACGAAGCGCCGGCGGCGATCGACAAAGCCTTCCGCATCTACCAGCTGCCGCAGGGGATCTTCTCGGTGGCGATCGCGACGGTCCTATTCCCGACCTTGGCCCGCTTCGCCAACGCCGGGGAGATCGACAACCTGCGGGCGACGATGGCGAACGGGATGCGGCAGATCCTCTTCGTCCTGGTGCCGGCGGCGGCGGCGATCCTGGCGCTCTCGGACCCGATGATCCGGCTCGTCTACCAGCGCGGCGAATTCAACCCGGCCGAGACCGCGGTGGTGGCGACCGCGCTCTTCTGGTTCGCCTTCTCGCTGCCGACCAACGGTCTCTACCTGCTGCAGACGCGGACCTTCTTCAGCCTGCAGAAACCGTGGCAGGCGACGGCGCTGGCGACGATCGACCTGGTCGTCTCGACCCTGGCGGCGCTCGTCCTCTACTCGCCCTTCGGGGTGGGGGGAATCGTCGCCGGGACCGGGATCGGGACCACGGTCGCGGTGGTCGCGCAGGCGGTGATCCTGCGGCGCCGGTTCGGCGGTCTCGAGCTGGGGCGGCTCCTCTCGACCAGCGTGCGGATCGCGATCGCCGCGGCAGCGCTGGGGGGAGTGGGGTGGCTGGTGTGGGACGTGCTCGACCAGGCCCTCGGCCGTGGCCTCGGCGGCCAGATCGTCTCGCTGAGCGCCGGACTCGGCGTCGGCGGCCTGGTCTACCTCGCGGTCGCGAGGCTCCTGCGGGTCGAGGAGCTGGAGCAGATGGCACGCCTGCTGCGACGGCGGTCGGGGTAAGGCCGCCGGAGGCCAGATGCTGGACCTCGGTCGATACCTGCTGGGCGCCGCGGAGATCGTCTGGCTCGCCGGGTTCGCCTGGCTCGGGGGTGCGGCGCTGCGGAGGTGGTTGCTGCCGCGGTTCGACCGCGCTTCGGCCGGGCTGGCGACGACGGTCCTCGCCGCGGCACTGCTGATCTGGAGCGCCGAGCTGCTCGGGAGCTTCGGTGCCTTCGAGGCGGTGCCGTGCCTGCTGCTGGTCGGCCTCGCCGGCCTCGGGTGTCGGAGGCTTGCGCCGCGTCCGCCGGAGCGAGGGGAATCGCGCCTCACTAGGCAGGTAGAGGCGCGATTCCCCTCTCTCCGGCACAGACCGCGGCGGGACTCAGTTCCGACGCTGATAGCACTGGCAATTGCGGCGATCGCCGTCCTCCACTTCGCCGGGGGCGTGAGGACGCGGCTCTCGACCGGCATGACCGGCTTCGATTCCACCTGGTACCACGGTCCCTTCGCGGCGGGCTTCTTCCAGAGCGGCAACACCTGGGACCTGCACTTCATCGCCCCGCAGTTCCTCGCCTGGTTCTATCCCGCGAACAGCGAAATCTTCCACGCCCTGGGGATGCTGGCATTCGGCCGCGACATCCTCTCGCCCTTCCTGAACCTCGGCTGGTTCGCCGGCTGCCTCCTGGCCTGCTGGTGCATCGGCCGCCCCCACCGGGTCGCGCCCTGGTCCATGGCGCTGGGAGCAATCGCCCTCAGCGTGCCGGCCCTCGCCGACCAGGCCGGAGAGGCAAGGAACGACATCGTCGGCATCTTCTTCCTTCTCGCGGGAGTGGCAATCGTCCTCAACGCGACGGACAAGGAGAAGCAAGGCCACGCCCCTGCCGTGACAGGACCCGCGGGCCGCGCCGCCTTCGTCGGCCCCTATCTGATCGCGGGCCTCGCGGCGGGCCTCGCGGCGGGAACCAAGCTCGACTTCCTGCTCCCCGCCGCGGTGCTCGTCGTCGGATTCGCCCTGGTCGCGCCGCCTGGCAGGCGCCTGCCCGCGCTTCTCGCGTCCTCGCTTGCCGCGCTGGCCGGCGGCGGCTACTGGTACTTGCGCAACCTCGCTCAGACCGGCAACCCGCTCCCCTGGATCCACCACCTCGGTCCGTTCGACCTGCCCGCACCGCGTCAGGCCCTCGGCGGCCGCGAAGCCCACAGCGTCATCGGCTACCTCAGCGATGGCAGCGTCTGGTCGGAATGGTTTCTCCCCGGTCTCCACCATGGCCTCTGGATCCTCTGGCCGCCGCTGACCGCCGCCGCTGCCACGGGCCTCCTCCTAGCCCTCGCCGCCCCTCTCCGACGGGCCGAAAAGTCAAGTTCACCTCTCCGACGGGCCGAAAAGTCCCCCCTAGAGGGACGAATCGGCCCGTCGGCGGAGAGGGGTGGAATTTTCGGCCCGTCGGCGGGGGTGTTGGCTGTGGCGGGGGCGGTGGGAGCGGCGTCGGCGCTCGCCTGGCTCGTCGCGCCGACGTCTGCCTCCGGCCCGGCCGGGATGCCGCGCGGCTTCGAGTCCGGCCTCCGCTACCTCGCCCCGGCCCTGATCCTCGGCCTCGCGCTTCTGCCGGCGGCCCCCGGCATCCGCGGGTGGTTGAGCTTAGGCCCCTCAAAGAGGCCTAAGCTCAACCACCCGGCCTTTGGAGCGCCCGGGGTCCTCATTGCGGCTGGGGCTCTGGCCGCGCTGGTCGTGGTGGCGGTCGGGTATCCGATCCAGCGGCACTACCTCGCCGACCGCTACAGGGACCCGACCTTCGCGACCCCCGGCCTCAACGCCGCCTTCGCCTGGTCCCGCGACGTCAGCGACGCCAGGATCGCCACCACCGGCACCCGCCAGTACCCCCTGTACGGGACCGACCTCTCCAACCACGTCCAGTACCTAGGCCTGAAGCGCCCCCACGGCGGCTTCGAGGCCCCCACCACCTGCCGCCAGTACCTCCAACTCTTGAACGAAGGCAATTACCAGTACGTCATTGCCACCCGCGACCGCCTGGAACCCGGCAAACCTCCGTATCCACCGCTAGTCGGATGGCTCCAACACGCCGGAGCCCACCCCATCCTGAAAACCCCGCCGACGGGCGTGTTCGAGCTGAACGACCACCTCCGTCCCTCGGCGTGTAAGTGAACACGCCCCTCCGGCGGGTGGCACGGTAGGGGGAACCATGTCTGAGGAAGCTTTAGCTACCGGAAGACATGGTGGGTCCCCTGCCGTGACAGGACCCGCCGGCCCGCGACCTCTGTCGTCCATACTCCTCACCCGCGCCCATGGACCACATCCGCAACTTCAGCATCATCGCCCACATAGACCACGGCAAGTCGACCCTGGCCGACCGCATCCTCGAGCTCACCGGTGCCGTGGACCCGAAGAAAATGCAGGCGCAGCTGCTCGACTCGATGGACCTCGAGCGCGAGCGCGGAATCACGATCAAGGCGCAGGCGGTGCGGGTCGAGTACACCGCCCGCAACGGCGAAACCTACCACCTGCACCTGATCGACACGCCGGGCCACGTCGACTTCTCCTATGAGGTCTCGCGCAGCCTCGCCGCCTGCGAGGGCGCGCTGCTGGTCGTCGACGCCGCCCAGGGGGTCGAGGCGCAGACGGTCGCCAACACCTACCTGGCGATCGAGAACGGGCTCGAGCTGATCCCGGTGATCAACAAGGTCGACCTGCCCGGCGCCGAGCCCGAGCGCGTCGCCGCCGAGATCGCCGACCTGCTCGGCGGCGACCCCGAGGAAGCGCTTTGGATCTCGGCGAAGACGGGGGAGGGCGTGCTCGAGGTGCTGGAGGCGATCGTCGAGCGGATTCCGCCGCCGCGCGGAACGGCCGACGCGCCGGCCCGCGCCCTGATCTTCGACTCCGAGTTCGACCCCTACCGCGGTGTGATCGCCTACGTGCGGATGGTCGACGGCTCCTTCCGCAAGCGCGAGCGGATCCTGGCGATGCAGAACGGCACCGAAGCCGACATCGACGACATCGGCTTCTTCCGCCCGGCGATGACCGGCGTCGAGGGGATGGACGCCGGCGACGTCGGCTACCTGATCACCGGGATCAAGGACGTGACCAAGCTGCGGGTCGGCGACACCCTGACTTCGCAGGCAAACCCCGCCGCGGAGCCGTTGGAGGGCTACCGCGAGGTCCGGCCGATGGTCTTCTGCGGCCTCTTCCCGATCGACACCGACCGCTACGAAGACCTCCGCGACGCGCTCGAGAAGCTCTCGCTCAACGACGCCGCCCTTTCCTGGGAGCCGGAGACCTCCGAGGCGCTCGGCTTCGGCTTCCGCTGCGGCTTCCTCGGCCTCCTCCACATGGAGATCGTGCGCGAGCGCCTCGAGCGCGAGTACGACCTCGATCTGCTGGCGACGACGCCGAACGTGCGCTACGAGGTCAACCTCACCAACGGTGAGCACAAGGAGGTCCACAGCCCGACGGAGCTGCCCGACCCCGGGACGATCGAGGCGATCGAGGAGCCCTACATTCGCGCCACGATCATCTGCCCGAAAGAGCAGGTGGGGGCGGTGATGGAGCTCTGCCAGCAGCGCCGCGGCACCCACGTCGACATGCACTTCCTCAGCCCCCAGCGGGTGCAGATTCGCTACGACCTGCCGCTGGCCGAAATCGTCCTCGACTTCTTCGACCTCTTGAAGTCATCGACCCGCGGCTACGCCTCGCTCGACTACGAGCCGATCGGCAACCGCGTCTCCGACCTGGTCAAGGTCGACATCCTGCTCGCCGGCGAGAAGGTCGACGCGCTCTCGATCATCGTCTTCCGCGACTTCGCCTACGACCAGGGCAAGCGCCTGGTCGGGCGCCTGCGCAAGACGATCCCGCGCCAGCTCTTCGACGTTCCCGTCCAGGCCGCGGTCGGCTCCAACATCCTCGCCCGCGAGACGGTCAAGGCGCTGCGCAAGGACGTCACCGCGAAGCTCTACGGCGGCGACGTAACCCGCAAGAACAAGCTGCTGAAGAAGCAGAAAGCGGGGAAGAAGCGGATGAAGGCCGTGGGGCGGGTCGAAGTGCCGCAAGAGGCATTCCTGGCGGTCTTGGAGATTGATGAGTAGGCAAGAGGGTCGGGAGTCGGGCACCCCTCTCGCTCAACTTTTTCGAGATCGCCGGGAGCCGTCCGAGGTGGTCGTCGGCGAAAAAGTACAAGCCGCTCCGAGGGGCGCCCGACTCCCGACCCAGATCGGTGCGGCGGTCTCCGATCCGCGTTGTCGGCAGCTGAATAGACTGCCCGCCCATGCCTCTCAAGACCGATGCAGTTGGCAAGGAATGGCCGTCCACCACCTACCAGGTGGGGCGGGAGAAGATTCGGGAGTACGCGAACGCGCTGGGGATCGAGAACCCGGTCCACCTCGACGTCGAGGCCGCCCGCGCGGCGGGCTTCCGCGACGTGGTGGCGCCGCCGATGTTCGCGGTCGTCTACAGCAGCCCGGCGATGGCGCCGGCGATGTTCGACCCCGACGTGGCGATGAACTTCGCGGCGATGGTCCACGGCGGCCAGCAGTTCGAGTGGGACGAGCCGGCCTGCTCGGGCGACGAGATCGCGACCGCCGCCAAATGCGTGTCGATCGAGGAGAGAGACGGCAAAGGCTTCTACGTGTTCGAGACCAACTCGGTCAACCAGGACGGCGCCCAGGTCGTGCGCGCCACCTGGACCCTGATCGTGAGAGGAGTCTGAGATGAGCGACCTCAACGTCGGGGACCAGATCCCGGACCTGCGCGTCACCCCGGACAAGTACCTGCCGCACCGCTACGCCGGCGCCTCGGGCGACTTCAACCCGATCCACATCGACGACGAGTTCGCGAAAGCGGTCGGGCTGCCGCGCAACATCCTCCACGGCCTCTACTCGATGGGCCTGGTGGCGAGGGCCAACGCCGCCCTGGCCGACGGCGACCCGCGGGCGCTGAAGCGCCTCTCGGTGCAGATGCGGGGGATGGGGATGCCCGAGCAGGAGATCGTCGTCTCCGGCACCGTCAAGTCGGTCGAGGGCGGCCGGGTCGTGGTCGACACCGTGGCCGCCCAGGGCGAGACGCAGATCATCAAGAACGCCGAAGCCGAAATCGAGGTTTGACCCCGGGAGGGGGAGGGGTCGGGCATCCCCCTTCACTCAACTTTTTCGACGGTCGCCGTGTGCCGTCCGAGAATCTCGCCGCCGAAAAAGTACAAGCCGTTCAGGGGGACGCCCGACCCCTCCCCTTGAGGCGTCCGTCGATTTCTAAGATGTAGCGATGCTTTCCTCGCGACAGGAGCTGATTCTTCGGTTGGTGGTCGAGGGCTACCTGCGGACCGGGCGGCCCGTGCCCTCGAAGGAGGTGGCGGAGCTGCGGGAGGTGGAGTGGGGTCCCTCGACGGTGCGGGCGGAGCTGGCGGCTCTGGAGGCTGCGGGTTACCTGACCCACCCGCACACCTCGGCCGGGCGGGTGCCCACCGACAGCGGCTATCGCCGCTACGTCGAGTCGATGCTGGCGTCGGGCATGACGCCGGCGGGGCCCGGGGTCGAGCTCGAGCTCTCGCGGCTGCGTCGCGAGGTCGACGCGGCGATGCGGGAGACGACCACGGCCCTCGCCGAAGTCACCGACCTGGTCGCGATGGCGACGGCGCCGGAGCCGAGCCTGGCGGCGACGATCCACCGAGTCGAGGTCCTGCTGCTGCAGCCGAACAAGGTGGTGGTGATCGGGATCGCCTCGAGCGGCGAGGTGATCCGCCGCGTCTTCGAGTTCGGGCAGGCGGTCGACAGCGGCCTCGTGCAGTGGGCGTCGAGCTACCTGAACGAGTCGCTGACCGGGCTCGGGGTCGGTGCCCGGATGATCGAGAGCCGCCTCGACGACCCGGCGCTGAGCGGGGTCGAGGCCGACTTCATCGCCACCCTAGGCACCACCTTCACCGACTTCGTCAGCGAGGGCGACCTCTACGTCGAGGGCACCTCGCGGCTGCTCTCCGAGGCTCACCTGCCCGACCTGCCGCGCGCCGACGAGCTGATGACGGCGCTGGAGCGCCGCGCCGAGGTGCTGGCGATGCTGCGCTCCTCGCTCGACCGCCGCTCGGTCTTCTTCTGGATCGGCGCCGAGAACCCGCAGCCCGCCCTGCGCTCGGCCAGCGTGATCGGCGCCAACTACGGCCTCCCGCACCGCAATCTCGGCGCGGTCGGCGTCGTCGGCCCGCTGCGGATGGACTACGCGACGGCGATCGCCTCGGTCCGCGGCGCCGCCCGCGAGCTCTCCCGTTACTTCGAATCCGTCTACGACAACTAGCCGATGCCGCGCGACTACTACGAGGTCCTCGGGGTCTCCCGGGAGGCGAGCGAGATCGAGGTCAAGAAGGCGTTCCGGCGGCTCGCCCGCGAGCTGCACCCCGACGTCAACCAGGAGCCCGACGCCGAGGAGCGCTTCAAAGAGGCGGCCGAGGCCTACGAGGTGCTCTCCGACGGCGAGCGGCGGCGCACCTACGACGCCTACGGCCACGAGGGGCTGCGTTCCGGCGGCTATGACCCGGGCGCCGGCTTCGGCTCGATCGACGACATCTTTCAGGCTTTCTTCGGCGGCGGCTTCGGCTTCGGCGGCGGCGGGCGGCGCGCCGCGGCGGGCGGTGATGTCGCGGCCGAGGTCGAGGTCGAGCTGGCCGAGGTGGCGAGCGGCGCGCGGCGCGAGGTCGCCTACGACGTGGTCGGCCCCTGCGAGCACTGCCACGGCAACGGCGCCGAGCCCGGGACGCCGATAACGACCTGCGAACGCTGCGGCGGCGCCGGCGAGCTGCGGGCGGTGACGCGGACCCCGTTCGGCCAGATGGTCCGCAGCACCGCCTGCGACCTCTGCGGCGGCGCCGGGAAGATCCCCGAGAGCCCTTGCGAGGTCTGCGGCGGCAGCGGCCGCACCCGGCAGAGCCGGACCAGCGCGGTCGAAGTCCCGGCCGGAATCGAAGACGGCCAGCGGCTGCGGATCACCGGTGCCGGCCACGCCGGGGAACCCGGGGCGCCGTCGGGTGACCTCTACGTCGAGGTCCGGGTCGCCGAGGACGAGCGCTTCGAGCGCGAAGGCACCGAGTTGATCGGCACCGTCTCGATCCCCGCGACCGAGGCGATGCTGGGGACGACGGTGACGGTGCAGACCCTGGACGGCGAGGAGGAGATCGAGGTGGAGCCCGGGACGCAGCCGGGGCACCAGTACGTGCTCAAGGGCATGGGCCTGCCGCGGCTCGGCAGCCGCCGCCGGGGCAACCAGCGCGTCGTCCTCGAGGTCTTCGTCCCGACCAATCTCGGCGACGAGCAGCGGGAGCTGGCTGCGCGCCTCGACGAGACGCTCGACGACGACAACCTCGCCCCCCAGCACGGCGAGGGCTTCTTCGGCCGCATGCGCCGGGCCTTCGGGTGACGGGGCCTCGTTGATCCGGCTCGCGGTCCGCTGCGCCCCCGAGCAGGCGGACCTGGTCCTCGCCGAGCTGACCGTCCTCGCGCCCAACGGGGTCGAGGAGGAGCGCGGTCCGGGCTACGTCGAGTACGCGATCTATGGCGGCGAGGGGGAGCTGCCGGAGCTGGGCGACCTCGACGCTTCGGTGGCGGGTGCCCGGATCGAGGTCAGCTCGACCGAGGTCCCCGACGACTGGGCCGACCGCTGGCGCGACTTCCACAAGCCGCTCCTGGTCGCCGAGCGCCTCTGGCTGCGGCCCTCGTGGGAGCCGCCGCGCGAGGGCGCGATCGACGTCGTCGTCGACCCCGGCCAGGCCTTCGGCACCGGCGCCCACCCGACCACCCGCCTCTGCCTCGAGTTCCTCTGCGAGCTGGAGGCGGCGGGCGAGTCGTCGGCAGCGCTGGTCGACCTCGGCACCGGCTCCGGCGTCCTGGCGATCGCGGCCTCGAAGCTGGGTTGGTCTCCCGTCCGCGCCTACGACCACGAGCCGGCAGCGCTCGAGGCGGCTGCGGCGAATGCATCGGCCAACGGGGTCGACCTTCCACTCGAACGGATGAACCTGCGCGAACAACTCCCGGTTCTGGCGCCGACCATCGTCGCCAACATGACCGCTCCGATTCTCAAGGCAGTTGCTGGACGCCTGAAAGCGGTTGAGGGGAGCCGGGGGAGGGTCGGCGGACACTCCCCGCTTTTGTCCGCCGACCCTCCCCCGGCTCCCCTCGCCCCCGCCGAGGCTCCCCCGACTCCGTCCACGATGGTCTGCTCCGGAATCCTCCCGGCCGAGCTCGACGAGGTCGCCGCCGCGTTCGCCCCGAGCGGCCTCGAGGAGGCGGAGCGTCGGCAGGAGGGGGATTGGGCCGCGCTGCTGCTTCGTCGGGCCTGAGATATAGGGTTCACGGCGATGACGGCGACCATCACCGGTTTCAGTATCGGCCTCTTCATCCATGTCCTTGCCGTGGTGCTGACCTTCGGGCCGACTTTCGGCTACGCCTTCTTCGTCAGTGCGGCTGAGGAAGGGTCGCCTCGGAGTGTGCCCACGGTGTTGCGCGGGATCCTGACGATCGACCGCTACCTCGTCAGCCCGGGCCTGATCGTGATTCTCGCCGCGGGCATCTACATGCTGGCCGATTCCAATATCTCGGCCAGCGAATCCTTCGTCACGATCGGCTTCGTCGCGATCATCGCCCTCTTCGGCATGGCGCACGGGTTCTTCCGGCCCCAGACCCGGCAGGCGCTCGAGCTCGCCGAACGCGACCTCGCCGACGGCGACGTGCTCAGCCGCGAGTACGAAACGGTTTCGAAGAAGCTGGAGACCGGGGGCAAAGTCGCCGGCCTGATCGTGGTGGTGACGATCTTCTTCATGGTCGTCCAGCCGTAGCGCTCTGAACGAGAGGCAAAACCAGCTCGGTCCCGACCAGCCGGTGGGGGTGTTCGATTCGGGGGTCGGCGGGCTCACCGTGCTCCACGAGTGCCTGGTCTCGCTGCCGCAGGAGGACTTCCTCTACCTCGGCGACACGGCGATGTTCCCCTACGGGGACAAGGATCCGGCGCGGCTGCGGGAGCGGATCGGCCGGATCGCCGAGCTGCTGATCGAGCGCGGCGCCAAGCTGCTGGTGATCGCCTGCAACACCGCCACCTCGATCGGAGAGGAGGTGGCGCGGGAGGTTGCGGCGGCGCATGGGGTGGAGGTGGTCCCGGTGGTCGAGCCGCAGGCGGAGATCGCCGCCGCGATCACCGCCAACGCCCGGGTGGGCGTGCTGGCGACGCCGAACACGGTTGCCAGCGGCGCCTACCGGCGGGCGCTGGAAGCGATCGGGCGGGGCCTCGACGTGATCGAGGTGGCGGCCCCGGACCTCGCCTCGTTCATCCAGGACGGCGCCCTCTTCGACGAGGACACGATGACGATGGCGCGCTCCTACTGCGCGCCCCTGAAGGAGGCGGAGGTCGACACCCTGATCCTCGGCTGCACCCATTACCCGCTGGTGGCGCCGATGCTGCAGCGGATACTCGGCCGCGACGTGAGGCTGGTCAGCGGCGGCCACGCGGTCGCCGCCGCGGTCCAGCGCACCCTCGAGGGGTCGGGGCTGGCGCGGCAGCCCGCGGGGGAGGGCAGCTACGACTTCCTCTGCACCGGCGACCCCGACGCCTTCCACGCGATCGGCACCCGCTTCCTGCAGATGCCGCTCGGGGACGTCGAGCAGGTCGCGATCGGGCCGGTTTGACAGTTTCGGCACAGGCTCGCCGCCGAAAACTTGCATTCTGCGCGCCACACGCGCGCTTTTGCCCGGCAGACTCCCGTCAATGCCCGTCGCGACCACCCTGAAGACAACTGGCAATACCGTATATCCTCGCTCCATGGCAAAGGTGATGATTTCGCTTCCCGACGAGCTGCTGGAACGAGTCGATGCGCTTGCCGAAAAACGTAGTTTGAGCAGAAGTGGCCTGTTGCAGAACCTGGCCGAGCGGGAGCTCGACTACCTCGAGGACGAGGAACGGGCGGAGATGCGGCGCCTGCTCGAACTTGCCACCAGGCCCATGGGTGGGGACGCGACGAAAATGATTCGTGAAGATCGGGATTCTCGTTGAGCACGCTTCTCCTTGACGCCGGCGTCTGGGTTGGAGCTGTCGACTCTTCCGACCCTTTTCACGATTCAGCCAGGTCGCTTGTGTTCGCCTTTGACCAGCCCGTAGCGGCGATGGATCTGACGCTTTACGAGGTTGCCAATGTCCTTGGCGTCCGGAAAGAGTGGCGACGGGAGGCGAGATACATCGCGGAGTTGATCGTCAGGCGCTGCAGCGGCAGGCGTTTTGTACGGCCTGAACCGTCCTCGATGGACCTGGCTATCTCAATCGCCGGCGAACAAGGCCTCAGTGCCTACGATGCGGCCTACGTGGCTGCAGCCAACGTCAACGGCTGGACCCTCGTCAGCGTTGACATCGCTGACCTCGTCTCCAAGGGCCTCGCGGTCACTCCCGACGCCGCCGTCTACCCTTAGGCCGATGAGCGTTCTCGAGCAGGTTCAGGACGACGTGAAGACGGCGATGAAGGCGCGCGACCGCGAGCGGGCCTCGGCGCTGCGGTTGATCGTCGACGTCCTCCAGCAGGACGCGAAGCTGGGCAAGGGCGACGAGGTCGCGGTGCTGCAGCGGGAGCGCAAGAAACGGGTCGAGGCGGCGGAGGCCTACGAGGGCGCCGGCCGGACCGAGCAGGCCGCCTCCGAGCGCTTCGAGGCGGAGCTGATCGAGGGCTACCTGCCGCAGCAGCTCTCCGACGAGGAGTTGGCGGCGCTGGTCGCCGACGCGGTCGAGGAGACCGGCGCCAGCGAGCAGCGGCAGATGGGTCAGGTGATGTCGGCGCTGATGCCGAAGGTCGGCGGCCGGGCGGACGGCAAGCGGGTCAGCGCCGCGGTCCGGGAGAAGCTGGGTTAGCTTGGCGCGGAGGCAGCTGACCCTCGACAACACCGTCGCCGCCGAGCTGGCCGGCTCCGAGGACACCGTGTTGCGGGCTCTGCGCGGGCGGCTCGACGCCGAACTGCACCTTCGCGGCAACGTCCTCACGCTCGAGGGGGAGCCCGACGACGTCGCCGCCGCGGCGACCGTCGTCGACGAGATGGTCGAGCTGATCGAGCAGGGCCACGAGGTCGCGCCGGGGACGATCGAAGCGGTCACCGGCGCCCTCGACGCGCACGAGAGCCCGGCCGAGATCCTCGACGACGTCGTCTGGCGCCACCGCAACACCAAGGTCGCGCCGAAGACGCTGAATCAGAAGCGCTACGTCGACTCGATCCGCCGCCACACGATCACCTTCGGGATCGGCCCGGCCGGGACCGGCAAGACCTTCCTCGCGGTGGCGATGGCGGCGGCGGCGCTGACCGAACGCAAGGTGCAGCGGATCATCCTCACCCGTCCCGCGGTCGAGGCCGGCGAGCGGCTCGGCTTCCTGCCCGGCGACATCCAGGCCAAGGTCGACCCCTACCTGCGGCCGCTCTTCGACGCCCTCTTCGACATGCTCGACCCCGACCGGGTCAACGGCTACCTCGAACGCAACGTGATCGAGGTGGCGCCGCTCGCCTTCATGCGCGGCCGCTCGCTGAACGACTCCTTCGTGATCCTCGACGAGGCCCAGAACACCAGTCCCGAGCAGATGAAGATGTTCCTCACTCGGCTCGGCTTCAACTCGCGGATGGTGGTGACCGGCGACGTCACCCAGGTCGACCTGCCGCGCGACCAGCGCTCGGGGCTGATCGCCGTCAGCGAGATCCTCAGCGAGGTCCAGGACATCGCCTTCGTCCGCTTCGGCGGCGAGGACGTCGTCCGCCACAAGCTCGTCCAGCGGATCGTCGCCGCCTACGACGCCCACGGCGCCCGCGAGCGCGAGGCGCTCGCCGAACACGGCCCGACCCCCCGTTCGTGACGGTCGACCTGAACGACGTTCCCGCCGAGCTGCGCGCCCCGGTGGCCGCCGCGCTCGACGCCGCCGGCGTCGACGAGGGTCACCTGGCGGTCGAAATCGTCGGCGAGGAGCGGATCCGCGAGCTCAACCGCGAGCACCGCGGCAGGGACGCGCCGACCGACGTCCTCGCTTTCCCGATCGACGAGCTAGGGCCGGCGGCCGGGCCCCGCGAGCTGGGCGACGTCGCGATCTGCCCGGCGCACTGCACGGACGTGACCGAGGCGGCGGTCCACGGCGTCCTCCACCTCTGCGGACACGACCACGAGACCGACGCGGGGGAGATGCTGAGGTTGCAGACCGGGGTGCTGGAGGGTTTGGGCCACCACCCGCCGCGCCCGGATGCGGAGCGGAGGGCGCGGCGGTGAGGTCGGGCTTCGTCGGCCTCGCCGGCCGGCCGAACGTCGGTAAGTCGACCCTGGTCAACGCGATCGTCGGCTCCCACGTCGCGATCGTCTCCAGCCGCCCGCAGACGACCCGGCGGGCGATCCGCGGCGTCGCCACCGACCTCGAGGCCGAGCGCCAGCTCGTCCTCGTCGACCTGCCGGGGGTGCAGCGGCCGCGCGACGTCCTCACCGAGCGGATGCAGGGCCGGGTCGAGCGCGAGCTGGCCGACTCCGACGTCGTCCTCTTCGTCGTCAACGGCGAGGAGGGGATCGGCCCCGGCGACCGCTTCATAGTCAGGGCGCTGCTCGGGGCCGGGACCGATCTGCCGGTGATCTGCGCGGTCAACAAGGCCGACCGGCTGGGGCCGAACGAGCTGGTGCCGATACTTGCGGCGGCGGCGGAGCTGGAGGGGGTCGACGAGGTCTTCCCGATCAGCGCCCGCAGCGGCGAGGGCCTCGCCCCGCTGCTCGAGCGGCTCGGCGAGCTGATGCCCGAGGGGCCCTACATGTACCCGCCGGAGGACCGCAGCGACCAGTCGAGCGAGCTGCTGCTCGCCGAGCTGATCCGCGAGCAGGTGCTGAACCGCACCCGCCAGGAGATCCCGCACTCGGTCGAGGTCTCGGTGCTCGAGATCGAGCCGCGCGAGGACGGCCTGGTCGCGGTCAGGGCCGAGGTCTGGGCCGAGACCGAGTCGCAGAAGCGGATCCTGGTCGGCAAGGGCGGGAGCAAGATCGGCGAGATCGGCACCGGTGCCCGCCGCTCGCTCGAAGCCGAGCTGGAGGCCAAGGTCTTCCTCGACCTCCAGGTCCGGGTCCGCAGGCACTGGCGCCGCGACGAGGACCTGCTCGACCGCCTCGGCATCGAGTAGCCGCCGATCCCACGGCTTCCACTGTTCCTTTCCCCTGCCAGACAGGGCCAAGGAACAGTGGAAGGGCGCGGCGGCACTACGATTCTCCGCATGTTCGCCGAAATCGAATTCGACCAGCACGGCCTCGTGCCCTGCGTCGTCCAGGACTTCGCCTCCGGCGAGGTGCTGATGCTCGCTTACATGACGCCGCAATCGCTGGAGATGACGCTGGAGAGCGGCGACCTCCATTTCCACAGCCGCTCGCGCGACGAAATCTGGAAGAAGGGGGAAACCTCGGGGAACGTGATGCAGCTGCGGCAGCTCCGCTACGACTGCGACGGCGACGCCCTGGTGGCGCTGGTCGACCCGGCCGGCCCCGCCTGTCACACCGGCGAGCGCAGCTGCTTCTACCGCGAGGTGCTCGGCTCCGCCTCGCCGCGCAAGGACGCGCCGAAGGCCGAGAACGAGCCGCACCCGGTCACCCACGAAGCGCTGCCGGCGCTGGAGCGGACGATCCGCCACCGCTCGCTGCAGCGGCCCGAGGGCAGCTACACCGTGCAGCTGCTCGACGACCGCGAGCTGATCGGCGAGAAGGTCGAGGAGGAGGCCGAGGAGGTCGTCCGCGCCGCCCGCGAGGAGAGCGACGAGCGGGTCGCCGAAGAGGCCGCCGACGTCCTTTACCACCTCAGCGTCCTGCTGGCCTCGCGCGGGATCTCGCAGGCGCGGGTGATGGAGGTGCTGAATGCCCGTAGCGGCTGACTTCGATCTGACGCTCGAGCCGAGCCTCGAGGAGGCGCGCGAGCTCGGCCGCGAGGGCAACGTGGTTCCCGTCCGCGCCCGCTTCGTCGACGACTGCGAGACGCCGGTCTCGGCCTTCCTCAAGCTGCGGGCGGGCGAGCCGGAGGGGGCGCCGTGCTTCCTGCTCGAGTCGGCCGAGCAGGGACAGGTCGGGCGCTACTCGTTCGTCGGCCTGCGGCCACGGGCGCTGCTGCGCTGGAGCGACGGGGTGCTCTCGGAGTGGAGCGGCGAGGGCGGCGCCGCCGGCGAGGCGCCGCTGCGCAGAGAACCGGCTCCGGACCCCTACGCGGCGCTTGCCGCCCGCCTCGCCGAGCACCGGCCGGCGCCGGTCGCCGGCCTGCCGCCGTTCGCCGGCGGCGCGGTCGGCTTCTTCGCCTACGACCTGGTACGGACGGTCGAGCCGCTGGGGGAGCCGAACCCCGACCCGCTCGGGCTGCCGGACCTGGCGCTGATGGTGACCGACGCGATGCTGGTCTTCGACCACCTGCGCCACGAGCTGACGATCCTCGCCTGCGCCTTCGTCGAGGCGGACGGCAGCGTCGACGCCGCCTATGAGGCGGCGGCGGCGACGATCGCCGAGATGCGCGAGCGCCTGCGCGGGCCGGTGCCGGTGCCCGAGCAGCCGACGGTCTCCGACCCGCCCCGGTTCGAGTCGAACATGACGCGCGAGGAGTTCGAAGCCGCGGTGGCGCGGATCGTCGAATACGTCCACGCCGGCGACGCCTTCCAGGTCGTGCCCTCGCAGCGCTTCTCGGCCCCGGCGCCGGTCGAAGCCTTCTCGGTCTACCGCGGCCTGCGGGCGGTCAACCCCTCGCCCTACATGTACTTCCTCGAGTTCGGCGACTTCCAGATCGCCGGCGCATCGCCCGAGCCCCTGGTCACCGTCGAGGGCGCCCATGTCTCGGTCCGGCCGATCGCCGGCACCTCGCCGCGCGGCAAGAGCGAGGAGGAGGACCGCCGCCTCGCCGAGCGCCTGATCAACGACCCCAAGGAGCGGGCCGAGCACGTGATGCTGGTCGACCTCGGCCGCAACGACCTCGGCCGGGTCTGCGAGTACGGCAGCGTCAGGGTCGACGAGCTGATGGTGGTCGAGACCTACTCGCACGTTCTCCACATCGTCAGCCAGGTCTCCGGCAGGCTGAAAGACGGGGTCAGCGCGATGGACGTGCTGCGCGCCGTGCTGCCGGTGGGGACCCTCTCCGGGGCGCCGAAGGTGCGGGCGATGCAGATCATCGACGAGCTCGAGAAGGTCAAGCGCGGCGGCTACGGCGGCGCCGTCGGCTACCTCTCCTGGGACGGGGATCTCGACACCGCGGTCCACATCCGCACCGTCGTCTGCAAGGACGGGCAGCTGCACGTCCAGGCAGGAGGCGGGACGGTCGCAGACGCCAAGCCGGCCAACGAGTGGCATGAGTCGGTCAACAAGGCGAAGGCGGTCTTCCGCGCCGTCGAGGTCGCCTGCGAGCAGCCGGACTGGGCGTGAGCGCGATGCGGGTCCTCGTGATCGACAACTACGACTCCTTCACCTACAACCTCGTCCAGTACCTGGGCGAGCTGGGGGCGGAGGTCGAAGTCGTGCGCAACGACAAGGCGACGGTGGTGGAGCTGCTCGCCCGCGAGCCCGACCGCCTGGTCGTCTCGCCCGGCCCCTGCACGCCGGCCGAGGCCGGCATCTCCGGCGCGGCGATCCGCGCCTTCGGCGAAGCCGGCACCCCGGTCCTCGGCGTCTGCCTCGGCCACCAGGCGATGGTCGAGGCGTTCGGCGGCCGCGTCGTCCAGGGCGAGCCGATCCACGGCAAGGAGGGGGAAGTCGAGCACGACGGCAAGTCGGTCTACGCGGGGCTGCCGAGTCCGATCGTCGCCGGCCGCTACCACTCGCTGGTCGCCGACCCGGACCTGCCCGCCGAGCTCGAGCTGAGCGCCACGCTCGGCGACGTGGTGATGGGCGCCCGCCACCGCGAGCTGCCGGTCGAGGGCGTCCAGTTCCACCCCGAGTCGGTGCTGACCCCCCAGGGCAAGCACCTGCTCGCCAACTTTCTCGGCAGGGGGGAGAACGGTGCCTAACGACGTCGTCAGCCGCGCGATCGACGCGGTCTGCGCCGGCGACCACCTGACCGCCGACCACGCCTCGGCGGTGCTCGCCGAGATCATGGAGGGGAGGGCCGATCCGGTCCAGACCGGCGCCTTCCTGATCGCCCTGCGGGCGAAGGGGGAGACGGTGCCCGAGCTGGTCGGTCTGGCGCGGACGATGCGCGCCCTGGCGGCGCCGGTGCCGACCTCGCGCGAGGACCTCGTCGACACCTGCGGCACCGGCGGCGGGCCCTCGACCTTCAACGTCTCGACCACGGCGGCGCTGGTCGCCGCCGGCGCCGGTTGCGCGATCGCCAAGCACGGCAACCGCTCCAACACCAGCAAGTGCGGCTCCGCCGACCTGCTTGAGGCGCTCGGGGTCAACGTCGAAATCGAGCCCGAGCAGGTCGGCCGCTGCATCGACGGGGTCGGCTTCGGCTTCATGTTCGCTCCCCGGCACCACGCGGCGATGGCGCACGTGATCCCGGCGCGCAAAGCGCTCGGGGTGCGGACGATCTTCAATTTCCTCGGCCCGCTGACCAACCCCGCGGGGGCGAACCGGCAGCTGCTCGGCGTCGCCGACCGCCATTACCAGGAGACGATCGCCGAGGCGCTGGTCAGCCTCGGCAGCGTGCGGGCGCTGGTCGTCAGCGCCGAGGACGGCCTCGACGAGCTCTCGCTCTCGGCCCGCACCCGGGCGATCGAGGTCGCCGACGGCGGCACCTCGGAGTGGTTCGTCGAGCCGGGTCAGTTCGGCCTGGCGCCGGCCGAGCTCGAGAGCGTTGCCGGCGGCACGCCGGAGGAGAACGCGGCGGTGAGCCGCCGCGTCCTGACCGGCGAGCCGGGGCCGCACCGCGACCTCGTCGTCCTCAACGCCGCCGCCGCGGTCTACGTCGGCGGCCTCGCCGCGGATCTCGGCGAGGGTGTCGCCAAAGCCGAAGAGGCGCTGGATTCCGGCGCGGCGGCGAGCGTGCTGGAGCGGCTGGTTGCAGCCACCGTCACTTCGGCCGGTTGAAGCGGCTGGACCGTCTAGGCTCTATCTCTTCATCGTGGGAATGATGGACCAGCTCATCGCGGGGGCCCGGGAGGGGGTCGAGGCGCGCCGCGCCGCGCTTCCCCAGGCCGACCTGGAGGCGCAGTTGTCCGGCCGCCGGGAAGACCGCCCCTTCAACGAGGCGCTGACCCGCCCCGGCCTCTCGCTGATCGCTGAGTTCAAGCGGCGCTCGCCCAGCGCCGGGGCGCTCGGCCCCGAGGGCATCGACGTCGCCGCCCAGGTCTCCGCCTACGAGCGCGGTGGCGCCGCGGCGCTCTCCGTGCTCACCGACGAGCGCCACTTCGGCGGCGCGCTCGCCGACCTGCGCGCCGCCCGCGCCGCCTGCGGACTGCCGATCATCCGCAAGGACTTCATCGTCGATCCCTACCAGCTCTACGAGGCGGCGGTGAACGGCGCCGATGCGGTGTTGCTGATCGTCGCCGCCCTCGACGACGAGCGGCTGCGGGCGCTCTACCAGGAGGCGCGCTCGATCGATCTCGACTGCCTGGTCGAGGTCCACGACGGCGAGGAGCTGGAGCGGGCGCTGGAGGCGGGGGCCGAGGTGATCGGGATCAACAATCGCAACCTCGACGACATGAGCGTCGACATCGCCACCACCTTCGAGCTGATGCCCGACGTGCCCGCGGGGAAGACGGTCGTCGCCGAGAGCGGCATCTCCGGCCGCGAGGAGCTCGAGGAGCTCGACCGGGTCGGCGTCGACGCCGTCCTCATCGGCGGCGCCCTGATGACCGCGCCCGACCCCGAGGAGAAGGTCCGCGAGCTGATCGGCAATGACGAAATAACCCGCGAACACCTCGTCTGATGCCCGCCGCTCAGCAGAGCCTGACGAATTTAGAAAGAATTTGAAAAGCGTTTAGGGGCGGGAAACGGCCCGGCGCGATCCTCCGACCATGCCCGAACCGAAATCGAAACTTCGCAGCCCCTTCTTCTCCGCTCTCCTTGGAGGTCTCGTCGTCGCCGTCGTCGGACTGATCGCGATCGCCGCAGGCGCGGTCGGCTCCGGTGGCGGCTCGACGACGACCGTTACCTCGCCGCTGACGGCGCCGATCGACGCCAAGGAAGAAAGCGGGAGCTCCAACGTCGTCAACCAGATCTACAAGGCCGACGGCCAGGGGGTTGCCTTCATCGAATCGCAGCTGGCGCCGAAAGAAAGCGAATTCTTCAGCCCGTTCGGCGAACCCGAACAGGAATCGGGCGGGACCGCCACCGGCTCGGGCTTCGTGATCGACGGCGAAGGCCACATCCTCACCAACAACCACGTGATCGAAGGCGCCGAAAAGGTCGAGGTAAAACTCGGCGACTCCGAAAGGGAGTACGAAGCCGAAGTCGTCGGCACCGATCCGGGCACCGACATCGCCCTGCTCAAGGTGGAAGCACCGTCGAAGGAACTGCACCCGCTCTCGCTCGGCCACTCCGCCGAAATGGAAGTCGGCGACCCGGTGGTCGCGATCGGCAACCCGTTCGGCCTCGACCGCACCGTGACCAGCGGCATCGTCTCCGCCCTGCAACGGCAGATCCAGGCCCCCAACGGGTTCTCGATCAACCACGTGATCCAGACCGACGCGGCGATCAACCCCGGCAACTCGGGCGGGCCGCTGATCAACACCCACGGCGAGGTGATCGGAATCAACTCCCAGATCGCCACCGGCGGCGGCGGCGACGGCAACGTCGGCATCGGCTTCGCGATCCCGATCGACACCGTCCGCGCCGAGATCAAGCAGCTCGAGACCAAGGGCGAAGTCGCCCACGCCTTCCTCGGGATCAGCGGCGGCACGATCACCCCGGAACTGGCGAAGGCGCTGAACCTTCCGGTGATCGAAGGCGTGATCGTGCAGACGGTGGTCAAGGGCAGCCCGGCTGACAAGGCCGGCCTCGAAGCCGGCAACACCGCGGCGACGATCGGCGGTCAGGAAGTCCGGCTCGGCGGCGACATCATCACCGAGGCGAACGGCAAGAAGGTGAAGACGATGGAACAGCTGGTCGAAGCGATCCAGGATTCGCAGCCGGGGGACGAACTCGAACTGAAGATCCTCCGGGATGGGCACGAAAAGACCGCCGACGTGACGCTTGGGACGCAGCCTAAGAAAGCGGAATAGCTCGGAACGTCTGTGATCAGACGCGCCTGACCCCCTCCTCTCTCAACCCTTCGCGCCGGGAGGGGGTCGGGCGGTCCGCGATGGCCGCCTGCTCAGGGTACAAGCCGTTCGGAGGGGGTCAGGCGCGTCTTCACGTACGCTGACGGTTATGCGAGTGAAGTTCTGCGGGATCACGAATTTGGATGATGCGGCGGAGGCCGTTCGTCTCGGTGCTTGGGCAGTTGGGCTGATTCATTTCGATGGGTCGCCGAGAGATGTGGACCGGGGGGTGGCTGCTGAGATTGCGGCTGCTTTTCGGCGCAAGTGCGAGGTGGTGGGGGTGTTTGTGAATCCCACTCTGGACGAGGTGGCGCGGGCTGTGGAGGACGAGGGGTTGACGATGGTGCAGCTGAACGGGGCCGAGGGTGCTTCGTTCTGCGGCGAGGTGAAGCGGCGGACGGGGGTGAAGGTGGCCAAGGCGGTTCATGTGGCCTCGGCCGCGGACATCCATGGCGCCGAGGCGTTTCGTACCGATTTCCACCTCTTCGACCGGCGCGGCAAGGGGATGTGGGGCGGGACGGGGGAGAGCTTCGACTGGGAGCTGCTGCGCGGTCACCGCTCCGAAGTGCCGGCGATCCTCGCCGGCGGGCTGCGCCCCCAGAACGTCGCCGCGGCGGTCTCGATCGTCCACCCCTACGCGGTCGACGTCGCCAGCGGGGTCGAGCTGGAGCCGGGCCGCAAGGACCACGCCGCGATGGCCGCCTTCTTCGAGGCCGCGAACTCGGTCGGCGCCGAGGCATGAGCGCGATCGAGCAGCGCTTCGGCCCCTACGGGGGCCGCTACGTGCCGGAGACGCTGATCCCGGCGCTCGACGAGCTGACCGCGGCCTGGGCGGAGGCCCGCGAGGACGCCGCGTTCATGGCGCGTCTGGACCAGCTGCGGCGCGACTTCATCGGCCGGCCGACGCCGCTGTACCTGGCCGAACGGCTCTCCGAGCGGGTCGGCTCGCGGGTCTACCTGAAGCGCGAGGACCTCGCCCACACCGGCTCGCACAAGATCAACAACGCGGTCGGGCAGACCCTGCTGGCGGCGCGGATGGGCAAGCCGCGGGTGATCGCCGAGACCGGCGCCGGCCAGCACGGGGTCGCCACCGCCACCGCCTGCGCCCTGCTCGGGCTCCAGTGCGTCGTCTACATGGGCACCGAGGACATCCGCCGCCAGGCGCCGAACGTCGAGCGGATGCGCCTGCTCGGCGCCGAGGTCGCCCCGGTCGAGGCGGGGGCCCGGACGCTGAAGGAGGCGGTCAGCGCCGCGATCCGCGACTGGGTCGCCAACGTCGCCGACACCCACTACGTGATCGGCTCGGCGGTCGGCCCGGCGCCCTACCCGGCGCTGGTCCGCGACCTGCAGCGGGTGATCGGCGTCGAGGCGCGCGAGCAGGCGCTGGCGGCCGAGGGCGGCCTGCCCGGCCGGGTGATCGCCTGCGTCGGCGGCGGCTCCAACTCGATCGGCATCTTCACCCCGTTCGTCGCCGACGCCGGGGTGGGGCTGGTCGGCGTCGAGGCGGCGGGGGAGGGGCTCGAGAGCCGCCGCCACGGCGCCTCGCTGCAGGCCGGCACGACCGGCGTCCTGCACGGCTCGCTCTCCTCGATCCTTGCCGACGAGGAGGGCCAGATCCTCGAGGCCCACTCGATCTCCGCCGGCCTCGACTACCCCGGCGTCGGTCCCGAGCACGCCCACCTGCGCGACAGCGGCCGGGCGACCTACGTCGGCGTCACCGACGAGCAGGCGCTGGCCGCCTTCGCCGAGCTGTCGCGCCTCGAGGGCATCATCCCCGCCCTCGAGTCCTCCCACGCGATCGCCTGGCTGCTGGAGAACCCTCTGGAGGAGGGCTTCGACGTGCTGTGCCTCTCGGGACGCGGCGACAAGGACATGGCTGAGGTCGTGGAGAGGGGGGCCGGGTCATGACTCGGCGGAGCAACAGCGGGGAGGCTCGCGAGGGTCATCCCCCGTCCCCCGATCGCACGCCTGCGGAGGAGAGCAGGGGGAGTCTCGCCGGACCCTCCCCGCTGTTGTCCGGCGAGACTCCCCCGGCTCCCCCCACCGGCGAGAAGCGAATCGCTGCTGCTTTTGCCGCGGCGAGGGACGAAGGACGGGCGGCGCTTATGCCGTACATGATGGCCGGGTATCCGGATCGGGAGACCGGGTTGGCGGTGGCTGAGGCCTATGTCGATTCGGGGGCGGACTTGATCGAGCTCGGGGTGCCTTTTTCCGATCCGCTGGCCGACGGGCCGGCTATCCATGCGGCCGCCACCAAAGCGCTGGAAGCGGGGGCGACGCTGGCGACCGCGCTCGAGGTCTGCCGGGCGATCTCAGGCCGGGTGCCGGTGGTCTTCATGGCCTACGCGAACATGGTGCTTGCGCACGGGGGCGCGGGGGAGTTCGCGAAGCTGGCCCGTGCGGCCGGGGCGGCCGGCGCGATCGTGCCCGACCTACCGCTGGACGAGGCCGGCGAGGTGCGGGAGGCCTTCGACGCCGCCGGGCTGGCGCTGGTGCCGCTGCTGGCGCCGACGACGCCGGCCGAACGGCGGCGGCAGATCTGCGAGGCCGCGAGGGGATTCGTCTACGTGGTCTCGACGGTGGGGACGACGGGCGAGCGCGAGGAGCTGCCGCCGGAGCTGACCGAGCTGGTCGCGGCTACCAAGGCCGACGCGACGACGCCGGTCGCGGTGGGCTTCGGGATCGGCACGCCGCAGCAGGCCGCCCAGGTGGGTCAGGCGGCCGACGGCGCGATCGTCGGCAGCCGGCTCGTCCGCGCCGCCGGCGAGGCCGGCTCGCCGCAGGCCGCCGCCGACGCCGTCGCCTCATTCCTCAGCGAGACGCGCGTCGCCCTCGCCGGATAGGATGCGCCGCGATATGGGAATCGTCGTCAGCCTCTTCCTCGCGATCGCCGCGATGGTCACCGTCTACGGATGGCTCGGCCAGGGCGGCGGCGTCTCCGGCCTGATCTTCTTCGGCGTCCTCCTGCTCGGCGCGATCGTCACCATCGCCCAGCCGAAAAAGTCCTAAGGACCTATCCCGATAGGGGCGTGCCCGTGGGACGGTTCAGGACCAAGCGGGGCGGTCACGGCGCGGATTCCGCGTGGCAGCGCCACGTGGGATTCGCGACGGGGCCGAATCCGCGCCGGTCCTGAACCGTATCCAGGGGTGCGACTTCCCTATCGGGATAGGTCCTAAAGCCCCCCGCGGCTTCCGCTGTTCCTTTCCCCGAAATAGTCCGGCAAAGGAACAGCGGAACGAGATGGGCGCGGCTACCCGGCGCGGGTGGCCACCACCTGCAGGTATTCCGGCTCCAGAACGAGCGCCCGCTCGCCGGCGGTGTTCGCCTCGGCCAGCATCTCGCGCAGGTCCTCGGTCAGCGCCCCCTCGCCCTCCGCGCCGACTTTCTCGAAGGCGGTCTTGATCGGGCCGAAGTAGGTGCGGAAGAAGTCGATGTACTGGTCGACCGAGAAGAAACGGCTGGCGCGACTTCTGGCGGCTCGCCCGCAGCTCGCCGATTCCCTCGCCGAAGAGGCCGCGGAGGTGCTCCTCCATGCCCCAGAGGACCGGCGGGGCGACCCCCGGCGGCGGCCCGCCGGTGTGCTTGGCGACGGTCATGAAGAGCTTCTCGAGGCCGCCGTCGGGGCACCAGCTGGCGAGGCCGATGCGGCCGCCCGGCTTGGTCACCCGCAGGAGCTCGGCCGCCGCCTGCTCCTGGTCGGGGGCGAACATGACGCCGAAGATCGACATCGTCACGTCGAAGCCGGCGTCCTCGAAGGGCAGCTCCTGAGCGTCGGCCTCGACGAACTCGATCTCCAGTCGCTCGGCCGCCGCTCGCTCGCGGGCGCGCTCCAGCAGGGCCGGGACGAAGTCGGCGCCGACCGTGTTGCCCCAGGCGCGGCGGGCGGCGGCGATCGCCCCGTTGCCGCTGCCGCAGGCGACGTCGAGGACCCGCTCGCCGGGGACTATCTCGAGGGCCTCGGCGAGGTTGTCGGCGTCGCGGTTGACGATGCCCGCGACGACGGAGAAATCTCCCTCGGCCCAGGTCGCCTGCTGGGCCTTGGTGGCGGTTGCGAAGTCAGGTTTGTCGTTCATGTGCCCACCCTCTCACGTGAAGAACCGTTTGGCGATCCCGATCATCGCCAGGTCGACCTGCTTGACCTCGACCGCCTCGGCCAGCGGCACCGAGGTCATCTCGGTGCCGTGCATCGCCGCCATCCGGCCGAACTCGCCCGCCCTCGCCATCTCGTAGGCGTGGGCGCCGTAGAGGGTGGCGAGGACGCGGTCGGTCGAGGTCGGGGTGCCGCCGCGCTGGACGTGGCCGAGGACGGTGACCCGGGTCTCGTATCCGGTCCGCTCCTCCAGCTCCAGCGCCAGCGCGGCGCCGATCCCGCCGAGCCGCGGGTAGCCGTATTCGTCACGCTCCTTGACCGGCTGGATCAGCCGTTCCTCGCCGCTCTCGAAGGCGAGCTTGGCGCCCTCGGCGACGACGATGATCGAGAAGTCTTTGCCGCGGTCGTGGCGGCGGGTGACGTCGCGGCAGACCTCCTCGACCGTCGTCGTCTGCTCGGGGATGACGATGCAGTCGGCGCCGCCGGCGATCCCCGCGTAGGCGGCGATCCAGCCAGTGTTGCGGCCCATCACCTCGACGACCATGATCCGGTCGTGCGACTGGGCGGTCGTGTGGAGGCGGTCGATCGCGTCGGTGACGACCTGCACGGCGGTGTCGAAGCCGAAGGTGAAGTCGGTGCCGCCGACGTCGTTGTCGATCGTCTTCGGCACCCCGACCAGGGGCAGGCCGTGCTCGGCGTGGAGCTGCCGGGTGATCTCCATCGTGTGCTCACCGCCGATCGCGACGACCGCGCCGAGGCGCTGCTGCTCGAAGGCGGCGGCGACCTGCTCCGCGGCTCCTTCGCGGATCGGCTCGAAGCTGGAGGTGCCGAGGATCGTCCCGCCGAGGGAGAGGATGCCGGAGACCGTCTCGCGCTCCAGCGCCATGTAGTCGCCCTCGGCCAGGCCCCGGTAGCCGCGGCGGATCCCGAGCGCCTCGTCGCCCCGCTGCATCGCCGAGCGGGCGACGGCGCGGATCGCCGCGTTGAGGCCGGGGCAGTCGCCGCCCGCGGTGAGCACGCCGATTCGCATCGGGTCGAAGTTTAGGATCGCTCGCGTGCGCCGTCTCCCGACCCTCTGCTCAGTCCTGCTTCTCGCCGCCTTCGCGGTGGTGGTAGGCGGGTGCGGCGAAGGCGGGGCGGCGAGCGGCGCGGCCGTCTCGATCTACGTCGCGGCGCCGCTCTGCAGGGAAGCTAGGCAGGAGCTGCAGAGGGCGGGCGGCAAGGCCGGCGACCTCAAGGCCCGCGCCATCTGCCTACCTCCCGTCGCGAACGGCAACGGCGTCAGCCTCGCCACTGCCGGCAGCAACGCCCGCCGCGCCACCGAGGACTCGACCGCCGTCGCCTACCTCGAATCGCCAGGACCCGCCGCCAAATTCGCCCGCCCGATAGTCGAATCCGCCCAAATCGCCTGGCTTGCAACCAGCTCAGGAGCAAAAGCGACCCGCCGAATCACCCAAGCCCTACAGGGTCGCGGCTCCTCTTCCCCAAGAGACGCGGTGCGAGAAACCCTCACCAACGGTTGACGGGACGGGGGTGACCCCTCACCGGACCCTCCCAAGCTGTTGTCCGGTGAGGGGTCACCCCCGTCCCTACCCCACCCGCCTAAACGAGGTCCCGCAGCGCTTCGTCCAGATCAGGGTGCTTGAACCTGTAGCCGAGCTCTTCGGTCCGCTTGGGCACCACCCGCTGACCGCCCCGCAGCACCCGCCCGAACTCGCGGCCGAATTTGAGGTCGAGGACGAAGCCCGGGGCGGGCACGACGGCGGGCCGGTTGAGGGCTCGCCCCAGGGCCTTCGAGAACTCCCTGTTGGTGGCCGGATTCGGGGAGGAGGCGTTGACAACGCCGCTCACCCGCTCGTCGTCCAGCGCCCAGAGGAGGATCCCGATCTCGTCCTCGAGGTGAATCCAGGAGACGTACTGGTCGCCGCCCGCGAGCGGGCCGCCGACCCCGAGCCTGAACGGCACCAGAAGCTCCTTCAGCATCCCGCCCTCGGCGGTCAGGACCTGCCCGGTGCGGACGACGACGAGGCGGACGTCGCTGCCGTCGAGCTCGTGCGCGGCCGCCTCCCAGACCTGCGTCACCTCCGAGTCGTAGGCGGGGTTACGCGGTGGGTCGTCCTCGCTGACCTGCTCGGAGCCGCTGTCGCCGTAGTAGCCGACCGCCGACTGGCTGACCAGCACCCGTGGCCGCCGCTCCAGCGCCTCGATCGCCTGCACGAGGTTGTGGGTGCCCTGGCGGCGGGTCTCCATGATCCGCTGCTTGACCTCGTCGGTCCAGCGCTGGTCGATCCGCTCGCCGATCAGGTTGACGACGCCGTCGAGCCCCTCGAAGGCCTCCGGGTCCGGCCGTTCCAGGGTCGGCTCCCACCTGTGCCAGGTGACGCGGGGGTTGCCGCGGCGGGCGCGGGCTGGGTCGCGGCTGAGGCCGACGACGTCGTCGCCGCGGGCGAAGAGGGCGTCGCAGAGAGCCGTGCCGATCAGGCCGCTGGCTCCCGTGACGAGAACCCGCACGGGGCTAGCTCTCCACCGCGGTGAAGGTGCCGGTCTCCTCGTTCAGCCGGGCGATCCCGTCTCGTTTTGCCTCCTCGACCACCGCCTCGGCCACCTTCGGGGCGACGTCGCGGTTGAAGACGCTGGGGATGATGTAGTCCTCGGCGAGGTCGGCCTCGGAGACCGCCAGCGCGATCCCCTTGGCGGCGGCCAGCTTCATCTCCTCGGTGATGCTGGGCGCGCCGGCGTCGAGCGCGCCGCGGAAGATCCCGGGGAAGGCGAGGACGTTGTTGATCTGGTTCGGGTAGTCGGAGCGGCCGGTGGCCATGATCCGCACGTAGGGCGCGGCGTCCTCCGGCATCACCTCCGGCGTCGGGTTGGCCATCGCGAAGACGATCGCGTCGTCGTTCATCTTCGCCAGCGAGGAGGCCTCGATGATCCCGGGGCCGGAGAGGCCGATGAAGAGGTCGGTGCCCTCGATCGCCTTGTCGGGCGTGCCGCTCACCTTGTCGGGATTGAAGGTCTCGGCGAACCAGCGCTTGGTCTCGTTCATCTCGCCCGACTGGTAGTCCTCGCGCTCGGTCGAGAGGGCGCCCTTGCGGTCGCAGCCGATCACGTTGGTGACGCCGGCTTCCTGCATCATCCTGGTGACCGCTACCCCCGCGGCGCCGAGGCCAACCACGAGGACGCGGAGCTGCTCGATCGGCTTGCCGGTGATCTTCAGCGCGTTGAAGAGCGCCGCCATCGTCACCACCGCGGTGCCGTGCTGGTCGTCGTGGAAGACCGGGATGTCGATCGACTCCTTCAGCCGCGCCTCGATCTCGAAGCAGCGCGGGGCGGAGATGTCCTCGAGGTTGACGCCGCCGAAGGTGGGCGCCATCAGCTCGACCGCGCGGACGATCTCGTCGGCGTCCTGGGTGTCGAGGCAGATCGGGAAAGCATCGACCCCGGCGAACTCTTTGAAGAGCATGCACTTGCCCTCCATCACCGGCATCGCCGCCTCCGGGCCGATGTTGCCGAGGCCGAGCACGGCGCTGCCGTCGGAGACGACGGCGACGGTGTTCTTCTTGATCGTGTACTCGAAGGCTTTGCTGCGGTCGGCGTGGATGTCCATGCAGACGCGGGCGACGCCCGGCGTGTAGGCCATCGAGAGGTCGTCGCGCGTTTTCACCGGGTACTTGTTGCGGATGTCGATCTTGCCGCCACGATGCATCTGCATCGTCCGGTCGACGTAGTCGAGCACCCGGGCGCCGCGGGTCGAGCCGATCGCCCGCAGGATCTTCTCCCAGTGGTCGCGGTCGGCCGCGTCGATCGTGAACTCGCGGACCCGCTTGCCCTCCGGCCCGGCGCCGGGCACCAGGTCGACGCCCTGCAGCTGCCCGCCCGCCTCGGCGATCGCCGCGGTGAGCCGCCCGAGCGGCTCCTGCCGCGCATCGAGCTCGACCCGGATCGTGACGCTGTACTGAGCGCTGACTGCCATCGGCGGCTATCGAATCAGATTCGCTGCCTCGGCTACGCACAGAGCGACAAAAAGCAGCAAGTAAGGGGGGCGAGTCCGAATGCCCTGTCGCCTTACTCTCGGTATGCGAGAGGAAAGCGACACGCCCGACGCGCGCGTGGCGAAAATTGCGGCGCGGCAGCATGGAGTTGTCACCGCTGAGCAACTGCGAGAGGTGGGAATCGACAAGAGCGGGGTGTCTCGGCGGGTCAAGTCGGGGCGCTTGCACCGTCTCCACCGCGGCGTCTACGCCGTCGGCCATAGCGCCCCGAGCCACCACCGGCGCTGGATCGCCGCGGTGCTCGCCTGCGGCGAGGGCGCGGTGCTGAGCCATCACTCCGCCGCGGCCCTCTGGGAGCTCCTGCGCCCGATCCGAGGCCCAGTCCACGTCTCCGTCCCGACCAGCGCCGGCCTCCGCAAACGCCGCGGCATCCACCTCCATCGCTGCCCCTCGCTCTCGCCGGTCGGTCCCCCGTTCTCGCCCCCCTCACCTGCAATCAGAGGGGGTCGAGGACGGGGGACCCCCACAGACGGCTCCACTTCTCCCAGCGAGCCTTCCCCGTCGCCCTCCCACCCGCTACGCAGAGGAGGGCGACGGGGAAGGCTCGCCACCACTCGCCGCCACAACATCCCCGTCACCACGATCCAGCGCACGATCCACGACCTCGAGGGCACGATTGCCCCCTACCTCTTCCGCCGCGCCAAGCGCCAGGCCGAGCACATGGGCATCCGCCTCGAAGGCGTCGAGTCGAAGCGCCTACGAAGCGACCTTGAGGAAGACTTCCTCGCTCTCTTCCTTGCGAACCATTTCCCGCATCCCGAGACCAACGTCAAGATCGGCCGCCACGAGGTCGACTTTCTCTGGCCTCCTCAACGCCTCGTCGTCGAAGCCGACTTCTTCGCCTACCACCAGGGCTCGGTCTCCTTCGACGACGACCATCGCCGCGACCTCGACCTCCACAGTCGCGGCTACACCGTCCATCGCTTCACCGACCGCCAGCTCGAAGACGAACCCGACCGAATTGTCGCGGTTGTCCGGGAGGCGCTGTCGTAGAGTCGCCCCGTGCCCGACGCCCCTTCCGCCCCCCAGCTCTTCCTGATTGACGGCAACAGCCTCGCCTACCGGGCCTTCTTCGCCCTGCCCGAGTCGATCGGAACCAGCGACGGGCGGCCGACCAACGCGATCTACGGGCTCGCCTCGATGCTGGTGAAGATCATCGACGAGCACCATCCGCAGGGGGTGGTGGTCGCCTGGGACGCCGGCTGGAGCGGCCGCGAGAAGACCTACGACCTCTACAAGGCGCAGCGGAAGCCGCGCCCCGACCTGCTGCGCGAGCAGTGGCCGCACCTGATGCCGCTGGTCGAGGCGTTCGGCTACACCAACGTCAGGGTCGAGGGCTACGAGGCCGACGACGTGATCGCCTCGCTGGTAAAGCAGGCGCGCGAGCGCGGGATCGAGGTCATGGTGGTCACCGGCGACCGCGACGCCTACCAGCTCGTCGCCGACGGGGTGCGGGTGATGAGCACCTCGCGCGGGATCACCGAGACGAAGATCTACGACCGCGCCGCCGTCGAAGAGCGCTACGGGGTGTCGCCGGAGCTGATCTGCGACCTGATGGGGCTGCGCGGCGACACCTCCGACAACATCCCCGGCGTTCCGGGGATCGGGGAGAAGACGGCGACCCAGCTGCTGCAGCAGTTCGGCTCGCTGGAGGGGGTGCTGGAGAGCGTCGACCGGATCTCGGGGAAGAAACGCAAAGAAAACCTCACGAACCACGCCGAGGACGCGCGCCTCTCCAAGCAACTCGCGACGCTGCAGTACGACATCGAGACCGGGGTGGACCTGGAGGCGGCGATGTCGAGCGAGCCCGACCGCGGCGCCCTGCGCGACTTCATGCGCGAGTTCGAGCTGCGGGCGGTGATGGAGCGGCTGGAAGAGGCGCTGCCCGAGGGCGCCAGCGTCCCCGGTCGCCGCGTCGAGACCGAGCTCGAGGTCGAGGCGGTGGCCGCCGAGCCCGCGGACATCGGCGAGGGGCCGGTCGCCCTCGCGATCGCCGAGGAGCGCTGGGCGGCGGCGGAAGGCGAGCGCATCCTCGCCGGCTCCTCCTCGCTCGACGAGCTCGCGACCGCCCTCGACGGCAAGCCCTTCGCCGCCCACGACGCGAAGTCGCTGGGCGGCGGTCGCCACGGCCTGCTCGCCGCCGCCGCGCGCGAGCGGGTCGAGCCCGTCCTCGACCACGACACGATGATCGCCGCCTACCTGCTGGAGCCGCAGCGGCGCACCTACGACCTGGTCGAGCTCGCCGCCGACGCCGGGATCGGCCTCGCCGAGGGGGCCGCCGCCGAGCGGGCCGGGGACGACGGGCAGATGGCGCTGGGCGAGGAGCTGGAGCCGGGTCTCGAGCCGGCCGAGGAAGCCCGTCTCGTCGCCGCCCTCACCGCGGTGCAGGTACCGCGGATCGGAGAGCTGGGGCTGGAGCAGCTGCTGCGCGAGGTCGAGCTGCCGCTGGTCGGCGTCCTGGCGGCGATGGAACGCGAGGGGCTGAAGCTCGACGCCGCGCGCCTGGCCGAGGTCGGGGCCGGCTTCGGCGAGCGCATCGAGACCCTGGAGAGGGAGATCTTCGAGCTGGCCGAGGAGGAGTTCACGATCGGCTCGCCGCAGCAGGTCGGCCGCGTCCTCTTCGAAAAGCTCGGGCTGACGAAAAAGCGGCGGGGGAAAACCGGGTTCTCGACCGACGCGCGCGTCCTCGCCCAGATCCGCGACGAGCACCCGATCGTCGAGAAGATCGAGCACTGGCGCGAGCTGACCAAGCTCAAGAACACCTACCTGGACTCGCTGCCGGAGCTGATCGACCCCGAGACCGGCCGCGTCCACACCACCTTCAACCAGGCCGCGACCACGACCGGCCGCCTCTCCAGCACCAACCCGAACCTGCAGAACATCCCGATCCGCACCGAGATCGGCCGCCCGGTCCGCGCCTGCTTCGTCGCCGAGGAGGGGGCGCGGCTGCTCTCGGCCGACTACAGCCAGGTAGAGCTGCGCGTCCTCGCCCACGTCGCCGACGAGGAGGTGCTGAAAGAGGTCTTCCGCAAGGGCGAAGACGTCCATGCCGCCACCGCCGCCGAGGTCTTCGAGATCGAGCGCGACGAGGTCGACGTCGGCCAGCGCTCGAAGGCGAAGATGGTCAACTTCGGGATCGTCTACGGGCTGACCGGGTTCGGCCTCGCCGACCGGCTCAACATCCCCCGCAAGGAGGGGGAGGAATTCGTCGCCCGCTACCTCGAGCGCTTCCCGGCGGTGCGCGCCTTCCGCGAGGAGGTGATCGAGCGTGCCCAGGAGGAGGGCTTCGTGACGACGCTGATGGGACGGCGGCGCTCGATCCCCGAGCTCCGCTCCGGCAACCCGAACACCCGCCGCCTCGGCGAGCGCCTTGCCGTCAACACCGTGATCCAGGGCACCGCCGCCGACATCATCAAGGTGGCGATGGTGCGCTGCCAGGAGGCGCTGCGGGGGACCGGGGGGGAGACCCGACTCGTCCTGCAGATCCACGACGAGCTCCTCTTCGAGGGCCCGCCGGGCGAGATGGAGGCGGCGGCCGAGCTGGTGCGGCGCGAGATGTGCGCCGCCTACCCGCTCGACCCGCCGCTCGAGGTCGACGTCGGCATCGGACCTGACTGGCTCAATGCCAAGTAGCTCTGAAATAGGCGGAACGCCATAGGGCAGCGGGGAGGGGCTCGCCGGACCCTCCCCGCTGTTGTCCGCCGAGCCCCTCCCCGCTGCCTGTCAGGCGTCTTTGCCCGACAGCTCGACCTTCTCGAAGGTCGCCTGGCCTTCCTCGATCTTCAGCTCCGCCTCCTGGACGACCGCGCCGGGGGCGAGGTCGGCGGTGGTGCAGTTGCCGCTCTCGCCGCCGCTGCCTTCGGAGCCGTGCTCGCCCCCTTCTTCACCGCCGTGGTCCTCGCCGGGCTCTTCTTCGCCCCGCCCGCCATGGTCGTCGCCGGCCTCTTCTTCGCCGCCTTCGTCGTCGCCCGGCTCGGCTTCGCCTTCTTCGCCGCCGTTGTCCTCGCCGGCTTCTTCGCCGCCGGCGCTGTCGCTGCTGACGGAGGCGCGGCCGTGGTCCCCGCACCTGATCTCGGTTTCTTCGTCGACGAGGCCGCTGACGGTTTCGCCGCCGAAGAGGTTGATCGTGAGCTTGCCGGTTTCGCTGTCGAAGGAGACGATCGTGCCGGCGTTGTCCTCGCCGTCCATGACGCCGTCGCCGTTGGAGTCGGCCTTGCGCGGGTTGTCGCCGGCAAGGAACTCGGCCCGGTTGCGGAGACCGTCGCCGTCCTGGTTCCTGCGCGCCTGGTTCACCCTGAGGGAGAGGTGGTGCCGCTTCTCCCACTTGTCCGGGATGTGGTCGTGGTTGCGGTCCTTGGCGGCCGCCAGGCCGGGCATGGCCAGGAGCGCGAGCGTCCCGAGCGCCAGCGCGAACCAGGTCATGCCGAGGCGGGTTCGCCGTCCGTTGTTGCGGGTCATGCCGTTTCCTCCTAGTTCGAAGTTGAACAACCGGTTGCCCCCGAAACCCGATGCCGGGGCGAGGATCACGCGGCTATGGGCTTTCGTCCGAGTCGCCGCTGCTGGTCGAGCTGGTGTCGCCGCCGCCCGAGCCCGAGCCCGAGCCCGAGCCCGAGCCCGAGCCCGAGCCCGAGCTTTCGCCGCCCTCGCCGGAGGTGGTCTCGCCGCCCTCGCCGGGTTCGCTCTGGCTCGGTTCACCCGTCGGTTCCGATTCGACCTCGCCGCCGGAGCCCGAGCTCTCGCCGCTCCCGCTCGAGCCCTCGCCGCTGCCGGAGGAGCCACCCGAGTTGCCGCTGTCCTCGCTTGAGCTGCCGGAGGAGTCGCCCGAGCTCTCCAGGTCCTCGCTGCCGCTGCTGCCGCCGTGCCGGTCGCTGCCCGTCCCCGATCCGGAGCCGCCTTCGGGAGTCGACCCCGGGTCCGGTCCGCCGGAACCCGAGTGTCCTCCCTCGCCCGAGCCCCCGGACCCGCCCGAACCCTCGCTGGGCGAGCCGCTCGAGGGGCCGCGGCGGGAGCCGCTGGGCGCGCCGGTGCCCAGTGAGCCGCCCGAGCCGTCGCCGCCCTTGCCGGTGGAGCCGCCGGCCCTGCCCCCGTTTCGGCCGGCCACGCCTGCCGAGGCGCTGCTTTCGGCGCCCGGTTCGGCGGCGCCCTCGCTGCCCCTGGGCGCCAGGGGGGCCGCCTCGGCCGCTTCGGCGCCGGGTCGCCCGCCGTGGTGACGGTCGATGACGGCGCCGGCTCCGACGGTGCCGGCGATCAATACGGTGGCGGCGCCGGCTTTGACCATCTCGGCGCCGTGCTCGGCGAAGAGGCGCAGTACGGGCAGCGGCAGCAGAAGCCCGAAGCCCTCGCGCAGCGCCGCTCGGGCGCGGTAGATCGCCTGCCGCGCGGCGCCGCCGCTGACGCCGAGAGCCGCCGCGATCTCCTCGTGGCTCAACCCCTCCAGCTCGCGCATCACCAGCGCCGCCCGCTGCGGCTCCGGCAGCGCCTGCAGGCGCGCCATCAGGTCGCGCAGGTCCTCCCGCGCCTCGACCTCGGCGGCGGCGCTGCGGGCGCCGGGCAGGCGCTCGGGAAGCTCCTCGGCCATGGGAGCGCGGTCGCGCAGGTCGTTCAACGCCGTGTTGCGGACGATCCGGTAGAGCCAGGGCCGCAGTTCGATCTCGGCCTCCGAGCCGCGCAGGGCCGGCAGGGCCTTGGAGAAGGAATCCTGGGTGACGTCCTCGGCGCGGCCTCCGACGATCCCGGCGGCGAAGCGGTCGAGCGGCTTGCGGTAGCGCCGCACGATCTCCTCGAAGGCGGCGTCGTAGCCGTCGCGGACGAGGTCGACGAGGCGGCGGTCGGGTTGCGCCCGCAGCGCCGGCCCCATGAAGATCCGGGTGGCGAATTGCTCGGCTGGCGGTGGCGACATGACTGGCTCTCTGAATCGGCCGGAATTGCCTTCTGCGTTACTGATATGACAGCGGGAAGGTTCAATCCCGCCTGAAACGACCAACACATGTCCAGAGAAAAGATCACGCGAGCGGGGAAGGGGACCCGTGGATAGGGGCGTCGCCGTGCTCCTCACCGCCGCCGCGGGCGGTCTGATCGCCGCGCAGGCGCCGATCAACGCCGGCCTCGGCCGCTCCACCGGCAGCCTTCCCGCAGCCCTCGTCTCCTTCTCGATCGGGACCCTGGCGCTGGCGGCGGTGGTCGTCCTCAGCGGCAAGGCCGGCGGCCTCTCCGCCACCTTCGACGTCAGCTGGTACTACCTGCTCGGCGGCTTCCTCGGCGCCCTCTACGTGCTGAACGCGCTGATCGCGGTCTCGGCGATCGGCGCCGGCGGCGTCGCCGCGGCCACCGTCTTCGGCCAGTTGACCGCCTCGGTGGCGATCGACCGGCTGGGCCTATTCGGTCTCGACCAGGTCCCGCTCTCGCCCGAGCGGCTCCTCGGCGTCGGCCTGCTGCTGGCCGGCACGATCCTCGTCGTCCGCTGAGGCGACCCACTTCGAGCCGGCGTACTCGGGCGGGGCGATCCGCAGGTAGTGGCCGAAGGACCACTCGACGAAGCGCCTCGAGCCCATCAGCCGGATCGCCGGGCCGAGCAGCCGCGGCGGCACCCGCGGGATCAGCTTCTGCACCCGCAGCATCCACCTGAACTTCCACTCGTGCGAGTCGTGGAAGGAGGCGTAGGCGCGGGCGGCGTCGTCGCGGCCGCGGCGCCCCTCGACCACGGCGCGCAGTTGGCGGCCGAGGGCGATCCCGAAGTAGAGGGCGGTCCTGATCCCCTCGGCGCTGAGCGGCAGGCAGTGGCCGGCGGAGTCGCCGACGAAGAAGACGCCGCCGTCGGTCGCCTCGCGGATCTTGTGGGGGATCCAGTTGCCCTGGTACTCGTTCGGCTCCTTGCCGAGGTCTTCGGTCAGTTGCACGGTCGTGTCCTTGACGTGGAAGCGGGGATCGAAGGAGCCGATCCCGATCCGCAGCTCGTCGCGGGCCGGGAACGACCAGCCGTAGCCGGCGGGCACGTACCTGCGGTCGATCCAGATCGCCAGGTCCTCGGAGGCGCCGCCCGGGTGCACCTCGAGCCCGCGCGAGAGCGGCGCATCGGGCGGCTGGTAGCCGCCGCCGGCGAGCACCCGGCGCCAGCCGAGGGCGTCGACGACGAGCGGGGCGGAGACGACGCCGCGGTCGGTCTCGACGGCGATCGCGCCCTCGTGCCGTGTCGCCTTTCTCTCGCTATCCGAGAGGAAATCGACACCGGTCGCCAGGCCGTTGACCTTGGCGGTCTCGAAGCTCGCGTCGCAGTCGCGCCAGAGCAGCCGGCAGAGCTCGCGGTAGTCGAAGGTCGAGAAGGTCCAGGGCAGCTTGTAGCGGGCGTCGCCGTGGGGGGTGTGCATGACCAGGGTGTCGAAGCGCTGCCGCTCGGCCTCCATCAGTCCCAGCCGCCGCAGCCACTCGGTCGGGATCCCGCAGGCGGAGGTCTGGCGCTCGCCGATCTCGTAGCGGTCGACGACCAGGACGTCGGCGCCCGAGCCCGCGAGCTCGCGGGCGACCGCCAGCCCGGCGAAGCTGGCGCCGCAGATGAGGACGTCCCGCTCGCCGTCCAGCGGCGTGCGTTCGTCGCCGCGCTTGGTGGCTCGGACCGGCATTTCGCGCAGGCTACCGGCCGAGGCACCCCCGGACGCGGGAGGCCGGGGGCGAGATCTCCGGTTGCCATGAGCGGCCCCGGCCGGGAGCGGAGGAGGTGGCCGTTTGATTTCTGCCATCATTGCCGCCCGTGTCCGCGACCGAGACCATGACGCCTGCGCCGAGCGCCACCCCCGTCGAGGGTTCCGGCGGCCTTCTGCTCAATATCGACGGCAAGATCGTCCCCAATTACGCGGCGACGATGGTGTCCTTCGAGGAGGGCGACGTAGTCAAAGGCAAGGTCGTCCGCATCGACAAGGACGAGGTCCTGGTCGACATCGGCTACAAGGCCGAGGGCGTCATCCCCTCGGGCGAGCTCTCGATCCGCAAGTCGGTCGACCCGCACGAAGAGGTCGAGCTGGGGGAGGAGATCGACGCCCTGGTCCTCACCAAGGAGGACTCCGAGGGCCGCCTGATCCTCTCCAAGAAGCGTGCCCGCTTCGAGAAAGCCTGGCGCCGGATCGAGGTCGCCGCCGACTCGGGCGAACCGGTCGAAGGCAGCGTCATCGAGGTCGTCAAGGGCGGCCTCATCCTCGACCTCGGGGTGCGCGGCTTCCTGCCCGCCTCGCTGGTCGACATCCGCCGCGTCCACAACCTCGACGAGTTCATGGGCCAGACGCTCGAATGCAAAGTGATCGAGCTCAATCGCAGCCGCAACAACGTGGTGCTCTCACGGCGCGCCGTGCTCGAGGAGGAGCGCAAGGAGGTCCGCGAGCAGATCCTCGGCCGGCTCGAGTCGGGCCAGGTGGTCGAGGGCAAGATCTCCAACATCGTCGACTTCGGCGCCTTCGTCGACCTCGACGGGATCGACGGCCTGATCCACATCTCAGAGCTTTCCTGGAGTCACGTCAACCATCCCTCCGAAGTCGTCTCGATCGGCGACGACGTGCGGATCAAAGTCCTCGACATCGACCGCGACCGCCAGCGCATCTCGCTCGGTCTCAAGCAGACCCAGGAGGACCCGTGGCAGCGGGTGATCAGCACCCATCGCGGCGGCGACGTGCTGGAGGGCACCGTGACCAAGGTCGTCGCCTTCGGCGCCTTCGTCGAAATCCTGCCGGGGGTCGAGGGCCTGGTCCACATCTCCGAGCTCGCCGACCACCACGTCGAGAACCCGAGCGAAGTGGTCGAGCCGGGGTCGAAGCTGAACGTGAAGATCCTCGAGATCGACGAAGAGCGGCGGCGACTGTCGCTCAGCATCAAGCGGGTCGAGGGGCAGAACATGGCGATGGCCGGGCTCGGGGAACAGATCGCCCAGGCCGAAGGCGGTCAGGCCGAGGAGGCCGAGGAGCAGGCGCCGCCGCCCACCGGTTCGATGGCGGATGCGTTCGCCGACGCGGCTGCGGCGGCCGATACGGCCGCCGAGGAGCAGCCCGCCACCGAGGAGCCACCCGCCACCGAGGAGCCACCCGCCGCCGAGGAGCAGCCCGCCGCCGAGGAGCAGCTCGCCACCGAGGAGCAGCCGTCCCAAGAGGCGCCCGGCGACCTGCCGCAGGAGGCCGATGCCTCCGAGGGGGCCCAGCCCGCGCCTGTGGCCGAGGAGAACGGGACCACTGAGGATCCCGGTGAGCACCATGAGGGCGAATCCGTCCAGGAACGGCCCGATGCGCCCGACGACCTCGACGAGGCCGCCGGCGAAGACGCGCAGACGAGCGAGTCCGACCAAGGCTGAGCGGCGCCTGTGGCGCCCCTGAAGATCGGCCTCACCGGCGGCATCGCGGCCGGTAAGTCCACCGCCCTGGGGGCTTTCGCGAAGCTCGGAGCGGCGACGCTCTCCAGCGACGCGGTCGTCCACGAGCTGCTCGAGAGCGAACCGCTCCGGGGGCAGCTGGCCGAGCGCTGGGGGCCTGGGGTGCTGGCCGACGGCGGCGTCGACCGGGCCAAGATCGGCGAGATCGTCTTCGCCGACCCGGAGGAGCTGACCTGGCTCGAGCAGCAGATCCATCCGCTGGTCCAGGCCAGGACCGCCGAATGGCTGCGCTCGCTGCCGTCGGAGACCGAGGTCGCCGTGGTCGAGGTGCCGTTGCTCTTCGAGGTCGGCGGCGAGCGGCCGTTCGACACCACCGTCGCCGTCGTCACCGCTGACGAGCTGCGCCGCGAGCGCGCCGCGGGCCGCGGCCAGGCCCTCGTCGACGAGCGCGAGGCGCGCCAGCTGACCCAGATCGAAAAGGCAGAGCGGGCCGAGCACGTGGTCGCCAACGATGGCTCGGTCGAGGACCTCGAACGAGAGCTGTCCGCGCTGCTCGCGAAGCTGCGCGAATGAGACGGAAGGTGCGAGCCCGCCGCCGCCGAGCGGCCTGGGGCGGCGTCGCCGTCCTCGCCGGGCTCGGGCTCGCCTACCTCGTCGCCAGCGGCGCCTTCGACCACGCGATCAAGGAGCTGACCCTGCCGTTGCAGCACGAGGACGTGATCCGCCAGCAGGCCGACGAAAAGGGCGTCGACGCGGCGCTGATCGCCGCCGTCATCTACTCCGAGTCGAAGTTCTCCGACCAGGAATCGAGCGCGGGGGCGCGCGGGCTGATGCAGATCACCCCGGAAGCGGCGAAGTTCATCGAGAAGCAGAGCGGCGGGACGACGTTCCGGCTCGACGACCTCTCCGACCCCGAACTCAACATCCGCTACGGGACGTTCCTGCTGAAGGAACTGCTCGACCGCTACGAAGGCGACGTGGCGGCGGCACTGGCCGCCTACAACGCCGGCCCCGGCAACGCCGACAGGTGGGGCGGGGCGGACCTTAACGTGGAGGACATCCCCTTCCCGGAAACGCGGGCCTACGTTGAAGAGGTGCTGGAAAAGCAGCGGGAATACCGCCAGAAGTACGCAAAGGAGCTGGGCTATCAACGCCCCTAGACCGCGTGTCGCCGCGCTGGCGCTGGCGGTAGGGGTCGTCCTCGCCGACTCCTCGATCGTCGTCCTCGCCCTGCCGGACATCTACCGGGAGCTGGACACGAGCGTCTCCGGCGTCACCTGGGTGCTGGTCTCCTTCAACCTGGTGATGGCGCTGGCGGCGGTGCCGGCGGCGTTCGCGGCGCGGCGGGTCGGACCGGGGCGCGCCGCCGCGGTCGGGCTGGCGATCTTCGCCGGGGCCGGCCTCGCCTGCGGGCTCTCCGACCAGCTCTCGACCCTGATCGTCGCCCGCTGCGTGCAGGCGCTCGGCGGCGCCGCCGCGGTGACCGCGGCGCTGGAGCTGCTGCCGGCGACGGTCGGCTCCGAGCGGCGGGCGGCGACGGTCTGGGCGGTGGCGGGGGCGACCGGGGCCGCCGTCGGCCCGGCGCTCGGCGGCCTGTTGACCGAGCTCGTCTCCTGGCAGTCGATCTTCTTCTTGCAGGTGCCGGTGGCGCTGGCGGCGGCGGTGCCGATCCTCGCCGTCGCCAGGCACGAGGCGGCGACCGGGGTGATCGAACCGGAGCTGCGCCGGCCCGGCCGGCCGCACCTCTGGGCGAACCTTGCCCTGGCGATGGTCTCGGCGGCGATCGCCGCGGCGCTCTTCCTGCTCGTCCTGCTCTTGATCGAAGGCTGGCGCCTCAGCCCGATCGTCGCCGCGATCGTCGTCACCGTGATGCCGCTCGCGGCGCTGCTCGGCGGCAAGCTCGCGGGGCTGGTCGAGGACGCCCGCTCGCGCGCCGCCGCCGGGGCGATCCTCGTCTCCGGCGGCCTTGCCGCGCTCGCCTTCCTGCCGAAGGCGACGATCGCGCTGACGATCCCGCCGCAGATCCTGGTCGGGATCGGCCTGGCGCTGGTGCTCTCGGCGCTGACCGAGACCGCGCTCGGCGGCCGCGCCCCGCAGGCGATCCACGGCGGCTGGACGATCTCCGCCCGCCACGCCGGGGTGGTGATCGGCCTGCTGGTCCTGACGCCGATCTTCACCCACGAAATCGAGCAGCAGCGCCACGATGCGATCGACGCCGGCACCGCGGTGATCCTCGACTCGCCTGTCAACCCGCTGCTGAAGATCGAACTGGCCGAGCGGGTGAGCGAACGGCTGGGAGACGAGCGCGGGAAGGTGCCGACGATCGGCCCGGCCTTCGAACCGCTGCCCGAAGACCCGGGCCGGCGGGCCGAAGTCGAAGAGCTGCGTAGCGAACTGCAGGACCAGCTCGACCGCGGCGCCACCCACGCCTTCAGCACCTCGTTCGTCCTCGCCGCCCTGCTCGGCCTGATCGCGCTGTTCCCGATCGCCCTCTCGAAAGAGGTGGAGCTGTGAACGCCGCGCCCGGCGCCGGGCCCCAGGACCGCAGCCGCGGCCTCCTGCTGGTCGCCGGGGCGATCGTCGCCTCGCTGGTGCTGGTCGGCGCCTACCTCGCCGCCGGCGGTTCCTCCTACAAGCCGGAGAAGGTCCGCAACCCCTGCGAACCGCGGCCCTGGAGCAACCCGCAGAGCCTCGGGGAAATCGCCAACCAGTTCTCGGTCTCGGCGCTCGACGGCGCCGCCTGCAAGCTCGGCGTCTCGCGCGAGGCCCTGGCCCGCGCACTCGCCACGCCGCAGGCCCGCAAGCGCTTCACCGAGAAGTACGGGATCGACGACGAAAAGCTCGCCCAGGCGATCCGCGCCGGCCTACTCCGGGCCGTCGACGACGCCGAGGAAGCCGGCGCCCTCAGCCCGGTCCTCGCGGTCCCGCTGCGCGCCACCCTTCGCAACATCCCGCTGGATGAAGCAATAGAACTGATCCAGGACGCCCGCAAGCTCCTTAGTAACGTAGAAGGCTTCCTCGGCCCCGCCAGCGGCCTGCTCGAACGCTTCTTGCCGTAAGGGGCGGTGCCCCTCTGACGGAGGCTTTGGGTCAAGCTGCCGGGGGGCGCCGTCCCTGGGAGACATACGGTCTCCGGCAGAGGGGCACCCGCCCCTTAACGCGGCTTGTCGATCCTGTAGTCCTGCTTCTGCGGGTCCCAGGCGATGCCGGTGCAGAGTGCTTCGGGGGTGGTGCCGAGGGCGACGGCGAGCTTGACCAGGGTGCCGAGCCGCGGTTCGCGCCCGCCGCGCTCGAGCAGGGAGATCTCGGTGCGGTGGACCTCGATCCGTTCGGAGAGCTCTTCCTGCGAGATCCCGGCGGTCTCGCGGGCCTGGCGGAGGTTGACGGCAAAGCGCTCGCGTTTGTCCATGTCCTGCACTCTATTGGCAGCGGCGGGAAAAGGGCGGGCGAATTTGCGCGCTGAATCCGGCCGTGGCTAGCGCCGCGTCGCCTGCCAGACCCAGGCCATCGCCAGCGGCTGCAGCGGCAGGCGCGCCCAGAGCGCCCAGCGCGGGAACCTGCGCATGTCGAGGCCGCGGATCTGCTCGGGGTTGACCGCCATGTGGATGTTGGCGGGGAAGACCGCGACCAGCAGCGCCAGCAGCCACCAGCGGCCGAGCCGGCGCGAGGCGGGGTGGAGGACCATCGCCGCCCCGGCAAGCTCGGTGTAGCCGCTGACCGCCACCGCCTCCTTCTTCCGCGCCTCGATCGCCGGCGGCACGATCGCTTCGAAGAAGCGCGGCCGCAGGAAGTGCATCGTCCCGGTGAAGGTGAAGAGGGCGGCGACGCCGAGCCGCGAGAGTCTCATCAGCCGAAGTCTCTCATTCCGCTGTTCCTTTGCAGCGCTATGTCATGAAAAGGAACAGCGGAAGTGAGGGCCTCGGTATTTTGAGCCTGTGCCCGATTTCAAGCTGAACCCGGCCTATACGCCGACGGCGGACCAGCCGAAGGCGATCGCCGGGCTGGCCGAGGGGCTGCGCGAGGGGGAGCGCTTCCAGACCCTGCTCGGCGCCACCGGCACCGGCAAGACCTTCACGATGGCGGCGACGATCGCCGAGGTGCAGCGGCCCTCGCTGGTGATCGCCCACAACAAGACGCTCGCCGCCCAGCTCTGCAACGAGTTCCGCGAGTTCTTCCCGGAGAACTCGGTCGAGTACTTCGTTTCCTACTACGACTACTACCAGCCGGAGGCCTACGTCCCGGCCCAGGACCTCTACATCGAGAAGGACTCCTCGATCAACGACGAGATCGACCGCCTCCGCCACGCCGCCACCGCGGCGCTGTTCGCCCGCCGCGACGTGATCATCGTCGCCTCGGTCTCCTGCATCTACGGGATCGGCTCGCCCCAGGTCTACAACGAAAAAATGCAGCTCTTCAAGGTCGGCGCGGAAATCGACCGCGACGAGGTCCTGCGCAAGCTGGTCAAGATGCAGTACCAGCGCAACGACCAGGTGCTGGGGCGGGGCGCCTTCCGGGTCCGCGGCGAGGTCCTGGAGATCATGCCCTCCTACGCCGAGTCGGCCTACCGGATCGCCCTCTTCGGCGACGAGATCGAGGGGATCCAGCACTTCGACCCGCTGACCGGCGAGGTCCTCGACGTGATCGACCACGTCTCGGTCTGGCCGGCCTCGCACTACGTCACCCGCGACGAGACCGTCGACCGCGCCGTCGACGAGATCCGCGCCGAACTGGAATCCCGGACCGCCGAGCTGGAAGCGGAGGGCAAGCAGCTCGAGGCGCACCGGCTGCGGCAGCGGACGATGTACGACCTGGAGATGATCAAGGAGCTCGGCTTCACCTCCGGGATCGAGAACTACTCCCGGATCCTCGACGGCCGCCCCGCCGGCAGCCCGCCGCACACCCTGATCGACTACTTCCCCGACGACTTCGTCGTCTTCGTCGACGAGTCCCACCAGACGATCCCGCAGATCGGCGGCATGTACGAGGGGGACCGCTCGCGCAAGACGACGCTGGTCGACTACGGCTTCCGCCTGCCCTCGGCGATCGACAACCGGCCGCTTAAATTCGACGAGTTCCTCGACCGGGTGAAGCAGCTGGTGATGGTCTCGGCGACGCCGGGGCCGTTCGAGAAGGCCGAATCGACCCGGACGGTCGAGCAGATCGTGCGTCCGACCGGGATCGTCGACCCGGAGATCGAGCTGCGGGCGACCAAGAACCAGATCGACGACCTGATGAACGAGGTGAAGAAGGTCGCCGAGTCGGGCGATCGCACCCTGGTGACGACGCTGACCAAGAAGATGGCCGAGGACCTGACCGCCTACCTGCTCGAGTACGGGGTCAAGGTCCGCTACCTGCACTCCGAGGTCGACACCCTGGAACGGATCCAGATCGTCCGCGACCTGCGGTTGGGCGAGTACGACGTGCTCGTCGGGGTCAACCTGCTGCGTGAGGGTCTCGACCTGCCCGAGGTCTCGCTGGTCGCGATCCTCGACGCCGACAAGGAGGGCTTCCTGCGCGGCGAGACCAGCCTGGTGCAGACGATCGGCCGGGCGGCGCGCAACGTCAACGGCCGGGTGCTGATGTACGCCGACCGGGAGACCGAGGCGATGCGGGCGGCGATGCGCGAGACCGACCGCCGCCGCGAGATCCAGCTCGCGTGCAACGAGGAGCACGGGATCACCCCGGAGACCGTGCGCAAGGGGATCAGCGAGATGGCCGAGTTCCTGGCGATGGAGGACCGGGCGCCGCGCAAACGGCGGCGCAAACGGGCCGAGGAGTTCGCCTCTCCGGAGGAGTTGGAAAAGACGATCGTGGCGCTCGAGGAGGAGATGCTCGCCGCCGCCGACGACCTCCGCTTCGAGGAGGCCGGCCGGATCCGCGACGAGCTCCGCGAGCTGCGCCGCGACCTCGACGGAATGACCGCCGCGGGCACCTGACCGGCGCATCTCGGCGTCCTCCTTCGGTCATGTGCAGAGCACACCCCCTCGGTCGTCCTTGACCTGCTTGGTCAGGTGCCCGCGGTTTGGTTTGGCGCGGGTCAGCTCAGCAGCTTCGCCGCCTTGGCGCTGTCGGTGAAGAATTCGCCGCGCACCAGCTTGCCGTCGTCGTCGTAGTCGAGGACGTGGACGAAGGGGGCGTCCATGCTGCCCCGGTCGTTGGCGGCGTGCTGGGTGCCGCGAACGACCACCGTGTCGCCGGCGTCCAGGTACTGCTCGGCCGTGACGCTGAACTCGCTCCAGTAGTTCGGGATCTGGGCAAGTTGCCCATGATCTGGTCGCGGCCCTTGACCTCGCCGCCGAGCGGCAGCTCATCCGAGGTGACCCAGACCGCGTCCTCGGCGAAGTTCTCCTGCAGGGTGGCCAGGTCGCCCTTCCCGAAGGCGTCGTAGGCGGACCGGGCGGTGTCGATGTTCGACATCTCTGCTCCTCTCGTTGGCCCTGCCCACCCGAACCTAACGCGATGTGGCAACCGGCACAAGCTCCTTTAACACTGGCGGCGCCGGGCGGATCCCGCCGGGGGGTGAGGCGGGTGGCGGCCGCGGCGATTGGAGCCGGCTGACGAGGCGTAAGCTGGCATCCGTGCCGGTCGTCGTCACCGAAGCGAACTTCGAGCAGGAGGTCCTGGACCGCTCGCGGCAGGTTCCGGTCGTGGTCGACTTCTGGGCCGACTGGTGCGGGCCGTGCAAAGCGCTGAGCCCTGCGCTGGAGAAAGCCGAGGCGGCGCGCGGCGGGAAGGTGGTGCTCGCCAAGGTCGACACCGACGCCAACCAGCGCCTGGCGGCGGCCTTCCAGATCCAGGGCATCCCCGCCGTCAAGGCCTTCCGCGACGGGCGGATCGTCGACGAATTCACCGGGGCGCTGCCGCCGGCCCAGGTCGAGGCCTTCTTCGACCGGCTGACGCCCTCCCAGGCCGACGAGCTGCTCGCGAAGGGCGACGAGCTCTCGCTGCGCGAGGCGGCGGAACTGGAGCCCGGCCGGCCGGACATTGCCGTCGCCCTGGCCAAGGTGAGGCTCGAGCGTGGGGCCGAGGAGGAGGCCCTGGAGGCGGTCGCCAACCACGAAGGCGACTTCGCCGCCGACGGCATCGCCGCCCGCGTCCGCCTCGTCCAGGCGGGCATCGCCAGCGAGGCCTTCGCCGCGCTCGACCGCGGCGACCGCGAGGCGGCGCTGGACGGGCTGATCGAGGCGCTGGGCGAGGCATCCGGCGCCAACGGAGCCGGCGACCTCGATCCTGCCGGGCTGCGCGACCTCATCCGTCGCGCTGCGATCGGCGTCCTCAGCGACCTGGATCCCGGCGACCCCCTCGCTCGCGCCTACCGCCGCAAGCTCGCGACCGCCCTGGGCGGGTGAAAACGCTTTTCTCTCCGCATAGCGGAAAGAAGTGCGTTTTCACCGGAGGCCCAGCTCGCGGCGACGGCGTTCGAGCAGGAAGGCGAGGTGGCGGCCGACCTCGTCGGGACGCTGTTCGATGCGCCGGGCCGAGATGGGGAACACGTCGATGCCGGCGAGCTTCATTTCCTCTCGCCGGAGCCGGTCGTCCTCGAAAGCCCTGCGCGTCCGGTGCGCCTCCCAGCCGTCGACTTCGACCGCGAACCGCTCCTCGGCCCAGTAGGCGTCGACCTCCCACTTTTCCACCCAGGTGTTGAACGCCGGAGCTTGCAGTCCCGCGTTCTTCGCGATGCGCTGGAGCAGCCGCTCGGATCGCGCCCGGTAGAAACCCGGTTCACGGTAGATCGAAAGCACCTTGCGAAGCCGTGCAGCGCCGCGGTGCCCGTGGCGGCGCTTCAGCATCGCGTCGATCTCCGCCAGATCGAGGAGATCTTGGCGCTCGGCCCGGTCGATCGCGCTCCACGTAAGGCGGGGGGAGGTGGTGGCGGCGAGATCCAGGAGCGTCCGGGGAAGGGCGGTAGCCGGGAGCGGCCCGAACTTGCCGTGTTCCTCCGGCACCAGGGTGGAGGAGTGATGGAGGGCGACCTCGCTGCGCTTGCCGCCGTGCCGCGGAATGGTCACGTCGATCAGCCTCGGGCAGCTCGGTACCAGCCGCCAGAGCCAGGCGGCGGCTTGGTGGCTGACGACGGCGCCGCGACCGCAGGTCATCGCGGCGGCAAGGCACCGGCCGCGGTCGGATATAACCGCGTGGCCGACCGAATAGACGCCGCGGTGAACCCGGTGCAGGCGCATCGCCCTGCTGGAGCGGCCGATCTTGCCGCTCGAGAAGCCGAGCCGCAGCAGCTGCCTGTGGGTAACCAGTCCGTGCTGGCGCGCCGCCAGCCGTGCCATCGCCGCGTGAGAACGCATTTCTTCCCGCATATCGGAGATAAGGGCGTTCTCACCCGGAATTCTCCCCCCGGGAACGTCTGTTCGCCTGGCTAGAATCGGGATGAGTGGCAGCATCTGAGCGGATCGTCATCACCGGGGCGCGGGAGCACAACCTCAAGGACGTCGACGTCGAGCTGCCCCGCGACGCGCTGATCGTCATCACCGGCCTTTCCGGATCGGGCAAGTCGAGCCTTGCCTTCGACACGATCTACGCCGAGGGGCAGCGGCGCTATGTGGAGTCGCTGTCGGCCTACGCGCGGCAGTTCCTCGGCCTGATGGAGAAGCCCGACGTCGACTCGATCGAGGGCCTCTCGCCGGCGATCTCGATCGACCAGAAGACGACCTCGCGCAACCCGCGCTCGACGGTCGGCACCGTGACCGAGATCTACGACTACCTGCGGCTGCTCTGGGCGCGGATCGGCACGCCGCACTGCCCCGAGTGCGGCGAGGAGATCACGGGTCAGACCCAGGAGCAGATCGTCGACCGGCTGATGACGCTCGAGGACGGGACCAAATTCATGGTCATGGCGCCGATCGTCCGCGGCCGCAAAGGCGAGTACGGGAAATTGCTCGACCAGATGCGGCTCGAGGGCTACTCGCGGGCTGAGATCGACGGTGAGCTGCTGCGCCTCGACGAGAAGATCGAGCTCGACAAGAAGTACAAACACGACATCTCGATCGTCGTCGACCGCCTGGTGATGAAACCGGAGCTGCGGCGGCGGCTCTCGGAGTCGGTCGAAGCAGCGGCCGGGCTCGCGGCCGGCCTGGTCGAAGTCGAGATCGTCGAGAGGGAGACGATGCTCTTCTCCGAGCAGTTCGCCTGCCTCAACTGCGGCACCTCGATTCCCGAGCTGGAGCCGCGGATCTTCTCCTTCAACTCGCCCCACGGCGCCTGCGACCGCTGCCACGGGCTCGGCTTCCAGCGCGTGATCGACCCCGAGCTGGTCGTCCCCGACCCGACCCTCTCGCTCGCCGAGGGGGCGCTGCAGCCCTGGAACCGCGGCATCAGCGCCTACTGGAAGCGCCTCGTCGCCTCGGTCGCCGAGGCCTATGACGTCGACGCCGACAAGCCCTGGTCGCGGCTGAAGCCCTCCGAGAAAGAGATCTTCCTCTACGGCACCGGCGAGAAGCGCCACCACGTCAGCTACACCAACCGCTTCGGTCGCCGCCGCTCCTACAAGGTCCGCTTCGAGGGGATCGTCAACAACCTGCAACGGCGCTACGAAGAGACCGACTCGGAGTCCAACCGCGAGCGGATCGAGGGCTACATGGCCGAGCAGCCCTGCCCCGCCTGCAAGGGCGCCCGCCTGCGGCCGGAGAGCCTCGCGGTCAAGGTCGGCGGCCTCAGCATCGCCGAGTACAGCGACCTCTCCGCCCAGGCTGCCGCGAAGTGGATCCGCGAGTTGGAGATGACCGAGACCGAGCGGGCGATCGCGCGGCTGATCGTCCGCGAGATCACCGAGCGGCTGTCCTTCCTCGAGAACGTCGGCATCGGCTACCTCTCGCTGGCCCGCTCGGCGCGGACGCTGTCGGGAGGGGAGGCGCAGCGGATCCGCCTCGCGACCCAGATCGGCTCCCATTTGGTCGGGGTGATGTACGTCCTCGACGAGCCCTCGATCGGCCTCCACCAGCGCGACAACGAGAAGCTGATCGCCACCCTCGACAGGCTGCGCGACCTCGGCAACACGGTGATCGTGGTCGAGCACGACGAGGGGACGATGATGGCCGCCGACCACCTCGTCGACCTCGGGCCCGGCGCCGGCGAACACGGCGGCCACGTGATCTCGGCCGGCACCCCGAAGCAGGTGGCCAGGGACCCGAGCTCGCTGACCGGGCAGTACCTCTCCGGCAAGAAAATGATCGAGGTGCCCGCCGACCGGCGCGAGCCGAGCGGCGAGCTGGTCGTCCGCGGCGCCCGCGAACACAACCTCAAGGGGGTCGACGTCGAGTTCCCGCTCGGTGTCTTCTGCTGCGTCACCGGCGTCTCCGGCTCAGGCAAGTCGACGCTGGTCAACGAGACCCTCCACCACGCGGTCGCCAACCGCCTGCACCAGGCGAAGCTGCGCCCCGGCGCCCACGACGGCATCGACGGGCTCGAGGCGATCGACAAGATCATCAACATCGACCAGTCGCCGATCGGGCGCACCCCGCGCTCCAACCCGGCCACCTACACCGGCGTCTTCGACCACATCCGGGAGCTGTTCACCCAGACCCAGGAGGCGCGGGCGCGCGGCTACAAGCCCGGTCGCTTCAGCTTCAACGTCAAGGGTGGCCGCTGCGAGGTCTGCAAGGGCGACGGCCAGATCAAGATCGAGATGCACTTCCTGCCCGACGTCTACGTCCCCTGCGAGCAGTGCCACGGCAAGCGCTACAACCGCGAGACGCTCGAGGTCCGCTTCAAGGGCAAGAACATCGCCGACGTGCTCGAGATGTCGGTCGAGGACGCGGTCTCCTTCTTTGCCAACGTGCCGAAGATCGCCCGCCGGCTGCGGACGCTGAACGACGTCGGGCTCGGCTACATCCGCCTCGGCCAGCCGGCGACGACCCTTTCCGGCGGCGAGGCGCAGCGGGTCAAGCTGGCGACCGAGCTCTCCAAAGTCGCCACCGGCGACACCCTCTACATCCTCGACGAGCCGACCACCGGCCTCCACTTCGCCGACGTGCAGCGCCTGCTCGACGTGCTCGGCCGCCTCGTCGACGCCGGCAACACGGTGGTGGTGATCGAGCACAACCTCGACGTGATCAAGACCGCCGACCGGCTGATCGACCTCGGTCCGGAGGGCGGCGAAGGCGGTGGCGAGATCGTCGCCACCGGCACCCCCGAGGAGGTCGCCGCGGTGGCCGGCTCCTACACCGGCCGTTTCCTCGCCGAGCTGGTCGAGCCGGCGAAGCAGCGCCGCTCGCGGCGGCGCGATCCGGTCGCCGCATAGCCCTTTCTTCCCGGATTTCACGGGTGTAGCGTGGGAGTAACAGAGGCTCGAGCTGGGTAATGGGCCTTCTGGACAACCAGAGGAGGAGACATATGTCGAGTTCGACGTGGTTACACCGAGCTGCCGTGGCGGCGTTCTCGCTGCTTGCGATCGGTCTGGTCGCGGCCGGTTGCGGCGGCGGCAGCAGTTCGACCAGCAGCGGCGGCGGTGGTGGCGGCGGGAAGATCGCTCTGCTCCTCCCCGAGTCCAAGACCAGCCGCTACGAAGCGCATGACCGGCCCGAATTCGAAAAGTACGTCGAAGAAATGTGTTCGGGATGCGAAATCATCTACAGCAACGCGAACCAGAGCACGAGCGAACAGCAGAGCCAGGGCGAAGCTGCGATCACCCAGGGCGCAAACGTCCTCGTCCTCGACGCCGTCGACGCCACCGCGGTCGGCTCGGTGGTGGCGAAAGCCAACGAAGAAGAAATTCCGGTGGTCAGCTACGACCGCCTGATCCTCGGTTCGCCGATCGACTACTACGTCTCGTTCGACAACGAACACGTGGGCGAACTGCAGGCCGAAGCGCTGTCGGAAAAGCTCAAAGAAGAAGGCAGCCCGAAGGGCCCGATCGTGATGATCAACGGCTCGCCGACCGACCCCAACGCGGGTCAGTTCAAGGCCGGCGCGCAGAAGATCTTCAAACAGGAAGGCGTCGAAATCGCCAAGGAATACGACACCCCGGACTGGAGCCCCGACCAGGCCCAGAACGAGATGGAACAGGCGATCACGGCGCTCGGCAAGAACGGCTTCGCGGCCGTCTACGCCGCCAACGACGGCACCGCCGGCGGCGCGATCGCGGCGATGAAGGGTGCCGGGATCGATCCGAAGACGAAGCCCACCACCGGTCAGGACGCCGAACTCGAAGCGATCCAGCGGATCCTCGTCGGCGAACAGTTCATGACCGTCTACAAGGCGACCAAGAAGGAGACGAAGGCCGCCGCGGAAATCGCCGTCGCGCTCGCGCAGGGCGAAGAAGTCCCGTCCGGCCTCGTCAACGGCAAGATCGACAACGAAGCCGAAGAAGTGCCGTCGGTTCTGCTGGAACCGGTCGCGGTCGAGAAAGACAACATCAACGAAACCGTCGTCAAGGACGAATTCTGGCCGGTATCCGAAATCTGCACGGGCCCCTACAAGGCCGCCTGCAAGGAAGCCGGTATCGAATAGGTCGTAAGGGAGCCGGGGCGGGTCGTATAGTGCGGCCCGTCCTGGTTTCTAAGACGACGGGGACGGTGGGAATGGGAACTGCGGTGCCGGGATGAACGGGAACGGCGCGATCCTCTCTATGGAGGGGATCTCGAAGAGCTTCGGCCCGGTGCGGGCGCTCGACGGCGTCGACTTCGAGGTCAGCCCGGGCGAGGTCGTCGCCCTCGTCGGCGACAACGGCGCCGGCAAGTCGACCCTGGTCAAGGCGATCTCGGGCATCTACTCGATCGACGACGGCGAGTTCTCCTTCGAAGGCCGGCCGGTGACGATCAAGGGCCCGAACGACGCGACCGCGCTGGGGATCGCGACCGTCTACCAGGACCTGGCCCTCTGCGACAACCTCGATGTCGTCGCCAACCTCTTCCTCGGTCAGGAGGAGACGGTCGGCGGCCCGACCCGGGTGCTCGACGAGACCCAGATGGAGCAGCGCTCGCACGAGCTGCTCGAGCAGCTCTCGGTGACGATCCCGAGCGTCCGCTCGGAGGTCGGGACGCTCTCCGGCGGCCAGCGGCAGCAGGTCGCGGTCGCCCGCTCGCTGCTCGGCGAGCCCAAGGTGGTGATGCTCGACGAGCCGACCGCGGCGCTCGGCGTGCCGCAGACCAAGATGGTGCTGGCTCTGATCAAGCGCCTGCGCGAGCGCAACCTCGGCGTGATCGTGATCAGCCACAACCTCGCCAACGTCTTCGAGGTCGCCGACCGGATCTTCGTCCTGCGGCTGGGCCGCGAGGCGGGAACCTTCGACGCCGAGAAGGCGACCGAGGAGCAGATCGTCGGCGCGATCACCGGCGCCAACATCGACACCGCCGAAGAAGAAGAGGCAGCCGTGAGGATCGGGGACCCGGACTACGCGGCGCCGGGGGACGCGCCGGCGGAGAAGACCTCGCCGCGGGACCTGCTGCGGCGCTTCATGCAGGGCGACCTCGCCTCGCTGCGGGTGATCGGCGCGATCGCCCTGATCTGGATCATCTTCCAGTCCCAGAACGACCGTTTCCTCACCGCCGGCAACCTCACCAACCTCTTCCTGCAGATCACCGCGATCGGCCTGATCGCGGTCGGCATCGTCCTCGTCCTGCTGATCGGCGAGATCGACCTCTCGGTCGGCGCCGTCTCCGGCTTCGCGGCGGCGGTGATGGCGGTGCTGAACGTCAAACACGGCTGGCCGGCGATCCCGGCGGTCGCCGCGGGCGTCCTCACCGGTTCGCTGATCGGCCTCGCCCAGGGCTTCCTCTTCACCAGGTTCACGATCCCCTCGTTCGTGATCACCCTGGCCGGGTCGCTGGTCTGGCAGGGGGCCCTGCTCAAGGTGCTCGGCCAGACCGGGACGGTCAACCTCAGCAACTCCAGCATCACCAACCTCGCCAACACCTTCTACGGGGAAGCGGTGGGCTGGATCATCGCCGCGGTGGTGATCGCCCTCTACGCCGGCTCGACCCTCTACGGGCACCAGCGGCGGGGACGTGCCGGGGTGACCACCGAGCCGGTCGCGCTGCTCTTCGTCCGGATCGCGGTGATGGCGGCGGTGACGATCGCCGCGGTCGCGATCCTCAACTCCGACCGCGGCGTGCCGCTGGCGCTGCTGATCCTGATCGCCTTCGTGGTCGGTTTCCAGCTGATCACCACGCGGACCGCCTTCGGCCGCCACCTCTACGCCGTCGGCGGCAACGCGGAGGCGGCCCGGCGCGCCGGCATCGGCGTCAACAAGATCCGCGTCGTCGCCTTCGTGCTCGCCTCCTCGATGGCGGCGATCGGCGGCATCCTCGCCGCCTCGCGGCTGCTCGCGGTCAACCAGAGCTCCGGCGGCAGCAACCTGCTGCTCGAATCGATCGCCGCCCCGGTGATCGCCGGCACCAGCCTCTTCGGCGGCCGCGGCAGCGTCTGGTCGGCGCTGCTCGGCGCCACGGTGATCGGCTCGATCGCCAACGGGATGAACCTGCTGGCGCTCGAATCCTCGGTCAAGCTGATGATCACCGGCGGCGTCCTCCTCGCGGCGGTGATCGTCGACGCCGTCGCGCGGTCTCGCAGGCAGGCCGAGGGAAGGGTCTAGCGGGAGACGAGAAGCGAAGCGCCGATCGCGCCGCCAAGATCGCCGAGGGAGGCGACGCGGACGGCCGGGGGGCGCTCGTCGAGGAAGAGGTGCTTGCCCATCTCGCGGGTCAGCGGCTCCATGTAGCGCTCGCCGAAGCGGACCCCGAGGCCGCCGCCGAGGACGACCGCCTCGATGTCGAGCAGGTTGACCGCCGAGGCGATCCCGGTCCCGAGGGCGCCGATCGCGCGGTGGATCAGGTCCTCGGCGAGGTGGTCGCCGGCGTCGAGCGCCCGCTCCCAGATGCCGCTGGTGAGGCGGTCGCGGTCGTGCTTTCGCATCAGCTTGAAGAGCTCGGTCTTCGTTCCCTCCTTGTGCTGGCGGCGGGCCTCGGCTTCCATCGCCGCGCGCCCGGCGTAGGCCTCCAGGCAGCCCTTCCTGCCGCAGGGGCACTTGGCGCCGCCGCGGACGACGACCATGTGGCCGATCTCGCCCGCCGCGCCGCGGCCCAGCCACGGCTTGCCGGCGAGGATCAGGCCGCCGCCGACGCCGGTTCCCCAGAAGACTCCGAGCAGGCTCGCGTGCTCCTTGCCGGCGCCGAGCTCGAACTCGGCTTCGGTCGCGACCTGGACGTCGTTGCCGACCCGCACCGGTGCCCCGAGAAGCTCCTGCAGCCTCTCGGCGAGGGGAAAGGACCCCGTCCAGCCGGGGAGGTTGCGGGCGCCGCTGACCGTGCCTGCCTTCTCGTCGACGTCGCCGGGCGAGCCGACCCCGACTCCGCCGAGGTTCTCGCTCCTCGTCCCGGCTTCGCCGGCCGCCTCCTTGAGGGCGTCGGCCATTGCCGCGGCAACGTCCTCGGGGCCGCCGCTGGTCGGCGTCTGCAGGCGCGCGTCGCCTCGTGCCTTGCCGTGACCGTCCAGCACCGCGGCCTGGATCTTCGTCCCGCCCAGGTCGATCCCCCCGAAGAGCTCAGCCATCGCGCCAGTATGACGGGCCGAAGTGTCGAATCCGACCCGCCGACGGGACGATTTGTCCCTTCCGCTTGGACTTTTCGGCCCGTCGCGGAGGGGATTGGACTTATCGGCCCGTCGAAGCGGCTCCCTCGAGGGCGGCGATCAGCTCCTGGCTGACCGGGTCGTCCTTGACGCCGATCCCGACCAGGGTCGCCTTGGCGCCGTCGGACGGCTCCAGGGTCAGCGAGGTCATCGAGCCGCCGCGGTCGGCGCTCGCCTTCATCCCCTCCCGGTCCCAACGGCCGACCACCTCGCCGAGCTTGTGGCTGCGGCCGCGGAAGCCGAGCTTGAAGGCGTAGAGTCGGTTCGGGGTCAGGGCGAGCATGACCTTCTCGGGCAGGCCGCCCGCCTGCTTCTTGCGCAGTTTCTTGATCCCGGCGTAGACGAGGCCGCCCATCTGAGCCTTCGAGGCGGCGTAGCTGGCCGAGGCGCCGCCCTGGCGGAATCCCGCGGCCGCCAGCACCTCTTCGCCCTCGACGTGGCCGGCGACCAGGTCCAGGCATTGCTGCCGCCACTCGGCGACCTGCTCCTCGCTCATTTCGAACATCCCCATCGTTCCTCTCCCTTTCTGACGGGTGTTGTCCCGACCCTACGACGGTCCGCTCTGGAAAGCTAGGAGGCGTGAGCGCGCAGACCGGTTGGCGGTTGTGGTGGCGGAAGCGGCGCTGGTACGAGCGTAACCGGCGGCTGGCGCGGCGCCGGCGGATCGACCGTCACGCCGCTCGCGGCGGCTTCTTCGTCCGCCACCCGGTCGAGGGCGAGGTCCTCGAGGCGCTCGACGAGGGACGGCTGAGGATCGGCGCCGGGACCCTGCTGGAGCCGGGCTGCTGGCTGACCCTGGCGCCGGAGGCCCGGATCGAGATCGGCGAGGGCTGCTTCCTCAACCGCAACGTGATGATCGCCGCCCAGGAGAGGGTGACGATCGGCGACCACACGATGTTCGCGAACGGCTGCTTCGTCGGCGACGCCGAGCACCGCTACGACGACCCCGAGAAGCCGATCACCTGGCAGGGCTTCACCTCGAAGGGCCCGGTGCGGATCGGCTCCAACTGCTGGTTCGGCGTCAACTGCGCGGTGACCAGCGGCGTCAGCGTCGGCGACCGCTGCGTCGTCGGCGCCAACTCCGTCGTCAACCGCGACATCGAGGAGGCGACGATCGCCGCCGGGGCGCCCGCGAAGCCGATCCGCAAGATCGACTTTCGCCGCTGACGTTTCTGAGGAGAGGCGTTCATATAGGGGTCTCAAGTCAGACACGTCCCCGCGCGGCGGGGGGAGATGCGAGCTTTCCGTCGCTTTTGTCACAGAACCGCCACGAAGGGTGCCTATAATTTTGCTTGCACGGCCGTGACCCTTCGGGCATGGACCTATGAACTCGAACCTCCTCGTCGATAACCCTCGTCCCACCGTGGCCGCCCCCGCTTTGCGCACCAAGGCCGAGCTCCGCTCTGCCCTCGCCGAGGCGCGACGGGCCGGGCGGACGGTCGGCCTGGTGCCGACGATGGGCTACCTGCACGAGGGCCACCTCTCGCTGATCCGCGCCGCCCGGGCCGAGTGCGACCTGGTGGTGATGAGCCTCTTCGTCAACCCGACCCAGTTCGGGGCGGGGGAGGACCTCGACCGCTACCCGCGCGAGGAGGAGCGCGACCTGCGGCTCGCCGGCGAGGCGGGCGCCGACCTTGTCTTCGCGCCCACCGTCGAGGAGGTCTACCCCGACGGGCTCGACCGCTTCGCCGGCGCGGTCGAGGTGACGGGCCCGCTGACGAGCGTCCTCGACGGCGACCCCTCCCGCCGCGGCCCCGAGCACTTCCACGGCGTCACCACCGTCGTCGCCAAGCTCTTCAACCTGGTCGGCCCCGACGTCGCCTACTTCGGCCAGAAGGACGCCCAGCAGGCGGTGGTGATCCGCCGCATGGTCCGCGACCTCGACTTCCCGGTGAGGATCGAGGTGCTACCGACCGTGCGCGAGCCCGACGGGCTGGCGATGAGCAGCCGCAACGCCTACCTCGGTCGCGAGGACCGCGAGCGCGCCACCGCGCTGCACCGCGCCCTCGCCGCCGCCGAGCGCGGCGCCCGCGCCGGTTCGCTCGCCGCCGGCCTCGAGGCCGGCGGCCGCGAGCTGGCCGCCGCGGCGATCGAGCCCGAGTACCTGGAGGCCCGCGACGCCGAGAACCTGGAGCCGGTCAACCAGCTCGGCGAGCGCCCCGTGCTCGTCGCCGTCGCCGCCCGCGTCGGCGCGGCCCGCCTGATCGACAACGTTCTGATCGACCCGAGCGATACCGCGAGGGACACCTAGCCCGGAAAGGGGAGCAGCAAGTGCAGAGACAGATGCTGAAGTCGAAGATCCACCGGGCGACGGTCACCGACTGCGACGTCGACTACATCGGCTCGATCACGATCGACACCGAGTTGATGGCCGGCGCCGACATGATCACCAACGAGCAGGTCCACGTCTGGGACGTCGACAACGGCTCCCGCTTCGTCACCTACGTGATCGACGGCGAGCCCGGCTCGGGGACGATGCAGGTCAACGGCGCCGCCGCCCACCTGGTCGAGCCCGGCCACAAGATCATTGTCGCCTCCTTCGGCGCCTACGACGAGGCCGACCTCGAGCGCTACTCGCCCGTCGTCGTCCACGTCGACGAGGACAACCGGGCGATCGCCGTCGACAGCCACCCGGAGGTGCTGCTGGAGCCGGAGGCGGTCTCATGAGCTCCGGAGGCCGGTCCCACACCGCTCCCCAGACCGACCGCCGGCCGGTCAGCCTGCCGCGCCTTGAGGAGATGAAGGCGAACGGCGAGCCGATCGTGATGATCACCGCCTACGACTACCCCTCGGCGACCGTCGCCGAGGCGGCCGGCGTCGACGTCGTCCTGGTCGGCGACTCCGCGGCCAACGTCGTCCTCGGCTATCCCGACACGAAGCTGGTCTCGATGGAGGAGATGCTGGTCCTCGGCAAGGCCGTCCGCCGCGGTCTGAAGACGCCGCTGATGGTCGGCGACATGCCGATGGGCAGCTACGAGGCCAGCAACGAGGAAGCGATCCGCAATGCCCAGCGGCTGGTCAAGGAGACCGGCTGCCAGGCGGTCAAGCTCGAGGCGGGCGGCGTCATCGCCGAGCGCGCCCGGGCGATCGTCCAGTCCGGGATCCCGGTCATGGGCCACGTCGGCCTGACGCCGCAGACCGCGACCGCCCTCGGCGGCTACCGGGCGCAGGGCAAGAACGCCAAGGCCGCGATCAAGCTGCTCGAGGACTGCCTGGCGCTGCAGTCGGTCGGCTGCTTCGCGATCGTGATCGAGGCCGTCCCCTCGGCGATCACCGACGAGATCGTCAAGCGCCTGGAGGTGCCGACGATCGGCATCGGGGCCGGCCCTGGAACCTCGGGCCAGGTGCTCGTCTTCCACGACCTGCTGGGGATCACCACCGGCCACATGGCGAAGTTCGTCAAGCGCTACGCCGACGTCCACGAGACGATGGTCGCCGCCGTCGAGCGTTACCGCGACGAGGTCCGCAGCCGCTACTTCCCCGAGCCCGACCACGTCTACAGCGTCGAGCCCGCCGAGCTGGACGAGTTCCGCCGCTACCTCAGCGAGGAGAGTCTCGCCAGCGCCAAGGGCTGGGAGTGGGAGCCGCTGCCGTAGCGGCTCCCTTGCTCCTCAGCGCGCCGGGCGGCTCAGCCGCACTGCCAGTTGGCCTGGCCGGTGATGACTATCCGGTAGGTGACCGGGTCGAGGGCGACGCGCACCAGGCGCGTGCAGTGGTAGTCGCCCTGTGCTTCCGTGCTCCGTTCGTCGTAGATCCGGCAGAGGACGACGTGGAGGCTCTGGCGCTTGCAGTTGGTGACGCCGTAGCGGACGCAGTTGTGGTCATGGGCACAGGTGTGCTTGGCGAAGATGAACGCCTTGCTGGCGGCCGTCCGGATCGGCAGCTTCACCGCCGCGAAGGCGGGGATTGCGAGGACCCAGGTGAGGGCCAGCACGGCGAGGACCACGCTGACGAGAGACTTGATCTTCAAGAGAGACTCCCTTTGGCGAATTGGATGCTTAGGAGGTTTTCACCGCTGTGCGGTGAGTGTCAAGAAGATGGGACAAGTAGTCATCAAGAAAAACGATTAGGGGCGGCAGGGGGTGAGGATCGGCTGGTGGAGGCAGAGCCGCGCGGCGAACCCTTCCCCGGTCAGCGGGGTTTCCGGGGCGCCCGGGAACGAAACCGCGAGCGAGCCCGCCCACAAGGCCGTTCCGTCGGCGTTCGCGGTGAACTGAGCGCTGCCTTCGAAGGGGCTGGCGGGTGAGATCGTCGCCGAGCGCTGTCCGGAGTTGGCGAACGACGAGCGCACCCCGCTCGTATGCCCGCCGCGGGTGATCGCCATTCCCTCGCGGCGTTCGCGCAGGGTGGCGGTGAAGGAGGCCGGAACCCCCGGCAGATCGTCGCGCGATGCCTCGAACGAGACGGTCCGCCGCCGGCCGGATTGCTGCGCGCTGAGGACCGTTTGGCGAGGCAGGCCGGGAATGGAGGGGCGGGGGAGGCGGTCGTTGCCGAAGCCGCAGAAGCCGTTGGGAAGCCTCACCACCTTCCCCGCGGGGTCGGTCGCCCTTGCCGTCACATAGCCGTCCTCGCCGTCGAAGCGAAAGCGGCCGCGAAAGATCCCGCGTTCGGTGACGATCCGGCACCCGGGTTCGGGCCGTTCCACGTGTTTCGCCTGTCGCACGAAATGGACGCGCAGCGAGCCGAGGGAACCGAACCTCGCCCTGAGCCCGGCAGGGCCCTGGGCGGGGCTCAGGTACTCGGCAGTGAGCGGCCCCCGCTGGACGCTCACCTGGGCTGCCGGTCGGCGGGCCCCGCCCGGGACGATCGCTACCACGGTCAGGCGATAGCCGTTCGAGCCCCTGAGCGCAAAGCTGCTCAACCTCGTTTCCGGCGTCTTGCCGGTAGCAGCGCTCGCGCTCCCCACCGGACCGATGAGTGCCAAGGCGCAGACGAGAGCGAGCAGGCATCCCCTTGCCTTCATCGGCGCAGAGTATTCGACAGCGGCAGACGACATGGCGGCGACTACGATCCCGGCAGATGCCGATCTACGAGTTCGAGTGCGAGGATTGCGGGGCTCGCTTCGAGGAGCTGGTCCGGGCGGGGGCCGAGGCGGCCTGCCGGGAGTGCGGCTCGGCGCAGACCCGGCGCCTCTACTCCGCCGTGGCGCCGCCGGGGCGGCAGCCGCGGGGGGCGGGGGTGCGCTCGGACGAAGCGCGGCGGCGCGAGCGCGAGTCGGCGCGGCAGGAGCGGCTGGGCGAGGCGCGCAAGAGGCGGGGACGGGGGGAGAGGCCGTGACGGCGAGCGCGGAGGAGCGCCGCGAGCGGCTGGTCGAGCTCTACGAGCTGGTCCGGGACTGCACCAAGTGCCCCCTGCACGAGACCCGCACCAAGGCGGTCTTCGGGGCGGGCAACGCCGACGCCGACCTGATGTTCGTCGGCGAGGCGCCCGGGGCCGAAGAGGACCGCCAGGGCCTGCCCTTCGTCGGCCGCGCCGGCCAGCTGTTGAACCAGATGCTGGAGGAGATCGGGCTCACCCGCGAGGACGTCTTCATCGCCAACGTGCTGAAGTCGCGGCCGCCCGGCAACCGCGACCCGCAGCCGGCCGAGATCGAGGCCTGCGAGCCCTACCTCTGGGAGCAGGTGCGGCTGATCGAGCCGCGGGTCGTCTGCACCCTCGGCAACTTCGCCACGAAGCTGCTGAGCGGTAGCCCGACCGGGATCACCAGGGTTCGCGGCACCCCGCAGGCGCACGAGCTCGGCGGCCGCATGGTCTACCTGCTGCCGCTCTTCCATCCCGCCGCGGCGCTGCGGACCCCGGCGGTGAAGGAGAAGCTGCGGGGCGACTTCGCGACGATCCCCGAGCTGCTGCGGCGACCGCTGCCGACCCCGGCTCCGAGCGCCGAGGAGCTGGCCGAGCTCGAGGCCGAGGAAGGCGACGCCGGGCCGCCCCCGCCCAGCGACCAGCTCGGCTTCTTCGGATGAGCGCGACCGAGGTCGTCGAGTCGCGGAGTGCGGAGGAGACCGAAGCCTTCGGCGCCCGCCTTGCCGCGCGCCTCGGACCCGGCGACGTCGTCCTGCTCGAAGGCGACCTCGGGGCCGGTAAGACGACCCTGATCCGCGGCGCCTGCCGCGCCCTCGGGGTCAGCGAGCCCGTCACCTCGCCCACCTTCACGATCGGCCAGCGCTACGGGGGTGGCCGGCTCCCGGTCTCGCACCTCGATCTCTACCGGCTCGCGGACCTCGAGGGAGAGGACCCGGCCCTGCTCGACGACTACCTCACCCCCGACGCGGTCGCCTTCGTCGAGTGGCCGCAGGCGGGGGCGGCGCGCCTTGGCCGCGCGGCGATCGTGATCAGGCTCGCGCACGAGTCCGAGGAGCGGCGGATAGAAGTGGTCGCCGAGGGGTAGGGCGGGGGATAGCGCAGCAAACGCGCTTCCGCGTTGTTCCAGGAGAACCGGTGCCGCTTGTAGCATCGGCGCTCGAAAGCTCTCGAACGAGAAAGGCAGAGGACGGAATGAAGGGACTGAAGGCGCTCGCGGCCGCGTTGCTTGTGAGCGGGCTGCTCGCAACCGCGGTGCCCGCCACTGCCGGCGCTGCCGCCTACCAGCACTATGTCGGCTGCGGCCACAGCCTCGCCCACGCGAAGAAGTGGCACCGATCGCACGTCTGCCCGAAGAAGCAGGTGAAGGGGGCGTTCTTCAAGAGCCTGAGGGGAACCGTCAACTACACCGTCTGCGTCAAGTTCCCGCGCGGCAAAAACCTCTGCGCTCAGGCTCAGAAAGCCGAACAGGGGACCCTCTACGTGAATAAGATCACCACGGTGGTCCCCGGCAAGCACGTCGTCAGCTGGTTCGTCAAGGGCAAGAAAGTCGGGTCCTGGGCCTTCCGGGTGAAGGGCTGACCTGGCGCTGATCGTCGTCGGCTTCGATACCGCGACCGCCGACACCGTCGCCTGCGCCTGGCGCGACGGGGAGGTTCTGCACGAGTCGCAGCTGGGGCTCTCCCCGCAGGGGCGGCCGCTGCACTCGACCGGGCTGCTGGCCGAGGTCGAGCGGGCGGCGGCGGCGGCCGGCGGCTGGGAGGAGGTCGACCTGCTCGCGGTCGGCCTCGGGCCGGGGACCTTCACCGGCGTCCGGATCGGAATCGCCACCGCCCGCGGCCTGGCGGTAGGGCTCGGCATCCCCGTCCACGGCGTCTGCACTTTAGACGCCTTGGCGCGCGGGATCGCTTGTTCCGCTGTTCCTTTGCCCGACTCAGCTGGGCAAAGGAACAGCGGAAGCAGCGAGGGGGCGGTGTTGGCGGTGCTGGACGGCTGGCGGGGCGAGGTGTTCGCGGCGCTCTACGCGGCTGACGGCACGCGGCTCTGGGAGCCGGCCGTGTTCCGGCCCGAGGAACTGGCCGAGCGGGTCGCCGGGCTGGACGAGGCCCCGCTGGTGGCCGGGTCGGGGGCGGTACGATTCCGCCAGGAGCTGTCCCGGGACGGAGTCCGCATCGCGGACGATTTTGACCCCGTCCACCGGGTCGCGGCGCGGCACCTCTGCGCTCTCGCGGCGGCGGCGGGCGACGTGGCGGACCGCGACGGGCTCGCTCCGATCTACCTCAGACCCCCCGACGCGGAGCGGTGGCGTGAGCGAGACGCTTTCAAAAAAGCCCAGTGATCTGACCCAGGAGGTCCAGGTCCGGCGGCTCGCCTACAGCGACCTGCCGGCGGTGATCTCGATCGAGCGGCGCTCGTTCCCGACCCCGTGGTCGCTGGCGATGTTCGTGCTCGAGCTCTCGAAGCCGTCGGGAATCTGCCTCGCCGCCTGCGCCGGCGACGAGCTGCTCGGCTACGTGGTCTGCTCCCGCTACGACCAGGTCTGGCACCTGATGAACATCGCCGTCGCCCCCGAGCGTCGCGGCGGCGGCGTCGCCGGGCAGCTGATGCGCCGGCTGATCTCCGAGTCGCGGGGGAAGCTGCCGTTCACCCTGGAGGTGCGGGTCTCCAACCAGCGCGCGATCGGCATGTACGAACGCTTCGGCTTCCGCTCCGCCGGGGTCCGTCCTCGCTACTACCACGACAACGGCGAGGACGCCCTGATCATGTGGCTCGACTGAGGTGGGTTGTTGGGTATGGCCGTGCTGCTGGCGATAGAGACCTCCTGCGACGACACCTGCGCCGCGGTCCTCGACGGGCCGCGGATGCTCAGCAACGTGATCTCCTCGCAGGCCAAGGCCCACGAGGGCTTCGGCGGCGTCGTCCCCGAGGTGGCGGCGCGCCACCACCTGGAGCTGGTCGAGCCCGTGGTCGAGGCGGCCCTGGCCGAGGCGGGGGTGACACTCGACGACGTCGAGGCGGTCGCCGCCACCGCCGGGCCTGGCCTGATCGGGGCGCTGCTGGTCGGGATCAGCGCCGCGAAGGGGATCGCCGCCGCCCGGCGGCTGCCGCTGATTCCCGTCGACCACCTCCAGGGCCACGTCGCCGCCAACTTCCTCGAGCCCGAGCCGCTGGAGCCGCCCTTCCTCTGCCTGATCGCCAGCGGCGGCCACACGATGCTGGCGGGGGTGCGCGGCCACCGCGGCTACGAGCTGCTCGGGCAGACGCTGGACGACGCCGCCGGCGAGGCCTTCGACAAGTCGGCGCGGCTGCTCGGACTCGGCTACCCGGGCGGGCCGCCGATCCAGGGGGAGGCGGAGAAGGGCGACCCGGAGGCGTTCGAGATGCCGGTGGCGATGGCGCGCGACCCCGGCCTCGACTTCAGCTTCAGCGGCCTGAAGACGGCGGTCCTCTACCGCTGCCGCGAGCTCGGCCCCGAGGGGGTGCGGGAGCGGCGCGCCGACCTCGCCGCCTCCTTTCAGGCCGCGGTGGTCGAGCAGCTGCGGACGAAGACGGCGCGGGCGCTGAAGAAGGGCGATTGGGAGGCGGTCGCGCTCGGCGGCGGCGTCGCCGCCAACGGGCCGCTGCGCGAAGCGGTCGCTGCGCTCTGCGAGGAGATGGGGGTGCGGCTGAAGCTGGTCCCGATCCCCCTCTGCACCGACAACGCAGCGATGATCGGATCGGCCGCCCGCTACGCCGAGGCGATCCCGTACCCCGACTACCTCGGCTACGACGCCTTCGCGACCGGCAAGAAGGTCGCCGTCTCCCACTGAGCCATGGCCGCCGTCGTCGTCTACTCCAGGCCGGGGTGCCACCTCTGCGAGGAGGCGCTCGAGCAGATCGTCGCCCTGCACCGGGCGGGCTACCGCTTCGAGCTGCACGAGGTCGATATCGAGAGCAACGATCTGCTGCTGCGGCGCTACCTCGAGCGGATTCCGGTGGTCGAGGTCGACGGGCTCGAGGTCTCCGAGCTGATCCTCGACCGCGCCGCCGTGAAAGCGAGGCTCGATACTGTGGGGGCATGGTCGAGGTGATCGAGGAGCTTGGCGCCGCGGAGGCGTTCCCGGTCGAAGGCGAGCGGCTGTCGCTGGGTGTCGCGGCGCGGCTCTCGCGCTACCTGCAGGTGCTGACGCAGGCGCGGAAGATGGGGCAGGAGACGATCTCCTCGCAGGAGCTCTCGCAGTACACCCACATCAACCCGACCCAGATCCGCCGCGACCTCTCCGGCTTCGGCAAGTTCGGCAAGCGCGGGGTCGGCTACAACGTCGAGTCGCTGGTCTCGGAGATCCGCAAGATCCTCCGCACCTCCGGCCAGCACAACATCGCCCTCTTCGGTGCCGGCAACCTCGGCCAGGCGATCGCCCGCTCGCCGATCTTCGCCGACCATGGCTTCCAGGTGGTGGCGATCTTCGACACGGACCCCGGCGTCGTCGGCAACCGGATCGGCGAGCTCGACGTCCGCGACATCGGCGACCTGTCGGCTGTGGTCGCCGAGGAGGAGATCGTCGTCGGCGTGCTGGCGGTACCCGCCGACGCGGCCCAGGACGTCGCCGACCGCCTCGTCAAGGCCGGCGTCAAGATCATCTTCAACTACTCCGAGCAGCTGCTGCAGGTGCCGCCCGAGGTGACCGTCCACACCTCCAGCCCCGCCGTCGACCTGCTCTACGCGCTCTACTTCTACCTCGCCTAGAGGGCACTCCAGCGCCGCCCGATGTCGCTCGACCTGGATCTCGCCCGCGAGAAGTTCGAGGTCTCGCAGGACTTCACGATCGGCCTCGAGGAGGAGTTCGCGATCCTCGACCCGCGGACCCTGGAGCTGGAGCACCGCTTCGAGGAGGTGATGGCGGCCTGCCAGCGCGACGAGGTGCTGGCCGCGGCGGCGGCGGGCGAGCTGATCGCCTCCGAGGTTGAGATCCGCTCGGGGCGCGCCGAGTCCTTCGCCGAAGCCGAATCCCGCCAGCGCGATCGGCGGGCGCGGCTGTTCGAGCTGGTCGGCGGGATGGGGCTGGCGCTCGCGGCGACCGGGACGCACCCCTGGGCGAACTACCTCGACCAGCGGATCATCGACACCCCGCACTACAACCGACTGCGCCACGAACTCGGCTGGGTCGCGCAGCGCAACAACACTTGGAGCCTGCACCTGCACATGGGGGTGCGGGGGGCCGACCGGGCGATCGCCGTCTGCGACCGGCTGCGCGAGCTGCTGCCGCTGCTGCTGGCGGTCTCGGCCAACTCTCCCTTCCTCGACCGCCGCGACACCGGCCTGCACAGCGTCCGCAGCGAGATCTTCACCCGAACCTTCCCGCGCTGCGGGGTGCCCTCGCCATTCGTCGACTGGGCCAGCTACGCCGGTTTCATCGACACCCTGCAGCGGGCGGGGTCGGTGATCGAGTCGACCCAGCTGTGGTGGAGCGTGCGGCCCCACCACAGCTTCGGCACGGTCGAGGTGCGGATCTGCGACGCGCAGACCCGCGGCGAGGAGTCCTTCGCCCTGGCGGCGCTGATCGCCGCCTGCATCGCCCAGGCCGCGCTCGACTACGACGAGTGGGGCTACGAGGGGCGGGAGGCGCCGCTGGCCGACCGCGAGATCGAGGAGAACCTCTGGCGGGCGATCCGCCACGGCGCCGGCGGGCGGATGGTCGACTTCCGCCGCGGTGGGGTGGAGGTGCCGACTCGCTCATTGCTGGAGCAGGTGCTGGCCTGGAGCGAGCCGGCACGGGCGCAGCTGGGGCTGGACGTCTCGCTGCCGGAGCGCAACGGGGCCGAGCGGGCGCGCGAGGCGCTCGACGAGGGGATCTCGATCGAGGACGTCTACCGCGACGCGGTGGCGGAGACGCGGCGCACCTATTCCGGTGCGGAGCACGCTCGGCAGTCGGCGTAACCGAGTGCCAGGGGGCGCGTAGATCAAGCCTGTAGAGCGGGCTTGGCGCGCCGCCGCCGCCGTCGTCTATAGACTCCCGCGCCGCTAAAACCACCGGAGGAATCGGAACTTGACCGACTTTCTGACCGAATACGGCGTGGTCGTCGCGCTCGTCTGCGCTGGCGCCGCCGTTCTCTACGGACTTCTCGTTACCCAGCGCCTGCTTTCCAAATCGGCGGGCAACGATCGGATGCGCGAAATCTCTGGCGCCGTGCAGGAGGGGGCGCAGGCCTACCTCAGCCGCCAGTACACGATCATCGCCGCCCTGGCGCTGCCGATCGCCGTCCTGCTCTGGATCCTCCAGGACTGGAAGACCGCGATCGGCTTCCTGATCGGCGCGACGCTCTCCGGCGCCACCGGGTTCATCGGCATGAACCTCTCGGTGCGGGCCAACTCGCGCGTCGCCGAGGCCGCCCGTGGCGGCGTGCCGCCGGCGCTCGACGTCGCCTTCAAAGGCGGCTCGGTCACCGGGCTGCTGGTGGTCGGCCTGGCGCTGCTCGGGGTCGCCGGCTACTACGGCATCCTCGTCCTCACCGGCACCGGCGACAAGGAAGCGGTCGACGCGCTGATCGGACTCGGCTTCGGTGGCTCGCTGATCTCGGTCTTCGCCCGGCTCGGCGGCGGCATCTTCACCAAGGCCGCCGACGTCGGCGCCGACCTGGTCGGCAAGGTCGAGGCGGGGATCCCCGAGGACGATCCCCGCAACCCGGCCGTGATCGCCGACAACGTCGGCGACAACGTCGGCGACTGCGCCGGCATGGCCGCCGATCTGTTCGAGACCTACGCGGTCACCTCGGTCGCGGTGATGCTGCTCGGCGTCCTCACCTTCACGCCGGAATACGCGCGTGAGGTGGCGATCTTCCCGCTGGTGATCGGCGGCGTCGCGATCATCGCCTCGATCATCGGCGCCCTCTCGGTGCGGACCAGCACCGACAAAGTCGAGGGGGCCCTCTACATCGGCCTCGTGGTTTCCGGCGCGATCTCGATCGCCGCCTTCTACCCGATCACCAGCTGGCTGATGAGCGACCCGCTCCGCCTCGGCTTCGCCAGCGCCGGCGCCAGCGCCGTCAGCGTCGCCGAACTGTGGCTCTGCGCGGTGATTGGCGTCGCCGTCACCGGGCTGCTGTTCGTGATCACCGACTACTACACCTCGACCCGGTTCCGGCCGGTGAAGACGATCGCCCAGGCCTCCGAGACCGGGCACGCGACGAACATCATCCAGGGCCTCGCCCAGGGCTTCCAGTCGACCGCCGCCCCGGCCCTGGTCATCGCAGGCGCGATCCTCGCCGCCAACCAGCTGGCGGGGATCTACGGCATCGGCATCGCGGTGATGGCGCAGCTCTCGCTCTGCGGGCTGATCGTCGCCCTCGACGCCTTCGGGCCGATCACCGACAACGCCGGCGGCATCGCCGAGATGGCGGACCTGCCGGAGGACGTCCGCAACGTCACCGACCCGCTCGACGCGGTCGGCAACACGACCAAGGCAGTGACCAAGGGCTACGCGATCGGCTCCGCCGCCCTGGCGGCGCTGGTTTTGTTCGCCGCCTTCCGCGAAGAACTGAAGGCCGAAGCCCCGTCCGGCTTCGACCTCAGCTTCAGCCTCACCAACCCCGACGTGCTGATCGGGCTGCTGATCGGCGGGATGATGGTTTACCTGTTCTCGGCCTTCGCGATCGAGGCGGTCGGCCGCGCCGGCGGCCAGGTGGTCGAGGAGGTGCGCAAGCAGTTCCGCGAGCACCCCGGGATCATGGAGGGGACCGAGAAACCCGAGTACGGCCGGACGGTGGCGATCGTCACCGCGGCGGCGCAGAAGGAGATGATCCTGCCCGCCCTGATCCCGATCGTCGTCACCCTGGTTGTCGGCCTGCTCAGCGTCAACGCGCTCGGCGGCCTGCTGATCGGCGTCATCGTCGTCGGCCTCTTCGCCGCGATCAGCATGACCGCCGGCGGCGGCGCCTGGGACAACGCGAAGAAGCTGATCGAGGACGGCGCCCACGGCGGCAAGGGCTCCGAGGCCCACGCCGCCTCGGTGACCGGCGACACCGTCGGCGACCCCTACAAGGACACGGCGGGCCCGGCGATCAACCCGATGATCAAGGTGGCGAACATCGTCGCCATCCTGATCATCCCGATCGTCCACTTCTAGGGCGGCCGGGAGGCCCCTCGGCCGTCTGAGGCACCGTCGGCGCGGCTGCAAAGCCGCGCCTGGCGGTGTCCTCGCCCGCCGCCCGCGGTAGCTTTTCGGGGGCGCACAGGGCACCCGCCTATCCGTTGCGGCGCTGGCCGCGGCTCTCGGAGGGGAGCGATCGGGCTTGGCTTACTCGTCGCCCTGCTGGTCGTGGGCGCCAACGCCTACGTCCTGCTTTCGACCGATGGGGAGTCGACTTCCACGATTGCCGACGTGGCGAGGACCGAGGTGGCGATCGTCCCGGGGCTCTGGTCCAGCCTGGCGCCCAAGGACGTCTTCGAGGACGACGCCGGCTTCGACACCTGGCAGACGATGGTGCGGGCGCGCAGCATCTTCGGCGTCGATCGCGCCGTTGTCGTCACCCAGGGCTTCCACATGCCGCGGGCGCTCTTCCTCGCCGAACAGGCGGGCATCGACTCCACCGGCCTCACCTCCGACCTTCACCCTACGGCTTCCAGGGCAAGAAGAGCGCCGTCCGCGAGGTTCTCTCACGGGTCAAGTCGATCTACGACGTCACCGTCGGTACCCCGGCGATGGCCGGTCCGAAGATCCCGATCGCCACCTCCGACGGCCGCGAAAGCTGGGGCCCGGCGCCACGGCCCGGCACCCCTCCCGCCGGGGCACCCGACCACTGAGCGGGCATGTCGACTTTGTGACCATATGGGTAACCAACTCGACATAGGGGAATCGAGAGCGGCTTCAGCAGTTCGCCAAGGCGTTCGCGTAGAAGCGCAGGTACGCGGGCCAATGGGCGTTCCAGTACCCGTCGTCGTGGCCGCCGTGCCAGGAGTGGGCGCTGAGGTCGGCACCGTCCTGCCGCAGGTACTCGACGAAGCCTTCGTCGTAGGCGCGGAACGGGTCTTCGTCGCCGTAGTCGTTCCAGACCCGCATCCCGGCGAAGGCTTCGGGGATTTCGCGGACCATCCCGACGACGTCGTTGCGGGCGAAGTCGGCGGCGCCGTCGAAGGCGCCGGGGGCGGTTTCGCCGCCTTCGAACCAGAGCGCCGGCGAGTGGCCGCCGACCGCGCAGAAGCGTTGCGGGTGGTGGAGCGCCAGGTCGTAAGCGCCGAAGCCGCCCATCGAGATGCCGCCGATCGCGATCCGGTGGGGATCGACGCCGAAGCGCCGCACCACGGCGGGGATCGCTTCCCTCATCACGTAGCGACCCCAGTCACCGTCAGTTCGGTCGTGCCAGTAGCTGTGGATGCCGCCGTCTGGGAAGGCGACGACGGGGGCTTTGCGGCCCAGTGCTCTCAACCCGCTGAAGACGGCCTGGTCCCGCGTGAAGGTGCCCTCCGAACCGCTTCTGCCGTGGAGGAAGACGAGAAGGGGGCGCTTGCCGCCGCCTGGGCCGGGCCGGGAGGACACCACCACGTTGACGCCCAGGTCCCGTCCGACCGCCCGGCTGTGGATCACGAGATGGACGAGCTTGGCGCCGTGCCTGTCGACCGGAGCGAGGACCGTCGCCGCCAGCACCAGGTAGATGACCCCGATAAGCGTGAGCGCGAGAACGGCACACGCAGCCCTCCGGCGACGCCTCATCTGCCTCTGCGTGGAGTGCCGGGCCGCTCCCACCAGCCGGGAACCTTAGCCGGGGCCGCACCCACCTCTACCTGCCGAAGTGGAGGTGGGTGCGGCCCCGGCCCAACTACCCGCTCCTCGGCGCTCCTCTATCCCCGAGCAGCATCGACCGCAGGTCGGAGGCGATCTCCTCCGCTTCGTCGTCGAGCTGGTTCCAGGTGAAATGGAGGACGGTGTAGCCGGCGACGTGGAGGACCCGGTCGCGGCTGCGGTCGTCCTGGAAGGCCGAGAAAGAGGAGTGGGCCTGCCAGCCGTCGAGCTCGACGATCAGGCGCCGCTCCGGCCAGTGGCAGTCGACCTGGAAGCGCCTGGGGCCGAGGAGGATCCAGTCGTTGAAGCGGGGCATCGGCAGGCGGTGCCGGCGGAGGAAGGGGGCGAAGCGCCTCTCCAGCTTGCTGCGCTTGCGGCCGGACGGCTCTTCGGTGATCCGCCGGAGAGCGGCTTCGAGCTTCCGCGAGCCGCGTTTTCCCGGGTAGCGCTCGAGCAGGTGGGGCAGCGAGAGCCGGTCCCAGAGTTGCAGGTATTCGGCCTCCCGGATCATCTCGACGACGGTGTCGAGGTCCGCGCTCGCCGCCAGGTCGAAGGTCGTCCTCGGGACCGAGGTCACCGGGATCCCGTCCCTGACCGCCCGCTCGTCCCCGGGCAGACGGGAGAAGTGGCGACAGATCGCCTTCGAGGAGTGGCTGCGGCGTGGGACGGCCACGTCGATCCGGAAGCGCCCGTTCGGCCGGATCCCCCAGAGCGCCGCCGCCGACCAGTGGCTGAGGACGGCATCGGGGTCGGAGGCGAGCACCGCCGCCATCCATCGCCCCGGCCGCGTGAGCAAACGTGGCGGCGCCGGCGAGTAGACCCCGGCATGAACCCGATGCAACCTCCCGGCACCGAGCCGCCAGTCGATCTCTTCCTTGGTCCAGCCCCGATTGAGCAGCTGCTGCCGCGCAACGACGCCGTGCTGGGCGCCGGCCAGGGCCGCGAGGAGCCTGTCGTCTCCGCGAGTTCGCGTTTTTCCTTGCTCTACAAGGTTTTTCGCGAACTCGGATTTCATGCTTCCAGCCTGGCGGGGAAATCCGCGCGTGTGGCGCGCACGATGTGACTTTTCGGAGGCGGCTTCGTGGCGGGGGCGTGACTTTGGCCGTCGGTCTCGGCTGCAATCGGGTTAGGGTCCCGCGGTGACTCTGGACTGGATCAACGTCTTCGATGCCGAGCGGGAGGGGCTCGGGCGGCTCGAGGATGGGCCGCGGGACTACTTCGCCGGTGGGGCGGGGGACGAGGTGACGCTGCGGGAGAACGTGGAGGCCTGGGGGCGGTGGCGGCTGCGGCCGCGGGTGCTGAAGGACGTGGATGAGGCCTCGACCGCGGTCGAGGTGCTGGGAGGGCTGGTGTCCTCGCCGGTGCTGGTGGCGCCGGTGGCCTACCAGCGGATGGCCCACCCCGAGGGCGAGGGGGCGATGGCGGCCGGGGCCGCCGCGGCGGGCACCGCGATGTGCCTCTCGACGCTCTCGACCACGCGACCGGCCGAGGTCGCCGCCGTCGCACCCGACGGCCGGCACTGGTTCCAGCTCTATGCCTTCAAGGACGACGGGGTGACGCGGACGCTGATGGAGGAGGCGATCGACGCCGGCTTCGAGGCGATCCTCGTCACCGCCGACGCGCCGCCCGGCGGCAACCGCGAGCGCGACCGCCGCAACCGCTTCACCCTGCCGCGGGAGCTCGGCACGCCGAGCCTGACCGCCGCGGTCGGCGGCGAGCGCTCGCTCTCGATCGAGGACACCTTCGCGCTGATGAACCACGCCCTCACCTGGGCCGACGTCGAGCGCCTCGCCTCGGAGTGCAGCGTCCCGGTCCTGGTCAAGGGAATCCTCACCGCCGAGGACGCCGAACTGGCCCTCGAGCACGGTGCCGCCGGCGTCGTCGTCTCCAACCACGGCGGCCGCCAGCTCGACCGCTCGCTCGCTTCCGCCGAGGCGCTGCCCGAGATCGCCGAGACCCTCGCCGGCAGCGGCACCGTGCTGGTCGACGGCGGCATCCGCCGCGGCGTCGACGTCGCCACCGCCCTCGCCCTCGGCGCCGACGCGGTGCTGGTCGGGCGGCCCGCCCTCTGGGGGCTCGCGGCGGCCGGCGCCGAGGGCGTCGCCAGGGTCCTCGGCCTCCTCCGCGAGGAGCTGGAGCTGACCCTCGGCCTGCTCGGCTGCACGGTTCCGTCGCAACTGTCGCGAGCCCACCTGCGAAGGGCGCCCGCGCCGTCCGTATATTCGGTCTGAGTGACCGCATCGCAGACCACCTGAATTGGCCCAGCGAATCCCCAGAGACGAGTCGCTGAGCCGTGTCCACGGGGTGGGGGCGCTGTTCTCCGCCGCCTACGGGAACGTCGGCTCCTCGATCTACTACGCGCTCGGCGTCACCGCCGCCTTCGCCCTCGGCCTCACCCCGCTGGCCTTCGTCATCACGGGCGTCATCTTCGCCTGCACGGCCGCCACCTACGCCGAGGCGACGGTGATGTACCCGGAGGCCGGCGGCTCCTCCAGCTTCGCCCGCCACGCCTTCAACGAGCTGGTCAGCTTCGTCGCCGCCTGGGGACAGATGCTCAACTACACGATCACGGCGGCGATCTCGGCCTTCTTCGTGCCCCACTACCTGGCCGTCTTCTGGCCCTGGCTCGGCGACAGCCCCGGCGACATCATCGGCGGCGCCGCCCTGATCGTCGCCCTCGCGCTGATCAACGTCCGCGGCACCGAGGAGTCGGCGAAACTGAACCTCGTCCTCGCGATCGCCGACCTCGCCACCCAGGTCGTCCTCGTCGGGATCGGCATCGTCCTCGTCCTCAGCCCGCAGCTCCTCGTCGACAACGTCCACCTCGGCGTCGCCCCGACCTGGAGCGACTTCGCGCTCGGCATCGCGGTCGGGATGATCGCCTACACCGGGATCGAGACGATCTCCAACATGGCCGAGGAGGCCAGGGACGCGGCCCGCACGATCCCCCGCAGCGTCGCCCTCGTCGTCCTCGCCGTGCTCGGCCTCTACCTGCTGATCCCGATCGTCGCCCTCTCGGCGATGCCGGTGGTCAGGACCGCGGCCGGCACTACACCACCGCGCTCGGCAGCGACCTACGCCGACGACCCGATCCTCGGCATCGTCGAGAACCTCGGCCTCTCGCACCTGCCGACCGAAGTCCTGCGCTTCTACGTCGGCGTGCTCGCCGCGGTGATCCTGCTGATCGCCACCAACGCCGGCGCTGATCGGCGTCTCGCGGCTCACCTACTCGATGGGCCAGCACCGCCAGCTGCCCGAGGGGCTGCGCCAGGTCCACCCGAAGTACCGCACCCCCTACATCGCGATCCTGCTCTTCGCCGCGGTGGCGATCCTCACCCTGCTGCCGGGCCAGACCGACTTCCTGGCGACGATGTACTCGTTCGGGGCGATGCTCTCCTTCACGATCGCCCACGTCGCGGTGATCCAGCTGCGGCGCCGCCAGCCGGACGTGGAGCGGCCCTGGAAGCCGCGCTCAACTTCCGCGCTTCGGCTTCGAGCTGCCGCTGACCGCGGTCCTCGGCGGCTTCGGCACCTTCGCCGCCTGGATCGTCGTCATGGCGCTCAACCCCCGCACGCTCGTCGTCGGCACTCGGCTGGATGGTGCTCGGGATCGTCGTCTACGTGCTCTACCGCCGCAACCAGTGCTGCCGCTGACCGAGACGGTCAAGGTGGTGCTGCCGGAGCCGCTCGGGGTCGAGGAGGTCGAGTACCGCAGCGTCTTCGTCGCCTTCGAGGACGACGAACCTTCTCGCCAGGAGATGGTCGCGACCGCGGTCAAGCTCGCCTCCAAGCGCCGCCGCGGCATCCACGTCCACTCGATGATGACGGTGCCGACCAACCTGCCGCTCGACGCCGAGATGCCCGAGGGCGAAGCGAGCGGCCCAGAGCAAGATCGAGGAGGCGAAGCTGATCGGCGGCCAGCGCGTCACCGGCCACGTCGCGCGGGTCCGCCCCGGCCAGGCCGGCTACTCGGTCGCCGAGGAGGCGGGCGAGATCAAGGCCGCGGCGATCGTCGTCGGCCTTCAGCTACCGCAACGGCGTGCCGCAGTACGACAAGACCCTGCAGACGTCCTCGGCGAGCGCCCGTGCCGGGTGATCGTCGTCTCCGACCCGGCGCCAGCGAGAAAGCCGCCCGGCGATAGCCGCGGCGCCGCCCGCGGAGATCGCGGTCGTGCCTTGAACGGCGAGCGGCTCTATCGCGGCGCCGTCCGCGGCCTCTCGCTGTCTTCGTCGTCCTCGGCCTGGCGCTCCTGGTCCGCACGCTCGCCGCTCGGCGGCGGCGCTCTCGGTCGGCTTCCTGCTCGGCCTCGCCTTCGTCGCCGTCGGCGTCGGGCGGCCTCTGGATAGCGCGACTGAGCGAGCCAGAGCAGGCCGAGCGTCTTCCGGAGCGCGGCTGGAGCCGCTGCTGCAGCGCGCCTCGGCGTGCCCTGGCTCTTCGCCGCCGCCTACTCGGCGGTCGGCTTCTCGATCTACTTCGCGCTCGGCGTCGTCGCCGACCGCGGCCTCGGCCTGACGCCGCTGATCTTCCTCGCCGCCGGCCTTCTCTTCGGCCTGACCACGCTGACCTACGTCGAGGGCGGCGCGATGTTCCGCGAGCGCGGCGGCTCCTCGACCTTCGCCCGCCACGCCTTCAACGAGCTGTCGCCTTCATCGCCGGCTGGGCGATCCTGATCGACTACCTGATCGTGATCGCCCTGGCGGCGATCTCCGTCCCGCACTACCTGGAGCCGATCACGGCGACTTCGCCCAGCCCGGCTGGGAGATCGGCATCGGCGCCGCGGTGATCCTCCTCGTCTGCGTCTCAACATCTTCAACGTCACCGGCCGCGGCGCCGGGCGCTGCTGGTCTTCCTCGCCCTCGCCGACCTCGGCCTGCAGCTGGCGGTGATCGTGGTCGGGTCCTCGTCGTGATGCACCCGGACCGCCTGACCGCCCACGTCCACCTCTTCACCCGCGCCGAGCCTCGAAGACATCGTCTACGCCTCGGTGGTGGCGATGCTCGCCTACGCGGGATCGAGGCCGCCTCGGACCTGGCGCCGGACATCGACGTCAGCCGCGCGCGACCTGAAGCAGGTGGCGACGATCGGGGCGATCGGG
>CAWDAP010000009.1:0-169808 GCA_963800355.1 uncultured Actinomycetes bacterium | reverse complement strand
CAGGGTGCAGGGCGGCGAAGCGGGTGCGGGCGATCGTTCCCGCCTCGATCCCCTCGTCGCCGGCGAGCTCGGCGTCGACCAGCGAATCGAGCAGTTCGGCCTCCTCGCGCAGCAGCGCCGCCGTCCGCAGGACGTTCTGCCTGGCGGCGGGATGGATCCGCTCGAGCTGTGGGATCCACCCCTGCCTGACCCGGTTGCGAGCGTAGGCGTCGCCCTCGTTGCTGGCGTCCTCGCGCCAGCCGAGGCCGCGCTCCTCGCAGTAGGCGGTGGTCTCGGCCCGGCTGGTGCCGAGCAGCGGCCGCACCACCCGCCCGGCACGCGGTCGCATCCCCAGCAGCGCCCGCCGGCTCGGCGAGGAGGCGAGCCGGTAGAGGATCGTCTCGACCTGGTCGTCGGCGGTGTGGCCGGTGACGATCGCCGCCCCCGTCGGCCCGGCCAGCCGCGCCGCGGCCTCGTAGCGGACCCCGCGCGCCCACGCCTGCAGGTTCCCCTCTCCCTCGGAGCGCTCCCGGCGCTCCACCTCGAGCGCGACGCCGATCTCCTCGCAAAGTCGCGCGCAGAACCGCTCGTCCTCCGCCGACTCCTCCCGCAGCCCGTAGTTCACGTGGAGCGCGGTCGCCGCATCCGCCCCCCGCGCCCGCACCGCAAGGTCGAGGACGCAGACCGAGTCCCGTCCGCCCGAGAGCATCACCAGCAGCGGCTCCGGCCCGCCGAGCAGGCCGCCGGCTTCGACTCGCTCGAGCAGCTCGGCGGCGATCATGCCTGGCGGACGAGGTAGAGCTCGGTCGGGGCCGGAAATCCCTTCAGCCTGACCTGGCCGATCCCCTCGAAGCTGAGGCGGCCACTGGCGGCGATCGCCTCGCAGACCTTGTCGGTGACGAGCACCTCGCCGGCGAGCGCCCGGTTGACGACCCGGTGGACGAGGTTGACCTGGCTGCCGAAGTAGTCGCCGTCGCGGTAGACGGCGTCGCCGAAGTGAATCCCCACCCGCGGCTGCGGGCGCTCGGGGAAGCGGGAGAGGAAGTCGACCGCCCACTCGGTCAGCGCCGCCGGGTCGGGCGAGACGATCATCACCTCGTCGCCGATCGTCTTCACGATCGTCGCCTCGCGCGGCAGCGTTTCTTCGACCGTGGCGACGAAGTTCTCGACCACGTCGAGCGCCTCGATGTCGCCCTCCTCCTCGGTGTAGCGGGTGAAGCCGGTGAGGTCGATGAAGCAGAGGGCGATGTGGACGTGGCCGAGGGCCATTTCGGCGGTGTCGACGGCGGCCGCGTCGGCCTCCATGTGGCCGACGACGTCCTGCTCGACGAAGAAGCCCAGGTAGCGGCGGTGGAGGTACTCGGTCAGCGGCGCAGCTAGCGGCAGGATGTCGGCCGCGAGCTCAACCATCTCCTCGGCCATCTCCAGCTCCGGCACGGCGTCGCGGATCAGCGGCTCGTGCACGTAGAGGTGGAAGAGCCGCACCTCGGCGTCGGCGATCCGCCGCATCGACTGCGCGTAGACGCGCACCAGCTGCAGGAAGGCGACGAGCGGGAAGCCGGCCGCCAGCACCCGCGCGCAATGGCGCAGCGCCGCCGCGTCTTCCTCGCTCATCTCGCGCCGGCGGTCGACCGGGGTGCCGAGGATGACCAGGATCCGCTCGACCAGCTCCGGCTCCAGGCCGGTTTCCGCCGCAACCTCCGCGACCGTCAGCCGCTCCTCGGCGCCGGAGAGCAGCTCTTCGGTGAAGCCGAAGGCGAGCCGTCCCTCGCGACCGGCGGTCTTCAGGTCCTCCAGCGAGTAGCCGCGGTCGCGCATCCGCGCCACCACGCGCGCCTGCGCCGCCGCCGCCGCGGTCCAGCGACCGCGCCGCACCGGAACGATCTTCTCTTCGGCCCAGCGTTTCAGCGTGCTGGCCGGGACCCCCGAGCGCCGCGCCGCCTCGCTGAGGGAGATTCGCTGCTCGGGCATTGACCGAGGCTAGCCAGCGGCCCCCGGGAACGGCGTCAACCCGGCTTGACGAAGTCGCTTAAGGTCGCGCGGTGCCCGCCCGCCTGCGCCCGACCGCGCCGATCGCTCACGACGCGATCCTCGTCGGTGACCCCGGCCGCGCCCTGATGCTGGCCCAGGAGCTTCTGCAGGAGCCGAAGATGAGCAACCACGCACGCGGGCTCTGGGGGTACACGGGGGTTACGGCCGATGGCCGCGACCTGACGATCCAGGCGACGGGGATGGGCGGGCCGAGCGCCGCGGTCGTCCTCCACGACCTGGCCGAGCTGGGCGTGCGGCGGGCGGTCAGGGTCGGGACGGCGACCTCGCTGGGCGACATCGGCCTTGGCGAGATCCTCGTCGTGGAAGAGGCACAACCGTTGCGTGGTTCCTTTGTCCCGAATAGGCGGACAGAGGAACCACGGAGCCCGGCGCGCCCGGACCGGGGGCTGACGGAGCGACTGCGTGAGCGGCTCCCGGCGGCGCGGGCGGGGACGGCGGTCAGCCTCGACCGGCTTCACCGCCACCTGCCCGACCGCGACCTCGCGGCCGACGCGGCAGACATGCAGACCGCGGCGCTGCTGGCGGCGGCGGCCGAGCTCGGGATCGTGGCCGCGGCGCTGCTCGTCATCGCCGAAGACGGCACCGGGGAGGTGCTGGCGGAGACGACGCTGGAGGCGTCCGCGAAGCGCGCCGCAGCAGCGGCCGCGGCCGTACTCTCACCCTAAGGTTGAGGCTTAGCCTCGGCTTTCTTCGGGTCCTTTTTCGGCGTCTTCTTCGCGTTCTCGCGCCGGATCGCGCCCAGCTCGCGGCTGAGGTCGTCGATCGCCTCCTCGACGTCCTCCAGGCGCTGGGAGAAGGAGCGCAGGCGACGCTCGAGCCGTTCGACGTCGGTCGCAGAGGGCAGGTTGAGCGCGCTCATCGCCGCCTGCTGGGCCTCCAGGGCCTTCTCCCGCGCCCCCAGCGCGGCGGTGACGGCATCGTGCAGCGTCGGGTTGTCGATCAGGGCCTGCGCCAGCTCGCCGAGCGCCTGCTCGGCCCGTGCCCGCAGCCCGTCCTGCTCGTATTCCTCGAAGGTCAAGTCACAGCAGCTTAACGAGCACATCCGGCTCGGCTGAAAATCTCTCGTTACACCGATGTCGCAATCGTTGATTAAGCCCTTGTTGGGAGCGGCGGCAGGCGTTGTGGACGTAAGGACTAGTGGGTAGCCTGATCTCGGTTACTGCCCGGGGAGGGGTATCGAGCGCGGGCAGAAGCACCTCGGCATGAGAACCAAGCTTGCATCGATAATCGCCGCCCTCGCCGCATTCCTGGCGGTCACCGCCGTGGGCGCCGGGCTCGCCGGCGCCGACCCGCTGTCGGAAAGCACGGCGGTCAGCCCGACGACCACCACCGCGATTCCCTCGCTCCAGGCACCGGCCTGCTCCAACGGCCTCGACGACGACGGCGACGGCCTCGTCGACATGGAAGACCCGGACTGCGAATCGCCGGAAGACACGACCGAGATGCCCGCGGCCACCCAGCCCGCCGAAGCAACCGAAGGCGAAGCGGTCCCGGCGCCGGCCCCCTCGCCCACCCCGGCGCCTGAAAAGGGAAGCGGCGACTCGAACGGCGGCGTCGAGGAAGGCAGCGAAATCGGAGGGGGCTCGGCCGGCGGCAAGAGCAAGAAGAAGAGCGTCCACAGCAACGACACCATCGCCGCCCCGGAAAGCGGATCGAGCGGCGGCACCACGGCGCCCGGCGCCAACGGCGGCGGAAATCAGCCTCTACCTAAGCCTGAGGGTTCGAGTGGGGGCGCCCGGTTCACCGAAGGCGGCGCCCCCACGACGGCGAACCCGACGACGACGATCGCCCCCTTCGGCCCGGCGCCGATCGGCGTTCCCAACTTCGTCATCGACTCCTTCGAAATCCCGCCCTTCCTGCTGCCGATCTACCAGGCCTGCGGAACCGAATACGGGATCCCGTGGGAGGTGCTCGCCTCGATCAACAAAATCGAGACCGGCTTCGGCACCAACCTCAACGTCTCCAGCGCCGGGGCCGTGGGCTGGATGCAGTTCCTGCCCTCCAGCTGGGAACAGTTCGGCCTCGACGCCAACGGCGACGGCAAGAAGGACCCCTACAACCCGGTCGACGCGATCTGCGCCGCCGCCCATTACCTGAAGCTCGCCGGCGGCGACAAGGACCTCTACCAGGCGATCTTCGCCTACAACCACGCCGACTGGTACGTCCAGGAGGTGCTGCTCTACGCCCGCGCCTACGGCCGCCTCCCCTCCGATCTCGTCGGCTCGCTGACCGGCCTCACCGAGGGGGCCCACTTCCCGATCGCCGCCAACGCCCGCTACGCCGACGACATCGCCGCCCGCGAAGCGATCAAGAAGGGCGAATCCCTCGGCAGCGCCGCCGAAGTCATCTCCTCCTCCCCCACCGCGCGCGGGATCAACATCTTCGCCAAGCAGGGCGCGCCGGTCGTCGCCGTCAACGACGGGGTCGTCCGCAAGCTCGGCCGCTCCGCCAAGCTCGGCAACTTCGTCGTCCTCGAAGACACCTACGGCAACCGCTACACCTACGCCGAGCTCGGGCCGCTCGTCCGCAACCACCGCCTCGTGGTCGAACCCACCGGCAAGGAGAAGCGCGTCCCGGTCGAAAGCCAGAACCTGCGGCCGCGACTGCGCGCCTACCCGGGCCGGGCCGGGGGCGGGAGCGAAACGCCGAAGCAGCTCGAAGCGGCGCTGGCCGCCAGCGGCGAGGGGTCGATCCGGGTCGGCTCGAAGGTGATCGCCGGGACGATGCTGGCGCGGGTCGCCGCCGGCTCCGAAGGGGTCGATCCCCACGTCAACTTCTCGATCCGCCCGGCCGGCAAGGGCGCGCCGCGGATCGACCCGAAGCCGATCCTCGACGGCTGGAAGCTGCTCGAAGCGACGGCGATCTACCGGGCCAAGGGCAAGACCCCGTTCGCCGACCTCAGCGGCGCCGGCGTCCTCCTGCTGTCGAAGGAAGCGCTGCAGAAGCGGGTGCTCGACGACAACGGCCTCTCGATCTACCCCTGCGGCCGCGAAGACGTCGAAGGCGGCAGGATCGACCGCCGCGTCCTCGCCGTGCTCGAGTACCTGCGGACCAAAGGCTTCAAGCTGACGATCACCGCGCTGGAGTGCGGCCACAGCCTGCTGACCAGCTCTGGCAACGTCTCCGAGCACAGCACCGGCGACGCGGTCGACATCGCCGACATCGACGGCATCCCGGTCACCGGTCACCAGGGCCCGGGGACCCTCGCCGACGAGCTGATCAAGGACGTCCTGCAGCTGCAGGGGACGATGCACCCGCACCAGGTGATCTCGCTCGAGGATCTGCCCGGGGAAACCAGCTTCGCCATGCCCGACCACTACGACCACGTCCACATCGGCTACCACCCGATCGAAGGCGGACCGGAAGCCCGGTTCACGGCCCTGCTGAAACCGAACCAGTGGCAGCGCCTGATCAACCGCCTCGGCCAGATCGAAAACCCCGACGTGCCGGTGCAGCCCTCGAAATACGCGGTGCCGGACAAGACCAACGGCGGCCTCGCCGCCGGTGCCGGCGACTGAGCCCGGCCACGGGCTTGAGCGGCGAGGATCCCGCCGTGGCCAAGCTGTTCGGGTTCGTCCAGTTCGAGTTCGCGGGAAGGCTGCCGCTGGCGGACGGGCGCTACCTGGCGGGCTCGGGTGAGGGCGCGGGCGAGGAGGAATGGGTGCTGGTGCTGAAGACCGTCGGGGCGCCCGCGGCCCCCGAGCGACGCCGGCGGCGGCGCAGCCGCGCCGCCGAGCCCGGCGCCGAGGCGAAGCCGCTCCCGCTCGCCCGGGCGATGGCGATCTGCGCCTCGGCCCCGCTCGCGGGCGCCGCCGAGGCGGCCCGCTGGCTGGACGAGACCTGCAGGGACGAGGGTGCGGCCGAGGCGCTGGCCGGCAGGGCGATCGCGCCCCTGAACCGAGCCCTCCACGCCCACGCCGTCGCCGCCGAAGACCCCTACGGCCGCGAGCTCTCGCCCGAGACCGCCGAGCGGGTCCTGATCGGCTACGGCAGCGGCGAGGAGACCGCGGACGGCCGCTTCACCGACGCCCGCGAGGTCGACCTCGCGCCCCGCAGCGCGTCGCGACGCAAGCAGCGGGTGGAGGATCTGCACCCGCAGGAGCGGGTGGCCGCCGTCCTCCGCGGCCGCGAACAGCTCGACCCCTGCAAGACCCTGCTCCTGCGCGCCCGCGCCGACCTCGACGCCGGCCGAGACCGCGAGGCAGCGCTGCAGCTGCGAATCGGTCTGGAAGCTCTGCTCGCCGGGCTGAGGGGCGCAGTGGATGACCCCGGCCACGCGAAGGACATGGCAGCCCTGGGCGAGCGCCGAGAGGACGCCGAGGCCGCGGCGAATGCGGCAACCGGCAGCAAGCTCAGCGAGAGCCAGCGCTCTCAGGTCGATGAGCTCCTCGGGATCGCCGAGCGGGTCCTCCGCCGCCGGCGCGTCCTGCGCGGCTGACGAGCGGGTCCGGCATACCCCCTGAAAACACTCCCCAAGCGAAGCGCATTTTCAGGGGGTATGCCGGACCCGCCTACACCATCAGCCTTCGCACAACCACGTCGTCGAGCAGCGACTCGGCCAGGTGGTGGGCCTCGTCGAGGAGCACTCCTTCGACGGAGGGGATGCCGATGACGGTAAGCCCCGCCGCCCGTGCCGCCGCCACTCCCGTCGGCGAGTCCTCCAACGCCACCACCGACGGGCCGGCCTCGACCCGGAGCCGCCGGCAGGCCTCGAGGTAGGGGTCGGGGGCTGGCTTCGGCGCCGCGACCTCGTGGGCGCTGAGGACAACGTCGAAGTGCCCCTCGAAGCCGGCCAGCTCGATCGAGCGGCGGACGAAGCGCAGCGGCGAGTTGGAGACGAGGCCGAGCGGGACGCCGCGCCCGGCGAGCCGCTCGAGCAGCTCGCGGGCGCCGAGCATCGACTCGACCCCGTGCTCGAGCTCGGCGACGACCAGCTCGTTCAGCTCCTCGATCAGCGCCGCCGCCCCGCCCGGCTCGCCCAGTCGCCGCTCGAGGATGGCGCCGGCGATCGCCGCCGAGGTGCCGACCAGCTCCAGCTTGTCGGCCGGGGTGAACTCGAGGCCGCGGCGCTCGAAGAGGTCCTGCTCGGCCCGCGTCCAGACCGACTCGGTGTCGAGGAGGAGGCCGTCGTTGTCGAAGACGACGGCGTCGGGCAGGGCGGGCGGCATGGGCGCGGGATCATCCCAGCCCGCTGCTTCCGCTGTTCCTTTGCCCTACCCAGTAGGGCAAAGGAACAGCGGAACGACCGACGCGCTAGGTTCGGCTCTGTGGCCTTCCACGTCGAAGTCAGCTCGGGCATCCGCCATGCCCGTGCCTTCAACCTCGGCGCCGAGGAGGTGCGGCAGGGCGTGCTCGATCCCTGGCTCTCGAAACGCAGCGTCGTCCTCGGCGACCGGAAATGGAACCCCGAAGAGAGCGAGCTGCGGGTGCTCGAGGGTCCCGAGCTGAGCAACCCGGAGCTCTCCTTCGGCCAGGGTTGGGCGAACGCCGAGCGCTCGGCCGAGGACGTCACCGCGCGCATGCTCGGCGCCGCCCAGGAGAGCCGCGCCGCCGGCGCCGGACCGGCCGCGCTGGTGATCGAGACCGACTCGGCGGTGAAGACCGTCGCCGAGCTGGTCTCGGCGCACGGCGCCCGCAGCGTCGAGCTGGGCGAGCTTGGCGAGCGGATCGACGGCCGCGACCCGGAGGTCGCGGCCGTGATCGTGGTCCTGCAGCAGCGCTGAGCCGCTGGCGGAGCCGGGGGAGGGTCTGCCGGACAGCAGCGGGGAGGGTCCGGCAGACCCTCCCCCGGCTCAGGCGGCGGTGGTCGCGGTGGCGTCGAAGTCGATCGAGACGCCGCGCGGGATGACGAGGACCGGGTAGCGCGCGTCCTCGACCGCGTAGTCGCTTCTGGCGCTCAGCACGACCCGCCCCTCCGGCGCCTCGGGCCGGGAGCCGACGACGAGCAGGTCGATCGGGCCGGTGCCGAACCCGGCCACGGTGGCGCCGAGCGCGCCGGCGAGGCTGTTGGCGCTGTTGAGGGCGCTCGGGTCCCCCTCGTCGATGACGCCGACGGTGCCGACGCCGACGATCGGGCTCTCGTGCAGCCCGGCCGGCGCGACGGCGATTGCCGAGGGCCCTCCGAGCAGCAATTTGTGGGCCGAGATCCCCGGCTTGACCAGGCCCGGCGAGGTCCGGTATTCGGAGCCGAAGACGATCACGTCGGCCTCCTCCTGCTCGGCGAGCTCGGTCAGACCGACGCTGGTGGCCGGATTGACGACCACGTGCTGGGGCATCTCCGGCTCGCCGATCGAGGCCGCCCCCCGCGCCAGCAGCTCCTCCGCCTGCTTCTGTTCCAGCGATTCGCCGAAGGAGTGGCGGACGTAGGCGAGCGCCAGCTCCCCGCCCGCCCCGACCAGAAGCCGACCGAGCGCCAGCGCATCGCGGTCCATGTCGGTGTCGTCGTAGGAAACGATGATCTTCAGTGACATTCGGGTTCCTCCGAAGGAAGTGGGTGATCCCAGGCTAGAGCGCCGAGGCAGGAGGCGGAACCGCCCCAGGAGAGACGGGCGGTTCCGCTCTGCACTCGTCCGCGCTGCCTAGGCGGTGCCTCCGGCAGGAGCCGGCCGGGCCGCGGGCGGGGCCGCCGGGACGCCATCGGGGTAGCCCAGGGACGGCACGTCCGAGGGGTAGACCTCGTGGCCGTGGACGGCGATGTCGCCGGTCTCCATGTCCTCCTCGGTCATCCGCAGAGGCACGAAGAGCCCGACCAGCTTCAGCAGGATGTAGGTGCCGATCGCCGAGAAGACGATCACCCACAGAGCCGTGTAGGCCTGGACGCCGAGCAGGTGCAGCCCGCCGCCGCTGATCAGGCCTTCGTGTTCGCCGGCCATCAGCTTGTTGGCGAAGATGCCGACCAGGAGGCCGCCGGCGACGCCGGCGAACCCGTGCGTGTAGACGACGCCGAGGGTGTCGTCGACGTTGCGGAACGGCCGCAGGCGGCTGAGGTAGTTCAGCGCCAGATAGACGACCGCCGAGCTGCCGACGCCGATGATGATCGCGCCCCAGCCGTTGACGAAGCCGGCGCCGGGGGTGATCGCGACGAGGCCGACGATCATCCCGTTGACGCTGCCGATCAGGCTCGGCTTGCGCCCGGTGAGGTAGTCGAAGGCGACCCAGGAGAGGAAGGCGACCGCAACGGCGAGGTTGGTGTTCAGCAGCGAGGCAGAGGCGACTTCGCCGGCGCTGTACCAGTCGCCGCCGTTGAAGCCGTTCCATCCCATCCAGAGGAGCCCGGCGCCGACCGCGACCATCGCCAGGTTGTTCGGCGCGTCGACCTCGCGGTCGCGCTGCAGCCGTGGCCCGATCACCGCCGCCGCGACGAAGCCCGAGACCCCGGCCGCGAGGTGGATGACGTAGCCGCCGGAGTAGTCGACCGCGCCCTGCTGGGCGAAGAAGCCGCCGCCCCAGATCAGGAAGGCGTTGACCGGGTAGACGAGCAGCGTCCAGAGGGCGACGAACGGAATCCACGCCTTGAAGTTGAAGCGCCCGAGAACCGAGCCCAGCATCAGGATCGGCGTGATCGCCGCGAAGACGATCTGGAAGTAGGCGAGCGTCGATTGCGGGAAGAGGAATTCTTCTTCGGCCAGCTCCGGGATGTGCGCCTGCTTCAGGAGATCGTTACTGCTGAGGATCGACCCCGGCTGGCCTATGAAGTTCCCGAGGAACCCGGTCTTCTGGCCGAACAGGTGGACCGGCTCACCGAACCCCATCTTGAACCCGAGCAGGACCCAGAGGACCAGTACGATCGCGAAGGCGACGAACGCCATCATCATCGAGTTCACCGACCAGCGTTTCTGCATGACGCCGCCGTAGAGCACGACCAGGCCGGGGACGCTCATCAACCCGACCAGCGTGGCGGCGGTCATCTGCCATGAGTTCGCGCCTTCGCTCAACCATTCCATGTAGCGGGACTCCCTTTCTCAATAGGTGCTTCTCGGACGCACCTAACCCTGCCGCCGCCCCTCCCCCGCCTCTACGTACGAGTGTCTAAAGATCGGCGCCGAATCTTCGCCCCGCTGGCGGTGGCGGCCCTCGCGCCTGCCTGATTTCCTTGCGCCATGCCACTGGAAGGTCATTACGAGCGGCAGACGACGCCGCTCTACCAACTCAGCTCGCGCGAGATCAAGGCGGCAGCGGCCGTCCTCGCGGTCACCCTCCTCGCCCTCCTGGCGGTGGTCCTGGCCACTGCCGGCGACAGGGGCTCGCCGGTTGCGCCCGGCTGCTTCAGCGCCTCGGTCGCCGGCATCGTCGGCGCCCAGACGGTCAGCGCCTGCGGCGCCGAGGCGGAAGCGAGGTGCGCGCACGCGGCCCGCTTCGACGACCCGCGCTCGCGGACGATCGTCGCCGCCTGCGAGGCGCGCGGCATCCCGCTGACGGGCGAGCCCGGCGGCTCGAAACCCTCGGACCCGGTCCATTAGGCCTCTCCCCACGGCGAGCCCTCGTCGCCGCGTCTACCCCAGCGCGGCGACGAGGGCCGCCAGCTCCTCGTCGACCTCGCCGTCGAGCCTCAGCTCGGCGTCGCGGTCGTACGGGGTCTCGCCCTTGGTGACGATCGCCAGCGAGCCGCCGTGCTCGAGCGTCAGCCGCGGCAGCCCGGCGACCGGGTGGACCGCCAGCGAGGAGCCGACGCAGAGCATCAGGTCGGCGCCTTCGGCCAGCTCGGTCGCCCGTCCCATCGCCTCCTCCGGCAGCAGCTCGCCGAAGAGGACGACGTCGGGTTTGACGGCGCCGCCGCAGGCGGCGCAGAGCGCCACCCCGCGGGCGTCGAAGAGATCGTCGACCTGGTCGAGGCCGAAAGCGGCGCCGCAATCGAGGCAGGAGGAGTTCTCGATCGAGCCATGCACCTCGATCACGTTCTCCGACCCCGCCGCCCGGTGCAGGCGGTCGATGTTCTGGGTGATCACGCCCTCGATCAGACCCCGCCGCTCGAGCTCGGCCAGCGCCGCGTGCGCCCGGTTCGGCCGCTTGTCGCCGAGCGCCTGGAAACGCGGCCGGTAATAGGACCAGAAGCGCTCCGGGTCGCGTTCGAAGACGCCGATGTGGGCGACCTCCATCGGGTCGACCTTCGCCCAGAGCCCCGTCTCCGGCGTGCGGAAGTCGGGGATGCCCGACGGCACCGAGACCCCGGCGCCGGTGAGGGCGACGGCGCGGCGCGACCGGCCGAGCAACTCGGCCAGTCGCTCCACCTCGGGCGTCGTTACCTGCCGCTCCACTTGGGGGTGCGTTTGCCGAGGAAGGCCGAGATGCCCTCCTTGGCGTCCTCGCTGAAGAAGGCGGCGGCGAAGCCGGCCTTCTCGGCCTCGATGCCGTCGTCGATGTCGCCCTGGTGGGAGACGGTCTTGATCTGCTCGACCGCGAGCGGCGCCTGGGCGGCGAGCTTGCGGCCCCACATCAGCGCCGTCTCGAACAGCTCGTGGTCGGGGACGACGCGGTTGACGAGGCCGAGCTCGAGCGCCTCGCCGGCGAGGATCGCGTCGCCGACCAGGTTCATCTCCAGCGCCTTGTTCGGGCCGACCAGGCGCGGCAGCCGCTGGGTGCCGCCGAAGCCGGGGATGATCCCCAGCTTCACCTCGGGCTGGCCGAAAACGGCGGCCTCGGCGGCGATGCGGAAGTCGCAGGCCATCGCCAGCTCGCAGCCACCGCCGAAGGCGATCGAGTTGACCGCGGCGATCGTCGCCACGCCGGCTTTGCCGAAGTCGCGGAAGAGCGCGTGGGCCTTGCCGATCAGCTCCGCCCCGCTCTCCTGGTCGAGCGTGGTGAAGGCCTTGATGTCGGCGCCGGCGGAGAAGACGACCGGGACCGAGGAGGCGACGACCATTGCGCCGACGCCGTCGGCGGCCTTGACCCGGTTCCAGACCGTCTCCAGGTCGGCGATCACCTGCGGCGAGAGCGAGTTCATCGGCAGGTTCGCCAGCCAGGCGATCGCGACGCCGTCGCGGGTCTCGAGCTTGACCGTCTCGGTCTGCTCGCCCTCGTCGGCCTGCGGGTAGGGGTAGAAGCCCTGGCCGGTGGAGAGGCCGTGGCGGCCCTGGGCGACCAGCCGCTTCAGGGTGACCGGCGGCGCGAAGCGCTCGCCATATTTCTCCTCCAGGTTCTCGATCGTCTCCAGCGCCTTGTCGAGGCCGGTGACGTCGGCTTTCCAGAACGGCGGCAGCAGGCCTTTGCGCGGGTCCAGGCCGGCCCCGGCCATCATCCCGAGATCGATGTCGCGGACCGAGCAGATCCCCTCCTCGACCAGCAGGCAGGCCTCGATCAGGGCGCGGCTGGAGAACATCGCGACCAGCTCGTCGCCGTCGGGCTGGTTGTCGCCGGGGACGTTCTGCTCGCCGTCCTTGAAGAAGCCCTCGCCGCCGGTCTTGGCGCCGAGCTTGCCTTCGCCGACCAGGCCCTGCAGGCCCTTGTGGACGTAGAAGTGCTCGCCGTAGGACTCGTTCATGTGTTCGGCGACGTGGAGCACGGTGTCGAGGCCGAGCAGGTCGGTGAGGAAGAACGGCCCCATCGGCGCCAGCTGGGCGCCGGCGATCGCCTCGTCGATCGCCTTCAGCGAGAGGCCGTGCTCCTCCTGGGCGCGCCAGATCTCCCCCATCGTCGCCATCAGGATGCGGTTGACGACGAAGCCGGGGACCTCGCCGCAGACGATCGGCTGCTTCTTGATCGCCTGGGCGAAGTTGTAGGCGGCGGTGGCGGTTTCCAGCGATGAGTCCTCGCCGGCGATCACCTCGACCAGGGGCATGACCGAGGCCGGATAGAAGAAGTGGAAACCGACGACCTTGTCGGGTCGCAGCGTCGCCTCGCCGATCTCGGTGATCGAGAGCGAGGAGGTGTTGGAGGAGAGGATCGCGTGGCCGGGGGTGGCGGCGTCGAGCTCGCGGAAGACGGCCTGCTTGATCTCCATCTTCTCCGGCACCGCCTCGATCACGAAGTCGACGTCGCCGAACTCCGCGTAGCTGGTGGTGCCGACGATGTTGTCCATCACCTCGGCGAGCCGCGCGTCGGCCTGCTCCTGGGTCAGCTTCTCCTTCTTGACGAGGCGGCCGAGCTGCCCCTCGGTGACGCCGCGGGCCTTCTCGACGGCCGCGTCGACGAACTTGCGGTCGATGTCCTTGACGACGACGGGGATGTCGGCGGCGGCGATCGCCTGCGCGATCTCCCCGCCCATCGTACCGCCGCCGACGACGGCGGCCTTCGATACGAACATGAAGAGCGATTCCTCTCTTTAAGGGCTTGGCAGTGCGGCCCGGGAGGCTATCCCTTTGCCGCCCCCGGCCACTGCTGGACGAACGGTCCAGTGCCCCTCAAGCCGGCTCCGGCGGCGTGTCGATGAAGGATGGATGCGAAGGCAGGGAAAGCTCTTCACCGCGCTGGCGGCGCTGCTTGTGTGCGGCGCCCTCGCCGGCCCGTCCGCGGCTGTGGCCGCCGTACCGCAGGCGCGGCTGCTGCCCGACGGGCGGGCGGTCGCGCCGCCCTCAGCCCCGCCCGCGGTGAAGTCGATGATCGAGGCGGCGAACCGGATCCGCCATCGTCCCTACCTCTGGGGCGGCGGCCACCGCCACTGGAACTCGCGCGGCTACGACTGCTCGGGCTCGGTCAGCTACGTGATGCACGCCGCCGGCCTGCTCGAATGGCCCCTCGACTCGACCGGGTTCATGCGCTGGGGCGGGGGTGGAGCCGGCAGCTGGGCGCGGATCTACGCGAACAAGGAACACGTCTTCGCGGTGATCGCCGGCCTGCGCTGGGACACCTCCTACAGCGAAGACGGCGACCGCACCGGCCCCGGCTGGTCGGAGCAGATGCGCCCCAGCGGCGGCTTCCGGGTCCGTCATCCCCTCGGCATCTTCAAGGCGAATCCGCTCGCCTAGCGAATCCGATTCTCGGCACACCCCAGTGTGCTCGAAATCGGAAGCGACACCAGGGACAACGCCCGACTCCCCTGCTTTGTACGGCGGTACAAAGGCGCGATTAAGCCGGCGCCATTAGGCTCTGTGCTGCTCTTTTTCGAGGGACCGAGACTTCAAGCAAACCGCGCCGGGAGACCTGAGCGCGCATCCATGGGGGGATACCCGAACCGATGAGCCGCATCCGCCAGCAGAACGTGACCGCCGCCCAGTGGAGCTCCAACGGAGGGGCTCTCGGCGCGCAGGACCTGACCCTTCCGGAGAACAACCCGTTCGGAGAGAACGTCTTCTCGACCGCGGTCCAGAAGGAGCGGCTGCCCAAGGACGTCTTCGAGAAGCTGCAGACGACGCTGGAGGGGGGCGAGGCGCTCGACCCCAGCCTCGCCGACGCGGTTGCCGAGGCGATGAAGGAATGGGCGCTGGAGAACGGCGCCACCCACTACACCCACATGTTCCAGCCGCTCACCGGCTCGACCGCCGAGAAGCACGACTCCTTCTTCGAGCCCAGCGGCGAAGGGCAGGCGCTCGCCGGCTTCTCCGGCAAGGAGCTGATCCAGGGCGAGCCCGACGCCTCCTCCTTCCCCACCGGCGGCGTCCGCGCCACCTTCGAGGCCCGCGGCTACACCGCCTGGGACCCGACCAGCCCCGCCTTCATCCTCGAGAACCCGAACGGGGCGCTGCTCTGCATCCCGACCGCCTTCGCCTCCTGGACCGGCGAGGCGCTCGACGCGAAGATCCCGCTGCTGCGCTCGATGGACGCGCTCAGCCGCTCGGCGATCAAGGCGCTGCGGCTGCTCGGCGACGAGCAGAGCCAGCGTGTCTTCACCACCGTCGGCCCCGAGCAGGAGTACTTCCTGATCGACGAGCAGTACTACTTCGAGCGGCCCGACCTGATCGCGACCGGCCGCACTCTCTTCGGCGCCAAGCCGCCGAAGGGCCACGAGCTCGACGACCACTACTTCGGCTCGATCCCCGAGCGGGTGCTCGCCTGCATGCTCGAGTCCGAGCTGGAGATGCGCAAGCTCGGGATCCCGGTAAAGACCCGCCACAACGAGGTGGCGCCGGCCCAGTACGAGATCGCGCCGATCTTCGAGAACTCCAACGTCGGCTCCGACCACCAGCAGCTGCTGATGCAGACGCTGGAAAGCGTCGCCCGCCGCTACGGGCTGGTCTGCCTCCTGCACGAGAAGCCGTTCGCCGGCGTCAACGGCTCGGGCAAGCACAACAACTGGTCGATGGGGACCGACAGCGGCGCCAACCTGCTGAACCCGGGCGACACGCCGGCCGACAACATCCACTTCCTCTTCTTCTGCACGGCGGTGATCCAGGCGGTCAACAAGCACCAGGGGCTGCTGCGGGCCTCGGTCGCCAACATCGGCCAGGACCACCGCCTCGGGGCCAACGAGGCGCCGCCGGCGATCATCTCGATCTTCCTCGGCGGCGAGCTCGAAAAAGTCTTCGAGGCGATCGCGACCGGCGAAGGCGACCCCAACACGCCGGCCTCCTTCCTCGACCTCGGCGCCCAGGTGCTGCCGCCGCTGCCGATGCACGGCGGCGACCGCAACCGGACCTCGCCCTTCGCCTTCACCGGCAACAAATTCGAGTTCCGGGCGCTGGGGTCGAGCATGTCGCTCGCCTTCCCGAACACGGTCCTGAACACGATCGCGGCGGAGGCGATCGACGAGCTGGCCGGCAAGCTGCGGGCCAAGCTCGACGGCGGCGAGCAGATGCCGAAAGCCGTGATCGAGCTGGTCAAAGAGAGCTACCTCGCCAACAAGGTCGTCTGCTTCGGCGGCGACAACTACTCCGAGGAGTGGCACCAGGAGGCCGAGCGGCGCGGGCTGAAAAACCTGCGCACGACGCCCGACGCGCTGCCCGAGGTGATCTCCGACCAGACCGTCCGCACCTTCGAGAACTACAACGTGCTCTCCAAGCGCGAGCTCGACTCGCGCTACGAGGTCTGGATCGAGCAGTACTGGCTGCGGGCCAACATCGAGGCGGAGACGGCCTTCGCAATCGCCAAGACGATGATCCTGCCGGCCGCCCTGCGCCACCTCGCCCTGATCGGCACCTCCGGCGTCTCCGCGGTCGAGGGCGAGGTCCGAGGCCTCGTCGACGAGCTGATCGCCGCCCTCGGCGAGCTGGACGCGGCAAACGCGGATCCCGGCCTCGAGGGGTTGGAGATGGCGGTCCACGCCCGCGACAGGCAACTGGCGGCGATGGCCTCGGTGCGCGAGGCGGCGGACAAGCTGGAGAAGGTCGTCGCCGACGACCTCTGGCCGTTGCCGAAGTACGAGGAGATGCTCTTCATTAAGTAGCGTCGCAAGAGAAAGGGCGCCAGATAGGCGCCTTTCTTTTGCGCCGGATGAGCCCATCGCCGTCGGGGCTCGCACCTATATTCCGCTCCATGCCGTCGACGAGCACCTCAACCGCCCGGGGCAGGCTGGCGTCCCATCTACTAAAGACCGCACTCGCGTCGAAGGAGTTCAATGACGCTCTCGACGAAGCGGCACGAGAGATCTCCTCGGTTATTAGCGATGACGACACGGAGGCCACCGTTGCCGGGGTATTCGAGCGTGTCCTCTACGCGGAGCTCAGATCCGTCGGGCTGCAGTTCCATCCGGCCAAAGAGGAAACCGTCCATGGTCAGAGGCACCGCGGAACCGGCCGCTCGGATTCCCGCCTCGGCTCCATCGTTTTCGAGTACAAGCGGCCTTCACGACTGCGAACGGCCGCCCAAGTCAGGAAGGCCGTAAGTCAACTTGGAGGCTATCTCCGCTCGCTCACCGAATCAGGCGGGAGTGCCATCGGCCTCCTTACCGACGGTCGTCGGCTCATCGAGATATCCGCCACGGATGGCTTGATCGATTCCGAAACGCTCCCGATCAAGGTGGACGGGCCGGCCCTTCGTCGCATCGCCCTCCACATTCGCTCCCTCGAGCTGACTGCGCTGACTGCGGAAAACCTGATCCGAGACCTCTGCGGACGGGATGGAGCCTTGTATAGAGCGGCGAAGCAGCTGCGAGCCGCGATAGGGGAGCGTCCGACCGAGCGCGCCGAAATGCTGTTCCAAGAGTGGCGGGCGATGTACCGGCTCGGACACTTGGACAAATCGCAACAACGTCGGATCGAACAACGCCGGGAGGCCCTCGGCAACATCTTCGATGACAAGTTCGAATCGGCGGCGCGCGAGTACCAAGCCCTCTTCAGCCTCCATACGAGCTACGCAATCGTGCTTAAGCTGATGGCCATCCGGGTGCTTTCGGAAGTTGCCTTCGAGCGAGACATCAGCTCATGGGGAACGCACCTTCGTATGGACCCCTCGGCGTTGCGCGCGTACCTAGCGGGGCTTGAGGATGGCTCCACTTTTCGGAAGCTCGGCATCCTGAATCTTCTGGAGGGCGACTTCTTCTCCTGGTACTGCGACCTTGAGCAGTGGGATTCCGAGATAGCCGAAGGCGTGGAGGAGCTGATCGAGGTTCTTGCACGTTACGAGGCAACCCAGAACGTGTTCAGCGAGGATTCAGCTGTTGATCTCTTCCGCAAGCTGTATGAGGCTGCGGTGCCGCAGGCGGTTCGGTCGAGCTTCGGCGAGTTCCATACCCCAACCTGGCTCGCTGAAGATCTACTGGATACCGCTGACTATTTGGTAACGGATCGCCTTTTGGACCCGTGTTCGGGCAGTGGCACGCTCCTTGTCGCGGGAATAGAGCGCATCCGCGCTGCAACTCGCCGATTAACTCCGTCAGATCAACTTCACGCGATTCTTACGAGCGTCGTCGGAATCGACCTGAACCCGCTGTCGGTCTTGATGTCACGAATCAACTATTTCATCCAGATCGCGGATTTGATCCCCGAGGATGGACAGCGGCTTGTGATCCCCGTATTCCTCGGCGATGCCTCGGATGTTCCCGAGAGCGGGGATGTCGACGGAGTTCCGTGCATTCGCTATTCCCTGCGCACGCTTCGCGATCCGGTGCAGGTCGTCCTGCCCCATTCACTGGTCGCTGACACCGCTGAGTTCGTCGAGGTCATGCATGACTTCGAGGCGGCAGTGAGAGATTCGAATGCGAGCCGTGCCGAAGAGATCATCTTCGAGCGGTTCAGCGATGCCGAGGTGAATAGCCAGATCCAGCATGAGGTAGGCGAATTCTGCGCTCGCTTGATCGAGCTCCATGAAGAGGGATGGGACGGTATCTGGGCACGGATTATCACCAACTTCCTCTCCACCGCCGCACTCGAGCGTTTCGACCTGATCGTGGGCAACCCGCCGTGGATCGACTGGAAGAATCTGCCCTCGGGGTATCGCGAGGAAGTCAAGGCCCTCTGCATCGACCGGCACCTCTTCTCCGGTGACAAGCGAACGGGCGGGATCAACCTCAATGTCTGCGCCCTGATCACTCATGTGGCGATGGCGAACTGGCTCTCGGAGTCGGGGCGGCTCGCCTTCTTAATGCCGAAAGAGCTTGCCGTCCAACAGAGCTATCAGGGCTGGCGGCGATTGGAGGGGGAGCCCGAGCGAGGCTTCAAACGCTTCGTGGACTGGACCGCTGCTGGTCATCCCTTTGACCCGGTCAAAGAGGACTTCATGACCTTCCTGATCGGATCAGGGAAGAGCGACGAACCGGTTCCTGTGACCAGCTTCACGAAGAAAAGGGGCACGCCCAAGGCAGCGACCTGGGTAACGCATGGCGAGGCCATGGAGAATCTTGGGGAGGAGCAGGGGGTCGCCGGCCAGATCATCCCCGAGAGCACCGTCTTCACCTTTGCGGCCTCGGCCGACGAGCTGCAGCGATTCCGTCTCGTCGCGGGGGAGGCAGCGTACAAGGGACGCGAGGGCATCGAGTTCTATCCACAGGAGCTACTGCTCTTCCGCTACTCCTGTCCCGGTCCAAAGAAGGGCCTGGTATGGCTCCGCAACGTCCAGGTCCAGGGATCGAAGTACCCGATCGCCGAGCATGAAATTCTTCTTGAGACCAGATACTTGTTTCCCCTGGTGAAGGGTCCGAAAATCGCGTCGTTCGAGCACCGCTACGACGGACTGATCGTTCCGTTCCCATATGAGCCAAGCGACCCCCATCGACCCCTTTCCCGTTCTGTGCTCAAAGAACGGTCACCGCTTCTCCTTGACTTCTACGATGAATGGGCTGAGATTCTGAAATCCCAGACCGGATTCAGCGATTCGATTCGTGGAAGCGACCCTGGAGAGTTCTACGGGCTGGCCAGAACCGGCCCCTACTCTTTTGCCGACTGCTACGTTGCCTTTCGGGACAACAGCCGTTGGAACGCCTGCGTGGTGACGAAAGAGGAAGTCCCCTGGGGCGGCTCAAAGCGCTTGGTTTTCCAAAACCATGCGGTCTCGATCTGCGAACGATCTGACGGATCATTCATCGACCTTGACGAGGCACACTACATCTGTGCGGTCCTGAACTCACCAACGATCTCGGCCTTCATAACGGCATCCTCGGACAATCGGTCATTCAAAATTAGGCCACCGGTGAAACTGGACTCGTTCGATTCTGACAACGAGAGCCACAGGCGGCTGTCGGAGCTTTCGCAGAGCGCTCACGATGAGCCTTCAGAGCTCGATCGGATCAAAGCGGAGATTGACTCCTTGTATCTCAAGCTCTGAGCAGATTCCCGGGTGAGCTTGTGCAGTATGAAGGTCAAAGGCGACGTGCTGATCTCAAGAGCGCTACTCCTCTTCGTTCTTGCTGTCGGTGTCTCTGACGGCGCCGTAGATCAGGTAGCCGATTGCGGCCAGGCCGACGATCGGGATCAGGCCGCCGAGGACGGCCCACCAGGTCTCACCTGCTGCAAGGGGAAGCACTCGGCGACATCATGACGACCGCGGCCTGACTCGCATCTTCAGGCCGCCCTTCGGAGAGAGGGTCGGCATCTGGCGGATCGTCATCGTGCGGCCCGGGAGGGCCTCCATCTGCAGGCGCTGCAGCAGCTTGGTGGCGACCAGCTTCACCTCGGTCTGGCCGAAGCGCTTGCCGATGCAGATGCGGGAGCCGCCGCCGAAGGGGACGTAGGCGCCGCGCGGCAGCGCCGCCTTGCGCTCGCGGGCGAAGCGCTCGGGGATGAAGGCCTCGGGCTCAGGGAAGACCTCGGGAAGGCGGTGACTGGCCCAGGAGCAGTAGTTGACGTAGGCGCCGCGGGGGACGGTGTAGCCGCCGAACTCGTACTCGCGGACGGCCCGCCGCGGGCCGATCCAGGCCGGCGGGTAGAGCCGCAGGACCTCGTCGAGGACCATGTCGAGGTAGGGCATCTCCTTTTCCAGCTGCAGCGCGGTCGGGCCGGCGCCGCCGAGCACCCGGTCCTGCTCCTCGCGCAGGCGCCGCACCACCTCCGGGTGGCGGGCGAGCTCGTGGAGCATGAAGGTCAGGGTCGAGGTCGAGGTGTCATGGCCGGCGAACATCAGGGTCATCACCTGGTCGCGGATCTCGGTGTCGGTGAATTCCTCGCCGCCGGCGCCGCGGGCTGCGACCAGCAGGCTGAGGATGTCGCGGGGGCCGGGATCTGGATGGGCGCGGCGGCGGGCGATCTCGCCGAAGACGATCTCGTCGAGGACCTTGCGCGAGGAGACCAACCTGCGCCAGGGCGAGCCTGGGCCGCGGACCAGCCGCAGGTGGAAGTCGATGCCGTAGTAGCCGAGGGCTCGCTCGAAGTGCTCGGCGGCGGCGGCGCCCTTGCCCGCCTCGTCGGGGTCGAGTCCGAGCAGCGCCCGCATCGCGATCCGCATCGCCAAGGTGCGCATCCACTCGTAGACGTCGACCACCTCGCCGACCGGCAGCGCCGCGATCGCCGCGTCGGCCTCGATCGTCATCGCCTCGGTCGCCGCCGCCACCTGCTCGCGGTGGAAGGCGGGCATCATGATAGCCCGGGCGCGGTCGTGATAATCCTCGTCGACGGTCAACAGGCCGTCGCCGAGCAGCGGGATCAGGTCGCCGAAGCTCGACTCGCGCCAGTGGAAATTCTCCGGGTGGGCGACGGTGACGAAGTGGTTGGCCTCCGGCCCGAGCATGAAGACGACCCGCGAGTGAAGCAGCCGCAGGCTGAAGATCGGCCCGAACTCTTCGTAGGCGGAGAGCAGCAGCGGCAGTGGGTCGTGAGCGATCCGATGCGTCCGCGCCCAACTGAAGTCCACCTGGCCGGGCGGGAACCTGCCCCGCCCCCGCCACTCGTCCCAAAGATCCCCGACGACCCGCCGAACCGGATTTCCGGACATCTTCGGCGGCCGCGCGACCGGCGCGGTGGTGTCGACCGTGGCCATCGAGCGAATCGTACTGGCTGGACAGCCAGTTTCTTGATCGCCTTAGAAGCCCTGCAGCCCAGCAAGCGCGAGGAACAGCGTCACCATGATTCCGCCGAGCGCGAAGAAGCCCCGCATCATCGTCCGATGCATCGCGTCGAACCGCGCGTTGACCGCGTCGAACCGTGCGTTGGTCGACTCGCTCGCCGCGTCAAACCGGGCGTTGATCGTGTCGAACCGTGCGTTGGTCGACTCGCTCGCCGCGTCAAACCGGGCGTTGATCGACTTGTTCATTGCGTCGAACCGTGCGTTGGTCTCGCCGCGCAGCGCCTTGATCTCGCCACGGAGCTCGCGGATGTCACCGTCGAGGCGGTTGATCTGCCGGTCGACGCTCTGGAAGCCTTCGGCCATCCGGCTGTTGAGATCGTCGATCCGTTTTTCCGTCGAGGGGGCTTCCATCGTCTGCATGATCCTAGCGAAATCTTTTAGCTGTAACGCAACAAGGCGCTATCGCAAAATTTCAGCGCCGACTTCGTGACGAAATGCAGACCTACGCGGCCGAGGCGGCGAGCTGGCCGCAGGCGGCGTCGATGTCGCGGCCGCGGGTGAGACGGACGGTGGCGGGTATGCGATGCTCGGCGAGGATTACGCGGAAGCGCTCGATCCGCTCGGGCGAGGAGCCGTCGTAGGCGCCGGTCGGGTTGTAGGGGATGAGGTTGACCTTGTAGCCGCGCGGGTCGAGCAGGCCCGCCAGCTCGCGCGCGTGCTCGGGCAGGTCATTGACGCCGTCGAGCATCACGTACTCGACGAAGACCTTGCGGCGGCGGGCGGTCCGGTAACGCTCGCAGGCGGCCAGCACCTCGCCGATCGGGTAACGCTCGTTGACCGGCATGATCTGCGAGCGCAGCCCGTCGTTCGGAGCGTGCAGCGAGAGCGCCAGGCCGATCGGCATCTCGCACGCGGCGAGGCGATCGATCCCCGGCACCCAGCCGACGGTCGAGATCGCGGTGCGGCGGTGGGTGACGCCAAGTTCGGGCAGCAGCTCGCAGGCGGCGAGGACGCTGTCGATGTTCATCGTCGGCTCGCCCATCCCCATGAAGACGACGTGGTCGATCGCTTCGAGGCGGCGGAAGTGGAGCGCCTGGTCGAGGATCTCGTCGGCCTCGAGGTTGCGGCCGAACTTCATCTGGCCGGTGGCGCAGAAGGTGCAGGTCAGCGGGCAGCCCGACTGCGAGGAGAGGCAGACCGAGCGGCGGCCGTCGCGGTAGCGCATCAGCACCGCCTCGAGCGGACGCCCATCGGCGGTGTGGAAGAGGGTCTTGACGGTGCCGTCGTCGGAGCGCGCCTCGGTCTGGACTGCGAGCGTCGAGAGCGGCACCTGCGCCGCCAGCCGCTCGCGCAACGCCGCCGGCAGGTTCGTCATCTCCGCGTAGGAGCGCGCCCCCCGCGCGACCCACTCCCACACCTGCTTGGCGCGGTAGGGCGGCTCGGCGGCCGCGCCGAGCGTCTCGTCGAGGAGGCGACGGTCCATGGCCCGGAGGCTAGCGCCGCCCGAAGCTCGCGCAGACCGCCTGCTCCTCGAGCCGGCGCAGAACCCGGAACGCCCGCCGGACCGACGGCCGCTCGGCGCCGGGGGTTATCTGGGCATTGACCGAGACGACCGCGGAGCGCTTGCCGTCGCGGCTCGCCGCGACGAACTGCGTGTAGCCGAGGGTGTTGCCGGTGTGGCCGTAGACCGTGCCGCAGCGGGTTTCGTAGCGGAAGAGGCCGAGCCCGGCGGCATTGACACCGGGCCCCGGCGGCTCCGAGGAGCCGTCGAGGAACCGAAGCTGGGCCCGCTGCACCGAGTCGCCGAAGAGCCGGCCGCCGAGGTAGCCGCGAACGAAGCGGTTGACGTCGTTGACGGTGGAGGTGATCCCGCCCGAGGCCCAGGCCGCGGACATGCCGAGGACGGTGCTGAGGTCCTCGCGCCGCCCCCGCACGGCCGCCGAGTAGCCGTGCACGAACGGGTTCGACAGCCGGAAGCCGGCTGGCAACGTGGTCCCGCTCAGGTCCAGCGGCTCGTAGACCCGCTGGCGAAGCAGGGCGCTGTAGGGCTCGCCGGCAACCGCCTGGGCGATCAGGGCGACGACGATGTTGTCGGTGTTCGAGTAGCGGTAGGCGCTGCCGGGCGCGAAATCGAGCGGCTCGGCGGCGACGAAGCCGATCAGGCTCGGCGGGGAGATGTAGGCGTGCAGGTGCTTCGGGAGGTAGGCGGCGAACGCCGGCGATCGGCTGTAGTCCGGCAGCCCGCTGGTGTGGTCGAGCAGCTGGGCGACCGTCACCCCTTCCCATTGCGGCGGCAGCCACGGCAGCAGCTCGCGGATCTCGCCGCCGAGGTCGAGCTTCCCTTCCCGGACGAGCGTCAGGGCGACCGCGCCGCTGAAGGCCTTGCTGGCGCTGGCAAGGCGCATGTGGTCGTCGGAGCGCCAGGCGGTCCCGGCGCCGAGCTGGGCCACCCCCGCGCTGCCGAACTCGCGGAAGCCCTGCGTCTGCATCAGCACTGCCACGCCGGGCGGCCCGCCAGGCATCCGCACCAGCCGCCGCATGAGGGCATCGACCCGCCCGGTCGGCAGCGACACCGCCGCGGCTGAGCCCGCGCCACCAGACATCGCGAGGACGAGCGCCAGCGCCATCAGGGCGAGGTAACGACTCCAGCGGCTCGGCTGACGAGGCACAGCAGCAGTTTAGGCGCGGTGACCGCCGCCGGCAGCGGCTACATCCCCAGCGCGTCGGCGAGGTGGTAGACCTGCTGCGGGTCGCTCGAGCTCGGGAAGAGGAAGAGCTCCTGGCAGCCGGCCGCCTCGAAGGCGGCGACGTACTGCCGCGCGGTCTCCGGGTCCTTGGCGGCGGAGCCGGCGACCATCTGCGCGACGTCCTCCCCGAGCCAGCCGTAGTAATCGGTGAGGTACTCCTCGGCCTCCTCCTCGGCGCGGTCGCCGAGCGAGAAGTAGGCGAGCGCGGCGCTTTCGGGCGCCTCGCTGCGGCCGGCCTCAGACCAGGCGGCCTCGAAGCCCTGCCGCCATTCGGCGAACTGGTCCGGCGGGGCGCCGGCGGCGATCCAGCCGTCGCCGAAACGGGCCGCCCGCCTGAACGAGGCCTCGACCGAGCCGCCGACCAGGACCCGCGGCTGCGCCTCGTGCTCGGGGCCGATCTCCTCTCCGGCCCAGAGCTCCCTGATCCGCGCGAGCATCGCGTCCAGGTCCCTGCCCCGCGTCCCGGTCTCGACTCCAGCGACTTCGTAGTCGTCCTCGCGGCCGCCGAGACCGATCCCCAGCGTCACCCGCCCGTCGGAGATCTTCTGCAGGCTGGCCACCTGCTTGGCCAGCGCCACCGCATTGACCCGCAGCGGCCCCAGCAGCACCGTCGTCGCCAGCCCGATCCGCTCGGTCACCGCCGCCGCCGCGGCCAACGAAACCATCGGCTCCAGGTTCGGATAGGCGATGCGGTCGATCGTCCCCAGGCTGGAGAACCCACGCGTCTCCGCCCGCCGCGCCCACTCCGTCAACTGCTCGCCGCTCGTTCCGGGAACTGCGTTGGGAAGACCGATCGCAACGTCCATCTCAAGCTCCTTCCAGCGAGATCACGGGTTCAGCAACCGTAGCTACCCGGTTACGGCGGCCGTGACGGGGCTCACAGACCCGGGGATCGCGAAGCGGCGATGGTCATCGCAGCGGCGGCAGGCGCCGTCGAACCACGATGGGAGGAGAGAGATGGCCGAGTACGCGGTGAAGAAGATCGACGAGATGGAGGGGGTCTACGGCGGCGCCTTCAAGCGGGCGCGGGCGGAGCTGGGGGTGGTGTCGTTCGGGCTGGGCGTGATCGACATGCCGGCCAACTACGACGGCTACCCGGAGCACGACCACTCCGAGGACGGGCAGGAGGAGGTCTACATGGTCCTGCGCGGCGGCGGCGAGATCGAGATCGAGGGCGAGCGCTTCCCCCTCGACCCCGAGCACATGGCCCGGGTCGCCCCGGGCACCAAGCGCAAGGTCTGGCCCGGCCCGGAGGGGATCCGGATGGTGATCGTCGGCGGCGTTGCCGAGGGCAGCTACGAGGCCCCGTCGATCAGCGAGCTCGGCGAGCCCGACCCGATGGCGCGCTAGGCAGGTCGATCGGCCTGTCCGGGCCCGGAGGGTGGCGCCTCCTCGAAGCCCGGGCAGGCGAGGACCGGCAGCCTGGGGTAGCGCGGGTAGGCCGGCTCCTCGCGCGAGCGCTCGCAGAGGGAGAAGACCGAGCCGCGGGTGTTCGGCACCAGCCGCTGGTGGCGGCAGCGGTCGCAGAGGCCGGCGGCGGGTCGGGGGACCATCGGCCGAAACTAGAACATGGCCGCTCGCCGGAGCCGCAAACTGCGGGCCCGGAGGGGGCGAGTCCCGCCTTGCCGATCCCTAGCCTTGGTGCGTGAGCCGAGCAGCGACCCTCTTCGACGCCGACGCCGCCGCCTACAGCGGCACGGTCGAGGTGCTCGGCGTCCGCTACTGCAGCGAGGACGGAAAGTTTGCCGTTCTCTGGGTCCGCGACGTCGATTCCGACGAGCGCTTCGCGATGGTCGGCCCGGTCGGCCACCTCGACGCCGGCGACCGGGCGGAGGTGGCCGGCGAGTGGGACGAACACGATCAGTACGGGCATCAGCTGCGCGCCCAGGGAGCGGCGCCGGTCGACCCCACCGATCGCGAGGGGCAGATCGCCTACCTGACGACCCTCCCCCACATCGGCGAGGCGCGGGCCGAGAGGCTGGTCGAGGAGCACGGAGAGGCGGTGCTGCGGGCGATCGCCGCCGACCCCGAAGAGGCGTTCGGATCCCTCCGAGGCGTCAGCGCGGAGCAGGCGGCGGACGCCGCCGAGGCCTGGCACGAGAGCCGGGCGATCCGCGACCTTCATGTGCAGTTGGCCCCGCACGGCCTCGCCCACCTGGCGGTCGCGATCCACGACCGCTTCGAGGGGGAGGCGCTGGCGATCCTCCAGCAGAACCCCTACCGGCTGACCGAGGTGTCGGGGGTCGGCTTCGCCCGCGCCGACAGGATCGCCCTCGCCGTCGACATGGCGCCGGAGTCGGATGAGCGCGCCCAGGCCGCCGCCGTGTACGCGCTGAAGGAGGCCGAGCAGCAGGGCAACAGCTTCCTGCCGCTCGACGCCCTCACCGAGCGGACGCGGAAGCTGACCGGGTTTCCCGCCGACCCCGCGGTCCTGCTGCGGGCGCCGGGGCTCGTCGACGACGACGGCCGCGTCTACCGCAGGCGGACCCTGGAGCGGGAGCAGGCCGTCGCCGCGACGCTGCTGCGGCGCGCCACCGCCCCTCCCCACCTCGACCACGAGCCGAGCGAGGAACCGCCGGACGACCTGCCGGAGGAGTTCACCGACGAGCAGTGGGCGGCGGTGAGGGCGGCCTTCGAATCGCGGATCTCGGTCCTCACCGGCGGCCCGGGGGTGGGAAAGACGCGCTGCACGAAGGGGGTCGTCGCCGAGGCCGAGGCGGCGAAGGCGACGATCGCCCTCTGCGCCCCCACCGGCCGAGCGGCCCGGCGGCTCAGCGAGACCACGGAGCACGAGGCGAAGACGATCCACGGCCTGCTCGAATGGGTCCCGGGACAGGAGCCCGGCTTCCACGCCGGCCATCCGCTGCCCGTCGACCTCCTGATCGTCGACGAGTCCTCGATGCTCAATCTGCAGCTGATCGAGGTGCTGCTCGAGGGAGTGGCCGAGACGACCCACGTCGTCTTCGTCGGCGACGCCGACCAGCTGCCGCCGATCGGAGCGGGGAAGCCGTTCGAGGACCTGATCGCCTCCGAGGCGGTGCCGGTGGTGCGGCTGACGCAGATCTTCCGCCAGGCGGCGCGGTCGATGATCACCACCGCCGCCCACGCGATCAACCAGGGCCGGCCCCCGCACCTCGAGCCCGAGGACGACCAGGAACGGGACTTCTTCTTCATCGACCGGGTGGGGCCGGGGCGGGCGCTGGAGACGGTGGTCGAGGTGGTGGCCGAGCGGGCGCCGGAGAGCTTCGGCGTCGACCCGGTCCGCGAGGTGCAGGTGCTGGCACCGATGTACAAAGGGCCGATCGGGATCGACCGGCTGAACGAGAGCCTCCAGAAGGAGCTCAACCCGGAGGGGGAGCCGGCGCTGCACGGCCGCTTCCGAATCGGCGACCGGCTGATCCAGACGCGCAACTCCCACGAGCTGGAACTGATGAACGGCTCGATCGTCTTCCTCCGCGCGGACAGCCGCGAGAAGAAGACGATCACGGTCGAAGCCGACGACGGCGGCTCCCGTGTCATCCCCTACCGCGACGCCGACGACCTCCGCCTCGCCTACGCGATCTCGGTCCACAAGGCGCAGGGCTGCGAGGTCCCGGTGGTGGTCGGCGTCTGCCACCGGTCCCACTCGCGGATGCTCAACCGGCCGCTCCTCTACACCGCGATCACCCGCGCCCGCAGCAGCTGCGTCCTGATCGGCGACCGAGCGGTGCTGGCGAGCGCCGTGCGCCGCGACGACAGCGGCGGCCGCCACTCCGGCCTGGCAGCGCGGCTGCGCGGCTGAGACGCATCTAGCCTAGGCGGGTGCCGAAGAGCCGCCTGCCGTGGGCAGAGATCGGGATAACCGTCGCCGGGATCGCCGTCCTGGCGGTCCTGACCCTGGCGATCGACCCCCTGCACGAAGCCGTCTCGGCGGCCTTGCGAGGCGACAACGCCGAGGTCCGCCGCCAGATCGACCGCCTCGGCGTCGCCGGGCCGCTGTTGATCCTGGCCCTCACCCTCCTCCACTCGGTCGTCTTCTATCCGGCCGAGATCGTCGACGCCGCGGCCGGCTTCGCCTACGGGTTCTTCCCGGCGCTGGCGCTGATGACGCTGGGCTGGATCCTCTCCGGCCTGATCTGCTGGGCCGTCGGGCGCCACGTCGCGCGGCCTCTGCTGGACCGCTGGCTGGGAGAGGAGCGCTTCGAGCGCGTGGAGCGCGCGATCGAGCGCGGCGGCCCCTCGCTGCTGATCGCCATGCGGCTGGTCCCGATCCTTCCCTTCAGCATCGTCTCCTACGCGGCGGGGGCCGCGCGGGTCCCCGCCTGGCGCTTCGCCTGGACGACCGGCCTCGGCTACCTCCCGATCACTGCGATCGCCGTCTACTTCGGCACCCGGCTCGAGGGCCTCTCGCTGACCGACCCGCTGGTCTTCGGCAGCGCCTTTGCGCTGCTGGCGTTGCTCGGCATCGGCCACTGGGCCGCGCGGCGACAATCGCGGAGGAGTCCGACCGCCCCCTCAGCGACGCCGCTTGACCCGGAACCGGAAGACCGCGGGAGTCGGGTCGGCAAGGCCGGCTGAGCTGACGGCCTTGACCCGGACCACGTGCCGCCCGAGCCGGAAGCGCAGCACCAGCCGCGGCCGGCATCGGTGCCAGCGGCCGCGGTCGATCCGGCAGCGGAACGAGGCGCCGGCCTGATCGGAGCCGAAGCGGAAGACGACGCGAGCCCGACGCCGATGCGTGCCGACGACCCTGCGCGGGTGCTTGAGGATGCGGGTGATGGGAGTGGCGGGACTCGCGGATCCAGCCGAGGTGGGGCCCGGGACCGTGGCCGCGGGCGGCGAGGATGGCGTGGGCCCGCCTTCCCCTTCCCCTTCCCCTTCTTCGGGCTGTTCCGGAAGTTCTTCTCCTTCCGGCGGTTCGCAGGGCCCGGGCTGGACCGCCGAGGTTTCGCCATCGATCGCTTCGACAGCCCGCTGGGCATCGACCAGCCCGCCGCCGACCGCGCAGGAACCGAAGCTACCCACCGGCGACGCGGTCCCGACCAGCGCTTCGCGCAGTGCGGCGGGGCCGGCCAGCGGTTCCGCCTCCTTCATCAGCGCCACCGCCCCGGCCGCGTGGGGCGCCGCCGCCGAGGTTCCGCAGAAGTGCCACTCGGTGCTGAAGAAGGCGAAGAAGGTGGTGCCGCCGCAGTCGGTCGCCGCGACGTCGGGCTTGGAGAGAACTTCCGCTGCAGGGAGCGGATTCGCCGGATCGGTTCCGTTGACCGGCCCGAAGTAGTGGGTGACCGGCCCGCGCGAAGAGTAGGGCTCGGGTTTGCCGCTGTTGGTGTACGGCACCGCTCCGACCGCGATCGCATCCGCCGAACCGGCGTGGCCGTAGATCGAGGGACCGACCACGTCGCCGCCGGCCGAGCGCCGGTACTCGACCCCGCTGACTCCCCCGCCGTTCTCCAGGAGGATGAACTTGAGGCGGGCCCCGGAACCCGAGTAACGGTTGATCGCCAGTTGCACGGTCTTGGTCGAGCTGCTTTCGTTTTCCCACTGGACAATCTCCACCGGCCGCTGCGTGGAGAGGTTGTCTTCGGTCGAGCCGGCGATCACTCCGCCGCCGGCGTTGAGGAGGAAGGCGTCGAGGTCGCTTTCGACCGCTTCCCATGGTTCCGCCCACTGCAGGTCGATGGTGAGGAGTTCTTCGGGTTCGACTTCGATCGCGTCCGTCCGATCGGTCCCGGAGCCGGGATTGAAATCGAGGCAGTGGGAGGGCCGGTATTCGGAGCCGAGGGCGACGACTCCCGCCGGGCAGCCCCCCGAGTCGCGGAATTCCGGCGCTTCCCAGGAGGCGATTTCGTTGCCTTCCCCGTCGAAGAGATTGTCGTTGCCAGCCGCTGAGAGGTAGCTAACGCCGTCGCTGCTGGTGACTTTGGCGATCGCATCGGCGATCGGACCGTCCTGGAACATCGGCTCTTCGAAGTAGCCGACGTCGTCGACTATCACCTTCGCCCCGGCAAGCGCCAGGCTTTCGATGTTTTCAGCGAAGGTTTCTTCGCTTTCGAAGGCGGTGGCGAAGGAAAGTGCTGCCTTCGGCGCCATGTCATGGACGATCTGCAGCATCCCCCGGCCCTCGTCCTCCCCTTCTCCCGCCAGATCCTGGAGAACGTTCACCGGCAGCGTCTGGCCGGTGCACGGGTTCGCGGCGCCGGGCAGGTCGGCGGTCTGCACGTCTTCCGCGGCATGGGTGGCGATCGGGCCGCCGGTGGCGGCTTCGGTGGCCTGATCGTAGGAATCGGAGAGAACTCCGACCGTGGTACCGAGGCCTTCGACTCCAAAGCTTTCCCGGGCTTCGTCGGCGTGCAGCTGAGCAACGCCCTCAGAGATCACCGACCCACCGAGGCAGCTGGCGAACGTCATCGGCTCCCGAACCGGGGTCACCGAAGCAACCGTGCCGACAGCGGCCAGGGAGCGCAGATCAGCGGGAGTAACAGCCACCGTGGCCGATTGGTACCGGCGGCTCGCGACGAGGATCTCTCCGCCCGACCTCCGCACCGCGTCGACGCTCGCGATTGCTCCGTGATCGAAGCGAACCCGGACCAGGACGCGCTCTCCTCGCCTGACCAGGCTCCCTGGCCCGGTGGGGGCGAAGCCGAGGAGCCGCGCCTGTTGCCTCGCGGTCTGGTTGCGCATTGAGGTCTTGGCCAACTCGGCCAGCACCGGCGAAAGGGGCCCTGGCTGCTTGGCGAACGGGGCGACGGCGATCGCGGCCACCGGGAGCAGGGTCCCGGCGATGGCGGCAAGCGCCAACGACCCTCCCACCTTGCTGCTCAAACTTGCCATCCGCTTCATCCGCTTCGCTGATTATCGGCAGGAGGGGGAACGCAACTCAATAACGGCCTCGCAACCTAGTCGCCGCATGTTCCTGCTACGGTCCCGTTCAGTTGGGCCGGTAGATACCGGCGAAAGTTGTGCGTAGCGCTCGCAGTCGTTGCTTTTGCATCCTCCGCGTTCGCAGCACATGAAGTGGAGGCAATGCATGCCTACTGGAACTGTCAAGTGGTTCAGCGACGACAAGGGCTACGGGTTCATTACGCCCGACGACGGCTCGAAGGACGTCTTCGTTCATCACAGCGCGATTCTCGGCGAGGGCTTCAAGTCCCTGACCGAGGGCGCAAAAGTGTCGTACGAGTCCGAAGAAGGCCCCAAAGGCCCGGCCGCCGCGAGCGTTCAGCAGCAGTAGTTCCGCTGAAAGCTCTTCGCTGTTCCGAAGCCCGCCATTCGGCGGGCTTCGTCTTGTCTGCGGCCGGGGCGCCGCGTCCCCTACTCTCCACCTCGCAAATGAACAGCACTCGAGACAATCTGCGCAACGTCGCGATCATCGCCCATGTCGATCACGGCAAGACGACTCTGGTGGACGCGATGCTCTGGCAGACCGGCACCTTCCGCAAGGGCCAGGAGGTCGCCGAGCGGGTGATGGACTCGATGGACCTCGAGCGCGAGAAGGGAATCACGATCCTCGCCAAGAACACGGCGGTCACCCGCGGCGACGTCAAGTTCAACATCGTCGACACGCCCGGCCACGCCGATTTCGGCGGCGAGGTCGAGCGGGCGCTGACGATGGTTGACGGGGCGCTGCTGCTGGTCGACGCATCCGAGGGGCCGCTGCCGCAGACCCGCTTCGTCCTGCGCAAGGCGCTGGAGCGCAAGCTGCCGATCGTCCTCGTGGTCAACAAGGTCGACCGGCCCGACGCGCGGATCGCCGAGGTGGTCGACGAGGTCTACGAGCTCTTCATGGACCTCGACGCCGACTCCGAGCAGATCGACTTCCCGATCGTCTACACCAACGCCAAGGCAGGCTGGGCGGCGCTGGATGAGGGGGTCGAGGGCAAGGACCTGACGCCGCTGCTCGACCTGATGCTGGAGAAGATCCCGCCGCCGCAGTTCGATCCGGAGGCGCCGCTGCAGGCGCACGTGACCAATCTCGACGCCTCGCCCTACGTCGGGCGGCTGGCGATCTGCCGCGTCCATCAGGGGACGATCCGCGCCGGCCAGCAGATCGCCTGGTGCCGCGCCGACGGCAGCGTCCAGCGGGCGGCGGTCAGCGAGCTCTACGTGACCGAGGGCCTCGAGCGGGTCGCCGCCGAGGAGGCCGGCCCGGGCGAAATCATCGCCGTCGCCGGCCTCGAAGAGGTGACGATCGGCGAGACCCTCGCCGACCCCGACGACCCGCGGCCGCTGCCGGTGATCACCGTCGACGAGCCCTCGCTCTCGGTCGTGATCGGGATCAACACCTCGCCCCTGGCCGGGACGCAGGGCGGCGACAAGCTGACCGCCCGGCAGATCCTCTCCCGTCTCGAGGCCGAGCTGGTCGGCAACGTCTCGCTGCGGGTCAGGGACACCGAGCGGCCCGACGCCTGGGAGGTCCAGGGCCGCGGCGAGCTGCAGCTGGTCGTGCTGCTGGAGATCATGCGCCGCGAGGGCTACGAGCTGACCGCCGGGCAGCCACAGGTGGTGACGCGGGAGATCGAAGGGCAGACGCACGAGCCGGTCGAGCGCCTGGCGATCGACGTTCCCGAGGAGCACGTCGGCGACGTCACCCAGATGCTGGCGGCGCGCAAGGGCCGGCTCGAGCAGATGGTCAACCACTCGACCGGCTGGGTGCGGATGGAGTACCTGGTGCCGGCGCGGGGGCTGATCGGCTTCCGCACCGAGTTTTTGACGGTGACCCGCGGCAGCGGCCTGATGCACCACGTCTTCGACCGCTGGGAGCCGTGGGCCGGCGAGCTGCGCACGCGCCAGACCGGGTCGCTGGTCGCCGATCGCCGCGGCCAGACGGCCGGCTACTCGCTGATGAGCCTGCAGGACCGCGGCAAGCTCTTCGTCGGCTCCGGCGAGGAGGTCTACGAGGGGATGATCGTCGGCGAGAACTCGCGCTCCGAGGACCTCGACGTCAACCCGACCAAGGCCAAACAGCAGACCAACATGCGGGCCGCGAGCGCCGACGTCCTGGAGCGGCTGGCGCCGCCTGTGCGCCTCTCGCTCGAAGCGTCGCTGGAGTTCGTGCGCGAGGACGAGTGCGCCGAAATCACCCCCGACGCGATCCGCCTGCGCAAGGTCGAGCTCGACAAAATCAAGCGCCTCAAGGCCTCCAAGCAGCGCGACAAGGCACCGGCGCGCTGAGCGGCTCCGGCCGGCGCCGGACCTCCTAGAGGCGCATCCCTCGCTGCTCCAGGAGGCGCGCCACCCGGCGGATCACTTCGTCCGGTTCGCGTTCCAGCCGCGGCCCGGTGACCCTGGTCGTCTCGATTCCCGCCAGCAGGAGATCCTCCTCGCGCTTGCGGTCACGCTCGAAAGCGGCGCGGCTGCCGTGCGTCTCATAGACGTCGAGTTCGACCGTGAATCGGTACTCCGGCCAATAGCAGTCGAGCTCGAATCCCTCCTCGACGTAGTTGGCGTGAGGCTGCGGCCGGCCCGTCGCCATCCACAGCTCCAGGAACCGCCGCTCCAAAGAGGACCGAGTGAAGCTGGTCGGCCGGTAGAGGGCGATCGCCCGCCGCAGGCGCCCGTGACCATGGTGCCCTGCGGTCCGCGCCAGCAGGTCTTCGATCTGCCTCAGGTCGAGACACTCGAGGTCTTCGGCCTTCTCGACCATCTTCTCCAGCCAATCGAATTTCACGGCCGCAGCGAGATCGAGCAGCGTCCGCGCCACTGAGCTCACCGGGATCGCGTCCACGAATTCCCAATCCACTTCGTCGAGCCGCCGCGCCCGGTGGATCCGGACCGGAAGCCGTCGACGCCGCGCCACGGGTCCGGTGACGTGAAATGGCCGCGGGCTCCACCGCGCCAGCCCGTGCAGCCACGCGGCAGAGTGGTGGCTGAGCACCGCTCCCGGCCCGCCGGCAAATACCGCCGCGAAGCACTGCCCGTACTGGTCGAGCCGCGTGTGCCCCACCGCGTAGACGCCGCGATCCAGCGAATGCAGTCGACCGGCGGCAACCGCTTTCTCAATCGAGCTCTTCGAAAATCCCAGCGCATGCAGTTGTCCCACAGAGACAACACCGTGCTGTCGATTTGCGAGCCCGGCCAGTTCGACCTGCCGCGACCGTCCCCCGCCCCGCCGTGGTTGAGCTTGAGCCTCCATTAGAGGCCTAAGCTCAACCGCGCTGCCTGTTCTCCCCCTCGTTTGCGCGAAAGGCCGCTTTATGCGCCGAACGCCGCCGGCCCGGCGGCCGGCGGCTCTTGGACCCTCTGTGCGCCGGGGAACGCCCCGGTGCGGGGTCAGACCGTCGCGGCGGCCTGCTCGGACTGGGACTGCTCGGAGGCCTGGGCCTGCGCCTCGGGCGCGGCGGTTTCCTGCCGCGGCAGCAGCACTTCTTTGGCGATCACCAGGCGCTGGATCTGGCTGGTGCCCTCGTAGAGCTGCATGATCTTCGAGTCCCGCATCAGTTTCTCGACCGGGTACTCCTTGATGAAGCCGTAGCCGCCGTAGACCTGGACGGCGTCGGTGGTGACCTCCATCGCCGAGTCGGCGGCGAAGCGCTTGGCCATCGAGGAGACCTTCGAGTTGCGGACCCCCTGGTCGAGCAGGAAGGCCGAGTTCCAGACCAGCAGGCGGGCCGCCTCGACCTTGGTCGCCATGTCGGCGATCATGAACTGGATCGCCTGGTGCATCGCGATCGGGACGCCGAACTGGACCCGTTCTTTCGAGTAGTCGGTCGCGAACTCGAGCGCGGCGCGGGCGATCCCCACCGCCATCGCCGAGACGCCGGGACGGGTCCGGTCGAGGGTCATCATCGCCAGTTTGAAGCCCTTGTTTTCCTCGGCCAGGAGGTTCTCGGCCGGGACCTCGACTTCGTCGAAGGAGATGGTCGCGGTGTTGGAGGCCCGCTGACCCATCTTGTCCTCCTTCTTGTCAACGGAGACCCCGGGGAGGTCGGCGTCGACGACGAAGGCGCTGATGCCGCGATGGCCGGCCTCGGGGTCGGTCTTGGCGAAGACCGTGAAGTAGTCGGCGTAGGTGCCGTTGGTGATGAAGCACTTGGAGCCGGAGAGGACGTACTTGTCGCCCTTCTTCTCAGCCTTGGTCTTCATCCCCGAGACGTCGGAGCCGGCGTCGGGCTCGGTCAGCCCGAAGGAGCAGAGCTTGGGGGCTTCGGTCAGCATCCCCAGGTACTTCTTCTTCGTCTCCTCGGAGCCGCCGAGCGTGATCGGGGCGGAGGCGAGGCCGTTGGCCGCCAGCGAGGTGCCGATCCCGGAGCAGCCCCAGCCGAACTCCTCCTCGATCAGGCAGCCGGAGAGGTAGTCGAGGCCGGGACCGCCGTAGGCCTCGGGGACGTGGGTGTTCATCAAGCCGACCTCCCAGGCCTTCTCGATCACGTCCTGCGGCCAGGTGCCGTCCTTGTCGTACTCCCAGGCGACGTTGCGCATGTCTTTCTCGGCGAAGCTGTGGGCCAGTTCGCGCAGATCCTTCTGCTCATCGGTGAGGGTGAAGTCGACCACCGGTCGGTGCTCCTTTTTCTTCGGGTTCTTCTGAAGTCAGCGGGAGCGCCGGCGATGGCCTGACGTTCCACCGATTGACTGGTCAGTCAACCGGTCCTCAAGGTTAGCGGACCGGGCGGGAGGCAAGGAGAATCGCCGAACGCGCCGGTTCACAAGCCGATCCGTAACCTTGGGCCATGACCCTTCCCATAGCCATGACCGCGCTGCAGAAAGGCGGGGCCCTGCTCGCCTTCACCGGCATCGCGGCGCCTCTCATCGGCGTCTTGCTGAAGCGGGTCGGCGGCGGCTGGGAGACGATGGGCGGCGGTCCGTTCGCGATCCTCGACGAGCGGCCGCGCAAGAGCGCCGCGGGAGACCCGGCCGCACAGGTCGATCCGGCCATCCAGGCTGCTGAGGTACGGCAGATGCTGGAGGCGAAATCGGAGCGCCGGCGGCGGCGAGGCGAGGCGCCGCTCGACGTCGAGGCGGAGGCCGAGCGTCTACTGGCCGCCGCCGACCGGCCCCGCGGAGCCGCGACGATGGACGCCGACCTGCGGGCCGAGGTGCGCCAGCTCGTTGTCGCCCGCAACGAACGGCGGATGCGCGAAGGACGGGAGCCGCTCGACATCGAGGCGGAGCTCGAGCGGCAACTGGCCGATTTCATAGGATCGGGTTGATGGCAGCCCGCGAGGAGAACCTCTACGAGGTCGAGGAGATGCTGAACCAGCCGGGGACCTACTTCAACCCCCAGAGCGAGGTCGTGGTCGTCGTCGACGACTCCGCCTCGGTCGACCAGGAGGTCTTCAACAACCTCGAGGGCTACGAAGGCGCCGAGTGGGTCCGCGTCTCCGACGACGTCCCGGTCGACGAGGAAGGCCGCGACTCCGCGCTGGAGGCCTTCGAGACCCGCAACCAGGGGGGCTCCATCGCCGCGGACGAGCTCGAAGAGAGCGACGACGACCTCGAAGAGGCCGAAGAGCGCCCGCAGGTCGTCCCGCTGGACGAGGACGAGGAGTAGGCCGTCCTCGCAAAGGGCGACAAGGCGCCGAGCTTCACCCTGGAAGCCCTGAAAGAGGTCGTGCGCGAGGCCGCGATCGACACCGTCCGCTCGCTCGACACGGGCGGCGTCACCTGCGGCGTCAGGGTAGTTCTGACCATCGGCGAGCGGACGGCACCAGTGGTCAGCGCCTGGCACTACGCCGAGCCCGGTGCAGCGCCGCGATTGGTCACCGCCTACCCCACCGCCTACAATCGGGTCTATGGCAGCAACTCGTGAGATCGCAGTCGGCGGCCTGATCGAACTGCGCGAGCCGGTGGAAGGCGCACCCGCAGGAGCTCGAGGCGGCATCATCGACGTGCTCGACACCGACCACGTGATGGTCGAGTTGACCTCCCTGCCCTTGGAGCCGATTCTCGATCGGATCGTCGTGGTACCGCTCGACAAGCTGCGCCTGACCGAGCCGGCGCGCCGCCGCTAGCAGCCTGTGCTCAAGCCCGGCGATAAGGCCCCCGACTTCGAGCTGTCGGACCAGAACGGGGGTCTCGTCAAGCTCTCGGATGTCTCAGATCAGACTCTCGTACTGTTTTTTTACCCCCGCGCCGACACTCCCGGCTGCACGACCCAGGCCTGCGGCGTTCGCGACCGGGGTTCCGACTACGCGAAAGCCGGGGCGCGGGTGATCGGGATCTCGCCCGACGAGGTCGGGGCGATCGACAAGTTCGCCGGCAAGTACGGCTTTGGCTTCACCCTCCTCGCCGACTCCGACCACGCGGTCGCCGAGAAGTACGGCGCCTGGGGCGAGAAGTCGATGTACGGCAAGAAATACATGGGGGTGCTGCGCAACACCTACATCGTCGGCCCGGACGGGAGGATTGCGAAGGTGCTCCCGAAGGTGCAGCCGAAAAAGCACGACGATCTGGTGCTGAAGGCGCTGGGCGAGCTCGCTTCTGCTTGATCAGGCGCTGACGACCACCGCGACGATGAAGCCCGCATAGAGGACGAACCAGCCGATCACCGCGGGCAGCTTGAAGCGGCGGCCGAGGTGCAGGCTCTCGTAGGCCAGCAGGCCGCCGGCGAGGCCGAGGCCGATCGAGAGAACCGCGTGCCAGTTCAGCTCCCAGCTGGTGAAGATCAGGCCGATCCCCACCGGGATCATCGCCTGGAAGACCATCGCTCCCGTGATGTTGCCGAGGGCGAGCGCGTCCTTGCCTTCCCGCACCCAGAAGAAGCTGTTGACCTTCTCCGGCAGCTCGGTCGCCAGCGGCGCCAGGATCAGCGCCAGCACCAGCGGCTCGGCGCCGATGCTCTCGGCGAGGTTGAGCAGCTCCTCGACGAAGAGGTGGGCGCCGCCGACCATCGCTCCCAGGCCGACTAGGAGCTGCAGGACGCAGAGCAGCATCGACGGGTCTTCGCGCCGCTCGCCGCGCCGCTCGAAGATCAGCGGGTTGAGGGACTCTTCGCTCTGCACCTCCCCGCCACCCCTCAGCGTCAGGGCGATGTAGCCGACGTAGGCGAGGAGGAAGACGATGCCGACCGCGATCCGCAGCGGCGCCGGCGGCCCCCAGGCGAGCGCTCCGGCAATCGCGAAAAGGACGAGGAAGAAGAGGAGGTCGCGCTCGAGCGTCTCGCGGTGGACGTTCAGCTGCAATCCCTGGTCCCGCTTGTCCCGATAGAGGTAGGCGAAGAGGCCGACCAGGCCCATCGCCAGGGTCCCGAGCAGGAACGGGGCGCCGACGATCGCCCCCACCGCGACGTCTTCGGAGCCGGCTTCGACCCCCAGCAGGGCGACGACCGCAATCAGCGTCTCCGGCATCGCCGTTCCGACCGCGGCGAGGATGCTGCCGACCGCCCCCACCCCCACCTCGAGCTTGTGTCCGATCCACTCGACCGCGTTGGTGAACAACAAGGCCCCGGCCAGCACCACCGCAAAGCTGAGAAGCAGAAGAGGCGCCTCCATCGCCGCAGGCTATCCGGGCGCTTGGCGGGTCCGGGGGGACTCGCCAAGCCTCCACCTAAATTGCGCAGGCGAGTCCCCCCGGACCCGCCTCACGCGAAGTAGAACGCGAGTCCGAAGACGAAGTAGACGGCAAGGAGCTGAACGCCCTCGAACCAGGTCGACTCGCCGTCGGCGGTGACGTGGTTGCCGATCAGGACCGCGAGCAGGATCGCCCCCAGCTCGAAGCCGTTGAAGACGAGGGCGAGGGGGTAGGAGCCGATGAAGAAGGAGGCGATGACCAGCGCCGGGGCGACGAAGAGCGCCACCTGGGCGCTGGAGCCGACAGCGATGTTGACCGCCAGGTCCATCTTGTCCTTGGTCGCGACCAGCACCGCGACCCAGTGCTCGGCCGCGTTGCCGACGATCGCGACCACGATCACCCCGATGAAGAACTCGGATAGCCCGATCGATTCCGAGGCTTCGGTGATCGAGCCGACCAGCACCTCCGACATCACCCCGACGAGCACGCCTGCCACCGCGAGCACGATCACCGAGGTGCGGGTCGACCAGCCCCAGCTGTCCTCGTCCTCGTACTCGGGGTTGAAGAGGTCGCGGTGCGTCTTCAGCGAAAAGAAGAGCCCGACCACGTAGGTGACGAGGAGGACGATCGCCACCGCCAGGGAGAGGTGCTCGACGGTGCCGCCGTAGTGGACCGATTCCGACCCGGGAGACGGCAGCCCCTGCCCCTCGACCAGCTCGAAGATCGCCGGCATGATCAGCGCCGCGCCGGCGAGCATCAGCATCGTCGTCTGGATGCTGGCGCTGACGCGGTTGAAGTGCTGCTTCTCGCGGCCGATCCCGCCCGCCAGCATCGCCGCGCCGAGCACCAGCAGCATGTTGCCGACGATCGAGCCGACGATCGAGGCCTTGACCACCTCCTGCAGGCCCTGGCCGAGAGCGAAGAGGGCGATGATCAGCTCGGGCGCGTTGCCGAAGGTGACGTTGAGGAGGCCGCCGATGCCCGGCCCCGAGCGCGCCGCCAGCTCCTCGGTCGCCCGCCCCATCAGCGCCGCGGTGGGGACGATCCCCAGGGCCGAGGTGGCAAAGACCGCCGTGGCCGGCGCCCCCAGCAGGTCGAGGGCGACCGCGACCGGGATCAGGGGCGCCAGCAGGTAGGGCCAGCCCATCGGCGTCCGCAGGAAGGACGCGTCAAGGCGAGGCCCTGCCCGGTTCACGGCTGCGTCAACTGCTCAACTATTCGACCAGCTTGTTGCACTTCTGCAGGTCGGCGGCGCTCTTCGCCCCCTGCAGGCACTGAGCGTATTCCTGCGCCTTCTTCGCGTTCATCGACGAGCCCGAGCCTTCCGAGGAGCCCCCCGTCGAGCCACCGGTGACGCCTTCGAGCAGGCCGCCGAGACCGCCTCCGCCGCTGGCCCCTTCGAGCAGTTCCAGCGGGTTGATCCCGAGCTTCTGGAACAGCGCTTCGATCGGCTTCGCGTTCGCGGGCGATTCGAAGCTCTGCTCTTCGTTGACCGCGCTGAGGCTGACTTCGAGTTCCAGTTCGACCTTTTCGCCCTTCGTCCCCGGCGGTTCGACCCCCAGTTCAACCGCGAACTTGCGGACGATGTGGTCGTCGCCGACGGCCATTTCGACGTGCGACTTGGTGATCGCCTTCGAGAGTTCGCCCTTGGCTTCTTCCAGCTGATTCAGCGGCAGCGGCCCGGCGGCTTCGAGCTGCGAGCTGCAGGCCGCGTTTTCGGTCAGCTGGATCACCGCGTCGATCGCGCTCGAGACCTTGAGGTCGCCGCTGATCTTCGTGGCCGAGGTGCCGCCGACGTCTTCGGAGCCTTCGTTTTCGAGGTTCTGGACGAACTGGGTGAACTTGATCCCTTCCGCCGCCTTCTGGCAGGCCGTCACGCCGGCTTCGTTGCCGCCTTCCTGCTGGGCCTGTTCGAAGCTCGACTTGAGGAAGCCGAAGGTGGTCGGATCGACTTCGTAGGGGGTCCCTTCGTATTCGACGAAGGCCCGGTCGGTGAGCATCGTCAGCTTGCCTTCGAAGTCGACCTTTTCGCCCTGGGCGGAGCCGTTCACGCCCGCCGTCATTTCGACCTGCGGAAGTTCGTTCTTCGCCCCGGCTTCGAACGGCCCGGACAGGTTGACGTCGAATTCGCCGCCTTCCTTGCCTTCGGCCTTGACGTGAATCGACATTTCGAGCTCGCCGCTCTTCACGCCTTCGAGGCTGGCTTCTTCGACGACCTTGTTCGGGTCCTCGTTGCTGCTGGTGCTGCTGCCGCCGCCGCAAGCGGCGAGAACGCCGGCGAGGGCGAACAGGGTCGCGAACAGCGCGAGAATTCGGAAACGGCTCAAGAGATGGGGCTCCTCGTGATCGAAAGAGAACAGGACCGGCCAGGGATTCTAGGCAAGCTCCTAGCCGTCAATCCCCTTGAGCAGGCCCCCGAGGCCGGGCGCTCCGGCTTCGATCGCCCGCAGCGGGTCGAAGCCGAGCCCGTGGAAAAGGGCGCTGATCGGCTTTTCGCCGGTGCAGGGGGGCAGTTCGGTGACCTCGTTCACGCGGCTGACACGGCGAAGCATCGCTCCTCACCTCTCGTTCTGCCCGCTCAGGCCCTGCCCGAGGGCTTCGAGGAAGCCCAGCACCAACTCGTTGCCGTCGGCCGCCCTGAGGGCGCCGCGGTCGGTGCCGAACTGCCTCAGCAGGGACCGGAAGGGGGTCGATCCGCTGGGGAGTGGCAGTTCCTCCACTTCGTCGGGCTTCCAGAGGCGGAAGCGGAATTCCGCTTCCAGGCTCGTCTTCTTGTCCAGCTGATGCCAGCCGGGCGTCATCCCCCTGCCTTTTCCGTCCAGGATGACTTCCCTGAAGATGCCTCGGTCGTCGACCGCCACGACCGCTTCGACCGGCCCCCTGATTCTGCCCTTCAGCGCTTTGAGTTCGGTCACGGGCGGCATTCCCAGGGCTTCCAGCTGCGCGCGGCAGAAGGGGTCTTCCATCACCCCGATCAGCGCTTCGAATGCCGCCGGGATGTCGAGGCTGCCGCCGAAATAGGTCGAGGCACTCCCGTAGCGGTCCTTTTGCCGGCCCAGGTTCTTCAGGCCTTCGATCAGGCCGAGGGCGTCGATCCCTTCCGCGGCTTCGAAGCAGGCCATCGCGTTGCCCGCCTCCCCGGGCTTCTGCGCCGCCCGGTACTTCGCCTTCAGTTCTTCGAACGTCGCCTTGTCGGGCTGGTAGGTGTTCGGAGCGAGGTAGACGACCGCGAGATCCTTCAGCAGCGAGAGGCCGCCGCTGTATTTCAGTTGGCGGCCGCCGAGCAGGCCCGAGGATTCGATCCCCACGTCGAACTGCGGCGGGTTTTCCGTTCCGGCCCCGATGAAGCTGCCGACGATCCGCATGTCCGATATTTCACCTCCGCTCGTGCGAAGTTCGCCGGGCTTGTGCGTCTCGATCTTGAGGAAGGTTTCGATTTCGCCGCTGTGCACTCCGGCGAGACCGGCGCTTTCGAGCTCGGCCCTGGGGGTGCTTTCAGCGGCTGCGCCTCCGCCGCAGCCGACGATGCCGGCTAGACCCATGAGCACCGTCGCCAGCGCCAGGAGCCCCCGCCTCGAGTTCGTTCCCACCATCACCCTCTCTGAATGCTCTTGAACCTATGAGCATTTTATCCCCGGGTTTGGGCTGCCGAGAGCGATCGGCGGCTCTTGTCACCCTGAGTCGCCGCGCGATTCTTCTATCGGGGCGGGCTTGTTCTGGGTGGTGACGTTGGCGACCAGGGGCAGCAGCAGGGCGCCGAGGGCGATCAGGACGACCCCGGCGGCGACCAGCCAGCGGGCCCCGGCGAGGTGGCCGAGGATGCCGACGGCGAAGCCGGCCAGCATCAGGGCGATGTAGGGCGTCGGGCTGTGGGGAAGCAGCGCGGCGAGCGGCAGGGCGAGGTCGAGCACGCGCGTGATTATCATCGCCCGATGGCGAACGGGTCGGTCGCAGAGGTCAAGGAGGCGCTGGCCGGGGTCGGCTACCTCGCCGACGAGCCCGCGGCGCTGGTCTCCTTCCTCGCCCAGGAGCTGGGCAAGCCGGTCCTGGTCGAGGGGCCGGCGGGGGTCGGCAAGACCGAGCTGGCGAAGGCGCTCTCCCGGGCGACCGGCCGCGAGCTGGTGCGGCTGCAGTGCTACGAGGGCCTCGACGAGGCGAAGGCGATGTACGAGTGGAATTACCGCAAGCAGCTGCTGCGGATCCAGGCGGGCGGCGAGGCCGGCTGGGACGACGTCCAGGACGACATCTTCAGCGCCGAATTCCTGCTCGAGCGGCCGCTGATGCAGGCGATCGCCAGCCCCGAGCCGGTGGTGCTGCTGATCGACGAGATCGACAAGACCGACCAGGAGTTCGAGGCGATGCTGCTCGAGTTGCTCTCCGATTTCCAGATCACGATCCCCGAGCTGGGCCGGATCGAGGCGAAGACGATGCCGATCGTCGTCCTCACCTCGAACGACTCGCGCGAGCTGACCGAGGCGCTGAAGCGCCGCTGCCTCTACCTCTGGCTCGACTACCCCGAGCTGGAGCGGGAGATGGAGATCGTCCGCCTCCACGCGCCCGAGCTCGACGAGACGCTGGCGCGCCGCCTGGTCGAGGTGATCCGCATGGTCCGCGACCTCGACCTGAAGAAGCCGCCCTCGATCGCCGAGTCGATCGACTGGGCGCGGACGCTGCTGCTGATGGGCGCCGAGGACATCGACCGCGAGACCTTCGCCCGGTCGATGTCGATCATCGTCAAGCACCGCACCGACATCAACCTGGTCGCCGAGCGGGTCGGGGTGAGACTTGCCGACCCCCTACGGACCGAGAGCTGACGCCGGGCCGCCGGGGCTGCCGGCGAAGCTGCTCGGCTTCTGCGAGGAGCTGCGCGGCGAGGGGGTGGCGGTCGGCACCTCGGAGATGCTCGACGCCTTCGCGGCGCTGAGCGAGGTCGAGTGGACCTCGCGCGAGGACTTCCGCGAGGCGCTGGCGGCGACGATCGCCAAGTCCCAGGACGACCGCCGCGTCTTCGAGCTGCTGTTCGAGCGCTACTTCTTCCGCAATGCCGAGGCCGAGGCGGTGCAGCGCGGCGTCACCGAGCACGCCGAGGGCGGGCCGTCGGTTGGCGACGGCGAGCGCTTCGACATGGACGAGCTGAGCGAGGCGATCCGGGAGGCGATGGCGGCCGGCGACGAGGACGCGATGCGCGACCTGGCGCGGCTGGCGATCGCCGCCTTCGGCCGCGCCGAGGGCTCGGGCGTGGTCGGGGTCGACGTGCAGCGGATTCGCCGCACCCTAGGCCTCACCGCCGGCCAGCAGCCGCCGGGCGCCGACGGCGGCGAGCGGCCGCCGATCGACCGCGAGCAGCTGACCGGCTTCGAGCGCCACCTGCGGCGCGAGCTCGAGCGCGACCTGATCGAGCGGACCGAGACCCTGCCTCCCTCCCGCCCCCTGGCCGAGCTCGACCGGGCCCTGCCGACCAGCCCGACCCAGGACCTCGCCGCCGTCCATCGCGCCGTCTCGCAGATGAAGCGCCGACTGGCGACGCTCGGCCACGAGCAGCGCGGCCGCCGCAAGGGCCGCCACGTCGACGTGCGGCGGACGATGCGCGCCTCGCTGGAGACCGGCGGCGTGCCGCTGCGCCTGCGCTACCGGCCGAAGCGGCCGCGGCGGCCGGAGATCTACGTCCTCTGCGACGTCTCCACCTCGGTCACCTCGGCCAGCGTCTTCTTCCTCTCGGTCCTCCACGCCCTCCACGACTCCTTCCGCAAGCTGCGCAGCTTCGTCTTCATCGAGCGGATCTCGGAGGTGACCGACGTCTTCGAGCACGAGCGCGACTTCGCCAAGATCGCCCAGCGGATCTCCAGCGAGGGCGGCGTCGCCGACGTCTCCGGCTACACCGACTACGGCCGCGTCTGGCTCGAGTTCCTGACCGAGATCTCCGAAGACCTCGACCCGCGCTCGACCGTGATCGTCCTCGGCGACGCCCGCACCAACGGCCGCGAGCCCCACGCCGAGGTCTTCGCCCAGGTCGCCGAGCGCGCCGGCCGCCTCTTCTGGCTAAACCCGGAGCCGAAGCTCTACTGGAACTACGGCGACTCGGTGATGGCCGCCTACGAACGCTACTGCGACGGGGCCTTCGAGTGCTGGACGACGAAGCACCTGGAGAACTTCGTCAACGTGGTCGCCGGCGCCGCGCCCGCTCCGGAATGAGAGCGCTCTTTCTCCGCCACGGCGAGTCGGTCCACAACGCCGCCCGCAGCGGCGAGCCCGCTCCCCACTCCGAAAGCGACCGCCTCACCGAGCGCGGAGTCGAGCAGGCGCACGCGGCCGGAGCCGGGATGCGCGAGCTCGGCGTCACCCGCCTGCTCAGCAGCCCCCTGCGGCGGGCGCGGGAAACCGCACAGGCCGTCGGCGCGGCGCTGGACCTAGAACCGGAGGAGATCGAATACACCGGCGAGCTCAGCTCCGGCGAAACATTCGAGCAGGCGGTCGCCCGGGTGCGGCAGCTGAAGGCGGAGCTCGAGAGCGGCGAAGACGGCAGCCTGCCGCTCCTCGCCACCCACGGCATCTTCACCCGCTTCTTCCTGCTCGACTCGGTGCTCGGCGAGCGCTTCGAGCCGGAGATGGCGGCCGGCCTCTGGAACCTCGGCTCGCACAACTGCGGCCTCTCGGTCTTCGCCCACGGCGAGAGCCGCGACCCGCTCGGTCAGCCGATCCCCGGCTGGACCTGCCTCACCTGGATGGAGCGGCCATGGAGCCGGCCGTGACGGTCGCCTTGCCCTGACGCGGATCCGATCTTCGCCCCAGTGAGGTGGGGTCAAATCGGATGCGGTGACTCATGACCTTTGAAGGGCAGGTATCCGTTCATAGCCCTCAAAAGGCTCGCCTCGGCGGACGGGCGCCACGAGCCCTTGTCCCTTACCTGTTCCTTTTGGTCGGATAGCAGCCATAAGGAACAGGAAAGGCCGATGCCCGATGCCTTAGCTGTTCCTTATAGCTGCATGACAGCCATAAGGAACAGAAACTGCCTCAGCGAAGTGGCTGCCAGCTGGGCAGCTCATCGACCGGAAGATCGGTGCCGAGCCCCGGCAGCGGCTGATAAGACGGAGTCGCGTTCGGCACTGGAACGAACCCAAGCTGTGACTCGCTTCCGTTGAAGAGCGTGTAGATGATCCAAGTGCCGTCAGGCGAGTAGGTGGGTGCCCACAGGTCGGCTCCACAGATTTGCTTCACATGCGATTCCTGGTTGGTGGCCAAGGAGCGAATGGCTATTTCCGAGTCAACGAGACCGCCTCGGCACCGCCGTTCCCGGGTGAAGACAATGCTCCCGCCATCTGGTGAGAATTGGGGCGAACTTCCATTCGTCAGGCGGCGTGCTCCCCGGCCTTGCGCGTCCCCGACGAAAATGTGCGGCTCGGCCTTCCCGCCCAGCAGGGCCGGTCCCTGCACCCACGCAAGGTGCTTCCCGTCGGGTGAGTATGAGGGGCTGCCCGCAGAGCGCCGGCGAGTCGAAGGGACGAGCACCCGTCGATGCCCCCCGGTGAGAGCAACCCGGTCGATCTCATACCCTTCGCCGTGCGGTGCTTCGGCGCTGAACGCAACCCAATGGCCATTGGCGCTGAATGCAGGCGAACCTGCCCCGAGGTCACCATGTCCGAGGGTCAAGCGATGCAGCTCGGTGCCGTCGACCTTGACCGCCCAGATGTTCAGGTAGCCGTGCCACGAGGCGTCGCTGCGGAAGGCAATCCATTCGCCGTCCGGCGAAAAGGCGGGTTCGGAGGCGTAGTCCTGTTCGGTGAGCTGGCGGGCTTCTCCCGTGCGCCAGTCGAGGACCCAGATATTCGAACTATCGGCATCGGATGAACGCGCCAACGCGATCAGGCCCGGAGCGCCCGGAAAGGAAGCTGACGCGGCGTCGCTATCCAACAATCCCAGGCAGAAGGCCATCGCGGCGCACGCGAAGGCGATACCCACCAGAGCCGAAGGCTTCATCGACGCTCGCTACCGCGCGACCCAGGCGTCGGGATCGGCGGCGAGGTCCCTGACCGAGGCCGGCAGCTCGCCGGAGACCAGGTCGGCGAGGGTTACCTCCTCGAGCACGTTGCGGAGGCTGGCACGGACGGCGATCCAGACCTCCTGCAGGTGCTCGGCGTTGCCGCGGTAGGCAATGTCCTCAGGCGGCGTCGACTGGACGTGGGCGATCGGGCCCTCGACGGCGCGGACGATCTCGGCGACGGTGAGCTCGTCGGCGGGGCGGGCCAGCCAGTAGCCGCCCTTGGCGCCACGGCGGGCGCGGACGATGCCGTGGTGCTTGAGCTCGAGCAGGATGTGCTCGAGGAACTGCAGGGGGATGTCCTGCGCCTCGGCGAGTCGCTCGCCCTTGACCGGCCCGTCCTCCGCGGCCGCGAGCTCGGCAGCGGCCCGCACCGCGTAATCCGCCTTCGCCGAAACGCGCATACGAACCAGTTAATCAGTCGGCGGGCAGGGTGCGGCCGAGCGCCCGCGCCCGATCGAGCTCCTGCCGGCGCGCCACCTCCGCCTCCTCGGCGCGCTGCGCCTCGCGGCGGCGGTTGAGCCAGTGCGGCGCGTAGAGGACGAGGCCGAGGCCGATCGCGGCGACCCCGGCGGCGATCGGCCAGACCGAGGGATCGCCCTTCTGGACGGTGACGATCCCGGAGCCGACGAGGACGAGGCCGAGGCCGGTGCGAATGAAGCCTTGCGGCGCCCGGTCGGACAGCGCCGCGCCGATCACCACCCCCGGGACCGAGCCGAGCAGGATGTTGCCGGCAAGGACGAAGTCGACGTTGCCGCCGACCCAGTGGGCGATGCCCGCCGCCCAGAGCAGCAGCGCGGCGTGGAAGACGTCGGTGCCGACGACCTTCTTCGGCGCCAGACGGTAGACGGCGATCAGCAGGATCGCGATCACCGTGCCCGACCCGGCCGAGGTGATCCCGATCACGAAACCGGTGGTGGCGCCGATCACGATCGCGGCGACCTTGTGCCGCCGCTCGACCTCGAAGCGGTCGCGCTCGTCGATCAGGCTGCGCAGGATCAGCGCCCGGGCCAGGGTGATGATCCCGACCATCAGCAGGGTGCCGCCGAGGACCGCGTAGACGAGTTCGTTGAGGCGGTCTTCGCCGACCTGGCCCTGGATGTAGGAGACGAGGGCGACCCCGGCCACCGCCGCCGGGACGCTGCCGGCGGCGAGCCAGCGGACCAGCTCCATGTTCACGGTCTTCATCCGGAGGTGACGCCAGCCGCCGACCGTCTTGGTCACCGCCGAGTAGAAGATGTCGGTGCCGATCGCGGTGGTCGGCTGGATCCCGAAGATCAGGATCAGCAGGGGGGTCATCAGCGAGCCGCCGCCCATCCCAGTCATGCCGACCAGGACGCCGATGCCCAACCCGAATAGAACGATTGCCGGATCCATCGCTGCTCTCTCCAGACGCCGTCGCGCCCTCATTTCGACTTTCCTGACCTCCTTGGTCAGGAGTCCGAAGTGCGCCAGGATAGCAACATGTGGCCCGAAATTGGGCAATACGAAACCGTGGCAGCCACCGACCCCCCATCCTCAGACGCCGCGGGCGGGATCTCGTTGTCGTCGGTCGAGCACCGCTACGGAGAGATCGAGACGCTCGCCCGGATCGACCTCGAGGTCGATCCCCACGGCGTCGCCGGCCTGGTCGGACCCTCCGGCTGCGGCAAGTCGACGCTGCTGGAGTTGATCTGCGGCCTGCGCGAGCCGAGCCGCGGGACGATCGCCGTGGCCGGGCGGACGGCCGCCGCCGAGCGGCTCGCCCGCTGCGCCTTCATGCCGCAGCGCGACCTGCTCCTCCCCTGGTACTCGGCGATCGACAACGCCGCGATCGCCCTGCGAAACCAGGGGATGCGCCGCGGCCCCGCCCGGGTCGCGACCGCCGACCTCTTCGACCGCTTCGGCCTCGGCGGCTTCGAGGAGGCGCGGCCGGCCGAGCTCTCCGGCGGGATGCGCCAGCGGGTCGCCTTCCTGCGCACGCTGGTCGCCGGCAAGCCGGTGCTGGCGCTCGACGAGCCCTTCGCCGCGCTCGACGCGATCACCAGGGCCGAGATGCAGGAGTGGCTGGCGGCGGCGTTGCGCAGCGATCCCCGCACCGTCGTCCTCGTCACCCACGACGTCGAGGAGGCGCTCTACCTCTGCGACCGGGTCATCGTCCTCTCCGCGCGACCGGCCCGGGTCGTCGGCGAGTTCAGCACCCCCCTCCACCGCGCCGAGGATCGCGACGAGGCGGTCACCGACCCCGGCTTCGTCGCCGCCCGCGAAGGAGCCCTGCGGGCCCTCCACGCCGGGAGTCGTGGTTCCTAAGTCCGGTTATGGAGGACAAAGGAACCACGCAACTGAGGCGGGTGCTGCTGCCGGCAGCGCTGCTCGCCGCCCTGGTCGGCGCCTGGCAGATCGCCGCCTCGACCGGAGCGATCGCCGAACTGCTCAGCCTCGAACCGTATTTGGTGCCGGCGCCGTCGGAAATCGCCCAATCGCTGTGGGAGAACCGCACCCTGCTGACCGAAAACGCCTGGGTGACCCTGCGCGAGATGGTCTTCGGCGTCCTCTTCGCGATCCTGGTCGGCGTCGGCTTCGCGGTGGGGATGCACCGCTGGCGGACCATGCGCGACGCCGCCTACCCGTTGATCGTCGCCTCGCAGACGATCCCGGTGCTCGTGATCGCCCCGATCCTCATCGTCTGGTTCGGCTATGGGATCGCCCCGAAGGTGGTGATCATCGCCCTGGTCTGCTTCTTCCCCCTCACGATCAACGCCCTCGACGGCCTGCGGGCGGTCGAACCGGAGGCGGTGAAGATGATGCGCAGCCTCGACGCCTCGCGTTGGCAGCTCTTCCGGCGGGTCGAAGCCCCCACCGCCCTGCCGAGCGTCTTCACCGGGGCGAAGATCGCGGTGGTGATCGCGCCGATCGGGGCGGTGTTCGCCGAGTGGGCCGGGTCGAGCGCCGGCCTGGGACACCTGATTCAGTCCGACAGCGCCAATTTCGAGGTCGCCCGCCAGTTCGCGACCGTTGCCGTCCTCTCGGCGCTGGCGCTGGCGCTGATGGGGCTGACGACCCTCGCGGAGCGCCGCGTGGTCCGTTGGCGATAGAACTCAGCCGATGACCCGCCACCGGATCGTGACCGCCGCCCTCGCCCTCGTCCTGACGCTCGCCCTCGCCGCCTGCGGCGCCAAGAGCGAGGAAGGGGGCGGCGAACGGGAAGCGCTCAGCCTCACGCTCGACTTCTACCCGAACCCCGACCACGCCGGGATCTACATGGCGCAGAAGCTCGGCTACTTCGAAGAAGCCGGGCTCGACGTCAGCATCGCGACCCCCTCCGACCCGGCGGCCCCGGTCAAGCAGGTCGCCGCCGGCCGCACCGACCTGGCGATCTCCTACGAGCCGGAGGTCGCGCTGGCCCGCGAACAGGGCCTCGACGTCGTCGCCGTCGCCGCCCTCGTCAACCGCCCGCTCACCTCGATGATCTGGCTGAAGGAATCGGGAATCAAAGGGATAGGCGGCCTCAAGGGCAAGACGATCGCCACCGCCGGCATCCCCTACCAGGACGCCTTCCTGAAGACGATCCTGACCCGGGTCAACCTCACCCCCGAAGACGTCAAGTCGGTCAACGTCGGCTTCGGCCTGCTCCCCGCCCTGGTCGGCGGCTCGGCCCAGGCGATGCTCGGCGGCTACAGCAACGTCGAGGGCATCGACCTGCGCGAACGCGGCAAGGCGCCGGTGGTCACCCCGGTCGACAGGCTCGGCGTCCCCACCTACGACGAGCTGGTTCTCGTCGCCAACCGCAAGGCGCTGGAAGAAGATGCGCAGAAGGTCCGGCTCTTCCTCGCGGCGCTGCAGCGCGGCACCGCGGCGGCGGTCGAAAACCCCGGCGCGGCGACGAAGGCGATCACCGAAGCCAACCCGGACCTGGAACCGAAGCTGACCGCCGCCGAGGTGAAGGCGACGCTGCCTCTGCTCGGCGCCCGCGAGGGGAACCGCCCCTACGGCTACATGGACCCGAAGCGGTGGGAAACGTTCGCCGGCTGGATGCGCGACAACGGCCTGATCGGGTCGCTGCCGCCGGCGGGCGAACTGCTGGACGACAGCTACCTGCCCTCAGGCGAAATCCCCGAATAGGCCAGCGTCCCTTCGGCGATCAGGCGGCTGACCTCCCGCTCGGGCAGCGCCGGCTGGAAGAGGTGGCCCTGGGCGTAGTCGCAGCCGAGCCGCTGCAGCTCGGCCAGCTGCACCTCGCTCTCGACCCCCTCGGCGATCGCCTCCAGCGACAGGGCCCGCGCCATGCCGATGATCGCCTCGACGATCGCCGTCGCCTCCTGCTGGGCGCCGAGCGCGTCGACGAAGGAGCGGTCGATCTTCAGCGCGTGGAAGGGGAAGCGGTTGAGGTAGGCGAGCGAGGAGTAGCCGGTCCCGAAGTCGTCGAGGACGAGGCGCACCCCCATCTCGTTCAGCCGCTCCAGCGAGGCGATCGCCGTCGCCGACTCGTCGACCAGGACGCTCTCGGTGACCTCCAGGCGCAGGTGGACGGGGTCGATCCCGGTGCGGGCGATGATCTCCTCGACGCTGTCCGCGAAGTCGCGGTGGGCGACCTGGCGGGCCGAGAGGTTGACGGCGACGTCGAGCGGGCGCGAGTCCGGCCGCAGCTGGTGCCACTCCAGCGCCTGGCGGCAGGCGCGCTCCTGGACCCAGCGCCCGATCGGGTCGATCAGGCCGCTGTCCTCGGCGATCGAGACGAACTCTGAGGGGTCGAGGACGCCGCGCTCGGGGTGCCGCCAGCGGACCAGCGCCTCGAGGCCGCTGATCTCCCCCGTTCGCAGGCTGACCACCGGCTGGTAGAAGAGCGCGAGCTCGTCGCGGTCGAGCGCGTGGCGCAGCTCGCGTTCGATCTCGAGCCGGCGTACCGCTCCGGCTCGCATCTCGGCGTCGAATAGGACCGAGCGCGAGCGCCCTCCCTCCTTGGCCCGGTACATCGCCGCGTCGGCGTCGCGGATCAGCAGCTCGGCGTTGGCCGGGCGCTCTTCGCCGGGGCGGGCGACGGCGACGCCGATGCTGGCGCTGACGAAATGGTCGACGCCGTCGAGCGTGAACGGCTGGGCGAACGCGGCGGAGACGCGGTCAGCGATCGCCAACGCCTCGCCTTCGTCGGCTAGGCGGTCGATCAGGATTCCGAACTCGTCGCCGCCGAAGCGGGCGACGACGTCGCCGGGCCGCAGGTGCGAGCGCAGCCGCGGCGCCACCGCCCGCAGCAGGGCGTCGCCGGCGTGGTGGCCGAGGCTGTCGTTGATCAGCTTGAAGTGGTCGAGGTCGAGGAAGAGGATCCCGACCGGAGAGCCGGATACGGCCGCCTTGCCGAGCGAGTCGCCGAGCGCGTCGACGAAGCTGAGCCGGTTCGGCAGGCCGGTGAGGGAGTCGTGCAGGACGCGGTAGCGCAGCGCCTGGTCGGCGTTGTGGCGCTCGATCGCGTCGGCCAGCACGTTCGCCGCGGCCTGGACGAAGGGGACGTCCTTGGCGCTGAAGCGGCGCGGCTCGGTGGCGTGGACGTCGAGTACCCCGAAAGGCCGGTTCTTGCCGTCGATCACGACGGCGAGACTGCTGCCGGCGCCGAAGACCCGCAGCACCGGCGGCATCGTGTGGCGGGTCTCCTGCTCCCAGTCGGCGACGATCGCGTGGGTGCCGGTATCGAGTGCGGCGCCGGCGTGCGAGTCGCGGGAGGCCGAGACGCGGCGCCCGGCCCCGGTCACAACCTCCTCCAGGCCTGCTCGCAGGTTGAGCCGGCGCCCGTCGCGCCCGAGCTCCCAGATGCAGGCCCCGTGGACGCCCGAGACCTTGGCGATCAGCTCGGTTGCCACCTGCATCAGCTCCTGCGGATCGCCGTTCTGCAGCGCCCGCTCGCCGAGGCGGGCGACGACGGCCTGCTGGGAGAGCGCCCGCTGCAGCTCCCGCTCGGTCTCCTTGCGCTCGCTGACGTCGTAGAGGACGCCGTGCCAGACCGGCACCCCCTCCTCGTCGGCTTCCAGCACCGCCTCGTCGTGGATCCAGACGAGGTCGCCGTCGCGCCGGTGCATCCGGTACTCGGACGGAGTCGTGTCCCGCCTGCCGAGGTGCTCCTCGGTCTCTATCTCGAGCGCCCGACGGCGGTCGTCGGGGTGCAGCAGCCGCGCCCAGAGACCGGGATCGCTGACGAACTCCTCGGCGCGATAGCCGAGGATCTCCTCGACCTGGGGGCTGACGTAGCGCCAGCGGCCGTTCTCGCCGAGCTCGGCGGTGTAGACGATCACCGGGACCCGCTCGACCAGGCGGCGGAAGTCATGGCCGCCCGAGGCGAGCTCGTCGAGGAACCGCTGAACCTCGTGCTCGGGCCAGTTCCTGTCCGGGGGCATGTGCATGCATCCACCTATCGGCTCGGAGGACGGGGCTTCTTGAGCAGCGCTTCTAGGCGGCCAGGCGCAGCGGCGGGCCCTGCGCCACCAGGCGATGCAGGCCCGCGAGCGTCAGCGCTCCCACCAAGCCCCGATAGGGCTCGTAGGGCGCGTAGAACTCCTCCACCTCGGGCACGGTGGCACGGCGGCCGAGGCCGGCGAGGCGACCGACCAGCTTGATGTAGCCGAGGTCGCCGGCGGGGAGCGAGTCGAGCTCGTTGCGGCCGAAGAGGCCGAGGCACTGGACCGTCCAAGGGCCGATCTGGGGCATCGCCAGGAGGCGGGCATTCCCCGCTGCGCTCTCGAGCCCGCACCTCCCGGCGGCGACGTCGCGGGCCAGGCGGCGCAGGGCGACAGCCCTCTTCCCCACCAGGTCCATCTGCTCGAGTTCGGCCGGAGCCCGCCCGGCGATCGCCTCCGGCCCGGGAACGTCGCGCAGGGCGGTCCGCCCCTCCCCCAGGCGCGCGCCCCAGCGGCCGGCGATCCGGCGCTCGATCAGCGCCGCCCGCTCGGCCTCGATCAGCTGCCCGACGACCGCCGCCGCCAGGGCCTCCCACGGCCAGGGGCGGCCTTTCGGGCGGAAGGCGGGCAGCCGCCGGATCAGCGGACCGACCAGGCGGTCACGGCGGAAACGGCGGTGGAAGTCGGCGAGATCGACGTCGACCCAGAGGGCGCAACGCATCCGCTCGACCGCCCGCTCGAGCTGCTCCGTCCCGGCCGTGCCGCCGGACGGGGTCGCGACGATCTGAGGCCGCGAGACCTCGCGCGGGTCTACCGCCTCGGCGCGGAAGCGGACGCGGCCGGCAGCGGGCTGCCAGGCGCGGACGAGGATCGGACTGCCCTCGACGTGGAGCAGCCTCGTCGCCACCCCGTTCCGCACCCGCAGCGTCCGGTCCGAGCTGCCGCGCGGCATCCGGAACGGCGAGGGCGGCCGCACCTCGAGCTCGACGGACCGATCTGCCGCGCTCCCGCGCGCGACGAATCGATTTGACTCCCCAGGGGAGTCAAATCGGCCCGTCGGCAGCGCGGGGGCGACTTTTCGGCCCATCGGCGGCTCAGCGGCCGAGGACGTGAACGTCGACCAGGAAGGAGCGGCTGGCGATCACGTTCTGGCGCTCGCGGCGACGGCCGTGGCGGCGCAGCGGCTTGGCCCTGGCGGCGGCAGCGCCGACCACCCGCACAGCGGCCACGGTCGCGGCGCCGGCCAGCACGCCGCCGGCGGCAGCCAGTGCCGCCGTCCGCACCTCCGGCCGCAGAACCAGCGCGGTGGCGCTCGGCTCCTCGTAGCTGGTGGGAAGCGGGCGGACCGGGTCGGTGGCCTCCCCCGAGCCGGCGTCTTCTTCGGCGATCACCTCGCCGTCCAGTTGCAGCTCTTCCACCGTCGCGACTCTAGCGCGCCGGGCCGTCGCCCCCGGCAAGCGATAACTCGTAAACACGGTACTTCTTGACGATCTCCGCGCTCATCGCTTCGAGACCGCGGTTCATCGCCTCGTTCGTCTCCAGGATCCAGCCCGCCTCGCCGTGGGTCTGCGGGGTCCGCCCGGCGACGTCGAAGTGCTCGACGTAGAGCGAGGCGGCGACGCCGGTGTGCTGGTGCTCGGGCTTGACCCCGAGGAAGCCGACCCGGACCCGGTCGCAGGTCCGGTTGCGCCAGAGGAAGTGCCACCAACCGAGCGGCAGCAGCCGTCCCTTCATCTTCTTCAGCACCTGGTTGAGGTCGGGCAGGGTGATCGCCACGGCGATCGTCTCGCCCTCCTTTTCGGCGACCATGAACCATTCGCGCGAGAAGGCCAGGTGCATGTCGATCGTGTAGGCGTCGAGGTCCTCCTTCGAGTACGGCACGAAGCCCCAGTGGTCGGCCCAGGCGGCGTTGTAGATCTCGGCGAAGCGGTCCATCTCCTTGCGCAGGTGCCGCCGCGACATCTTGCGGATCTTCACCCCGTGCTCCCCTTTCGCCCGCTTGTCGAGGTCGAAGAGGATCGGCAGCATGTCCTCGCGGTCGCTGATGTCGAGGAACCAGGAGTAGAGGTCCATTGCCTTCTCCAGGCCGGCCTCCTCGCAGAGCCGCTGGTAGTAGGGCGGCTGCCAGGGCTGGCGGACCAGCGGCTCGAGCTCGTGCCCCTCGATCAGCACCCCGCTCTCCTCGTTCATCGAGAAGTCCATCGGCCCGACCATCCGCTCGCAGCCGCGCTGCGCCAGCCAATCCTCGGCGGCGCCGAGCAGCGCCCTCATCGCCTCGGGGTCGTCCTCGAGCTCGAGGAAGCCGAACATCCCCCAACGGCTCTGGTGGAACTCGTTGAAGGCGCGGTCGACCTGGGCGCTGATCCGGCCGACCACGCGCTCGCCGCGCCGGGCGAGGAAGTACTCCGCCTCGCCGTGCTTGAAGTACGGGTTGAGCCTGCGGTTGAGGAAGAGGCGCCGCTCGAGTTTCAGCGGCGGCACCCAGGGCGTCCCGGCGTGCAGGCGGAAGGGCAGGTCGATGAAGCGCTTGAGGTCGCGTCCGCCCCGCACCGGGCGGACCGTCAGGCTTCCCCTGGCCACAGTTTCGGGCGCCGCGCTCACGGCGAGCAACCTACACTCTCGGGAGATGAGCGCGACCGCCAAGGCTCCGGTCGACGTCTTCGAGAAGGCCCGCAGCCACGACCGGCTGGAGCAGCTCGAAGCCGCCAAGGAGCACGACCTGCTGCCCTACTTCCGCCTGCTGACCTCGCAGGCCGGGCCCGTGGTCGAGATGGAGGGGCGGGAGACGATCATGCTCGGCTCCAACAACTACCTCGGCCTGACCGGCGACGAGCGGGTCAAGGCGGGGGCGCGCGAGGCGCTGGAGGCCTACGGCACCGGCGTCACCGGCTCGCGGCTGCTGAACGGCACCACCCCGCTGCACCTCGAACTCGAGCAGGAGCTGGCCGAGTGGATGCGGACCGAGGACGCGATCGTCTACACGACCGGCTACCAGTCCAACGTCGGTTGCATCGGCACGATCCTCGGCCCCGCCGACACGGTCGTCTGCGACTCCGGCGACCATGCCTCGATCCTCGACGGCTGCCGCCTCTCCGGCGCGAAGCTGCGCCCCTTCCGCCACAACCGCATGGACAAGCTGGAGAAGATGCTGCAGCGGGCGGCCGCGGACGGCGGCGGCGTCCTCGTCGTCGTCGACGGGGTCTTCTCGATGGAGGGCGACGTCTGCGACCTGCCGCGGATCGTCGAGCTCTGCCGCGCCCACGGCGCCCGGCTGATGGTCGACGAGGCCCACGGCGCCGGCGTCCTCGGCGCCCGCGGCGCGGGCGCCTCCGAGCTCTTCGGGCTCGAGGACGAGGTCGACCTGCGGATGGGCACCTTCTCCAAGAGCCTCGCCTCCTGCGGCGGCTTCATCGCCGGCCCGCGGGACGTGATCGAGTACCTGCGCGTCTCCTCGCGCTCGTTCATCTTCAGCGCCAGCGCTGTCCCCGCCGCGGTCGGCGCGGCGCTGGCGGCGCTGCGGGTGATCCGCGCCGACGGCCCGGCGCTTTTCGAGCGGCTCCTGGCCAACGCCTCCTACCTGCGCGAGGGCCTGCGCGGGCTCGGCCTCCGGGTGGTCGAGCCGGGGACGCTGCCCGACGGCAGCGTCGCCACCACCCCGGTGGTGCCGGTGATGGTCGGCGACGACTGGCAGGCGGTGCTGCTCTGGAAGGCGCTCTTCGACAACGGCGTCTACACCAACGTCGCCATCCACCCGGCGGTGCCCCCGGGTGGGGCGCTGCTGCGGACGAGCCTGATGGCGACGCACGAGCGCGAGCACCTCGACACGGCGCTCGAGACGATCGACCGGGTCAGCGCCGACTTTCCCGACCTTCCGCGAGCTTAGGACCTATCCCGATAGGGGCGTGCCCGTGGGACGGTTCAGGACCAAGCGGGGCGGTCACGGCGCGGATTCCGCGTGGCAGCGCCACGTGGGATTCGCGACGGGGCCGAATCCGCGCCGGTCCTGAACCGTATCCAGGGGTGCGACTTCCCTATCGGGATAGGTCCTTAGCCCGCCGGTAACCGATTCTTGACATCCCCCGCTCGGGGTAGTTTCAGCCTTGTTCGATTCCGGAGGGCGCGGGAAGAGGGCCGAAATTGTTGCTCTTAGCGAATGGGTCGGACGCCATTTCCGCGCAAGCGGGTTGACGGCGGGCACCTCGAAGCCATAGCTTGGCCTCCTCGCCGATCGCCCCCCGCGGCCGGTCGGCAAGAGAGAGAGAAAAGGGTTCGGCTAGGACCACGACCTTGGGAGAGGCGTCGGTCGTCCGGCCCGGACCCCATACCCCAGTTCACGATTCCTTGAAGGGAGGAGTCCAGTGGAAGCTGCCTCAACGGCACCACCATCGACCATTGCCCCAACCGAGGCCCCCCAACACATGCGGGCGCTCGAGAGGGCCAACATGGTGCGCCTTGCTCGAGCCGAGCTGAAGCGCGCGATCGCGCGAGGCGACATGGATGCCGCGGAGGTGGTTCGCAGCTGCCCGTGGGAGACCGAAAGCATGACCATCGCCGAGCTGCTGACCAGCCAGCGCCGCTGGGGCCGCACCCGCGCCCGCAAGTTCCTGGTGCCGCTCTCGCTGAACGAGAACAAGCAGCTGGGGACGCTGACCGAGCGGCAGCGGCGGATGCTGGCGCAGGAGCTGGCGACGCGCTCGAGCGCCAGGGAGGCGGTCACCGCTTAGCGGCGACCGCCTCATCGGCGGTCTCGGGGGGCGGATCGGGGCGCACGGCCGATGTTCCTCCCGCTGCGCCTCAGGGGCGGACGAGGAAGTGGACCGGGTCGGCAAGATCCTCGCGGCCAGGCCGCCGCGCGCAGAGCTCGAGGAGCGAGTCGACAAGAACCTCGTAGCCCGCAGGGGTCCTTGAGAAGCGCGAGGAGAGGGCGATCACGATTCCGGCGTTTGACGCTGACCGCTGCTGAGCGGGGGCCGATCATCCCAGCGCGGCGGCGATGTCGGAGACCTTCTGGACGAGCCGCCGGGTCCCGGGTATCTGCCGGAAGCCGTGGTGCTCGTAGAAGCGCAGAGCATTCTCGTCAATCGCGTCGACCACCACGAATCGCGCAGCGACCGTCGCCGTGGCGGCGAGTACCCGCCGCAGCGCGTCGGCAAGCAGCGCGCCTCCCAGTCCTTGGCCCTGGAGCGATCGAGCGAGCGCCAGGCGCGCCAGCAGCACGGTGGGGACCTGACGCGGCGCGCCATGGCCCAATGCACGGGGAAGCTCCTCTCGCTGCAAGAGGTGCGCTGACAGCGAGTAGTAAGCGACGACCACGTGATCGCCGCGATGCCATATGAACGTGCGAGCCGTGCGTCGTGCAGCGGCGCCCAGCGCGTGCTTGATCAACCATTCGTCAAGCTCGGGCCTGCTGCTGTCGAACTCACCGAGCCCGTGAGCCTCGCTCAGCTGCTCGGCGAGGATTCGTAAGCTCGCTATCGCGACACCACGCGACGAGCGCGATCACCGGCGCTCGCCAGGGCCGGACTCGGCTGCGGCTTCTCGTCGAGCGCGGAGATCAGCTGGTCGAAGAAGGCAGCGGGCACCAGCGTGACGGCATCGCGCTCGAGCAAGACCTCCTCGGCGCGATGCTCAGCGGCGGTTCGCACGAAGTCGCTGGCGGACTCATCGACCAGTTTGGCAGCGTGCTCGATCCGCTCCCTGGACTCCTGTCGAAGCCGAAACTCAAGCCGGGTCGAGGCACGCGTCACCATTGCCGTACAACTGTACGGGACGCTTGGCGCTGAGTCAAGGTGCCCCGAATCCCTGGGCGATCGATCTCCCGTGGAGTTCGAGTCTCTATACGTTCCCCAAAGGAGCCCAACTGAGCAAGAGATAGGAAGATAGGGAAACCAACAATCACGGTCTCCGTGGAACCTGGTCCGGCTCAGTAGTGAGACTCAGGCCTTCCCTCAGCCGCGGGAGCCGATCCGATAGCTGAGGCCGCCCGAGGCGCGTTGGAAGGCTCGGCGGGCCAGGTAGAAGGTGGCGAGGAAGGCGGCGGCGCCGATTGCCAGGGCCACCGCCAGGACTTGGCCGGCCACGTAGAAGACGAGGCCGGTGGTGAGGACGAAGGCGGCGCCGGACAGGAGGGTGGTGTGGGAGCGGTAGCCGGCGAAGTGCTCGCGGATCGCCACCTCGAGGCCGCCGAGGCCGGCGCAGGCGACGCCGATGCCGATCAGGGTCGTGTGGCCGCCGATCGCCCCGATCGCCAGGCAGACGATGCCGGCGAAAATGACCAGCTCGGCGAGCGGGACCTCGCCCCAGGGGGCGGGCGGCCGCTCGTCGGGTGCGGAGACCCGGCGTGCGGGCTTCGGCGACTCCCGCTTCGCCGGCTTCGACCTGGTGGCCATCAGCGCTTAGTGACTATCCGAAAACCCGCGCGTGCGGCTGGCGAGTGCCGCACCGAGCGGGGGTAGGACGCAGGGAGGCCGAATGGCAGCGCCATTTGGCCGACCGAGGACGCCGCCCCGCGAAGTGTGTGCGGCGCCGCCAGACGTGCGTGGGGGTTTTCGGATAGTCACTTAACGGCCGCAAGCCGTCCGGATAACGGGCATCCGGAGGAGACCTTGACCCGCCACCAGCCCATCAGCATCCCGACCGGCCCGAGCACCGGGCGCGAGTGCCAGGCGCCGCAGCCGGGCTCGCCGACGTCGGCGCGGCTGATCCGCACCCACTTGAAGCGAGCCGGCGTGTCGAGCATTTCCCGCAGGAGCTCGCGGTTCTTCGTCTCCACCAGGGCGCGATCGCTGACCGCCGAGCGGGCCTCGGCGATGCGGCCGGCGAGGCTGTCGCGGATCGCCTCCAACTCGCCGAGGTCGAGCACCCGCGGGACCGAGCCGATCCCCTCCACGTGGTGCGGGATCTCGGTGTGGCCGAAGGCCTCTCCGAACAGTCCTGCCAGCTCCGCCTCGAGGCGGGAGATCTGGCGGCGCAGCTCCCGCCGCGCCCCGCGCTCGTCGACTCCTGCCCCGAGCCCGGCAACCGCTTCGGGTTTCAGTAGAGCGGGCATCGACCTTGAATTGTAAGTCAGACCGCCTCCAGGGTCGAGGCGGCCATCCAGAGCGCCTCCTCGACTGCGATCTGGGGCACGCCCTTGACCTGAACCGCGGCGATCGCGATCCGGCGGCTGGCGGTGTCGACTCCGTAGCCCGCGGCGGTTGCGCCGAACAGCAGCCCGACGGGCTTGACCTCGTCGGCGACCGTCAGGGTCCCCTGCGCCAGCTCCTGCGGCTGCCCGTCGAGACCCTCGCCCGGGGCGGAATCGCGGATGCAGAGGCCGCCGACGAGCCGGTCGGCGTCGAAGGCGCGCAAGGCCACGCCGGTCTCGACGATCGCGATGTCGAGCGCGTCGGCGGGCAGGCCCTTGCTGCGGAAGCCGCCGTAGTAGAGGCGGTCGAGGGTGAGCTGCTCGATCGGCGTCCGGGTGCGGTCGGGGTCGAGGCCGATCTGGCGGAAGAAGACCCGGTAGGCCCAAGGGATCGGCCGTTCCCGCAGGCGGATCGCGTGCGAGCCGTAGGTGCGGTCGGAGAGGTCGCGCAGGCGCCGCCGCACCGGCTCGGGGCTTTTGCCCGGCCTCGCGTCCACCTCGACCCAGGCGACTCCGAGGCCGGGGAACTCGGAGGCGATGTGGGGGGCTACCCAGCCCTGCCGCGGAGCCGGGACCCAACCCATCCTCTCCGCCGACGCGCCCGCCACCTCAGCTGTGCCCCGCTCGGGCCGTGGCCGCGAGCAGGCGGCTCACGTGTTCTTCCAGTTGGCCGGCGGTGAGGTCGCCGATGCTTGCGTCCTGCAGCGTCCCCCCCGGATAGACGTAGGCGAACGTCGGGCAGCCGCCGACTCCATAGAGGGCGGCGACGGCGCCGTCGCGGTCGTAGCCGACCGGCATCGTCCAACCGTGCCGGCGGATCGCTTCGCGCAGCGTGTCCCTGCCGTCGCGGATGTCCAGCGAGAGGAAACCCACGCGTCCACGGTAGCGCCGATAGAGCCGCTCGACCACGTCCTGCTGTTCGGCGCAGCCGTCCCCCTTGCTGAACCAGAACGAGATCACCAGCGGCTTGCCGAAGAGGTCGCAGACGCGGATCGCTTCGGCGCCGGCGATCCGGCAGGCGGGGGTGCGCCGCGATCCTTCCGGGCACGGCAGCGAGGAGGTTTCGCAGTCGTCCTGGGCGACGTTGGCGTCGCCTTCGAGCCGGCCGGCTCCTTCCGGCACCGCGAACTCGGGCAGCGGCCAGCGGGCCGGGAGCCTGTCGAGGCCGAGCGTCTGCCCGTCGCCACCGCCCTCGATCGTGTTGAGGGTGGCGACGACGATCACGGCGAGGAAGATCAGCCCGACCGCGAGCGAGTAGCGGTCCCTCATCATCGCCGCTCCAGCCAGAGCAGCGTCGCGGGCAGGACCAGCAGGACTCCGGCCAGCGCCGCAACGAGGTCGACCACCGTGACAAGGCCGAAGTCACGCAGCATCTGGACTTCGCTGGCGACGAGGACGGCGAAGCCGGCGATCGCGGTCGCGCCCGAGGCGAGCACCGCGGCGCCGGTCCGCGAGTAGGAGCGCCGCAGCGCCTCCTCGGCCCCGGCGCCTGCCCCGCGCTCCTCGTGGAAGCGGCCGACCAGCAGCACCCCGAACTCGGTGGCGATCGCGATCGTCAGCGCCCCCAGCGCCGCCGACATCGGGTTGAGCGGGATCCCGGTGATCCAGAGCAGCAGCGACGCCCAGCCGGTCGCCAGCACGGTCGGCAGCAGCGGCACCAGCGCCCGCCGCCAGGAGCGGTAGACGATGAGCAGCGCCGCGGCGACCAGGGCCAGGCCGGCCAGGGTCAGCCGGTAGCGGCTGTTTGAGAGGTCGGCGGCCGACTGCGCGGCGATCACCGGCAGGCCCGCGAGCCGCACCTCCACCCCCGGCGGCGGGCCGCCGATCGCGCCGCGGACGCGTTCGACCAGCGCCTGCTGGTCTTCGAGCGACTGCGCCCGGATCCCGAAGGTCATCAGCGCCTGGTGGCCCACCTTCCCGCTCCGCGGATCGAGCGGCGCCACCTGCCGCAGGTCGTAGGGCGAGAGCGCCGCCAGCGTCGCTTCGATCCCCTCCTTCGTCGGCTTTTCCTTCCCCCGGATCAGGACGTCCGACAGCGCCGGCCCCGGGCAGATCTCCGCCTGCAGGCAGCTCGGGTCTTCACCCCGGAACCCGTTCTCCCTCAGGACCCGTTCCTTGAACCCCGCCATCCACTCGATAGTCGCCGGGTCCGTCAGGTCCGGCGCCGTGACGAGCACGTCCAGCTCCCCCGAGACGCCCGTCGCCTCCTGCAGTTCGTTCAGCCCTTCCACCGCCTTGATGTTCTGCGGCGCCAACGAGCGGATGTCCGAAACGGTTTCCACCTGCGTCCCAGCTGCCCATCCCGCCACGGCGAGCGCCACCCCCACCGCCAGGACCATCTCCGGGTATGCCCGCGCCACCGACAAGAGACGCTCGACGGGCGGGTGGCGCGGTAGGGCGCCCCTGCCTGAGAAAGCTTTAGCTACGGGAGCGGAGGGGGGGTCCTCTGCGGCGACAGGACCCTCCCGCCAGTGCGCCAACGTCCCTAGCCCAACGGTCAACGCAAGAACAAATCCGACAGCAATCCCGACGATCAGCAGCCAGCCGAACCCCCGAACCATCGGGATCGGCGAAAGCTGCAGAGCCAGAAACCCGACCGCCGTCGCCAGGCAGGCGGTGCCGATCGTCGGGCCCGCGGCGGCCGCAGTCGCTTTTGCCAACCTCTGGTTCGGAAAAGCGCCTTGGCGCTGCGCCACCTCGTCGAGGCGCGCCTGGAACTGGATCGCGTAGTCGACGGCGAGCCCGATCAGGATCGGCAGCGCCGCGATCGAGGCCATCGTGAAGCTGCCGCCAACGAGGGTGAGGAGGCCGAAGGTGATGGCGACCGCCGCCAGGGCGACCGCCAGGGGCAGCAGCCGCCAGCGCGAGCGGAAGACCAGGAAGAGGACCAGTGCCATCACCGCGACCGCCACCGCGAAGAGGACCAGCAGCGCGTTCTTCAGCGCCCGCGCCACTCCGTCGATCACCACCGGCGCCCCGGAGACCACGTAGCGGCCGCCTTCGAGGGTGAAGCACGGGGCCGGCTTGCCACCTTCCTTGCAGGCCTTCCTCGGCGCGGTTTCCGCCACCGCCGCTTCGATCAGCCCGATCGCGCGGTGGCGTTCGGCCGGGCTCAGGTCGGGATTCAGCCGGATCACGATCTGGGCCGACTTCGCATTGGGGAAGACGTAGGAGAGCCGCGCCTTCGGCGTCCCCCGGGGACGGGAGAGGTCGAAGACCACGGTGGCGACGAAATCTTCGTTGTCGATGGCGGGGGCGCTGGTGATCCCGTACTTCGTCGCCACCGCCAGCAGGTATTCCCTGAAGCGCTGCGCCGGGACGTGTTCGGCCAGCCGCCGCAGATGCGTTTCGATCTGCAGCACCGACTCGTTGAGGAAGGTCGCCGGCCCGGTGAGGAACTCGACAGCGTGCATCCGCGCCAGTTCCGCGCAGGGCCCGGGGATCGGCTTCGCCCCCTTCGGCACCTTGCCCGAGAGGCAGCCCTCCAGGCGCAGCAGCCTGAAGATGTTCCGGGTGAGGATCAACTGCGGCAGTTCGCCCTTGACGAGGACGACGACGGGTTCTTCCCCGAACTCCTCGCGCAGTTGCTGCGTCGCCCGGTAGGCGGCGGTGTCGGAGTCGGCGAGGGTGCCGACGCCGGCGTCGGTCGGGATCCGGGTCGCCCCGATCGCGGCGACGATCGCGACCAGGGCGGTGACCGCCAGCAGCGGCCGTGCGTGCCCGGCCGCCCAGGCCGCAACGCGGCCGAACCAGCGTGCCGCGCTCAACCTCAGTCCATCGAGAGCGGCCCGGTGACGTCAGCGTTGAGGAACTGGCTGACGAACGGGTTGCTCGAGTCGAAAAGCTCCTCTTTGGGGCCGGACTCGACGATCTTGCCGCTCCAGAGGACGGCGATGAAGTCGGCGATGCGGCGGGCGGTGCCGAGGTCGTGGCTGATCACCAGGTAGCAGCCGCCGTTCTCGGCATGGACCTCGCGGATCAGCTCGCAGAGCAGCGCCGTGCGGACCGGGTCGAGGCCGGAGTCCGGCTCGTCGAACATCACGATCGCCGGTTCCAGCACCAGCGCCCGGGCGAAGCCGGCGCGCTTGCGCATCCCGCCGGAGAGCTCGTTCGGCATCTTGTACGTCGCCTCGCTGAGGCCCACCTCTTTGAGCCGGCGGTTGACGATCTCGCCGATCTCTTCCTCGCCTTTGTCGGTGTGCTGCCGCAGCGGGAAGGCGACGTTGTCGTAGATGTTCATCGAGCCGAACAGCGCCCCGTCCTGGAACAGCAGGCCGAACTTTTTGCGCACCTCGAAGAGCTCGTCGTCGGTCATGTTCGGGATCGACTCCCCGTGCACGAGGACATCGCCGGAGTCCGGGTAGAGGAGGCCGACGATGTGCTTGATCAGCACGCTCTTGCCGGTCCCGGACGGGCCGAGCACCATCGAGACCTGATCCTCGGGCAGGCCGAGGTTGAGGCCGTTGAGGATACGGGCGCGGCCGAACTGCTTGACCAGGTCGATGATCTCGATCGCGTCCTCGCCGCCATGGTCGCGCTTACGGCCGGTGTGGAATTTGTAGGGGTCGTGCTCGCGCGGGTTGACGCCGGGGATGACGAAGTCGCGCCCCATCACGGCGCCGTCCTCGCTCACGTAGGGGCTTTCGTCGCGGGGACCGCCGGCGGGGTCGGTGACGACCTCCGGCGGCGCTTCCGCGCTCGAGGTCGCTTCGTCCTGCAGCGCCTCTTCTTCTTCCCGAGACTCCTCGGCTTCGAAGCGGTTTTCTTCGTCGATCGACACGTCAGCCTCCTATCGGCGCACGGGGATTCGCTCCCCAGAAGACAAGGGTCCCAAGCATCCCGATGATGTGGACTAAGACGATGTTGAGGACCATCGACTTCGCGGTCGCGGTCCCCACGCCCACCGGTCCCCCGGAGGCGGTGTAGCCGTAGTAGCACCCGACGAGCACGATCGCGGTCGCCATGAACATCCCCTTGATCAGGCTGAAGATCAGGTCGGGCGGGTTCTGGAACATCCAGAAGATCAGGAAGTAGCCGCCGGAGGAGACGTCGCCGATCTGCTTGACCACGGCGAGGTAGCTGGCCAGGTACATGATCCCGATCCCGACCAGGTACATGAACGGGAAGGCGATCCAGGCGGCCAGCAGGCGGGTGGCGCAGAGGAAGGTGACCGGCGGCACGCCCATCACCTCGAGCGCGTCGATCTCGTCGGAGATCCGCATCGCTCCGAGCTCGGCGACGATCCCGGTCCCGACCTTGGCCGCGAGCATGTAGCCGAAGGCGTAGGGCATGATCTCGCGCAGGTCGCACCAGGCCGAGAAGACGCCGGCGTAGGCGGGCGCGCCCTGGGCGCGCAGCAGGTAGGCCCCCTCGATCCCGCACTGCAGGCCGAGGATGAAGACGAGGCCCCAGATGATCAGGGCCGAGCCGAGGATCAGGATCCCGGCTTGGCGCAGGCTCTCGCCGAAGAAGCGCAGGACCCGGCCCGAGTAGACGAGCCCGGCGACGCGGGAGCCGAAGCGGGCGATCTCGCCGAACGAGTCGAGCCAGCCGCGCGGGACTGCGAGCCAGGCGTTCATCGGATCGTCTGCAGCTCCGGGTTGGTGGCGAGCAGGGTCTGGGTGAAGGCGTAGTTGAAGGCGAAGACGCCCATGAAGGCGATCACCACCGCCTCGTTGACGGCGCGGCCGACGCCGGCGGCGCCGCCGGAGGCGGTCATCCCCTTGTAAGAGCAGACGACGGCGATGATCGCGCCGAACAGCGTGCACTTGATCACCGAGCCCCAGAGGTCGGTGATCGAGGCGTTGGAGAAGAGGGTGGCGAAGAAGCCGCCGAGCGGCTGGTGGTAGAGGAGCTCGGTGAGGATGCCGCCGCTGATCCCGAAGACCAGCGCGTAGATGTCGAGCAGGCCGGTGATCAGCATCAGCGCCAGGAAGCGGGGGACGACCAGGTTCTTGATCGGGTCGACGCCGAGCACCTGCAGAGCGTCGAGCTCCTCGCGGATCTTCCGGGCTCCCAAATCGGCGGTGATCGCGGTGCCGGCGACGCCGGCGACGACCACCGCGGTCACGAACGGCGCGAACTCGCGGATCGAGGCGAGGACGAAGAAGCCGCCGAGCCGGTCCAGGGCGCCGAACAGCGAGAGGAAGTTGGCCGCCTGCAGACCCGGGGCGCCGAAGCCGAAGGCGACGGTCGAGACCAGCAGCGGGAACCAGCAGAGCTGCAGGGCGAAGAGGAACTGGCCGATGAACTCCTCGCCGTAGGGGTACGGCGGTTTGACCGCGGAGACGATCGTTCGAGCGGTGAGGATCATCATCTCCCCCACCTGTTCGAACAGCGACTTGGCGGGCAAAAAGGCCCTGTTGACCGCGGATCCGACCATCTGCTCCTCCGTCCGAGCGACCCCGCAAAGGCGCGGCGCCCCACTCGGTGAGCGTGAGTCTAGGGGATGAGCCACCCGCCTCTGTTGGCCGCATGTTGAGATCGCGCTAACGCCCGCCGAGGCCGGGAAATGCCTGCGAGAGCGGCCAAACCCCGTGCTATGTTCGGGCCGCTTTGCGGGGGACCGGACGACATTCCCGGCACGCCCGCCTCCAGGCCATCGCGATCGGGTTAGCCGCGCTGGCGGCGGCGGCGCTGCTCGGCGCCTGCGGCGGCTCGGAATCCTCCTCGGACAACGAACCGACCGGCACCTTCCACGTCAGGGTGACCGAAGCGAGCTTCCCGGCGAAACAGGATCTGGGGCAGACCTCGCTGCTCCGCCTGGGGGTGCGCAACACCGGCAAGCGCACGGTGCCGGGCCTGACCGTGAGCTTCACGGTCGCCGGCAAGCAGGGCGTCGAGTCCTCGCTGCCTTTCGGAGTCAGCGACCAGGGAGCCGACCTGGCGTCATCGGACCGGCCGGTCTGGGTCCTGGCCCAGACCTACCCTCGGCTGCACGGCTCCTCTGCCCCCGGCGGCGCCACGACCTCGAACCCCAAGACCTTCGACTTCGGCGAGCTGCAGCCTGGCAAGACGGTGCAGGCGGTCTGGAAGCTGAGCGCTGTGCGCCCCGGCAAGTACACCCTGCTCTACACGATCGACGCCGGCCTCCGCGGTAACGCCAGGGCGAAGACGACGGGCGGCGTCGCCCCCGGCGGCTCGTTCACGGCCGAGATCAGCGAAGAACTGCCGGAAACCGAAGTCAACGGCCGCGGCGAAATCGTCGAAGCCAAGCAGCGGTAGCTCGGCCGCCGAAAGTCGCAGACATTTTCCACTTTCGCGCGCCACTCGTTGCAATTTTCTGTCTACACTTGCTTTCATGCCGGTGGCGATGGTGAGAGAAGCCTGGACCGACGAGCGCCTCGACGACCTCAAGGAGCATATGGACAGAGGCTTCGTCGGAGTCAAAGCTGAAATCCACGAAGTCAAAACCGAGATCAAATCGACTCGCGCCGAGCTCAAGGGAGAAATCGGGGAGTTGCGCCGGGAACTCAACGCGAGGTTCGACCGGCTCACCTACACCCTGATCGCCGGCCTCATCGGCCTCGTCGCCACCCACTACCTCGGCTGAGGCTTGCTTCACGCCCCGGCCCGGGTACATTTGGCTGAGCAGCCAAACGGGTGACGAAGGGAGCGGAGATGGAGAGCGGAACGGCAGCACGGGCCCAGAGCGCCGGGGCCAATGGGTCCCCGGGCGACGCGGGGGCGATCGAGGTCCGCAACCCCGCGACCGGCGAGCTGATCGCGACCGTTCCGGTCGACTCCCCCGAGGCCGTCGCCTCCACCGTCGCCCGCGTCCGCGGCAACCAGCCGGAGTGGGAGGCGATGGGGATCGAGGGGCGCTACCACTGGCTCGGCAAGCTGCGCGACTGGCTGCTCGATAACCAGGAGCGGGTGCTGGAGACGATGCAGCGCGAGACCGGCAAGGTGCGGGCCGACGCCGAGAACGAGCCGACCTACCTCGGCGACCTGATCAACTTCTACGGCACCCGCGCCGCCAGGTTCGTCGGCGAGGAGAGCATCCGCCCCCACACCCCCCTGCTCGCCTCGAAGAAGCTGCGGATCCAGTACCGGCCCCACCCCGTCGCCGGCATCATCAGCCCCTGGAACTTCCCGCTGATCCTCTCGCTGGGCGACGCGGTCCCGGCTCTGCAGGCCGGCTGCGCGGTCGTGATCAAGCCCTCGGAGTTCACTCCGCTGGGGATTGCCGAGGTGATCGACGCCTGGAAGCACGAGATCGGTGGCCCGGATGTCTTCGACTGCGTGCAGGGGATCGGCGAGACCGGCGGGGCCCTCGTCGACGAGGTCGACTTCGTCCAGTTCACCGGCTCCGACCGCACCGGCCGCAAGGTGATGGCCCGGGCGGCGGAGACGCTGACGCCGGTCAGCCTCGAGCTCGGCGGCAAGGACCCGATGATCGTCCTCGCCGACGCCGACCTCGACCGCGCCGCCAACGCCGCGGCCTGGGGCGGGATGATGAACTCGGGACAGATCTGCATGTCGGTCGAGCGGATCTACGTCGAGGAGCCCGCCTACGACGCCTTCGTCGACAAGCTCACCGCCGAGGTCGGGAAGCTCCGGGCGGGCTCGGCCCACGGCGAAGTCGGGGCGATGACCTCGCCCCGCCAGATCGAGATCGTCGCCGACCACGTCGACGACGCCCTCGCCTCCGGCGCCCGTGCGCTCACCGGCGGAAAACGGGTCCCCGGCCCCGGCGACTACTTCGAGCCGACGGTCCTGGTCGACGTCGACCACTCGATGAAGGTGATGCGCGACGAGACCTTCGGCCCCGTGGTGGGCGTGATGAAGGTGAGCGACGCCGAGGAGGCGGTGCGGCTGGCCAACGACACCCGCTACGGCCTCTCCGGCTCGGTCTTCGGCGAGCGCGAGCGGGCCGAGCAGGTCGCCCGCCGGGTCGAGTGCGGGGCGATCAACGTCAACGACGTCCTCGTCAACTACTTCGCCACCGACGTGCCGATGGGCGGCTGGAAGCAATCCGGCATCGGCAGCCGCCACGGCGAGGGCGGGATCAAGAAGTACTGCCGCAGCGAGTCCCTGGTGATCACCCGCTTCGGCGGCAAGCGGGAGCCGGGCTGGTACCCCTACTCGAAGTCGCGCCGGCGCCTGATCGCCCCCCTCGTCCGCTTCTTCAACGCCCGTGACTGGCGCCGCAAACTGGGTCTGAAGCGCTGAGCGCTGGAAGGGGTCGGTACCCCCTTCCAAAACGCTCGCTTCGCTCGCTTGAGTGCTTTGGAAGGGGGTACCGACCCCCTTTGCTGCCCCGGTAGCCTCTTTAGGTTCATGGCCGAGCGTGACTACATAGCCGCGACGAGGGAGCGCGTCGTCGTCTTCGACGGCGGGATGGGGGCGACCCTTGAGCAGTTCGAGCTGACTGCTGAGGATTATGGGGGGCTTCAGGGGAAATGCCATGAGGCTTTGGTGCTGAACCGGCCCGATGTGATCGAGGGGGTTCACTCCTCGATGCTGGAGGCCGGAGCCGAGGTGGTCGAGACCGACTCCTTCCAGGGGTCGCGGCTGAAGCTCGAGGAGTGGGGCCTCGGCGAGCAGACCCTGGAGATCAACACGAAGGCCGCGGAAATCGCGCGCAAGGCGGCCGGCGAGGAGCGCTTCGTCGCCGGCTCGATCGGGCCCACCGGATTCCTTCCCGCCTCGACCGATCCGACCCTGGGCGACATCTCCTTCGGGCGCCTGGTCGCGGTCTTCGCCGAGCAGGCCCGGGGCCTGGTCGAGGGCGGCGCCGACCTGATCATGATCGAGACCGCGCAGGACATCCTCGAGGTGAAGGCGGCAATCTTCGGCGCTCGCGAGGCGTTCGGGCAGACCGGCCGCCGGCTGCCGATCCAGTGCAGCGTCTCGCTGCTGCCGAACGGTGGCAAGATGCTGCTCGGAACCGACATCCGCTCGGTGCTGACGACGCTGACCGCGCTCGACGTCGAGGTGATCGGCCTCAACTGCTCGACCGGGCCCGAGGACATGCGCGACGCGATCCGCTTCCTCGGCGAGGCCTCTCCCGTGCCGGTCCACTGCATCCCCAACGCCGGCCTGCCCTTCCAGGGCCCCGACGGCGAGACGATCTTCCCGGAAGAGCCGGAGCCGCTGGCGGCGACCCTCGGCGAGTTCGTCGAGCGCTTCGGCGTCGGCATCGTCGGCGGCTGCTGCGGGACGACGCCCGAACACATCGCCGCGGTCCGCGAGCGGGTCGACGGCCGCGCCCCCGGCGAGCGCCCCGCCCCCGGTCCGATCGAGGTCTCCTCGATGATGACCTCGACCCCGCTGGTGCAGGAGCCGCGCCCGACCCTGGTCGGCGAGCGGGTCAACTCGCAGGGCTCGAAAAGGGCGAAGGAACTGCTGCTGGCCGACGACTACGACGGACTGGTGCAGGTCGCCGAAGACCAGGTCGAAGGCGGCGCCCACGTACTCGACACCTGCGTCGCCCTGACCGAGCGCCAGGACGAGGACGAGCAGATGAAGGCGGTGGTGAAGCGCATCTCGCTGACCCAGCCCGCCCCGATCCAGGTCGACTCGACCGAACCGGAGGTGATCAAGGCAGCCCTGGAGCAGATCCCCGGGCGGGCGATCGTCAACTCGGTCAACCTCGAGGCCGGCCGCGGCAAGGCCGACGTGGTGATCCCGCTGGCCAGGGAACACGGCGCCGCCCTGATCGCGCTGACCATCGACGAGGAGGGGATGGCGAAGACGGCCGAGCGCAAGCTCGAGATCGCCGAACGCATCCGCGACATCGCCTGCGACGAGCACGGCCTCGACCCCGAGGCGCTGATCTTCGACGCCCTGACCTTCACCCTCACCACCGGCGACGAGGAGTGGAAGCCCTCGGCGGTGGAGACGATCGAGGGGATCCGCCGGATCAAGACGGAGATCCCCGGCGTCAAGACCTCCCTCGGCGTCTCCAACGTCTCCTTCGGCGTCTCCCCCCGCCCCCGTGCCGTCCTCAACTCGGTCTTCCTCCACCACTGCGTCGAGGCCGGCCTCGACCTGGCGATGGTCAACCCCAACCACATCACCCCCTACGGCGAGATTCCCGCCGACGAGCGGGAGCTGACCGACGACCTCGTCTTCGACCGCCGCGACGACGCGCTCGAGCGCTTCATCTCCCACTTCGAGTCGAAGGGCGAGGAGGCCGACGCCGAAGGCGCGTCTGCCGTCGACCCGACCGAGGGGATGGAGCCCGAGGAGGCGCTCCACTGGCACATCCTCCGCCGCAAGAAGGACGGCGTCGAGGAGTGGATCGACCGCTCGGTCGAGAAGATCGGCGCCGTCCCCACCCTCAACGAGGTGCTGCTGCCGGCGATGAAGGAGGTCGGCGACAAGTTCGGCGCCGGCGAACTGATCCTGCCCTTCGTCCTGCAGTCGGCCGAAGCGATGAAGCGGGCGGTCGCCCAGCTCGAGAACTACCTAGACCGGATCGAGGGCCATAGCAAGGGCAAGGTCGTGATCGCGACCGTCTTCGGCGACGTCCACGACATCGGCAAGTCGCTCGTCAACACGATCCTCACCAACAACGGCTACACGGTTATCGACCTCGGCAAGCAGGTCCCGGTCGACGCGATCATCGAGGCGGCGGTCGAGAACGAGGCGGACGCGATCGGCCTCTCTGCCCTGCTCGTCTCGACCTCCAAGCAGATGCCGACCTGCGTCGCCGAGCTGCACCAGCGCGGGCTCGAGTTCCCGGTGCTGATCGGCGGCGCCGCGATCAACCGCGACTTCGGTCGCCGCACGCTCTACCCGAAGGGCAAGGAATCCGACGAGGTCTACGAGCCCGGCGTCTTCTACTGCAAGGACGCCTTCCAGGGACTGGACACGATGGACGCGCTGGTCGACGCCGAGGCCCGCGCGGCGCTCGTCGACCGGATCAGGACCGAGGCGAAGCAGTTGCGCGAGAAGCCGGTCGTGGTCGACGACGCGCCGCCGGTCAGCGACTCGAGCGTCCGCTCCGCCGCCCGCACCGACGTGCCGGTCCCCCGGCCGCCCTACTGGGGCGTGCGCGAGGTACCGGTCGAGTTCAACCGCGATCCGGCCAAGGACGAGGTCTTCCCTTATCTCGACCGCCACGTCCTCTTCAAGCTGCACTGGGGTGGCCGCGGCGTGAAGGGCGAGGCCTGGCGGCAGCTGGTCGAGGGGCACGACGGCGAGGAGGGCTTCGCGCCCCGCCTGGAGCGGATGTGGCGCGAGCAGGACTACCTCCACCCGCGGGCGCGGCTCGGCTACTTCCCGGCGAACGCCGACGGCAACGAGCTCGTCGTCTTCGATCCCGAGGACCCCGACCGCGAGCTCGAGCGCCTGGTCTTCCCGCGCCAGCCGCGCCATGACCGCATCTGCCTCGCCGACTTCTACCGGCCCGCTCGACTCCGGCGAACGCGACGTCGTCGCGTTGCAGGGAGTGACGGTCGGCCCCGAGGTGACCGAGCTGATCGAGCGGCTCGAGGCCGAAGGCGAGTTCGCCGAGCAGCTCTACGTCCACGGCCTCGGCGTCCAGACGGCCGAGGGGCTGGCCGAGTGGCTGCACTCGGAGGTCCGCCGCCAGCTCGCGATCGACCTCGACCAGGGCCGCCGCTACTCCTGGGGCTACCCCGCCTGCCCCGACCAGTCCGAGCACGAGAAGGTCTGGCGCCTGCTCGACCTGGAGGAGATCGGGATGACTCTCTCCGGCGGCTACGCGGTGATGCCCGAGCAGTCGACGGTGGCGATCGTCGCCCACCATCCGCAGGCGGTCTACTTCGGGATGAAGTCCGGCTTCATCCCCGACGAGAAGGCGCCGGACGAACTGATCGCCGGCACCGACCGGGGCGGCGGGTTGCCGCCCGAGTCAGAGCCGGACGCGGCCGCGGAGGCCGGGGACTCCGAAGAAGCCCCCACCCCCGAGCTCAGCCGCTGAACTGCTCCGGCAGCTCCGCCGGGTGCAGCGCCGGCCGCTGCCAGTTGCGCCCCTGGTAGGCCTCTTCGAACCCCGCCTTGCGGAGGTTGCCGGTGACCGCCGACCAGGAACCGAGGTCGCATTCGCCGACCTCGACGAAGACGGTCTGGCACCCGGCTTTGTGGGCGTCGAGCAGGCGCCGGTGCAGGAGAGCCGCGTTGCAGCCCCTTCCCCGCGCGTGCTCGAGCGTCTGCCCGGCCCCGAGCTGAGCGACTCCGTCGGCGATCAGCATCGACGCGGTCGCCACCGGGACCTGTTCGGGCCCGAGCGCCGCCGTGTAGCAACGCCAGCCCTGCCGCTGGGGAAGCGAGAAAAACAGCGTCCCCGCGACCAGCGGCATGTCAAGGGCTTCGGCGGCGATCGTGCTCAGCCCTTCCCCTTCGGATTCGTCTTCCGCCAACCGGTAGACGACGATGCCCGGATCGACCTGGAAATCGGGCGGCGAGCCGTCGCGGACCAGTTTCACCCACCCCGCTCCACGCTCATAGCCCCGCTCGCCGAGCCAGGCCTCCGCCTCCGTCGCTCCCGGGCGCCCGGCGGCAACCGGGATCCGGTAATCGACTTCGCGGGCCCGCATCCATTCGATCGCCGCAGCGAGATGACCATCGGCGACCGAGCCGGGCTCGGCGGCCCCCTGGATCTGCTGCAGCAGGTGAATCTCGGGGAGATCGCCGAAGGCGGTGGCCTGTACGGGCCCGAATCGCTGAACTTCAACCCCGGATTCTGCGATTGCTTCCGGTACTACCGATTCCCACATGTCGCGCCGGAAGCGTTGCGCGACTCTCTCAAGAACTGCTGAGTCGTATCTCACGGCTCCCCTTCCCAAGTTCGCGTGAGTTGCTTAGTGGCCGATTGATCGACTCTATGCACATTACTGGGAACCCGTCAAGGAACCTTGTCGATCCGGCTACCGAGCTCCGAGCAAGAACCCCTGGAAGCTGGCGCGGATGCCGATTTATAAAACTTTACACAGCAGTTTTTGAACCAGAAGCCCGCCCTCGCTCCCGCGGCTGCGGCTCGAGCCGGACCGGCGCGGTGGACAGCGCCTGCATCCGCAGATCGCTCCAGGTCAGGCCCTCCCGCGCCAGGGCAGGGAGGCCGAGGGCAATGGCGGTGGCGATCTCCACCGCCTGCAGGATCACGCCGTAGGCGAGCGCATCGGCGGTGCCGACGCCGAAGCCGGTATGGAGGACGCTGGTCACCGCCCACTGGAAGACGCCGATGTTGGAGGGCGTCGCCGGGACCACCGCGGTGACGTTGACGGCGAAGAGGACGGCGGCGGCGGCGCCGATCCCGGCCTTTCCGTTGAGGCCCAGCGCGTACAGCAGGGCCCAGCAGGCGCTCAGCTGGATCGCCCACGCGGTGAGCTGCGCGGCGGCGGCGGCGCTGCCGTGGCGAGGATCGCGAAAGACGGAGAGACCGACCCGGACCTGAACCAGCGCCCGGTGAATACCCGCGGCCAGGCGGGACAACCGTCCATTGCCGTTGCGGCGCATCGCCAGCGGCGCGAAGAGGACGGCGAGGAGAACGAGCAGCGGCACCAGGCTGAAGAGAAAGATCTGCTTGGTGCCCGAATGGAACAGCGGCGTGGTCGAGACGATGATCGCGCCGAGCAGGATCAGGGCGATCACGTTGAGCACCGTCTGCGAGGCCAACGTGCCCAGCAGGACGGGGAAGGTTTCCCGCATCCGCCCGGTTCGCCGCGCCAGCGTCAGGGCGCGGGCCGGCTCGCCGAGCCGGGCAGGGAGGGTGGCCGACATCAGCACGCCGATCATCGTCGCCGAGGTGACGTCGCGGCGGCGGATCGGACGGTTCGGCAGCGCCGCGCGCGCGATCCAGTACCAGGAAGCGGCGCGGAAGAAGAGCGAGGAGGCCATCAGCGCGCAGGCGACCAGGACCCACGTCAGGTTCGAGCGGACGATGCTTTCGACGACGTTGTCGACCCCGATCTTCCGGGCCGCGAGGAACGTCAGTCCCACCCCGATCGCCCCGGCGACACCGAGGCCGATGCGACGGGCGACGACGCGGCCCTTCTTGCCGGCCCGCGCGGGCGGCGGGTCGAGCGAAGGCAGGCGCTGGGCGGGCCGCTTCGGATGGCCGTCGGCGGGCCGGATCCCCGCCCAGTGGGCGAACCTCTCTCCCGCCGTCACCGGCATCGGTGCCTCGATTGCCCGCTCGTAGACCGCGGTCACCTGGTCGGCGACCCGTGGCCAGGCGTAGCGCTGCGCGCTGCGGCGGGCGGCGAGTCCCATCTCGCGCAGCCGCTCCGGCTCGTGATGGGCCCTCTGCAGCTCCTCGGCCAGCCGCTGCGGATCGCCCGGCGGGACCAGCAGCCCGTCGACGCCGTCGCTGACGACGTCGCTGTAGCCGGCGATCGCCGAGGCGATCACCGGAGTGCCGGCGGCAAAAGCCTCGGTCAGCACCATCCCGAAGCTCTCTCCCGACAGCGAGGGCGCGCAGAGCACGTCGGCCTCGTGCAGCTCGCGCCACAGGCGCTCGCCCGAGACGCGGCCGCGGATGTCCATGAAGCGCAGGAGGTCGGGGTCGGCGACGTAGTGGAGCACGTCCTCTCGCTCGGCTCCGATCACCGTCAGCCGCGAGGGGACGTGCTCGACCAGGGCGTCGAAGGCGGTGAGGAGGATCGGCAGGCCCTTGCGCTCCTCGGGCCGGCCGACGAAGAGGATCTTCAGCTCCTCGCTCGGCGCGACCGGGTCGGTCGGGGCGGCGCCGACGTCGACGCCGTTGGGCACGATCGTGTACTCGCCGCCGAACCAGCGCCGGCCGGTCCAGGCGGCCGCCTCGGAGACCGCGATCCGGGCCGAGAGGCGGTTGAAGAGGCGTCGCGCGCCCAGGCCGTTGGCGATGTAGTTCGGCATCGGCTTGGTCGAGTAGGTGTGGAAGGTGCCGACGACCGGGTCGTGGGCGCCGAGGGTGGCGTTCCAGCCGACCAGCGGCACCAGCGGCTCATGGACGTGGATGACGTCGAACTTCCCGCCGCGGACCAGGCGCCTCGGCGCGAGCGCTCCCCCCACCGGGAACGGCGCCAGGTTCGAGATCGAGCCGTTCGCGCCGAAGCCCATCGTCCGCCCCAGCGGGACCAGGTATTCCGGCAGCTCCCGCCGCTCGGGCGCCGCCCGGTGCAGGACCCGGCTGACCCGCCCCGGGGGGTCGACTGGGGCGATGACGCGGACATCGTGGCCTCGGCCGAGGAACTCCTCGGCGAGAGCCTCAACGTGCCGGTTCACCCCGCCCTGGTAGGACCAGGAATATGGCGAGACGAGGCCGATTCGCACGAGTCGCTAAGTGTAAGACCCGACCAGGTTGTTCCGCTTCAGCTCGCCGAGGCGAGTTCCGGGCGGCTTGTGGCTGAGGGAGCCATGTGGTCTGCGCCAGTTATAGAACTCCAGCCAGCCCGATAGCGCCGCGGTGCGCTCGGCCGAGGAGCGATAGATCGCCCCGTAGGCCCAGCCGCCCAGCATCGTGCGGATGAATCGCTCGGCCTTGCCGTTGGTCCGCGGCCGGTAGGGCCGGGTGCGGATGTGGCGGATCTTCAGGGCCCGGCAGGCGATGGCGTGGATCGTCGAGCGGTAGGCGCCGCCGTTGTCGGTCATCAGGCGCTCGGCCTTGATCCCGTATGAGCGGTAGAAGGCGACCGCCCGGCGCAGGAAGCCGACGCAGGTCTTCGCCTTTTCGTCGGGGAGAACCTCGACGTAGGCAAGGCGGGTGGCGTCGTCAATGCAGACGTGGACGAACTCCCAGCCGGCACCGCGAGAGCGGGTGCCCTGGCGAGTGCCCCGGACCCGGTGCCCGGGGCCGTTCTCCCCGATCCGACCGAGCTTCTTGATGTCGATGTGGATCAGCTCGCCGGGCCTGGAGCGCTCGTAGCGGTTGGGCGGCTCGGGCGGTCCCAGCCGGGAGAGCTTGCCGAGGCCGATGTCGGTGAGGATGCCCGAGACGGTGGAGAGCGCCATCCCCAGGCACTCGGCGATCTCCGTGCCCGTCATCCGCAGCCTCCTCAGCGCCGCGATCGCCTCGATGCGGCGCTCCTCAGTGCGGTTGGCGACGGTCTTCGGGGCCGAGCTGCGATCGAGCAGGCCGGCCTCGCCCTCGGATCGATAGCGGCGCACCCATTTGCGGCAGGTGCGCTCGCTGACTCCGGCGGCCTCGGCCGCCTCCGTCAGCGACCACCCCTGCTCGGTGACGCGCCTGACCATCGTGAGCCTTCCCTTCGGACCGAAGGGAGCATTAGCGTGGATCTTCATCCGGGTCTTCTCCTTGGTGCTGGGTGGTGGACACCCCCAGCCTCCAAGGAGGCCCGGATGAACAACGTGGTCAGGAATTACAGCTAAGCGTAGATCATCGCCCGGAGCGCGCAGTCAACCGGAGCCAGGGCCCGACGGGTCAGAGCTGAGTCGCGATCAGGCCGAGCATCCCGACCAAGATGGTGCCGATCAACCCGCCACCGACCTGGGTGATCGTCCTCTTCAGGGCTCCGATTTCCCCCCGAACGCCGCCTATCTCTCCGCGGACCGTACGAAATTCGGTCGCAACCTCGCTGCGCAGGTTGCTCAGGCCATCGCGGATCTCGTCTACCCGGCGGTTCAGGTCGTCCAGGCGGGAATCGGTCCAAGTGGCTCTCAACAGCTCCATCCCTCCAGCGTAGGGGAGAAAAGATCAAGTTTGAGTCACGGAAGTGTAACATTTCGTCTGTCTGGCGATGTCTCCGCTATTTGCGCCGCTTTCGGCCCAGGCGAAGAAGACGAAGACGAGCAGGTAAGCGGTGCCGATCTCGAGCAGCAGGGCGCCGGAGTCGTTGGCGAGGGTGCCGATCAGGGTGGCGGCGAGCGCTCCCGCCAGCCCCGCCCGCATCGCCGGCGCTCCCCGCAGCCAGGCGCCGAGCCGGTCGCGGCGGAAGTAGGCGAAGGCGGCGCCGGCGACGACCAGCGGCAGCAGCGCCAGCAGCACTGGCCGGCCGAAGCTGTGGGCCGAGAGCTGGAGGCGGCGCTGGGCGACTTCGGCCAGGTTCCCGAGCCCGCCCGCGTCGAGCACCGAGCGGGTGAGATGGGCGTTGGCGCCGCTGAGGAGATCGATCGCCGCCAACAGGGCCAGGACCGCAACCGGGATGGCGACCGCCGCCAGCAGCCCGGTGCGCCGCCGCCCGCCCACCGCAACCGCGGCCGCGACGGCCGCCCCGACCGGGAAGACGATCGCGGCGCCGACGTCGGCGCCGAAGCGGCCGGCGGCGAAGACGAGGGCGGCGAGCAGGCCGATCGCGAGGAAGGCGCCTGCCGCCGCGCGGCCGCTCGCCCCGCGGGCGAAGCCGGCCAGCCCCGCCCCGGTCCCGGCGACGACCAGCACCGCCAGGAGCGCCTCGAGCTCGTTGCCGATCCCGTAGAAGCGGACGCCGAGGCCGGGGTTGGGGCCGAGCAGCGAGAGCGAGGTGAGCGGCGAGCCGGCGACGACGTCGATCGCGTAGGCGAGGACGGTCAGCGCCGAGGCGACGGCCAGGGACCGGTAGCCGCGCAGGAGGAGCACGGTCAGTCCGGCGAGGGCCGGGCAGAGCAGAAGCACCAGGACCCTTTCCGCCGCCTCCCCGGGTTCCAGCGCCGCGCCCAGCAGCAGCACCGGCGGCAGGTAGACGATCGCCAGCGCGGCGACCCGCACGGCCGGCCGCGCTAGGCGACCGCGGCTGAGGGCGGCGACCAGCAGCAGCGCGACCAGCCAGGCGAGGATGTTGAGGCCGACCACCGGGCCGCGGCGCGAGGAGATCGCGTCCATCCGGGCGACCAGCGATTCGATCGCGCCGACGTCGACCGCCCCCTCCGAGCGGATCGGCTGCCCCGACATCTGCGAGGGCACCGGGAGCTTCAGCCAGCGCAGGATCGTCGGCGCCACGTCGGTCGAGAGCACGTAGCAGTTGGTCCGCGTGCTGTCCGAGGTGAGGTTGCCGTCGAAGCCGGGGCCGGCGATCCCGATCGGCAGCGGCTCGTCGGAGCTCCCGGTGGGCCGGGCGATCGCGATCAGCAGCTCACCGCGCCGCGGCGGCCGGAGGCGGCCGAGCGGACTGTGCCGCACCACCAGCTCGGAGCCGGCGCCGGCATCCCGCAGGGTCGAGCCCAGCAGCCCCGGCACGATTTCCGCCGGCGCCGATTCGGCCCGTTCGACCACCTTCTGCCACCAACCCCACCGACCCCCTTCGAAGGCGGGCAGCGGCGAGTCGTAGAGCGAATCGAAAACCCGGTTCCCCTGCCCGACGTCCAGGTAGGTCTGCCCCGCAGGCACCGTCCCCAACCCCGAACTCATCACCCCCGGCGACAACCCCGCCCCAGCCATCTCCCCCAGCGAAGTGCGAGCAGGCACCCAGGCGAGCACGACTCGCCGTCCCTCCCCAGCGGCTCGTGGGGGGCGTCGGGGAGGGGCCTGAACGGCTTGTACTTTTTCGGCGCGGGAATCTCGGACGGCAAGAGGCGCTTCACCGAAAAAGTTGAGTGAAGGCCCCTCCCCGACGCCCCCCACCAGGAGCCATAGGAGCAGCGCTATCGTGACCACCATGGCCGATCGCACTTTCGCCAAGTTCAGCTTCTTCAAGATCGATCCCGCCTGGCGCCGTCGTGACGCGGGGCTCCGCGCGGCCGATAAGCAGGAGTTCCTCGCCGCCTGCGAGGACTTCGCCCTCGACCGCTCGCTGCGGGCGTACTCAACCATAGGAACGCGCGGCGACGTCGACCTTGTCCTACTCGCGCAGAGCCCGAACCTGAACGACCTCCATACCTTCCACGTCGTACTCGGGCAGAGCGGGCTGGCGAAATGGGCGAGCACTCCGCACTCGTTCCTCTCGATGACCAAACGCTCTCCCTACTCCGACGAGCAGGCGCGGCCGGAGATCTGCACCTCGGAGCGCAAGTACCTCTTCCTCTACCCGATGGTCAAGCAGCGCCGCTGGTACGGCCTGCCGCCGGAGGAGCGGGGGCGGATCATGAAAAGTCACATCGAAGTCGGCCGCCGCTACCCCGACATCACGATCAACACCAGCTACAGCTTCGGCCTCGACGACCAGGAGTTCGTCGTCGCCTTCGAGGGCGACGACCCGGGGATGTTCCTCGACCTCGTCAACGAGCTGCGGCCGACCGAGTCGAGCGAGTACACCGAGCGCGAGACGCCGATCTTCACCTGCGTGGCAATGTCGGTGGCGAAGGCGCTCGACGCGCTCGACGGCACCCCCGGCGCCGTCCCCGCGAACGCCCCCGCGCTCGGCTGAGCCCCGTCTTTCCCTATTCTTTCGCGCTCCCATGAGCAAGATCGGAACTGAAGAGACCCCCCTCCGCGTCGCCATCGTCGGCGCCGGCCCGAGCGGCTTCTATGCCGCCGAGCACATCCTCAAGGACGGCGACCTGCACGCCCAGGTCGACCTCTTCGACCGCCTTCCGACCCCCTTCGGGCTGGTCCGCGGCGGCGTCGCCCCCGACCATCCGAAGATCAAGTCGGTGATCCGGGTCTACGAGAAAACCGCTGCCCGCGACGGCTTCCGCTTCTTCGGCAACGTCAAGATCGGCCACGACATCGAGGTCGAAGAGCTCGAAAGCCTCTACCACGCGATCGTCTTCACGGTCGGCTGCGAGACCGACCGCCGGCTCGGCATCCCCGGCGAGGAGCTGACCGGGAGCCACGCCGCCACCGCCTTCGTCGGCTGGTACAACGCCCACCCCGACTACGCCGACCGCGAGTGGGACCTCTCCTGCGAGCGCGCCGTGGTGATCGGCAACGGCAACGTGGCGATGGACGTCGCCCGGATGCTCGCCCTGACCGACCACGAGCTGCGCCAGACCGACACCGCCGACCACGCGATCGAGGCGCTCGACCGCAAGCGGATCCGCGAGATCGTCGTCCTCGGCCGCCGCGGCCCGGTCCAGGCGGCCTTCACCAACCCGGAGATCAAGGAGCTCGGGGAGATGGAGGACGCCGACGTCGTCGTCGACCCCGCCGAGGTCGAGCTCGACCCGGCGAGCCAGGCCTACCTCGAATCCGAGGAGGCCGACAAGACGACCAAAGTCAACTACGAGACGCTGAAGGAGTTCTCCGAGCGCGAACCCGAGGGCAAGAAGCAGCGGATCGTCCTCCGTTTCCTCGCCTCCCCGGTCGAGATCAAGGGCGAGGGCAAGGTCGAATCGATCGTGATCGGCCGCAACGAGCTGGTCGAGGAGGGCGGTGCCCTGCGCGCTCGGGACACCGGCGAGCGCGAGGAGATCGAGTGCGGGCTGGTCCTGCGCTCGGTCGGCTACACGGGGATCCCGATCGAGGGCGTGCCCTTCGACGAGGACCGCGGCCTGATCCTCAACGAGGGCGGCCGCATCCTCGACTCCCACGACGCCGGCCACAGGGTCGGCCACTACACCGCCGGCTGGATCAAGCGCGGCCCCTCGGGCGTGATCGGGACCAACAAGAAAGACGCGCTCGAGACCGTCCAGCACCTCTTCGCCGACGTCGAGAGGGGAACCCTGCTGAGCCCCGACAAGCCGGAGCCGAGCGCGGTCGAGGACCTGCTGCGCGAGAAGGGCGTCCGCTACGTCAGCTTCGAGGACTGGCAGGCGATCGACCAGGCCGAGGTCGGCCGCGGCGAGCCGCACGGCCGCCCGCGGGTCAAGTTCGTCCGGGTCGAGGAGATGCTCGAGACGATCGGCGAGCCCGCCGCAGGCTAGTGGCCGCCGACCTCGCCGAGCTGAAGGGGATGATCGAGGCGGCGCTGCCGGGCGCCGAGGCCGAGGTGATCGACGAAACCGGCACCGGCGACCACATCCGGGCGACCGTCGTCGCCCCCCAGTTCGAGGGCCTCTCCCGGCTCGACCAGCACCGCATGGTCAAGGCAGCGGTCAAAGAGCGCTTCGACGACGGCACGATCCACGCGCTGTCGGTAAAGACCAGCCTCCCGGGCTGAAGTCACGCCTTCGCGCGGTTTCCTACGACAAAATGTTACATTGTGCGCGCCATGCGTGCGATCTACATCCGTAGGCTGAGGGTCATGAGGTTCAAGCGATCCACCTGGCCCGATTCTCGCCTCGATGACCTGAACAACCGCGTCACCGAGATCAGCAATCGACTCGATGGCCTGAGCACCAGGGTCGACAAGATTCAGCACACGATGGTCAACGGCTTCCTCACGCTCGGGGTGATCATGGTCAGCGGGTTCATGGGACTCGCCGGACTGATCATTACGAAGCTCTAGCCGAGCGACCCGCCTCCCTACAATGCCCCCATGGCCGACCCAGAGCTGAAGAGCAAAGTAGAAGAGCTGATCGCCGCCAACCCGGTCCTGCTGTTCATGAAAGGGACCCCGGACATGCCGCGCTGCGGCTTCTCGATGCGCACGGTCCAAGTGCTGGACCAGGTCGACGTCGAGTATGGCGCGATCGACGTCCTCCCAGCGCTGCAGCCGCTGCGCGAAGTGACGGCCGAGATCTCCGACTGGCAGACCTTCCCCCAGCTCTACGTCAACGGCGAGCTGCTCGGCGGCTGCGACATCGTCGAGGAGATGTTCGAGTCCGGCGAGCTGGCCGAGGCCCTCGGCGTCGAGCAGCCCGAGCACGCCGAAGTCGGGACCGCGCCCCCGGCGCAGTCTCCCCCGCTCCAGATCGAATAGAAGCTCTTGCGGCCCGGCTAGACCGCTGCTTGCTCTGCAGCGTCCTCTTTGACCTGGAAGGAGGAGCCGCAGCCGCAGGCCGCAACCACGTTCGGGTTGTTGACCTGGAAGCCGGCGCCCTGGAGGCCTTCGACGTAGTCGACCTCCGAACCGAAGACGAACTGCATGCTGACCTTGTCGACGACCACGGAGACGCCGTCGACTTCGAAGACGTGGTCGTCCTCCTTGGCCTTGTCGAAGGCAAGCGCGTACTGGAAGCCCGAACAGCCCCCGCCGCGAACAGCGACCCGCAGCGCCTGCTCGGCACCGTCGTCCTGCGAGCCGAGCAACTCGCCGATCTTCCCGGCAGCCTTGTCGGTCAGGGTGATCGCAGCCTGTGGCGAATCCGTCACTTCACAAAGTGTAGCGAGAGCGGCTGTCGCAGGGGTGACGTCAGCGATGGATGAACAGGGAACTGGCGTCGAGCGGCTGGCGGCGCTCGCGGGCGCGGCTTCGGATCTTCTCGAGGGGCTCGGCCGCTACGTAGTAGGTGCCGCGCTTCTTCCCGTGCTGCTCCAGGAGGCCGGCCTCGACGAGGGCCCTGAGATCGCTGGTGGCAACCTGGTGAGAGACCTCCTCAGCGCCGAAGCGCTTCAGCACCGAGCGATAGGAGGCGTTGCGCAGCCGAAGGCCGAGGGTGGCGTCGAACAAGCCTTGAATCGACCTCTCGGGAAGGTCGCGCCGGCCCTCGAGGAGGGCTTCCAGGTCACTCCACATCCGCTCCGACTCTCGAACCCTGCGAAGCACGCTCATGGCTTGGATGTAGTGGGCTTCCAGACAGAATCGGACCCAGGGACGCGCATCGTTCTCCGGCTGCCACCTCCCTTCGCCCACCTGCGCGAGCACGTCGTAATAGCGCTGCGTATTAGCCCCCAGGTACTCCTCGATGCTGCACCAGGCCGGAGCCAGGATCTCGTCCCGCGCAAGCACGAGGGTCTGCAGGCAACGAGACATCCGCCCGTTGCCGTCGCGGAAGGGATGGATCATGACGAGGCTCAGGTGAGCCATCGCCCCCCGAACGATCGGCGGGACGTCCTGGTAGCTGACGAGCTGAGAGACCAGCTCGTCGACCAGCCCGGGCACCTCATCGGCATCGGGACCTTCGTAGACGACCTCGCCCGTGGCGTCGTTGCGAATCCAAATCGGCCCCTGGCGCCAAAGTCCTGGGCCGGCTTCGAGGTCGTACTCGGCCATCATGAAGTGGAGGCTGCGGATCAGATGAGCGCTCAGCTCGAAATGCTCGTCCTCGGCGAGCTGGAGCACGTAGGTCATGGCCCGCCTGTAGCCCATGACCGCGTGCCAATCCTCGCTGCGAGCCTCCACCGGATCGTTGTCCTCGATGGCGGCAACCGCATCCTCCACTGAGACGTGGTAGCCCTCGATGCTGTTGGAGCCCTGAATGGCCCGGGCGGCCAGCATGCGACGCACCGAACCGACCCAGCGCCGCGGCTCGGCTACGTAAAAGCGCAGCTCCTTACGGAGGTCGGCGATCTTCGCCAGCGCGACCTCCTCTTCTGCCCCCAGCTCTGGGAACTCAAAAACCATCGGGTCTCAAATCCGGTTATACATAGATTGTATCTTTGCTGGAAATCAATAATAACGATTCTAACCAAGGAAGCAAACGCTTCTCCAAAACCGACCCGATCTCCAGCGCGATGGCGAAAAGTGACAGCGCGTCTAGAATCGGGCTGTGAGCTCTGCTGAGACCGCGGTCGTCTGCGACACGACCGCCTACCTGCCGCCCGAGCTGGTTGCGGCGCGGGGGATCCAGACGATCAGCCTCTACGTCTCCGTCGACGGTCGGATGGAGAAGGAGGCGGAGATCACCGACTTCGACGACTTCTACGAGCGGCTGCGGGCCTCGGACACCGGCGCCACCACCTCCCAGCCCTCGATCGGAGACTTCCTCGAGGTCTACGAGCCGCTGCTCGCCGCCGGGCGGGAAGTCGTCTCGATCCACATCTCCGCCGGGATCTCCGGCACCTTCGAGGCCGCCGGCCAGGCCCGCGAGCGGCTGATCGAGGAAGACAAGGGCGGCGAGCGCCTGCACCTGATGGACTCGCGCTCGGCGGCCGGCGGGATGGGACTCTGCGCCCTCGGCGCGGCGGCAGCCGCGGCGGCCGGGGCCGACGGGCCGGGCACGATCGCCCGGGCCGAGGAGACGCGCGAGAACCTGAAGATGTGGTTCGCGATCGACACCCTCGAGTACCTGCGCCGCGGCGGCCGGATCGGCGGCGCCCGGGCCTGGATCGGCGGCGCCCTCAAGATCAAGCCGATCCTCACCCTCGAGGAGGAGATCACCCCGGTCGAGCGGGTCCGCACCCGCGCCCGCTCGCTGGAGCGGCTGCGCGGCTACGCCCGCCAGCGCAAGGACTCGGACGCCTACGGCTGGGTCGTCCAGTACATCCAGGACAAGGAGACCGCCGACTCGCTGATCGAAGACTGCTATGACATCTTCGGCTGCGAGCCCGCCTTCATCTCCGAGGTCGGCCCCGTCCTCGGCGCCCACGTCGGCCCCGGCCTGCTCGGCGTCGGCAGCGTCAAAACAGACCTCATTACCTAGACCGTTCTACACCTCGTCAGCCGCGGTTTCGGCGCCTGCGGCGCATCATTGCTCTGGCGCCGATCAAGAAGCCGACCGCGGCGGCGCCGACGATCAGCTGCTGCTTGTGCTCCTCGACCTGGCGGCGCCAGTCCGTCAGCTCGTTGACCCGCCCGCGCAGGGTCTCGACGGAGGTCTTCAGCCGCAGGCGCTCGACCTCCATGTCGCGGCGGATCTCGGCGGGGGATCGCCCTGGGGCACCGGCGGTCACGAGGCCTCCTTTTCCAGCATCTCCTTGGTCAGCTTCGCCTCCTCGATCGCCTGTTCGGGCATCGGCGGCGTGCCTGACCTGACCGAGCGGTAGGCGATCAGGCCGGCCAGCGCCGCCAACAGGAACAGCCCGCCGGCGAGGACGAAGAGGCCGACCCAGATCGTGCCGCCGAAGACTTCTTCCCCGAGCAGCCAGCCGATCCCCAGCAGTCCGACGATCAGGCCCTGCAGGGCGAAGAAGCCGGCCGCAGCGCCGACCGCGGAGCCGCGCAGGATCTTCGAAGCCTTCTCCGAGAGCTCAGCCTTGGCGAGCTCGATCTCCTCGCGGACGAGCGTCGAGGATCGTTCGGAGACGTCGACGACGAGGTCGGCGAACGTGCGCTCCTCGGGGGGCGATTCCGGGACTGGCGGCGGGTTGAGATCGGGCTCGGCCATCGGCTTGCTCCTACTCGGGCGGGTCTTCGTCGTAGAGGCGGCGGAAGACGATCGCCGCGACTCGCGTGGCGGCGATGCTCGCCAGGGCGCCGGTGACGGCCAGCAGGCCGCTCCAGACGAGACGCTTGACCAGATCGTTGTCCACTTAGCTGGAACCTTTCCCCATCGGAACTCGGCGATAAACCCTCCGCGTCAGCGGTGGCTCGGCCCTACCCTATGCCTTCAGCGCGGCTCGAGTCCGTCGCAGATGGTCGTGACAAGGAGATCCCGCGCCTGGTCGAAATCGGTATCGGAGGCCGGGATCGTCTCGAAGATCCAGCCCGAGAGCAGCTGCTCGACGGCGCCATAGAAGGCCATCGAGGCGAACATCGGCTCGACGTCGCCGCGCAGGGTGCCGCTCGCCTGGCCGTCGGCGACGATCTTCGCGATCCCCTCATAGGCCCGGCGGATCTCCTCCAGGTGGGTCTTGCCGAACGAGTTCGCCGCCCTGGTCACCTCGACGATGATCACCTTCATCAGCTCGGGGTCGTGCCGGTAGGAGTCGAAGATGAAGCCGGCGACCGCGCCGAGCTTCTCGCGCGGGCCGGCGCCGGTGCGGTCGGCCTCCTCGATCGCCGCCAGCAGCAGCGACCAGCGCTCGATGAAGAGTTCGTTCAGAACCTCGTCCTTGGAGCGGAAGTAGTGGTAGACGAGCCCGTAGGCGACGCCCGCCTCGTCGGCGATGTCGGAGACGCGGGTCGCGTGGAAGCCCTGGCGGGCGAAGACGCGGATCGCCGCGTCGAGGATCAGCCGGCGTTTGTCGGCGGGCGGGGCCTGCGCCATCAGACCCGCTCCTCCCCCGGCTGCGGCCAGCGGTAGGCGGCGGGTCGGCGATTGGCCAGCGAAGGGAGCGACGCCCGGACCCGGTCCTGCTCGGCGAGGTCGAGGTCGGCGGCGACGAAGCCCTCGCCGTCGGGCGCGGTGGCGAGGACGACCCCCCAGGGGTCGATGATCACGGAGCGGCCGTAGGAGCTGAAATGCGGCGGCGCCTCGCCGACCTGGTTGGGGGCGACGACGAAGACCTGGTCCTCGATCGCCCGCGCCCGCAGCAGCACTTCCCAGTGGTCGCGGCCGGTGGCAAGGGTGAAGGCGGAGGGCACGGCGACGAGGCGGGCGCCGCGCAGGGCGAGGATCCGGAACAGCTCCGGGAAGCGGAGGTCGTAACAGACCGTCATCCCGAGGGTGAGCTCGCCGAGCGGCGCCACTACCGGTTCGCTCCCCGGCTGCTCGTGCTCGGACTCGCGGTAGGAGACGCCGCCGGCATCGACGTCGAACATGTGGATCTTGCGGTAGACGGCGAGGTCGTCGCCGGCGGGGCCGATCAGGACCGAGGTGTTGGAAACCCTCTCGCCCTCCCCGCGCTCGGAGATGCTGCCGGCGAGGAGGTGGACACCGAGGTCGCGGGCCCAACCGCGGGCGGCGGAAAGGCTCGGTCCCTCCAGCGGCTCGGCTCCGGCGACGAGTTCGGCGCCGCCGGCGAGGAGGTTCCACTTCTCCGGCAGGGCGACGAATTCGGCACCGTCGGAGGCGGCCGCGCGCACCAGGCGCTCGGCGGAGGCGAGGTTCCGCTCCTTGTCTCCATTCGAATTCAGCTGTACGGCGGCTACACGCACTGCGCAGGCCCTTCAGTTGATTGACCAGTCAATCGGCTGAAGTATAGGAGCGCTCAGAACGCTAGGCGCTTTTGCAAACCATTGGTTGACAAAAGCGCCTACAGGCCGAGGGCGCGGGCGACGACGCGGTCGAAGACAGCGGTCGGGATCAAGGGCTTCAGCCGCGCCTGCACCTTGGCGTCGAGGCCGACCAGGTAGCGGCTCTTCGGCCGCGGGGATTCGAGCGCGTGGGCGATCGCCTTCGCCACCTTCTCCGGTGGAATGCCGCGCTCGGCGGTGTTTTCGATCACCTTGCCGAACTTCTCGAGGGCGGCGCCGTAGAGCAGCGCCGTCTTCGGAGCTTTCGCTTCGATCTGCTCACCGGTGCGCCGGCCGCGCTCCCAGATCGGGGTGTCGATCGATCCCGGCTCGACGATCGAGACGCGCAGGCCCCACGGCCGCAGCTCCTGGCGGAAGACGTCGCCGATCGCCTCGGTCGCGAACTTGGAGGCGTGGTAGGGGCCGCCGAACGGGAAGGCGATCCGCCCGCCGATCGAGCTGAGGAAGACGACCCGCCCTTCGGCGCGCCGGATCTGCTCCAGCATCGCCTGGGTCACCGCCACGTAGGCGACGAGGTTGACCTCGAGCTGGTGCCGGAGGTCCTCGAGCGGCACCGTCTCCAGCGGCGCCGGGATCGCGACACCGGCGTTGTTGACCAGACCGTGCAGCCCGCCGTCGCTCTCGCGCCCGACCCGCTCGGCCGCTGCGGCGATCTGCCCGGGGTCGGTGACGTCGAGCAGGACCGGCGCCAGCCTCTCCGAGGCCTCCCGCCGCAGCGCCTCCGCATCCTCCTCCCGCCGCACCCCGGCGAACACCCTCCAGCCGGAGCCGTCGAGCCGCAGCGCCGCGGCGCGACCGATGCCGGTCGAAGCCCCGGTGACAAGAACCGATCGCATCCAGCGAGGCTACAGATGAGGCCCACGATCCTTCCGCTGTTCCTTTCCCCCGCTATGTCGGGACTAGGAACAGCGGAAGTGGGAGGCGGCGTAGTCTTGGCTTGTCGTGAACGAAGCCAGCCGGGACGACGCCGAGCGCAAGCAGGTGACGGTCCTCTTCGCGGACGTCAGCGGCTCGATGGACCTCGCCGAGCAGGAGGATCCCGAGGAGTGGCGCAACATCATGCAGCGCTTCTTCTCGCTGCTGGCCGACAGCGTCACCCGCTTCGAGGGGACGGTCGACAAGTTCACCGGCGACGGGATCATGGCGATCTTCGGAGCGCCGGTCGCCCACGAGGACCACGCCAGGCGCGCCTGCTACGCCGCCCTGCGGATGCGCGACGACGTCGCCTGCTACGCCGCCGAGCTGCGGCGGGAGAAGGGCCTCAACTTCTCGACCCGGATCGGGATCAACTCCGGCGAGGTGGTCGCGGGGGCGATCGGCGAGGGCTCCTACACCGCGATCGGACACACCGTGGGACTGGCGCAGCGGATGGAGGCGCTGGCCGAGCCGGGCACGGCCTACGTGACCGAGCACACGGCCGAGCTGGCGCGCGGCTTCCTCGACCTCGACGACCTCGGCGAGTTCGAGATCAAGGGCGCGAGCCGGCCGGTGCGGGTCTTCGAGCTGGCCGGCGTCGGCGAGGCGCGCGGCCGCCTCGACCTCGCCCGCGAGCGCGGCTTCTCCCGCTTCGTCGGCCGCGAGCGGGAGATGGGGGAGCTGGAAGCAGCGCTGGGGCGGGCCAAGGACGGGGAGGCGACGGCGCTCGGCGTCGTCGCCGAAGCCGGGATCGGCAAGAGCCGCCTCTACCTCGAGTTCGTCGAGCGCTGCCGCAGCGAGGGAACCGAGGTCTTCCAGGCGCAGGGCCAGGCGCACGGCAAGTCGATTCCCTTCATGCCGATCCTGCAGATGCTGCGCGCCTTCTTCGGGATCGGCGACGGCGACCCCGAGCAGCTGGCGCGGGAGAAGATCGCCGGGCGGTCGCTGCTGCTCGACGCCGCCTTCGCCGACGACCTGCCGCTGCTCTTCGACTTCCTCGGCGTCCCCGACCCCGAGCGGCCGGTGCCGCAGATGAGCCCCGAGGCGCGGCAGCGGGCGCTCGCCGACGTCCTCTGCCGCCTCGTCGGCAATCCGGCCCGGAAGAAGCCGCTGACGCTCGTCTTCGAGGACCTGCACTGGATAGACGAGGGCAGCCAGACGATGCTGGACGGCCTGGTCGAGGGTTTCGGCGGGACGCGGACGCTCGTCCTCTCGAATTACCGGCCCGAATACGCGCCGCCATGGGCCGAGCACCCGGCCTGGCGGACGATCGAGCTGACGCCGCTGCGGGAGGAGGACACCCGCGAGCTGCTGCGCGACCTCACCGGCGATGACCCCTCCCTCGACGGGCTCGACGAGCCGATCCACGAGCGCACCGGCGGCAACCCGTTCTTCACCGAGGAGATCGTCCGCGAGCTGGCCGAGTCCGGCTACCTGCTCGGCGAGCGCGGCTCCTATCGGCTCGCCAAGCCGATCGAGGGGGCCGGGGTGCCGGTGACGGTGCAGGCGGTGCTGGCGGCGCGGATCGATCGTCTCGGCGCCGGCGCCAAGCAGCTCCTGCAGGTGGCCTCGGTCCTCGGCAAGGAGGTGAGCGCCGAGGCGCTCGGCCTCGCCGCCGGCCTCGGAGAGGAGGAGATGGAGGCCTCGCTGCGCGAGCTGGTCGAGGGCGGCTTCCTCTACGAGGCCGAGCTCTACCCGCAGCGGCTGCTCGCCTTCCGCCACCCGCTCACCCGCGAGGTCGCCTACGGCACCCAGCTCGCCGAGCAGCGAGGGCGCACCCACGCGGCGGCCGCCCGGGCCCTGATCGAGCTCAACCCGCCCGACCGCCACGACGAGCTGGCGGCGCTGATCGCCGACCACCTGCGCCAGGGCGGCGAGCGGCTGGAGGCGGCGCGCTGGTCGGCGCGCGCCGCCCACTGGGCCGGCCACAGCCGCCCCCGCGACGCGCTGCGCCTCTGGCACGACGTGACCGAGCTGGTCGCGGACCTCGAGGAGGACGACGAGGTGGCCAACCTTGCCATCCACTCGCGGCTGCTGCAGCTGCAGTACGCCTGGCGGGTGGGGATGAACCGGGAGGAAGAAGTGCGGCTCGCGGCCGAAGCCGAGGAGATCGCGACGCGGCGCGAGGACCTGCACTCGCTGGCGCTGCTGCGAGTCGCGACCTCGGTGCGGCCGGGCCTCGATCACCGCGCCGAGGAGTGGCTGGCGGCGGTCCGGGAGACGGTCGAGCTCGCCGACCGCACCGGCGACCGCCACCTGCGGGTGGCGATCCGCTCGGCCGGCGCCTACGCCTTCCTCACCGCCGGCGACTTCGAGGAGTTCGAGCGGACGCTGGACGAGGTGCTGGAGCTGGTCGGCGACGACGGCTCGGTCGGGGCCGGGATCATCCTCGGCAGCCCGATCGCCTGGGGCCTGATGGGCAAGGGGATGGTGCGCCGCGAGCAGCTCGAATTCGACGAGGCCGAAGAGCTTTTCGAGCGCGCGCTCCGCGTCGCCCTGGAGGAAGACGACCCGGAGACGGCGAGCTGGGTCCGCAGCAACCAGGCCGGCCTGATGGCGATGCGCGGCGACGCCGAGGCCGGGCTCGGGGCGGCGCGACGCAACGTCGAGTTGACCGACAAGCTCGGCGACGTCTTCTCCCGCACCCTCGCCCTCTCGAACCTGGCCTGGATCGAGCTCAACGCCGGCGAGATCGACGCGGCGCTGGCGGCGATCGAAGAGTCCGAGCGGCTCTATCGCGAGGCGATGGGCAACGGCGGGGAGATGGCCGCCTGGCGAGCGCAACTGCGCTCGCAGGTGCTGCGCGAGGCCGGGCGCGTCGAGGAGGCGATCGAGGCGGCCGAGTGGGCCGCGGCGACGGCGCGCGAGCGGGGCCTGATGTGGAACTACCCGGTGGCGATGCTGGCGCTGGCCCGGGCGCGCGCGGCGGCCGGCCGCGAGGGCGTCATCGAGGCGCTGACCGAGGCCGAACGGGTCGCCCGCGAGACCGGGGCCCTTGCCCTCGCCGGCGACATCGAAGACGAACGCGAGCAGCTCGAGGCCGCGGCAGGCCGCCGTTCCTAGCGACGGCGCTCCAGCTCGGCCACCATCAGCTTCGTGTGCATGGCGCCGATCAGGTCCTTCAGCGGCTGGGCGCCGGCTTCGAGCAGCTCGACCACCCGCTCCGGCGGCACCTCGCCGGCGAGGCGGTCCATCACCACGTCGACCTCCTGGCGAACGAGCTCTTCGAGCGCCGCCTTGTAGCGGAGAGTGTCGTAGACGGTGAAGCCGATCTGCTCGTCGTAGCCGCCGGCGCGGAAGCGGCCGATCGCCTCGATGATCGTCACGTCGGAGGGGGTGTAGCCGCGGCTGTTCGGGGTGAGGACGCCGATCTCGGCGAGACGGTCGAGCACCTCCCTGGGGACGCCGTAGCGCTTGCGGACCTCGGCGGCGCTGGTGCGCGAGCGCTCGCCGGCCAGGGCGCGGTCGAGGATCTGGTCGCCGAGCTCGAGCATCGCTTCGGCCCGGTCGGGCTCGGAGTCGAGCACGTTCTTGATCGCCTTCAGCGGCAGGAACCGCTCCTCCTGCAGGCGCTTGATCAGCCGGATCCGGTCGACGAACTCGGGCGGGTAGTAGGCCATGTTGCGGCTGGTCTTGACCGGCTCGGGCAAGAGCCCCTCGCGCAGGTAGTGCTTGATCGTCGGCGCCGGCACCCCCGAGGCCTCGGCCAGCTCGCGCATCCGCAACAGCCCGCTCTCAACGCCGTTCGCGCTCACACCCGCTCCTTCCGCTGTTCCTTTGCCCTGTCATTTCGGGGAAAGGAACAGCGCTGCAAGGGATGGGGCCGCCTCATGCGCGGAACTCTTCCTGGGCGTCGGCGCTGGGCCCGGCGGCGGCGCCGGAGTCCTTCATCGCCGCGATCTCCGCGGCCGAGTAGCCCGCTTCGGCCAGGACCTCGTCGGTGTGCTCGCCGAAGGCGGGGGCCGGGCGGGTCGGGTCGGCGGGAGTGCGGCTCAGCTTCACCGGGTTGCCGAGCTGGCGCACCGTCCCCAGGCCCGGCTGCTCGGTCGCGGTCACCATCCCGCGTGCCCGCACAAGCTCGGAGTCGAGCGCCTCGTCGAGGTCGAGGACCGGCTCGATGCAGCAGTCGTGCTCGTCGTTGAAGGCCTTCCACTCCGCGCGGCTGCGCGAGCGGAATACCTCGGCGACCTGCTGCCAGGCCTCCGACCCGGGCGCTTCGAACTGCTTCTCGACCAGGTCGGGACGGCCGACGCCGTCGCAGAAGGCGGCCCAGAACTTCGGCTCCAGGGCGCCGCAGGTGACCCAGCCGTCGGCGGCTTCGTAGGGCAGGTAACAGACGAGGCCGCCGGCGAGCTGCTGCTCACCGCGCCGCGGCACCTCCTCGTCGCAGAAGTAGCGGCCGGCGACCATCGCCAGCCAGGAGAGGGCGCCGTCGGCCATCGAGATGTCGACCATCTGCCCCTCGCCCGAGCGCTGGCGCTCATGCAGCGCCGCCATCACCCCGAAGGCGGCCATCAGGGCGCCGCCGCCGAGATCGGCGATCTGGCCGGCCGACTGGACCGGCGGGCCGTCCTTGGCGCCGGTCAGGCCGAGCAGGCCGACGAGGCCGAGGTAGTTCATGTCGTGGCCGGCGCGCTGCGCGTAGGGGCCGTCCTGGCCATAGCCGGTGATCGCGCAGTAGACAACGCGGGGGTTGGCATTGCGCAATGGCTCGTAGCCGACGCCGAGCTTGTCGAGGACCCCGGGGCGGAAGCCGTCGAGGACGACGTCGTAGTCGGCGACCAGCCGCAGCAGCGCCTCGCGCCCCTGCTCGTTCTTGAGGTCGAGGCGGACCGAGCGCTTGCCGCGGTTGAGCGAGAGGTAGAGCGAGGAGCGGGTGCCGAGCGCCTGCTGCTCCTCGAAGCCGTAGTAGGGCGGGGCCCAGCGGATGTAGTCGCCCATGCCGGTGTCCTCGACCTTCAGCACCTCGGCGCCGAGGTCGGCCAGCAGCAGCGAGCAGAAGCCGCCGGGCAGGAGGCGGGTCAGGTCGAGGACCTTGACGTCGCTTAGGGGAAGGTCCGCCATCGGGCGGTCTGCCTACGCCGTCGCCCGTTTCGGCACGCCAAGCAGCTCGCGCGCCTCGGCGACGCTGGCGGGCCGGCGGCCGACGTCTTCGGCCATCTGCCGCGCCTTGGCGATCAGCTCGCCGTTGGACTTGCACATCTCGCCGTTCGGCAGGTAAAGATTGTCCTCGACCCCGGCGCGGACGTTGCCGCCGAGGACCAGCGAAGAGGCCAGCAGCTTCCACTGGTCGCGGGAGATGCCGATCACCTGCCACTGGTTCTCGCCCTCCGGCCCGCCGGGGATCTGGTCGCTCATCAGGGTGACGTTGCGCGGGGTCGGGCGGATGCCGCCGGTCACCCCCATCACCAGCGAGATCTGCAGCGGCGGCTCCAGCAGGCCCATGTCGATCAGCGGGTCGAGGTTGGCGACATGGCCGGAGTCGAAGCACTCGTGCTCGGGCTTGATCCCCAGCTCCTTCATCGCCGTCAGGAACTCGATGATCGTGTCGAAGCTGTTCTCGAAGACCGCCTTGAAGACGAAGTCCTTGCGCCGGCGCGAGTACTTCGCATAGTTCATCGAGCTCATGTTCAGGGCGGCGACGTCGGGGCGGCAGGCGCGCAGGTACTCGAGTCGCTTCTCGATCGGGATCCCGATCGCTCCGGTCGAGTAGTTGACGATCACGTCGCCGACCTCGGCCAGGATCGCCTCGGTGATCGCCTTGAAGTCCTCGACCTCATACGAGGGCGTGCCGTCCGGTTTGCGGGCGTGGATGTGGATCTGCGAGGCGCCCTCGTCGACCGCGCGCCGCGCCTCCGCCGCGTACTCCTCCGGCGTGTAGGGGATCGCCGGGCACTGGTCGCGGTTGGCGATCACCCCTGAAATCGAGCACGAGATGATCACGGGGTCATCGAACGAACTCATGGCCTCTCCTTCCGCTGTTCTTTTTCCGCACATAACCTGGCAAAGGAACAGCAGAAGAAGTGGGGCGTCATACAGGCATCACTCCGTGGCGTTTCTTCGGCTTCTCGACGTGCTTGTTCGCCGCCATCGCCAGGGCCTTGGCGATCGTCGGGCGGGTCTCGCGCGGGTCGATGATGTCGTCGATGACCGCGTTGCCGGCGGCGATGTAGGGGTCGATCTGCTGGCGAACCGCGTTCAGCATCGCCTCTTTGGTCGCCTCCGGGTCCTTGGAGGCCTCGATCGCCGAGCGGCCGATGATGTTGACGGCGCCCTCGGCACCCATCACCGAGATCTCCGCCCCGGGCCAGGCGACGATCAGGTCGGGCTCGTAGGCCTTGCCGCACATCACGTAGTAGCCGGCGCCGTAGGCCTTGCGGACGACGACGGTCACCTTCGGCACGGTGGCGCGGCTGACCGCGTAGAGCATCTTCGCGCCGTGGCGGATGATCCCGGCGTGCTCGACCTTCGAGCCGACCATGAAGCCGGGGACGTCCTGGAGGAAGACCAGCGGGATGTTGAAGGCGTCGCAGAGGTTGATGAAGCGGGCGGCCTTGTCGGCCGAGTCGTTGTCGAGGACGCCGGCCAGCTGCTTGGGCTGGTTGGCGACGATCCCCACCGGCCGGCCGCCGAAGCGGGCGAGGCAGGTGATCACGTTCCTGGCGAACTTCGGCTTCAGGTCGAACCAGTCGCCGTCGTCGACGATCTCGCGGATCACGTCGTACATGTCGTAGGGCTGCCGCGAGGACTCGGGCACGATCTCCATCAGCTTCTCGGAGGCCCGCTCAACCGGGTCGGAGACGTCGAGGACCAGCGGCCGCTCCTCGCAGTTGGCCGGGAAGTAGGAGAGGTACTTCTTGACGGCGGCGATGCACTCCTCGTCGTCGGCGACCTCGAGGTCGCCGACGCCCGACTTGCGGCAGTGGACCTTGGCGCCGCCCAGCTCCTCCATCGTGATCTCCTCGCCGGTCACGGCCTTGGTCAGGTGCGGGCCGGCGAGCGCCATCGCGCCCTGGCCGGAGACCATCGGGACGAAGTCCGAGAGCGCCGGGATGTAGGCGGTGCCGGCCGCGCAGGGGCCCATCATCGCCGCCACCATCGGGATCACCCCAGACATTTCGACCTCCTCGCGGAAGAGGTGACCGGAGCCGGCGAAGAGCGAGCCCGCCGCCTCCTGGATGCGGGCGCCGGCGCTGTCGAGCAGCCAGACGAACGGCATCCGCTTCTGCAGCGCCATCTCCCGCAGGCGGGTGACCTTGAGCTCGCCCGTCATCCCCATCGAGCCGGCCATCACGGTGAAGTCGTAGGCGGCGATACAGCAGGGGCGGCCGTCGACGTCGCCCCAGCCGGTGATGACGCCGTCGGCGGGCGCCTCGATCCCCTCCATCGCCCGCTGGGCGAAGTGCGGGCGGCCGTGGATCCCCATCTCGACGAAGGTTCCCTCGTCGACGAGGAGGTCGATCCGCTCCCGCGCGGTGAGCTTGCCGCGCTCGTGCTGCTTGGCGATCTTCTCCTCGCCGCCGCCGAGCTTCGCCTTGGCGCGGCGCTCGTGCAGCTGCGCGGTCAGCTCGGCCAGCGGGGCGGTGCCCGGCAGCAGGTTCGGAGATTTCTCCTCGGTCGCCACTTACCTCCCCTTCCATTCCGGGTCGCGTTTCTCGAAGAAGGCGGTGACCCCCTCGACGATGTCCTCGGTGGTGAAGGTGAGCGAGAGCTGCGAGCGCAGGAACTCGAGCGCGTCGTCGAGCGCCATGTCCTGCTGGCGGTACATCGCGTCGTGGCCGAGCCGCATCAGCACCGGGCTCTTCGAGGCGAGCTTGGTCGCCCACTCGGCGACCGCGGCGTCGAACTCGCCTGCCGGGACCACCTTGTTGGCGAGCCCGTAGGAGACCGCCTGCTCGGCCGAGAGCCGCTCGCCCAGCAACATCATCTCGTTGACCTTCTTGCGGGGGACGTTGCGGTAGATGATCGACATGATCATGTAGGGGAAGGCGCCGACGTTGATCTCCGGCGTGCCGAAGGTGGCGCCCTCTTTGGCGATCACGAGGTCGCAGGAGAGGGCGAGGCCCATTCCCCCCGCCAGCACGTGACCGTTGGCGGCGCAGAGCGAGGGCTTGCCGAGCCGGGGCATCAGCCGGAAGAACTCGAGGAAGAGGTCGGAGGCGAAGTGTTTGGCGACCAGCGGCACATCGGCCGCGAACCCGCCGAGATCGGCTCCGGCGCAGAAGACCTTCTCGCCCGCGCCGGTGAGGACGACCGCGCGCACCTCCTCGGAGGCTTTGGCCAGCTTCATTGCCTCGACCAGCTCGGTCAGCATCTGGCCGGAGAGCATGTTGCGCTTCTCCGGGTCGTTCAGCGTCACCGTGGCGACGCCGTCGGCCACCTCGTAGACGACCTTCTCGCCACTCCAGCCATCTCCCTGACTCATCGCCGGGGACCATAGCAGCGCGGAAAGTGGGAAGTGCTACTGTCCACTTTCCCAAGGGGGTGTCTGACTTCATCCCCCTCTATGGGGGGCGCAAGTCAGAAACCCCACTGAGTACGACCAACGAGGAGAGAGACAGTGGCGACCGCGACCAGCGACGGCTCCAGCGTCATCAAGCCCGACTTCGAATCCGGGCGCAAGCACTTCATCTTCAGCCAGGACCACGAAGACCTGCGCGAGTCGATGCGCTCGTGGGTCGAAAAGGAGCTCTGGCCCCACCGCAACGAGTGGGAGGAGACCTACTGGCCGACCGAGATGATGAAGCGGGCGGGCGACCTCGGTTACCTCGGGCTCTGCTTCCCCGAGGAGTACGGCGGTCAGGGAGGCGACTACTTCTACTCGCTGGTCCGGGCCGAGTGCATGAGCTACTCGGGCTCGGGGGGAACGAACATGGCCTTCGCGGTGCAGACCGACATGACCCTCCCCCCCGTCCACCTGCTCGGCACCGAGGAGCAGAAGCGCAAGTACCTGGAGCCGGGGCTGAAGGGCGAGAAGATCGCCTGCCTGGGGATCACCGAGCCGGGCGCCGGCTCCGACGTCGCCGGGATCCGCACGACCGCGATCCGCGACGGCGACGAATACGTGATCAACGGCTCGAAGACCTTCATCACCAACGGGCCGCGGGCCGACTTCATCGTCCTCGTCGCCAAGACCGATCCAGGCGAGCGCCACGCCGGCATCACCCTCTTCGTCGTCGACCTCAAGGACGAGAACGGCGAGAAGGTCCCCGGCTTCACCGTCTCCAAGGAGCTGGAGAAGATGGGGATGCACGCCTCCGACACCGGCGAACTCGCCTTCGAAGACGTCCGCGTCCCGGCCGACGCCGTGCTCGGTGAGGTCGGCAAGGGCTTCTACCACATCGCCTGGGAGCTCCAGGGCGAGCGGCTGGTGGCAGCGGCCGGCTGCCACGCGGGGGCCGAGCGGATGATGGAAAAGACCCTCACCTACGCGAAGGAGCGCGAAGCCTTCGGCCGGCCGATCGGCAAGTTCCAGGCGATCCGCCACAAGTTCGCCGAGATGGCGACGAAGATCGAGGCCGCCAAGCAGTTCACCTACTCGACCGCCTGGCGCTTCGGCAACGGCGAGTACCCGGTGCGCGAGATCACGATGGCCAAGCTCTACGCCTCCCGCATCGCCTGCGAGGTCGCCGACGAGTGCGTCCAGATCCTCGGCGGCTACGGCTACATGAAGGAGTACGAGATCGAGCGCGCCTACCGCGACGTCCGCCTCAACCGCATCGGCGCCGGCACCGACGAGGTGATGCTCGACGTGATCGGCCGCAGCTACGGGCTGTAGGGACTAGCGCGTTGCCAGCAGCGTGGCGATGATCCCAAGCGAGCCGATGATCGTCGAGCCCCAGAGCTGGAGCATGAGCGTCCGCAGGTCGCGGATATCTCGATGGAGCCGCTCGAATCCCGCGTCGACTTTCGTCGCCAGGTCGTCCAGTCGTTTGTCCGACCACATCGTTCTCTTCATGTCCTCCACGCTACCGAGAAACATGTCACAAGATACGCGTTGTCTGCAAAATTTCGCAAGCTGTTTTGTGTCCAATGTGAAACGGAGAGCCAGTGCCCTGGGCAACCCCCAGGCGTGCGCTCTCCAGGACGCTGGATGACCGTCGTCAAGGACACGGGCGCCCGCGCCACGCTGCCCCCCTTCGGCGAGGAGCACGAGGAGCTGCGGCAGACGGTCGCGCGCTTCGTCGCCAAGGAGATCGCGCCGAACGTCGACGAGTGGGAGGCCGCGCGGGAATTCCCCCGCGAGCTGTTCGGCCGCTGCGCCGAGCTCGGCTTCCTCGGCCTCAAGTTCCCGGAGGAGCTCGGCGGCCAGGGCGGCACCCACCTGCACGACGCAGTCTGGGTCGAGGAGCTTGCCCGCTCGGGCGGCTCCGGCGGCGTCGCCGCCGGCCTCAACGCCCACACCTCGATCGCGATGCCGCCGATCTTCAAGTTCGGAACCGAGGAGCAGAAGCAGCGCTGGCTGCCCGCCGGGATCGCCGGCGAGAAGATCGGCGCCCTCGGGATCACCGAGCCGGGCGCCGGCTCCGACGTCGCCTCGCTCGCCACCACCGCCAAGCGCCACGGCGACACCTACGTCGTCAACGGCGCCAAGACCTTCATCACCAACGGCGTCCGCGCCGACTTCCTCGTCTGCGCCTGCAAGACCAGCGAGGAGGGCGGCCATGGCGGCATCTCCTTCCTCGTCCTCGAGCGCGAGATGCCCGGCTACGAGGTGTCCCGCAAGCTGGAGAAGATGGGCTGGCACTCCTCCGACACCGGCGAAATCTCCTTCTCGGATGTCGAGGTCCCGGCCGAGAACCTGCTCGGCGAGGAGAACGGGGGCTTCAAGCTGATCATGGCCAACTTCGCCTGGGAGCGCCTGCTGATGGCGATCGGCGCCGTCGGCGCCATGCAGCGCCTGATCGAGACCACCGTCGCCTACGCGCTCGACCGCGAAGCCTTCGGCCGCCCGATCGGCAAGTTCCAGGCGATCCGCCACCAGGTCGCCGAGATGGCGACCAGGGCCGAGGCCTCCCGCGCCCTCACCTACAACGCCCTGCGCCTCTTCCACGAAGGCCGGGACTGCATCCAGGAGGTCTCGATGGCCAAGCTTCTGACCCAGCGCGCCGTCCTAGAAATAGCCGACCAGTCCCTCCAGATCCACGGCGGCTACGGCTACATGCGCGAGTACGGCATCGAGCGAGCCGTCCGCGACGCCCGCCTGGGCCCGATCGGCGGCGGCACCGATGAGATCATGAAGGAGATCCTCGGCAAGACGATGGGGTTGTAGGACCGGGCGACGAGGGGGCGCGGGCTGTGCCGCGCCCCCGTGCCAGTCGTTACGGGCGGTTGCCGCAGACGCCCGAGTTGTTGATGCCGGTCTGGTAGCCGTTGGCCCCACCGGCGAGGCTGCTGCCTTTGCCGAAGTAGCCGAACGAGCCCGAGCCGCCACCGGTCCCGCACTGGGCTTCTGGGTTTGGGTTGGCGGCGATTTCCAGATAGCGGCCGATGCCGGGTTCGGAATTGCCGGGATAGCCTTCCGACTGGTTGGCCGAGGCGGCCGCGGGCAGGACAAGGCCGACCACACAGGCACCACAGACGATCAACTTGCGCATCGCATACCTCCTGTCATGGGGGCCCCTTGCGGTTGCAAGCGCACCGGCGCACCACCCCCGCCCCGCCGGATCGCGGCCGCATTGTCGCGGCCAAACCCCCACTGTCAGCCCAAGCGCTGTAAGGGGTCTGACCAAGTAGACAGATAGATGAGGAGGCGAAGAGCCCGCGTGGACCGTCAGTCGCCGCGGAACCAGCGCTGCTCGATCCAGGCCGCGATCGTCGGCCAGAAGCGGAGCAGGACCGCCACGGCCACGATCGCGCCTATGACGAGCCAGCCGGTACCGCGGAAAAGCTGGTGGAGGAGTAGGCGCTGGCCTAGGGCTAGGGGCACCTATGGAGGTTAGGCGGTTGAGGAAGCCTGCCTTTCGCGAGTCTGTAAAAACTGTGCTTGAAGCAGGGTTTTCACAGACTCGGTGCGCGCTCAGTGCCGCGGGCCGAAGTTGCAGTCGTGGGACTTGCCGCGGCCGGGGCCGCCGTTGCAGTAGTCGTCGCCGGGGCCGCCGTAGAGCTGGTCGGGGTTGCGGCCGCCGTAGAGGCGGTCGTTGCCGGGACCGCCGTGGCAGCCGTCTTCGCCCGGGCCCATGACGCAAGTGTCGTTGCCGGGGCCGCCCCAGCAGCCGTCGCTGCCGTCGCCGTGATGGCAGTAGTCGTTGCCGGGACCGCCGACGCAGTCGCTGTTGCGCTCGCCGGTGATGCAGATGTCGTTGCCGGGACCGCCGATGCAGCGGTTGCGACGGGAGCCTTCCGAGTAGCAGATGTCGCGCTCGCCGTTGCCGATGAACTTGTCCGAACCGGCGCCGAGATGAACGGTCAGCGCCATCGGCAGCCGCTCGGCGACCTTGACGAGGTCTCCCCCGGGACCCATGTCCACTTCCATCCGCGAGGCGTTGCGGGTCGGGCAGACGGCAAGCAGCCGGTGGTGCTTGAGGCGGCAGCCGATCGGGGGGCGGTGCGCCAGCCGCCCCTTGACGATGATCTTGTTGCCCCGCGTGCTGAGGGTCAGCGTCGAGCCGCCGTGGGACCCGAAGACGACGATCTGGCCGGCGGGCGTGGCGACGGCCGGCAGCGCCAGCAGGGCGATGGCCGCGAGCACGCCGACCGCGAACTTGCGGCCGGGGAGGAATGACATCGGGCGCATGCTAGACATGTGCATCGGCTCACATAAGCCAAACTTGAGACCAACATTTGTTCTATCCGCAAATTGGATAAGAAACGTGATCCAAGAGGCGGGCTTCAATCACTTCTCAGACACGCGTATCGGCGCAAGATCACGCAAGGATGAGCCGAAGGCCGCTGATGCCGCCTTATCGAGCGCTACTAGGGCGAGGGAACGGCGGCGAGCTCGGCGGCGATCTGGTGGGCCCAATCGCGGATCTCGGCCCAGTCGCGGCGGTCGCGGAGCTCCTTCGGCGTCCCCTCGACCATCGCCCTCTCGATGAAGCTCTGCGGCTCGGCCGGCAGGCAGCCGCCGAAGACGACATGACCCCTGGCCCCCAGCTCTTCGACCTTCGCGACGATTTTCGGCGGCTCCATCCACGCCGGGTCGTCCTTGCCGGGGTCTCCCACCGGCCCTGAGCTGAAGACCCAGAACGGCTTCTGGCGGAGGGCCTTGCGGTGCTTCTTGACGAAGTGCCGGGCGTCGCCGCGCCAGCGCTTCATGTAGACGGCACTGCCGAGGACGATGGCGTCGTAGGCATCGAGGCTCTGCACGTCCTCGGCCTTCTCGAGGCAGACCCCCAGCCCTTCGCGCCGCAGGGTCGCCGCCACGGTCTCGGCGATCTCCGCCGTGGAGCCGCGTTTGGACGCGTAGGCCACGAGAACTGTCATCGCCCGGATTGTTGCGAACTGGACAGACTGTCGCATCGTGAATTCGCCACACAACGGATGGCGGTCGCTCCGGTGCCGGGGCTGCGGCATCCGCCTCGGCTGATCGCTCCTCCCACCCGACTGGCCGGTCAACCAGGACGCTGCGATCCCGATAGCCTCTCCGGCCGACTTAATCGATCGATAGGAGAGGCGTAGCAATGGGACTTCTGGACGGAAAAGCCGCGATCGTCACCGGGTCGGCGCGAGGCATCGGCCGGGCGACCGCGGAGCTGTTCGCGAGCGAGGGCGCGAAGGTGCTGATCAACGACCTCGACGCCGACGTCGCCGAGCAGACGGCGGGCGAGATCGACGGCGAGACGGCGGTCTTTGCCGGCGACCTGACCAAGACCGGTGCCGCCGACGAGCTGGTCAAGGCCGCCAACGACGCCTTCGGCTCAGTCGACATCGTCGTCAACAACGCCGGCTACACCTGGGACGGGGTCGCCCACAAGATGACCGACGAGCAGTTCCAGGCGATGCTCGACATCCACACGATCGTCCCCTTCCGGGTCGCCCGGGCGCTCGCCCCGACCTGGCGCGAGGCGGCAAAGGCCGAGCGCAACGAGGGCAAGGAGGTCTTCCGCAAGATCGTCAACATCTCCTCGACCTCGGGGATGATGGGCAACGCCGGCCAGGTCAACTACTCGGCCGCGAAGATGGGCGTCGTCGGGCTGACGAAAACGCTGGCCAAGGAGTGGGGCCAGTTCAAGATCAACGTCAACGCGGTCGCCTTCGGCTTCGTCGAAACCCGCCTCACCGGCGCCAAAGAGGCCGGCGAGGAGATGACCGCCCCGGGCGGCGAGAAGATCGAGCTCGGCATCCCCGAGCAGATGCGGGCGATGGCCTCGGCGATCATCCCGATGGGCCGCCCGGCCACCCCGGAGGAGGCCTCGGGCCCGGTCCTCTTCCTCTGCTCGCCGCTGGCCAACTACATGCACGGCCAGGTTCTGAATGTAACTGGAGGGATGTTCGGAGGGATGTACACCTGAGGACGCTGCAAACCGGCGTCTGACGGCGTCCTCGGGAGGCCGGATCGGTCACGCACTAACAAGTGCGCTCCCTTCTCCGGCCTCCCTGCGTCCTTGTCAGACTTGGTTTTCGCGCCCTCAGCACGGTCTATGAATTACCTGGACATCGCCGACCGCATCTGGCCCGTCACCCGCCGCGTCATGGGCGCCCACACGTTCCTCTACCGGAGGACGGGTGGGCGCCTCGGCCACCGCATCCCGGGCCTGCGCGGCAGGATGCTCCTGCTCGACCACGTCGGTGCCAAGAGCGGCATCCACCGCACCTCGCCGCTGCAGTACGTCGAGGACGGCGAGAACGTCGCCGTGATCGCCTCCAAGGGCGGCTACTCCAAGAACCCCGCCTGGTTCTACAACCTGAAGGCGAACCCCGACACGACCGTCCAGATCGGCTCCGAGCGCCGCCCGGTCCACGCCCGCGTCGTCACCGACCCCGAGGAGCGCGATCGTCTCTGGGCGAAGGCGGTGGCGATCTACCGCCCCTACGAGGACTACAAAGCCCGCGCGGGTCGCAAGATCCCCTTGGTCGTCCTCGAACGCCGGCCCGACTGACCGGTCGGAGGGGTCGTCAGGCAAGGACGCAGGGAGCGTGGCGTGCTCTGCACGCGAGCGACCGAGGACGCCGCCTGGCGGCGCCTCCGACCGGTCAGCGGCGCTCCTCCGCCACCGGGGCGCCCGAATCGTCAGCTATTGCCTGGGGCGGCCAGGGGCCGGCCCAGTTGTCGCGGGCGCCGTCGATCGTGATCGTCGTCCCCGAGTAGAAGTCGCCGGCCGGCGAGGCGAGGTAGGCGACGAGCCAGGCCATCTCCTCGGGGCGCCCGGCGCGGCCGATCGGGATCGAGCGCTCGAGGTTGTCGACGACGACCTGGGGATACTTGGTCAGCAGCGTCTCGGTGGCGAACTGGCCGGCTGCGAGGGCGACGGTCTTGATCCCGAACCGCGCCCACTCGACCGCCAGCGTCCGCATCATGTTCTCGACCGCGGCGCGGGCGGCGCCGGAGTGGACCATCCCCGGCATCCCGTTGTGCGGCGAGAGGGTGACGCTGAGGATCTTGCCATCCCCCTGTGGGATGAAGGCCTTGGTCGCGGCGGCGTGGGTCATCAGCCAGGTGCCCATCACGTTCAGATCGATCACCGTCTTGAAGCCTTTGGGAGTGATCGCCTCGGCCGGGCTGAGGAACTGGCCGCCGGCGTTGTTGACGAGGACGTCGAGGCGGCCGTGCCGCTCCAGCAGGCCGTCGAAGAAGCGGCCGACCGGCTCCTCCTCGCGGATGTCGAGCGTCTCGTGCTCGAAGCTTCCCGGTAGGCCCGCCGCCAGCTGCGCCGTCTCGGCCAGAGGCTCCTCGCGGCGCCCGCAGGCGACGACGGCGGCGCCGAGCCGCGCCAGCTCCAGCGCGGTTTCGCGCCCGAGGCCGCTGCCGGCGCCGGAGACGGCGCATACCTGCCCCTCGAGCAGTCCCTCCCTGAACACCCGCGAACGGTCGCTTTCAGCCATCGGCGGCCAAGCCTATAGCCGACCCGGCCGCGTAGATTCCCCTCGTCATGAGCGTTCACGCCGAACCGCAGCCCCTGCACGAGCCGCTTGCCGGCGGCACCCCCGGCGCCACCGTCGCGGTCGAACCGCTGGTCGCCGGCCACGTCACCTTCCCCCGCGAGATGATGGTCAGCCCCGGCGGCCGCCTGATCACCCTGAAGCTGGCGCGGGCGCTGCTCGGAGGGAGCGACTACGTCGTCCCCGTTCCCGCCTTCCTCGTCCGCCATCCCAGCGCCGGCGCGATCCTGGTCGACACCGGCCTTCACCCCTCGATCGCCACCGACCCGAAGCAGAACTTCGGCTCGCTCGGCGCCCGCTTCGGCAAGCCCGAACTGAAGTCAGGCGAAGACGTCCCGTCGCAGCTGCGCGAGCGCGGCCTCGACCCGGGGGAGATCCCGATCGTGGTGATGACCCACCTGCACCTCGACCACAGCTCGGCGATCTCCGAGTTCCCGCACTCGACCTTCGTCGTCAGCGAGGCCGAATGGCGCTTCGCCGCCGGCAGCGGCGGCTCGGTCCGCAACGGCTACCGGAAGGCCCACTACGACTACGCCTTCGAGTACCGCTCGGTCGACTTCGACCGCGCCAACGTCGACTCCTACGCCAGCTTCGGCCGCACCTTCGACCTCTTCGGCGACGGCTCGATCCGCCTCGCCTTCACCCCCGGCCACAGCGCCGGCCACATCTCGATCGTCTGCCGCCTCTCCGCGCGGGACTTCGTGATCGGCGGCGACGCCGTCTACATGGCCGCCCAGCTCGACGGCTCCGACCCCCTGCCGCCGCGCCCGCAGGACGCCCACAACCTGCGCCGCTCGCTGCAGGAGCTGCGCCTCTTCCGCTCTCAGTTCCCCGACGCTGTGATCACGCCGGGCCACGATCCGGAGTTCTACTCCCGGATCGAGCAGCGCTACGAGTAGAGAGCGCCTCGTACATCTCCCGCACGCGGCCGAAGACCTCGGTCGCGACCTCGAGCGCTCGCTCGCGGCTCGGCGCCTCCTCGACCGGGAAGCTGAGCGGCGCGCCGAACTGCACGGTCACCTTGGGGAAGCGCAGCCGCTTCCACTGCCGGGCCCGCTCGGAGCCGTGGATGCAGACCGGGACGATCGGGGCGCCGGTTTCCAGGGCGATGCGGCCGATCCCAGGTTTCGGCTCGCCGAGCCGGCCCGAGCGCGAGCGGCCGCCCTCGGCGTAGACCAGCAGCATCTCGCCCTGCTCGACGAGGATGCGGGCGGTCTCGATCGCCTCCTCGTCGTGGTGGCCGCGACGGACCGGGAAGACGCCGCCGTGCTTGTAGATGTAGGTGAGGACCGGTGGGCCGAAGAGCTGGCTTTTGGCCATGAAGCGGATCTTCCGCCGCAGGTAGACGCCGGCGAAGAAGTGGTCCATCTGGGAGAAGTGGTTTGGGGCGAGGACCAGCGGGCCCTGCTTGGGGACGTTCTCGACGCCGATCGCCCGCAGCCGGTAGATCAGGATCGTCGGGATCGTGAGGACGATGCGGGCGAGGGTGTAGGTCCAGCCGACCCCCTTGCGCGCAGCCGCGTGGAACTCGTCGAAGTACTCCGCCGGGCGCGGGTCCTTGTAGACCTGTGGCTTCATCTCGGCCATGAGCGGGGGTGGCGGGGTGGTCGCCGTGACCTGCTACCCGCGGCAGGCGGGGCGGTTACGCCCAGGCACGGGAGCGCTCCAGCGCCCGCCACCAGTCCGCCAGCAGCTGCCGGCGCCGCGCCCCCTCCATCGCCGGCTCGTAGCGGTCGGCCTCGCGCCACATCCGCCTCACCTCCTCGAGCGACCAGGCGCCGGTCGCGACGCCGGCCAGGTAGGCGGCGCCGAGAGCGGTGGTCTCGGCGATCTCGGGCACCGAGACCGGCACGCCGAGCACGTCGGCCTGAAACTGCATCAGCCAGCGGTTGACGCTGGCGCCGCCGTCGGCCCGCAACAGCTGCAGTCGCTCGCCGCAGGCCTCCTCCTGCGCCCGCACCGCGTCGACGGTCTCGTAGGCGATCGCCTCCAGCGCCGCCCGCGCCAGGTGGGCGCGACCGCTGCCGCGGGTGAGGCCGACGATCGTGCCGCGGGCGTAGGGGTCCCAGTGCGGCGAGCCGAGCCCGGTCAGCGCGGGGACGAAGTAGACGCCGTCGTTGGAGTCGAGTGACGCGGCGAGGCCCTCGGTCTCGGCCGCCTCGTCGATGATCCCGAGCCCGTCGCGCAGCCACTGCACGGCGGCGCCGGTGACGAAGATCGAGGCCTCGAGGGCGTAGGTGACCTCCTCGCCCAGGCCCAGGCGACCGTGCCCAGCAGGCCGTCGGGAGCCCGCGGCGGCTCGGGGCCGCTGTTGAGGAGGACGAAGCTGCCGGTGCCGTAGGTGTTCTTCGCCATGCCCGGTCGGTGGCAGGCCTGACCGAACAGCGCCGCCTGCTGGTCGCCGGCGATCCCGGCTACCGGCACCTCCCCGCCGAACTCGCCGGTGGTCCCGAAGACGCCAGAAGAGGGCAGCGGCTCGGGCAGGCGCGCCGGGTCGACGCCGAGCAGATCGCAGAGCTCCTCGTCCCAGCCGAGCTTGCGGATGTCGAACAGCATCGTCCGCGAGGCGTTCGTGTAGTCGGTCGCGTGGCGGCCGGTGAGCTTGAACAGCAGCCAGGAGTCGACGGTGCCGAAGACGGCCCGCTCCGCTCCCTCGGCGTTCCGCAGCAGCCACTCGACCTTCGTCCCCGAGAAGTAGGGATCGATGGTCAGGCCGGTGCGCTCGCGGACCAGCGGCTCGTGCCCTGCGGCCTTGAGCTCGTCGCAGCGGCCGGCGGTGCGGCGGTCCTGCCAGACCAGGGCGCGATGGATCGGCTCGCCGCTGGCCGGGTCCCAGGCGACCACCGTCTCGCGCTGGTTGGCGATCCCGATCGCCTTCAGCGCCGGGCCGTCGATGCCGGCGTCGGCGATCGCCTCGGCGGCGACCCGGCGGGTCACCTCCCAGATCTCGCTCGCATCGTGCTCGACCCAGCCCGGCCGCGGGAAGAACTGCTCGAACTCCGAGTAGGCGCGGCCGCGGACGGCACCCTCGGCGTCGAAGACGAGGCAGGTGGTCCCGGTCGTCCCCTGGTCGATCGCGAGGATCACGGGCGCTATCTCTGCACCCGGCAGGTGCGGATCAGGGTAGACGCGAGCTTGCGGCCGTCCGAGAAGGTCATGCCGACGCGGACGAAGGGAAAGGAGGCGCTGCTGAATCCGGCCGGAGCCGCGCAGGCGGCGCTCAGGTAGCTGTGACGGCGACCGCGGTAGACGAACCGGCGCTGCAGGTTCAGCCTGATCGTCTTCAGGTAGCCGTTGCGGTTGAGGCTCGCGGGCAGCGCGGCGGTGAGAACGGTGCCGAAGGTGCCGTGCGCCCTGCGGATATGGAAGACGAACACCCTGCTGTTCGGGACCGGGGCCTGGCCGTAGACGTGAGCGAGGATCGCCCGCCTGCCGTCGATCACGGCGTTGAAGGCGAGCAACCGGCCCTGGAGGGGAAAGGTCGTCTGTTCGGGGAGAGCGAGGGCGGCGGAGTAGTGGCCTGCGCCGACCAGCGCGTCGCCGCAGGCGGCGAGGGCCTGCTGCGTGGTGGCCGGTTCGAGCTCGGACCGGCGGCAGGTCGCCAGTCCCCTGGTGTCGAGCCGTCCCCCCTGTTGATCGCGATGAAGATGAAGCGGAGCGCCGGCGGCCGCTCGCCGGAGAGGGTCCTCACCGTGCCGTCGATGCTGACCGAGATCGGCGCCGGGGCGCGCCGCGGCAGCGCCGTGGGCGCGATGCCGCCGTCGAAACGGATGAAGAGGTTGCCCCGCTGGACCAGCTCCGCATCGGCCGCGGCGGCGAAGAGGAAGCAGGCGAGCGCCAGCGCCGCGGCGATCGCACCCCGTTTCCCCCTCCGCGCCATGAGACCAGGCTAACGCGAGCGCCCCTCGCTCCTTCCGCTGTTCCTTTGCCGCACATAGTGCGGCAAAGGAACAGCGGAACACGCGTGTCAGCGGCGGCGGGTCCGCGCGGCGGAGGCCCGGGCGAAGTCGCGGAGTTGGCGGGCGCGGTGGAGGAAGCCGCGCAGATCGCGTCCCGTCGCCCGGTGCTCGAGGTCGAGCTCGTACTCGCGGAGGCGATAGCCGGCCCGGACGACGTCGACGGTCATCCCCACCTCCATCCCGTAGCCCCGGGCGAAGGGCAGCGCCGCCCGCAGCGCCTCGACCCGCAGCGCCCGCTGGCCCGAGATCGGCGCCTCGGTCTCGAGCCCGCAAAGGCGCTCGATTGCCCAGCGGGCGAAGCCGAGGGCGACCCCGAAGCCGCCGCCGAGGCGACGGCTGAAGGAGGCGACGGCGAGGTCGCACTCGCCCCGCTCGACCGCCGCGACCAGGGGCGTCAAGCGCGCCGCCGAGGCGCCGAGGTCGCCATCGCAGAGCAGCACGATCCGCGGCGGCGGCGCCACGCTCAGCACCGCCGAGGCGGCGGCGCTGACGTTGCCGCCCTTGCCGTGCGGGCGCCCGCGCCGCACGACCTCGGCCCCCGCCAGCATCGCCGCCTCGGCGGTGCCGTCTTCGGAGGCGTCGTCGGCGACCCACACCCGCGCGTCGGGGAACGCAGCGCGCAGGGCCCGCACCGTCTCCCCCACCCGGTCGGCCTCGTTGCGGGCGGCGACGATCGCCGCCAGCCTCGTTTCTTCCCCCGGTGCCCGTTCAGGTCCCATGCTCGGGCTATTGTCCCCGCCCATGGCAGAGATCGAGGCACACATCACCGGCAACGTCTGGAAAATCGAGGTCGGAGTCGGGGACCAGGTGTCCGACGGCGACCCCGTCGTAATCCTCGAGTCGATGAAGATGGAGATCCCGGTCGAGTCCGAAGACGACGGCGTCGTCAAGGAGATTCGTTGCGAGGAGGGCCAGGCGGTCAGCGAAGGCGACGTCCTCGTGGTGCTGGAGTAGCCGTGGAGGGGGAGTTCGCTGGCGGCAAGCTCCTGCTCGACCGGCCGGCCGAGGCGGTCGCCCGGCTGACGATCTCCAACCCCGATCGGCGCAACGCCCTCGACCACGAGATCCTCGACGCCTTCGCCGAGCTTCTGCCCCAGCTCGACCGCGGGATCGAGAACCGCTGCCTGATCGTCACCGGCGCGCCGCCGCTCTTCTCGGCCGGCTACGACATCGGCGGCATTCCCGACGAGAGCTTCGAGCGCGACGCCGAGGCGCTCGTCGCCCATCCCTTCCACGCCGCGATGGAGGCGATCGCCCGGTTCCCCTGGCCAACGATCGCCGCGATCAACGGCCACTGCCTCGGCGGCGGCCTGGAGCTGGCCATCACCTGCGACCTGCGGATCTGCGCCAGCGGCGCCAAGCTCGGCATGCCGCCGGCGAAATTGGGGCTGATCTACGGCCACACCGGCCTGCGCAAGTTCCTCGACGTGGTCGGGCCGGCGCGGACCAAGGAGCTCTTCCTCACCGGGCGCAACCTCGAAGCCGACCGGGCCGAGCAGATCGGCCTCGTCCATGAAGTCGTCGCCGAGGAGGAGCTCGGGGGCGCCGCGGTCGAGCTCGCCGCAGCGGTCGCCCAGAACGCGCCGCTCTCGATGCGCGGGAACAAGCACGCGATCGACCTGCTCAACTCCTCGCCCGAACTGACCGAGCGGCAGGAGGCCGGCCTGGTCGCCCTGCGCGAGTCCTGCTTCTCCTCCGAGGACTTCCGCGAGGGCATCCGCGCCTTCGGCGAGAAGCGCCGGCCGCAGTGGACCGGACGGTGAGCGCGAAGGCCCCCAGAGCACTCGCCGCCGCCGACCCGACGATGGCGGCCCTGATCGAACGGGTCGGGAAGATCGACCTCGCCACGCGGCTGAAACGACGCCAGGAGGAGCGGCCGGCCGACGCCTACGGGGCACTGCTGCGGGCGATCGTCGGCCAGCAGCTCTCGACCAAAGCCGCCCGCACGATCTACCTGCGCGTGCTGGATCTCTTCGGCGGCGCCACCCCCTCTCCCGAGCAGCTGCTGGAGGCGAGCGAGGAGGAGCTGCGGCGCTGCGGGCTCTCGGGCCGCAAGACCGAATACGTCCGCGACCTCGCCGCTCACGTGCTCGGGGGCGAGCTCGAGCTCGACCGCCTCGAGGAGCTGAGCGACGAGGAGGTGATCGAGGAGATCGTCGCCGTTCGCGGCCTCGGCCGCTGGACCGCAGAGATGTTCCTGCTCTTCCACCTGCAGCGCCCCGACGTCCTCTCCGGCGGCGACCTCGGCATCCGCAAAGCAGTCCAGGTCGAGTACGGGCTGGAGGAGATGCCGACGCCGACGCGGGTCCTGGAGATCGGCGAGCCGTGGCGGCCACACCGGAGCCTGGCGTCGCTTTACCTGTGGGAGTCTCTGGCGGCGGTGCCGGCGTGAGGACACGTTTCTGGATCAGCATCGCCGCTGTCGCCGCCATCGCGATCGGCTCCGTGATCGCCGCGGTCGGCGTCTACGTGAACGACCGCAACGACATCCACCGGCTCCAGCGCGACGAGGCGACGCGGGCGGCGCGCCAGGCGGAAGCCGTTGCCGCCCTCTCCGTCGGCAAGATCGCCACCGCGGCGGCCTTCGCCCAGACGCAGCAAGGCTTGACGAAGCACGAGTTCCGCGTCGTCGGCCGCTCGCTGCTGAGCGACGGCGGCCTCGACGGCGCCGCCTGGGTACCGAGGGTCCCGACCTCGCAGCGGGCCCTCTACGAAGCCGCAACCGGCGTGCAGGTCCGCGAACGCGGCATCGGTCCGCTCCTCAAGCCCGTCGGCGAGCGTCCCGTCTATTACCCGATCACCTTCGGGACCAGCGAAGGCAGGAAACCGAGCCGGGTGCGTGGCTTCGACCTCGGCTCGGACCCGCTGCGAGCCCGCTTCATCCAGCGGTCCGCCGCCTCCGGACGCGCGGTGGCGACCCCGCTGGTGCGGCTGCTGATCGGGGGCCTGGGGATCAACGTCTTCCGTCCGGTCTACCGCGACGGGGCGCCGACGGCGACCGCGGCCCAGCGGGAGCGGGCGCTGCGGGGCTTCATCGCCGGCAGCTTCAGGGTTCATGACGTCGCGACCGCCGCCCTCGCCGTCCTCCCCGACAACTTCGAGGTCCAGCTGCGCATCGAAGGGCGCGGCGCGTTCGGCCCCTCCGGCGAACTCGAAGACGCCTCGACCTTCCCGATCCATATCGCCGACCGCACCTGGCTCCTGGTGGTCAAGGACCCCGCGGGCGTCGACCTGGGCCTGCCGCTCGCCCTGGCGGTGCTCGGGGTCTCCCTCGCCGCGCTACTCGGGTCCCTGGTGGTCAGCTGGAGTCGCGGCGAGCGGATGCGCGAACTTGAACGGCAGGCCGGACAGGACTCGCTCACCGGGCTCGGCAACCGCCGCCGCTTCGAGGAAGAGCTTGCCGGAGCGATGGCCCGCAGCCGGCGCGACAAGAGCACCGGCGCGCTGCTGATGCTCGATCTCGATCGCTTCAAGCAGGTCAACGACTCCCACGGGCATCCCGCAGGCGATCGGCTGATCCAGGAGGTGGCCGAGGTCCTGCGTCGCCGCACCCGGGCCAGCGACTCCCTGGCCCGCCTCGGCGGCGACGAGTTCGCGGTGATCCTGCCGCGCTGCAGCCGCCAGGAGGCGCAGATCGCCGCCGAGGCGATTGCCACCGAAATCCGTCGCCACCACGGAAGCGACGGCGTCGAACCCGTCACCGTCAGCATCGGCATCTCGCTCTTCGGCGACGATCCGCGGGCGAGCGTCGCCGCGATCGTCGCCGACGCCGACGCGGCGATGTACGCGGCCAAGGACGAGGGCCGCGACGGGGTGCGGATCTTCGAGCCTGCCGTGGTGCGGGGCGCCGGCAACGAGCTCGATTAGAGGGCCAATTCGGCGCGCAGCGCCAGGACCCGTTCCACCGCCGCGACGAAGGGTGCGCGGTCCATGCTTCCCGAGCGGAGTCCTGCCAGCAGGGCTCGCCACGCCTCCAGCGCCGGAGCGAGCCGCGTGTAGAGGAGAAGGTCGGTTCCGGCCGCCGCTCCGGCGACGGCGACCTCGGCCGGACCGCCGAAGTGTTCGACGGCGGGCGTTTCGAGGGCGTCGCTGACCGTTACCCCGTCGAAGCCGAGGCGTTCGCGCAGCTCGCCGGTGACGATCGAGCGGGTGAAGGCTGCCGGCGCCTGCGAGAAGGCCGGGTAGATCGCGGTGCTGACCATGACCAGCCTGCCCCCCATCGCGATGAAGCGCGCGTAGGGCGCCTCGTCGACCCACCGCAGCTCCGGCTTCGAGAGGTCGATCCGTTCGACCGAGAAGTCGGTGTTTTCGCGGGCGGCGCCGAAGCCGGGGAAGTGCTTGCCGGTGGCAGCGACGCCTCCGTGCTGGAGCGCCCTGGCGAAGGGGACGGCGGTGTCGGCGACGCGACGCGGGTCGGAGCCGAAAGCGCGTTCGGTTTCGGCGATCACCCCGCCGGGGCGGGCGACGTCGAGGACCGGCGCCAGATCGACGTTGACGCCGACCTCGCGCAGGTTGGCGGCGGTGCGGCGACCCTGCTCGCGGCTGAAGGCGGCGCCGCGGGCCCCCATTGTCGCGGCGGCGGCCACCGGCGCGCCACCGAGCCGCTTCACCTCCCCGCCCTCCTGGTCGACCATGACCAGCAGCGGGTCGCGCAGCTGCGGCCGCCGCGGGATCGCCTGCAGCCGGGAGATCAGCCGCCGCCCGGCGGCGCGGCTGGGAAAGTTGCCGGCGAAAAGGACCACCCCGGCGACCTCGCCGCGGCGGATCGCGCCGCGCAGCCTGTGGCTGACCCGGGTGCCGCTGAGGCCGACCACGATCCGCTCCCCGGCCAGCTGCTTCAACGGAAGGGTTTCGGCCGCGCTGGGCGCCTCCGGCGCGCCTCCGTCGCCGGCCCCGTCGCCGAATGCGGCGCCGAACGCGAACGTCCCGACCGCCACGCAGGCGAGAACAGCCAGCCCTCCCCGCCGCCGCCTGACGACCGCCCGCTCGACCGCCCGCTCCATCCGCCCACCCTATGGCGTGTGGTTGAGCTTTGGCCTCTTAGAGAGGCCAAAGCTCAACCACACCCTCGACGGCCGGCTCCAGAGCGTCCGGGCCGGCTCCTAGGCTCCGCCCCGATGCCCCCCCTGATCACCGCCGAGGAGGCCCGCGCCTACGGCCGCCTCACCGAGCACGCTGAGATCGAAGGCCTGGTCGAACGCGCCTGGGGGGTGCGGCGGGAGAACTTCGGCGACTCGACCGACATGTGCTCGCTGGTCAACGCGAAGTCGGGCGGCTGCGCCGAGGACTGCGGCTTCTGCGCCCAGTCCCGCTACGCCGAGGCCGACACGCCGATGCACGCGATGATGGAGCCCGAGCAGATCCTCGAGCACGCGAAAGCGGCCGAGGCCGCCGGCGCCCACCGCTTCTGCATGGTCACCCAGGGCCAGGGGCTCTCGAAGCGGGACTTCGAGAAGATCCTCGAGGGCACCCGCCTGGTCGCCGAGCAGACCAACCTCAAGCGCTGCGCCTCGATCGGCCACATGTCGACCGACCGGGCGAAGGCGCTGAAGGAAGCCGGCGTCCAGCGCGTCCACCACAACGTCGAGTCGGCCCGCTCCTACTACCCGGAGGTCTCGACCACGGTCCGATACGAGGGCCGGCTGCGGACGATCCAGGCGGTCAAGGAGGCCGGGCTGGAGACCTGCGTCGGCGGCATCCTCAACCTCGGCGAGTCTGAGGAGCAGCGCGTCGAGATGGCCTTCGAGCTCTCCGAGATCAACCCGACCTCGGTGCCTATCAACCTCCTGATCCCGAAGCAGGGGACCAAATTCGGCGACCGCGAGGTGATGGACCCATGGGAGGTCGTGAAGTGGATCGCGATCTTCCGCCTGATCATCCCCGGCGCCCTCTTCCGTCTCTGCGGCGGCCGGGTCGAGAATCTCGGCTCGATGCACAAGCTGGCGGTCAAGGCGGGGCTGAACGGGGTGATGATGGGCAACTTCCTCACCACGCTCGGCGCCGAGCCGGCCGAGGACCGGGCGATGTTCGAAGAGCTCGGCCTCAACGTCGCCCGCCAGCCCGACAACGGCGCCAACCCGCGGCCGGACAACCGCTCCGGCTGGCTCCAGGGCGAAAGCCCGGCGACGCCGATCGACGAGCTGGTCAACAGCCAGGCGGAGGCGAACTTCTGGGACCCCTCGACCCAGCTGCGGGTCGTCAAGAAGAAGGGGAAGGCGCCCTCCTACCCACAGGCGGCGTGACCGACGTCGCCGAGCGGCTCGAGGAGCTCCGCGAGCGCGGGCTTTACCGGCAACTGAGGCTGATCGAGGGACCGCAGGGGCCGAGCGTGACGCTCGACGGGCAGCCGGTCCTGCTGCTCTGCTCGAACAACTACCTCGGGCTCGCCGACCGGGCCGAGGTGCGCGAGGCGGCGGCGGAGGCGGCGATGCGTTGGGGCGCCGGCGCCGGCGCCTCGCGGCTGATCTCGGGGAACATGGAGCCGCACCGGCAGCTCGAGGAGCGGCTCGCCGCCTTCAAGGGCTACGAGTCGGCGCTGCTGTTCGGGTCCGGCTACCTCGCCAACACCGGCACGATCGCCGCGCTCGCCGACAGGGGCGAGGTCGTCTTCTCCGACGAGCTGAACCACGCCAGCATCGTCGACGGCTGCCGCCTCTCCCGCGCCGAGACCTTCGTCTATCGCCACGCCGACCTCGAACACCTTGCCTGGGCCCTCTACCACCAGCGGGGCCGCCCGGCGCTGATCGTCACCGACGGCGTCTTCTCGATGGACGGCGACGTCGCGCCGCTGGTCGATCTGCTCGAACTGGCGCGGCGGCACGGGGCGCGGCTGATGGTCGACGAGGCCCACGCGACCGGCGCGGTCGGCCCCGGCGGCCGCGGTTCGGTCGCCACCGCCGGCCTCAGCGGCGAGGTCGACGTCGTGGTCGGCACCCTCGGCAAGGCCCTCGGCTCATACGGAGCCTACGTCTGCGCCGGCAAGGAGACGATCGACTTCCTCGTCAACAGCGCCCGTCCGTTCATCTTCTCCACCGCGCCGCCGCCCCCCGCGGTCGGCGCCGCCCTCGCCGCCCTGGCCGCGCTGGAAGCCGAGCCGGAGCTGGTCGAGCGGCTGCAGGCGAACGCGCGCCGGCTGCGAACCGCTCTGGCGGCCGAGGGCCTCGGGGTTGGCGCTGCGAACACCCAGGTCGTGCCCGTCCACGTCGGCGAGGCCGAGGTGGCGATGGGGCTCTGCGAGGCCGCCCTGCGGCGCCGCATCTTCGCCCAAGGGATCCGGCCGCCGACCGTGGCCGAGGGCTCATGCCGCCTGCGCTGCACGGTGATGGCCACCCATACGCCCGAGGAGATGTCTCTGGCCGCCCGGCAGATCGGCGCCGCGGCCCGCGAGATCGGCCTCGCCCCCACCTCCCAGGCCCTGAACGTCCGGGTCGCCTGAAGCGTGGCGGCGGGCTCGGACCGAGCGCCGGGGGTGTTCGTAACCGGCACCGGCACCGAAGTCGGCAAGACGGTGGTCGCGGCGGCGATCGCGAGGACGCTGGCTGCGCAGGGCAAGCGCGTCGCCGTCTTCAAGCCCGCGGTAACCGGTCTCGACGAGCAAGGCGAGAGCGACCATGCCCTCCTCCGCCGCGCCTCCGGCTCGAACCAGAGCGACGAGCAGATCGCCCCCTATCGCTACGAACCCCCTGCGTCGCCGCACCTTGCCGCGGGCCTCGCAGGCGAGGAAATCGACCCGGACCGACTGCGCCGGGCGGTACGAGACGCAGCCGCCGGCGCAGACGCGCTGGTCTGCGAGGGCGTCGGCGGCCTCCTCGTCCCCCTCTCCCTCACCTATCTCGTCCGCGACCTGGCCGCCGACCTCGGCTACCCGCTGGCGATCGTCGCCTCACCCGGCCTCGGCACGATCAACCACACCCTGCTGACGATCGAGTCCGCCCGCGCCGCCGGCCTCGAGATCGCGGCGATCGTCCTCAATCCCTGGCCCGAGGACCCCTCCGAGATCGAGCAGTCGAACCGCGAGACCCTCGCCGCCCTCGGCGGCGTCCCGGTGCTCACGCTGCCGCCCCTCGACCTCGACCGCCCCGAGTCCTGGCCACCCCTCCGCCCCTGATCGCCGACGGGCCGATCAGTCCAACCCGCGCGGTCATTTCGACCCGTCGCGCCGGTGGATTCGACAAATCGACCCGTCGCCGAAGCCCGTGACGCAGTGACCTAGAGGATCACGTCGAGAGTGCTTTCGCCGAGCTCGGGGTTGAAGCCGGCGGCCTCGGCGATCGCCGCCGCGGTAGCGGCGTCGTTCGGTGGCTTCTCGGCCTCCAGCAGCGCCCGCGCGAGGTCGCCGCGAACCGCCTTGGCCATGTGGGAGACGGCCGTGCGCTCGCCGTCGCTCTCGGTGAAGGCGCGGACCGCGAGCAGCGTCGCCCGCTTCGGCTTCCAGGCGGCCGCGTAGGCGCCGGAGCGCATATCGACGATCAGCTCGCCCTCTTTGTCGGGGAGTGCCTCGGCCAACGCCGGCCGCCAGTACTTCGCCAGCGGGCCGATCCCCTCCAGTTTCTCCTTCGGCGGCAGCTTGTAATACGGGATCAGGTCGTCCGGCCGCACGAATCCCCAGAGCATGCTGGCGATCAGGACCCGCCGCCGCGCCTTCGCCGGCAGCTCGGGCAGGCGCAGGCGCCGGTAGAGGACGCCGGTGTAGACCTCAGCGGCTGGCGCCGCCGCCGCCTCCAGCAGGCCTGGATCCAATGCCTCAAGCACCTCTTCGCGCTGCCCGCGCAGCTCCTCGGCATAGGCGAGTGCGCCGAGATCGACCGGCGCACCCGCCTCGGGCTGCGCCTTGCCTTCCGACGGTGGCAAGAGGACCAGCATCGGCCGGCAGCCTACGACCCCACTGCCGACGGGACGACGACCGGTCTGCGCAACCGGTTCTCGTCCCGTCGGCGTGGAGGGTGATTCAGGCGGCCTGCGCCGCCCCACGCTCCTCGCCGGCGAGCGCCTCGCCGCCGGGGCTGGCCTCGGCCTCCGCGGCCTCGACGCTGATGCCTTTCCCTTTCGCGCGGATCGCAGTTGCACCGATCGTCGCTCCCAGCAGGGCGACGAAGCCGGAGACGGTCATCGCGTGGCCGAGCGCGTAGACGAAAGCTTCGCTCCCGGCCGCGGCGACCTGCTTGGCCTGCGCGGGGTCGAGCCCCGGCACCTTCTGCACCGAGCCGCCGCCGAGCTGATCGGCGACCGCCTGGCGCTGGCCGGCGCTGATCCCGCTGCCGCTGAGCAGCGAGTCGAGCTTGGAGCTGACCAGGCCCTGGAAGATCGCGCCCGTCACCGCGACCCCGAGGCTGCCGCCGACCATCCGGAACATCGAGAGCACGCCGGAGGCGATCCCGGCTTTCTGCACCGGCACCGCGTTCATCGCCGCGCTGGTCATCGGCGACATCGTCATCGCGATCCCGATGCCGAGCAGCATGAACCCGGGCAGCAGGTCGAGGTAGCCGGAGTCGACCGCGATCCGGCTGAAGGTGAACAGGGAGGCGGCGACGATCACGAGGCCGCCGGCGATCAGCCAGCGCGGCCCGAAGCGGTCCGACATCCGCCCCGCCACCGGCGCCACGCCGACGATCATCAGCGTCGAGGGCAGGAACCGGATCCCCGCCTCCAGCGGCGAGTAGCGGAGGATGTCCTGCATGTAGAGGGCGAGGAAGAAGAAGACGCCCATCATCGCGAAGGTGATGATCAGGGCGACGCAGACGGCCGCGAGGAAGTTGCGGTCGCTGAGCAGGTCGAACTGCACCATCGGCGCCTTGACCCGGTTCTCGACGAAGACGAAGGCGGGCAGGGCGACCGCCGCGGCCGCCAGCAACCCGATGATTTCCGGCGATCCCCAGCCCCAGCTGTTGCCCTCGACCAGGGCGAGGACGAGCGCGGTCAGGCCGACGGTGAGGACGGCGACGCCGGGGTAGTCGACGTCGCGGCCGACCGAGGTGTCGCGCGACTCACGCACGGCGAAGAGAGTCGCCAGCACGGCGCCGATCGCGACCGGGATGTTGATGTAGAAGATCGCCCGCCAGCTGACGTGCTCGGTCAGAAAGCCACCCAGCACCGGCCCGATCGCCAGCGCCAGGGCCGAGACGCCGGCCCAGGTACCCATCGCCTTGCCGCGCTCGTCGGCGGGAAAGGCATCGGTGATGATCGAGAGCGTGCCCGGCATCATCAGCGCCGCGCCGACGCCCTGGACCACCCGGCTCAGCACCAACGCGGTCTCGTCGACGGCGAAACCGGCGGTCGCCGAGGAGAGCGCGAAGATGACGACGCCGGCCAGGAACATCCGCCGGCGGCCGAAGATGTCGCCGAGCCGGCCGCCGGTCGCGAGCAGGACGGCGAAGGAGAGCGTGTAGCCGTTGATCGTCCACTCGAGGCCGCTGATCGAAGCGCCCAGGTCCTTCTGGATCGAGGGCAGGGCGACGTTGACGACCGTGTTGTCGAGCATGATCATGAACAGCGCGAAGCACATCGCGCCGAGCGTCCACCACTTGCGGTTCTCGTCGGTGATCAGGTGGCTGTATCGAGTCGTCAAGCGAGCTCACTTCCCTTCAGGTGCTCGTAGGTCTGGGCGAGGTCTTCGCGGTCCATCAGCGCCTCGACCGCGGCGTCGAGCTTGCGGCGCTGGGCGGCGCTGAGGGTCGCGACGAAGGATTCGATCCCGGTGAGGCGGACGGTGACCAGGGTGGCGACCAGCCTCTTGCCCTTCGGCGTGATCTTCACCTGGCGCACGCGGCGGTCGTCGGGGTCCTCGACCCGGCTCGCCAGTTTCGCCTTCACCAGCGCGTCGACGGCCCGGCTCATCGAGGGCACCGAGACCCCGAACAGCTCGGCCAGGTCGCCGACCTGCCAGGCCTCGGCCTCCTGGCCGAGGCCGCCGAGCTCGAGCAGCACCTTCGACTGGGTCATCGAGAGACCGGTTTCCTCGATCACCCGCAGCTGGTTGCCGCGGTCGTAGAGGAAGACGTGGTGCATCAGGGCGGTGAGGCGAGCGGCGGTGTCGTCCGTCTTATGCATCAAGACAATAGTTGCATGCGCACAACCTTTTCGAAAGGGCAATATTTGTTCGTGTGAGCAAGATCACGTCGGACGGCTGACACGGCAGGAGGGTCCGTTGCGGAGTTGCTCCCGCCGCTGGTGGAGCTAAGTTGGACCCATGGGGCCGGACCACGCGCAGCTCGATCGCGAATTCGTCTGGCACCCCTTCACCCAGCAGCAGGGCTGGAGCGAGGAAGAGCCGTTGATGATCGAGCGCGGCGAGGGCTCCTGCCTGTTCGACACCGAGGGGCGGCGGTATCTGGACGGGACGGCGGCGCTCTGGTGCAACGTACATGGGCACCGGCACCCGGCGATCGACGCGGCGGTGCGGGAGCAGCTCGACCGGGTCGCTCACACGACGATGCTCGGCCTCTCCCACCCCGGCGCGACCGAACTGGCGGCGCGGCTGGTCGCGATCGCCCCGGAGGGCCTCGCCCGCGTCTTCTACTCGGACTCCGGATCGACCGCGGCCGAGATCGCCCTGAAGATCGCCTTCCAGTACCAGCAGCAGCGCGGCGGCGAACACGCCCGGCGGACCAGGTTCGTGCGCCTGCGCGAGGCCTACCACGGCGACACGATCGGCTCGGTCTCGGTCGGCGGCATCGACCTCTTCCACTCGACCTACCGGCCGCTGCTGTTCGAGACGCACGTGGCCCAGCCCGGCGATGCGGCAGACCTCGAGCGGGTGCTGGGCAAACACGGCGAGGAGATCGCCGGGGTGATCGTCGAGCCGCTGGTTCAGGGCGCCGCCGGCATCCTGCTCCAGCCCGAGGGCTACCTGCGGGCCGCCCGCGAGCTCTGCGACCGCCACGGCGTGCTGCTGATCTGCGACGAGGTCGCGACCGGCTTCGGCCGCACCGGGACGATGTTCGCCTGCGAGCAGGAAGGCGTCAGCCCCGACCTCATGTGCCTGGCGAAGGGGCTCACCGGCGGCTACCTGCCGCTGGCCGCGACCCTCACCAGCGAGGAGATCTACGCGGGCTTCCTCGGCGCCCACGAGGAGTTCAGGACCTTCTTCCACGGCCATACCTACACCGGCAACCCGCTCGCCTGCGCCGCCGCGCTGGCCAACCTCGACGTCTTCGAGCAGGAGCGGACTCTGGAGCGCCTGCAGCCGAAGATCGCCCTCCTGGAAGAGCTGCTGTCCGCGGTCGCGGCGATGCCCGAGGTGGCGGAGGTCCGCCAGAAGGGCTTCATGGTCGGCGTCGACCTCGGCGACCACGACGACTCGCTGCGGATGGGCCACCGGGTGACGGTCGAGGCCCGCAAGCGCGGCGCCTTCATCCGCCCCCTCGGCAACACCGTCGTCCTCATGCCCCCCCTCTCGATCTCCGAGGACGAGCTCCGCGAACTGGTCGCGATCGCTCGCGAGTCGGTGGCGGCCGCAGTGCCCATACTCACCGTGTGACCGATCCCGAGCCGGCTCGTAGTACGGCATGGAGCAGACGCTCGTCGCCGCAGCCGAGGACGCGCCGCGCGAGGCCGACCTCGCCTTCGACCGTCTCTACCGCTCCAGCCGCGACGACGTCTACGCCTACGCCTACGCCGCCGCGTCCTCTCCTCCTAGATCCGGGTGGTTGAGCTTAGGCCTCTATGGGAGGACGAAGCTCAACCACACCCCGTAGGGTGGCGGCATGGAGGAGCGCAGGCGCGGGCCGGCGGAGGTGCCCAACTTCGGGACGCCGTCGACGCCGCGGCCGGCGGCCTCGATCGTGCTTCTGCGGCGCGGCGGCAAGCACTCGCAACGGGCGCTCGAGGTGCTGATGCTGCGGCGCAGCGAGGAGGCTCGGTTCATGCCCGGCGTCTGGGTCTTCCCGGGCGGCTCGCTGGACGCGGCCGACGGCAGCGAGGAAGCCGGCCTGCGCGCCTGCGCGGTGCGCGAGCTGGCCGAGGAGGCGGGGATCGAGCTGGAAGCGGGCGAGGAGCTCGTCCCCTTCACCCGCTGGATCACGCCGGAGCTGATCGCCACCCGCTTCGACGCCTGGTTCTTCCTCGCCCTCGCCCCGCCCCACACACCGCCGCAGCCCGATGGGGTCGAGACCACCGACGCGCGTTGGTTCCGCCCCGCCGAGGCGCTCGAGGCCCAGGAGGCCGGCGAGCTCGTCCTCTCATTCCCCACCCGTACCCAGCTCGGCTGGCTGGCCGAGTTCGGGACCTCGGACGAGGCGCTCGCCGCCTACCGCGAGCGCACGCTCGAGCCGATCCTGCCGAAGGTGATCGCCGACGACGGCCCGGAACCGCGCATCCTCCTCCCCGGCGACCCCGACTACCCGGCGTAGCTGGGGTTCCGCTGTTCCTTTGCCCGGCTATGCCGGGCAAAGGAACAGCGGAACCCCCGTCAGCTCGTCGGGAACGACTCCAGGCCCGCGTGCCAGGGGCCGGCCGGGTAGGTGTGGATGCCGCTCTCTTCCATCTCCCCCTGGACCCGCCGGAACAGCTGCCCGGCGTTCTTCAGCGCCGCCTTCAGTTCCGCCTCGCTGCGCTCGCGCAGGTGCCAGAGGAACCAGAGCTGGCGGTCGTTGACGCCGAAATCGATCTCGCCGCTCATCGCCGTCACCCAGCCGAGGAAGCCGGGGCTGAACAGCTCGCGCAGCGAGACCGGGTCGTACTCCTTGGGCACCGTCGCCAGGAAGCGCCTGTTGAAGTCGATCGACTCGAATTCGACCTTGCGCTGGAAGCGCTGCGTCACAACCTCGTGACCCTCGATCGACTCGACGTTGAAGGCCGGCACCACCTGAGCCAGGTCGGGCATGTGGGCCTTGGCGAGGACCGCCGTCGGCACCACCGCCTTGCCGAAGAGGCCGCCGATTTCCTTTTCGTCGGCGTCGCAGCTCGCCCCCCAGAACCCTTCGGTCAGCTGCCCGGTCAGCCGGTTGACGCCGCCGACGCAGAGCGCCACCGGCGCGTCCACCGGGTTGATCCCACCCACCGGCTCGTAGGCCACCCCGTTGCGCTCGCCGTAGCGGCGGACGATCTCGGCCCAATCCCGCGCTTCGGTCTTCGCGCCCACGCCGCGATCCTACGCGGCACGTGCCAAGTCGGCCCGGCGTTCGTCCTTTCCCATGCGTATGCGGTGGAAAGGACGAACGCCGCGGCGTTAGGATGGCTGCAGCCCCGGTCCCACCACAGGAGCCCCAATGACCATCGTCATCATCGTCGTCGTCGCAGTCCTGATCCTCGCGGTCCTCTACTACATCGGGAAGCGCAACTCGATCATCGCTTCGCGCAACCGCGTCGACGAGTCCTGGAGCGGGATCGACGTGCAGCTGAAAAGGCGCCACGACCTCGTCCCGAACCTGGTCGAGACGGTCAAAGGGTACGCCGAACACGAGAGCGAGACCTTCGAAAAGGCGACCAAGGCGCGGGCCGAGGCGATGCAGGCCTCGAGCGTCGCCGACACCGCCAAAGCCGAGTCGAAACTGACCGGGGCGCTGACCGAACTGCGCGCCGTCGCCGAGAACTACCCGACCCTGCGGGCGACCGAGAACTTCCAGCAGCTGAGCCGCAACCTCTCCGAGCTCGAGGACGAAATCCAGGCCTCGCGCCGGATCTACAACTCCAACGTGCAGTCCTACAACACCTCGATCCAGCAGTTCCCGGGGTCGATCATCGCCAACCAGGGCAGCTTCACGGCGCGCGAGTATTTCGAGCTCGACGACACCGCCGAACGCAGCGCGCCGCAGGTCAGCTTCGGTAAATAGCCGGCCGGCCGGCCTCCCTAAGATTCATGGCAATGACTACTGAGACCAAGGACGCGACGCTCTGGATCTGCGAGAGCTGCGGCTTCATCTACGACCCCGCGATCGGCGACCCCGACGGCGGCATCCCGCCCGGGACCGCCTTCGAGGACATCCCCAAGGACTGGTTCTGCCCCGTCTGCGGCGCCCGCACGACCGACTTCCGGCCGCTGGAGCCGGGCGAGGCCTGAGCAGCCGCAAGGCTTCGGCTCGCTGATGAGCCAATACGACTACGACTGGGTTGTCGTCGGCTCCGGCTTCGGAGGGTCGGTTTCCGCCCTGCGCCTGGCCGAAAAGGGCTACAAGGTCGCCGTCCTCGAGTGCGGCAAACGGTTCGCCGACAAGGACTTTCCGAAATCGACCTGGGACCTGCGCCGCTACTTCTGGGCGCCGCGCCTCGGCCTGCGCGGCATCTTCCGCCTCTCCACCTTCAAGGACGTCTCGGTTGTCAGCGGCTCGGGGGTCGGCGGCGGCAGCCTCGGCTATGCCTGCACCCTCTATAAGCCCCCCTCGAAGTTCTACGAGGACCCGCAGTGGTCCGACCTCGCCGACTGGGAGAGCGAGCTCGCCCCGCACTACGCCGAGGCGCAGCGGATGCTCGGCGTCGCCGAGGTCGAGACCGACGACGCCGCCGACGACCTCCTGCGCGAGTACGGCGAGCAGATCGGGGTCGGCGACAGCTACCGCAAGACCCCGGTCGGGATCTTCTTCGGCCGCCCCGGGCAGACCGTCCCCGACCCGTTCTTCGGCGGCGAGGGCCCCGAGCGGACCGGCTGCAGCTTCTGCGGCCGCTGCATGGTCGGCTGCCCGCACGGGGCCAAGAACACCCTGGTCAAGAACTACCTCTACCTGGCCGAACAGCTCGGGGTCGACGTCATCGCCGACCGCACCGTGACCGAGATCCGCCCGCTCGGCGCCGAGGACGGCAGCGAGGGCTACGCGGTCACGAGCGAGCGCTCCGGGATGATCCCCGGGCGGGGCCGCGGCACGATCCGCGCCCGCGGCGTCGTCGTCGCCGCCGGGGCGCTCGGCACCAACAAGCTGCTGCAGCGCTGCCGCCTCGGCGGCGCCCTGCCGCGGATCTCCGACCGGCTCGGCGAGCTGGTCCGCACCAACAGCGAGATGATCCTCGCCGTCACCGTGCCCGAGGACTACCCGGGCGACCTGACCAAGCGGGTGGCGATCAGCGGCAGCATCTACCCCGATCCCGACACCCACATCGAGACGGTCAGCTACGGCAAGGACGGCGACTCGATGAGCCTGCTCTACACGCTGCTGGTGGGCGACGGCACCCGCGTCACCCGGCCGCTGAAGCTGCTCGGGCAGATCGTCCGCCACCCGGTCCGCTTCGCCAAGGTGCTGTGGCCGCAGGGCTGGTCGCGGCGCACGATCATCCTCCTGGTGATGCAGACGCTCGACAACGCGATCGCCCTGCGCCCGACCCTGAAACGCTCGGGCAACGTCTGGCTGCAGACCGAACAGGACCCGGAGAAGCCGAACCCGACCTTCATCCCGGTCGCCAACGACGCTGCCGAATGGCTGGCGAAGCGGACCGGCGGCATCGCCCAGAGCTCGATCACCGAGGCGCTCTTCAACGTCCCCTCAACCGCCCACATCCTCGGCGGCGCGGTGATCGGCCACAGCGCCGAGGACGGCGTCGTCGACGCCCGCCAGCGCGTCTTCGGCTACGAGAACCTGCTCGTCTGCGACGGCTCGGCCGTCCCGGCGAACGTCGGCGTCAACCCCAGCCTGACGATCACCGCACTAGCCGAGCACGCAATGAGCGAGGTTCCCGCAGCCTCAGATCAGCCCCCCTACGAGGCGAACCTCTCGGCGACGTAGTCCCAGTTGACGACGTTCCAGAAGGCGTCGATGTATTCGGGACGCTTGTTCTGGTACTTGAGGTAGTACGCGTGCTCCCAGACGTCGACGCCGAGCAGCGGCGTGGTGCCGTCGGAGATCGGCGAGTCCTGGTTCGGGGTCGAGATCACCGCCAGGCCGGAGGAGTCCTTGACCAGCCAGGCCCAGCCGGAGCCGAAGCGGGCGATGCCGGCGTTTTTGAACTCCTCCTTGAAGGAGTCGAAGGAGCCGAAGGTCTCGGAGATCGCCGCGCCGAGGTCGCCGCCCGGCTCGCCGCCGCCGTCGGGGCTCAGCATCTGCCAGAAGAGCGTGTGGTTGTAGTGGCCGCCGGCGTTGTTGCGGACCGGGCCCTGCTTGTCGCCCGGCAGCGAGGAGAGGTTGCGCAGCACGTCCTCGACATCGCGGTCGGCCCACTCGGTGCCCTCGAGGGCGGCGTTGGCTTTGTCGACGTAAGCCTGATGGTGCTTGTCGTGGTGGATGCGCATCGTTTCCTCGTCGATGTGGGGCTCGAGCGCGTCATAGGGGTACGGCAGGTCAGGCACGGAGAAAGCCATCGCAGCTCCTTTTCTCGGGTTGTGGAAGTCCGAGTTGGAGCCTAGCTATTCGGGCGTGAGTTCTTCGGCCTGCGTCAGCTTGCCCGTGCCGATCCGCGGCACGGCCGCGGCGTCGCCGCCGGTCCATTCGTTGAAGCGGTACCAGGCCGGCTTCGCTTCGCGGCCGCGGGTCAGCAGCCCGGCCGAACCGCAGAACACGCAGGTGCCGCCTTCGTCGGACCAGGTGAACCACCAGACCCCGCCGACCCGCCAGCGGACCCGGTTGGCGGAGAGCATCGCGAAGCTCTTCGAGAGCTGGTAGGCCTGGCCCCAGAGGCCGCGCTGCCAGCGGGTCGGGCCGCTGGCCGAGCCCCAGCCCAGCTCGGTCACGTAGAGCGGCGTGGCGCCGTCGTGGTGGCGCCGCATGACCCGCCGCAGGTTGGCCAGCTGCGCCCCCATCGCCCGGGCGTCGGCGACGTAGGGGTGCAGGCCGACCCCGTCGAAGTACTTCTTCACGTGGCCGGCGCGGTAGAAGCGCGAGAGGAAGTCCCCGGACGCGACGTTCGGCGGGATCTGCAGCGGCCGGCCGAAGAGGCCCCCGACGATCGCCTTCGAGCCCGGCGCTTCGCGGTGGATCACCCGGCCGGCGATCCGGACCAGGGTGGCGAAGCGCTTCGGTTCGGGGCGATTGGCGAAGGTAACGATGTTCTCCTCGTTCCAGATCTCCCAGCGATGGACGGGCAGGTAGGGCAGTTCGCCTTCTTCGTTCCAGAAGCTGCCGCCGGGCCCATAGCGCCTGACCGCGGCACGGATGAACGCCGCCCACGAGCGGCGCTGCCAGGCGTTGGCGACCGGCATGTCGATGTCCCTCGCCGCCACCCATCTTGGCGTGCCGGTGATGAAGGGGAAGATTTCGAGACCGGCTTCGGCCGCAAGCCGCACTTCGCGGTCGAACGCTTCCCAATGCCATCCGCTGAACGCCGGGTTCTCCGGCGCGACCTGGGACCAATAGAGCGGGAAGCGGACGCTCTCGATGCCCGCCCCCTGCATCAGCCCGTAGTCATGCGCGGTACCCGCGTTCTGCGGCGAGATGCCGATGAAGCCAGGCGGAAGGTAGCCCTGCGCAGCGGCCGGCAACGCCGCCAGAAGCAGCGCCGTCGCAAGCAGGAGCTGAATCGGGATCGACCTTCGCGCCATCGTCACAGAGTGGAACCGCCCACCCGCCCAAAGTAGCGGCCCCGGCCCCCTCCCCGCGCCCACCACCGACCTCTGAGATAATCAGCCCTCTCGGGGCGTGGCGCAGCCTGGTAGCGCGCACCGTTCGGGTCGGTGAGGTCCCCGGTTCAAATCCGGGCGCCCCGATTGTTGTAGCACGATATGTGCTACAAATATCTCATGAGTCGCTCCCTTCACGTTCGCTTGGATGACAGTTCGGAAGCGGCCCTGCGGGTCATTCGGGGAGACTTGTTGAGCGATTCCGAGGCGGTTCGTACCGCGCTGCTTGAGTCTGCCGCCCGACGCCGTGCGCGCTCATCGCTAGCAGCAGAGGTCGAGCGACTGGCCGCCGACGAGGTGGATCGCGCAGAGATGCGGATCGTCCGCGAGCAGATGGCAGAGCTGGCGCCGGACTCGGCCGACTGACATGGTGCGCGGCGAGATCTTCCGCCTTCCATCACCCCGCGGCACCCGGGGACGCGAGCAACGCGGAGCTCGCTACGCCGTCGTAGTCCAAGCCGACGAGTTCGCTGCCTTGAGCACGACGCTGGTCGCTCCCACCTCAACCAGCGCCCGTCCGGCGACCTTCCGGCCGACGATCTCATTGGACGACACCGAGACCCGCGTGCTCGTCGAGCAGACCACCGTCGTCGATCCGGAGCGCCTGGGACGGTCCGCCGGGCGCCTCGACGCCGACGAGCTGCGAGCCGTTGACGAAGCGCTCGCGCTAGTTCTCGGTCTCTAGTTTTCCAGCACTCCTTGCTTCGACAGCCCGCTTCAAGTCGGCCATCTCTGGAGCGTCCAATGAGCCAGCCATGAAATCCGTGAGCACAGCCCCACCGCTAACTACTGTAGGTCCGTACATGATGCCCTCCCGGTCGTCCGGGGCTACGTAAAGGAAGGTCTGCGTTGCCTCCTGAGCTGGCGCAGCGAGGAGGATGCCTCTGGACTCCTCTTGTGAAATGGACTTTCGAGGCAGCACAGTTATCAGCAGGCCCCGCCCCACGGCTTCGTTGCGAGCCGCAACCTTGCGGATGAGCTCCCCCAGGATGTAGCTGGCGCCATGGGCAAACTCGACAGTTCCACGGTTCAGGGAGAGTAGGCCCTCAAGATCTCCTTCCTCCTCCTCAAGGAGGCCTTGCCCGTCCCACCAAACCTGTATCCCGTTTGGATCTTCCAACCGCTCGACCGAGATTTGGAAGCTGTCCCCGGCAGGCTCTCCGGCAGTGAAGTTGCTAACGCGCACGAGGTGAGGAACAACCTCGCTCTGGTCGCTCTCACGACCCCATCCAACAGCGACGAATGCGTGCCGCCTGAGCTCGTCGTCAATTCGCGAAATCCCTTGGTCCATTGAAGTACTCCGTCGCGGTTTCCGCGAGAGCTTCGAATACATAAGCTTGGTCCGCTTGGTCCGGAGGCAGCTCCCCTTCTATTTTTGCCAAGCGATTCGCCAGCCAGAGGTCGGTCCTATGCCCGACGCCCAGATTGCCGATCCCGGTAAAGGCAAATGCATTGAGATGCGCCCACACAACGGACTTATTGCGCTCGTCATCGATCCGCGTTACCCCATCGCCGTCAGGATCGAACCAAGTGAACCGCCTGTCGGAAACTTGGATCACGTAGTCTCGGCTGAGCAGGCTCATGATCAGGGTCATGGAGGCATTGAACCACCAGCAAGCGGTCAGCTGAATATGGTTGCCGCATGGACGACGCGATCGACCGCTACCGCTCCGCCTCCGAAGCCGGGGACGTCGACGGGATCATGGCGGCGTGCAGCGAGGACGTCGAGCTGGTCTCGCCGATCTCGGGGCGGATGGTCTTCCAGGGCAGCGGCCACGTGGGGTTCCTGCTGAGCGCCGTCTACCGCAGCCTGCGGGAGCTGCGCTGGACCGAGAGCCTCGGGGACGGCGAGAGCCGCGTGATCCTCGGCCAGGCCCGGCTGCTCGGGGTGCGGCTGACCGACGCGATGGTCCTCGAACTGGCGCCCGACGGCCGGATCCGCCGGATCGGCCCGCACCTGCGACCGTGGCTGGCGCTGACGCTGTTCGCGCTCGTCCTCGGCCCCAAGGTCGGCCGGCGCCCGGGGGTCGTCTGGCGGGCCCTGCGCGCCGGGGCTGCCGGCAGCGGGCGCTAGGGTCTACCCCGATGGACGCCTCCCCCGCCTTCGAGGTCCACGAGGCGCAACTGCACGGGCACCGGGCCGTCTACCGGGTCGCCGGCAGCGGCCCGAACGTCGTCCTCATCCACGGGATGATCAATTCCTCCCGCCACTGGAACGAGGTGGCAGGGCAGCTGTCCGGCTCCTACCGGGTGATCGCGCCGGACCTGATCGGCCACGGCGACGCGGCAACGCCACGCGGGGATTACTCGCTGGGCGCGCACGCGGCGGCGATCCGGGACCTGCTGACGACGATCGGCGTCGAGCGGGCGACGATCGTCGGGCACTCGCTCGGCGGCGGCGTCGCGATGCAGTTCTTCTACCAGTTCCCCCAGCGCACCGAGCGCCTGGCGCTGATCTCCAGCGGCGGGCTCGGCCACGACGTCAGCCCGCTGCTGCGCGGCGCGGCGCTGCCGGGCTCGGCCACCCTGCTGCGGCTGGCGACGGGGCCGCGGATCGTCAGCGGCCTCGCCGCTGCGGGCGCCCGCCTGCGCGAGCGCGGTAATTCGACCGGCGTCTACCTGGCGGCGGTGGCACGGGCGCTGGCCCCGCTGCAGGAGCCGGGCTCGCGCCGCGCCTTCCTGCAGACCCTGCGCGCGGTGATCGACGTCCAGGGCCAGAAGGTCAGCGCCCGCGACCGGCTCTACCTGCTCGGTGAGATGCCGACGCTGATCGTCTGGGGCGAGCGCGACCGCACGATCCCGCTTGCCCACGGGCTCGAGGCCCAGCAATCGATCCCCAACTGCCGCTTCGAGACCCTCCCCCGCGCCGCCCACTTTCCCAACCTCGAAGACCCGGAGGGGCTGGCGGCGGTCCTCGGCGACTGGCTCGCCTCCACCGCCCCCGCCCACATCGACGATTCCGAGTGGCGGGACGTGATCGCCCAGCGGGCGCGGCTGCGCCGCGTCGCCTAGCGATCCCCCTGGGCGACTTTGCAAACCAGTAGTTGACAAAGTCGCCCGGCCCGCGGGACCGCCCTGGCTATTCCACTTCGGCGATCGCCTTTTCGACCTCGCCCAGCGACGGCCCTTCCTGCAGGGTCCTGGTCCCCCGCGGGCCGCTGACGACCATCCCCTGGCCGACGCGGATGCCGAGGCTGCGGCCGAGCTCCTCGGAGGCTTCGAGGCGGCTTTTGGTCCGGCTGCCCTCGACCTTGCCCTTTTCCAGATCGCGCTTCCATTCTTCGATTTCCAGTTCCTCGACGCCGCCCGCGATCGAGGTCTCGAAGTTTTCGAAGGAGCGCACGCTGCTGAAGCGCTTGGCTTCTTCCTGGGTGCGGAAGAAGAGGTAGATGAACTGCCAGCCGTAGCCCTGTTCGGCGGCCGCCTCGGCCCCGAAGAAGCCGAGCTCCTGGGGCGATTCGGAGTTCGAGTAGTGGCGCCAGAGCAGCTTCACGTCGCCGGGGCGAACGTACTTTTCCATCAGGCCGGGGATCGTCCGCAGGAAGTCGTCGCGGCAGCTTGAGCACTGGATGTCGTTGAAGACCTGGATCGTCACCGGCGCGTCGCTCGAGCCGAGGCGGTCGCCTTCCTGGGGGACCCCGCCGAACAGTTCCTGAGCTTCGTTGATCCCCTGCACGTGGACGATTTCCCTGTCCGGCTTGCGGGTCGAGACCTGGACGATCGTGTAGCCGAGGGCGACCAGACCCAGGGCGAGCAGGCCCGCGACCCAGAACCTGCCCCGGCGGGGCAGCGGTTTGGCGGCGACTTCCGAGGACATCCGGGTGCATTATCGCGAGCCGGGGCCGGCGGGCCTGTCCGCAGGGCACTTCTGCGGTTGACAGCGGCCGATCGGCGGCGGAATATCAGCGCTACCCACTTTCAACGACCGGGAGGTCACAGATGGCCCATCACCTCACGCCCGCCGAGCTCGCCGCCCAGCTGCAGATGGAGCGAGGTGAGGTGATCGGCAAATGCGTCGAGATGGGGGTCCCGATCTACCACGGACGAATCGACCGGACGCTGTTCGAAGTCTCGATGCGCAACCCGGCGGGAACGCGGTCAGCCCAGGCTTCGCCCCGGCGGCGCCGCTGAACTAGACTCCCCCGGCAGATGTCGGGGAGAGGTACCCACTCGCAGACGATCGCCGATCTCCTGCCGCGCGCGGCGGAGATGTACGGGCCGAAAGTCGCGGTCAAGTACAAGCAGGGCGACCAGTGGGTCAGCCGCACCTTCGAGGAGGTGCGGGAGATCGTGCGGCCGCTGGCGATGGGCTTGGTCGACCTCGGCGTCAGCAAGGGCGACCGCGTCTCGATCCTCGGCAACACCCGCCCCGAGTGGACCTACTTCGACTTCGCGGCGCTCTCGATCGGCGCCACCGTCGTCCCGATCTACCAGACCAACTCGCCCGAGGAGTGCCGCTACGTCCTCGATAACTCCGACGCCAAGGTGGTCGTCGTCGAGGACGCCGAACAGCTGGAGAAGGTGCGTCAGGTCCGCGACCAACTGCCGCAGCTCGAGCAGGTCGTGCTGATGGAGGGCAGCGCCGAAGGCGCCCTCTCGATGGACGAGGTCGCCGCCAAGGGCGCCGCCGCCGACGCCGCTGCCTGGGAGCGGCTCTACTCGGCGGTGACCCCCGCCGACATCTGCACCTTCATCTACACCTCCGGCACCACCGGGCCCCCGAAGGGCTGCATCATCAGCCACGGCAACTACCGGGCGATGCTCGACATGGTCAATGAGGTCAGCGTCATCGAGGACGAGGACATCGCCTACCTCTACCTGCCGCTCGCCCACTCCTTCGCCCTGCTGATCCAGCTGGGGACCTTCGACCTCGGCACCACGCTCGCCTACTGGGAGCGCGACCCGCTGAAGATCCTGCCGAACCTGGCCGAACTGAAGCCGACCTACTTCCCCTCGGTGCCCCGCATCTTCGAGAAGATCTACACCGCCGCGACCAGCGCGATCGAGAAAGAGGGCGGCCTCAAGAAGGCGATCTTCGACTGGTCGATCAGGACCGGCGCGAAGATGCGCGAGGCCGAACGCAGCGGCCGCAAGCCCGGCTTCCTGCTGCAGCGCCGGTACGCCTTCGCCGACAAGCAGGTGCTGTCGAAGATCCGGGGCCTCTTCGGCGGCCGGATCCGCCTCGCCGTCTCCGGCGCCGCGCCGATCAACCCCGAGATCCTGCGCTTCTTCGACGCCGCCGGCGTCCTCGTGCTCGAGGGCTGGGGGATGACCGAGACCTCGACCGCGGCGACGATCTCGACCCCCGACGACTTCAAGGTCGGGGCGATCGGCAAGCCCTTCCCCGGCTGCGAGGTGAAGATCGCCGAGGACGGCGAGATCCTCGTCAAGGGCCCGAACGTCTTCCAGGGGTACCACAAGAACCCGGAGGCGACGGCCGAGACGATCGTCGACGGCTGGCTCCACACCGGCGACATCGGCGAGATCGAACCCGACGGCTTCATCAAGATCACCGGCCGCAAAAAGGACATCATCATCACCGCGGGCGGCAAGAACATCACCCCCGCCAACCTCGAGGCCGAAATCAAGCAGCACCCGCTGGTCTCCCAGTGCGTCGTCGTCGGCGACCGCCGGCCCTACCTGGTGGCGCTGGTCACCCTCGACGAGGAAGAGGCCGTCAAATACGCCAAAGAAAACGGCCTCTCAGAGGATCCCGCGGAGCTCGCCGCCAACCCTGAAATCAAGGCCGCGATCGAAAGCCACGTCGAGAAGATCAACCAGAACTTCGCCCGCGTCGAGCAGGTGAAGAAGATCTCGATCCTCCCCCACGACCTCTCTCAGGAATCAGGCGAGCTGACGCCGACCCTGAAGGTCAAGCGCGCCGTCGTCGCCCAGAAGCACGAGGACGCGATCGAGCAGCTCTACGCGGCGTAGCCCTGCAGGCCTTTCAAGTCTTATTGCAAGTAGCTACAAGTAGACGGGCCTAAGTCGGTCTGAGTCGCCAATAGGCCCGTGGATCCCGAGACGATTTACCGACCCACTCAATGATCTCGGCCTCCTTGAGAGCAGCCAGCTCTCGCTGAGCCACCGGCCTGGAGACGCCGAGCAGATCCGCAACCTCGCCCGTACTCAACCGCTCGACTTCACGAAGTCCATTGGTGATCCGCCGCGCGTTCTCCGGAAGTCTCGCCTCCAATCTGCGATCCACAGGCTCCGCGAGCAACGTCAATTGGACGCTTCCGGACGTCTGACGATAGATCGGATCGTTGAGGCCAGCTGCTCTCATCTCTTCGAACATACGGCGGATGCCCTCGCCCAACTCCTGGCCAAAATTGAGGTCTGCACAGACCCGTGCGATCCGCGGATTGCGGGCAAACCGAGTCGTTTCGAGTGGGCCGCTTAAATCGACGAGACCCGGAAATCGCCCAGGACTAGAAATCTCAATTCGGTCATCGAAGATCTCGACTCGAATGTGATCTCCAGCTGAGCTATACGAGCGGTGCACGGCGGCATTAACGATTCCCTCCAGCCACGCATCGTCGGGAACAAGTGCGACGCCGCCAAACCTGCCGTCTGCAAGTAGAGCTTTTCTGGTGGGCTGAAACTCCTGCACCACATCTCGTGCTTTAAGTAACTGCATGGGTATCGGCCCCTCGATTTTTCGGTCCTCTAGCAGTTGCTGCCGAGAGCCAGACCCTCGCTCACTTCCCCTCCATCGCAAGACTCGGATAAATGCCTCCGGGAGCAGTTCCTGTGGAGAATGCGCAAAAAGAAGGCAACCCGCGATCGTCAACTCGGATTTCGTCGCAAGACCCCGGGCGCGGAGGAGACCCATAGCATCAGAAGCCTCCACCGCATTTACATATTCATCGAGCAGCTGCCGGTCAAGGCTCCCGAAGGAAGCAGCGGACATTGGTCGAGCCTCGTAGCTGGCTTGCCCCTTGTCGTAGAGCAGCTCTTGACGCTGAGGAAAGCTCAAGCGGCGGTTCTCATCGCCCACTCGGAGAAACACTTCATCCCTCTGATTGGCGTGAACGAGATCGCCTGGGGCAACCTCGATAGCAAGCAAGCGATCACTTTCCCCAGATCGGTTGTTGCAGTCGACCAAGCGACCCTTCGTTCGAACAGGGGGGACGCAAAAATCGATATTTGCTTGCATCTGATCGTTCAATCGATGCGCGCTGTCGCCAACCCCTTCAACTGCGCCGTCGTGAAGCCCGACGACGACTAATCCGCCATCGGCATTGGCAAATCCGATGAGCGTGTCAGCTAAATCTCGGGCCGAAATTCTTGCCGACTTCCGCTCGAACCATTGATCCTCAGCCAATTCGAGCAAGGCAGGCCCGACCTCCTCCGGTGGGCAGTTCAAAGCCATCTCTGCGGGGACGGTGCTCATCTACTTGCAATTATTGCAAGTAGATGCAAGTAGAGTCGGCAGCCGCGGAGACAACCAGCGGCGGCAATCTAGTCCAGACTGACTGGGAGCTCCGTAATCACGAGGCCTCGCCGCTCTGCCGCAGCAGGACCGAGGTGGTCTGCTCGAGCACGCGGCGCCAGGTCGAGGTCTCCTCGGGCTCCTCTGTGGAGGCTTTTTCGACGACGCGGCGGACGCGGCGCTCGGAGATTTCGAGGCCGTGGCGCTCGGCGATCTCCTTGTAGCGGTCATAGTCCTTGGCGAGGGTGGCGGTGACGGTTTCGAAGCCGTGCTTGGCGATCTGCAGGCGCCGCGAGTAGTCCATGATCGGGGTGCCGAACATCAGCTCGTCGGTCGGCTCGGGCTCGAGCAGGACGATGTCGACCCCGGGGTATTTCTCCTGCCACTGCTCGACCGCCTGGTGGAGGCGGGCGTGGGCGATCAGGCGGAAGGTCTGGTTGGCGATCGCCGGCAGGCCCATGTCGGAGACGCGGCGCACGCGGCGGCCGAACACGGTCGGAATCGTCTTCTCGAAGTCGTTGACGTAGGGGACCAGCGGGTTGACGACGACGATGAACTTGGCGCCCTTCTCGACCGCGATGTCGACGTTGGTGGTCGAGCGGATGCCGCCGTCGACGAACTGGCGCCCCTTCAGGTCAACGGGCTTGTAGACGAGCGGCAGACAGGTCGAACACTCGACCGCCTTGGAGATCGGCACGTCGCTCCAGCCCTCCTCGCCGAAGACGATCCGCTCGCAGGTGTCGAGGTCGGTGGCGGTCAGGTAGAGCTCGTTCTCGAGCAGCCGGAAGTCGTTGACGCGCTCGGGTGCGCTGAGCGCTTCTTCGACGTAGTCGGAGAGCCCGGAGCCGGAGTAGAGGCCGGTCGGCAGCGCCTCGGCGAGGCCGACGCCGATGTCGATCATCGAGAGCTCGCCGATCTGGGTGAGCCGCCCGAGCAGCTGCGCGGTGCGCAATGGCAGCGCCGCCGCTTTGGCCAGGAAGCCCAGGTAGTTGGGTTTCAGCACCCGGTCGAGGTCAAGGTCCTCGAGCTCGGAGGGGACGCGGGAGTTGATCACCTGCATCATCTCCTCGGGCGAGATCCCGTTGGCCAGCATCGAGGCGACGAAGGAGCCGGCGCTGGTGCCGACGTAGACGTCGAAGTTGTTGACGGTGCTGTTGACAGCCAGCAGGTCGAGCGCCCGCAGCGCCCCGATCTCGTAGACGCCGCCGGTGAAGCCGCCGCCGCCGAGCACCAATGCCGTCTTCGACGGCTTCTTGCGCCGTTTCGCGCGCCGCCCCGGGCTGGACTCGATGTCTACGACCTTGCCCACGATCTGTGCAGTATTCCAGGGCGAACGGTCGGGCATGACCGCTACCTTCCAGATTCCGCGTGTTCATAACCCCGGTGAAACGCACCCTTGTCCGGCTTTTGGTGTTCTTAGCGGCCCTTTTACTCCTCTCGCCCAGTGGCGCGGAGGCGGCCGGGACGTGCAGCCAGATGCGCTCCTGGCTGCACCAGGGTGGCGGCGGCGCCAGCGGCCTGCTCGTCGTCGAGGCCGAAAGCGGCAGGGTCGTCTGCGCCAGCGCCCCCGGGCGGCCACGCTCGCTGGCCTCGAACATGAAGCTGTTCACCACCTCGACCGCGCTCTCGCGGCTGGGCCCGCAGACCCGGATCCCGACCAGACTCTTCAGCGACGGCACCCTCGACGCCCACGGCGTCCTCCACGGGAACCTCTACCTGCGGGGCGGCGGCGACCCGACGCTCGGCACCCCGCGCTTCTACGACAGCTACCTGGCCGGCCTCGGCACCGACCTCTTCGCCCTGACCCCGCAGATCAAGGCCGCCGGGATCACCTCGGTAACCGGCCGCCTCTACGCCGACGACACGATCTTCGACCGCCTCCGCGGCGTCGCCGACTCCGGTTACGCGACCAGCTCCTACATCGGCCCCCTCTCCGGCCTCGATTTCAACTCCGGCTTCGCCGGCGCCACCAGCTCCAGCGGTTTCGCCGCCGATCCGGCCAAGCTCGCCGCCTCGAAGCTGGCGCGCTCGCTTCGGCGGGCCGGCGTCCAGGTGCGGCCACGGGTGGCGTTAGGAGCGACGCCGCCGGGCGCCGAACGGGTGGCGACGATCCGCTCGCCGACGCTGACCCGGATCGTCGACACCACCGACGTCTGGTCGGACAACTTCTTCGCCGAGATGCTGATCAAGCTCCTCGGTGCGCGGCTCGGGAGCGGAGGCACCACCGCGGCGGGAGCCGCGGTGGTTGAGAATTTCGCCCGCTCGCACAGCTCCGGCGTCCACGCCGTCGACGGCTCCGGCCTCACCCGCTCCAACCGCGCCAGCCCGCGGCAGGTGGTCAACCTGCTGCTGGCGATGCGCGATGACCCTGCCGGCGAAGACTTCATCCAGGACCTGGCGCTTGCCGGCAAGGAGGGCACCGTCGCCGAACGGATGCACGGCACCCCCGCCTACGGCCGCTGCCGGACCAAGACCGGCACCCTGACCGGGGTCAGCAACCTCTCCGGGTACTGCTTCAACCGCAGCGGCCGGGTGATGGCCTTCTCGGTCCTGATGAACGGCGTCGGCAACCTAACCCTCGCCCACCTCGACCAGGACCGCATCGCCGCCGCCGTCGCCGGCTACTGAGAAACCAACGCCCGCAGCCCGGCCTCGTCGAGGATCTCAGTGCCGAATTTCTCGGCTTTGGCGAGCTTCGAGCCGGGATTGTCGCCGGCGACCACGTAGTCGGTTTTCTTCGAGACCGAGCTGGTCACCTTGCCGCCCGCCGACTTGACCAGCGCCGCCGCCTCCTCGCGGGTCAGCTCCGGCAGGGTGCCGGTGAGGACGACCGTCTTCCCCTCCAGCGGGCCGCCCTCCTGGCGCCGTTCGGAGGCGTCCGCCTCCAGCCGCAGGCCCTTCTCGCGCAGCTTGCAGACCAGCGCCCAGGTCGCCTCCTCGGTCAGCGACTCGCTGATCTGGACCGCCATGATCGGCCCCACCCCCTCGACCTCCTCGATCGCCTCGGGGTCGGCCTCGTGCAGGGCGTCGATCGAGCCGAAGTGGTCGGCCAGGGCCTCGGCGGTGACGAAGCCGACGCCGGGCAGGCCGAGCGCGTAGAGGACGCGTTTGAAGGGCCGCTGCCGTGAGCCGTCGATTGCCGCCAGGAGGTTCTCGGCCGAGGTCTCGGCGAAGCGGTCGAGCGCCACCAGCTGCTCCTTGGTCAGGTCGTAGATGTCGGCGACGTCGGCGATCAGCCCCTCGGCGAGGAAGCGCGAGGCCTGCTTCTCGCCGAAGCCGTCGATGTCCATCGCGCCCTTGCTGACGAAGTGCTTGACGTGCTGGAAGGACTGCCCGGGGCAGCCGCGCCGGTTGGGGCAGATCGTGAAGACCGAGTCCTCCGGTTTGACCGTCGGCGTGCCGCAGGCGGGGCATTTCTTCGGCGGCTTCGGCTTCCGCGTCCCCCTCGGCCGTTTCTGGACCAGCGGCGAGACGACCTGCGGGATCACGTCGCCGGCCCGCATCACCACCACCTCGTCGCCCTCGCGCACCTCCTTGCGGGCGAGGTCCTCCTCGTTGTGGAGGGTCGCGGTGCTGACCGTGACGCCGCCGACGTGGACCGGCTCCAGCATCGCGAAGGGGACCAGGTGGCCGGTGCGGCCGACGTTCCAGACGACCTTCTTCAGCCTCGTCGTCGCGGTGGTCGGCGGGAACTTCCAGGCGATCGCCCAGCGCGGCTCGCGGCCGACCACGCCGAGCTCGCGCCACAGCGCCTTCTCGTCGACCTTGACGACGACGCCGTCGATCTCGTAGTCGAGCTGCTCGCGCCGCTCCTCCCACCAGCGGCAGCGCTCGACCACGCCCTCGACCCCCTGGTGATGGTCGGTGTCGGGGTTGACCTTGAAGCCGCGCTCGGCGAGCCATTCGACCTCGTCCATGTGGGTGGGCAGGTCGAGCCCGCGGGCGGCCCCGATCCCGTAGATCCAGGTGGAGAGCGGGCGTTCGGCGGCCAGCGCGGGGTCGAGCTGGCGGATCGAGCCGGCGGCCGAGTTGCGCGGGTTGGCGAAGGTCGGCTCGCCCGCCTCGGCGCGGCGCTCGTTGAGCGCTTTGAAGGCGGCGATCGGCAGGTAGATCTCGCCGCGCACTTCGACCAGCTCCGGCGCCTCGCCGATCCGCAGCGGCACCGAGCCGATCGTGCGCAGGTTCTGGGTCACGTCCTCGCCGACGCGGCCGTCGCCGCGGGTGGCACCGCGGACCAGCACCCCGTCCTCGTAGGTGAGGGTGACGGCGAGGCCGTCGATCTTCGGCTCGGTCGTGTAGCTGAACTCCGAGGCGGCGATGTCGAGGCGCTTCAGGTAGTTGGCGATCCGGTTCTCCCAGGCGCGCAGCTCCTCCTCGTTGCGGGCGTTGCCGAGCGAGAGCATCGCCTCCAGGTGCTCGACCGGCTCGAAGTGGGAGAGGGGCGGCGCCCCCACCCGCTGGGTCGGCGAGTCCGGCGTCCGCAGCTCCGGGTGGTCGGCCTCGATCGCCCGCAGCTCGTCCAGGAGCGCGTCGTAGACGTCGTCGCCGATCTCCGGTTCGTCGAGGACGTAGTAGAGGCGGTTGTGGCGGTCGAGGACGTCCCGCAGCTCGGCGGCCCGCTGCTCGGGAGAGGCGCTCACGCGGCGGTCGCGCTCGCGGCCAGCATCTCCTCGAAGCCCCAGCCGCGGAGGCGCTCGAGGCCGCCGTGATCGGTGAGGTCGAAGTGGATCGGCGTGACCGCGATGCGCCCCTCGGCGACGGCCTTGAGGTCGGTTCCCTCGATCTCCTCGTAGCCGGGCTGCCAGCCATAGATCTCGTAGTGGCGGCGCCCGCCCTTCTCCTCGACCAGCTTCAGCTCGTCGTTGTAGATCCGTTTGCCGAGCTTGGTCACCTCGACCCCGGTCGGCTCGCACGAGGGACAGTTGACGTTGATCAGCGTCGCCTCGGGCATCCGCTCGTCGCGCAGGCGACTGACCATCTGCGCGGCGAAGGGCGCGGCAACCGTGAAGTCGAACTGGCCGCTGACGTAGCCCAGGCCGCCGGCCGAAGACTGCTGGGAGACGGCGATCGCCGGGATGCCGAGGACGATCCCCTCCAGTGCCGCCGCCACCGTCCCCGAGTAGGTGATGTCGTCGCCGAGGTTGGCGCCGTGGTTGATCCCGGAGACGATCAGGTCGGGGCGACCGCCGACCAGGCCGAGCTCGGCGAAGCGGACGCAGTCGACCGGGGTCCCGTCGGTGGCATAGCCGACGCGGCCGTCCTCGAAGGTGACCTCCTCGACGGTGAGCGGCGAGCGGGTCGTGATGCCCCGCCCGATGGCGCTGCGGTTGGAGTCCGGGGCGATGACGTCGACCTCGACCCCCTCGAGCTCGACCAGCGCGCGGCGGGCAGCCTGCAAGCCCGGCGCCGAGATCCCGTCGTCGTTGGTGAGGAGGATGCGCACGGAAGCGATTCTAGGCGGCGCCCAGGTGGGCGCGGAGCATCTGGTGGAAGGCGGCCACCGCGACGTCGTGGTCGCCGCTCATCGAGGTCATTGCCGCCATGGCGTAGGGCTCGCCGGGTCGGGGCTTGACCGTCACGAATGGCGGCAGGCCAAATCGCAGCGCCGCCCAGTTGGCCCAGAGGCGAGCGGTTCGGCCGTTTCCGTTCGCGAACGGGTGGATCCTCACCCATTCGCCATGCAGCACGGCGCAGAGAGCGATGACGCCGCGGAGCTCGGCTCCCTGCGAGGGCTTCGTCCTGACCGGGATCGCCCGATCGAGGGAAGCCACAGCCCGGCGCGCCCGCTCCTCGAAGCCGGCGAGTGCCGCGGGTACCTGCGCCGAGGGCACTCCCCGCGAGCGGCCGACCGCCACCTCGTAGCCCTGCAGCTCGGGGAAGGCGGGGTCGGAATCGCGGGGCTCTCCAGCGTAGTAGGGGACCGGCAGAGGCACGCCGGCGTAGATCCGCCGATGCCACTCCTGCGCCGTCGCGACGCTTGGCTCGCTGCGGTCGCCGGCTGCGGCGGCAATCTCCCGCAGCACCCCGGCCGCGTTGGCGAGTATCCGCTGCTCGGAGCCCTGGGGATCCTCGTTCCAGGGCGTCGGCATCAGGCCCCGAACGCCTCCATCACCCCGTAGGGATCGCCCCGACCGCCATGTTCGGTGGGCTCCGCGACCATCCGCGCCCGCAGGGGATCCTTGCCGAAAGCCTCCCCTTCGGCGAACGCCTGGATGTCCTCCTCGAGCTGCTCCTCGGCGCGGTAGTCGTGGAGCCGGCGGACGGTTTCGTCCAGATCCTGGGCAACCAGGAGAGCGGCTGCTTTGAGCTCTCGCTCGAGCATCTCTTCGGCGAGGTGGTTCTTCGACACCCCAAGCTGCTCGGCCACGACGCCCAGCAGCTCATGAGTGCGGGAGCTGTGAAACCTCAGCGTGAACTTGGTCGCTTCCTGGGACATCGGATCCCCTTTCTGGCGTCAGGTACGCAGTTTGCCGTCACATGGTAGCGCGACCACCTGGCCGCGAGCGGCAATACTGCCGCCGTGCCCACGGTGCGGCTGAACATCGAATACGACGGGGCCGGCTTTCGGGGCTGGGCGCGGCAGCCGGGGCTGCGAACGGTGCAGGGGGAGCTGGAGGCGGCGCTGGCGACTGTTCTGCGCGAGCCGGTCGAGCTGACCGTCGCCGGGCGCACCGACACCGGCGTCCACGCGCTGGGACAGGTGGCGAGCTTCGAGACGGGCGCGGAGGTGCCGGCAGACCTGATGCGCCGGCTCAACGGCATCGGGCCGGAGGACGTCGCGGTCACCGCCGCAAGGGTCGTCGCCGACGGCTTCGACGCCCGCCGCGACGCCAGGTCCCGCAGCTACCGCTACCGCCTCCTCGCCCGCCCCGCTCCGAGCCCCTTCGAGCTCAGCAGGGCCCTCTGGTGGCCCCATCGGGTCGACCGCGAGGCCCTCGATGCCTGCGCGGCCGCGCTCGTGGGCAGCCACGACTTCACCGCCTTCACCCCGACCCAGACCGACCACGTCCGCTTCGAGCGCGACATCCACGCCGCCTCCTGGACCGAGGAAGGCGACATCCTCGCCTTCCGCGTCACCGCCGACGCCTTCATGCGCAACATGGTCCGAGTCCTCGTCGGCACCCAACTGGAAGCAGCCTCAGGCCGCCGCACGGTGGGCAGCTTCGCCTCTCTCCTGGAGGGCGCCCCCCGCACCGCCGCCGGCGACACGGCTCCACCACATGGCCTCTACCTCGAGTCCGTCACCTACGACTGAATTCAGCGGTTCCTTTGTCCTGTATAGCCGGACAAAGGAACCACGGAACTATGCAAACCCTTCGAAGCCGGGGGTGGGGACACCCTCGAAAGGGCGGATACTCAAAATGCCGGTCTAATTAGACCGGCATTTGTCCGGGCGAGGGTGTCCCCACCCCCGGCCACCCACCAAGTCCTCAGAACGGGGCCCCCACCCCCGGCCCCCTCAGACCAGCTCGAGAAAGACCATCTCGGTCGAGTCGGACTTCCTCGGACCGAGCTTGACGATCCGGGTGTAGCCACCGGGCCGCGTCGCGTAACGCGGCGCCACCTCGTCGAACAGCTTGTGGACGATGAACTTGTCGTTGTGGAGGCTGGCGAGCGCCTGGCGCCGGGCGTGCAGGTCGCCCCGCTTGGCGAGGGTGATCAGCTTCTCCACTTCGGGCTTGACCGCCTTGGCCTTGGCCTGGCTGGTCTGGATCCGCTCGTGCTCGATCAGCTGCTTGGAGAGGTTGGAGAGCAGCGCCGAGCGATGGGCCTTGTCGCGGCTCAGCTTGTTCCGCTTCTTTTTGTGCCGCATCGCTCCGCTCCGTCCCTCTCCCGCCGGCTCCCTAGTCTGCCTGAAGATCCAGGCCGCGGGAGTGCAGGGTCTCGATCACTTCCTCGATCGACTTCTGACCGAAGTTCGGGATCGCGTTCAGTTCTGCGCGCGACTTGCGCACCAGGTCGCCGACCGTCTGCACGCCGGCCCGCTTGAGGCAGTTGTAGGAGCGCACGCCCAGTTCGAGCTCCTCGATCAGGATCTCGTCGAGGCCGTTGGCGGCAGCTGCTCCGCCGCCGTTGTCGCCGCTGGAGGAGAAACCGTCGCTGGCGACCGGCGGCGCCGGCTCGCGGGCGGTCAGTTCTTCGACCCGGTCGGCGTCGGTGAAGATCGCCAGGCTCTTGATCAGGATCTCGGAGGCCTCGCGCAGGGCGGCGCCGGGCTCGATCGAGCCATCGGTCTCGAGCTCGAGCGTCAGTTTGTCGAAGTCGGTCCGCTGGCCGACGCGGGCGGCGGCGACCGAGTAGGACGCACGCCGGATCGGCGAGAAGATCGAGTCGATCGGGATCACGCCGATCGGCTGCTCGTCGGACTTGTTCTCTTCGGCCGGCGAGTAGCCGCGGCCGCGGCCGATCGTCAGGTAGACCTCGAGCTTGGTTTTTTTCTCGAGCGTCGCGATCGGCGCGTCGGGGTTGAGGATCTCGACGCCGGAGGGCAGATCGATGTCCTTCGCCTTCACCTCGCCGGGGCCGGTGGCGACCAGCGGCGCCTCGACCTCGTCGGCGTCGGTGTGCATGCGGACGACGAGATCCTTGAGGTTGAGGACGATGTCGGTGACGTCCTCTTTGACGCCGGGCACGGTCGAGAACTCGTGCGCCACCCCCTCGATGCGGACGCTGGTGATCGCGGCGCCGCCGAGCGAGGAGAGCAGGACGCGGCGGAGGCTGTTGCCGAAGGTGTAGCCGAAGCCCTTGTCGAGCGGCTCGATCGTGAAGGTGCCGCGGCGGTCATCGACTTTCTCGGCGGTGATACGGGGGACCTGGAAATCAGTGGTCATGAGTTCCTTGCGTTGCGTGTTTCGAAATGGGTTCCGGACTACTTGGAGTACAGCTCGACGATCAGCTGCTCCTGAACCGGCGCCGAGATCTCGGAGCGCTCGGGGTAGCGCAGGACCTTGGCGGTGAGGGCATCGTGATCGGCCTGAAGCCAGGCCGGAACCGTGGAGACGAGTTCGGTGGCCCGCCGGATCGTGTCGGTGGCGTTCGACCCGGCCTTGATCGAGATGATGTCCTCGGGACGTACCTGGTAAGAGGGGATGTTGACCCGGCGGCCGTTGACCTGCCAGTGGCCGTGGGTGATCAGCTGCCGCGCCTGCCGCCGCGAGGCGGCGAAGCCGAGGCGGACGAGGACGTTGTCGAAGCGCGACTCGAGCAGCCGCAGCAGGTTCTCGCCGGTGACGCCGTCCTGGCGGGCGGCTTTTTCGTAGTAGGCGCGGAACTGTTTCTCCAGCACCTGGTAGTAGCGGCGGGTCTTCTGCTTCTCGCGCAGCTGCACCCGGTACTCGGACTGGCGCAGGCGGCCGCGGCCGTGCTCGCCGGGCGGGTAGGAGCGGCGCTCGACCCCGCACTTGTCGGTGAAGCAGCGCTCGCCCTTGAGGAAGAGTTTCTGGCCCTCGCGGCGGCACTGCTTGCACTGGGGAGCGGTGTCGCGGGCCATTACACGCGCCTCCGCTTCTTCGGGCGGCAGCCGTTGTGGGCCTGCGGCGAGACGTCCTTGACCGTGGTCACGTCGAGGCCGGCGGCCTGCAGCGAGCGGATCGCCGTCTCGCGGCCCGAGCCGGCGCCCTTGGCGAAGACTTCGACCCTTTCGAGGCCGTGTTCCATGCCTTTCTTGGCGGCGGCGTCGGCGGTGACCTGGGCCGCGAACGGGGTCGACTTGCGCGAGCCCTTGAATCCGGCGGAGCCGGCCGACTCCCAGGCGATCACGTTGCCGTCGGTGTCGGTCAGGGTGACGATCGTGTTGTTGAAGGAAGTCTTGATGTGCGCCTGCCCGTAGGCGACGTTCTTTTTGACGCGGCGGCGGGTGCGCCCTTTGCCGGGTTTTTTCTCAGCCATCGATCCCCTACCTATGCTTTGCGCTTGCCGGCGACGCTGAGGCGCCGCGGGCCCTTGCGGCCACGCGCGTTGGTCTTCGTCCGCTGGCCCCGGACCGGCAGGCCCCGGCGGTGGCGCAGGCCCCGGTAGGAGCCGATCTCCATCAGCCGTTTGACGTTCTGCGAGCGCTCGCGGCGCAGGTCGCCCTCCACCTCGCGGTTCTCGACCGCCTCGCGGAGCTTCATCACCTCGTCCTCGGTCAGGTCCTTGACCGGCGTGTTCGGGTCGACGCCGGTCTCCTTGATGATCTGCTGGGCAGTCGAGCGGCCGATCCCGAAGATGTAGGTGAGCCCGATTTCGGTCCGTTTGTTGACCGGGATGTTGATGCCGGCGATGCGTGCCACTGCCTAGCCCTGCCTCTGCTTGTGGCGCGGGTTCTGGCAGATCACGAGGACCGCCCCGTTACGGCGGATTACCTTGCACTTCTCGCACATCGGCTTGACGGAAGCTCGAACCTTCATCGCTCCGGATCTCGTCTTGACAACAGGATTCCCACACGCCCCATGAATCGGACGGCAGGATGCATCAACCGGCCAACTAGGCCGACGAAGAAAGATAGCAGGGGCGGGGGTTCGGGGACGCCTGGTCAGGCGCCCTCGACGAGGGCGATCAGGAAGCCGTCGTAGCTCTTGGCCCCGACCGTCTGGATGGTAGTGGCGCTGACCCTGGAATCGCCGGCGAGGTCTTCGTGCAGGCGCCGCTGGGCCCTGGTTGCCTCGTCAGGGTCGGAGGCGTCGGCGAGGGTCCCCTTGCGGACGACGTTGTCGGCGATGATCAGGCCCCCGGGGCGGGTCCGCTCCAGTGCCCATGAGAAGTAGTTCGGCGTATTGGCCTTGTCGGCGTCGATGAAGACGAGGTCGAACGGCCCGGCTCCCTCCTCCAGGCCGGGCAACGACTCCAGGGCCGGCCCGACGCGGACCTCGACCTTCTCGCCGACGCCGGCGCGCTCGATGCTCCGCCGCGCCACCTCCGCGTACTCGGGCCTCGCCTCCAGGCTGATCAGCCGGCCGTCCTCCGGCAGCGCCCGCGCCATCAGGATCGCGCTGTAGCCGCCGAGGGTGCCGAACTCGAGGATCCGCTTCGCGCCTAGCAGCCGGACCAGCAGGGCCAGCAGCTTCCCCTGCGGCGGCGAGACCTGGATCGAGGGCAGGCCCGCCGCCTCGGCGGCCTCCACCGCTCCCCGCAGCGCCTCGTCCTCGGTGACGATGGTCTCGCCGATGAACCGGTCGACTTCCGCAAAGACCTCGGCTTCCACGAGTTGGATTCTGTCGGAGTCCCGTGCCAGAGTGTTCGCCGATGGGTTTCGAAGCGAAAGTCCTCGCCGATTCGGTCACCCCCGCCGGCCACCGGCTGACGACGATGGAGGCCGCCTTCCCCCGCTTCGTCCTCGCCGAGTTCAACACCCACCGCGTCTTCTCGCGCAACAGCGCCAGCTCGCGGGCGATCCCGGTCGCCAAGCAGCTGCGACGGGTCCTCGACGACCCCTACGTGCCGATCGAGTTCGGCTCCAACAAGCCGGGGATGCAGGCGGGACCGGCGCTCGCCGGAGCGAGCCGGGACGCCGCCGAAGCCGAGTGGCTGAGGGCTCGAGACGACGCCGTCCGCCACGTCCTCGGCTTGATCACCAGCCCGGAGAACGTCGCCGGCTCCGCCGACCTCCACGAGTGCCTGGTGGCGGCCGAGCCGTCGCTGAAGGAGCCGCCGGCCGAGTGGCTGAACGTCCACAAGCAGGTCGCCAACCGCCTGCTGGAGCCGTTCATGTGGCACACCGTGATCGTCTCGGCGACCAGTTGGGAGAACTTCTTCAACCTCCGCTGCCACCCCGACGCCCAGCCCGAGATCAGGCTGATCGCGACGAAGATGCGCGACGCCCTCGAGCGCTCGGTCCCGACCCGGCTGGAGCCGGGCGAATGGCACCTGCCGCTGGTCGGCGAGCGCGAGCGCGAGGAGGCCTCATCGCCCGAGGAGCTGGCGAAGATCTCAATTGGCCGTTGCGCGCGGGTCAGCTACCTGACCCATGCCGGCACCCGCGACCTCTCCGCCGACGTCGCCCTCTACGACCGCCTGCTCGAAAGCGGCCACATGTCGCCGATGGAGCACGTCGCCAGACCGATGACGCCGGAGGAGCTCCAGCGCAACCAATGGAGCGGCAACTTCCAGGGCTGGATCGCCCACCGTAAGCTGATCCCCGGCGAGTCGAACCCGCTTGGAGCCACGACCGAAGAGGTCGAGATCGGCTCTGATGAATCCGTCGCCGCCTAATCCGGCGGCAACCGGTCCATCAACTTCAGGAGCGCGTCGCTTTGGGCGCGATTTTCCGCCCGGGTTTCCTGGAATTCGTTGTGGATGTCCTCTCCGATCGCCCGGATGATCGCGATGTACTCGGTGGTCATTTCCCCCATCAGCCACAGAAGGGCGTCGCTGCCGCGCTGATGTTCTTTCGCGCATCGCTGTTCCGCTTGCTCGATGCGCGCGAGGATTTCGCGCCTACCCTCCTCGACGCGCCGCTCGAAATCGGGGCGTTCCCGCTCCAGGTCCATGTCGAGAGCGTCCCAATCGATCACGCACGAAACAATACCTCAGACAAAAAATTCAGGAACAACTTGTTTGCAGAAGCGTGACTTGGCGATCCGGCGCGCCCGCCGGTCGGTCAGGAGTCCTCGTGCCAGGGGGTGAGGATCCGTGGCCCCTGCGGCGTCACCGCAACGGTGAACTCGAAGTGGGCCGCCAGCGAGCCGTCCTCGGAGTAGACCGACCAGCCGTCGTCGCCCATCCGGACCAGGGGTCCGCCGACGTTGACCATCGGCTCGATCGCCAGCACCATGCCCTCCTCCAGCTTCGGCCCGCGGCCGGGCTCGCCGAAGTTCGGCACCTGCGGTTCCTCGTGCATGTCCTTGCCGATGCCGTGGCCGACGAGGGTGCGGATGATCGAGAGGCCCTCGATCTCCACCGCCCGCTGGATCGCCGCCGAGACGTCGCCGAGGTGGTTGCCGGGGCGCATCTGCTCGACCCCGGCGAAGAGGGAGGCCTTGGTGACGTCGAGAAGCTTCTGCGCCTCCGGGCTGACCGGTCCGACCGGCACGGTCATCGCCGCGTCGGCGACCCAGCCGTCCTTGATCACGCCGACGTCGACCGAGAGGATGTCGCCACGCTTCAGCTCGTAGTCGCCAGGGATCCCGTGGACCACCATCGAGTTCGGCGAGGCGCAGATCGAGCCGGGGAAGCCGCGGTAGCCCTTGAAGGCCGGCTCGGCTCCCTGCGAGCGGATGAACTTCTCGGCCGCGGCGTCGAGCTCCCCGGTGGTGATGCCGGCCCGCGCCTTGGAGGCGAGCATCTTCAGGCAGCGGACGAGGATCTCGCCCGAGGCCGCCATCCTCTCGACCTCGGCCGGGGTCTTCTTGATGATCATCCGGTACACGCTAGTGATCTCGCCCCGCGAGGCCGCAGGGGCATGGCTATACGGCTTCGTCCTGCTCCATCCGCAGGGTCGCCAGGGTGCGGCGGACCTTCTCCGCCACCTCATCCGGGGGCGCCTCGCCCTCGATCCGGCGCAGGACGCTGCGCCGGTCGTAGTAGGAGACGAGCGGCTCGGTCTTCTCGTGGTAGGTCTCGAGGCGTTTGCGGATCACCTCGGGCTTGTCGTCGTCGCGGACGATCAGCTCGGATCCGTCGATGTCGCAGACGCCTTCCTGCTGCGGCGGTTCGAACTCGACGTGGAAGACGTGGCCGTGCTCGGTGCAGGTGCGGCGTCCGCCGAGGCGGCGCACGACCTCCTCGTCGGAGACGTCGATCAACAGCACCCCGCTGACCGCCCTCCCCAGCTCGCCGAGCTTCGCGTCGAGCGCCTCGGCCTGGGGCGTGGTGCGGGGGAAGCCGTCGAGGATGAAGCCGTCGAGCGCCTCGCTGGAGTCGATCCGCTCGGCGATCACGCCGACGATCACTTCGTCGGGCACCAGGTCGCCGCGGTCCATGTACTCCTTCGCGGTCCGCCCCAGCTCGGTCTCCTCCCGCACCGCCGCCCGGAGGATGTCCCCGGTCGCGTAATACGGCAACCGCAGGTCTTCCTGCAGCCGCTCACCCTGGGTTCCCTTGCCGGACCCAGGAGGCCCGAGAAGTACGAGATTGAGCTCAGCCATTTCGTGAATTCAACACTTTCTCAAATAGGAATGAGGAGCCGAAAACCAAGCAGGTCGGGGGACGCAGGGAAGGCGAGGAGGGGAGCGCACTCCAGTGCGTGACCCGACGAGCCGACCGAGGACCCCGAGATGCGCCGGTTTGCAGGCTCCTCAGCCTATTTGAGGAAGCCCTCGTAGTTGCGCATCATCAGCTGCGCCTCGAGCTGCTTGACCGTTTCCAGCGCGACACCGATCACGATCAGGATCGAGGTGCCGCCGAAGTAGAAGTTGGCCGAAGTCTGGCTGATCAGGATCGTCGGCAACGCCGCCACCGCGCCCAGGTAGAGCGCGCCCGGGAAGGTGAGCCGGGAGAGGATCCGGTCGAGGTATTCCGCGGTCGGCCGGCCCGGGCGCACGCCGGGGATGAAGCCGCCGTATTTCTTCAGGTTGTCCGCCTGGTCGACCGGGTTGAAGGTGACGGCGGTGTAGAAGTAGGTGAAGACGATGATGAAGAAGATCTCGCCGATCACGTAGGGCCACTTGTTGGGCCCGAAGAAGCTGGCGAAGTTGAGGGCGGCGTTGGTGTTCAGCATCTGGCCGACGGTCGAGGGGAAGGCCATGATCGAGGCGGCGAAGATCACCGGGATGACGCCGGCCATGTTGACCCGCAGCGGCAGGTAGGTCGAGCCGCCCGAGGTCATTTTCCGCCCGACCATCCGTTTCGCGTACTGGACCGGGATCCGCCGCTGGCCCTCCTGGACGAAGACGATCGCGACGATCACCGCCAGGGCGATGAAGGGCATCATCACGACGAAGACCTGGTCGGGGTTGTTCCACCACTTCGAGAGGCCGGGGACGATGCTGGAGGCGATCGAGGCGAAGATCATCAGCGAGATGCCGTTGCCGATCCCGCGCTGGGTGATCAGCTCGCCCAGCCACATCAGCAGCGTGCAGCCGGCCGTCAGACACATCACGATCAGGAAGACCCGGCCGAAGGTGGGGTTGACCACCTTGGTCCCGGCCTGGTTGCCGAAGGACTTGAAGAGGAAGACGTAGCCGATCGACTGAGCGAAGGCCAGGCCGACGGTGAGGTAGCGGGTGTACTGGGTGATTTTCTGCTGGCCGACTTCGCCCTCTTTCTGCAGGCGCTCGAGCGAGGGGACGACCACCGTCAGCAGCTGGAGGATGATCGAGGCCGTGATGTAGGGCATGATCCCCAGCGCGAACAGGCTCAGTCGGGAGAGGCCCCCGCCGGAGAACATGTTGAGGAAGCCGAGCACGCCGGAGCCGCCGAAGTTGCTCTGGATTTCCTTGACGGCGTTGACGTCGACGCCCGGAGCCGGGATGTAGGCGCCGAGCCGGTACAGCGCCAGCATCGCCGCGGTGAACGCAAGTTTCCTGCGAATCTCCGCAACGCCGAAAGCGTTGATAATCGTCCTGAGCATTACGGCTCCAGAGTGTGACAGGAACCGCCGGCCGCTTCTATCTGCTCCTTCGCGGCCGCGCTGAACGCATGCGCGTGAACCTCGAGCTTCTTCTTGATCTCGCCTCGCGCGAGAACCTTGACCGGGTCCTTGCGCTTCGCCAACCCCTTCTCCCTCAGGCTCTCGGGGGTGACTTCAGCGCCACTGTCGAAGCGCGCCTCGAGGTCGGAGAGGTTGACCGGCTGGGTCCTGGTGCGGAAGTTCTCGAAGGGCATCGACTGCTTTTTGTGCGGGCCGCGCAGCTTTCGCATCCGCATGTGGATCGGGTTCTGGCCGCCCTCGTAGCCGGCCTTGCGCTTGCGTCCCGAGCGCGCGCCGGCGCCCTTGTGGCCGCGGCCCGAGGTCTTGCCGAGGCCGCTGCCCTCGCCCCTCCCGATCCGCTTGCGCGGCCTTTTCGAGCCGGGCTTCGGCTTCAGGTTGTGCAGCCCGATCTCCTCGCTGCGCTCCGTCTCCTTGGCAGCTTTGGAGGCTTTGGAGGCTTTCTCGGCTTTCTCAGCCACCGTCGACCTCCACCAGGTGGGAGACGACCCGCAGCTGCCCCTGCAGCTGCTCGGAGTCTTTGAGCTCGACCGACTTGCCGATCCGCCCCAGCTTCAGCGCCTTCAAAGTGGCTTTCTGGTTCGGATTGGACCCAGCAGCCGAGCGGATCTGCGCGATCTTCACCTTGCTCACGAGCCGCTCTCCTGCTTCTCGGCCTCAGCGCCCTCAGCAGCTTTCTCTTCGGCAGTCTCATCACCGGCAACCGGCTCCGCCTCTTGATCGTCGGCCGACTCGGCCTCTGCCGTGGGTGGCGACGATGCGGGATCCTCGCCAGTTGGCGAGGAGGTCGTATCGGAGACAGGACCCGCGGCCCCGTTGCCTCCGTTGCGGTCCAGTCCCAACACCTGGGTAATCGTCAGCCCGCGCAGCTCCGCAACCTCCTCAGGCCGCCGCAGACGAACCAAGCCGTCCATCGTCGCCTTCACCAGGTTGATCGGGTTCTGGGTGCCGATGCTCTTGGTCAGGACGTCGCGGACGCCTCCGAGCTCGAGCACGGCGCGGACGCCGCCGCCGGCAATGACACCGGTACCGGGGCTGGCCGGGCGCAGGACGACGTGACCGGCGCCGAAGCGGCCGATGATGCGGTGGGTGATGGTGTTCCCGTATTTGGGCACCCGGATCAGGTTCTTGCGGGCGTCCTCGACGCCCTTCTGGATCGCCAGCGGCACCTCGCGCGCCTTGCCGTAGCCGATCCCGACCACGCCCTCCTCGTCGCCGACGGCGACCAGGGCGGTGAAGGAGAAGCGCCGGCCGCCCTTGACCACCTTGGCGACGCGGTTGATCTCGATCACCCGCTCCTGCAGGTCAAGCCCGCGGGGGCTGACGGTTTCGACGTTCTTCGTGTTCATGCCCTTCATAAGCAGCGGCCCACCGTAGCGAAACGGCCGATGACCGGCCCTGCGGCCACGTGCGACCGGGGGTGGTCCTGGCCGAGCAGATCAAGGACGCAGGGCGCAGCCTTTGGTGGTGCCAAAGGCAAGCCCGAGGACGCAGAGATGCGAAGTGCCAGGGCTGCCATCCGGGTGTGCGTGGTCGCAGGGCCGGTCATCTTAGAAGGCCAGGCCCCCCTCTCGCGCGCCCTCGGCCAGCGCCTTGACGCGGCCGTGGTACTGGTAGCCGCCGCGGTCGAAGACGCAGCTCTCGACCCCGGCGCCCTTGGCCCGCTCGGCCAGCAATTCGCCCGCTTTCTTGGCCTGCTCGGTGGCGCTGAGCTCGCGCAGCTCCGGCTCGGTCCAGTTGACCGCGGCCACCGTGTGGCCTTGGGTGTCGTCGATGAGCTGGGCGAAGACGCCCTTGTTGGAGCGGTAGACCGAAAGCCGCGGCCGCTCGGCCGTGCCCTTGATCCGGGCGCGGACGCGGCGACGCCGTTTGAGCCGGCGCTCTCTCTTCGTAAGGACCGTCACGCGCGCTTACCAACCTTCCGCAGGACCTGCTCGTCCTTATAGCGGATGCCCTTGCCCTTGTAGGGCTCCGGGGGGCGGCGCTTGCGGATGTCCGCCGCGACCTGCCCGACGAGCTGCTTGTCGATGCCTTTGATGATGATTTCGGTCGGCTGCGGGACTTCGAAGTCGATCCCCTCGGGGGCGTCGATCGCGACCGGGTGCGAGAAGCCGAGCGCCAGCTCGAGTTTCTTCCCTTTCAGCGCCGCGCGGTAGCCGACGCCCTGGATCTCCAGGCGTTTCTCGAAGCCGTCGGTCACCCCCTCGACCATGTTCGCGATCAGGCTCCGCGTCAGGCCGTGGAGCGCCCGGTGCTCGCCGCGGTCGGTCGGGCGGGCGACGGTGACGGCGCCGTCCTCCTGCTTCACGGTCATGTCGGCCGAAAAGGTCTGGCGCAGCTCGCCCTTCGGGCCCTTGACGGCGATGTCGTCGCTGCCGATCTCGACCGTGACGGCGTCGGGGACGGGAACGGGCTTTCTTCCGATGCGGCTCATCTCAGATGCCTGCCTTTCCGGCCAAGTGCGCCTGGGGGCGTGACTGGCCGAGCAGATCAAGGACGCAGGGCGAAGCCTGTGGTGGTGCCACAGGCGAGCCCGAGGACGCAGAGATGCGACGCGCCAGGCGCGTCATCCAGGTGTGCTTGGTCGGGAAGGCAGGCATCTGACTCACCAGACGTAGGCGACGACCTCGCCGCCGACGCCCTTGGCGCGGGCTTCGTGGCCGGTCATCACCCCGGAGGAGGTGCTGACGATCGCGGTGCCGGTCCCCCCCTGCACGCGCGGGATGTTTTCGTGGTCGACGTAGCGGCGGCGACCGGGGCGCGAGACCCGTTCGATCCCGAAGATCACCGGCTGGCGGTCCTCGGTGTACTTGAGCTCGACGGCGATCGACTCGCCGACGGCGGCCGGAGCGCGCCTGAAGTCGGTGATGTAGCCCTGCTCCTTGAGGATCCGGGACAGCTCGAGCTTGAGGTTGGAGAAGGGGATCTCCACCTCGTCGTGACCGGCGCGGATCGCGTTGCGGATCCGGGTCAGGTAATCGGCGATCGGGTCAGTGTGCATCGTCTTACCAGCTCGACTTGGTCATTCCGGGGATGTACCCCTCGTGCGCGGCCTCGCGGAGGCAGATCCGGCAGAGGCCGAATTTGCGGAAGTAGGCCCGCGGGCGGCCGCAGCGACGGCAGCGGTTGTAGCCGCGCGATTTGAACTTCGGGTCGCGCGCCTGCTTCACCTTCATCGAAGTCTTAGCCATTCTCAGAACTCTCCTCGGCCGGTTTGCCGGCCTGCTCGTCGTCTCCGCCCTCGGCGGCGGCGCCCTCGTCCTCGCCCTCCGGCTTGGCGTACGCCTCGGGGTTCTCCTCTTTCAACTGCTCGAGGGCCGCCTGCTCGACTTCAGCCTTCTGGCGGGCTTCCTCTTTGCGCTGCTCCTCTTCGGCCTCTTTTTCTTCGGCTTCGCGCTCGGCCTGGCCGGGACGGCCCTCCTGGGCGAACGGCATGCCGAGGCCGAGCAGCAGCTCGAAGGCCTCGAGGTCAGTTTTAGCGGAAGTCGTGATCGTCACGTCCAGACCCCGCACGACGTCGACCGAGTCGTAGTCGATTTCGGGGAAGATCAGCTGCTCTTTGACGCCCATCGAGTAGTTGCCGCGGCCGTCGAAGGAGCGCGGGTTGAGGCCGCGGAAGTCGCGGATCCGCGGCACCGCGATCGAGACCAGGCGGTCGAGGAACTCCCACATCCGGGCGCGGCGCAGGGTCACCGAGACCCCGACCGGCATCCCCTCGCGCAGCTTGAACGAGGCGACCGACTTGCGGGCGCGGCGCACGTTCGGGAGCTGGCCGGCGATCGTCGCCAGCTGCTGCTGGGCGGCTTCGAAGGAGCGTTTGTCCTGTTTCTCGGTGCCGAGGCCCATGTTGAGGGTGATCTTCTCCAGGCGCGGGGCCTCCATCGGCGTCGAGTAGCCGAATTTCCTGGTCAGCGCCGGCAGGACGTCCTGCTCGTAGCGCTCGCGCAGGCGCGGCGCCGGCGCGGCCTGCGAGGTCGGTGCCACGGTCGCCTCCATCAGCCGATCTCGTTTCCCGTCCGCTTCGCGTAGCGGACGCGTTTGCCGCCTTTGTCGGCGCGGACGCCGACGCGGGTCGGTTTGTTGTCTTTGGGGTCGAGCAGCATCACGTTGGAGACGTCGATCGGCCCCTCCTTTTCGATGATGCCCCCGGCCTGCGGGTTTTTGAGGTCCGCTTCGGAGCGGGCCCGTTCGGCCCGTTTGACCATGTTCAGGCCCTCGACGTAGACCCGGCGCTTTTTCGGGTCGGTGCGGACGACGCGGCCTTTCTTGCCTGCGTCCTTGCCGCTGATCAGGACCACCTGGTCGTCGGTGCGGATGCGCATCCTCTTCATTTCCGAACCTCCAAACGACCGCGAAAACCAAGCAGGTCGTGGGACGCAGGGAGCGAGGGGAGGGGAGCGCACTTGTTTGTGCGTGACCCGACCCGAGCGACCGAGGACCGCGAGATGCGCAGGTTTGCAGCGGTCGCCATCAAAGAACCTCAGGGGCTAGCGAGATGATTTTCATGAAGTTGCGGTCGCGCAGTTCGCGCGCGACGGGGCCGAAGATGCGGGTCCCGCGCGGGTTGTTGCTCGCCGGGTCGATCAGCACCGCGGCGTTCTCGTCGAAGGAGATGTAGGTGCCGTCGGGCCGGCTCAGCGGCTTGCGGGTGCGGACGACGACCGCCTGCACGACCTCGCCCTTGCGGACGCCGCCCTGCGGGCTGGCCGATTTCACGGTCGCGGTGATGACGTCGCCGACGCTCGCGTAGCGGCGGTGGGAGCCGCCTTTGACGCGGATGCAGAGGATCTCGCGCGCGCCCGAGTTGTCGGCGACCTTGAGCCTGGACTCCTGCTGGATCATCGGACGGTGCCTCCTTTCGGCGCAGTGCGACTCAGCCGAGCGAAAACCAAGCCGGGCGAGGACGCAGGGAGCGTGGCGCACGCATGTGCGCGAGCGACCGAGGACGAAGATCCGGCGCCGGTTTGCGGCCGGCTGAGGCGTGCTGGGCTGGAAGGAGGCACCGTCACTACCTCGCCTTCTCCACGACATCGACCAGGCGCCAACGCTTGGTCTTGGAGAGAGGCCGGGTCTCGACCACGCGGACCACGTCGCCCTCGCCGGCCTCGTTGCGCTCGTCGTGGGCGTGCAGCTTGGTCGAGCTGCGGACGATCTTCTCGTAGGTGCGGTGACGGCGGGCGATGTCGATGCGGACGGTGATCGACTTGTCGCCCTTGCTGGAGACGACGACGCCCTGGCGCACCTTGGCCGCGTTGGACTCGCGCTCGACCGGCGGCGTCCCGGTCCCGGCCGCGTGCGCAGCCTTGGCCGCAGCCCGCTGCTTGCGGCGCAGCTCAGCCTTCCGCTTGCGCTCGGCCTCTCGCGCAGCTTTCCGCTCCTCCGCACCAGAAGCCCCAGGCTTGCGCGGCTGCTTCCGCGATTTCCGCAGCCGCCGCCGCTCCTTCCAGGGAAGGTCGTTCTCAGGATTCGCCTCTGCGGCCTCAGCCGCGGCCGGAGCCTCCTCAGCTTCCGCGGCGGGAGCGTCGTCAGAAGGATCAGCTGCAGCCTCCTCGGCAGGAGCCTCTTCCTCAGACGCCTCTGACGCGGCTGGCGTGGATGAGGGGTCTTCGCCCGCAGCTTGCGAGGACGAAGACCCCTCGTCCGCGACAGGACCCGCGTCCTGCTGCGCCTCGTCCTGAGGCTCCTGCTGCGTGCTCTCGTCTTTTTTCTGCTCGTCGTCGCTCATATCCGTCGCGTCTCTTTCTCAACGTCGATGCCTCGTGCCTTGGCCACCGTCAGCAGGCGCGCGATGTCCCTCTTCGCCTGCCCGAGGCGGGCGGTGTTCTCGAGCTCGCCGGTCGCATGGCGGAAGCGGAGGTTGAAGGCCTCCTGCTTGGCGTCGATCAGTTTCGCCACCAGCTCGTCGTCTTTGAGATTGTGCACTTCCGCGGCCTTCATCACTCGCCGGCCCCCTCCCGCATCACGAATTTCGTTTTCACCGGGAGCTTGTGACCGGCCAGGCGCAGCGCTTCGCGCGCCAGGTCCTCGGGCACTCCGGCCAGCTCGAACATCACCTTGCCGGGCTTGACCACGGCGACCCAGCCCTCGGGGTTGCCCTTGCCGGAGCCCATCCGCGTCTCGGCCGGCTTCTTCGTGTACGGCTTGTCGGGGAAGACGTTGATCCAGACCTTGCCGCCGCGTTTGATCTTGCGGGTCATCGCCACGCGGGCGGCCTCGATCTGGCGGTTGGTGATCCAGCCGCGCTCGAGCGCCTTGATCCCGTACTCGCCGAAGGCGACGCTGCTGCCGCCCTTGGTGTTGCCGCGCATGCGGCCGCGGAACTGTTTGCGGTGCTTGACCCGTTTCGGCATCAGCATCAGCGGCCACCGCCTCTCTGGCCGCCGCGACCGCCGCCACCGGGGCCACGGCCGCCCGGGCCGCGTCCGCCGCCGCCGCCGCGACCGCCGCGGTCTCCGCCCGGCCCACGGCCGCCGCGGTCGCCGCCGGGGCCACGCCCGCGGCCGCCGCCGCGGTCCTCACGGCGCCCGCCGCCACGACTCTGGCCCTGGCCGTCGCCGTCGCCGCTGACGAGGTCGGAGCGGAAGCCCTCGGGCATCACCTCGCCCTTGTTGATCCAGCATTTGACGCCGATCCGGCCGGTGGTGGTGCGCGCCTCGAAGAAGCCGTAGTCGATGTCGGCGCGCAGCGTGTGCAGCGGCACCCGGCCGTCGGAGTAGCTTTCGGTCCGCGCCATCTCGGCGCCGCCGAGGCGGCCGGAGACCTGGACCTTGACGCCCTTGGCGCCGGAGCGCATCGCCGAGGTCAGGGCGCGTTTCATAGCCCGCCGGAAAGCCACCCGATTCTGCAGCTGCTCGGCGATCGACTGGGCGACCAGTTTGGCGTCGAGCTCGGGCCGTTTGACCTCGCGGATATTCACCTTGACCGGGCTGCCGGTGAGCTTGTGCAGCTCCTTGCGCAGGGCGTCCACTTCGCTGCCGGACTTGCCGATGACGATCCCCGGCCGCGCCGTGTGGATGTCGACCGCTACCTCGCCGCGACGCTCGATCGTGATGCTCGAGAGCCCCGCGTGGGCGAGCTTGCCTTCGATGTGGTCGCGAATCGCCAGGTCTTCCTGGAGCACGTCGGCGAAGTTTTTGTCCTCGTACCAGTTCGACTTCCAATCGTGGATATAGCCGACGCGGAAACCCTCGGGGTGGATCTTCTGTCCCATCAGCTCAGTCCTCCGCCGGGGTCAAAGCCACACGGATGTGGCTGGTTCGCTTGTTGATCGGGGTCGCCCGCCCCATCGCCCGCGGGCGGAAGCGGCGCAGGGTCGGCCCCTCGTCGACGGTGATCGAGGCGACGCGCATCTCGTCGCCGATCAGGTCGTGGTTGTTTTCCGCGTTGGCAGCGGCGGAGTCGATCAGCTTGTGGATCGGGTGGGCGGCACCGCGGGGCGAGAACTGCAGCAGCGCCCGGGCGCTTTCGACGTGCATGCCGCGCACCTGATCGGCGATCAGCCGCGCCTTGCGCGGGGCGACCCGCACATAGCGGGCGCTGGCCTTGACGAGCGGGGGCGCTGCCGGAGCTTTCGGAGCAGCTTTCTTGGCTTTGGCCGGCTCTTTTTCCGCTTTGGAGTCTTTCTTAGCCGCGCCCTTTTCGGTCTCTTTGCCTTTGGCGTCTTTTTTCGCGACCGGTTTTTTTGCAGCTTTTTGCGGCTCGGCTTTTTTCGCCGGAGTTTTTTTGGCTTTCGACTCTTTTTTGGCCGCGGGTTTTTTGGCTGCTTTTTTCGTGCGCTGTTTTTTGTCCTGGTTCTCGTCAGCCATCGCTATTCCTTACCGCCGTGCGAACGGAACGTCCGGGTCGGCGCGAACTCGCCGAGCTTGTGGCCGACCATCGACTCCGAGATGAAGACCGGGACGTGTTTCTTGCCGTCGTGGACGGCGATCGTGTGGCCCACCATCTCCGGGAAGATCGTCGAGGTCCGCGACCAGGTTTTGACCATCTGTTTTTTGTTGGCCTCGTTCAGCGTCGCGATCCGCCCCATCAGGCGCTCCTCGACCCACGGGCCCTTTTTCGTCGATCTACCCACGGCTCAGATCACCGGCCCTTCTTCTTGCCACGGCGTCGGCCGCGGACGATGTAGCGGTCGGACTGCTTGCCCTTCTTGCGGGTGCGGTACCCGAGGGTCGGTTTGCCCCACGGAGTGACCGGGTGGCCGCCGGGCGTGTGGTGCGCCTCGCCGCCGCCGTGCGGGTGGTCGACGGGGTTCATCGCGACGCCGCGGGTCTGCGGGCGCTTGCCCTTGTGGCGGCTGCGGCCGGCCTTGCCGACCTTCACGTTCTGGTGCTCGGCGTTGGAGAGGACGCCGATACTGGCGCGGCACTCGGCCCGGACCATCCGCATCTCCGAGGAGGGCAGACGCAGGGTGACCATCTCCCCCTCCTTCGCGACCAGCTGGATCGAGGTCCCGGCGGAGCGACCGAGCTTGCCGCCCTGACCGGGGATCAGCTCGACGTTGTGGACGATCGTGCCCGTCGGCATCTGCCCCAGGGCCATCGCGTGGCCCGGTTTGATGTCGGCCTCAGGACCCGATTTCACGGTGTCGCCGACCGCCAGCTGCGCCGGGGCGAGGATGTAGTCCTTGTGCCCGTCGGCGTAGTGCAGCAGGGCGATGTAGCAGGTGCGGTTGGGGTCGTACTCGATCGAGGCGACCTTCGCCGGCACGCCGTCCTTGAGCCGCTTGAAGTCGATCTTGCGGTAGCGCCGCTTGGCGCCGCCGCCGCGGTGGCGGGCGGTGACGCGGCCGTTGGCGTTGCGGCCACCGGACTTCTTCAGCCCCTCGGTCAGCTTCCGCTCCGGCTCGGAGGCGGTCAGCTGCTCGCGCAGCGGGTAGGTCGCAAAGCGGCGGCCGGGGCTGGTCGGTTTGGTTTTGCGGTTCGGCATCGAAATCTCTCTCCTAGGCGGTCTCGGCGCCCTCGAACAGCTCGATCCGCTCGCCCGGCGCGAGCTGGACGATCGCCTTCTTCCAGGCGCGGGTCTTGCCCTTGGTCAGGCCGCGGCGCTTCGGCTTGGAGCGCACCTTCGCGGTCCGCACCTCGGTGACGTTGACGCCGAACACCTCTTGCACGGCCTGGGCGATCTGGGTCTTGTGCGCCCGGTCGTCGACCCGGAAGGTGTACTTGCCCTCGGCGATCAGGGCGTAGCTCTTCTCCGAGATCACCGGGCGGATCAAGATCATGCGCGCGTCCATCAGGAAAGCCTCTCCTTCAGCGTCTCCAACGCGGTTTCCGAGAGGACGATCGCGGCGGCGCCGATCACGTCCGCGACTCCGGCGGCGCCGACCTCGACCACCTGGGTCCGGCGCATGTTGCGGAAGCTCTTCATCGCGCCGATCTCCTCGCCGCTGACGATCACCAGCAGCGGGCTCTTCGCCCCCCATTTCTCCAGCGCCTGGGCGGCGCTCTTGGTCGAGGGCGTCTCGAAGTCGGCGGCGTTGAGGACGGCGATCGAGCCGCGCTCGGCGTGGACCGAGAGGGCAGAGCGCATCGCCCGGCGCCGGGCTTTGCGGTTGACCTTGACCGTGTACCTGCGCGGCTTCGGGCCGAAGGCGACGCCGCCGCCGAAGCGGTTCGGCACGCCGAGCGAGCCGACGCGGGCGCGGCCGGTGCCCTTCTGGCGCCAGGCCTTGGCGGTGGTGAAGGAGACCTCGCCGCGGGTCAGGGTCGAGGCGGTTCCGCGGCGGCGCGCGTTCAGGTCCGCGCGAGCTGCCTCGTGGAGCAGCGACTGGTGAAAGGACTCGCCGAAGAGCTCTTTCGGCAGGTCGGCTTTGGTCGTCTTGCCGAGCACGGCTGCTTTAGCCATCGGTCCTCACCTCGACGATGCCGTTGCGGGCGCCGGGAACCGAGCCCTTGATCAGCAGCAGGTTGCGGTCGGCGTCGACGTCGGCGATCTCGAGCCCCTTCTGGGTGATCCGCTTGTTGCCCATCTGGCCGGGCATCCGCATCCCTTTGAAGACGCGGGCGGGGAAGGCGCTGGCGCCGATCGAGCCGGGCGCGCGGACGTTGTGGGAGCCGTGGCTGACCGGCCCGCGGCTGAAGTTGTGGCGCTTGATCCCACCCTGGAAGCCCTTGCCGATCGAGATCCCGGCGACCTTGACCTTCTGGCCCGGCTCGAAGCCGGAGACGGTGACGTCGTCGCCCACCTTCGGACCCTCCTCGGCGCCGAGGTCCTCGTCGCGGAACTCGACCAGGTGGCGCATCGGCGCCGCGCCGGCCTTCTTCAGGTGGCCTTCCTCGGCCTTGCTGAGCTTGCCCTTCTTGACCTCGCCGAAGGCGAGCTGCACGGCCGAGTAGCCGTCGCGGTCAGAGTCGCGAACGGCGGTGACCTTGCAGGGGCCGGCCTCGATCACGGTCACGGGCACGACGCTGCCGTCCTCCTTGAAGACCTGGGTCATGCCGAGCTTCTTGCCGAGGATCGCCGCCACCATGTCACTCCTAGAGCTTGATCTCGATGTCGACGCCGGCGGGCAGCGAGTCCAGCCGCTGCAGCGAGTCGACGGTTTTCGGCGAGGGCTGGAGGATGTCGATCAGCCGCTTATGGGTGCGGATCTCGAAGTGCTCGCGCGAGTCCTTGTCCTTGAACGGCGAGCGGATCACGCAGTAGACGTTTTTCTCGGTCGGCAGCGGCACCGGGCCGGAGACGGTGGCGCCGGTCCGCTCCGCGGTCTCGACGATCTCTTTGGCAGCCCGATCGATGGCGTCGTGGTCGTACGCCTTCAGTCGGATCCGGATTTTCTGTGCCGCAATAGTGGCCACTTCGCTGCTGTCTCTCTTCTTCTCTTCTCGCTTTTACCGCGCAAAGAGGGCGGGGCCCCTGGAAATCTGGGGCGCCGCCCCGGTCGTATGTCTTTGCAGTTGTCCCCGCCCTGAGGCGGTGTCGGGGCGGGCTTGGCCCGCCCCTGGTGGCGTCGCTACTCGATGATCTCGGAGACGACCCCCGAGCCGACGGTGCGGCCACCCTCGCGGATGGCGAACCGCAGCCCCTGGTCCATCGCGATCGGCTGGATCAGCTCGATCGTCATCTCGACGTTGTCGCCCGGCATCACCATCTCGGTCCCCTCGGGGAGGTTGGCGATCCCGGTCACGTCGGTGGTCCGGAAGTAGAACTGAGGACGGTAGCCCGAGAAGAACGGGGTGTGACGGCCGCCCTCCTCCTTTTTCAGGCAGTAGACCTCGGCTTTGAACTTGGTGTGCGGGGTGATCGACCCCGGTTTGCAGAGGACCTGGCCGCGCTCGATCTCCTCGCGCTTGGTGCCGCGCAGGAGGCAGCCGACGTTGTCGCCCGCCTGACCCTCGTCGAGGATCTTGCGGAACATCTCGACCCCGGTGACGGTCGTTTTCGAGGTCTCCGGGTGGATGCCGACGATTTCGACCTCGTCGCCGGTGTTGACGACGCCCTGCTCGATCCGGCCGGTGGCGACGGTGCCGCGGCCGGTGATCGAGAAGATGTCCTCGATCGGCATCAGGAACGGCTTGTCGAGCTCGCGGACCGGCTCCGGGATGTAGGAGTCGAGCGCCGCGGCGAGGTCGAAGATCGCTTTCTGGGCCTCCTCGTCGCCTTCCAGAGCCTTCAGCGCCGAGCCTTTGATGATCGGCGTCTCGTCGCCCGGGAAGTCGTACTCGTCGAGGAGTTCCTTGACCTCCTCCTCGACCAGCTCGACCAGTTCCTCGTCGTCGACCTGGTCGATCTTGTTGAGGAAGACGACGACGTGCGGGACGTTGACCTGGCGGGCGAGCAGGATGTGCTCGCGGGTCTGCGGCATCACCCCGTCGGCGGCGGAGACGACCAGGATCGCGCCGTCCATCTGCGCCGCACCGGTGATCATGTTCTTCACGTAGTCGGCGTGGCCCGGGCAGTCGACGTGGGCGTAGTGCCGGTTGTCGGTCTCGTACTCGACGTGGGAGGTCGCGATCGTGATGCCGCGTTCCTTCTCCTCGGGAGCGTTGTCGATCTCCTCGAAGCTATGCGCCTCGGCACCGCCCACGGTGGAGAGCGTTTTCGTGATCGCGGCCGTTAGCGTCGTCTTCCCGTGGTCGATGTGACCGATGGTGCCGACGTTCACGTGCGGCTTATCGCGCTCGAATTTCTCCTTCGACATTCTCTCCGTTCGCCTTTCGAAAGTTGTGTGTTCTGTCTGGTCTAGCTGCTTGAGTCTGTGGGCGGCTCGGTCGCAGGCGGAAATGCCTGCGGGCAACCCGGGAAATATAGCCAGGTTCAGCGCCCGGCCGCGGTCGGGGTCACGAAGCTGCACCCACCGGGTCACCTGAGCGGTGCTCGACGATCTCCTCGGCGATGTTCGAGGGGACCTCCTCGTAGCGCTCGAACTGCATGGTGTAGGTCGCCCGGCCCTGGGTCATCGACCGCAGTTCGGTCGCGTAGCCGAACATTTCGCCGAGCGGGACGAAGGCCTGGACGGCGAGGGCGTTGCCGCGCTGATCCTGGCCCTGAACCTTGCCGCGACGACGGGAGAGGTCGCCGATCACGTCGCCGAGGAAGTCCTCGGGGGTGACCACCTCGACCGCCATCACCGGCTCGAGCAGGACCGGGTTCGCCTTCTTGGCGCCTTCCTGGATCGCCATCGAACCGGCGATCTTGAACGCCATCTCCGAAGAGTCGACATCGTGGTAGGAGCCATCGACGAGTTCGGCTTTGACGTCGACCATCGGGTAACCGGCCTTGACGCCGTTTTCGAGCGCCTCGCGCATCCCCGCCTCGGCCGGCCCGATGAACTCGTTGGGGATGACGCCGCCCTTGATCTTGTCCTCGAAGACGAAGCCCTCGCTCGGGCGCCGGCTCGAGGTTGATGACGACGTGGCCGAACTGACCGCGGCCGCCGGTCTGGCGGACGAAGCGCGCCTCGACCTTCTCGACCCGCTTGCGGATCGTCTCGCGGTAGGCGACCTGGGGCTTGCCGACGTTTGCCTCGACTTTGAACTCGCGCAGCATCCGGTCGACGATCACCTCGAGGTGGAGCTCGCCCATCCCGTGGATCAGGGTCTGGCCGGTTTCCTCGTCGGTTTCGATCCGGAAGGTTGGGTCCTCCTCGCCGAGGCGCTGCAGGGCGTTGCCCATCTTCTCCTGGTCGGCTTTGGTTTTCGGCTCGATCGCGACCGCGATCACCGTCTCCGGGAATTCGATGCTCTCCAGGGCGATCGGCGCGTCGGGAGCTGCGAGGGTGTCGCCGGTGCCGGTTTCTTTGAGGCCGACGCCGGCGCAGATGTCGCCCGCGTAGCACTCGTCGATCTCCTCGCGGCTGTTCGCGTGCATCATCAGCAGCCGGCCGATCCGCTCGGTCTTGCCGGTTTTCACGTTCAGCACCCGGCCGCCTTTCTCGAGCTTGCCGGAGTAGACGCGGAAGTAGGTGAGCTTGCCGACGTAGGGGTCGGACATGACCTTGAAGGCGAGCGCCGAGAAGGGGGCAGTGTCGCTGGCCTCGCGGGTGTCCTCGACGTCCTCGGCCTGGCCCTTGCCGGCGGGGATGACGCCGGTGACCGGCGGCACCTCGAGCGGCGAGGGCAGCAGTTCGACGATCGAGTCGAGCAGCGGCTGCACGCCCTTGTTCTTGAACGAGGTGCCGCAGAGGACCGGGGTGACGTCGGTCGAGAGGGTCGCCTGGTGCAGCGAGGCGATCAGCTTCTCCTGCGGGATCTCTTCCTCGCCGAGGAAGGCTTCCATCAGCTCTTCGTCGTAGTCGGCGCAGGCTTCGATCAGGGCGGTGCGGTACTCCTCGGCCTGGTCGGCGAGGTCGTCGGGGATCTCGATTTCCTCGTAGGCGGCGCCGAGCTCGTCGGTCCAGATCAGGCCTTTCATCTTCACCAGGTCGACGACGCCCTTGAAGTTCTCCTCGGCGCCGATCGGCAGCTGGATCGGCAGCGGGTTGGCGCCGAGCCGGTCCTTCATCGTCTCCACCGAGTTGAAGAAGTCGGCGCCGGTGCGGTCCATCTTGTTGATGTAGGCGAAGCGCGGGACGCCGTACTTGTCGGCCTGGCGCCAGACGGTCTCCGACTGGGGCTCGACCCCGGCGACGGCGTCGAAGACGGCGATCGCGCCGTCGAGCACGCGCAGGCGAGCGCTCGACCTCGACCGTGAAGTCGACGTGGCCGGGGGTGTCGATGATGTTGATCCGGTGGCCCTTCCACTCGCAGGCGGTCGCGGCCGAGGTGATCGTGATCCCCCGCTCCTGCTCCTGTTCCATCCAGTCCATGACGGCAGCGCCCTCGTGGACCTCGCCCATTTTGTGGGTGCGCCCGGTGTAGTAGAGGATGCGCTCGGTCGTCGTCGTCTTACCGGCGTCGATGTGCGCCATGATCCCGATGTTCCGGGTTTTCTCCAGTGGAAAGCTGCGTGCCATGAGTCCTAAGTCCAGTAGTTCGTGAGTTAGTCCAAGCAAAACAGAAAGGCCGCCGGCAAGGGCCGAAGCGGCGCAAAAAAAGGCCCGGGGCCCTGCGAAGAGAACAGCGAAAACTGCCTGAGCGACGGGCGATGATAGCAGCGCTTCGGCGCTGGTCGCGACAGGTGGACCGGGCGGCGAATCGAGGTCTGGAGCGCGCCTATCCGGGGGCTCGTGCGGGTGCGGCACCACGGCGCCTCGGCAGCGCGCCGGGCCTGGGCTTGCCTCGGGCCGCTGCTGCGGCCGCTGCGGCGCCCTCTCGTTCAAGGGCCTCGCGGCGATCGAGCGCCGGCGCTCGCTGGACCTGCCGCAGCCGGTGCGGGCGGCCACCGCCGCGAGCGGCGTGGTGACCCCGCGCGCGGGCCGCCTCAGCGCTCCTGGTCGCCGCCGGCGCCTGCTGCTTGTCGCCTCCCAGTTCATCGACTACCGCGCGGTCGAGATCGGCCAGCCCGGATACGCAGGGCTGCCGCAGGTGGCGCGAGCGCCGACGGTCGACGTCCGCACCGCCGGCGCCGCGCACGCCTACCTGCTGGTCCCGCTGGGGGCCGCTCGCGGTCGTGCTCGGGCTGCGCTGGCGCTGGTGCGCGAGCGCCGCCGCGCTCGGCCTCCTCGTCGCCGCTCCTCGGACTGACTCGCGGGCGCCGTCATCCTCCTCGTCGACCTCCCCGCCGGGCTCGACGTCGGCAGCCAGAGCTCACGCTTCGCCGGCGCCACGGCCGTCCTCGAGGACGGCTTCTTCGCCGAGCTGGCGGCGGCCGGCGGGGCTGGTCTTGGCCGGACTGCTCTACTATGCGCGGCCGTGCCGAATACGAATCAGCTCGTCAGGAAGGGCCGCAAGCGCCCGAAGAAGAAGACCACGACGCCGGGCCTCAAGTCGGGCCAAGGTCGCAAGAAGCGCGTAGCCGCCCCGCAGCGCCGCGGCGTCTGCACCCGTGTCGCCACGGTGACCCCGAAGAAGCCGAACTCGGCTCTGCGCAAGATCGCCCGTGTGCGGCTGACCAACGGGATGGAGGTCACCACCTACATCCCCGGCGAGGGCCACAACCTGCAGGAGCACTCGGTCGTCCTGATCAGGGGCGGTCGCGTCAAGGACCTGCCGGGCGTCCGCTACAAGGTCGTCCGCGGCACCCTCGACGCGGCCGGCGTCTCCGACCGCAAGCAGGCCCGCTCCCGCTATGGAGTCAAAGCTTCCTGATGCCCCGCCGCTCCGCAGCACAGATCCGGCCGATCGAGCCCGGACGCCAGGCACCGCAACCGCCTCGTCCAGCAGCTGATCAACAAGGTCATGGTCGACGGCAAGAAGAGCCTGGCCGAGCGGATCGTCTACGACGCCCTGGCGATCGTCGGCGAGCGCACCGGCGAGGACCCGTCGAGACGCTGGAGGCGGCGATCAAACAGCTGACCCCGGTGCTCGAGGTCCGCTCCCGCCGCGTCGGCGGCGCCACCTACCAGGTCCCGGTCGAGGTTCCGGCCCGCCGCGCCCGCACCCTGGCGGTCCGCTGGCTCGTCCAGTTCGCCCGGGCCCGCCGCGAGTACTCGATGGCCGAGCGCCTCGCCGAGCGAGATCCTCGACGCCAACCAGCAGCAGGGCAGCGCCTGGAAGCGGAAGGACGACATCTACCGCATGGCGCAGGCGAACAAAGCATTCGCTCATTACCGCTGGTAGGTGGTAGACGGGGGATGTCCCTCGTTCGACAAACACCGGCCTGATTAGGCCGGTGTTCGAGTATCCGCCAGCCCGAGGGACATCCCCCGTCCCTCGATCGGCCGCTCCTGGCGGTTGATATCGATGGGGTGATCAGTCTGTTTGGGTTCGAGGAGCCGCCGGCGCGAGACGCGGTTCGAGCTGGTTGACGGGATGCATGCACTGCATCTCGCTGCGCGCCGGCGAGCGGCTGCGGCGGCTGAGCGAGCACTTCGAGTTGGTCTGGGCTAGCGGCTGGGAGGACAAAGCCAACTACTACCTGCCGAAGCTGCTCGGGCTGCCGGAGCTTCCCCATGTCTCCTTCGAGACCGACGCCCGCTTCGGCATCGCCCACTGGAAGCTCGGGCCCTCGAGGCCTACTGCCGGGGGCGGGCGGTCGCCTGGGTCGACGACAACCTCGACGAGAGCTGCTACGCGTGGGCGCGGCCGCGCGAGGCGCCGACGCTGCTGGTCCCGACCGAGCCGCACCTGCGGCCTTGAGGAGGCTCGCAGGCTCGAAGCGCGCTCTCACTGCCGTGGGACGCGCGGGCTGCAACCCATCTTGACAAAGTCGCCGGCGGTTCTTCTAGACTGCAAGTGGGTGACGGGCTTCTGGCCGATCTTCTTCCTGCTCGTCGTGCTCAAGATCCCGGTCCTGGGCTCGCTCTGGCTCGTCTGGTGGGCCAGCAGCACGCGAACCCGAGCCCGCGGCGGGCGAGGACAGCGGCGGCGGCCCAAGCGCCGCCGCGCCGCAACCGCGGCTGCCGCGCGGGCCGCGCCGAGGGCCGCACGGCGGCGGCGCGGCGGTGCCGCTGCCCGACTGCCCGCCCGGAGCGGCCGCACCCGCGTCGTCAGGCCGGCTGCGCAGCCCGCTTTCGCTCGCGCCGGATCTCGCGCAGGTAGGGATGGAAGTCGACCTCGACGGTATGACGCTTAGAGGCAACGAAGCGCTTCGCCTGCCGCCGTTCGTCCCTCGTCGATCTCCCGCCGCATCTCCGCCGCCGGCGGTAGCGTCGCGCGCGCCGGCGAGCAGGTCGGCGACCCATTCGGACTGCGCCTCGGCCAGCGGCATGATCGGGCCGAGCGGCTGGATGAAGCCGATGAAGTAGAGGCCGGGGCGCTCGACCGAGACGACCCGCCGGTAGAGCGGCAACCGGTTGTCGGGCGCCGCGAAGACCTCCGGGTCGAAGAAGGGGAAGGTGATCTTGTAGCCGGTGCAGTAGACGACGAGGTCGATCTCCTCCTCGCTGCCGTCGACGAAGCGGACGCGCGCGGCCGCCGGCGAAGCGCTCGATGTTCGGCTTCACCGTGATGTCGCCGTGGCCGAGCCGCGGCAGCAGCTCCGAGGAGACGGTCGGGTGCGCCTCGAACAGCTTGTGGTCGGGCTTCGGCAGGCCGTAGTCGGTCATGTCGCCGGCGGCGATCGCCAGCGCGCGGGCGGCGAAGAAGCGCTGGACCGGCAGCGGCAGCATCGAGATCGACGGCGGTCGGCGAGCTCGTCGATCGGCTTGCCGTTGATGTACTTGGGCAGGACGTAGGCGCCGCGGCGCATCGCGAGGAAGGTCTCATCGGCGATCCGCGAGGACTCGACCGCGATGTCGGTCGCCGAGTTGCCGATCCCGAGCACCAGGACCCGCTTGCCGCGCGAGGACGTCGGGCTCGCGGTAGTGGTGGGCGTGCATCTGCTCGCCCTCGAACTCGTCGGCGCCGGGGAAGGCCGGCTCGGGCCAGCGCGGGTCCCAGTGGTGGCCGTTGGCGACCAGCACGCGCCCGGTAGCGGTTGGTCTCGCCGCCCCTCCGGCCCCTCGACCGTCACCTCCCACTCGCCGTCGACCGGCTCGGCCTCGAGCACCTCGGTGCGGAAGCGGATCCTGTCGCGCAGGCCGAAGTGGTCGACGTATTCGTCGAAGTAGGCGGCCATCTGGAAGTGGTCCGGGTAGTCGGGGTAGTGGTCGGGCATCGGCAGGGTCCTGTAGGCCATCACCCGCCGCGAGGTGTTGATGTGCAGCGAGCGGTAGGCCGACGACATCCCGTTGTCGTTCTCGTAGCGCCAGTTGCCGCCGACGTACGAGCCCTTCTCGAAGCAGTCGAAGGGGATCCCGCGCGCGTCCAGCACCTGGGCGGCGGCGATCCCGGAGCTGCCGGCGCCGATGATGCAGACCTTCTCCGCTCCAGCCATCGAGCGGAATCTACCGAACTGGCGACCGGCCAGAGCCGCCCGGCCAGGTCCAGCAGGAGCCCGGGACGACCGGCCTTCACGGCGGGGCACGGCCAGCGAAACCGCAGATAAGCCACGCTCTGCGTGGTCCTCGTAGCGGCCCATTCGCGGGACGGGCGCCGCTGGCCCCACTCTCCCTCACGGCTATTTGGGCTCTCTCGGAGGTCGACTCGATCTCCTGCGCCAGCTCCTCGAGCTCCTCGGCGAAGGAGGGGCCGAAGCCCTCGACCGGGGCCTCGACCGCCGTCGACGCCGAGCTCGGCGGCGAGCTCGTCTTCTTCGAGCAGGTCCTCGTCGCTCGGCGGCTCGATCGGCACCGCCGGCTCGATCGCGACCGTGCGGTAGTGCTTGAGGCCGGTCGCGGCCGGGATCAGCTTGCCGATGATCACGTTCTCCTTGAGGCCGACGAGGCGGTCGCGTTTGCCCTCGAGGGCGGCGTCGGTGAGCACCTTCGTCGTCTCCTGGAAGGAGGCCGCGGAGAGGAACGACTCGGTCGCCAGCGAGGCCTTGGTGATCCCGAGGATGACCTCCTCGCCTTTGGCCGGGGTGCCGCCGTCTTCCTTGGTCTTCTTGTTGAGCCGCTTGAGGCTGCCGCGGTCCTCGAGCTGGCCCGGCAGCAGGCTGGTCGAGCCCTTCGACTCGACTCTGCACCTTCTTCAGCATCTGCCGGGCGATCAGCTCGATGTGCTTGTCGTTGATGTCGACGCCCTGGGCGCGGTAGACCTTCTGCACCTCGGCGACGAGGTACAGCTCGGTCGTCGGTGCGACCGCGGATCGCCAGCAGGTCGGCCGGGTAGAGCGAGCCCTCGTTGAGCTGCTCGCCGACCTCGACCTTGTCGCCGTCGGCGACGTGCAGGCGGGTGCGCGGCGGGAAGCTGTAGCGAGTGCTCCTCGCCGCTCGACTCGGTGACGATCACTTTCAGCGCTTTGTCGGTCTCCTCGACCGAGACCTTGCCGGCCGCCTCGGCCATCTGCGCCAGGCCCTTCGGTTTGCGCGCCTCGAACAGCTCGACGATCCGCGGCAGGCCCTGGGTGATGTCCTGGCCGGCGACGCCGCCGGTGTGGAAGGTGCGCATCGTCAGCTGGGTGCCCGGCTCGCCGATCGACTGCGCGGCGATGATCCCGACCGCGTCGCCGATGTCGACCATCGACCCGGTCGCCGGCGCGACCCCGTAGCAGGAGCGGCAAACGCCGGACTCGGCCTCGCACTTGAGCGCCGAGCGGACCGGGACCTCGACCTCCTCGTCGCCGAACGCCTCGGCGATCTCCTCGACCTCGGCCAGGGTGATCTCCTGGTTGCGCTTGAGCAGCTCGCGGCCGCGCTTGGTCTCGAACTTCTTCGCCGCCAGCCGCCCGACGAGGTTGTCGTTGAGCGAGCCGTCCTCCTTGCGCAGCGCCATCTCGATGTGGTCTTTGGTCTTGCAGTCCTCCTCGCGGACGATCACGTCCTGGGCGACGTCGACCAGGCGCCGGGTCAGGTAGCCGAGTCGGCGGTCCGCAGCGCGGTGTCGGCGAG
>CAWDAP010000008.1:0-19358 GCA_963800355.1 uncultured Actinomycetes bacterium | reverse complement strand
ACATGCTCCCGCTCCCCGTGGGCGTGCTCGGCGAGGGAGGGCTCGGCGTGGGCGTGCTCGGCGGGGGGGTGAAGGTCGCTTCGGCGATGAAGTATTCGACGCCCGACTGGTAGGCGTAAAGGCAGATCCGGAGCGTGCCTTCGTAGGCGGGGAAGAAGCGATCGGTGGTGACCTCGCTGCCAGAGGTTTCGTGAAAGTCGCCGACGTAGGTGAGCTGGGCACCGTCGGGGGCGCAGGCCTGGCTCGCCGGGTACTGGTAGGCGTTCGGGAACCAGCCGCAATAGCCTTCGTCGCAGATGTCCATGTTGGTCGTGTAGGTGGCCTCGACTTCGCTGCCGACGGCGTGGACGCTGGTAATCGAGCCGGAGGCCGCCTGCGCAGCCGGCGCCGGCGCCAGGAGCAGCAGCCCGGCGAGGGAGATCAGGGGGACGAGGACGCGAAGTCTGGTCGAGGCATTCATGCGACCGAACATAGGCGCGAGCGGCGAGCGGACCATCCCTTGTGCACCACAACCTCAGCGCGGAGTACTACGGAACCCGCCCGATTTCTCCTCACGGAAATGCGCTCGCGGAGATAGGGTGAAGCGTCAGCGACTTCCTTCGAAGGAGGACCCCGAATGACCGACTTCAGCGGGCCGGCGATCGCCGGCCGAATTGCCACCCCGAGCGACCCCGACTGGGACCAGGCGCGCGCCGCCTGGAACCTCGCCGCCGACCAGCGCCCGGAGGCGGTTGCCTTCGTCGAGAGCGCCGAGGACGTGGCGAAGACCGTCCGCTTCGCCGCCGACAACGACCTCCGCGTGGCGGGCCAGGGGACCGGCCACGGCGCCGTCGCCCTGCGCTCGCTGGAGGAGACGATCCTGGTCAAGACCGAGCGGATGCGCGGCGTCGAGGTCGACCCGGACGCCGGGACCGCCCGGGTCGAGGCGGGGGCGCTGGTGGTCGAGCTGAGCGAGGCCGCCGGCGCCCACGGGCTCAGCAGCCTGCCCGGCTCCTCGCCCGACGTCGGCGTCGCCGGCTACCACCTCGGCGGCGGCCTCAGCTGGCTCGGCCGGCGCTACGGCTTCGCCTGCAACCGGGTGCGGGCAATCGAGCTGGTCACCGCCGACGGCGAGGCGCGCACCGTCGACGCCGGCAACGAGCCCGACCTCTTCTGGGCGCTGCGAGGCGGCGGCGGCGACTACGGCGTCGTCACCGCGCTGCACCTCAACCTGGTCCCGGTCGCGACCGCCTACGCCGGCGTCCTCATCTTCCCGGCCGCGGTCGGCGCCGCGGCGGTCCGCCGCTACCGCGACTGGGCGGCCGGGGTCTCCGACGACGTCACCTCGGTGGTCCGCTTCCTCACCCCGCCGCCGCTGCCCGACGTCCCCGAGCCGCTGCGCGGGACGCCGCTGCTGACCATCGACGCCGCCTGCATCGGCGACAAAGAGGCAGGCGAAGCGGCGATCGCGCCGCTGCGGGAGATCGGCGAGCCGATCATGGACACCTTCGACCAGATCCCCGCCGCCGGCCTCTGCCGCATCCACATGGACCCGGAGCACCCGGTCCCCGGCCTCGGCCATCACCGCGTCCTGCGCGAGCTCTCCGACGAGGCGATCGACGCCTACGTCGGCGTCGCCGGAGCCGACTCCGGCTCGCCGCTGCTGCTGACCGAGATCCGCCAGCTCGGCGGCGCCCTCGGCCGCCCGGACCCCGACGGCGGCGCCCTCTCCCACCTCGACGCCGCTTGGGTGATGCTGGGGCTCGGGATGCCGATGACGCCGGAGTTGGGGAAGGCGGTCGAGGCCCACCTCGACCGCATGGACGAGACGATGGAGCCCTGGGCGGGCGACGGCGGCTACTTCAACTTCGCCGAGCGCCCCTGCGACACCGACGCGATCCTCCCCCCCGAGGTCTGCGCCCGCCTCAGCGAGGTCAAGCGCAGGTGGGACCCCGACGGCCGCCTCGTCGGCAACCACGCGGTCTCACTCGACCCGGCGGTGTAATGTTTCGGCTGCATTGGCAGCAGCAGAAGCCCGAAACCGCATAGGCACTGCCCTTATCGACGAGGCGGCACGCAGAGTCCTTCGTGGCCTCGCCGCGGGTGAACGCTTGGAGCCGCTGTTGGGCCGCTTGCTCATGGACGGGCTCTTGAAGGAGGACCGAAGCGACCGGCCGTGCAATCCGAGTGACCCTGTTTCGAGCGCCGCTCGCTCGGCGACTCAGTGGATCGGGGCTTCGCTCGAGGAGCGAGAGAAGGTGGTGAGAGACCTTCTCGAGCTCTCCGATGCCCTCCCTCCCCAACCAAAGAACGGGCCTTCCTTTCCGGACAAGATCCTGTTGCTTGACCGAGTCCTGAGAGAAGCAGCCATCCGCCATGCATTTGGAGGAGCTCTGGCAGTTGGCTACTACGGCGAGCTACGGGCGACGGGAGACATAGACATAAATGTCTTTATCTCTGCTGGGGAAATCGCAGCAGCGCTTGAGCTCACATAACGAAAACGCACTTCTTCCCGCATAGCGGCAAGAAGTGCGTTTTCAGCCTGCGGCGGCTTCGTCCGCGACGACGATGACGTTCTCGTTGCGGACACGGCCGGCCGGGATCGATTCGTCGCCGGCGACGAGCTTGCGCAGCGCCTCGGCCTTGTCGGGCCCGGTGACCAGCCAGACGATGCGGCGGGCGTCGTTCAGGGCGGGATAGGTGAGGGTCATGCGGCGGTGGTCCTGGTAGGCGGTCTCGGTGATCGCGACGCGGCGGTCGGTGACGTCGAGGACGGGGTCGCCGGGGACGAGCGAGGCGGTGTGGCCGTCGGGGCCGAGGCCGAGGTGGATGGCGTCGAAGCGGTCGGGCAGCGAGGCTTCGTATTCGCGCGCCGCCGCGTCGAGGTCGCGCTGGGTAACCGGCATCGGCCGCAGCGCCGGCTGGTGGGCCATCGAGAGGCCGAGCACCATGTGGGTGAGGTTGCGCGCCTCGTCGCCGGGCGCCGCCACCCGCTCGTCGACCTGGAACAGCTCGGTCTGCTCCCACGGCATCCCCTCCAGCTCGCCGAGGATCGCCAGCATCGCCCAGGGGGAGCGGCCGCCGCTCATCGCGAAGGCGAAGCGGCCGCGCTCGGCGGCGGCCTCCTCGCCGGCCGCGGCGATCAGCTCCGCGGCGCGGCGCGAGGCGGCCTTCTCGTCCCCGGCCACCTCGAGCTCGAGCGCCATCGGCGCCTCAGCTCGCCTTCTCGTCGTGGCCGCCGAACTGCTTGCGCATCGCCGAGAGCACCCTGTCGCCGAAGTCGCCGAGCCCGCGCGAGTAGAAGCGCTCGTGCAGGGCCGTCGTCAGGACCGGCGTCGGCACCCCCTCGTCGATCGCCGCGATCGCCGTCCAGCGCCCCTCGCCGGAGTCGGAGACGCGGCCGGTGAACTCCTCCAGGTCGCCCGATTCCTGCAGCGCCGCCGCGGTCAGGTCGAGCAGCCAGGAGCCGATCACGCTGCCGCGCCGCCAGACCTCGGCGACCTCGGGCAGGTCGAGGTCGTACTGGTAGTACTCGGGGTGGTCGAGCGGCGCCGTCTCGGCGTCGGCCTCGCGCTTGACCTTGCCGGCGTTGGCGTTCTTGAGGACGTTGAGGCCCTCGGCGTAGGCGGCCATCACCCCGTACTCGATCCCGTTGTGGACCATCTTCACGAAGTGGCCCGCCCCGTTCGGCCCGCAGTGCAGGTACCCCTGCTCGGAGGGCGAGGGGTCGCCGTCGCGCCCCGGCGTCCGCTCGGCGGAGTCGACCCCCGGCGCCAGGCCGGCGAAGATCGGGTCGAGACGCTCGACCGCCCGGTCGGGCCCGCCGATCATCAGGCAGTAGCCGCGCTCGAGGCCGAAGACGCCGCCGCTGGTGCCGCAATCGACGTAGTCGATCCCCTGCTCGCCGACCTTCTCGGCGCGGCGGATGTCGTCGCGGTAGTAGGAGTTGCCGCCGTCGACGATCGCGTCGCCGGAGTCCAGCACGGCGGCAACGGCGTCGACGGTCTGCTCGGTGATCTCCCCGGCCGGGACCATGATCCAGACCGAGCGCGGGGCGCTCAGCTTCGAGGCCAGCTCCTCCAGCGAGGAGGCGCCCTCCGCTCCCTCGCCCGCCAGCTGCGAGACCGCCTCGGGGTTGACGTCGTAGGCGACGATCCTGTGGCCGTCGCGCATCAGGCGCCGGGCCATGTTGGCTCCCATCCGTCCGAGGCCGACGATTCCGAGTTCCATTGAGTCCTCCGCGGGTTGGGGTGGTGGAGCGGGCTCGGCCATCGTACTTTCAGCGAGGCCGCGGGAGTGCACCGTATAGGCATCTCTCCGCGGTCCCGGCGCGGGGGCCGTATAGCCTGCCGCCGATGGCGAGCGATGCAGCCGACGTGCTGGCGATCTTCGGGATCAGCGGCGACCTGGCGAAGAAAATGACCTTCCGGGCGCTCTACCGGCTGGAGGCCGCGGGCCGGCTCGAGGTCCCGATCGTCGGCGTCGCGATCGACGACTGGGACGACGAGAAGCTCCGCGAGCATGCCCGCGAGGCGATCGGCGAGAGCGTCGGCAGCCCCGACGAGGACGTCTTCGACCGCCTCGCCGCGCGCCTCTCCTACATCCAGGGCGACTATGCCGACGCCGACACCTTCGAGCGGGTCCGCCGCGCCCTCGGCGACGCCGAGCGCCCCGTCTTCTACCTGGAGATCCCGCCGGCGCTGTTCGCCACGGTCGTGCACGGGCTGGGCGAGGCGGGGCTGACCGGGAACGCGCACGTGGTAATCGAGAAGCCGTTCGGGCATGACCTCGAATCGGCGCGCGAGCTCAACGCCGAACTGGCCGAGGTCCTGCGCGAGGAGCAGATCCTCCGCATCGACCACTACCTCGGCAAGGAGCCGGTGATGGACATCACCTACCTGCGCTTCGCCAACACGCTGCTGGAGCCGGTCTGGAACCGCGAGCACGTCAGCCACGTGCAGATGACGATCGCCGAGGACTTCGGCGTCGCCGACCGCGGCCGCTTCTACGACGCGGTCGGGGCGATGCGCGACGTGATCCAGAACCACGCCCTGCAGGTGCTCGGCGTCGTCGGCATGGAGCCGCCGAGCGGCAACGACCCCGACAGCGTCCGCGACAAGAAGCTCGAGTTCTTCAAGGCAATGGTCGCGGCCGACACGAAGCGCTACGTCCGCGGCCAGTACGAGGGGTTCCGCGAGGTCACCGACGTTGCGAGCGACTCGCGGACCGAGACCTTCGCCGCGGTCGAGCTCGCGGTTGACAACTGGCGCTGGGCGGGCGTCCCCTTCTTCGTCCGCGCCGGCAAGTGCTTGCCGGAGAAGGTGAGCGAGGTGACGCTCTTCTTCAAGCGGCCGCCGCGGCTCGGCATCGGCCACGGCAAGACGCCGGAACCGAACCAGCTGACGATCCGGATCGAGCCCGAGCCGGGCGCCCGCACCCGGCTCTACGCGAAGAAGGCAGGCGAGGAGGCCTTTCAGGCGGCCGACCTCGAGGTGCTCTTCGAGAAGGTGCCAGGCGAGGACCCCGAGCCCTACGAGCGCCTGCTCGGCGACGCGATCGCCGGCAACCACCAGCTCTTCACCCGCCAGAGCGCGATCGAAGAGACCTGGCGGGTGGTCCAGCCGCTGCTCGACGAGCCCGGGCCGGTCCATCCCTACGAGCAGGGGACCTGGGGGCCGGAGCAGGCTGCCGAGCTGATCCGCGGGACCGGCCAGTGGGCCCGGCCCTGGCTTCCGTCAGCAGGCTGACCAGGACGATTCCCTAGCGGCATGCTAGGTTTTCGGGACTCCTAATTAGGGGAACCTAATTCGCAGGCTCCCCCTCACCACCCAGGAGACCCCACCACCCGCATGATCCCGACTTTCGTCATCACGCTGCGCGAGGGCGTCGAGGCCTCGCTGATCATCGGCATCATCGCCGCCTTTCTGGTCAAGGAGGGCCGCCGCGACGCGATGCGGCAGATGTGGCTGGGGATCGGGGTCGCGGTGTCGCTCTGCATCGGCGTCGCCGTCGGGCTCGAAGTGGTCGACCAGCAGCTGCCGCAGCGCCAGCAGGAGGGGCTGGAGACGATCGTCGCGCTGGTCGCGGTCAGCGCCGTCAGCTACATGATCGTCTGGATGCGACGGCACGCCCGCGGGATCAAGGCCCAGCTCGAAGGCGAGGCCGCTTCGGCGCTGGCGACCGGCTCGGCGCTGGCGCTGGTGGCGATGGCCTTCCTCGCCGTCCTGCGCGAGGGCTTCGAGACCTCGGTCTTCCTGATCGCCGCCTTCCACGACTCGACCGACACCACCGCCGCCGGCGCCGGCTCGATCCTCGGGCTGCTCGCCGCGGTCGCGATCGGGCTCGGCCTCTACCGCGGCGGCGTCCGCATCAACCTCACCCGCTTCTTCCGCCTCACCGGCATCGTCCTCGTCTTCGTCGCCGCCGGCCTGCTCGCCTCCGCCGCCCACACCGCCCACGAGGCGGGCTGGATCAACGGCCTGCAGGGCCAGGTCGTCGACCTCGGCTGGCTGGTCAAGCCGGGCACTGTCTCCGGCTCGCTGCTGACCGGGATGCTGGGGCTGCAGCCCTCGCCGACCGCGATCGAAGCGATCGTCTACCTCGGCTTCGCGATCCCGATGGCGCTCTACGTCCTCTGGCCGCAGGGGATGCGGCCCTGGCGCGACCGCGCCCGCCTGCGCTCACGGCGCTCGGGCGGCCGCGTCGGCACCGCCGAGAGCGCCGCTTAGCGCCCCGCGCCCCCGTCTCCCTTTCCGAGGATGTGGTTGAGCTTCGGCCTCTTATAGAGGCCGAAGCTCAACCACACCTATTCCGACTAAATCCATCGGTTTTTGTTAGGGTGCCCTAATTCTCATCCCGGAAGAACTCGAAAAAGGAGCACCTCAAGAGATGAACTGCAAGCACCTCCCCATCGCCGCCGGCCTCGTGCTGTCCCTCATCCTCTCCGCTGCCCTCAGCGCCTGCGGGTCGAGTGGCGAAGCGCCCGCGAACGCGAAGAAGGTCGCCTTCAAGCTGACCGACGAAGGTTGCGAGCCTCACGACGCGATGGCGCCCGCCGGCCCGATCGCCTTCGAGCTCGAAAACGCCGGCACCTCGAAGGTGACCGAGATGGAGGTGATGGAAGGCGACAAGGTCCTCGGCGAGGAGGAGAACGTCACCGACGGCCTCAGCGGCAGCTTCTCGGCGACGCTGGATGCTGGGAAATACACGATCTACTGTCCGGGCGGCTCGCACGACCGGGGGACGCTGACCGTTATCGGGGCGAAGCACGTTGAAGGCGCTGCCACCGGCAAAAAGGACGACGACGAGGGACGGTAGGCGCCGGACGAGCGCCTATGGTGGCTCGCCTGATGACGGGCGCCGAGGAAAGAGCCGACCACCTGCTTCGGGGGCTCGGCTACGCCGAGTGGCGGCCGGGACAGCGAGAGGCGGTGGTCGCCTCCCTCGAGGGGCGGGATTCGCTGATCGTCATGCCCACCGGTGGGGGCAAGAGCCTCTGTTACCAGCTGCCTGGTTTGGCTTCGGAGGAGCTGACGATCGTGGTGAGCCCACTGATCGCGCTGATGCGGGATCAGTGGGAGAAGCTGCGGCGGCTGGGGCAGCCGGTGGCGATGATCACCTCGGGGATGTCGGAGGAGGCAACCTGGGGTGCGCTCGACGCGGTGCGCCGGGATGCCCGGATCGTCTACTGCGCGCCGGAGCGATTTGCCTCGAATGTCTTCGTCGAAGCGCTCTCGCAGCGGACCGTCGACCTGGTCGCGGTCGACGAGGCGCACTGCGTCTCGGAGTGGGGGCACGACTTCCGGCCCGACTACCTGCGGCTGCCCGAGGTGGTCGAACGCCTCGGCCGGCCGACGGTGATGGCCTGCACGGCGACGGCGACGGTGCCGGTCGCGCGGGAGATCGCCTCGCGCTTCGGGATGCGCGAGCCGCTGCAGGTCCGCTCCGGCTTCGACCGGCCGAACCTCTCCTTCGACGTCGTCGCGCTTGAGGGCAAGGGCTGCAACGCGCGCCGGCAGGCGCTGCTGGAGGCGGGACTGCGCGACCCGGCCAACCGGCCGGCGATCGTGTACTGCGGCACCCGAAAGCAGACCGAAGAGGTGGCGGCGGACCTGCGCGACGGCGGCGTCGCCGCGGTCGCCTACCACGCCGGCCTCGAACCCGAGCACCGCACGGCGATCCAGGAACGCTTCATGGCGACCGACAGCGGCGTCATCTGCGCGACCAACGCCTTCGGGATGGGCGTCGACAAGCCCGACGTGCGCTCGGTCTGGCACGTGACGATCCCGACCAGCGTCGAGGCCTACTACCAGGAGGCGGGCCGCGCCGGCCGCGACGGCCTGCCCGCGCGGGCGACGATGCTGGCGCTGAAAGCCGACCTCGGCCGCCTCGTCCGCTTCAACGAACAGCGCGCCGGCGACCCCGAGCTGGCGATCGCCCGCGAGCGCGGCTGGCGCGCCTACCACGCGATCAAGGACTTCATCTACGGCACCGAGTGTCGCCGCCGCGCCCTGCTCGACCACTTCAGCGACCGCACCGCGGGCGCCCCGCTGGAGCGCTGCTGTGACGTCTGCGACCTGCTCGACTGGCTGCCGGATCCCGACACCCTGGCCATCAACAGCGCCGGCCGCGGGACGAGGGCAGCCGCGGCGAAGCCGTCCGCGCCGGCCCCCGAGCTCTCCCCCGCCGACGCGCCGCTGTTCGAGGCGCTGAAGACCTGGCGCCTCGGTGCCGCCGAGGGCAAGCCCGCCTACACCGTCGCTCACAACAAGGTCCTGATCGCGATCGCCACCGCCCGCCCCAGCGACGACGAGTCCCTGCTCGCGATCAGCGGCGTCGGCCCCAGCTTCATCGAGAAGTACGCACCGGAAGTGATCGCCCTGATCGCCGAGCACCGCCCGCTGGCCGAAGCCGCCTAACCCTCGCGAGGCAGGCGGAGAGTTGGCCTGCCTGTAGCAGGGTTAACTCTCCAGTCGTCGCAACCGAGGTTGCAGCCGCCGAAGGTGAAGCCGACTCGAAGTCGCCGCCTTGCCAGCATGGGGTGCTCCGGTGTCCGGCCTGCGACAGTTTCGTGCCGTACTTGCGGTGGCTCTCGCCAGCGCGCTCACGCTGGTGCTACTCCCTGCGCCTGCTGTCGCTTTCTCGCTGCTGAAGCCGCCTCATCACAGGGTCTACTTCGGCGTCTCCGACACCGGCGATCCGGCCGACTTCGGCCACTTCTCCGAAGCGGTGAGCAAGCACCCGGCGGTGATCGAGTCCTTCCGGACCTGGGGCAGCGACTTCCCGGACTCGATCCGGCGCTGGCAGACGGCGCGGGCGCGGCCGATGCTCCACGTCAGCACCGACAAGGAAGGCCGTGAGGTGGTCTCGCTGCCGCAGATCGCGGCGGGGCGCGGCGACCGCTACCTGGTCCGCCTCAACAAGCTCTTCCACGAAAAGGGGATGCGCGCCTACGTGCGGCCGCTGGGCGAGCCGAACCGCTGCCTCAACGCCTACGCGGCCTACGACTGCTCGGGCGCCTCGCGCGGCGCCGAGCACAGCCCGCGCGCCTACAAACGCGCCTTCCGCCGCATCTACGTGATCGTCCACGGCGGCGGCAAGAAGGCGACGATCGACCGCCGCCTGCGCGAAGCCGGCCTGCCGCCGCTGACCGTCAACGTGCGGGCGCTGCCGGCGGCGCCGGTGGCGGTGATCTGGAGCCCCCTCCCCGCCGGCTCGCCGGTCGCGCCGCAGAACCGGCCGCGGCACTTCTACCCCGGCTCGCGCTGGGTCGACTGGGTCGGCACCGACTTCTACTCCGGCTACCCGGAATGGAAGGCGCTGACCGGGCTCTACCGCCGCTTCTCCGGCAAACCCTTCGCGCTGACCGAGTGGGGTGTCGAAAGCGGCGACGACCCGAGCTTCGTCGGCAAGCTCTTCGCCTGGGTTCGCAGCCACCGCCGCACGAAGATGATGGTCTACTACCAGGACTTCGGCGACACCAGCAGCTACCGGATCCAGAACTACTCGGCGAGCCTCGACGTCCTCCGGTCCCGCCTCCACACCCGCCTCTTCCCCGCCTACGCGAAGGGGGCGCCGCACCTGCCGCCGCCACCGCCGGGCGGGATCGGCGCCCGCTGACAAGCAGTTCTTTAGATAGCGGGGCAATGATCGCCCGCAATGCGGACGATCCGTCGCGTCGCCGCTTCGCCCCCGCTCCTGTTGCTGAGCGGGCTGATCGTCCTCGGCGCCGCCCTGCGCTTCGCCACCCTCGACCTGCAGAGCTACCGCTACGACGAGGCGGTTACGGTCGCGCGGGTGCTGAACCCGAGCCTCTTCGCCACCTTCTCCGCGGTCCCCCACAGCGAGTCGACTCCGCCGCTCTACTACCTCGTCGCCTGGCTCTGGTCGCGGCCGTTCGGGACCGGCGAAGTCTGGATGCGCTCGCTCTCGGCGCTCGCCGGCACTGCCACGATCCTCGTCGTCTACCTCGCGGCCGTGGCGCTGCCGCTGCCGCGGCGGGCCGGCCTGATCGCGGCGGCGATGGTCGCCGTCAGCCCGGTGGCGATCTGGTTCTCGCAGGACGCCCGCGCCTACGCGCCGGTCGTCCTCCTCACCGCCCTCTCCTTCCTCTTCTTCGCCCGCGCCCGCCGCGGCGGCGGCCGCCGCGACCTCGCCTGGTGGGCGGCCTTCTCGGCCCTCGCCCTGGCGACGCACTACTTCGCCGGCTTCGTCGTCCTCGCCGAGATCGCGATCCTGCTGGCCGGGCCCCACCGGCGGGCGGCGGCCGTGGCGATCGTCCCGATCGCCCTGACGGCGGCGCTGCTGGTCCCGATCGCGTTACAGCAGGCGGACCACGCCCATGCCGGGTGGATCGCCGATCAGCCGCTCGGCGAACGGCTCGAACGCGCCGGCGCGAAGCTGGTCGGCAGCGACAACGGCGACGAGCACGGCGCCCGCCTGCCGGGGCCGATCCCGCTCGGGGTGCCGAGCGCCCTCGCCCTGGCGGCGCCGGCGCTGCTGCTCTGGCGCGGCGACCCCGACGAGCGCCGCGGCGCCGGCCTCGCCGCCCTGGTCGGCGGCATCGCCCTGGTGCTGCCGCTGCTGCTCGGCCTTCTCGGCAAGGACTACCTCGACGGCCGCAACCTGCTGCCGGTCTTCGTGCCGCTGATCGTCCTCCTCGCCGCCGGCTTCGGAGTCCGGCGGTCGGGCCGGCTCGGCCTGGCCCTGGCGCCGGCCTTCTGCCTCTGCTCGCTGGCCTTCACCGTCGAGATCGACCGGACGGCGCGCCTGCAGCGCGAGGACCTGCGCAACGCCGCCGCCGAAGTCGGGGCGCTGCACCCGGGCGAGGTGGTGATCGCCGAGCGCTACGCCGCCGGCTGGCCGCTGCGCTACTACCTCGACGCCCGCTCGGCGCCGCAGGCGCTGCCGCCGCTGAGCGAGATCGTCCTGGTTGGCTCGAAGGCCACGGCCGAACGCTCGGCGCGGCGCATCCTCCCCCCGGCCTTCCACCGGGTCGAGTCGAAGCCGGTCTCCTACGACTTCACCCTGACCCGCTTCCGCTCTTCCCGCCCCGTGCGGGTGCCGTTGCGGGTCCTGAGGCAGGGTGCGCTCGTCGGTGGCGGCGCGCGTGCCTCCGTGCTCGTCGGACCTTCTTCTTGGCCCCCGCCTTTTTCCTGGCCCTGACCTTCTTCTTGACTCCCGCCTTGCCCTTCGCCCCGGCCTTCTTGGCCTTCTGCCGCTTCGCCTTCGCCCCCCTGGCGACCTGGGCCGGCGCCACCTTTGTCTTCGGCCTGAACGGTTCCAGCGCGTTGATGCTCGAGTAGCCGGTCAGGTAGATCCGGCGGCCGTCGGAGATCACCGGCGTGTAGGTGCCGGTTTTGTAGCGGAAGACCTGCCTGCCGGTCTTCATGTCGAAGCCGTTGGTCGCTTTGCTCGAGAACTGGGCGACGTAGACGATGTTGCCGACGGCCGAGAGCGAGCCGACGACCTGGCCCCCGGCCGAGCGCGACCAGCGGGTCTCGCCGTTCCTGGCGTTGAGCGCGTAGACGTTGCCGTCGAAGGAGCCGATGTAGACGGTCGGCGCCGTGTGCTGGGTCTGGGCGACGGTCGGCCCCGAGTAGACGTAGCCGCCGGTCGAGTGCGTCCAGGCGAGGGCGCCGTCGCTCTGGTCGTAGCTGTAGACGCGGCCGTCGTTGTTGCCGGCGTAGACGCGGCCGAAGGCGACGGCCGGGGTCGAGTAGAACTCGCCGGTGCCGCCGAAGCCGGGGCCGAGCGAGCCGCTCTGCCAGACCAGGTGGCCGTTGCCGGCGTCGACCGCGTTCATGTGGCCGCCGTAGTCGCCGACGTAGAGGACGCCGTCGCGGAAGGCCGGCGCCGACTTCACCGCCCCGCCCAGCTGGGTTTTCCAGCGGATGTTGCCGCGCCCGGTGCTGAGCGCGTAGAGGTAGCCGTTTTCGCAGCCGAAGTAGACGGTGCGGCCGAGAACGAGCGGCGAGGACTCCGCCCGCCCCGGCAGGGTGTGTTTCCAGACGATCTTGCCGGTCTTGGCGTCCAGCTTGACGATGTGCCCGGGGACCAGGTTGACGATGTAGAGGCGGCCCTTGTGGTAGGCGGGCGAGGAGGCGTTGAGGCGGCCGATCCGCCGTTTCCAGAGAATCCTGCCGGTGTCGGCGTCGAGCGCGTAGGCGAAGCCGCTGTTGTTGACGAAGAAGAGCTTGCCGGCGGCGTAGACCGGCGGGAACTCGAGCAGCGGCTTCTCCGAGAAGTGCCAGAGCAGCTTGAACGGCGGCTTGATTCCCTGCGCCGGCAGGTAGCGGGTGCGGGCCGGGTTGAGCCCGAAGACGGGCCAGTTGACGGTCTTCGCCTGCGGCGGCGGCTGCGGCGCCTGTTCGGGGTGGAAGTGCTGGATCGCCTCTTCGTTGTGGACGTCGCCGGGTCGCTTCGCCAGCTCGTAGCCGAGGATCCCGGCGCTGAGGAGGAGCCCGAGCGCGAGCATGGCCACGGCCAGGCGCCGGTTCGATCGGTGCCAGAGGTGGAGGTCGAGGAAGCGGCTACCGCGCATCCGCGGCGCGGCGCTCGGACTCTTTCGCGACCCCGCCCAGCAGCTGCTTGATCGCCTGCTTGAGCACGGCGACGACGGCGAAGCCGCCGAGCGGCACGGTCGGCGTGGTGTGGATCGCGTAGACGACCCTGGTGCCGCCGTCGCTCGGGCTCAGCTCGACGGTGCCGATGTGGTTGCGGACCGGCAGGCCGGAGAGGATCGTGTACGAGAAGCGGTGCGGCGGCTCGTAGGCGATCACTTCCTCGCGCATCGGCGGCCCCGGCAGGAGGGCGAGGACGCGGATCGCTCCGAGGCCGTTCGGGGCCGGGTCGCCCTCGCGCTCGAGCTCGGCCCGGCGCAGCGGCGTGATCTCGGTGTAGCGCCGGTGGTCGGTGAGGACGTCGAAGACGATCTCGGGCGGGGCGGCGACCTGGCGCTCGTAGGTGAAGCTCGCCATCGACTCGGAAGGCTACGCCAGAGACCAGCGCTGCGGGTCGGTCCCCTCGACCTTCGTCACCTCGCCGAGCAGGACGAGGTGGTCGAGGCAGGAGAGGACGATCTGCAGGACCCAGGCGCTGGCGGGCGATTTGGTGCCCTCGGCGCCGATGATGTCTTCGACGATTTCGAAGGCGGTGCGCTGGTCCTGGCCGAGCCCCGCCCGCACCTTCCCCAGCAGCTCGGCGACCTGGCGGCGCGACTCGACGATCTTCGCCTCGGGGTCGCGGAAGGTGCGGCCGTGGCCGGGCAGGACGAGGCCGACGTCGAGCGGCTCGACCCGCTCGAGGCTGGCGAGGAATTCGCCGACCGGGTCGGGGCTGTGGCCGTGGTCGAAGAAGAGGACCGTGCGCCCGAGCAGGTGGTCGCCGGAGATCAGCAGGCGCCGCTCGGGCTGGTGGAGGACGACGTGGGACGGGGCGTGGCCGGGGGTCTCGACCACCTGCCAGGCGCCGAGGTCGGTCTCCACCTCGACCCCGGGGACGAGGTCGCGGTCGGGCTCCTTGATCAGGTCGATGCCGGTCTCGGTGTCGCCGCTGCGCGCCTCGCGGTAGCGCTCCAGCGAGGCCGGCGGCACGCCGCTCTGGCGCGCCACCTCGAGCCGCTGCTCGAGCGCCGCCGCCGGGTCGTCGGCGAGCAGCCGCACGTGCTCCCAGCGCGGGTGCATCCAGAGCTCGCAGCCGGCCTTCTCGCAGATCGCCCCGGCAAGGCCGTAGTGGTCGGTGTGCGAGTGGGTGCAGACGACGAGGCGGACGTCCTCGACCCCGAACCCGGCCTGAGCCAGCGCCAGGTCGAGCTGCCGCAGCCGCCCCTTGCCGCCGATCCCGGTGTCGAACATGACGACCCCGCCGTCGCTCTCGACAGCCCAGGCGTTCCCGTGCGGCACCCCCGGCCAGGGCAGCGCCAGCCGCAGCCGCCAGATCCCCGGCAGCACCCGCTCAGTCCGCGGCGCCTCCGCCTTGCCGTCGCCAGCCACGCCGGCATCCTTTCAACTTGGCTGCCCGGCCAGTCAGCCGGCGTCGAACGACCCAGGATCAGGGCCGATCCGGGCGCCGGCGTCCAAGCGCTCGATCGCCGCCATGTCGTCCTCGCTGAGGGCGAACTCGAAGAGCGCGAAATTCTCGCGGATCCGGCTCGGGGTGGCCGACTTGGGGATCACGACGCTGCCGAGCTGCAAGTGCCAGCGGAGGATGACCTGAGCGGGGCTGCGGTCGTGGTGGCCGGCGATCGTCTCGATCGTCCCGTCCTCGAGCAGGTCGCCCTGGGCGAGCGGGCTCCAGTCCTCGGTGGCGATCCCGTGCTCCTCGTGCCAGGCCCGCAGCTCGGCCTGCTGCAGCCGCGGGTGCAGCTCGATCTGGTTGACGGTCGGCCGCTGCTCGGCCTCGCGCTCGAGCCGCTCGAGGTCCTCGACCCGGAAGTTGGAGACGCCGATCGAGCGGGCGCCGGCTTCCTCCTTGATCTGTTCGAAGGCGCGCCAGGTGTCGAGGAAGAGGTCCCGCGAGGGCAGCGGCCAGTGGATCAGGTAGAGGTCGACGTGGCCCGTGCCGAGCCGCTCGACGCTCTGCTCGAAGGCGCGCAGGGTCGAGTCGTAACCCTGCTGGGAGTTCCAGAGCTTGGTGGTGACGAAGACCTCCTCGCGATCGAGGCTGCTCGCGGCGATCGCGGCCCCGACGCCCGCCTCGTTGCGGTAGGCGGCGGCGGTGTCGATGTGGCGGTAGCCGGTCGCCAGCGCCTCCTCGACCTTCTCCTGGGTCTCCTCGGGCGGGATCTGGAAGGTGCCGAATCCCAGTTGGGGAATCTCGACGCCGTCGTGCAGGGCGATCGCGGGAACCTCGGTCGCATTGGTCATGCGACTGCGGCTACCCCGAAGCGAGGCGTTTATTCGACTAGAGGCCTCTAGGAGGTCGCGAGGCCGATGGCGAGAAGCGGGAAGGCCGCCATCACGCCGATGTAGGTGCCCATCGCGGCGCCGCTGGCGAAGGTCGCGGTGCGCGAGCGGGCGCCGGAGATCGCGCCGACGAGGACGAAGAAGGCGGCGATTCCGAGGCCGAGCCAGAAGACGGGAGGCATTGCGGCGGCGACAATACCGCAACGCGACCGTGTCGCTTTGCTCTCGCATACCGAGAGGAAGTCGCCATGAAGGATTCGCGGCCGCGGCATCAAAGCCGCGTCTCATGAACAACTCGTCCAGCCAGAACAGCAAGCTGATCCTCGCGGCGATGATCTTCGCCGTCTCGATGACCTTCATCGACCAGACGATCGTCGCGATCGCGATCCCGACGATCCAGAAGGACCTCTCGCTCTCGACCACCGGGGTGCAGTGGATCGTCAACGGCTATCTGCTCGCGCTCTCGGCGCTCTTCGCCTTCGGCGGCCGGCTCGCCGACATCGCCGGCCACCGGCGCATGGTCGTCACCGGCGTCATCGTCTTCGCCACCGCCTCGGCGCTCTGCGGCGCCACCCCGACCGGCTCGCTGGACGAGGCCTGGCTGATCTGCTTCCGCGTGATCCAGGGCGCCGGCGCGGCGATCATGTTCCCGGCGGCGCTGGCGATCGTCCTCAATGCCTTCCCGGTGGCCGAGCGCGGCCGGGCGATGGCGATCTTCTTCGCGATCGCCGGCGGGCTCACCTCGATCGGCCCGCTGGCCGGCGGCTTCCTCGTCGAATGGACCTGGCGGGCGATCTTCTGGGTCAACATCCCGGTCGCGATCGTCGCCCTGATCCTGATCTGGAAATCGAAGCCCGCCGACGAGAAGCACCCGGCCCCGCTCGACTACCGCGGCGCCCTGCTGATCACCGCCGGGATGGGGCTCGCCGTCCTCGGCCTGCAGCAGTCGACCGTCTGGTCCTGGAGCAGCGCGGCGACCTGGGGGACGATCGTCGCCGGCGTCGCCCTGCTCGCCGCCTTCGTCCGCTACGAGCTGCGGGTCGAGAACCCGCTGCTGCGGCTCTCGGTCTTCCGCGACCGCGCCTTCGCGATCGACAACGTCGTCCTCTTCTTCCTGATGATCCCCTTCGTCCCGCTCTTCTTCTTCGCCAGCATGTACGCGCAGATCTCGCTCGGCGAAAGCGCCTCGGAAACCGGCCTCTACCTGCTGATCTTCTTCGCCGGCTTCGCCACCGCCTCGCAGTGGGGCGGCAAGATCCTCGACAAGGTCGGGGCGCGGCCCTCGGTCGTGCTCGGCTGCGCCGTCGCCGCCGTCGGCTTCTTCCTCTGGGGGCGCTCGCTGACCGAGCTCTCGGTGAGCGCCCAGTGGTACTACATCGTGATCGCCGGGGCCGGGGTCGGGCTCGTCCTCAGCCCCGCCAACACCGATGCCCTCAACCGGGTCTCCAAAGACCGCTACGGTGAGGCAACCGGGATCACCCAGACCGTCCGCAACTTCGGCTCCAGCCTCGGCCTCGCCGTCCTCGGCTCGGTCCTGATCGCCCAGAACCGCTCCAACCTGGAGACCTCGCTCGGCGACAAGGGCGTGCCGAAGGAGCAGGCCGACAAGGTCGCCGACTGCATCAGCCAGGGGGCCGAATCGGCCTGCCACTCGGTCGCCCACCAGGCCGGCAGCAAAGCCGGTGAGCTCTTCTCCACCGTCCCCCACGACTTCGCCCTCGCCTCGCGCACCGTCTTCTACGGGATGGCGATCGCGATGGTCATCGCCTTCGTCGTCTCCCTTGTCGGAATGCCCTCCGGCAAAGTAGAAGAAGAGATGTGAGGTTCCGCCCTGTCCTGCTGAGCGCCGTCCTCCTGGCGGCGCTCGCTCCTTCGGCCGCGGCCGCCGCGACGTTGCCGGCCGATCCCGCCGCCCAGCAGCTGGCGCGGCGCTACGCGCCGATCACGATGCTGCGGGAACAGACCGACCCGCCCTGCGACACCTCCGAGGAGCAGTACGAGCCGACGACGGTGCAGACGGTGCTCGGCAACCCGACCGTCACCCTCGACCACGAAGCGCTCGACGGCAAGCTCGAAGACGTGAAGCGGGCGCCAAGCGGTGCCGACATCGCCGGCCTCGACCAGCGCTACTACCTCGACCTCGAAGGCAAGGTGCTCGGCGACACCTGCGTCTACGCGAAGGCGTTCCGGAAGCTGGTCGCCGAAGGCAGGGCGCCGGCGACGACCTACGCCCACATCGCCCGCGAACCCAACCACTCCGGGTTCACGCTGCAGTACTGGTTCTTCTGGTACTTCAACCAGTTCAACGACCTGCACGAGGGCGACTGGGAGGGGATGCAGCTCAGCTTCGCCGCGGAAACGACGGCCGAGGCGCTGGACGAAGCGCCGGGCGAAGCGATCGTCTTCCAGCACGCCGGCGGCGAGCGCGCCGGCTGGGACAGCGGCAAGGTCGAGAAGCGGGGAACGCACCCGGTGGTCTACCCCGCCGCCGGGTCCCACGCGACCTTCTACGATTCCGCCGTCTACCTCGGCAACGGCCAGAACGGCTCCGGCGTCGGCTGCGACAACACCTCCGAACCGCTGCGCGAACTGCGGCCGCGGGCGGTGCTGCTGCCGAACGCGCCGCCGCTGCGCGGCTCCTTCCAGTGGCTCAGCTACCGCGGCCGCTGGGGCGAAAAGGAAAAGGGCTACAACAACGGCCCCACCGGGCCGGCGACGAAGACCGTCTGGAGCCATCCCTTCGCCTGGATGGCCGCACAGCGCTCGACCAGCCCGCGCCTGCCCGGTGGCTCGGTCGTCGGGCCGACCGTGACCAGCGCCTTCTGCGGCGCCGTCACCGCCGTCACCGACCTCACCCACATCGCGACCAAGTCGCGGGCGGCGGCGTTCGGGATCGTCGCCGCGATCCTGCTGGCGCTGCTCGCCTTCTTCGGCCTCACCCGCTGGGGCCCCGTCGACCTCGAGCGGCTGCGGGCGCGGCGCGCCTTCGGGCAGCTGCTGCGGACGGCGCGGCGGATCTACGGCCGCTACTGGACGACGCTGGTGCCGATCGGGCTGATCGCCTTCCCGATCGTCGGCGGCGTCAACCTGCTGGCCGAAATGTTGGTCAACCATCGCGGTGCCGACAGCGCCGCCGGCCGTGCCGGCGTCCACCTCGCCTTCGCCGACCTCGCCGAAACGCTGGGCCGCCCGGTCGCCGAAGCGCTGGTCGCCGCGGTCGTGATCGTCTTCGTCCGCGAGCTCTACCGCGGCCGCGCGGCCGGCTTCGGCGGCTCGATCCGCGGCGCCCTGGCGCGCTTCCGGCGCGTCGTCGCCGCCCAGCTGCTCTTCCTGCTCGGCATCTTCCTGCTCGCGATCACCGTCGTCGGCATCCCCTTCGCCGCCTGGAAATACGTCAGCTGGCTCTTCGTCCAGCAGGAAGTCCTCTTCACCGACAGGTCGATCCGCGACGCCTTCCGCGGCAGCTCCGACCTCGTCCGCGGCCGCTGGTGGCACACCGTCCGCGTCGCCGGGCCCCTCTGGCTGCTCAGCATCGCCGCCGGGCCGATCCTCGGCTTCGCCCTGATATTCACCGCCCTCCCCCTGGTCTGGATCAACCTGACCGGCTCACTCGTCTTCGCCCTCTTCATCCCCTACGTCAGCGTCGGCCGGACCCTCCTCTACTTCGACCTCCAGGTCCGCGCCGAAGAAGACGTTCGGCCCCGATCCAGAGCAGGCCTACGAGCAGCGCTGGCAAGGCGAAGAAGGCGACCACGCCCAGCCCTGCCGCAAGGCTGAGCGCCGCGGCGGCGAGGAGCGCCGCCAGGATCGCGTCGACGAGCAGGGCGCGACGGGCGCGAGCGCCGGGGGTCAGCGGCCGGCCGCTCACTGCCGCCCCTTCGCTTCCTTGCCGCCCTTGACGTAGACAGCGAAGAAGTCGCGTTCGTCGGGTTCGAGGTAGCGCGTGCTCGGCCGGAACATTTCCGGCAGCAGGTT
>CAWDAP010000007.1:0-110700 GCA_963800355.1 uncultured Actinomycetes bacterium | reverse complement strand
GGTGCGCGGATGGGCGCGGCTGCGCGAACGCCTGCCGCAGCGACTGATGCAGGCGACGCCGCCCGGGGTGGACGTGCGGATCGTCGCCCACCGCGGCCTCAAGGAGGGCGGGAAGTGATCGAGCACTTCCTCGTCGGCCTTGCCTTGGTCCTGGGCCTTGCGCTCGGCTTCCTGATTGCGCGGCGGCACCGCAGCGGCCGCGGCGCCGACGCCGTCCACCACATCCTCCTGTCCCTTTACGCTTCCGAGATTTCCCGCCGGGCCGTCGCCGGCTCTGCGCCTGCGCTCGCCGAGCACGCCACCCTTATGCCCGCCTACCTCGCCTGCGTGCCGAAAAGCCTGCCGCTCGACTGCGCGATACCCAAGGAGGCCGAAAGGGCGATGGCGATGCTGGAGGCGATCGAACAGCGCGCCAGCTCCCAGGGAACTTCGATCGACGCCCGGATCGCGCGCGGCCGCTCCTACCGGCACTCCCTGGCCCGGTTCCTGCACGACGAGGACTTCGATCGGGTCGTGGTGTCGCCACCGCGACCGGAACGCCGGGCTCTACGGCGACGACCTGGTCTGGCTATTGGACAAGGCACTGCGGAGGTGCTGATCCTCCGTCCCGGCCCAGCCGATCATCGCGTCCTCACTCGAGCTGGTCGCGAAGAGCGGACGACGGGTATCGAATCTCGCGACCTCGAGCTTGGGAAGCTCGCGCTCTACCAACTGAGCTACGTCCGCATGAGGCTGATTCTAGGGCGGTGTCCGAACGCTCGTCTCGCGCTCACCTGGGCGAAATCCCGAACAGATCCCGAACACATCAGGCGGAGGCCGCCTCTCGCTCGGGCGCCAGGCCACGCGCTTCGCGGATGTAGTCGTCGATCGACTCGCCCTGCTCAGGTGGCGCTTGCTGAATCAGATGCTGGTAGTAGCGCAGCGACGTGGCTGGCTGGTGGCGCAGTTGATAGGCGATCTCAAGGTACCGCTCGCCAAGACGTGAAAGGGCCGCTTCTGGCGTTCACCACGGACCCGATCGCGAAGATGGTCGCAGGGCCACAGCAACAACAGGGGATGATCTTCCCGAATCTGATCCCGGAGGCTCGCGAACACCTGACCGAGCTAGTAAATGACCGGGCCATCCTGCGCTACAAGATGTCGGGGCCGGAAGTCGATCTTGACGAGGTGGTGGCGACCTCGCGCGGCGTCCTCAAGCTGCTGAGGGTGGCGGCGACCAACCGGATCGCGATCAGCGACGGGCTCGACGAGCACAGCCAGATCCGCTTCGACCTGCCCGGCGACAGCCACGAGGAAACGATCTCGATCCTGCTCGAGCTGGATGCTGCACCGAGACTCGACGACTTTCCGAAGTGATCCAAGCTGTGCCTTGAACGTCAACTCCCCAGAATTTGGCTTGAAACTGAGTGGCGGATCGCCTGAGGCTGGCCTGGCCGACGCAGCCCGGCTGTCAGCCGGTCTCGATGAGCCGAACCGGAAGGTCGGTACCGGCAGCGTTACGAAAGAGGGGACCGTCGAGCGTCCACAACTCGGCATCAAGCTCCTGGGCCAATGCGATATAGGCGGCGTCGTAGGCGCTCTCGCGTTTGAGCTTGCGGGCAACAGCTATAACAGCCGGACCGTCCGTCAAGCCGTGCAGGCTGATCTCAATCGCGACTATCCGCTGCCATGCGACTTTCGCGTCGGCAGAGTCGATCTTCCCCGCTGCGATGTTGCGCGTCAGGGCATTGGCAACCTCGAAACGAAAGAGCGACGGCGCGTGAAGGGCCTCTTGAGCTTCTTCCCAGGCGCGGAGTCGTTTTTCGATCGCTGGTGCGCGCTCAGCGTCGAGCGCCAGCGCGACAGCGACGTTCGAATCAAGAACGACCGTCAAAGGCCGCGCTGCTCAAGTTCTTCGCGGCCTTCGCGGATCACAGCGACAGAATCAACGGGGCCACGAACCCTGCTGCGGACATCGGCCAGGTCGGCCAGGATGCTCTCCAAGTCGGAGTGAGCGGGCGCAAGCTCGGCTACGAGCAACTCGTCGGCAAGCTCGTCCGGCTGCACGCCGCGACGGCCCGCCTCTCGCTCGAGGCGGTCATAGGCGTCGGGGGTGACGTGGATTACCCGGTCGCGCGTTGCCATGGGAGGAAGTTTAGGGATGGATCGGCCCGCAAACGCAAGAACTGAATCCGGTGGCACATTGCGCTGCCGCTGAAGTCCATCGAGACTTAGAACCCCGGATTCGAGGCCCGCGACCTTCGGACTGTGAGCGCGCTACGCCAGCTCGAAGCTCCGAACAGATCCCGAACAATCCTGCTGAGAGACAAGGCAAACACAGGCGAACCGAGATAGAACGCCGAGCCCTGCGGCACAAGACTCCGCTCTGGCAAGCCAAAAGCCGCTTCGGCTGTTTGCCCTGCTTCGCCACGATTCCCATCCTGGGGAGCTTGGGAAGCTCGCGCTCTACCAACTGAGCTACGTCCGCGCTGTCGGCTGATTCTAGGGCGGACGGGGGTTGTCGGGGAGCCGCTGGATCTAACGTTCCGGCGCTCTGTGAGCGTGCGCTCTTCCATCGCAGTCCTGGCGGTGCTGGCCGTCGTCGGCCTGCTCGTCTTCGGGCTGGTCAGCAAGGGGTCCACTGGCGTCGCCGTCGGCGACGTGGCGCCGAGCTCGCCACTGGCGCGGCTGGAGGGGAAGGGCGAGGGCTCGCTGGCCCGACTACCGGGGCCGGTGGGTGCTGGTCAACTTCTGGGCCTCCTGGTGCCTGCCCTGCAGGGAAGAGGCGCCGGCGCTGGAGGCCTTCCAGCGGCGGCACGGCGGCGCCGGCTTCACGGTGCTGGGAATCGACAGCCGCGACCTCAGCGGCGACGGGCGCGAGTTCGTCCGCCGCTACGGGCTCAGCTACCCGCAGCTGCGCGACGGCGACGGCGCCGCCGCCCACGACTACGGGACCACCGGGGTGCCCGAGAACTACCTGGTCGACCCCGGGGGCAGGGTGCGGTGGCTGCTCCGCGGCCCGGTCGACGAGGAGTACCTGCGCGACGAAATCGCGCCGTTCCTGCCGAGAGAACGCTCGTGAGGAGAGTGACTTCGCAAGCCGGCGGCACCCTGCTGGCGGCTGGACTCGTGGTGCTGCTGGCGCTCGCCCCGGCCTGCGGCAGCCGCCGGGCAGCGAGCCTCGCTGATCGAAATCGAAAAGCAAGTGATGTGCCCCGTCTGCGGCACCCTGCTGGAGCTGGCCGAATCGCCGCAGGCGATGCGCGAGAAAGCCTTCGTCCGCCGCCTGATCGACGAAGGCAAGACCGAAGCGCAGATCAAGGACGCGCTGGTCGCCGAGTACGGGACCGAAGTGCTGGCGCTGCCGCAGGGCTCCGGCTTCGGCCTCTCCGCCTACCTGGTGCCGATCGTCGCCTTCGTCGTCGCCGTGATCGCCCTGGCGCTCGGGGTGCTGCGCTGGCGGCGCGCCGGCGGCCGCGGGGACAAAGGGCCACCTGAGCTCGGCCCCAGCGCCGAGGACTCCGAGCGCCTCGACGCCGACCTCGCCCGCTACGACCTCTGACGCGCTGCGCCTTATGTCGAATCTCTCGACATAAGGCGCACGGAACGAGCGAGCGGTGGGAGTTTTGGTCGTATGACAACCAAAACCCACCGCTCGACGCTGACGCCGATCGAGCCGAGGGCCGGGACCGGCAGGCGGGCAATCGCGGCACGGGTGGCGCGGCCCTCGCGGCCCCGCGCCGCCGATGCGGGCAGCGCCGCCAGCGCCGCGTCGGCCTGGGCGGCGACGACAGCGCAGGCCGCCGCCTCGGCCTCGGGCGGCGGCCCGGCGAGCAGCACCAGCTCGTAGGCGCCGCGCAGTTTCGCGACCATGTGGGCGAAGCTCTGCAGGCCGAGCAGGGTCTCGACCTTGTGGCGCCGGCCGGCCGCCGCAGACGCAGACGAGCGGCTCCGTCGCGCCGCTCGCCGCCGGCCCGCCGAGGACGACCGGCTGGAGCACGTCGGCGGGTTCGCCTCCCAGCGCAGGTACTCGTGCAGGCCCGGCGCCGCGGCGAGGCCGATCTGGGCCGCCAGCTCGCGGCCGCGCGAGGTCGCACTCGACCAGGATCGTGCGGCGCCCGGCCGAGGTCGCGGCGGCGGCGAGGGCGATCGCCGCGACCGCGGGTGCCTCCCTCTCCCCCGTCACCAGCACCACGCGCTCCCCGGCCAGCCGCGGCAGGATCCCTTCGAGGCCGGCAAAGTCCTCCCGCCGCAGCGACCAGGCCCGCGACCCCTCGGCCGGCCCGGCGATCTCGGCCAGCAGGGGCAGCTTCGCCCGGCGCCGCGGCATCACATCCGCTCGGGAGCGGAGATCCCCAGCAGCCCGAGGGCGGCGGCGATCGTCCGCCTCGTCGCCAGGCAGAGCGCCAGCCGCGAGCCTTCGACCCCCTCGCCCTCGGCGCCGACCACCTGGCAGTCGCGGTAGAAGGCGTGGAAGTCGGCGGCGACCGCGGTCGAGTAGGCGCAGACGCGGTGCGGCGCTCGCCGCGCCGCCGACGCGCGCACCTCCTCGGGGAACTCGAGCAGGCGCTTGACCAGGGCCTTCTCGCTCTCCTCCAGCGGCGACCGCGCCTCCGGGACGCCGGGCTCGGCCGCCCCCTCCTCGCCCGCCTTGCGCAGGATGCTGGCGATCCGCGCGTGCGCGTACTGCACGTAGTAGACGGGGTTCTCGCTCGACTGGCTGCGGGCGAGCTCGAGCTCGAGGTCGACCGTGGTCTCGTGGCTGCGCCAGAGCATGAACCAGCGGGTCGCGTCGACACCGATGTCGTCGAGCAGCTCGTCGAGGGTGATGAACTCGCCGGTCCGCTTCGCCATCTGCACCCGCTCGCCGCCTTCGACGACGTGGACGAGACTCATGATCAGCGCCTCGAAGTCCTCCGGGTCGCCGCCCAGCGCCTCGATCGCGGCGCGGATCCGGGCGACGTAGCCGTGATGGTCGGCACCGAGGACGTCGATCAGCCGCCCGAAGCCGCGCTGCAGCTTGTCCCAGTGATAGGCAATGTCGGGCGTCAGGTAGGTCGGCTCGCCGTCGGAGCGGATCAGCACCCGGTCCTTGTCGTCGCCGAAATCGGTCGTCCGCAGCCAGAGCGCGTCTTCGGAGCGGTAGGTGTGGCCGCGCTTCTCGAGCTCGGCCAGGACCGTCTCGACCTCGCCTTTCTCGTAGACGGTGCGCTCGGAGAACCAGTTGTCGAAGCGGACCCCGAAGCGCTCGAGGGTGCCGCGGATACCGTCCAGCATCAACTCGATCCCCCCCGCCTTGACCTGCTCACGGTCGCCCGGGTCGACCTCCACCGCCCGCAACCGGGCGGCGATCTCGCTCACGTACTCCCCCGCGTAGCCGTCCGCCGGCGGCGCCTCGCCCCGCATCCGCGCCGCGATCGAATCGGCGAAGCGGTCGATCTGGCTGCCGGCGTCGTTGATGTAGTACTCGCGCTCGACCTCGTGGCCGACCGCCCGCAGCAGCCGCACCAGCGAGTCGCCGTAGGCGGCGTGGCGGCCGGTGCCGACGTGGATCGGGCCGGTCGGGTTGGCGGAGACGAACTCGACCAGGACCTTTTCCGGGGCCCCGACCGGCGCCGGGCCGAGGTCCTCCCCCGCCGCGGTCAGCTCGGCGAGCGCTCGCAGGTACCAGGAGTCGGCGAGGAAGAAGTTGACGAACCCCGGCCCGGCGACCTCGACCCGCTCCAGGTGCGGCGCCAGCACCGCGTCGCCCTCGAGCCGCTCGCGCAGCTGCTCGGCGACCGCGCGCGGGTTGTCGGCGAGGTGGCGGGCGAGCAGCATCGCCGCGTTGGAGCTGTAGTCGCCGAGCTCCGGCTTCGGCGGGCGCTCCAGGGTCGGCCGCGGCTCGCCCGCCTCCCCCTCGCGCAGGGCTCGGGAGGCGCCTTCGACGGCGCCCCGCAGCGCCGTGATCGAATCGGTTGCGCTCACCGGCCAATCGTATGGACCGGACCGCCGCCGCGTTACCCTCCCCTGCCTTGCGCGCAGCGGTCCTCAGCGACATCCACTCCAACCGGCAGGCCCTCGAGGCCGTCCTCGCCGCGGTCGAGGAGGCCGGCGTCGAGGAGGTCTGGTGCCTCGGCGACATGGTCGGCTACGGCGCCGAGCCCGACGCCTGCACGGCGCTCGTGCGCGAGCGCTGCGACCTCTGCCTGGCCGGCAACCACGACCTCGCGGTGCTGGGCGCGCTGGACATCAAGACGTTCTCCGAGGGCGCAGCGGCCGCGGTCGAATGGACGCGGGAGAACGTCGGCGAGGAGACCCTCGCCTTCCTCGCCGAGCTCGAGCCCGCCGCCTCCCGCGGGGAGATCGGCCTCTTCCACGCCTCACCGCGCGACCCGGTCTGGGAGTACGTGCTCGCCGGCGACCAGGCCGAGGCCGGCTTCGTCGCCATGGAGCAGCGGGTCGGCCTGATCGGCCACTCCCACATCGCCCTCTTCTTCGTCTGCCCCCCGGGAGAGCGGCCGGCCTACGCGCAGGGAGCGCAGGCAAGCGACGGGTTCGAGGTGGATCTTCCCGACGGCAGGTGGCTGCTCAATCCGGGCAGCGTCGGGCAGCCTCGCGACAGCGACCCCCGCGCCGCCTGGCTGGAGCTCGACACCGAGACCTGGACGGCGCGCTGGCACCGGGTCGACTACGACATCGAGGGGGCGGCGACGGCGATCCGCGAGGCCGGTCTCCCCCTCTCCCTGGCGGAGCGCCTGGAGGTCGGCCGTTGATCGCAAATTGCAGGACAAAGATCGGCTCCAGGCCTTTCTCTAGACTCGACCCATGGGCCGCGTGAGCGCACTCCTGCTGGCCTTGGTCCTCGGCGGAGCCGGCGCGGTGGCGCTGACCTCCTGCGGCGGTGGCGGCAACGCCAAGCTGCTGCCGGGGGCGAAGGCGAGCCAGATCGAATCGAACCTCGACCAGGTGAAGCAGCTGGTCGCCGGCGGCGACTGCATCGGCGCCGAAAACGCCGTCGCCGCGGTCTCCGCCGAAGTCGAAGAGCTGAGCGAAGTGGCCCCGAAGCTGAAGGCGGCGCTGCAGGAAGGGACCGCCAAGCTGGGCGAAGTGGTCAGCCGCTGCGAAGAAGAAGCGACCGAAGAAGAAGCGGAACCTTCGCCGGAACGCGATGTTGAAGAAGAAGAATTGGAACAGAGAGAACTGGAAGCCGAAGAAAAGGCCTCGAAGGCTGAGGAAAAGGCCGAAAAGCAGCAGGAAAAGGAAGAGGAAAAGGCGGAAGGCCCCGAAAAGGAAGAAGGGGAACTGCCGCCGCAGTCCGAAGGCAAAGGCAAAGCCAAAGGACACGAGGAAGCCCCACCCCCCACTCCCGCCCCCGAAGGGCCGGTTGAATCGGAATCGGGCGGCGTCAGCCCCGGCGTGGGGGTCGAATGATGGAGGCGGGAACGCTCTCGGGCCGCTACGAAACCGGCGAGAAGCTCGGCACCGGCGGGATGTCGAACGTCTACAAGGCGACCGACCGCATCCTCGAGCGGACGGTCGCGGTCAAGGTCCTCGCCGAGCACCTCTCCGACGACGAGCGCTTCGTCGCCCGCTTCAAGCGCGAGGCGCTGGCGGTGGCGAAGCTGATCCACCCCAACATCGTCCAGGTCTACGACACCGGCGTCGACGAGGGCCGCCACTACATCGTCATGGAGTACGTCGAGGGCCGCTCCGGCGCCCAGATCCTGCAGCGGCAGGGGCCGGTCGAGCCGGCGGTCGCCGCCGAGATCGGGATCCAGGCCTGCGCCGGGCTCGACTACGCGCACCGGCGCGGGATCATCCACCGCGACGTCAAGCCGGGCAACCTGATGGTCGTCGGCGGCCCGGTCGGCGGCGGCGAGATGATCGTCAAGCTGACCGACTTCGGGATCGCCCGGGCGATCGAGCAGACGCGGATCACCCAGGTCGGCTCGGTGGTCGGGACCGCCGCCTACCTCTCGCCGGAGCAGGTGCGCGGCGAGGAGGCGACGCCGGCGACCGACGTCTACGCGCTCGGCGTCGTCCTCTACCAGTTCCTCACCGCCCGTCTGCCCTACGAGGGCTCCTCCCTGGCCGAGCTGGCGGTGCGCCAGCAGAACGAGAAGCCGCTGCCGCCGAGCACCTACAACAGCGAGGTGCCGGAGACCCTCGGGGCGGCGGTGCTGCGGGCGCTCGAGGGCGACCCGAGCCGGCGCTATGCGAGCGCCGAGGAGCTGGCGCAGGGACTGCGGCTCGGCCTCGAAGGCGAGGACGTGACGCTGCCGCTGGAGGAGGGCACCTCGGCGACGCGGGTGCTCGGCGGCGAGACCGCCGCGACCCGCCACCTGGGCCGCGACACCGCCCAGACCGAGTACCGGCCGGCCTCACCGACCCGGCGCCGGGAGCCGCGGCTCGCGCCGATGCCCGCCCCGGCCGCGCCGCTCCCCCGAGCCGCGGAACCGAGGCGCCGCGGCGCCGTCTCCCGCTTCATGCGCTTCGTCCTCGCGCTGATCGCATTGGTCCTGGTCGCCGCCGCGGTGGCGACCGCGGTGATCCTCACCACCGACAAGGCCGCCAGCGTCAAGGTGAGCAGGGTCGCGGGCGACACGGTCGACAAGGTCGTCGAAGAAGTGAAGGAACTGGTTCACAAGAACACCGAATAGGGCGTGGTTGGGGAGGTCATACCCCCTCCTCACTCAACTTCTTTGGGTGATCGTGGGCTGTCGTCCGCGATCGTCGGCGCCCAAAAAGTACAAGCCGTTCGGAGGGGGTACGACCTCCCCTTCTCAGGCCGCCCAGGGGGGACTTCCGGCTAGGACTGCAGCGCGATAAGAGTCGAAGGTGTCGTTCTTGATCGCTTTGCGGGCGCGGGTGGTCAGCTCGCGCATGTAGGTGAGGTTGTGGAGGACTAGGAGGCGGACGGCGGTCAGCTCTTCGGCTCGCGAGAGGTAGGAGATGTAGTCGCGGTCGTGGCGCCGGCAGGCGGGGCAGGGGCAGCCGTCGACCAGCGGTTCGCGGTTGCCGACCCACTTGCCCTTGCGCATGTCGAGGCGCCAGCGGGTCTCCGGGCTGGGCGCCAAGGCGACGCCGTGGCGGGCCAGGCGGGTGGGGACGGCGCAGTCGAAGACGTCGAGGCCGAGGGCGATGCCGCCGAGCAGGTCGTCGACCTCGCCGATCCCGAGCAGGTGCTTCGGCGCCTCCTCGGGGAGCAGAGGCGCGGTGAAGGCGAGCACGCCGGCCATCTCCTCCTTGTCGCGGCCGAGGGTGCCGCCGATCGCGATCCCGTCGACCCCGGCCGCGGAGACGGCCCCGGCCGATTCCCGCCTCAGGTCCTCGTGGGTGCCGCCCTGGACGATCCCGAAGACCGCCTGCCGCACCGGCCCCTCGGCCTCGTGCCAGGCGAGGCAGCGGTCGAGCCAGCGGTGGGTGCGCTCGGTCGAGCGGGCGGTGTAGTCGCGGTCGGCGTGGAACGGCGTGCACTCGTCGAAGACGAGGGCGATGTCGGAGCCGAGCTGCGCCTGCACGCTCATCGAGACCTCCGGCGAGATGAACAGCTCGGCGCCGTCGCGCGGCGAGCGGAACCGTGCCCCCTCCTCGCTGATCTCCACCTTCGAGCCGTGGTTGCCGGAACGGCCGCTGCCCTTGACCTCGTTGGCGACCCCGCCGTGGGCGAGCGAGAAGACCTGGAAGCCGCCGGAGTCGGTGACGATCGCCCGCTCCCAGCCGATGAACCCGTGCAGCCCCCCGGCAGCGGCGATCCGCTCCGGTCCCGGCGAGACGAACAGGTGGTAGGTGTTGCCGAGGATCAGCTGGTAGCCGAGCGCGGCGACCTCGTCGGTGTCGAGGCCCCGCACCGACCCCTTGGTCGCCAGCGGGATGAAGGCCGGGGTCTCGATCGGCCCGTGGGCGGTGTGGATGACCCCGGCGCGGGCGCTGCCGTCGCGGGCGTCGATCTGGAACCTGAGGCGCTGCTCGTCCTGACGCACGCCTGCAGGGTATGGATGTCTCGACCGGTGCGGCCATGCGGACGCATGAGTCGGCGGGACGGCATCGCGTGGCGGCGCGAACAAAGCCCACGCGCCGGTGATATGAATCGGGGACGTCGTCAACCAGCCCTGAGCACCGTTCACGAAGGGGAAGCTCCATGACCCGTCGTCTCGCCCTCCTCGCCGACATCGCCTACCGCCGCCGCGGCCTCATGGTCGTGTGCTGGATCGTCGCCACGGTCGTCATCATCGGCCTCGGCTCCTCCCTCGCCGGCGACTACAAAGCCGAATACAACACCCCTGGCTCGGAGTCGAAGGCGGCGAGCGAACTGACCGAACGCGAATTCGGCGGCTACTCGGGGCAGGAAATCTACGTCGTCTGGAAGGACCCGGCCGGCGCCCGGGGGGCCGGGGCGCAGAAGCGGATGAGCGCCTTCTTCAGGGAAGCCGAAGAGGTCGAGCACGTCGGCAAGGCGGGGCCGGTCCGCGTCGCCAAGGGCGGGGAAATCGCGACCACCACCCTGCCGCTGAACGTCCCCGGCTGGGAGGTGAAGAAGGAGCAGGGCGAACAGCTGATCGCCGCCGCCGAAGCCAACAGCGGCGGCGGCCTGGCTATAAAGCTCGGCGGCGAACCGATCCTGATCGCCCAGGAATCGACCAGCCCCGAGGGCGTCGGCTTCCTCGGCGCCGCGATCGTGCTGCTGATCGCCTTCGGCTCGCTGGTCGCCGCCGGGCTGCCGCTGGTGATCGCCCTCGTCGGCCTCGGCATCTCCTCCGGCGGGCTGATCGTCCTCCTCGCAAACGCGATCGACGTGCCGAACTGGACCACCGCCGTCTCCGGGCTGATCGGGATCGGGGTCGGGATCGACTACGCGCTGCTGGTGCTGACCCGTTTCCGCAGCGCGATGAAGTCCGGCAAGGACCGCCACGACGCGGTGGTCGAGGCGGTCAGCACCGCCGGCCGCAGCGTCCTGATCGCCGGCGGCACCGTGGTGATCGCGATCCTCGGGCTCTTCATCACCGGGCTGCCGTACATGTACGGGGTCGCGATCTCGGCCTCGCTGGCGGTGCTGGTGGTGATGATCGCCTCGATCACGCTGCTGCCGGCGCTCCTCTCCTACCTCGGGCCGAAGGTCGACCGGCTGCGGATCCCGATCCTCGGCCGCCGCCTCGACCGGCCCGAAGGGGACGGCAACTCCCCCGCCGCCCGCTGGAGCCATGCCGTGCAGCGCCGTCCCTGGACGGCGGCGATCGTCGCCGCGGCGATCCTGCTCGCGCTCGCCGCCCCCGCGCTCGGCATGCGCCTCGGCTTCCCCGACGCCGGCAACGACAAAAAGGGGACGATGACGCGCGAAGCCTACGACCTGATCGCGACCGGGTTCGGGCCGGGCGCCAACGGGCCGCTTGTGATCGCCGCCGAGCTGCCGGGCGCGGGCGCGCGCGCCGACGTCCAAGAGCTGGCCGGGGCGCTGCGGGAAGACCCGGGAGTCGCCTTCGTCCAGGCGCCCAAGTTCAACGACGGCGGCAGCGCCGCGATCCTCACCGTCGTCCCCACCACCTCGCCCCAGGATCAGGCGACCTCGGAACTCGTCGAACGAATTCGCGGGACGACGATCCCGCAGACGCTCGAGGGCACCGGGGTGACCGCGCTGGTCGGCGGCGTCAACGCGGCGCTCGAGGACCAGAGCGAATACATCACCGGCCGCATGCCCTGGTTCATCGCCGGCGTCGTCGGCCTCTCCTTCCTGCTCCTGCTGGTGGCCTTCCACTCGCCCCTGATCTCACTCAAGGCGGGGGTCATGAACCTGCTCTCGGTCAGCGCCGCCTACGGGGTGATGACCCTGGTCTCGCAGGGCGGCGTCGTCGGCGAACTGATCGGGATCGACCACGAAGTCCCGATCGCCCCGTTCATGCCGGTGATGATGTTCGCGATCCTCTTCGGCCTCTCGATGGACTACGAGGTCTTCCTGATCTCGCGGATCCGCGAGGAGTACCTGAAGGACAGGGACACCCGCCGCGCGGTCGCCGACGGCCTCGCCAAGACCGCCCGGGTGATCACCGCCGCGGCGGCGATCATGGTCGTCGTCTTCCTCGCCTTCGTCGCCTCGCCCGAAGTCTTCCTCAAGCTCTTCGGGATCGGCCTCGCCTCGGCGATCTTCCTCGACGCCACCCTCGTCCGCATGGTCCTGGTGCCTGCGGTGATGCAGCTGCTCGGCCCCCGCAACTGGTGGATCCCCGACTGGCTGGAGCGAATCCTCCCCCGGATCGAGGTCGAGGCCGCCGCACCCGAGGGCGCGTCTTAGCCCTGTAAGGCGTGTCGAGTTGGTTACCTCCTCGGTAACCAACTCGACACCTCACTCGACCAGCGTCCGGCCCGTCATCGCCTCCGGCTGATCGATCCCGAGCAGGTCGAGGGCGGTGGGGGCGACGTCGGCGAGGATGCCGTGGTCACGGAGGTCGAGACCGGGCGCGGTGACGATCAGGGGGACCGGGTTGAGGGAGTGGGCGGTGTTGGGGGAGCCGTCGGGCTCGAGCATGTGGTCGCAGTTGCCGTGGTCGGCGGTGACGATGCAGGCGCCGCCCTTGGCGCTGACGGCCTCGACGACCTTGCCGAGCTGGGCGTCGACGGTCTCGACCGCCTTGACGGCGGCGGGGATCACGCCCGTATGGCCAACCATGTCGGGGTTGGCGAAGTTGATGATCCCGAAGCGGTAGTCGCCCTCGCTCCAGTGGGAGAGGAAGGTCGCGGCCGCCCCCTCGGCGCTCATCTGCGGCTTGTGGTCGTAGGTGGGGACGTCGCGCGGCGATTCGACCAGCGCCCGCTCTTCGCCCTCCACCTCCTGCTCTTTGCCGCCGTTGAAGAAGTAGGTGACGTGCGCGTACTTCTCGGTCTCGGCGACGTGGAGCTGGTTGCCGCCGGCGGCGGCGATCGTTTCCGCCAGCGTGGTCTGCGGCCGCTGCTCGGGGAAGGCGACCGGGTAGGGCCACCCCTTGCGGTACTCGGTCATCGTCGTCAGGTCGAGCGTGAACCCGTTGCGCGGGAACTCGCCGAAGTCGGGATCGGCGAGGGCGCGGCTCATCTGCCGCGCCCGGTCGGGGCGGAAGTTGACGAAGGTTGCGACGTCGCCGGCGGCGGCGCCGTCGTAGTCGCCGATCACCGTCGGCTTGACGAACTCGTCGGTCTCGTCCCGCTCGTAGGACTCCGTCACCGCGGCAACGGCGCTCGGGGCGTGCAGGCCGCGGCCGTGGACGATCGCGTCGTAGGCGAGCTTGGTCCGCTCCCAGCGCGTGTCGCGGTCCATCGCGTAGTAGCGGCCGCTGACGGTGGCGACGCGACCGGCCGCCCGCAACCAGGCTTCGAGCTCTTCGAGGTAGCCCTTGCCCCCGTGCGGCAGCGTGTCGCGTCCGTCGGTGAAGGCGTGGAAGACCACGTCGGGCACGCCCTCCTGGGCGGCCAGCTCGATCGTCGCCTCGAGGTGCTCCCAGCCCGAGTGGACGCCGCCGTCGGAGACGAGACCGAGCAGGTGCAGTCGCCCGCGGGGACTGTTGCGCGCCCGCTCGCAGGCGGCGAGCAGGACCTCGTTGTCGAAGAAGCTGCCGTCGGCGACGGCGTCGTCGATCCGGGCCAGGTCCTGCTTGACGATCGCCCCGGCGCCGAGGTTGAGATGGCCGACCTCGGAGTTGCCCATCTGTCCCTCGGGCAGGCCGACGTCGGGGCCCTGGGCAGAGAGCTGCGTGTGGGGGAACTCGCCCCAGAGGCGGTCGAAGACCGGCGTCTCGGCCAGCGAGATCGCGTTGCCCGGCCCCGCCTCGGCCAGCCCCCAGCCGTCGAGGATGATCAGGGCGAGGGACGGGACCGGATCGGGCATCGGCTCAGCCCGCCGCCTCGACTATGGCCGCGAAGTCCTCCGCGTCGAGGGAGGCGCCGCCGACGAGGGCGCCGTCGACGTCGGGCAGCGAGAGCAGCTCGGCGGCGTTGCCGGGCTTGACCGAGCCGCCGTAGAGGATGCGAACCCGCTCGGCGGCGGCGCCGCGCGCCCGCAGCACGTCGCGGATGAAGGCGCACGCCTCCTGGGCCTGCTCGGGGCTCGCGGTGCGGCCGGTGCCGATCGCCCAGATCGGCTCGTAGGCGACGACGACGTTCTCGATCTGCCCGGGTGCGATCCCGCCGAGGTCGGCCTGCAGCTGGCGCTCCAGCACTTCCTCGGTCTCCCCGGCGTCGCGCGCCGCCTCGCTCTCGCCGACGCAGAGGATCGGCTCGAGGTCCGCCGCCAGCGCCTTCGCGACCTTGCGGGCCAGCGCCTCGTCGGTCTCGTTGAAGTGCTGGCGGCGCTCGGAGTGGCCGAGGACGACCGCCTCGACTCCTACCTCCCCCAACATGGGCGCCGAGACCTCGCCGGTGAAGGCGCCCGAGTCCTCCTCGTGCATGTTCTGGGCGGCGACCTTGACCGCGGTGCCGTAGCGCCGCTCGACGACAGCGGTCAGGGCGGTGAACGGCGCGCAGATGACGACGTCCGACTGCGTCGCGGCGATCCGCGGCAGCAGCGCGTCGACGAACTCGGCCGCCTCGGCGACGGTCTTGTGCATCTTCCAGTTGGCGGCGATGCAGGGCATGCGATCAGGCATCGGCCTTCTCCCCCTCTTCGGCGTCGAGCAGGGCCTCCACGCCCGGCAGCTTGTTTCCCTCCAGCAGCTCCAGCGAGGCGCCGCCGCCGGTCGAGACCCAGTCGACCCGGTCCTCGAGCCCGAACTGGTTCAGCGCGGCGACGCTGTCGCCGCCGCCGACCACGGTGGTTCCCGGCGCCGCGGCGACCGCTTCGGCGACTCGGCGGGTGCCGGCGGCGAAGGGCTCCATCTCGAAGGCCCCCATCGGCCCGTTCCAGAGGACGGTCCCGGCGGAGGCGATCGCCTGCGCGTAGTTCTCGGCGCTGCGGGGGCCGATGTCGAGGCCCATCCAGCCGTCGGGTACCTCGACCCCGTCGCTCTCCCTGCGCTCGGTGTCGGCGGCGAACTCGCGGCCGAGGACGAGGTCGACCGGCAGCTGCAGCTCGCAGTCGGACCCCTCGGCCCGCTCCAGCGCCTCCCTCGCCGCCTCCTCGCCCTCGGCGAGCGAGTTGCCGACGGGGATCCCCCGCGCCTTGAAGAAGCCGAAGCACATCGCGCCGCCGATCAGGATCCGGTCGGCGACTTCGAGGAAGCGGTCGATCACGCCGACCTTGTCGGAGACCTTGGCGCCGCCGAGGACGACGACCAGCGGCCGCCGCGGGTCCTCGACCACCTTGGTCAGTTCGGTCACCTCACGCTCCAGCAGCAGCCCCGCGTAGGCGGGCAGGAAGTCGGCGACGCCGGCGGTGCTGGCGTGGGCGCGGTGGGCGGCCCCGAAGGCGTCGTTGACGTAGATGCTCCCGAGCTGGGAGAGGTTTTCGGCCAGCTTCGGGTCGTTCTTCGTCTCCCCCGGTTCGAAGCGGATGTTCTCCAGCAGCAGCACGTCGCCGGGGCCGAGGGCGCCGCAGGTGAGGTCGACGTCGCCCTCGATCACCCCCGGCGCCAGCTTCACCTCGGTCCCCAGCAGCTCCCCCAGCCGCTTCGCCACCGGCGCCAGCGAGAGCTCGGGGACCCGCTCGCCCTTGGGCCGGCCGAGGTGCGACATCAGGATCAGCGCCGCCCCCTTCTCGCGCAGCAGCTCGATCGTCGGCAGCGCTGCGCGGATGCGGGTGTCGTCGGCGACGACCCGCTCGCCGCCCTCGTCCTTCAGAGGGACGTTGAAGTCGACCCGGACGAGGACGCGGCGCCCCTTCACCGGGGCATCGCGGACGCTTGCCTTGTCGAATGGCATCAGTGGAAGCCGGTCGACGGACGAGACCGCGCCGTCAGGAGGGCAGGACCTTGCCGGCCAGCTCGACGCAGCGGTTGGAGTAGCCCCACTCGTTGTCGTACCAGGAGACCGCCTTGACCAGCTTGCCGTCGCCGATCACCATCGTCTGGCCGGCGTCGAAGATCGAGGAGTGCGGGTCGCCGACGATGTCGGTCGAGACGATCGGATCCTCGGTGTAGCAGAGGATCCCCCGCAGCGGGCCCTCGGCGGCGGCCCTGACCGCGGCGTTGACCTCCTCCGGGTTCGTCGCCTTCTCGGCGTCGAAGGTGAGGTCGACGACCGAGCCGGTCGGGACCGGCGCCCGCATCGCGAACCCGTTCAGCTTGCCGTTCAGCTCCGGCAGCACCAGGCCGACGGCCTTGGCGGCGCCGGTCGTGGTCGGGATCAGGTTCAGCGCCGCGGCGCGCGCCCGCCGCAGGTCCTTGTGCGGCATGTCCTGCAGGCGCTGGTCGGCGGTGTAGGCGTGAATCGTCGTCATCAGGCCCTGCTCGATCCCGAATGCCTCGTGGAGGACCTTCGCCAGCGGCGCCAGGCAGTTGGTCGTGCAGGAGGCGTTGGAGATGACGTCGTGCTTCTCCGGGTCGTAGTCGCTGTCGAAGTTGACGCCGAGGGCGACGGTCACGTCCGGTTCCTTGGCGGGGGCGGAGATGATCACCTTCTTGGCGCCGGCCTCGAGGTGCTTGGCGGCGTCGGCGCGCGCGGTGAAGAAGCCGGTCGACTCGATCACGACGTCGACGCCGAGGTCGCCCCAAGGCAGCTGCGCCGGGTCGCGCTCGGAGAGGACCTTGACCTCGTCGCCGTCGGCGACGATCGTGTCCCCGTCGACCTCGACGCCGCCGGGAAAGCGCCCGAGGATCGAGTCGTACCTGAGCAGGTGGGCCATCGTGGCCGTGTCGACGAGGTCGTTGACCGCGACGAAGTCGATGTCCGCGTTCGCCTCCTTGGCGGCCCGGAAGACGTTCCGTCCGATGCGTCCGAACCCGTTGATGCCGACCTTCACAGCCATGAACTGATTCCTCCTAAATTGTTGGTGAAGCGGGTCGTTTGGGGAAGCCGATCCTATGGGGTCGGCGAGCTCGACCCGACCTCAGTCGGAGCCGATGGTGATCTCGATCTCGTACCCGTCGGGGTCGCGGAGAAAGGCGGAGTAGGTGCCGGACCCCGGGGAGCGGCGCTCGCCGGGGTCGGCGACGCTGACGCCGCCCGACCTCACCCCGTTCTCCCAGGCCGCCTTGACCGCGACTATGCCCAGCGCCGAGAAGCTCAGCAGGCCGAAGCGGGGCGCCGGATCGTGCTTGGCGGAGATGAAGAAGACGGGTTTGGCGATGCCCCAGCCGATCGTCTGATCCTGCTCGAAATGCCGCCGCCAACCCAGCGGGGCCAGCATCGAGTCATAGAAGGCGGCGGAGCGGTCGAGGTCGCCGACCTCCAGGAGGACGTGGTGAAGCATCGGCCGGGGAGGCTATAGGTCTAGCCCGACCGCGGGGTCCAGCGGAAGAACCTGATCGCCAGGAGAAGGCCGGCGACGCCCCAGGCCGCGACTACGGCGAGGTTGTCCCAGGAGACGGCGGCGCCGCCGGCGGGGACGTAGGCGTCGAAGAAGGCGTCGAAGAAGTGCCGGACCGGGAAGAGGTCGGCGAAGGCGATGACGCCGTTGGGCAGCTGGTCTTCGGGGATGAAGACGCCGGAGAGGAAGTAGAGCGGCAGCAGCAGGGCGTTGACGATCGCCGCGGCGGCGTCCTGGGAGGGGATCGCGGCGGTGAGGGCGATGCCGAGGCAGCAGAAGGAGGCGGCGCCGACGACGAGGGAGAGGAGGATCTCCGGCAGCCGTTCCCAGGGGACCGAGACCCCGTAGAGGACGCCGCCGATCGCCGCCAGCAGGACCAGCATCATCAGGGCGACGACGATCGAGTTGCCGACCCGGCCGGCGATGAAGACCCAGGGGGGCATCGGGGTGCCGCGGCCGCGCTTGAGGCGGCCGTCTTCGCGGGCGATCACCAGGGTCATCGCCAGCGTCTGCATCGTCGCCGAGATGATCGAGAGCGACATGATCGCCGGCACGTAGTAGGTCGTCGCCTCCACCCCGCCGCGGACGTTCACGGTTTCGCCGTTGAAGACGACGGCGAGGATGAGGAAGACGATCACCGGGAACATCACCGTGAAGAAGACCGAGGCCGGGTTGCGCCAGAAGGCCTTCTGGTCGTAGCGGAACTGGTGGGCGACGAGGGCGAGACCGCTCATCGCGGCGCCTCCTCGGCGGTCGCGGCCTCGGCCTCGGCCGCGGCGGTCAGCTTCAGGTAGACGTCCTCGAGTGAGGGCCGCGTCACTTCCAGCCCCTCCAGCTCCTCGCCGTCGGCGAGCGCCCTGCCGGTCAGCTCGTTCAGCGCCTGCACCGGTTCGGTCGTCTGCAGGCTCACCTCGCGGCCGTCGACCCGGTAGCGGATCGTCGTCTCGCCGCCGCGGCGGTTGCCGAGGTCGGCCGGGGTGCCGCGGGCGACGATCCGCCCGGCGGCGATGATCGTCACCCGGTCGGCCAGGCGCTGCGCCTCGTCCATGTAATGGGTGGTGAGGAAGACGGTCTTGCCGAGGTCGCGGAGGCCGGCGATCACCTCCCAGGCCTGGCGTCGCGCCGAGGGGTCGAACCCGGTCGTCGGCTCGTCGAGGAAGAGCAGCTCCGGGTCGCCGACCAGTGCCATCCCGACGTCGAGCCGCCGCTGCTGGCCGCCGGAGAGGCGGCTGGCGCGCTCGCCGGCTTTGCCCTCCAAACCGATCACGGCGATCACCTCCTCGGTCGGCCGCGGCTTGCGGAAGTACCCCGCATAGAGATCCAGCGACTCGCGCACGGTCAGGTAGGGGTCAAGCCGCCCGCTCTGCAGGACGATCCCGATCCGCTCGCGCCAGTCCCGCCCGGCCCGCTGCGGGTCCTCCCCCAGCACCGACACCTCTCCCCCGCTCCGCCGCCGGTACCCCTCGAGGATCTCGACGGTAGTCGTCTTCCCCGCCCCGTTAGGCCCGAGGAACGCGAAGACCTCGCCGCGGTTGACCTCAAGGTCGATGCCGCGAACCGCCTCGGTAGAGCCATAGCTCATCCGCAGACCGCTGATGGAAATAACTGGCTCAGCCAAGAGGCGCGGATTCTAGGGCGGGCCGGGGGAGTGTCGCCGGACCCTCCCCGCTGTTGTCCGCCGACACTCCCCCGGCCCGCCCCACCTAGCCGAGCTCTACATCCCGGTGCTTGACCCGCACGATCACGTCCTCGCGCGACGCCAGGTCCCGGCGGATCCGGTCGGCGACGGTGATCGAGCGGTGGCGGCCGCCGGTGCAGCCGATCGCGATCGTCAGGTGGCTCTTGCCCTCGGCGACGTAGGCCGGGACGAGGAACTCGAGCAGCGGCAGCAGGCGGCCGTAGAACTCGCCCGCCTGGGTCCCGTTCTCGACATAGGCGCGGACCTCGGGGTCCATGCCGGTCATCGGCCGCAGGACCTTGTCGTAGTAGGGGTTGGGCAGGAAGCGGACGTCGAGGGTGAGATCGGCGTCGCGCGGCGGCCCGTTCTTGAAGCCGAAGGTGAGCAGGGTCAGGGCCAGCTTGCCGCTCTCCTCCTGGCCCAGCAGCTCTTCTTTGATCTGGCGGCGCAGCTCGGCCCCGGTCAGGTCGCTGGTGTCGATCACCTTGTCGGCGCGCTCGCGCAGCGGCGCCAGCAGCGCCCGCTCGGCCCGGATGCCCTCGACGATCCGCCCCTCCGGCGCCAGCGGGTGGCGCCGGCGCGTCTCCTTGTAGCGGTCGAGCAGCGTCTCCTCGCCGGCCTCGAGGAAGAGCACCATCGGCGCCGTGCCTTCGGCCTCGAGGTCGTCGAGCACCTGCACAAGCTCCTCGAAGTAGTCGCCGCCGCGGACGTCGGAGACGATCGCGGCCCGCTCGACGCCGCTGCCCTCGTGGCGGAAGAGCTCGCCGAGGCCGGCGATCATCCGCGGCGGCAGGTTGTCGACGCAGAAGTAGCCGCCGTCCTCGAAGGCGGCGATCGCTTCCGACTTGCCCGCCCCGGAATGGCCGGTGATGACGACAACCGTGACCGGCCTGCTCCGGCCGGCGCCGTTGCCGCCCCCCGCCGCCTGCCGATCCGTTTCCACCCGCTCCGCCATCTCGCTCTCCCTCAGTTGGTCCGGTTGAGCTGCTCGTGTATCTCGCGGCCTACTTTGCCAGGCAGGCCGGGCACTGCCTCGAGCTCCTCGCGGGTGGCGGCGAGGAACCGCTCCGGCGTGCCGAAGTGCTGCAGCAGCGCCCGCTTGCGCGCCGGGCCGATCCCCGGCAGCGAATCGAAGACCGAGCTTTCCAGCAGGCTGCGGTCGCGGTGGCCGCGGTGGTGCTCGATCGCGAAGCGGTGGGCCTCGTCGCGCACCCGCTGCAGCAGCCGCGAGGCCTCCGAGTCGGCGGCGAGGTCGAGCGGCTCGGAGCGGCCGGGGACGTAGACCTCCTCGAGGCGCTTGGCGAGGCTGACGATCGTCACCCCGCGCTCGGCGAAGGGCCGCAGCGCCCGCAGCCCGGCCGCCAGCTGGCCCTTGCCGCCGTCGATCAGGATCAGCGAGGGAAGCGAGGCGAAGCTGGCGTCGCGCTTGCCGTCGTGCGGCGAGAGGTCGGCCTGTTCGAGGTAGCGGGCCATCCGCCGCGCCAGCACCTCCTCCATCGAGGCGAAGTCGTCCGGGCCGCCGTTGCCGACGCTGTCGAGGCGCAGGTCGCCGCGCACTTTGAAACGGCGGTAGTCGGCCCTCTTCGGCGCTCCGCCCTCGAAGACGACCATCGAGGCGACGGTGTGCTCGCCGCCGATCGTCGAGATGTCGAAACCCTCGATCCGCACCGGCAGCTCCTCCATCCCCAGCGCCTGGGCCAACGCCGCCAGCGACTCGACCCGGCGGGTGCGGCGGTGCTCGCGCCGAAGCTTGTCCTGGTCGAGGGCGAGCTGGGCGTTGCGCTCGGCGAGCTCGCGAAGCCTGCGTTTGTCGCCGCGCTCGGCGGCGCGAACCTCGACCGGGGCGCCGCGGCGCTCGCTCAGCGCCTCGCCCAGCACCCCGACGCGGTCGCGCAGGTAGGGGCCGACGACGATCGTCCGCGGCATCGCCGGCGAGGCCGCGTAGTACTGGGAGATGAAGTCCTCGGCGACCTCGGGCAGCTCGCGCTCGCCCTGGTTCTCGAGATAGAAGCTCTGGCGCTCGGCGAGGATCCCGTCGCGGACCTGGAAGACCTGGGCATTGGCGTCGGTGCCCTCGACCGCGACCCCGATCAGGTCGGCGGTCCCGATCGCGTCGCCCGCCACCCGCTGGCGCTCGAACAGCGAGCGAATCGCCTTCAGGCGGTCGCGGTGGATCGCCGCCCGCTCGAATTCCTGCGCCCCGGCCGCCGCCGTCATCTTCTCCTCCTCCTCGCGCTCGACCTGGCGGTAGCGGCCGGAGAGGAAATCGACGATGGCGTCGATGTTGCGGCGGTACTCCTCGGCGCTGATGTGGTCGACGCAGGGGGCCCCGCAGCGCTTGATGTAGTAGTCGAGGCAGGGGCTGCCGGAGCGGCGGCCGGGCTCGCGGCCCTCGCAGGTGCGGAACTGGAACAGCTTGCCGAGCAGGTCGAGCGTCCCCCGCACCCGCTTGGCGCTGGAGAAGGGGCCGAAGTAGGCGCGGCCCGAGCGGTGCTTCTCGCGGGTGAAGTAGACGCGGGGGTAGTCCTCGTCGAGGCTGACGGCGACGTAGGGGTAGGACTTGTCGTCGCGGAGGCGGATGTTGAAGCGCGGCCGGTGGCGCTTGATGAAGCTCTGCTCGGTCAGCAGCGCCTCGGCCTCGTTGACGGTGACGAGCGAGTCGATGCGGTCGATCCGCGCGGTGAGGCGGGTGTCGCCGCCGCTGAAGTGCGACCCGATCCGTTTGCGGATCGAGCGCGCCTTGCCGACGTAGAGCAGCTCGCCGTCGCGGTCGTAGAAGAGGTAGACGCCGGGCTGGTCGGGCAGCGACTTGCGCTGCTGGGCGATCCGCTCGGCGCGGCTCAGCGCCTCCTCCCCCATCGCTTTTCCGTTGCCGTTCGCCATCGAACTAAGGGTAGGCTGCTGGCCACTCGGCCAACCCCCGGAGCGACCAGAGGAGCGAGATGACCAGCGAGACCCTGAACCCGCCGCAGCTGAACACGATTCGGATCGAGGTCGAGGGCGAGATCGGGACGCTGACTCTGGACCGCCCGGACGCCTTCAACGCGATGAGCCCGGAACTTATCGGCGAGATGACCGTCGCCTTCGCCTGGCTCGCCGACCAGGCGCCGCTGCGGGGGCTGATCGTCACCGGGGCCGGCCCGGCCTTCTGCGCCGGCGGCGACGTCAACTGGTTCCGCAAAGGGGTCGAGTCCGACGAGATCGACCTGCCCTCCGAAGTCCGCCGCGGGGCCGAGGCCCTGCACCAGGCAATCGTCGATCTGCGCCGGATCCCATATGCGGTGATCGGTGCGGTCAACGGCCCCGCGGCCGGGGCCGGGTTCTCGCTGGCGCTCGCCTGCGACATCCGCATCGCCGCCAGCACCGCCTTCTTCGCGCCGGCGTACGGGAGGATCGGTGCCTCCCCCGACGGCGGCATGACCTACTTCCTCCCCCGCGTGGTCGGGCCGAGCAAAGCGCTCGAACTGCTGCTCGAAGACCCGAACCTGAAGGCGGCGGCGGCGCTGGAGCTTGGGCTGGTCAGCCAGGTGGTCGAGCCCGACGAGCTGATCGGGGCGGCGCGGGCGAAGGCGGACGAGCTGGCGAAGAAGGCGCCGCACTACGTGCGGATGGCGAAGAAGCTGGTCGGCGTCAGCATCGAGAACAGCATCAACGACCACCTGCAGCTGGAGCGCCACGGGATCGCCGACTCGATGGCGACCGAGGACCTGCGCAACGGGGTCGAAACCTTCTTCGGCGGCGGCACCCCCGAGTTCCACGGTCGCTGAGCGCCGCCGGTTCCGGCCGGCCTGAACCGGGTAGCGGCGAGTTGCGTATCGCGTCTAGAGTCAGCCATGCCTGGAAAAGTCCTTAGCGGGAAAGGGAACGAGATGAAGAAGCTTGCAGTGCTGTTCGCGATGCTCCTTGCCGCGCTGGCGCTCGCCGCCTGCGGCGGTGGCAGCAGCTCGACCAGCGAAGCGACCGGCGCCGCCGGAGCCGCCGAAGAAGCCGAAGAAACCGCGGAAGAAGCCGGCGAAGAAGTCGAAGAAGGGGCCGAAGAAGCCAAGAAGGAAGCCGAAGGCGGCAGCGCCGGCTCCGGCGGCAGCGTCGACATCGAAGCCGACCCCAGCGGCAACCTCGCCTTCACCAGCGACGAAGCCACCGCCAAGGCCGGCAAGGACACGATCAACTTCACCAACGACTCGCCCGTCCCCCACGACGTCAAAATCGAAAACTCCGCGGGCGAAGAAATCGGCGGCACCGAAGTCATCGCCGAAGGCACCGACTCCGCCGAAGTCGAACTGAAGCCAGGCACCTACCACTACTACTGCTCGATCCCGGGCCACCGCCAGGCGGGAATGGAAGGCACGCTGACGGTCAAGTAGTCCCGCAACTTCGCATCTCCGACATTCGCCTCGCTCTAGCGAGGTGAATGTCGGAGTGTGTTGCCATAGCTGCAATAAATGCCGCTCCCACCGTGGAACCTGCACTTATCGCATAGACGAAGAGGACCCCGGCGGCCGCAACACCTGCGTTTTGGTGTGACCGATCGAGGCGTTATTCAGCCGGGTGCCAGGACCTGCGTGACGCTGTCGCCGACGAAGCAGGGTTTGTCGCCGCCCTCGACCTCGAGGGTGAAGCGGGTGATCACCTGGTGCCAGCCGTTGCCCTTGTCCTCGACTGAGACAACCTCGGCTTTGGCGCGGATGCGGGAGTCGACGGGGACGGGGGCGGGGAAGCGGATCTTGTCCCAGCCGTAGTTGACGCCCATCGCGAAGCCGGTGGAGGAGATGAGCTCGCCGCGGAAGCCGTCGACGGTGGCGAGGGTGAGGTTGCCGTGGGCGATCGTGGTGCCGTAGGGGCTCTCGGTCTTGGCCCGCTCGGGATCGACGTGGATCCACTGGTGGTCGCCGGAGAGCTCGGCGAAGGCGTCGATGTCGGCCTGGGCGATCGTCCGCCACCCGCTCGGACCGATCTCCTGCCCGACGAGGGCCTGCATCCCCTCGACTCCCTGTACCTCGGTTGGCATCGCGGGCAGTCTATCCGGCGAGTCCGTGAAAACGGGCGCTGTACACCACTTTTCACAGACTCGCGGTCAGTCGCTCCACCAGTTGGGGATGATCTCGCGCTGAAGCCGGTCTCCTCGGCGTCCAGGTCCTCCCTGGCGAAGCGGGCCTCCATCGCCTCGCCGTGGCCGAACGCCGCCGCCGAATCCTTGACGTCGTCCAGTTTCTTGTGGGTGAAGGGACCGGCCATCGTCGCTCCTTTCGTCGTCCGTCTCGTTCCTACCCTAGGTCTCCAGGCCCAAGCAGTTGTGCCTGAGAGGAGAAATCGCCGTTGAAATGGACGTGGAGGGCGAAGCCGGGCGGATCGACGAAGCTGACGTCGTCCTCGGCGAAAGCCGGCAGCGCCTGCAGGCAGGCACTCGGGGCGGAGAACACGGGGCAACCGGACAGCGCGCCAGCGGCGGCCCGGTGCAGGTGCCCGCCGGCGATCGCGCGCACCTGCGGGTGCTCGGCGATCACGGCAGCCATCGCCTCGCGGTCGGCGGCGGTCAGGTTGATCGCGTCCCACCCGGGCAGCCCGGTGGGCAGCGGCGGATGGTGCAGGGCGAGGAGCGTCGGGCGCTCGCGGTCGCGGGCGAGCTCCGCGTCGAGCCAGCGGAGCTGCTCTGGGCTGTAGGCGCCCGGGTCCTGGCCGGGGACGATCGAGTCGAAGACGACGAGGCGCAGCTCACCGAGATTGACGCTGTAGTTGACCGGCTCCGCTCCGTTGCCCGGGAGATCGAAGGCGGCGCGCAGGTTTGCGCGATCGTCATGGTTGCCGGGAAGTACGTAGGTCGGGACGTCCAAAGGCTCAAGGAGCTCGCGCACCCGCCGGTAGCTCTCCGGACTGCCGTCGTCGGTGAGGTCGCCGGTGACGACGATTCCGTCGACCGGGTCGGGCAGCGCACGGACGGCCGCGACCACCCGCGCGACCCGTCCGGTCGGGTCGACCCCCTCCCACTCCTCGCAGACGTGGAGGTCGCTGAGCTGGGCCAGGAGGACTCGCTCCATCGCGCAGTAGCCTACGGGCGTGACCCGCCCCGTCGGCCGTGTCCTCTCCGAGAGCCAGCTGGCGACACTGGCCGAACACGGCGGGCGAGCTCTCGCGGGCGCTTGGGATCGGCTTGGAGCTGAAGCCGCGCGAGGAGGTTGACCTGCTGGTCATCGGCGGCGGGCCGGCGGGCCTGGCGCCGCCGTCTACGGCGCCTCCGAGGGGCTGGAGACGCTGGTGATCGAGAGCACGGTGCTCGGCGGCCAGGCCGGGACCTCGCGGCGGATCGAGAACTACCTCGGCTTCCCGGCCGGGATCACCGGCTCGGAGCTGACGAGCCGCGCCGTCACCCAGGCGCGTAAGTTCCGGGCGCGGACGGCGACGCCGTACCGAGCCCGTGCGCTCGAGCCCGGCGAGGAGCGCCATCTGGTCCGCCCGGAGGAGGGAAACGAGATCAGCGCGCGGGCTGTGGTCCTCGCGACCGGCGCCGAATACCGCAAACTGCCGGTGGCCGACCTCGAGCGTACGAGGGCTTCAGCGTCTTCTACGCAGCCGGTCCGCCGGAGGCTCAGATCTGCGGCGGCCAGCGGGTCGCCGTGGTCGGCGGTGGCAACTCGGCCGGGCAGGCGGCGGTCTGGCTTGCCCGCGGCGGCGCCCTCGTCACCCTGCTGCACCGCCGGGCCGACCTCGGCGAGACGATGTCGAACTACCTGATCGAGGAGCTCGACCGGTTCGGCGTCCACGTCCGCGACCGCAGCGAAATCGCCGAGCTGCACGGCAGCGACGGCATGCTCGAAGGCGTCACCCTGACCGACGGCGCCAACCTTCCCTACTCGTTCCTCTTCCTCTTCCTCGGCGCCTCGCCCTGCACCGACTGGCTCGATGGCACCGTCGCCCGGGACGAGAAGGGCTTCGTCCTCACCGGTCCCGACATCGGCGCCCAGGGCCTGCTCGAAACCAGCGTCCCCCGCGTCTACGCCGCCGGCGACGCCCGCTCCGGCTCGATCAAGCGCTGCGCTACCGCCGTCGGCGAGGGCGCCGCGGTGGTTCGCTTCGTGCACGAGCATCTGGAGCCGCAGCAGCCTTCGCTTCAGCGTCGTGCTTGAGAAGCTCGTCGACGTTGTAACCGGCCTCGGCTCTTTCGACGGCCTTCTCGATGAAGGTCTCGGTGATCAGGTCTCCCTTGATCGTCCTGCCGTAAGTCTTTTTACCTCTCATCGTTATTCCCTCGGTAGGAGGTTTGCAGACGCGATCCATCATCTTGATCGGTGACTCGTATTGCATGCCGGAGCACGTGCGCGATATCCGCTCTCTGAACGCCATGCTTCAGAGCGCTCGGGTAGATCCTCCCGCATGCTCGTTACCCGGAATCTCACGCCACCAGCCGCACTTCGAAGCTGGGCATGGCGATTGCGCCGGCGCCGCCGATCAGGGCGAGGATGCGGGTGACATAGGCCTGGGTCTCGGGATAGGGCGGGATGCACTGGCAGGCTTCGACGGGGGCGGGGCCGGCGTTGTAGGCGGCCAGGGCGAGCTCTGGGGAGCCGAACTGGCGCAGGAGGTCGGACATCAGATGGGCCTCGGCGTCGATCGCGGCGACCGGCTCGTAGGGATCGGTTAGGCCGTAGGCGGCCGCGGTGCTCGGCATGAACTGGGCGATGCCCTGGGCGCCCGCCGGCGAGCCGGCGTTCGGGTCGAAGCCGGACTCGGCCATCAGCTGCCCCGCCATCAGCGCCGGCGGCACCCCCCAGCGGGCGGCCGAGCGCAGGATCGCGTCGCGGTACTGGGCCGGGACGAAGGACGGCAGCGCGGCCGAGGAGATCGTCGTCGCCCCTCCCCCGCTCGCGCCGAGCGCTTCCCCCTCGGGGGAGCACGGGGGCGGGCCGGCATCGAACCCGTAATGCCAGGCCTCCCAGCTGTAGCGCTGGACGAACCCGAACCGCGCGGCGTTGGCGGCGAGCCACCCGTAGGCGGAGGAGGGCCCGAGATCGAGCTCCGTGGCGCAGCGGTGCAGCGAGTGGCCGGGCGGCGCTACCCAGGTGGGATCCGGATGGGCGGCGAAGAGTTCGGCCTGTTCGGCGTCGGAGCGAAAGCCGGAGACGACGAGGAGGGCGATCCCGTCGGACCGCGCCGCCGCCGCCATCTGGTCGTAGGCGGCGGCGACGTCGGGCCGCATCCCCTCGCCGTCGCGGTAGACGAGCGGGCCGCTGTAGCCGCCCCCGCTCGCCATCCCGGTGGCGCCGGCGCCGCTCGCGGCGCTGCCGTAGGGCGCGGCCGCTTCGGCCACGGCGGAGGCTTCGACCCGCTGCCCTTCGCCTTCCCGCAGGCCGGCGACGATCGTCGCCTTCGCCCGGACCGGCGCGAAGGAGTCGCGGTCCGGGAAACGGAGCGTCACCCGCCGCGGCTCGAACTCGTTCGCCCGTGCGGCTTCCAGCGCGGCGAGCCGCGCCCGTTCGAGGTAGGTGGTCTTGGCGATGTGATCCGGGTTCGGGCGGCCGTCTCGGAGCCTCGGCGGCGCCAGCAGGCGGTCGAGGTCGTCGCGCATCGAGCGGACCGCCGAGATCGCAACGAGGTCGGCGACCCGCTGCGCACGCCCCTTCCCCGTAACCGCCCCGGCGATCGCGACGAGGGCGAGCGCGGCGGCGATCAACGCGAGCGCTCCGCCCACGGCGAGAATCAGCGCCTGTCCCGACTCGTCAGATGGTTGATTCCACGACGAGGTGCGACTGGGGGCGTGCCTGGCCGAGCAGATCAAGGACGCAGGCCGCCGCCTTTGCCGGTTGGCAAAGGCAAGGCCGAGGACGCAGAGATGCGAAGTGTGCCAGGCACGGCATCCAGGCGTGCCTGGTCGTGGAATCAACCATCTAGCGCGCATCGGCCCAACCTGCCGCCTGCCGACGCACGGGTGGCGCGCAGAAAGCAAATCTTCAGCGGCGGCTTTCGAACTTTTCGGTGACTTCGCCCGTAGACCGGGCGATCCAAAGACGAAGGAGACGATCGATGTCGCTGCCCGCCGCTCCCCGCCCGCGTCCCTACCCGATCCGCATCGCCCTGCTGGCGCTGTTCGCGCTGGCGCTGGTGGTCACCGGCGAAGCGGTCGCGACCCAGCCGACCAAGCGCGTCGCCAAGGAGGCGGAAAACGCGAGCCTCGGCCGGACGATCCTGACCACCACCAAGGGCAAGACCCTCTACAGCCTCAGCGTCGAGAAGCACGGAAAGTTCACCTGCACCGGCGGCTGTCTCGCCACCTGGAAGCCGCTGACGGTCCCCGCCGGGACCAAGCCGACCGGCCCGGTCAAGCTCGGGACGGTCAAGCGACCCGAAGGCAAGACCCAGGTCACCTACAAAGGGCTCCCTCTCTACAGCTTCATGGGCGACAGCAAACCGGGCGAAGCGAACGGCGAGGGGCTGAAGGACGTCGGCACCTGGCACGCGGCGGCGGTCGGAGCCGTCAGCTCGCAGCCGCCACCGGCAGCCGAACCTCAGTACCCCTACTGACCACGCCGAGCCGGCAAGCCAGGCGCTCGGACAGCCCGCCCGGCGCTCCCGCCGGCAACGCCCCGAAGAGCGCGCGGCGCTCCGCCACCCAGCTGAGCCGCTGCTTGAGGACGCCCACTGACAGCCCCTCGGCAAGCAGCCCGCGAACGGCGAGGGCGACCAGCGCCCGGTCCTCGGCGAGGTCGGCGCGCAGCAGGACGCCCGAAGCGCGCAACCCGGCCGCGCCCCTGAGCACCGAGGCCAGCAGGTCCGGCGGCAGGTGCAGCACCGCCACCGCCCCCCTGGCAACGGTCGCAGCCGCGGCCGCCGCCTCCAGCCCGCCGGAGTCGGCGGGAACCGCCAGGTGACAGACCTGGCCCCGAGCCGCCGCCTTGACGTCGGGCAGATGGACGCCCAACCGCTCCTCCAGCCCCTGGGCGGCGGCCGACGCGAGCAGGGCCGGGCGCGGCTGCCTGCCGCCGACGTCGAGGAGTAGCGAGGGCGAGTCGACCTCCGCTCCGGCGCAGGCCAGGGCCGCAGCCGCACCGTGGGCGCCCTCGGCCTGACCGACCGCGGTGACGAGGACCAGCGGCCCCGCCGTCAGCGGATTGACGAAGCTCATCGCGGTGGCCTCGCGGCGGCGCTGCTGGTGATCGTCAACCGCTCGCCGAGCACGGGGATCGGGGAAGGCGGGCGCAGCCGGACCGAGACCGTGCCGTCGACGACCGCCACAGAGACGTCGTCCTTAGCCCAGCCCGGCAGGGCCTCCCGCGCCGCCCTCGCGGCCGATCCGCCCGACGCAAGCGCCAGCGCTCCCGCCTCGGCGGCGCCGTCGGCGAGCGTCATCGCGTAGCCGGCGGCCAGCAGCTGCAGGGCCACGAACGCGGCGAGCAGCAGGGCCGGCAGCGCCGCGACCAGCTCGACGGTCGCCTGTCCACGCTCAGCCATCCGGATCCCCCAGCCCGCTGGACGCACCGACCCGCACCGGCGGGAGCGCGGGGATAAGCCGGGGAACCTCCACCCGCACCGTGACGCCTTCGGCGTCCTCGACCTTCGCCCCCGAGCGCATCGAGGGCGGGAGCGCGGAGCGGGCGGCGGCCGCCGCATCTCCTCCGACCGCCGCCGCCCGCGCTCCCGCCCGCGCCGCCACGCTCGCCGACCAGAGCGCCTGCCCGGCGAGCGCGATCTGCGCCGCCGCCGCCAGCGCCAGCAGCAGGAAGGGAACCACCGCGACCAGCTCAACCGAAGCGGTCCCCCTCTCCCCGTGCGCTGCGTTTCCGGCCGTCGGCGGCATGGCCCCAACCCTGCCGGACAAACGCGCACGCGTGGCGCGCACAAAGCAAGAATTCAGAGGCAGCTCACACGCGAAAGCGTGACTTCCTCAGTGATACGTGTTGGCCTCCATCCAGACTTTCCAGATCGCGGCCACCGAGGCAGCCAGCAGGAGGATCCAGAGCAGGGTCCCGCCGCCGGTCGCGAACAGCTTGTCGCTGCCGGCGACGAGCAGCGCGAGCATCCCGATAGCGCCGTAGAGGATCGCACGGCGGCCGTCGCTCAGCGTCGCCAAGGTCAGCTGATTCTCCCGGCTCAGCGTGTAGATCATCCAGGCGATCCCGGCCAGCAGGGCCATCGTCAGCGCGGTGATCACGGCAGCGGCCACGTTGCCGCCGCCGGGCAGGAAGGCAACGCCCAGCGCCAGCAGCATCACGATCGCTACGTTGCGCGCGGTTCGCACCGCTCAAGTGTAGGGCCGCCGCCGAGCCGCTTCTACTTCTGCGTCATCACGACGATGCCGATGACGACGGCGGCGACCACGCAGAGGAAGCCGAGGCCCGCCACCACTCCCGCCGCCGTCGCCGCCAGCGGCCGCTCGTTACGGCTCAGCTCGACGAACTGGCCCGAGCCCCAGATGCCGACCGAGAAGGCAAAGGTGATGCCGACGCCGGCGACCAGCGAGGCGACCACGGTCTGCCAGAGCTCCTTCCACTGGACGATCGTCGCGATCACGCGCCGACCGCCTCGACCGGCGCGCCCCGCCGCGCCCGCCGCGCGAACGCCGCCGTGATCAGCGACAGCGCCATCAGCGTCACCAGCACCGGCCCCAGCGCTCCGGTCCCGAAGATCCGCGTGAAACCGTAGGTGGCGGCGCCGATCAGCGCCGCGGCCGGCAGGGTGAGCACCCAGGCGAAGAGGATGTTGCCGGCGACCCCCCAGCGCACCGCCGAGAGCCGTTTCGCCGCCCCCGAGCCCATCACGCCGCCGTTGATCACGTGCGTGGTCGAGAGCGGGAAGCCGAAGTGGGTCGAGGCGAGGATCACCGCCGCGCCCGCTCCCTGCGCCGAGAACCCCTGCGCCGCGTCCATCTTGATGATCCGGGTGCCGGTGGTTTTGATGATCCGCCAGCCGCCGCTGTAGGTGCCGAGGGCGATCGCGCTGGCGGAGGCGGCGATCACCCAGGTCGGCGGATTCGATTCGGCGGCCAGGGTGCCGTTGGCGATCAGCGCCAGGGTGATCACGCCCATCGTCTTCTGGGCGTCGTTCGTCCCGTGCGCCAGGGCCAGCAGGCCGCCCGAGACGATCTGCCCGTAGCGGTAGCCGCGGGTGACGATGCCCGGACGCTGCTTGCCGACCACGCGGTAGGAGAACCCGATCGCCAGCCCGGCGACGAGGAAGGCGACGATCGGCGCGACGACGGCCGGGATCAGCACCTTGCCGACCAGGCCTTCGGCGAGGATCACGTCGAAGCCGGCGGCGGCGACGGCGGAGCCGACGACCCCGCCGATCAGCGCGTGGGAGGAGCTCGACGGGAGTCCGAAGTACCAGGTGATCAGGTTCCAGGCGATCGCCCCGATCAGGCCGGCGAAGACGATCGTCGGCGTGATCACTTCGGCGTTGACGACGTCGCTCGCCACGGTCGCGGCGACGCTGATCGAGATGAAGGCGCCGGCGAAGTTGAGCAGCGAGGCGAACCCGATCGCCACCTGCGGCCGCGCCGCCCCGGTCGAAATCGAAGTGGCGACGACGTTGGCGGTGTCGTGGAACCCGTTGGTGAAGTCGAAGGCCAGCGCGGTGCCGACGACGATGACGAGGATGACGTCAGATGACATCGCGGGCAATCACGAATTCTTGATGACTATTCCCTCGATGATTTGGGCCGCGGTCTCGGTCGCGTCGATCGCCTCCTCGAGCACGGCGAACATGTCCTTCCAGCGGATCACGACCATCGGGTCGATTCCGTTGGAGAAGAGCGAGGCGACGGCGTCGCGGGAGATGCGGTCGCCGTCGTTCTCCAGTCGGTGGATCTCGATCCAGTACTTGTCGAGGTCCTTGAACGAGGGCAGGTTCTCCAGCGCCATCGCCAGCTGCTCGCAGGAGGCGACGAGGACTTTGGTCAGCGCCTGCGCCTGCACCATCGGCGCCTCGATCTTGTAGAGGCCGAGGAAATCGGCTGCCTCCTCGGTGAAGTCGACGATGTCGTCCATCTGCGTCGCCAGCCCGTAGATGTCCTCGCGGTCGATCGGCGTCACGAAAGTCGAGTTGAGCCGCTGGACGATGTTGTGGGTGATCCGGTCGCCCTCCTGCTCAGCGGCGACGATTTCCCGCGAGAGCGCCTCGCCCTCGGGCCATGTGTGCATCATTTCGTCGAGCAGCTTCGCCGCCCGGACGGCGTTCTGGCCGGCCTCGATGAAGAGGTCGAAGAAGGTCCGGTCGCGAGGGAGGAGCGAGAAGCGCGCCACTGCGACCGCATCCTAGCCAGATGCCGGACGGCGCCGCGAATCAGGCGGCGGAGGCGGCGAGATGCTCCGCGGCACGCGCGGAATGACGCGCCATCAGCTCCTCCTGCGCGCTCCGCAGCTCGCCGGTGGGCTGCCGGCGCGTCCAGCTCCCGTCGGCGCCGAGCTCCCAGGAGCCGGCGTTGTCGGCGAGGCAGCGCTCCAGCACGTCGAGCAACTCCGCCTTGATCGCCGCGTCCTCGACCGGCGCCACCAGCTCGACCCGGCTGTCGAGGTTGCGCGGCATCAGGTCGGCGGAGCCCATCAGCACCCGGGTCTCCTCGCCGCGGCGGAAGACGTAGATGCGCGAGTGCTCGAGGAAGCGGCCGACGATCGAGGTCACGCGGATGTTCTCGGAGACCCCCTCCACCCCCGGGCGCAGGCAGCAGATGCCGCGCACGTTGAGGTCGACCCGCACCCCCGCCTGCGAGGCCTCGTACAGGGCCTGGATGCAGCGCGCGTCGACCAGCGAGTTCATCTTCAGGGCGATCCGCGCCTCCTCGCCCGCCCGGTGCGCCTCGATCGTCCGCTCGATCTCCGCCACGATCTGGTCGCGCATCGTCGTCGGCGAGACCAGCACCTTGCGGAAGCCGGCGGGCCTGCCGTAGCCGGTGAGGAAGTTGAACATCTCGGCGACGTCGGCGCCGATGTCGGGATCGGCGGTGAAGATCCCCAGGTCGGTGTAGAGGCGGGCGGTCTTCGGGTTGTAGTTGCCGGTGCCGACGTGGACGTACTCGCGGACCTGGTCGCCCTCGCGGCGGGCGACGAGGATCGCCTTCACGTGCGTCTTCAGGCCGGGGATGCCGTAGACGACGTGGACCCCCGCCTCCTCCAGCGACTTCGCCCAGTGGATGTTCGCCTGCTCGTCGAAGCGGGCCTTCAGCTCGACCATGCAGACCGCCTGCTTGCCGCGTTCGGAGGCGCGGATCAGCGAGGGCACCAGCGGCGAGTCGTCACTGGTCCGGTACACCGTCTGCTTGATCGCCAGCACGTCGGGGTCGGCCACCGCCTGGGCGACGAAGCGCTCGACCGAGGTGTTGAACGACTCGTAGGGATGGTGGACGAGGATGTCCCGCTGGCGGATCTCGGCGAACATGTCGACCGGCTCCTCGTCCTCCCCCTGCAGGCGCGGCTGGGTGACGGGGGTCCAGGGGGTGTAGCGAAGCTCGGCGTGGCCGGGGACGTCGGCGATCGCGTCGAGGTCGGCGAGGTCGAGCAGGCCGTCGATGTCGTAGACCTCGCGGTCTTCGAGCCGCAGCGCCTCGACCAGCTGGGCGCGCAGCGTCGTGTTCATCCCGGAGGCGACCTCGAGCCGCACCACCTCGCCGAAGCGGCGGCGGCGGAGCTCGTCCTGGACCGCTTGCAGGAGGTCGTCGGCCTCGTCGGAGACGTTGAAGTCGGCGTCGCGGGTGACCCGGAAGTAGCCGTGGTCGATCACGTCGATGCCGGGAAAGAGGGCGTCGAGGTTGGCGGCGATCACCTCCTCCAGCGGGACGAAGGTCTGGCCGCCCTCGCCGAGCGGCAGGAAGCGGCCGAGCAGCTCCTTCGGGACCTTGACCCGGGCGATGATCTCGTTGCCGCTCTCCGAGTCGCGCAGCAGCACCCCGAGGCTGAGCGAGAGGTTGGAGATGTAGGGGAAGGGCCGGCCGAGGCCGATCACCAGCGGCGTCAGCGCCGGGAAGACCTGCTGCTCGAAGCGGGCGTCGATCTCGCGCCGCTCCTCGGCCGTGGCGGTGTCGAGAGTGACGATGCGGATCCCGTGCTCCTCCAGCGCCGGCCGCAGCTCGGCGCCGAAGCAGTGGCAGAGGCGGTCGTCGAGCTCGAGGGTGCGCTTCTGGATCGCGTCGATCTGCTCGGAGGGGGTGAGCCCGTCCGGACCGCGCGCCTCGATCCCGGCGTCGAGCTGGTCGAAGAGGCCGGCGACCCGGACCATGAAGAACTCGTCGAGGTTGTTGGCGTAGATCGCGCAGAAGCGAACCCGCTCCAGCAAAGGCGCCTCGGGGTCCTCCGCGAGTTCGAGCACCCGTTGGTCGAAGTCGAGCCAGGAGAGCTCGCGGTTGAAGTAGAGGGCGGGATCGTCGATCGATCCATCGTACTGAGGCGCCCGCGGCCGGCCCGAGGGCGCCCGAGGCCCGGAAAGGGCGCTTTCAGGCCGCACGGGCCGGGGCTTGCGACCCCGCCCCGGAGGCCACGTCGAGGGCGCGGCGGTAGCCGGCTGCGAGCTGCTCCAGCGAGCGCTCCCAGGAGCGGCGCCGGGCGGCCTCGGCGGCGGCGCCGCCGAGCCTGCGCCGCAGCTCCGGCGAGGAGGCGAGCTGGAGCAGGGTGCCGGCGATCTGGTCGGCGTCGGGCCGGCAGAGGATGCCGGTGTGGCGGTTATCGATCAGCGTCGCCGGGCCGCCGGCGGCGACGGCGACGACCGGCAGGCCGCTGGCGGCCGCCTCGAGGATCACCTGGCCGTAGGTGTCGGTGCCGCTGCAGAAGAGGAAGGCGTCGGCGCTGGCATATGCTCGCGGCAGATCCTCGCCGCCGAGCCAGCCGAGGAAGGTCGCCCGCTCCCCCAGCCGCTCGCGCAACTCGGCCTCCTCGGGGCCGCCTCCGGCCAGCAGCAGGTGCAGCCGCGGGTCGGAGGCGTGGGCGCGGAGGAAGCTCTCGGCCAGCAGGTCGACGCCCTTCTCGCGGGTCAGGCGTCCCGCGTAGAGGACCTTGACCTCGCCCGGGAAGGCGCCGCGGTCGGCCTTGGCGGGGTCGAAGCGGTCGAGGTCGACGCCGCGCTCCCAGCGGCCGAGGCGGCCCGGGTCGGCGCCGAGGGCGATCACCGAGGCGTCGGCCGAGGGGCTGGGCGAGAGGACCGCGCCCGGCGCCGTGTAGAAGGCGCCGAGACCGGCCCGGGTAAGAGCCTCCAGGGTCGAGTTCGCGGTGCGCATCCCCGCGTAGGTCGCGAGCTCGGTGTGGTAGCTGGCGATCAGCGGCAGGCCGGTGATCCGGCTCATCAGCGTCGCCCCGATCCCGGCCGGGCCGGGGGCGGTGACGTGGACCAGGTCGTAGCAGCCGTCGGCCAGCGTCTCGACCAGGTCTGGGAGACCGGGAACGCCGAGGCTCATCCCCTCGTAGAAGGGAACCTCGAGCTCGGCCGCGGCGGGCAGGCGGCGGTCGACGCCGGGGTCGGTGCCGACGATGTCGACGTCGAAGCCGGGGACGCCGCGCTCGCGGATCTGTTCGATCGTGTGGGTGACGCCGTGCATCGAGCCGATCCCGTCGGCGATCACCGCGACCCGGCGACGCTCGCCGCCGCGATCGCGCAGCTTCGCCTTCTCGGCACCGAGGAAGGCGGCGGCCGGGGCGTACGGAACGGCGGGGACGAGCGCCTCGAAGAGTCCGGTGACCGCGCTCTGCAGATCACCCTCGGAGACCGCCTTCGCCCCGCTCCGGACCGCGGCGCGCAGCCGGCGGTCGTGGATGCGGCGGGCACGGCGGTAGAGATCGGCGTGGGAGAACTCGCTCGACTGCAGGTAGGCGATCAGCTCGCGGCCCCGCAGATCGAGTCCGATCCCGTCGAGCCACGCTTCGAGCAACGCCCGCGCATCGCCCGGCCCGACATCTGCAGCAATCTTCCCCTCCCGAGCGGCCCCCTCCCGAATCACCCGCTCGGCCATCTTCATCACAGCTCCAGGATTCAAGCCCTGTGGCCGCGCGCCCTCGGTCGAGCCGCCATCTGCGCCTGCGTGGACGGAGGGGACCCCCTCCCCGGACCCTCCCCGCTGTTGTCCGGGGAGGGGGTCCCCTCCGTCCCCCACCGCCAGAGCCCGAGTCGCCAAAGCCATCGCCGCATGCGCCCACTTCGCCGCGCTCCCCTGCTCGCCGCAAGCCTCGGCCCGCCCCCGCCGCAGCCACCCCAGAAACTCTTCCGGCGTCGCGGCCGCGGGCGCCTCGGTGAAGGTGCGGCCGATGTCGACGCCGGCATGGTCGTCGGAACCGCCGATGCCGGTGCCGCCGTGGGTCTCGATGTAGATCACGGCGGGCATGTTCAGCTCGGCGGCTCGCGAGCCGTTGCGGACCTCCCAGATCGGGAAGAGCTCCGCCAGTCGCCGCCGGTGGCGCTTCGTCAGCGGCGCGGCGACGTTGAAGAACGGGTGCGCCAGGGCGCAGACGATCTCCTGCTCGTGAAGGTATGCGGCGCAGGCCTCGACGTCGCCGGCATGGGCCTGCAGCCACTCGTGGTCTCCGGGATCGATCCCGTAACAGAGGACGTGCACCGCCTGGGGCTCGCCGGCGAAGCGGGCGGTCAGCTCCTCGGAGACGAAGCAATCGGGCCGATCGGCGAGCGCCAGGCAGCCGTCGATCGTGTCGTGGTCGGTGATCGTGACGAAGTCCATCCCCCGCCGCTTGGCCAGCTCGTAGGCCTCCTGCGGCGGCGTCGCGCACTCCGGCAGGCCCAGCGAGCGCTGCACGCCCAGCTTCGAGAAGTGCGATGCCGTCGAGTGGCAATGCATGTCAACACGGGAAGTCATCGGTGCTCTCCCTATTTCGCGATCTCCAGTTCACCCACAGGGTTCGCCACCGGCGAGCGACAGATGTGAAAAGACGGAGAAAGCGAGTTTCGGGCCAGTTGACAGGGGAGAACTTGAAGCGCCCCGAGCTTGCTCAGGCATGGCCGAACGCCTCGCGACCCGAATCCTCGTCGCCCTCGCCCTCTGCCTTGCCGCGAAGTTCGCGGAGGAGGCCGACCAATCTAGAGCGGCCATCAATGGCACGATCAAGCAGCTGGAAGAAACCACTGACGTCCTGGTCGAGGATGTGGCGGCCGCAAACCTGACGATCGAGCGCTTGCAGGACAGATACCGCGAGACAAAAGACGTCAGGAGATAGGTTCGAGCGATGACCGAAGGAGAGGAACGAACCCTGGCTCGGCAGATCGCCGACGGCTCGAGGACTTTCGATTTTGAGACCGCGCTTGAGCTCGTACGGCACAGGCTTCCCGATGCCGAAAAAATCATCCGCTTCCGAGAAGAAAGCAGGAAACGCCAAGAAATACGCGACCGAGCCCATCAACGGCTCAAGCTTGCCGCCCGGGAATTCCGTTAAGGACTTAAGCCGCGACGGGTTCCGAGGAGCTGCCGTTGAAGCTGCCGTTGAGGAGGTCGAGGATGACCCCCTCGCGGAGGCCGCCCTTGCCGATCTGGAGGGGCTGGCCGAGCAGGTCCGACATCTTCTCGAGCAGGAGGACGCCGGTGGGCAGGATGCGGACCCGGGTCGGGTCGAGCTCGAAGCGGCGGGCGACGTCGGCGGCGGGGTCGCCGCAGAGGACGCGGATGCCGCGCTCCAGGGTCTCGTACTCGAGCACGGCGCCGACCAGCCGGCGCAGCGAGGTGGCCGAGCCGCCGACGGCGACGGCCTGGGCGGGCTGCTCGACCTCGACGCCCTCGAAGATGTCGTCGATGCGGTCGCGGATGCGACGGATTTCCGCCGCCGAGGGCGGGTCGGAGGAGATCAGCTCCTCGGCGAGATTGCCCGAGCCGACCGGCCACGAGCGCACGCTCTGGACGCCGCCGGCGACCGTGCCGAGGATCGCCTCGGTCGATCCGCCGCCGATGTCGACCACGCCGATCAGACCCTCCGCCGGATGGCCGAGCGTCTTCGTCGCGCCGATGAACGAGAGCCGACCCTCCTCCTGCTCGGACAAGACCTCGACCGGGATCCCGGCGGCCTCGCCGATCGCCTCGGCCACCGCGTCGCAGTTGCTCGCCTCGCGCACGGCCGCGGTGGCCACGGCGCGGATCTCCTCCGCCCCCAGCTCGCGAGCGAGCCGGACCTGCGTCCCGACGACCTCGCCCACCTCCGCGATCTTCTCCGACCGAACCGCCCCATCGGAGCCCACGGCCTTCCCGATCCGCGTATAGGCCCGCTGCTCCATCGTCTTCTTCAACTGCCCGTCCACAGGCTCGGCAACGAGCAACCGCGTCGTATTCGAACCGATATCTATCGCCGCACAGAGAGTCATTGCTATCCCGCATGTTCCCAGCCGCGTCGGATCTGAACCGGAAGGAGGGCGGGGGTGATGCCCTAAGCGGCTTGTACTTTTTTGCCGGCGGCAACCTCGGACGGCCCAAGGCGACCCTCAAAAAAGTTGAGCGTGGGCATCACCCCCGCCCTCCTCTACCCGTCCGGATGCGAAGCGTCCTCGAACTCCCGGAACAACCCCGTGACCACGAAGGCGACCTGCTCGCCGATGTCCACCGCGTTGTCAGCCGTCCGCTCGATCGCCCGCGCCGCCAGCAGCATCGTCATCGCCCACTCGCGCTTGTCGGCGTCGTCGCCCAGCTCCAGCGCCAGTCGGAAGCAGTCGCGGTTGAGGTTGTCGACGACGTCGTCCTGGCGCACCAGGTCCTGGGCCATCTCGACGTCGCGCTCCTGGAAGGCCCGCTTCGCCTGCCCGATCAGCGCCTTCGTGTGGCGCCCCATCGAGAGGATCAGCCCCACCATCTCCTCGTCGGCCGGCGGCTCGTTGCCGGAGATCGGGATCACCTTGCAGATGTTCACGCACTGGTCGCCCATCCGCTCGATGTTCTTCAGCACGTGCAGCAGCGCCGAGATCAGCCGCAGGTCGGTCGCGACCGGCGATTGCGTCGCCAGCAGCGTGATCAGCGACTGGTGCACCTCGAGGTAGCGGCCGTCGATGCGGTCGTCGTCGGCGACGACGATCTGCGCCAGCTCGACGTCCTGGTGCTCGACCGCTTCCAGGGTCCGGGTCAGCGCCGTATCGACCAGGTCGAGCCCGCCCAGGGCGCTTGCCTCCAGGTTGGCCAGTTCCTCCAGGTATTCGGCGCGCGCCACTTCAGGCATGGTCTCGATCCGTCCCGGCCTAGCCGAAGCGACCGCTGACGTAGTCCTCGGTCTCCTGCTTGTCGGGTTTGGTGAAGATCTCCTGGGTCGGGCCGGCCTCGACCAGATGCCCCGGCTTCCCCGTCCCCTCGATGTTGAAGAAGGCGGTGACGTCGCTGGCCCGCGCCGCCTGCTGCATGTTGTGAGTGACGATGACGATCGTGTAGCGGCTCTTCAGCTCGCCGATCAGGTCCTCGATCGCCAGGGTCGCCACCGGGTCCAGCGCCGAGCAGGGCTCGTCCATCAGCAGCACCTCCGGCTCGACCGCGATCGCGCGGGCGATGCAGAGCCGCTGCTGCTGGCCGCCGGAGAGGCTGCCGCCGGGCTTGTCGAGGCGGTCCTTGACCTCCTCCCAGAGGTGGGCGCCGCGCAGGCTGCGCTCGACGACGCCGTCCTTATGCGCCTTGCTCACCTTCCTCGCGTTGAGGTTGAGGCCGGCGGCGACGTTGTCGTAGATCGACATCGTCGGGAAGGGGTTGGGCTGCTGGAAGACCATCCCGATCAGCCGCCGCACCGCCACCGGATCGACCCCCGGCGCGTAGAGGTTCTCGCCGTCGAGGGTGATCTCGCCCGCCACCCGCGCGCCCGGCGTCAGCTCGTGCATGCGGTTGAGCGAGCGCAGGAAGGTCGTCTTGCCGCAGCCCGAGGAGCCGATCAGCGCGGTCACCTTGTTCGGCTCGATCGTGATCGTCACCCCCTCAACGGCCTTGAAGTCGCCGTAGAAGAGGTCGACCTCGCGGGTCCCGATCGTCTTCGCCCGCTGCCCCGTCGTCGTGGTCACGGGCTCGGTCGAGGTGGCGGTCACACCGCGGGAGTCTGCCATCTCGGCCCTCTTCCCGGCTGCCGCGCCCTGGCGCGGCGCGCTTCGCTTCGTCGCGGCTCCCAGCATCGATCTCAGCTTCCTTCCTTCCGCCATCTCTCAGCGGATCTCGGTTCGGTACCGCCGGTAGACGAGCCGGGCGGCGACGTTGAGGATCATCACGATCGCGATCAGGGTGAGGGCGGCTGCCCAGGCCTTCTCGTAGGCGGCCTGTTTCATCACCCCGGGCGAGCGGTACTCGTTGTAGGCGTAGACGGCCAGGTTCTGCATGCGTCCGTTGAAGGGGTCGGTGTTCATCGAGTCGACGACGCCGGTGGTTACCAGCAGCGGCGCCGTCTCGCCGACGATCCGGGCGATCGCGATCATCACCCCGGTGACGAGGCCGGCGAAGGCGGTCGGCAGGACGATCTTCGCGATCGTCTTCCACTTCGGCGTCCCCAGCGCGTAGGCGGCTTCGCGCAGGTGGTCGGGGACGATCTTCAGCACCTCCTCGGCGGAGCGGATGACGATCGGGATCATCAGCACCGAGAGCGCGACCGAGCCCATCACCCCGAGCCGGATCCCCGGGCCGAGGAAGAGCTCGAACAGCGCGTAGGCGAAGAGGCCGGCGACGATCGAGGGGATGCCGGTCATCACGTCGACGAAGAAGGTGAGGGCGCGGCGCAGGCGCCCGGTCCCGTACTCGTTGAGGTAGATCGCCGCCATGATCCCGACCGGAACCGAGATCAGGGCGGCGACGCCGGTGATAACCAGGGTGCCGACGATCGCGTGGGCGGCGCCGCCGCCGCCGACCACGCCGCGGCTGTCGGAGGTGAAGAATTCGAGGCTGAGACCTGGCGCGCCGCGCTTGACGACTTCGAAGACGAGCGAGAAGAGCGGGATCATCGCCAGGCCGAAGGCGGCGGCGATCCACAGCGTCATCACCCGGTCGAGCGCCCGCCGCGGCCCCTCCACCGCCCGCGACCAGGCGTAGAGGACGAGCGCCGAAAGCAGCGTCGCGAAGACCAGGGTCAGCGCCACGGTGAAGGCGCCGGCGGCGAGCAGAACCGCGGCGACGATCGCCGCCGAGCCGCCGAGCACCGCCCAGGTCGCCCAGGCCGGCAGGCTGCCGGCGCCGCCGGCGAGCCGCAGGCCGCCGGTTGGGTGGATCGGCTGGGAGGCGCTCTCCATCACCCTATTCCCGGTTCGCCCGGGCGATGATCGCCCGGGCCCCCATGTTGGTGACCAGGGTGATCGCGAAGAGGACGAGGCCGGTGGCGATCAGGGCGTTGATCGCGAGGCCGCTCGACTCGGGGAAGTTGAGGGCGATGTTGGCGGCGATCGTCGAAGGGTTCGCCTGGCTGATCAGGTTGAAGGTGACGGCGCCGGAGACCGAGAGGATGATCGTCACCGCCATCGTCTCGCCCAGCGCCCGGCCGAGGCCGAGCATGGCGCCGCTGATCACAGAGGAGCGGCCGAACGGCAGCACGGTCATCCGGATCGTCTCCCAGCGGGTGGCGCCGAGCGCCTGCGCGCCTTCCTGCAGGCGGCGCGGGGTCTGCGCGAAAGCCTCGCGGGCGACCGCGGAGACGATCGGCAGGATCATCACCGCCAGGACGAGGCCGGCGACCAGCATCGTCCGCCCGGTCACCGAGGCCGGCCCCTGGAAGACCGGGATGAAGCCGAGCTTCGCTTCCAGCCACTTCATCACCGGCACCGCGGCCGGGCCGAGCACGAAGATCCCCCAGAGTCCGTAGATGATGCTGGGGATCGCCGCCAGCAGGTCGACCAGGTAGCCGAGCGTCAGGGCGATCCGCGGCGGCGCGACGTGGGTGATGAAGAGCGCCGCCCCGACCGCCAGCGGCACCGCGACCAGCGCCGCCAGCGCCGCCGCCAGGACCGTGCCGAAGGCGAGCGGGGCGACGTAGTCGAGGAAGGTCTTGCCGTCCGGCAGTTCGGAGGCGCTCGCCGTGAGGGCCGGGAAGCCCTCGGCGACGAGGAAGATCGCGACCCCGGCCAGCAGGGCCAGGATCGTCACCGCGGCGAGAACCGCGGTCCGGGAGAAGACGCGGTCGCCGCGGCGGCGGCGCCCTCCGGACGCCGCCGCCAGCAGCTGGCCCGCGTTGGTCGTGGTGTCGACCGAGGCCACCGGCCTCCTAGCCCGCTTCGATCGCTTCCACGGCGGGCATCACTTTCTCGGTCAGGCCCGCCGAGAGCGGAGCCGAACCGGCCGCTTCGGACGCCAGTTCCTGTCCTTCGGGGCCGATCAGGTATTCCGCGTAGGCCTTCACCGCTTCGGCTTCGGACGCCGACCCGTACCTGGTGCAGGCGATGAAGTAGGAGGTGAGGACGATCGGATAGGTCCCCTGGGATTCGGTCTTGCGGTCGAGCTTGAACGCGAGCATGTGCTTGCCCGGGCTCAGTTCCTTGTCGAGCGGGGACTCTTCGAGGACCTTCGCCGCGGCTTCGGCGCTCGGTTCGGCCCATTCGCTGCCGACCTTGACCTTGGCGATCTCGAGTTCGCCGGCCTGGCTGGCGTCGGCGTAGCCGATCGCGCCTTCGCCGGTGCTGACCGCTTCGACCACGCCCGAGGTGCCCGAGGCGGCTTCGCCGCCCTTCACCGGCCAGTCGCCGCTGACTTCGAACTTCCAGACGCTCGGCGCCACGGCGGCGAGGTATTCGGTGAAGTTCTCCGTCGTACCCGACTCGTCGGAGCGGTTGACCGGGGTGATCCGGGTGCTCGGCAGTTCGACGCCGGGGTTGTCCTTGGCGATCGCCGGGTCGTCCCAGCTGGTGATTTCCTGGGCGAAGATCTTCGCCACGGTTTCCGGGTCGAGCTGCAGCTCTTCGACTTCCGGCAGGTTGTAGACGATCGCGATCGGCGAGATGTAGTCCGGGACCTCGATCAGTTCGCCAGGCGCGCAGCGCTTTTCGGCCTTCTCGATTTCGCCTTCTTCGGTCGCCAGCGCCGCGTCGGAGCCCGCGTAGGCGACGCCGCCGGAGATGAACTGTTCGCGGCCGCCGCCCGACCCGACCGGGTCGTAGGAGATCGTCGCACCGCTGTTCGCGTTCTCGAATTCGGCGATCCACGCTTCCTGCGCCGCCTGCTGGGCGGTCGAGCCGGCACCGGCGATTTCGCCGCTGACTTCACCGCCGCCGGACGCGGAGCCGCCGCCGGTTCCTTCGCTGCTGCTGGAGCCGCAGGCAGCGGCACCGAGGGCGAGCGCAACGGCAAAGGCGATCACCACAAGCCATCTAGAGCTGGACATCAGTCTCCCTTTGGGTTTGTTCGACATAGCTGAGACGGAGGCTCCCAGCGGTCGCTGCCCAGCTTGTTACCGCGCTGTGGCGAAGTTGTAAAAAAGATGTAAAAGGCCTCCGGAAGCCCGGCAAAAACGAGGCTAACCGTCCGGCGAGAAGCGGTAGCCGATCCCGTTGTGGGTGTGAATCAGGCTCCGTCCCGGCAGGGCCTCGCCGAGCTTCGCGCGCAGGCGGCTGACGTAGACGTCGACCGAGCGGTCGTCGTCGCGGGGCGCCCCGCCCCAGACCTCGGCGAAAAGCTCCTCGCGGGTCATTATCCGCTGCGGGTGTTCGGAGAGGCTGACCAGCAGCTGCAGCTCGCGCACGGTCAGGCTGAGCGGCCGGCCGTCGACCAGCGCAGCGTGCTCATCGGGCCTTATCTCCAGCCGTCCCATCCCCGCCGAGCATGGCCGGGGCCGGTGTCAGAGCGGTTACCCCGCCGTGAAGGTCTTGTGAACGGTCTGTGAAGAGGGGTCGGGCTGCTCGGCGGCGGCCGGCGGCGCGGCGGCCTCGACCGGGGCCGGGCGCAGCTCCTCCGCGACGATCCCCGCCGGTTCGGGCTCGAAGCGGTAGCCGATGCCGAAGTGGGTGTGGATGTAGGACCAGCTCGGCGAGTGCTTCTCGAGCTTCTGGCGCAGCTTGCGGACGAAGACGTCGACCGAGCGGTCGCCGTGGGCCATCGCATAGCCCCACACCCGCTGGTAGATCTTCTCCCGCTCCAGCACCTGGCCGCGTTCCTCGGCGAGCAGGTAGAGAAGCTCGAACTCGCGCCGGGTCAGGTCGAGCGGCTCGCTGCCGACGAAGGCCTGGAAACGGTCCGGGCGGATCTCCATCTCGCCGGCGCTGAGCGGCGCGCTCTCTACCTCGCGCCGGCCGGGGCTCTGGCGGCGCGAAACGGCTTCGATCCGCGCCAGCGCCTCCTCGGGATGACAGGGCTTGGTCATCCAGTCGTCGACCCCGAGCCGCAGGCCGCGGACCCGCTGGGCGACGGTCGAGCGTCCGGTGCAGACGACGAGGCCGAGCTCGGGCAGCAGCGAGGCGACGCGCTCGAGATACGGCCAGGCTTCGTCGCCGAGCACGGCCGGGTCGATCAGGAGCGCGTTCAGCTTCATTGCCACGAGGTCGCGCGGCGGAATCGGCCCAGCGCTGCGGCTGAGGTCCCAGCCGGCGGCTTCGGCGCGTTTGTTGAGAACCGTGACGAAGCCGCTGTCGGTGTCGATCACTGCGATGCGGATAACGGAAGTGTATGCCCCCGAGAGGCGCGAATCGCCTGCTGTTCACAGGATTTTCACGGGTGGCCGCGGGCGCAACCCGAATTTGCGGGAAGGCGGGCGGCCTCCGGAGCGCGAGTGATCAGTTGACCACCGTATATGGGGGCAAAGTGAACAGCCGGTGGATTTGGCTCAGAACGTCGCCGGCAGGCGAGCCCGGCGATCGAGGTGCCGGCGTGGAGGGCGACGTCGAGGCTCTTGTCGGTGCGATAGATTCTCCCCCGTGAAGCGCACCGTCGCCCTCCTGACCACGTTCTGGGTCCTGATGCTGGTCGCCGCTCCGGCCGCCCTCGCCGACGAGGGCGTCGGCCTCGCCGGCCCCACCACGGACAAGACGGTGACCTTCTTCTGCTTCGGCGTGATCGGCTTCTTCGCCGCGCTGGTGATCGTCCTCTCGCTGATCCAGGGCCGCCTGGAGAAGCGCAAGGAACAGCGCAAGTCCGACCTCGCGCGGCTTAACTAGCCAGCGCCCGCTCGGTCAGCTCGCTCGCCAGCTCAAGGCGGGCCGGGTTGAACAGCTTCAACCCGGATGCATCGACCCGGATGCATCGATTAGCGCCGCCGACCTCTGCTGACCGGTGGCGTCGAGCAGCAGGTAGCCATTGGTCGTTTTCTTGACGCGCCAACCCTGCTTCTTCGCGGCACGGACGAACTGTTTGACTTCCTTCTGAGGATTGCCCACGCATCGACCAAGCCTCCAGGCGAGGCGTTCTCTCCCTCGTCGCAGGCCGAATCAGGACAACCGAAATCCGCTCAGCAGGCGCTTCTCGGTCTCGCCTTCGACCTTGGCGACGACTTCGACCTTGCCCTCGAGGGGCGTGCCGCGGATCTTGGTCGCGAGGAGGTCGTCGACCTGGAAGATGCCGGCGGAGTTGTTGAGCTGGATCTCGATGCGGACGGGGCGCTCCTCGCCGCGCTCGATCCGGACCTCGTCGATGGCGGCGGCGGAGATCGAGTGGATGCCCTCGTGGCCCTTCTCGAGGGGGATCCGGGTGCGGCCCTGGGCCATGTCGAGGGCGTCGGCGACGCGGACGACGCCGGCCTCGAGCGTGTAGGGCTCGCCGCGGCGGCGGTGACCGATGATCGCGTGGAGGATCTCGGAGGCGACGACGGTGCGCTCGGGCTGGCGGTAGGCGCCGGCGAGGAGGCGGTCGAGGGCGTCGCCGGCGAGGAAGAGCGAGTAGGCCTCGTGGTCGGCGCGGTGGATCGACATGCCGACGTCGTGGAGGAGGGCGCCACCGGCGACGACGACCTCGGCGTCGCGCTCGCGCATCCCGTGGTCGGCGACCATCGCCGGCTCGACGCCGGCTTTGGCCAGCAGCCGCAGCAGCCGCAGGGCGATGTTGAGGACGATCTGCATGTGGACCCAGGAGTGGTCCGACATGCCGAGGCGCTCGGATTGGACCTGGGTCATGTACCACCAGACCCGCACCTGCTCGTCGGCGTTGACCGCCTCGAGAAAGCTCTCGAGCTTGCGGTTGCCGCGGGTCGGCGCCCGCACCTTCGCCTCGGCGACCGCCTCCTTGGGGGGCTTGCGCTTCGGCCCGCTCGGATCGGGCGCCGGAACCTGCTCATCGCTCACACGGCGGATCGTAGAACCGAGCCCGGCGTTCGAACCGAGCCCGGCGTTCGTCCTTTCCCCTACGTATGCCCCGGAAAGGACGAACGCCGAGGCGAGGTCAGCCGCAGACGGGCCAGGGGCTGGAGCCGGACCGCGAGTAGAGGAGCGCGGCGCGGTAGGTCTGCTCGGCGGCGGGGGCGGCGGCGGGGTCGCCGGAGCCGCCGACCGATTCCCAGGTCCCGTAATCGAACTGGTAGAGCCCGCGGTAGGTGCCGTCGGCGGAGACGGCGGTCGGGTCGCCGCCCGACTCGCAGGAGGCGATCGCTTCCATCGTCGCCGGCGAAACGCCGCCGGGCAGCGCCGCGAACTGTTCTTCGCGCTCGCGCTGCCGCTCGCGGGCCGCGGCGCGTTCCTCGGCTTCGATCCGCTGGGAGATCGTCGCCACCAGGTGCTGGAAGTGAACGGCCGGGCGCTGCAGAGCCGCAATCGGCACCACCTCGGCCGAGCCGACGGCCGGGCCGGGACTCGACTCGCTGCCGCCGTCAGCCGCCAGGGAGGTGGCCGGGAAGGCAAGGAGCATCGACAAGATCAGGGTGAAATGTTTGCGTTTTGTGAGCAAGCGCGAAACCGTGAGGCTTCCCACCGCTCTTGAGTGTGGGCACCATCACATAGACCCGCTGCCTAGTAACAAGCTGCACAAACCTAGGCACGCAACGGCCCACCTCGCCCCGTCAGCTGGTCGGGATCTTGCGGTCCCAGACGGGGGAGGGATGCCCCTCACCGGACACTCAACCCCGAGCCATTGGCGAGGGGTGTCCGGAGAGGGGCATCCCTCCCGCCCTACCTACACCGCCTTCGCAACCAGCAACCGCAGGTCAGGCAGCGTCCGGAACGACTTCACCTCGACGCCGCCGTAACCGCTCTCGCCCATCCAGCGGGAGACCTCATCGACCGTGTAGGTGTCGGCGCCCGAGGTGAGGTGGAAAAAGAGGCCGAGGATCGAGGCGGTGTTGGCCTTTCGGCCGCCGGGGCGGTCGTAGAGGTCGAGGACCGCGAGCGGCGCGCCCGGCCGCAGCACCGCGCGGATGCGCTCGAACAGGGCCCGGATCTGCTCGGGCGAGAGGTGGTGGATGATGTTGAAGGCCATCGCGCCGTCGTAGTGGCCGTCGTAGTCGACCTCGAACATGTCGCCGACGAGGTGGCGGACGCGGTCGCCCATCCCCGCCTCGGCGACGATCTGCTCCCCCACGGCGGCGCTGCCGGGAAGGTCGACGATCGTCGCCCGCAGGCCCTCGTGGCGGCGGCAGAGCGCCATCGAGTACTCGCCGTGGCCGCCGGCCACGTCGAGCACCGAATGCGCCCCCTTGGCGAGCGGGATCGCCTTCGCCACTTCGGCGCTGGAGAGGCGCGCCAGCTGGTACTGGCCGCGGATGTAGGAGCGCCAGTAGGGATCGTCGGGATCTTTCCCGTGCAGCTCGGCATGGGTGCCCTCGCGGACCAGGTCCTCCAGCCGCCCGTACCAGTCCCAGTATTCGGCGGTGTCGGCGAGGAAGTCGCCGACGTAGGTCTCCGAGCGGGGGTCGAGCCAGGGCCGGCCGCTCTTGGTCATCTCGTAGCGCCCGTCCGGGTTTTGCCGCACGTGCCCGAGCGAGGCGACCACGTCGAGGACGCGCACCGTCCCGGCCTCCTCCAGCCCCAGGTGCTCGGCCAACTCGCCGGGATCGCGCGGACCCTCGGCCAGCGCCGCCAGCATCCCGGTCCGCTGCGCCACCTGCAGGCAACGGGCGATCGGCATCGCGAACATCGCCTCGCCGATCGGCGTCGGCACCTTGTTGAGGAGCAGGCCGAGGCGCTCGACCACTCCATCGGGGACGGCGGCAATCCGCATCGGCGCCAGCCTATCCGCGATGATCGGCGGATGGGAGACGCGCCGACCTCGCGCCTGCTGCTCGCCTGCCCGGATCAGCCGGGGCTGATCGCCCGCGTCAGCGGTTTCCTCGCCGAGGCCGGCCTCAACATCGTCGACGTCGACCAGCACTCCAGCGCCGAGGGGCGCTTCTTCATCCGCATGGTCTTCGACCGGGTCCCCGAGGGCGAGCGCGACGGCTTCGAGGGCCGCTTCGTCCGCGAGATCGGCGAGCCCTTCCGGATGGACTTCGAGTTCCACGACACGGCGCGGACGAAGCGGGTCGCGGTGATGGTCTCGCGCGAGGACCACTGCCTCTCCGACCTGCTCTGGCGCTGGCGCAACGACGACCTCGGCGGCGAGATCGTCACCGTCGTCTCCAACCACGCCGACCATCGCGACCAGGTCGAGGCGGTCGGCCTCGCCTTCCACCACGTGCCGTTCGACCCCGCGGGCAAGGCCGAGGCCGAGCGGCGGATTCTCGACCTCGTCGGCGACGTCGACCTCCTCGTCCTCGCCCGCTACATGCAGATCCTCTCGCCCGGGTTCCTGCAGGAGCTGAGCGCCCCGGCGATCAACATCCACCACAGCTTCCTCCCGGCTTTCGTCGGCGCCGACCCCTACCACCGCGCCTACGAGCGCGGGGTGAAGCTGATCGGCGCCACCGCGCACTACGTGACCGCCGAGCTCGACGCCGGGCCGATCATCGCCCAGGACGTCGAGCCGGTCGACCACCGCGACGAGGTCGCCGACATGATCAGGCTCGGCCGCGACGTCGAGCGCCTCGTCCTCGCCCGCGCGGTGATGGCGCACCTCGACGACCGCGTCCTCCTCGACGGCGACCGCACGATCGTTTTCTGACATCCGACTGGCTGAGCAGCCAGTTTTCCGGGTAGGCTGAGAGAGATGGAGCAGGCGGCCCTCCCCCACCCCCGCGTCGCCAGTAGGGACGGGCTGCCACCGGGGTCGCGGGCGCCGGCGCTCGCCCAGGCGCTCGCCTACGGGCGCGACCCGCTCGGGTTCCTGATCCGGCGCCACCAGCGCTACGGTGACCTCTTCCGGATCTCCTTCCCCTTCTTCCACGACCTCGTCTACGTCGCCGAGCCGGGGCTGGCGAAGCAGCTCTTCACCGGCTCTCCCGACGACCTTCACGCCGGCGAAGCCAACGCCACGGTGCTGGAGCCGGCCCTGGGACCGAACTCGGTGCTGACCCTCGACGGCGCCGAGCACCTGCGCCAGCGCAAGCTGCTGCTGCCCCCCTTCCACGGCGACCGCATCCGCCGCTACGGCGAGACGATCGTCGAGATGACCCGGCGGCAGATGGAATCCTGGCCGGTCGGCGAGCAGTTCTCGCTGCGCCCGCACACCCAGCGGATCACCCTGGCGGTGATCATGCGGGCGGTGTTCGGCGTCCACGACGAGGAGCGGCTGGTCCGCTTCGAGCGGCTGATCGAGCTCTTCTCGGCCCGGATCAGCATGGTCACCTCGCTGCCGCCGCTGCGCCGCGACCTCGGCCCCGGCAGCCCCTGGCGCCGCTTCGTCGCCGCCCGCGACCGGCTCGACGAGTTCATCTACGAAGAGATCAGGCTGCGCCGGGCCGAGGGTGGCCACGCGGAGCGCGGCGACGTCCTCTCGCTGCTGATGAGCGCCCGCGACGAGGAGGGCGGGGCGATGAGCGACGAGGAACTGCGCGACGAGCTGGTGACGGTGCTGGCCGCCGGCCACGAGACGACCGCCACCGGCCTCGCCTGGGCGCTGGAGCGGCTGCTGCGCAACCCGGAGGCGCTGGCGCGGCTGCGCGAGTCGCTGGCGGCGGGCGAGGACGACTACCTGGAGGCGACCGTGCGCGAGACGCTGCGGGCGCGGCCGGTCTTGGTCGACGTGGCGCGGCGGCTGACCGCGCCGCTGGAGATCGGCGGTTACGAGCTGCCGGCCGGCAGCTACCTGATGGCGGCGATCGCCGCCATGCACTACCGCGAGGACCTCTTCCCCGAACCGGAGCGCTTCCGGCCCGAGCGCTTCCTCGACGCCAAGCCCGACGGCTACGCCTGGATCCCCTTCGGCGGCGGCGTCCGCCGCTGCATCGGCGCCTCCTTCGCCGAATACGAGATGCGGATCGTCCTCCGCGAGATCGTCTCCCGGGCGCAATTGCGGGCGCCCGACCAGGCGCCGGAAAAGGTCCGGATCCGCAACATCACCCTGGTCCCCCAGCACGGCACGCGGGTCGTCCTCGAGAAACCGCCGGCGCCGGTCGGTTAGGTCGGCGCACCCTCGGCTTCGGCCTGCACTTCCTCCCACTCTTCGTAGAGCTCCTCGACCGCCGCCTTCGCCTCCTCGTGGCGCTTGGTCGCCCGCTCGACCCGGCCGGGGCTCGCCCAGGCGGCGGGGTCGGCGAGCTCGTCCTCGAGCTCGCGGAGCTTCGCCTCGGCCCGCTCGATCCGCTGCTCCAGCTTGGCCGCCTTGCGCGCCGCTTTCTGCGCCGGCTTGGTCGCGCTGTACTTCTTGCCGCCGCCGCCCGAGGCGGCCTTCTCGGCCGCGCCGGCCTCGGCCGCGCGCTCGTCGCGGCGCCGCTGATACTCGGCCCAGCCGCTCGGGTGGCTCTCCAGGCGGCCGTCCTCGCAGACCAGGGTGCGGCTGCCGACCGCCTCCAGCAGTGCCCGGTCGTGGGAGACCAGCAGGACCGACCCCTCGAACTCGGTCAGCGCGTCCTCGAGCGCCTCGCGACTCTCGATGTCGAGGTGGTTGGTCGGCTCGTCGAGGATGAGGACGTTGGCGCCGGAGGCGACGAGGATCGCCAGCGATAGGCGGCGCTGCTCGCCGCCGCTGATCTCGGCCAGCTGCTTGTCGACGTCGGCGCCGGAGAAGAGGAAGCCGCCGAGCAGTGCCCGTGACTGGTTCTCGTTGAGGCCGGTCTCGCGCTTGGCGGCGTCGAGGACCGTCCCCGAGCCGGCGGCGGTCTCGGCGTGCTGGGAGAGGTAGCCGACCTTGACGTTGTGGCCGGTTCGGACGCTGCCGGCGGCCGGCTCGCGGCGGCCGGCCAGGGTCTCGATCAGAGTCGTCTTGCCGGCGCCGTTGGGGCCGACGAGGACGACGTGTTCGCCGCGCTCGATTTCCAGGTCGGCGCCGTCGAGCAGGGTGCGGCCGGGCACCTCGAGCCTGCCGTTGACGAGTTTCAGGACCACCCGGCCCGGCCGCTCCGGCGGCTTGAAGTGGAAGCGCAGGCTGCGGTGGTCGCGGCGTTCGGCGCGCGGCCCGTCCCGCTTCTTCCGCTCGATCTGCTTCACCCGCGACTGCGCTTGGCGCGCCTTCGTCGCCTTGTAGCGGAAGCGCTCGACGAAGCGCTCCATCCGGGCGATCTCCGCCTCCTGACGCTCGATCGCCTTGCCGAGGGCGATCTGCCGTTTAGCCTGCTCCTGGCGCCAGGCGTGCCAGGGGCCGGCGAAGAAGCGAGCCCGCTGCGCCTCCAGCTCGAGGACCGAGGTGCCGACCGCCTCGAGGAACCAGCGGTCGTGGGCGACGAGGACGACGGCGGCGTCCATCTCGACCAGGTAGCCCTCCAGCCACTCCAGCGAGGGGATGTCGAGATGGTTGGTCGGCTCGTCGAGCAGCAGCAGGTCGGGCCGGGTCGCGAGGGCGCGGGCGAGCGAGGCGCGGGTCAGCTCGCCGCCGGAGAAGGTCGCCAGCGGCCGGTCGGCCTGCTCGGCGGCGAAGCCGAGCCCGCGGAGGACGTTCAGGACGTCGTCGCGCCAGCGGTAGCCGCCGCCGGCTTCGAGCCGCTGCTGGGCGGCGGCGTAGCGGCGCATCGTCTCCTCCTCGCCGTCGCCCATCGCCGCCTCCAGCCGCGCCAGCTCGGCCTCGGTCTCGAGCATGTCGGCGCGGCCGGAGAAGACGTACTCGCCCAGCGTCGCCTGCGATTCGCGCGGCGGGCGTTGGTCGTGGAGGGCGACCCGGGCGCCCCGCTGCACGCTCAGCGAGCCGGCATCGGGCGCCTGCTCGCCCGCCAGCACCCGCAGCAGCGTCGACTTGCCGGCGCCATTGCGGCCCGAGAGCGTCATCCGCTCGCGCGGCTCGAGCTTGAAGCCGACGTCCTCGAAGAGGAGCTTGCCGCCGACGTAGACGTCGAGCGAGGTTGCGGTCGCGATCGCCATGTTGTCTCCAAGGTAGGCGAGAGAGGCCGAGGAGGGAGTTCGGAAGGTTGGTGGGAGAGACGCATTTGAGATGTCGGTGGGGGAGCCGAGGGAGGGGGGTCCGGCGGACAACTGCGGGGAGGGTCCGGCGGACCCCCCTCCCTCGGCTCCGTCGAGCGCCGGGAGTGCTCCCGCCTGGCGCACCGAGCGTGAGGGTGCCCGCCCGTGGTGAGATAGGCCTAAGCTGATTGCCGATGGAACGAGATGAGTTGCGGGCGATTCAGGGGCCTTTGAAGGAGAGGTACAGGGACGAGCCGGAGAGTGCGCTGGTGACTCTCAAGGCGGAGGGGACGCTCGGCGAGGGGGTCAGCTGCTCGGTCGACACCGGGCGGGCGATTGCGGAGGCCGGGCTCCATCCCGCGAGCGGCGGGGACGGGTCGCTGCTGTGCTCGGGCGACATGCTGCTGGAGGCGCTGGCGGCCTGCGCGGGGGTGACCCTGCGCGCGGTCGCCACCTCGCTCGGGATCGCCGTGGAGTCCGGTCGGGTCCACGCCGAGGGCGACCTCGACTTCCGGGGGACCCTCGCGGTCGGCCGCGACGCCCCGGTCGGCTTCCGCTCGATCCGCCTCAGATTCGAGCTCGAGGCCGACGCCGGCGAGGAGGATCTGGCGACGCTGCTGAAGCTGACCGAGCGCTACTGCGTCGTCTTCCAGACCCTGGCGAAGCCGCCCGAGCTATCGGCGAGCATCGCCTGACGACTCCGAACTTGACCCCGCCCCAGCGAGGTCAAGTTCGGAGCTGCTCGCGAGCACATCGAGACCGGTGCCATGACTCTCTACAGGCGGCTCACCCTGGTCGCCGCGAAGAATCGGATCGTCAGGGCCTTCCACCCGGTCTTCCCACCCGATCGCGACGCCGCCGAAGTGCTGGCCTGGCTCCGGGCACGGGATCCTGCAGAAAGCGGCTGACCCCCCAGGTCCGTCCGGCACCGCCGCCACCATCGAAAACATGTTCCAGATCACCGTCGTCTGCTCGGCCTGCGAAGGGGAAACCGAGGTCGTCGTCGAGAACCTCGACGACGTCGACCGCGAGGTCTGCCCCTGCGGCTACAGCTACGTGCTCCTCTCCGTCGCCACCTTCGAGCCGATCCACGGCAGGCAGGCGGAGATCCACCAGCTCCCCCGCCGGCCCAAGCTCCCCAAGGCCGCCTGACAGCGCGAACAGCCGCCTCCTCCGGAGAAGCGGCCGATCGATGGAGGCGCCGAGATTCGAACTCGGATCCGCGGACGCGGTGCGAGGGTGTCTACAGGTTTAGCCGGCGCTTGATTCTCGTCTCCCGGGGTCCGCGCCGGCGGGCACTGCGGGAGATAAAGCCCCTTTGATGTTCCCTGGCGGGCGGGGCGGTCCGCCGGGGTGAGCCCACTTCTGAAGCCGGTGCCCCTCCCCGTGGGCGAGGGAGGACCGACTCTCACAGCGCTTAGCTTCTAACTAAGCGGCGAGGGCGAACTCATGGTCCGCACGTATTGGTTTGTGACGGGGTTTAACGAGGCCTCCGTCAACCTCGACCTGCAACCGTTCGCACGAGTCGACCACGTCGAAGCCTGTCGCCCCCGTGCTGGCGATGCCTGGTGATTGTAGGTGATCCGGGGTATGTGACCCAGGTGCCGGGCCGAGCGGAACGACCTGAAAGGATGCGCCCGGTGAGCCAGCGCAGCTACGACGCCATCGTCCTCGGCGCCGGCCCCGCGGGCGAGGTATGCGCCGGCCGCCTCGCCGACGGCGGCATGCGGGTGGCGATCCTCGAGCGCGACCTGGTCGGCGGCGAATGCTCCTATTACGCCTGCATGCCCTCGAAGGCGCTGCTGCGACCGGCGGACGTGCTCGCCGAGGCGAAGCGGATCCCCGGCGTCCCGACCGGGCACGGCGAGCTCGAGCCACAGCAGGTGCTGGCGCGCCGTGACGCCGTCGCCCACGACTGGGACGACTCGGTCCAGCTGCCGTGGCTGCAAGAACGCGGCGTCGACCTCTTCCGCGGCGAGGCCCACTTCGCCGGCGAGCGACGGCTTGCCGTCGGCGAGGACGAGCTGGTCGCCGAGCAGGCGATCGTGGTCGCCAGCGGCAGCAAGGCGGCGATGCCGCCGATCGAGGGCCTCGACTCGGTGCGGGCGTGGAACAACCGCGACGCGACCAGCGCCAAGGACGTCCCGGAGAGCATGATCGTCCTCGGGGGCGGCCCGGTCGGCAGCGAGCTCTCGCAGGCCTGGGCGAGCCTGGGGACCCAGGTGACGCTGGTCGAGGGCGGCCCGCACCTGCTCTCGCGCGAGGAGGCCTTCGCCGGCGAGGAGGTGGCCGAGTCGCTGCGCAGGAGCTTCGGCGTCGACGTGCGGACCGGGACCAAAGTCGAATCGGTCCGCCCCGGCGACCCGGGCGTGATCGCGCAGCTGAGCGAGGGCGGGAGCGCCGAGGCGGCGGAGATCCTCGTCGCCGTCGGCCGCGTCCCCCACACGGCCGAGCTCGACCTCGATGCCGCGGGCGTCACCGCAAACGATCACGGCTACCTCGAGGTCGACGACCGGATGCGGGTCGGCGGCAGCGAGTGGCTGTGGGCGATCGGCGACGTCAACGGGCGCGCCCTCTTCACCCACATGGGCAAGTACCACGCCTGGATCGCCGCCGAGAACCTGCTCGGCCGCCCGGTCGAGGCGATCGCCGACGGCCTTGGCTCGCCGCGCGTCACCTTCACCGACCCCCAGGTGGCCGCCGCCGGGAAGACGCTGGAGCAGGCACGGGAAGCCGGCATCGAGGCGCGCGCCGTCGACGCCGCGACCGACAGCACCGCCGGCGCCAGCTACCAGGGCCGCGAAACCGGCGGCACCTCCCGCATCGTCGTCGACACCCAGAAGCAGACGATCGTCGGCGCCACCTTCACCGGCTTCGAGACCGCCGACCTCCTCCAGGCGGCAACCTTCGCGATCGTCGCCGAGATCCCCATCTCTCAGCTAAGGCACGCAGTCGCCCCCTACCCGTCCCGAAGCGAGATCTGGCTGAAGCTGCTGGAGAAGTACGAAGCCGATTGACGGAGCCGGGAGAGAGGTTCGCCGGACCCTCCCCGCTGTTGTCCGCCGAACCTCTCTCCCGGCTCCCTACACCGCAGACCGGGATTTAAGATCGTCCAGCATCTCCGTCGGGAACCCCGCCACCTGGTCGAGGTCGTCGACCGACTGGAAGCCGCCGAGACGCTCGCGGTGGGCGAGCAGCCGGGTCGCCTGGGTCACCGAGAGGCCCTCTTCGCGGAGCTGCTCGAAGGTGACGGTGTTGAGGTTGATCTGAGCGCCGCTGCCCTGCGGCGACGGGGGCGGCGCGCCGAAGCCCGGGGCCCCGGCCGCCGTCGGAGGCGGCGTCGGCGGGTTGAACGACTCCGCCGGAGGCGGCGCCGTCGACGGGAAGGGCTCGGCCGCCGGCAGTGGCGGCGCCGAGGCCTGGAACGGCTCGGTCTCGGCCCGCGTGGGTGCGGTCGGCGGGGCGAAGGACTGCGGCGGCTCCGGCGGCGCGGACGATGGAGCCGGCGGCTGGGGCGCCGGCGGTTGCGGCGCGACCGGTGCCGGTGCCGGGGGCTCGGAGGCGGGCTGGGCCGGCGCGGGCGGCGGCGTCGGCGCCTCGAAGCCGCTGGGTGACGGCGGTGCGCCTCCCCCGCCCTGGACCGAGCGGACGGCGGCCTGCTCGGCCTCTGCCGCCCGGCGCTCGGCCTCGCGAGCCCGCTCTTCGGCTTCGGCGACGCTGCGCCGCATCTCCTCGAGGCGGCGGTCCTGCGCTTCCTCTTCGGCCCGGCGCTGCTCCAGCCGTTTCGCCTCGGCGGCGCGCTCTTCGGCGGCTTTGGTCCGCTCCTCGATCTGGCGCAGGCGCTCCTCGGCTTCCTTCATCTCGCGCTCGCGAGCGGCCCTTTCCTCCTCCAGCCGCTGCTCGGCGCTGCGGAGGTCCACCTGGGGCGCCGGCACGGTCTGGGGAGCCGGGGGCTGAACGTCCTGGATCGGCCGGCCGCCCTGCTGCGGCTGCTCTGCCGCCTGCAGGCGGCGCTCGGCCTCGGCGCCGATCCGCTCGTGCTCGGAGCGCACCTCGGCGACCTTGTCGCGCACGCGCTGTTCGGCCAGGGCCGGGTCGTACTCGCCGGGGGCCGGCGAGCCCCCTGGGACCGGAGGCGGCGGCACCGAGGGCGCCGCGGCGGGCCCGCCGGTCGGCGGCTGCACGGTCGTCGCCTCCTCCCAGGGCGCGAGCTGCCCGGAGGGCGGCGCCTGTCCGGCCGCCTGCGCCTCGGCGATCGCCCGTTCGTTGGCGGCGCGGGCCTCGGCCAGGCGCTGCTCGGCCTGCGCCGCTTCCCTCTTCTTCTTCCTGCCGCCGAGCTTGAGCCCGAAGAGGCTCATCTCGGTGAAGCCCGACTTCGAAGCCTGCGGCTCAGGCGCTGGGGGCGCTGCCGGGGCTCCGGGCGCTGCCGGGGCTCCGGGTGCCGCCGCGGTGGGCGGCGGAACCGGTTCCCCCTTCTTCTGCGCCTTGCGCTGCGCCTTCTCGTCCTTGCGGCGCTGCAGCTCGGCTTTGCGCGCCTCGCGCATCTGCGCCCGTTTGGCGCGCTGTTCGTCGCGCCGGCGGCGCTTGCGATCCTTCGGAGACTCGTTGGGCGGCTGCGGAGCCACACCGGGCGCCGGCGGCGGCGTCGAGGCGCCCGGCGGTGGAACCGATCCCGGAGCCGGCGGGGCCTGCCCCGGCACGGGCGGCACCGCCGAGAGCTCGGCGGTCTGGGCAGCCGCGGGCTGAGCGGGAGGCGGCGGAACGGCCGCCGGCGCGGCAGCGGCGACGGGAGGAGCGGGCGCCGGCGCCGGCGCGCCGGCCGGCTGCGGGCCCCCCGCCTGCGCTCCCCGCTTCGCTTCCTTTTCCTTGGCTTTGCGCTGGCTGAAGCGGACGATCAGCAGCAGGAGGAGGATCGCCACCAGCAGGGCGCCGACGAAGTAGGCGGTGTGGTCGCTCACGTAGTTGCTCGCCTTGCTCGGGAACGATTCCGCGTTGGCCTCTGCCGGAGCGGCCATGACGACGGCGATGATCCCAGCGCAGGCGGCGGGCAAACTCTTCCGGATCGGCATCGACGTGAATCCTCCCATCTGATTCCTCACTTTCAACCTCAACGCATCCTTCCCTTGAACTCGCGCTCGACCTCTCGCCGGACGTCGCGGTCGGCGATCTCGCGACGGCGGTCGCGACCCTCCTTGTTTCGCGCCAAAGCGAGCTCCACCTTCGCCCGCGGCCCTTTGAAATAAATCCTGGTCGGCACCAAAGTTAGGCCTTTTTGAGCGGTTTTCCCGATCAGGCGCTCGATCTCCTCCTTGTGGAGGAGCAGCTTCCGCGGCCGCTCGGGCTCGTGCGCGTCGACGCTGGCGAACTCATACGGCGGGATATGCAGCTTGCGAAGCCAAACCTCGCCGTCCTCGACGACGGCGTAGGCATCGGTCATCTGGGCTTTTCCTCCCCGCAGCGCCTTCACCTCCGAGCCCCGCAGGGCGATCCCCGCCTCCATCTTCTCGACCAGCTCGAATTTGTTGCGGGCCCTGCGATTCGTCACCACGTCACCCGAGGCGGGCTCTCGTTTCTTCTTTTGCTTCTTGCTCATTCGTCAGGCTCCCCCGAAAGCTCAAGCTCGGCGCGGCCGCGGGGCGGATCGACCCCCGCAACCCGGACGGATATCGGATCGCCGAGATTGAAGCGTCCTCCCGTGCCGCGACCGACCAGCGCCACCTCGGCCCGGTCGAGCTCGTAGCGGTCGCCGGGCAGGCGCCGCGCCGGCAGCATCCCCTCGTAGACGTCGCCGAGCTCGCCCCTGAAGCTTACGAAGGCGGCGGAGCGGATCACGCCGGAGATCTCGCCCTCGAAAACCGTGTCGAGGCCGCGCTCGCCGAGCTCGCGGGCGAGCAGGTGGGCGGCGCAGACGTCGTCGGCCGCGCGCTCGATCTGCGCCGACTCCCGCTCCCGCGCCGAGGCGTCGGCGGCGGCGTCGCGGGCCTCGGCCAGGCTCGGCGCCTCCTCCCCCTCGCCCAGCAGCGCCAGCAGCGCCCGGTGGCAGACCAGGTCGGGATAGCGACGAATCGGCGAGGTGAAGTGGCAGTAGGCGGGCGAGCCGAGGCCGGCGTGGCCGATGTTGCGCTCGCTGTAGTAGGCCTGCTTGAGCGAGCGCAGGACCAGCGAGGTGTAGGCGTCGCGGCCGTGGCCGCGCCGCTCGGCCTCGCGGCGGACCAGCCGGCTCGCCTCGGCCGCGACGGCGCCGGCCTCCCGGGGCGCCAGGCCGCCCTTCAGCGCCGGCGTCGGCACCCCCAGCGCCGCCAGCTGCTCGAGCAGGCGCTCGATCCGCGCCGGGTCGGGCTGGGCGTGGACGCGGTAGATCGCCGGCACCCGCTCGCGCTCCAGCAGCTGGGCGACCTGCTCGTTGGTGAGGATCATCAGCCGCTCGATCAGGCGGTGGGCCTCGGTCTGGGCGACCCCGTGGGCGCGCAGCACGTTGCCCTCGAGGTCGAACTCGAACTCGGGCTCGAAGGACTCGACGTCGAGCGTGGTCGTGCCGCGGTGCTCGCCGAGGCCGGCGGCGACAGCGCGGGCGGCGGCGAGCGGTTCGGCGACCTCGGCCGGGGGCTGCCCGCGGCCGGCGAAGATCTCGTCCAGCTGGTCGTAGTTCAGACGCGCGTCGGAGCGGATGCGGCTGCGGTAGAAGCGCGCCCGCCGCACCTCCATCCCCGGCCCCAGCTCGACCTCGGTCGTCACCGCCAGCCGCTCGACCCCCGGCGCCAGGCTGCAGGCCTCCGAGCTGAGCGCGTGCGGCAGCATCGGCTCGACGGCCCCCGGCACGTAGGTGCTGTTGCCGCGCCGCCGCGCCTCTTCGTCGAGCAGCGAGCCGGGCTTGACGTGAGCGGCGACGTCGGCGATGTGGATCCAGACCCGCGCCCCCTCCCCCTCGCGCTGGGCGGAGACAGCGTCGTCGAAGTCGCGCGCGGTGGCCGGGTCGACGGTGAAGGTCGCCAGCGCCGTGAGGTCCCGCCGCGGGCCGCTTTCGCGCTCGGCCCAGGCCACCGCTTCCCCCGCTTCCCCCTCGACGGTGGGGCGGAAGCCCCCGAAGCCGAGCTCCTCGCGCAGCAGCTCGGCGACCGCCTCCCGCGCCGGCCGCTGCGCCTCGCGTTCGCGCGCCCGCCGGTCCCCCCGGGCGACGCCGCCGCGACGGCTGCGGCGCCGTGGCGGCGCGTCCGCGCGACCGCGGTCGCGCCGGCCCCTGCCGCGGCCGGCCATCAGCCGACCTGGCCGGCGAGGACGCCGAGCGCGCGCCGCTTCGCCTCGTCAACGGACGTCGCCGAGTCGTCGGCGGTCTTCACTTCGGGATGGATGCCATGGCTCTGTGCCAGGTTTACCCCGTCGGGGGTGAAGAACTCGCCGACCGAGAGCTTGAGGGCGCCGCCGTTGGCCAGGTTCTGCTCCTCCTGGAAGAGGCCCTTGCCGTAGGTGCGGGTGCCGACGACGGTCGAGCCGGCGTCGTCGTGCAGCGCCGCGGCGAGGATCTCGGCCGCCGAGGCGGTGCCGCCGTCGACGAGGACGGCAACCGGCAGCTTGGCGATCGGCTCGCCGCTGGTCCTGTGGACGCTGTCGCCCTGGGTCCGCGAGCGGGTGCGGACGACGACTTCGCCCTTCGGCAGGAAGATGCCGGCGCTCGCGACCGCCTCTTCGAGCAGGCCGCCCGGGTTGTGGCGGAGGTCGAGCAGGATCCCTTCGGCTCCTTCCCTCCCGACCTTTTCGACTGCCTTCGCCAGCTCGGCGTGGGCGCCTTCGCTGAAGCTGAGCATGCGGACGTAGCCGAGCTTCTTCCCGTTCACGGTCCTGACGCCGCTGCTGACATTGGGCAGGGTCACCTCGGCGCGGGTGATCTCGAGCCGGCGCACCTTGCCGGTCTTGCGGTCGCGGACTCCGAGCTTCACCTGGGTCCCTTCCGGTCCCTTGATCTCCTTCGTCGCTTCGGTGAGGCTCTTGCCGGCGATCGGTTCGCCTTCGACCGAGACGATCGTGTCGCCGGGTTCGATCCCCGCCTTCTTGGCGGGCGAGCCGGCGAAAACCGTCGCCACCCCGAGCCCCCTCTTCACCGGGACGACCGTCAAGCCGATCCCCGAGAAATGGCCTTCGATCTGCTGGTTGAAGCTCTGCAGCGCTTCCGGGGAGAAGTATTCGGAGTAGTGGTCCTCCTCGTGGCTCTGGCGAAGCCGCCTGACCATCCCCTGCAGCGAGGCGTTGCTGAGCTCGGTGCCGCCGACCGAGCGGTAGTAGTTGCCTTCGATCGCTTCGGCGGCTTCGGCGCTGAGGCCGCCCGTTTCGGCGACGAAGGCTTCGCGCAGCGGTTCGGGCAGGGCGCCGGGGTGCCCTCCCAGGTAGAGCCCCGCCGCCAGGAAGGCCAGCAGCGCGGCGGCCAAGGCCACGGCCCCGCGACCGCTCACGCCGGCCTCAGACCTTGAGGAAGCGGCGCAGGGTGACGCCGGAGCCGATCGTCGAGACGAGGATCGAGGCGGCGAAGAGGATCGCGATCAGCGCCGGGAAGCCCAGCGTCGAGTTGTTCTGCGCCGCGAGGACGCCGATCGAGTTGCTGAGCGGGTCGACGATCGTGATCTTGCCTAGCCACAGGATCAGTATGGCCACGAGGCCCCCGGCGAAGCCGACGACCACGCCCTCGATCATGAACGGCCAGCGGATGAACCAGCGGGTGGCGCCGACCAGCCGCATCACCTCGACCTCGCGGCGGCGGGTGTAGATCGAGAGCCGGATCGTGTTGCCGACCAGCATCAGCGAGGCGAGGACCAGCAGCGCGGTGAGGACCGTGAGGACGATCTTCAGCGCGCTCGTCACCTTCTCGATCTTCGCCGCCGACTGCTGGCGGTTGAATTCGTTGCTGATCACCGGCGAGATCGCCTTGCCCTGCTTCCCGGTCGGGTAGACGGCTTCGCGGATCGACGGCAGGTTGGAGGCGTCGTCGGCCTTGACTTCGAAGCTCGCCGGCAGCGGGTTCGTGTGCAGCTCTTCGACGATCGACTTGTCCTTCAGTTCGCTCTTCAGCGTCGCCAGCGCCTCGGCCTTGGTGATGAAGGTGACGTCGGCGACGTGCGGGATCGCTTCCAGCTTGCGCTGGGTGGAGTTGATTTCCGCCCGGGTCGCGTCGTCGTAGAGGGCGTACTGGACGTTCAGCTGGTCGCGGACTTCTTCGCTCTTGCCCTGGGCGGTCTGGAAGATCGGGATCAGCATCCCCAGCAGGACGACGGTGACGACCGTGGTCACGATCGCCGCCAGCGAAGGGGCGCCGTTGCGCTTCAGCGCCCGCAGGGCCTCCTGGAAAAAGAAGAGAATGCGGCCCATTCCTCAGCCCAGCTCGTCGTGGTGGGAGTGGCCGTTGGTCAGCTTCTCGCCCTCGGTGCCGACGCCCATCCCGGCCCGCATCCGCAGCCCGAATTCGGTCGTCGACTCCTCGGTGTAGCCGCCGGAGACCTCGTCGCGGACGACGCGGCCCTCGTAGAGCTCGACCACGCGCCGCTGCATGTTGTCAACCATCTCGCGGTCGTGGGTGACGACGACGACGGTGGTGCCGGTCTTGTTGATCCGGTAGAGCAGTTGCATGATCCCGATCGAGGTGACCGGGTCGAGGTTGCCGCTCGGCTCGTCGGCCAGCAGCAGCGGCGGGTGGTTGACGAAGGCGCGGGCGACCGAGACGCGCTGCTGCTCGCCGCCGGAGAGCTGGTCGGGGTAGCTGTGGAGCTTGGTCGAGAGGCCGACCAGGCGCAGCGTCGCCGGCACCTGCTCGCGGATTTCGGCGCGGCTGGCGCCGATCACCTGCAGGGCGTAGGCGACGTTGTCGTAGACGGTGCGGTTGGGCAGCAGCTTGAAGTCCTGGAAGACGGTGCCGATGTTGCGGCGCAGCAGCGGGATCTTCTTCTCCGGCAGCTTGCCGATGTCTTTGCCGGCGATCCTGACCGAGCCTTCGGTGGCGTCGAGCTCCCGGATCAGCATCTTGATCAGCGTCGACTTGCCGCAACCGGTCGGGCCGACGAGGAAGACGAACTCGCCGCGGCCGATCCCCAGCGAGATCCGGTCGAGCGCCATGTGTCCGCCCGGGTAGACCTTGGTGACGTCGGTCAGCTCGATGATCGGGGCGCGGCGGCCACGGGGGCGCCGCGGCTCCGGGCTGCCGCCTCTGTTCTTCTTCGATCTGCGCATGCGGGGGGTGCCTTCTGCGAGGACAGGGTGACTCCTGCGGGCCTCCGACCCTGCAAGATCGCGCCCACGCAGCCGATCTTGCGGCGGCTCAGGCGGTGTCGTAGATGGCGTCGTCGAGGCGGGCGCGGGCGGCGGCGCGACCCTTTTCGCGGGCGGCGCGGTGGCGGCGTTCGCTGCTGCGGCGGCTGACGCCGAGGCGGTAGACGAAGAGGATCGCGATCGGGACCGCGGTGAGCGCGGCGAAGCCGAGGAAGAGCAGCGAGCCGGTGTCGCTGCCGGCGCCGAGGGCGTGGAAGAGGCCGAGGACGTAGACGACGATCGTCGCGCGGTGGGCCGAGCGCCAGAGCTTTGGGCCGATCTGCTTGCGCAGGTAGAAGCTGAGGCCGAGCAGGAACGCCATGTAGGCGGCGATCACGCCGATCCCGTTCCAGAAGCGGTTGAGGCTGAGGACGAACGGGATCGCCACCCCCGCCGCCCCCGGTTTCAGCCAGGGGTCGGCGAAGACGGCGAAGACGTGGATGCCGATCGCCACCAGGGCGGCGAGCGCGGTCTGCTCGTGCAGGGCCCGCATCGTTTTCGCGAAGCCCGGTTTGCGGACCGGCTTGCTCGCCATCGTCAGGCCGAGGAAGACGGCGGCGGTGACCAGGACGAAGGCGACCATCGCCGAGCTGCGGCTGACGATCCACCAGCCCTGGGTCGAGAGCGTGTGCGGGATCGCTTCGATCACGAGCTGGAGGTGACTACGGGCGGGACTTCTTCGACTTCGGGTTCGACGTATTCGACTTCGGGTTCCGCGTATTCCGGTTCCGGTTCGACGTATTCGCTTTCCGCTTCGACGTGCCCGGCCGCCGGTTCTTCCGGTTCGGCGTATCCGCCCGGCACTTCTTCGACGACTTCGGGTTCGGTGTCGGTCCCGATTTCAGCCGGCGCCGGCCGCGCCTTCGCCGCCGCCTGCGTCTTCTGGGCCTTCGTGCTTGCGCTGGCGCTGAGCTCGAAGGTGAGGACGACGAAGAGGACGACGAACAGGGTGAGCGAGCCGACCACGACTGCCCGGGGGCGGGGAGTAGTCATCTCTCGAGGATTCGCCGAATCCCTAAATCTCCCCTGAAAGACGACCAGATTTTGCCAAGGCTTTACCCGGCGCCGCCGCGGTGCGCTTGGTGCCCTTTATCCGCATATTTCACGGAAAAGGTGCACTGCTCGGCCCGCGGAGCAGTTCGTCGCGCATCCGCTTCCGCTCGGCGGCGGCCACCATCTGCTCGGCTTCGGCGCGCTCCTGCGTCCGCCAGACCCAGGCGACGACCAGCGCGCTCAGCGCGACGAGGACGACGACCATCACCCAGAAGCCCCAGTGGCGGCCCTGCCCGGGGACCCAGGTATTCGCCCCGTAAAGGCCGACGATGAAGGTGGGGACAAGGAAACCCGCCGCGATCAGCTCGACCCGATGCTGCATCCGCTCGCTGTGGCGGCGCTGCTCCTCCGTCTGCTCCAGGTGAAGGAGGCCGAAGGACTGCCGCAGGGTGTCGCTCAGCCTGCTCAGCGCCGCCAGCGCCTTGTCGATGCGCTCGTCGACCTCGATCACCGCCTCGTGATCGGAAACCGGCAGCCACGCCTTGTCGGGATCGGCGCGCAATCCCGGCTGGTTGAGCGGGTTGAGCCAGTCGCGCAAGATCGCCATCAGACCCCACAGCTCGGGAAGCTGATCGTGGTTGTCGAGGTCGTCGTCCATGTAGAGGCTCAGCTCCCAATCCTCGAGCCAGATGTGGAGAGCGCGGTGGGCCGGCGCATAGGTCAGCGCCAGCTCGTGCATCACCGAGACGCCGAGGTCGCCCGCGCCGCGGCCCGGCTTCCGCTTCCACCGCTTCGAGACCGCCTCGAACAGCAGGTCGGCATCCCCCGGCGGCAGGTCCTCGTCCAGCTGCGCCGAGCCCTTGAAGACCCGTTCCGGGTGCCAGCAGGTGACCAGCCAGCTCTCACCGGCGAGCAGCTCGACCGGTTGGAAGCGGAGCACCCCCACCCCCTGCGGCTTGCCGCGTTCGCTGTGCTCTTCGGGCCGCCAGGGACGCACGCTGAACGAGGAGGCCAGGCGGATGTTTCCCGGGTAGCGCTCCCCCTCCGGCTGCTCGTCAGGGGTCAGGAGATCGTCCAGCATCGCCTCCGTCAGCCCCGGGCACAGCCGGCCGATCGCCTCGATGACCCGATCGGCCTGATCCGCTCCGCAGGTCAACTCGAACCAGTGGAATTCCCCGTGCTCGCCCAGCTGCGCCGGCTCGACCACCTCCGAGCTGCCGTCCGGGCGCCAAGCGCTCACCCGCCGAACCTGTCCGGCCATCGACTCCTCCCCTCACTCGGCGCCAGAGAGCGAGGACGCTAACTCATTGAAGAAACTCTCCTGTTTATTTATACGACGGATTCCGGAGCGGCGGTGCGCTTTATGTCGAAATAACCGACAAAAGGCGCACCGCTCAGGGGAAGACGGTTTCGCCGGTCTCCTGGTCGACGACCGAGATCGCGACGGCGGGGCAGGCTTCGGCGGCTTCCAGGATCAGGTCGTCGGGGCCGGTGCCGATGACGACGGCGGTGTCGTCGAGGCGGAAGACCTGGGGGGCGATCTCGACGCAGTCGCCGTGGGCGCTGCACTCGTCGGGGTCGACTACCGGTACGTAGGTCATGCGGGTACCTCCTCCTGTTCGAGTGCGGCGCGGTGGCCGGCCTCGATTCGCTTGCGAAGGGCGGGGATCGCGCGGGGACGGCCGACGGTGAGGCCGGCGACGGGAGCCTCGTCGCGCAGGAAGACCGCTTCGAAGTCGCGGCCGGCCGGGTCGCCGTCGAGGACGACCGAGTCGCCGTGGTGGGGGTGGCCGACCGACTGGATGCGGACCCCGTACTGGTCGCTCCAGAAGCTCGGCAGCGGCGGCGCCCCCGGCTCCTCGCCCAGCATCGCCTTCGCCGCGGCGGCGCCCTGCCAGGCGGCGGCGTCCCAGTGCTCGGTGCGGGCATGGGCGCCGAAGCGCGGGTCGAAGGGGATCGAGGCGTCGCCGGCGGCGAAGACGTCGGCAAGCGAGGTGCGACCCTGGACGTTGACCTCCACCCCGCGCTCGCCGAGGCCGCTGCCGCGCAGCCAGCCGGTGGCGGGGACCGTCCCGATCCCGGCGACGACGACGTCGCAGTCGATTGCCGTGCCGTCGGCCAGCAGCAGCTGCTCGACGCGGCCACTGCCGCGGGCGCCCTCCAGCATCGCTCCGGTCAGGAGCCGGGCGCCCTCCTCCCGGTGCAGGTCCGCGAACCAGCGACCGAGCTCGGCGCCGAGGATCGGCGCCAGCGGCACCTCCATCGCCTCGACGATGGTCACCTCAGCGCCGAGCCCGAGCGCGGTCGCCGCTACCTCTTGCCCGATGAAACCCGCGCCGACGATTGCCAGCTTCACCCCCCGGACCAGTTCGGCCCCGAGCCGGCGGGAGTCGGCGAGGGTGCGGAGGTAGTGGACGTTCTCGAAGCCTTCGAGGAAGGGCAAGCGGCGCGGCTCGCCGCCGCTGGCGATAAGCAGCTTGCCGTAAGGCAGCGGCTCGCCGCCGGCGAGGACGACCAGGCGCGCGCCCGGCTCGAGCCCCTCGGCCCGGGTCCCGAGCAGCAGCTCGACTTCGTTCTCCTCGTACCAGCCGGCCGGCCGGAAGGCGACGGAGCCCTCCTCCACGGTCCCGGCCAGCACCGCCTTGGAGAGCGGCGGCCGATCGTACGGCGCCTCGCTCTCGCCGCAGAGCATCCGCACCCGGCCCTCGTAGCCGCGCCGCCGCAGGGTCTCGGCGCAGCGCTGGCCGGCGAGACCGCCGCCGACGATCAGGATTCCGTCGCCACTCATCATGCCTCCTCCAGAACTGGGGTGGGGATATGCGCACCAGGTCCGGCCGGGCGCGCTCGCTGCGGCCGCGCCGCCCGCGCCTGTTTCTTGGCCCTGCCGGACAGCACGCGGTAGACGAAGAGGCCGGCGATGACCGGCGTGGTCAGCACGACCCACCAGCGGAACCAGACCGCGGTGGCGTCGGTGCCGGCGCCGAGCGCGTGCACGAGGCCGAGCAGGTAGACGACCACGGTCGCCCGGTGGGCCTTGCGCCAGAGCTTGGCGCCGACGCGGCGGCGGAAGTAGTAGCTGAGGCCGAGCAGGGCGGCGAGGTAGCCGCCGACGATGCCGAGGCCGGTGAAGAGCGGCTTGAACCCCATCGTGAAGGGGACGGCGATGCCGCTGACGCCCGGGTGCAGCCAGGGGTCGCCGAGCAGGGCGATGCCGTGCACGGCGATCGCGACCAGGCCGGCGAGCGCGGTCTGCTCGTGCAGGGCCATCAGCTTCTTCGAGAGGCCCGGGCGGCGCATCACCTTGCCCGCCATCGCCAGCCCGAGGAAGACGGAGACGGTGACCAGGACCAGGGCGACGAGGCCGGAGGCGCGGCTGGCGAGCCACCAGCCGTGGCTCTGCAGGACTTCGGTCGCGGCGGCGGCGCCGCTGGAGGAGGTGACGACGGCGGCGCTCATCGCGACACCTCGGGCAGGCGGATCCGGGGCGCGACCGCAAGCGGACCGATCAGCTCGGCGCGGCCGCTGTCGTGGATCAGGACGCCACCGCGCTCGGCGAGGATCTCGCGGCCGCGCTGGGGCCCGGAGAGCAGCGCCGCCTTCGAGAGCGTCTCGGCTTCCAGGGCAGAGTCGCCGAGCGCGGTGGCGCCGACCAACCCCGTCCAGGCGGGCTCTCCCGTCGCCGGGTCGAGCAGGTGATGCATGTAGCGGCCCTCGGCGTCGCGCCAGATCCGGATGTTGATCCCGGAGGTGGCGACGCCGCCGGAGCCGAGCCGCAGCACGTGGGCGCGATCGCCGCTGATCGGGTGTTCGACGAAGACCTCGTAGGGATGGACCAGGGCGTCGCCACCGCCGATGCGGATGTCGCCGCCACAGTCGACGATGAAGCGCGAGTAGCCGCGCAGGTTGGCGGCGAGCATGTCGGCGGCGAGGCCCTTGCCGGTGCCGCCGGTGTCGAAGCGCAGGCCGGGCGGGCGGACCACCTCGCCGCGCTCGTCGTCGACCTCGAAGCCGCGCCAGCGCTGCTCGGGGCGCGGGCTCGCCGGCCGGCGGCCGGGCGCGTCGGCCAGCGCCTCGCTCAGCGGCAGCCCGGCCATCCCGGCGCGCGAGGCGACGTAGCCGGCCGCCTCGATCTCGCCGACCAGGGTCGGGTCGACGAGGCCGCCGCTGCGCTCGGCGGCGAAGACGCCGGCCTCGACCGCGCGCCGCATCAGCTCCGAGGCCGGCACCCGTTCGCGCCCGTCGGCGTTCAGCCGCGTCAGCTCGCTGTCGGGCTTGAAGCGCGAGAGCGTGGCGTCGAAGTCTTCGACGAAGCGCCGGCCCTGCTCGGCGGCGGCCGCGGCGGGGGGCATCCCCGGACCGGGCTCGCCGATCAGCAGCCGCACGTGGCTGCCCATCGCGTCGAAGGTGAGGTCGTGTTCGGTCATGAGGCGCTGGTCACCACCGCTCCTGCGCTGCTCGACGAATAACCGGAGCTGCTGACGGGGCCGCTGCTGACGGTGTTCTGCCCCGGGGTGGGGACGATCGTCGTCACCACGCGGCGTTTGATCAGCTTGCGCACCTGCACCGCCTGGGCGGTCGGCCGGCTCGCTTCCTGTTCGACCGCGAAGCGGTAGGTGAGGAAGGCGAAGAGCGCCGCGAAGAGGAGGATCGACCCCCAGAAGACGAGGCTCGCGCGCGGGCGCCTGGAGCGGGCGGCGGCCTCAGTCATCGTGGCCGCCCCCGCCCTCGTGCTCGACCTCGCCGCCACCGCCGCCGCCCGCGCCGCTGGCGCCGGTGCTGACCGGGGTGCTGGCGCTGCCCCCGCCCGCGCTGGCGCCGCTGGCGCCGGTCGAGACCGGGGCGGTGGCCGCGCCGCCGCCGGAGCCGGCGTTGGCGCCGCTCGAGCCGGTCGAGACCGGGGCGCCGCCGGAGCCGCCGCTCCCATGATGGGAACCGCCGCCGCTCGAGTGCGTGGTCACGTGGCCGCCGCCGGAGCCGCCGGAGTGGCTGTGCGAGCCGCCGCCGCTGCTGTGGGTCGTGACCGGAGCGCTGCCGGAGCCGGAGCCGGTCGGAGCCGAGGAGGCGCCGCTGCTGGAGGTGCCGACCGGCGAAGAGGAGTAGGAGGAGGTCCCGGAGGCGCCCGCGGAGGAAGCGCCGGTGCTGGCGCTGCCGTAGGAGCCGCTCGAGCCGCCGCCGTAGACGCCGCCGGCGCCGCCGCCCGCGGGCGGGTGTTTCGGCTTCGCGTGCTTGGTGACGTGGATCGTGCGGCGGATGACTTTGGTGCGGACCATGGGTTTGTCCGCGACCGGCTTGCTCGGAGCCTTGTTGCCCTGGCTCAGAGCCAGACCGCCCAGTCCTCCGAGGAGGACCACGGTGGCTCCGGTTGCGACTTTGGCTTTGGTGTTCTTCACGGTGATCCCCCTGTTGTCCGGCTTGCGAGGGCAGTGTGCGCGAGGCCCCTTCAAGCGCGGGAAAGCGGGGAGTAAAGCCCTGGCAAAACCTGCGTAGTGCGGGCGGAAGTGCCCGGACCAGGCCCTACAGTTGAGCCATGGCCAACCAGTCCCCAGGCGGTCGCATCCTCGTCGTCGAGGACGAGGAATCGATCTCCCAGCCCTTTGCCGAGGCGCTGCGCCGGGCCGGCTTCGAAGCCCTCGTCACCGGCACCGCCGCCGGGGCGCTGGCGCTCGCCGACTCCGAGAGCCCCGACCTGGTGATGCTCGACCTCGCCCTCCCCGACGGCGACGGCCGCGACGTCTGCCGTGAACTGCGCCGACGCTCCGACGTGCCGATCGTGATGCTGACCGCGCGCGGGACCGAGATGGACAAGATCGTCGGGCTCGAGCTCGGCGCCGACGACTACGTCGTCAAGCCCTTCAGCGCCGCCGAGGTGATCTCGCGCATCCGGGCGGTGCTGCGCCGCAGCGCGCCGCGCGACGACGGCTCCCGCGAGGAGCTCCGCAAGCCGGTCAGCGTCGGCGAGCTCGAGCTCGATCCCGGCGCCCGGATCGCCCGCTTCCGCGGCACCGAGCTGGAGCTCTCGCGCAAGGAGTTCGACCTGCTGGCGATGCTGATGCGCAACGCGGGCCAGGTGGTCACCCGCGAGGACCTGATGGCGGAGGTCTGGGACACCAACTGGTTCGGCTCGACCAAGACGCTCGACGTCCACGTCGGCTGGCTGCGGCGCAAGCTCGAGGACGACCCGGCCGACCCGACCTACATCGAGACGGTGCGCGGCGTCGGCTTTCGCTTCGCCGCGCCGAAGGACGGGGAAAAGTAAGCCTCCGGGCTACCCTCCTGCTGGCGCTGGCCTACGTCCTCCTGCTGGCGCTGATCGCCTTCGGCGTGCCGTTGGCGCTGAGCCTGCGCGACCGCGTCGACAGCGAGGTCAAGGGCCAGGCCCGCAGCCAGGCCGAGGTGGTCGCGACCAGCGCCACCGAGTTCGTCAAGCCGCCGCAGACGCTGCCGCTGCGGCGGATCGCCCAGAAATCCGCCGAAAGCGTCCGCGGCCGGGTGATCGTCGTCAACGCCGCCGGGCAGCTGCTCGCCGATTCCGCCGGGACCGAGCTCGGGCGCAGCTACGACGACCGGCCCGAGGTCGAAGCGGCGCTCGAAGGGCACGGCGAGCAGATCACCCGCAACAGCGAAACGCTCGGCGAAGAAATCCTCGCCACCTCGGTCCCGGTCCTCGACCGCGGGCGGCCGATCGGCGCCGTCCGCATCACCCAGAGCATCGACGCGGTGAACCGGGCGGTGAAGACCTCGATCCTCGATGTCGCCGCCCTGGCCGCGGTGGTGCTGTTGCTCGGGGTGATCGCGGGGGCGCTGATCGCGGCGCAGATCGCCCGCCCGATCCGCCGTCTCGACGGCGCCGCCCGCCGCGTCGCCGAGGGCGACCTCGACACCAGCGTCGCCGTCGAGGGCAGCACCGAGCAGCGCTCGCTCTCCCGCGCCTTCAACGAGATGACGCAGCGGATCAAGCGGCTGCTGCGGGTCCAGCAGGACTTCGTCGCCGACGCCTCGCACCAGCTGCGCACGCCGCTGACCGGCCTGCGGCTGCGGCTCGAGAACCTGGCCGAACGCTTCCGCGGCGACCGCTCGACCGAACGCGAGCTCGGCGCCGCGATGGGTGAGATCGACCGGCTCTCGCTGATCGTCGACGAGCTGCTGATCCTCAGCCGCGCCGGCGAGCACGAACTGCCGGGCGAGCGGATCGACCTCGGGCGGGCGGTCGAGCGGGCGGCGGAGCGCTGGCGGGCGGCGGCGGCCGAGCGCGGGATCGAGCTGGGCGTCGTCGCCCAGGAACCCGCCGTGGGCTGGTGCGCGGGCCCCGACCTCGAGCGCTCGCTCGACTCCCTGGTCGAGAACGCCCTCACCTACTCGCCCGCGGGCACGACGGTGACGCTGCGCTCCGGCCCCGGCCAGATCGCGGTCCTCGACCAAGGGCCCGGGCTCGAGCCAGGCGAGGAGGAGGCCGTGTTCGAACGCTTCAGCCGCGGCAGCGCCGGCCGCCGCGGGGCGAAGGGAACCGGCCTCGGATTGGCCATCGCCCGCGAGCTGACCCGCCAATGGGGCGGCGACGTGCAGCTGCGCAATCGCGAGGACGGCGGCCTCGAAGCGGCGATCGAACTCGCGGCGGCGGAGGTACCGTCATGAGTATCTCGGCGACCGCGAAATGGATCCTGCTGGCGCTCGCCGGTCTGGCGATCGCGATCGGCGTCGCGATCGCCGCCGCCAACCTGACCAGCCAGCAGATCGGGATCGCCAGCGAATCGGTCTCGGCCGGCGACTCACTGGCGCCGTCGCTGCGAGTGCCCGCCGAAGGAAAGCCGCACGCCAAGAGACACGACCGCGGACAGGAGGAAGAAGCGCTGCCGCCGAGCGCAACCCGACCCGAAGAAGCCTTGCCTCCGGGCGAAGAAGCTGCCGAACCGTCAGGCCCGGCCGAAGGCGGAGGCGAGGAGCGCAGCGGGCACGACGACTGAGCTCAGGCGGCGACGGCAGGCTCGCGCGCGGGTCCCGGCAGTGGCCGGCGCAGCGCCTGGGCACTCACCTGGGTGACCGGGACGCTCGGCCCGCCCCACCGCCTCCGACCAGCCGGCCTTCATGTCGGCCGCCCAGGCGAGGCCGTGCGGCACCGCCGGCACCAGCAGGGTGAAGCTCGACGGCGCCCGCTCGCTCTGTCGCCGCAGGGCGGCGATCAGTTCGGGCGAATCGGCGGTCCGGTTGGCGACCACCAGGATTCTCTGCTTGCTCGAAGTCACGCTCAATCCTCCTCGCTGAAGTTGGTCCCGGCTCCGCCGCCGCTGGCGCGGGTGACGATCGGCGGCCGCGTCGAGTGCTTCGCCGCGTTCTGGGTCACCGGCACCGTGGCCGCGCCGCTGGCGCCGGTGACGACCGCGGAGCGGCCATTGCTCGCCAGCTGCTGCGTGGCCGCCGGCATCCCGGGATTGCTCCCCAGCGCCACCCCACCGAGCGCCCCCAGCCCGACGACGGTGGCGCCGGCTGCGATCTTGGCTCTGCGGTTGGTCATCTCTGCTTCCTTTCCGAGGGGTACGGAGACAGCTTGCTCCGGGTTCGGCAAAGGAAGCGAAAAGCGAGTTAAAAGCTGCGTGAAAACCTCAGGGCTAGCCGATCGCGACCATGCGCTCGATCGGCACCCTCGCGCGCTCGGCGATCTCGGGCGGAACGCTGACTTCGAACTTGAGGTCGCGCAGCGAATCGCGCAGCTTCGGCAGCGTGATCATCTTCATGTACTTGCAGAAGGCCATCCGGTTGGCCTCGATCAGGTGGGCGCGGGGCGCGGCCTGCTGCAGCGGGTAGAGCATCCCGTTCTCGGTGGCGACGACGAACTCGCCGTCGGGGTGGGCTTCGACGTGGCGCTGCATGCCCGAGGTGGAGAGCATGTGGACCCCCTCGGGGTCGATGTCGCCGGCGGCGACGTACTCCATCGCCTGAGTACTGCAGCCGCACTCGGGGTGGATCAGGAACTCGGCGTCCGGGTGTTCTTCGCGGGTGCGGGCGATGTCGAGCGGCTTGATCCCGGCGTGGACGTGGCACTCGCCGTCCCAGATGTGGAAGCGGCCGCGCCGCTCGGGTTCTTCGACCAGCCCGGTCTCGCGCTCGACGAAGGCGCCGAGCCACATGTCGGGCCCGAAGAGAATCTCCTGGTCGGGCCCGTGCTCGGCCCAGATGTGGCGGACGACGTCGACCGCGTTGGAGGAGGTGACGCAGTAATCGGTCTCGGCCTTGACCTCGGCCGAGGTGTTGACGTACATCACGACCAGGGCGCCCGGGTGCTCGGCCTTCCAGGCGCGCAGCTGGTCGGCGTCGATCGAGTCGGCGAGCGAGCAGCCGGCGTCGAGGTCGGGGATCAGCACCTTCTTGCCCGGCGAGAGGATCGAGGCCGTCTCGGCCATGAAGTGGACGCCGCAGAAGGCGATCGCCTCGGCGTCGGTCGCGGCGGCCTGGCGCGAGAGGCCGAGCGAATCGCCGAGGTAGTCGGCGACGTCCTGGACCTCGGGCAGCTGGTAGTTGTGGGCGAGGATGACGGCGTTGCGCTGCTCGGCGAGCGCGCGAACCTCCTCGCTGATCTCAGCGATCTCCTCCGGGCTCGGCTCCGGGACGGAAGTGGGTTGGATCGTCGGGAGCTCCTGCATGAGCCCTTCCTTTCCTGATGTTCGCCGGCGGGACAGCGTCCGGACCGGTCGAATGAACGTCTCACAAGTCTAGAGGAGAGCGTGGCTGGCCGGCGAGGCGCTTTTCCAAACCAGAGGTTGGGAAAAGCGCCTCGGTCCTCCGCGTAGCCTTTGAGCGATGCCCGAGCTGCCCGAGGTCGAGATCGTCGCCCGCCGCCTCGACTCCGCCCTGCGCGGCGCCGAGGTCGAGTCGGCGCTGGCGCCGGGGATGAACGTGATGAAGACCTTCGACCCGCCGCTGGAGGCGCTGGCCGGTCGCAAGGTGACCGCGGTCCGGCGGGTCGGCAAGATGCCGGTGGTCGAGTTCGGCGACCTGGCGCTGCTGGTCCACCTGATGTCGGCAGGGCGGCTGCGCGTCTTCGACAAGCGCGCCTCGCTCAAAGACAAGGCCTCGCGGGTGCTGATCCGGCTCGGCGACGGGCGGGAGCTGCGGCTGCGCGAGTTCGGAACCAAGCAGCGGGCCTGGGCGAAGCTGCTGCCGACCGACGCGGTCGCCGAGGACGAGATGGTGGCGAGCCTCGGACCGGAGGCCTGGCCGCCTCCTCCGCTCGCCAAGCTCACCGCCGCGGTCGATAAGCCGCGCCACCTCCATCCCCTCCTGCGCCACCAGAAAGACATCGCCGGGATCGGCCGCTCCTGGGTCGACGAGATCCTCTGGGAGGCGCGCCTCTCCCCGTTCAAGAAGGGGTCGGAGCTCGACCCCGGGGAGGTCGAGCGCCTCCACGCCGCGCTGCACGTGCTCGGCGACGCGATCGACCACTACGAGGCGACGATCGGCCCCGAGGTCCCCGACAAGGTGCCGATGCCGCTGCGGGTGCACAAGCGCGAGGGCGAGCCCTGCCCCCGCTGCGGCGCCATGATCGAGGCCGTCTTCTTCTCCGAGCACCAGACCAACTACTGCCCGCGGGAGCAGACCGGCGGCCGCGTCCTCAAGGACCGGCGCCTCTCGAAACTGCTGAAGTGAGGCTCAGGGCGTGGGACTGCTGGGGGTTGCGCTCGACGGCGACTCGAAGGCGACCTGGACGAACGTCGCCCGCAGCCCCTTGCCGCGCGGTTTGCCGGCGCTGAGCCGCTCGGCCGACTCGACGGCGATCTCCATCGTGCGATCGAGCGTCTCGTCGTAGAGGGCCGAGATTTCCTCCCAGGCCTGGCCGTCGAGGTCGTAGGTGACGACCGAGAGATGCCGGTCTTTGCGCCGATCGAAGGTGCCGGCGAGAACCGCGTCCCGGATCGCCCCGAAGGCGATCCGCAGGGCGGTCAAGCTGATCGCGCTGCGGATGCTGCCGCTGAGCTTTTCCCAGAAGCTCGCGTCGAGGTACCTGTGGGCGAGGCCGCGGTAGAAGTGCTCGGTTGCCCCCCGCGCGGCGCGGGTGTTGACCAATTCGACGCATTCGTACTCGAGCAGTCGCCGCACGTGGTACGCGACGTTCGAGACGTCCAGCCCGAGTGTGCGGGCGATTTCGGCCGGGCTGGCCACGCGGGTGTTGAGTATGCCGAGCGCTTCCGCCCGGACCGGATGCCCCAGGGCCATCAGCAGCCGTTGGTCGTCGGGTGCCAGTTTCTTCCTGCCAAGTCGCGTAGCCATCGGACGAATTCGGTCCTCCTCGCTAGTGAGTATCTGCTTAAAAGATAGAGCGTGTTTCAATCGCTCAGTATTATTGGAGTAACCTTCTTGCGGCATCTGCAGTCGAGGACACCCTCGCTACCAGTCCCCCAGGAGGTGAGGCGTATGAGGATCAGCACTGCCAGCTCGGCGATCCCGGCATGCCAGACCACGAAGACCGGCTGAGGGCCGACCGAGGCCGGCGATCAGCTGAGCTCGAGCAGCATCGAGAAGTCGAGCGTCGGCGCCGAGTGGGTGAGGGCGCCGATCGAAATGAACTCGACGCCGGTCTCGGCCACCTCGCGAACGTTCTCGAGGTTCATTCCGCCCGAGGCCTCCAATGAGACCGCCTGCTCGCCGGCGGTCTGGTCGCGCAGGGCGACCGCTTCCCGCATCGAATCGAGGCTCATGTTGTCGAGCAGCAGGCGGTCGGCTCCGGTGCCGAGCGCGTAGGCGGCTTCGTCGAGGTCGCGCACCTCGACCTCGACCGCCATCTCCGGCTGGGCGGTGCGGGCGGCGTGGACGGCTTTCGCCAGGCCCCCGGCGGCGGCAATGTGGTTCTCCTTGATCAGGATCGCGTCGTAGAGCCCGAGGCGATGGTTGATCCCGCCGCCCGCCGCGACCGCCGCCTTCTCCAGGCGACGCAGGCCCGGCGTCGTCTTGCGGGTGTCGAGGATCGTCGCGCCGGTGCCGACCACCGCCTCGGCGTAGCGGGCGGTGAGGGTCGCGATCCCGGAGAGGTGGCCGAGGAAGTTGATCGCGGTCCGCTCCGCCGCGAGCAGGCCCCGCGCCGGCCCGGAGGCGATCAGCACCTCGGCCGGGACATCCTCCCGCCACTGCCCCTCGACCAGCAGGCTGTCGACGTGCTCGACCCCGCATCGGCGCATAGCCTCGGCGACCAGGGCGAGGCCGAAGACGACGCCGGGCTCTTTCTGCACGATCCGCGCCCGCGCGGTCGTCTCCGCGGGAACGGTCGCCTCGGAGGTGACGTCCCCCTCTCCCAGGTCCTCGGCGAGGGCGCGCTCGACCAGCTCCTCGACTTCGGCCGTCGACTCGGTCATCGCGCCACCCTAGATCACCGCTCCGTTGTTCCCGTTGGCGCCATGGCGACCAAAAGGAACAGGCGATCTCACGTTTTCTCGCGCCGGCACGTTTAATCCCACAGAGTGACCTCGTTGCCGCCGTTTCAAACCGTCCTGGACGACCATTCCGCCGCGGTAATGGGGATCCTGCAGGGTGCCGTCGGCCGCGACGGCGCCGAGGACTGCTTCCAGGAGACCTTCCTCGCCGCCCTGCGCGCCTATCCCCGGCTGAAAGACGACCGCAACCTGCGCGGCTGGCTGCTGACGATCGCCCACCGCAAGGCGATCGACCACCACCGCGCCAACGGCCGGGCGCCGCTGCCGGTGGCCGAGCCGGCCGCGCGCGCGGTCGCCGACGCCATCCCCGAGCCCGACGAGGAGCTCTGGGCCGCTGTCGGGGCGCTGCCGCCGAAGCAGCGGGCGGCGGTGGCGCTGCGCTACGGCAGCGACCTCCCCCACGCCGAGATCGCCGCCGCGCTCGGCTGCTCGTCGGAGGCGGCGCGGCGGAGCCTGCACGAGGGACTGAAACGACTGCGAAAGGAGCTGGCGTGAGCACCGCAACCGACGCCGCGATCGAACGATTCAAGCTGCAGGCCGCCGAGGAGGGACTGCTCGACGTCGCCTACACCAGCGCCGATTCGCCGTTCGGCCCGCTGCTGCTGGCGCGGACGCGGCGGGGGCTGGTGCGGGTCGGCCTGCCCAACCAGGACGCGGACGAGCTACTCGTCGACCTCGCCGAGCGGGTCTCGCCGCGGGTGCTGGAGGCACCGGCCGAGCTCGACGAGGCGCGCCGCGAGCTCGAGCTCTACTTCGAGGGCAAGCTCGACCGCTTCGACCTGCCGCTGGACTGGCAGCTCAGCAGCGGCTTCCGGCAGCGGGTCCTGCGGGCGATCGACCGCATCCCCTATGGCCAGACCCGCACCTACACCGAGATGGCCCGCAGGGCCGGCAACGAGCGCGCGGTCCGCGCCGCCGGCACCGCCTGCGGCAGCAACCCGATCCCGCTGGTCGTGCCCTGCCACCGGGTCCTGCGCACCGGCGGCGCCCTCGGCGGCTACGGCGGCGGGCTGCCGATGAAGCAGGCCCTGCTCGAGCTCGAGGGCGTGCTGGACGAGAGTCCACCGGGCTAAAGGCCGGGGCCTCCGGCTCCGATCAAAGGAGCCGGATGCGCAGACTGCCCTTCCTCCTCGTACTGCTGCTGCTCTCGCTGCTGCTGCTCGCCGCTGCCGCCTCCGCGCACGCGTTCAGCCTGCCTTCCTCACCTGCGGTCGGCACCCTTGGCCTCCAGGCCGGACCCGAAGACGAAGAAGCCGAAGAAGAAGGCGGCGAAAGCGAAGAAGCCGAAGGCACCGAAGCCGCCGAAGAAGGCGACGAATGCGGCGCCGAAGAAGAATCCTGCGAGGAAACCGAAGCGGAAGAAGAAGCCGAAGAACGCGAATCTCGGCGGCGACGCGAACGTGCTCGCCGCGAACGCCGGGCCGCCCATCACCGGCATCATCGCTCGCATCGTCATCACGCTAGCCGAGCGTCTCACCGAGCCAGGTAGCGGCTTCGCGCAGGTGCGCGGGGTCGATCCGATGGCCCAGCTCCGAGGTGCGGTAGACGACGTCGAGGCCGCCCTCCTCCAGCAGCGCCCGCGCCGCTTCGGCGAACTCGATGCCGATCACCGGGTCGCGGCTGCCGTGACTGACGAAGACGCGAGTGCCGGAGCGATCGGCGAGCGCGGGCTGCCAACCGTCGACCGTCGGCACGAAGCCGCTGAAGGCGAGAATGCCCGCCGCCGCCGGCCGCTCGGCGCTCAACGCCGTTGCGTAGCTCATCACCGCACCCATCGAGAAGCCGCCGAGCACGGTCCGCTCCGGGCCGAGGCCGGTCTCCTCCCAGAGCCGGTCGTGCAACTCGGCCAGTGCAGCACGGGCAGCCTCGAAGGTCTCAGGGTCCGGATAGCCGACCCGCGGCACCAGGTACCAATGGAAGCCCGGGCTGCCCGGCAGTTGCAGCGGGGCCCGCGGCGTCACCACCTGCAGCCGCCGCTCCGGGTCGAGATGGTCGGCGAGGCCGATCAGGTCGCGCTCGTCGGTGCCGCGGCCGTGGTGGAGCACCAGCAACCCCTTCGCCTCGCCACTTGCCGCGCGTTCGAGGTGGAAGAGCGGCTCGGCCATCTGCCGATCGCTAGCTCGCCGAGGCGGCCGCGGTCTTGTTCAGGTAGTCGCGGACGAACCCGTCGAGGTCGCCGTCGAGCACCCGCTGCACGTCGCCGACCTCGTGCTCGGTGCGGTGGTCCTTGACCATCGTGTAGGGGTGCATCACGTAGCTGCGGATCTGCGAGCCCCAGGCGACGTCTTTGACCTCGCCGCGCTGCCGCGCCAGCTCTTCGGAGCGTTTGCGCTCCTCCAGCTCGATCAGGCGCGAGCGCAGCAGCTGCATCGCCACCGCCTTGTTCTGCGTCTGCGAGCGCTCGTTCTGGCACTGGACGACGACGCCGGTCGGGAGGTGGGTGATCCGCACCGCCGAGTCGGTCTTGTTGACGTGCTGGCCGCCGGCGCCGGAGGCGCGGTAGGTGTCGATCCGCAGGTCGCCCTCGTCGATCTCGACCTCGACGGTTTCGTCGACCACGGGGCCGACTTCGACCTGGGCGAAGCTGGTGTGGCGGCGGGCGGAGGAGTCGAAGGGGGAGATCCGGACCAGCCGGTGGACGCCGCGCTCGGCGGCGAAGAGGCCGTAGGCGTTCTCGCCGCGGGCGATGAAGGTGGCCGACTTGAGCCCGGCCTCCTCCCCCGCCGAGGCCTCGAGCATCTCGACCTCGAAGCCGCGGCGCTCGGCCCAGCGCAGGTACATCCGCAGCAGGATCTCGGCCCAGTCCTGCGAGTCCGTGCCGCCGGCCCCGGCGTGGACGGTGACGACGGCGTCTCCGGCGTCGTACTTGCCGCTGAACAGGCGCGCCTCCTCGAGTTCGGCCAGGCGGCCCTCGACCGAGCGCAGCTGCGTATCGAGCTCGGCCGCGATCTCCTCGTCCTCGCCGGCCATCTCGGCCAGGTCGCCCAGGTCGGCGATGTCGGACTCGAGCCCCTGGAACATCTCCAGCCTGCGCTGCGCGCGAGCGTGCGCGGCCGAGATGCGGGCTGCCGCCTCCTGGTCGTCCCAGAACCCGGGGCGACCCATCTCCTCCTCGAGCGAGGCGGCTTCCTTCTCTAGCCCAGCAGGGTCAAAGGTAGTCCGAGAGCAGGGACAGCTGCTCCCGGACAGCGGCTAGACGAGGCGCAACCGGTTCGCTCTGAGTCTCAGCCATGGAAACAGGTTATTGGCTGAGGGGAAGGGAGCTGGGTGCCCCTCTGCTGGAGACCGTATGTTCAGCAGGGACGCGAGGTCGCCGGCAGCTTGACCCAAAGCCTCCATCAGAGGGGCACCCAGCTCCCACCCGACAGTAAAACCCAGGACGACCGAGTAGCGATAGCTGTTTTTGCGAGAGCTTTCGACCCTTGGGCGTCTGCCGGAGCTCGATTGTTAGAGGGGTGGGTGTCCCTCTCGCGACCGGCGTCCTCTTGCTCGCACCTCTGCCGAACGCGGTCAGCCGGCGACGATTCAGGCGAGCAACCCAGGGAGCGAGAGGGACACCCACCCCTCCCCCACCGCGTGTTTCGTCCCTAGTCGGGCGGCACCCGAGCGGTGATGATCCAGGTGGATGCCGGGGCGTAGACGCCGTCGGGGCCGTCGAAGTCGGCGATCGCGGTGCGGATCTTGGCGGCGATCTCGGGGCGGATCTCGTCGACGCGGTCGCCCCAGAGGCGGAGGATCTCGCCGGCCGGGCCGAGGGCCATTCCGAACTCGACCGCCTGATCGAGGTTCGCGCCGACCTTCATCGGCAGGTCGCAGCGCCGCAGCGCGATCTCCTCGAAGCCGGCGAACTTGAGCTGGTCGCTGACCGTGTCGGCATCGGCCATCGAGAAGGGACCGGGGCCGCAGGTCGGTTCGTCGGTCTCCTCGGGATGCTCAAGGTATTCCTCGACCACCTCCTCGGCGCGGCGCACCCACTCGTTGTCGAGCTTGCGGCGCCAGACGACGGCGGTGAAGCGGCCGCCGGGCACGAGCGCCTGCCGGACATTGCGCAGCGCCGCGACCGGGTTGGCGAAGAACATGATCCCCATCCGCGAGAAGGCGTAGTCGAACTCCTGCGGCAGCTGCAGCGTCTGCACGTCGGCGAGCTGGAATTCGACGTTCGCCAGATCGCCCTCCTCGGCCTCCCTGCGCGCGGTCTCGACGAACGGCGCCGAGACGTCGATGCCGAGCGCCGATCCCTCCGGCCCGATCAGCTCGGCCAGCCGCTGGGTGGTATCGCCGAAGCCGCAGCCGATGTCGAGGACGCGCTCGCCCGGCCGGGGCGGGTTCGACCGCATCGCCACCTCGCCGTGGGCGCCGAGCCCGCCCGTCGTCAGGTCGCGGTACTTGAGGAAGACCTCGAAGAGCGGTCCGCTCCAGGCCTCGGTCGCTTCGGCGTTGTCGGGGGCGACGGAGGACACCTGGTCACCGTACCTTGAAGCGAGCGTCCCTCAAAGCGGCTTCGCGATCGTCGCAGGGCCGCCAGCTGAGGACGCGGTGGTCGCGCAGCTCGAAGACCCAGGCCATCTCGTCGACCCCCGCCTCGCTGCCGTCCTCTTCCCAATGCCAGCGGCGGGCGATCAGCGCCACCGCCCGGCCGCCCCCGCCCTCGAGCCCTTCCTCGTAGAGCTGCTCCAGCTCGATCGTCTGCTGGACACCGCCGGGCGGCCGCGTCGCCCAGACCCGCGCCGCTTCGCGCCCCTTGCGCAGCCCCTTCATCGAGTGCAGCTCCACCTCGGGATCGAGCACCCCCACGAACGCATCCAGATCCCGCTCGTTGAAGGCCCGGATGAACTCGCGGACGGGATCGGTCACAGCGCTCTCAGGCGCCGTGGCACTTCTTGTACTTCTTGCCGCTGCCACACCAACACGGATCGTTGCGGCCGATGTTCTCTTTCTCGTCCTTGACCACCGTCTCGACCACGTCGGAGGCGCCGTTGCCCGGGCCTACCGCCCCGGTCGCGGCCACGTCGGCCGCGGCGGCACCGCTGGCGGCGACGACTTCGCGCAGGGCCGACGGCTGGTTCTCCAGCGTGCCGCCGGAGTAGGCGAGCGGGCCGGTCTCGCCGTTGCCGGCCGCGACGGCGCCGGCCGCCTCGGGCTGGACTTCGATCTCGGCCCGGAAGACCAGTTTTGAGAACTCGTCCCAGATCGAGTGCATCAGCTCTTCGAACATCGCATAGCCCTCGTTTTTGTAGGCGACGAGGGGGTCGATCTGGGCGAAGCCGCGGAGGTGGATGCCTTCGCGCAGGTAGTCCATGTCGAAGAGGTGTTCGCGCCAGCGGTTGTCGATGACCTGCAGCAGGATCGAGCGCTCGAGGAAGCGCATCAGCTCCTCCCCGAGCTGCTCTTCGCGCTCGTCGTAGGCGTTCATCGCGTCGTCGTCGAGGGCTTCCTTGAGCTGCTCGCGATCGACCGTCTCCGGCGCCAGGCTCGCGACCTCGACCCCGACCGGCCAGATCTGGCGCAGCTGCGTCTCCAGCTCCTCCAGGTCCCACTCCTCGAGGATGTCGCCGGCCGTGTACTCGTCGACGAGGCGCTCGATCACGCCCTCGATTTCGTCGCGGGCGGTCTCGGAGATGTCGCGCCCTTCGAGGATCTCGCGACGGTATTTGTAGACCACCCGCCGCTGCTCGTTCATCACGTCGTCGTACTCGAGCACCCGTTTGCGGATCAGGAAGTTCTGTTCCTCGACCTTCTTCTGGGCGTTCTCGACGGTTTTCGTCAGCATCTTCGCTTCCAGCGGCACTTCCTCGCCCTCGTCGCCGACCGGGCCGAGTTTGTCGAGGATTTTGTAGATGCGGTCGCCGGCGAAGAGGCGGATCACGTCGTCTTCGGCGGAGAGGAAGAAGCGTGACTCGCCGGGGTCGCCCTGGCGGCCGGAGCGGCCCCGCAGCTGGTTGTCGATGCGGCGCGACTCGTGCCGCTCGGTGCCGCAGATGAAAAGGCCGCCGAGCTCGCGCACTTCCTCGCCTTCGGCCTTGCACTGGGGCTCGAGCTCGGCGGCTGTCTGCGCCAGCGCCTCCTCGTAGCCCTCGCTCTCGTGCGTGATCCCCTTCTTCTTCAGCTCGACGATCGCCAGCTGCTCGGGATCGCCGCCGAGCTTGATGTCGACGCCGCGTCCGGCCATGTTGGTGGCGATCATCACCGCGCCCTTGCGGCCGGCCTGGGCGATCAGCTCGCCCTCCCGCTCGGCGTGCTCGGGCTTCGCGTTCAGCACCGCGTGCTGGATCCCCTCGCGTTTGAGCGCCGCCGAGATCATCTCCGAGACCTCGACCGAAACGGTCCCGACCAGGATCGGCTGCCCCTTTTCGTGGCGGCCGATGATCTCGGCGAGGACGGCCTGCCACTTGCCGTCCTTGGTCTTGAAGATCTGGTCGTTGCGGTCGTCGCGGACCATCGGCCTGTTGGTCGGAACCTCGACCACCGCCATCTCGTAGATCTTCATGAACTCGGTCGCCTCGGTGAGGGCGGTGCCGGTCATGCCGGAGAGCTTGTCGTAGAGGCGGAAGTAGTTCTGCAGGGTGATCGTCGCCAGGGTCTGGTTCTCCTCGCGGATCGCCACGCCCTCCTTCGCCTCGACCGCCTGGTGCAGCCCCTCCGACCAGCGCCGGCCCTCGAGGATGCGGCCGGTGAACTCGTCGATGATCATCACCTCGCCGTCGATTACGGCGTAATCGGTGTCCTTTTTGTAGAGCGACTCGGCCTTAAGGGCCTGGACGAGGTGGTTGACGAGGCTGCCGTGCTCGCCGAGGTAGAGGTTGTCGACGCCGACGAACTCCTCGGCTTTCTTCACCCCGCGCTCGGTCGGGGCGACGGTCTTGTGCTTCTCGTCGTACTCGTAGTCGTAGTCGACCTCGGAGGTGTCCTTGTTTTCGCCCAGCGATTTCAGCTTCTCTTTCGCCGGCACCCCCTCCATCTGCTTGGCCAGGCGGGCGAAGGTGTAGTAGGTCTGGGCCGCCTGTTCGGGCGCTCCGGAGATGATCAGCGGCGTCCGCGCCTCGTCGATCAGGATGTTGTCGACCTCGTCGACGACCGCAAAGTGGTGGCCGCGCTGGACGCAGTGCTCGAGCTGCTCGGCCATGTTGTCGCGCAGGTAGTCGAAGCCGAACTCGGAGTTGGTCCCGTAGACGACGTCCTTGGCGTATTTGACCTGGCGGGCGTCGTGGTCGTCGAAGTCCTGGACCGCGTCGACGCTGACGCCGAGGGCGTCGTAGATCGGTTTCATCCATTCGGCGTCGCGCCGCGCCAGGTAGTCGTTGACGGTGACGACGTGGACGCTGTCGCCGGCCAGGGTGTTGAGGAAGACCGCCAGGGTCGCGGTCAGGGTCTTGCCCTCGCCGGTCCTCATCTCGGCGATGGCGCCGTCGTGGAGGACCATGCCGCCGATCAGCTGGACGTCGTAGTGGCGCTGGCCGGTGGCGCGCTTGGAGGCCTCGCGGGTGAGGGCGAAGGCCTCCGGGAGCAGGTCGTCGAGCGACTCGCCGCCGCGGGCGCGCTCGCGCAGCTTGTCGGCCTCCTCGCGGATCTCCTCATCGGAGAGCGCTTCCATCTCCGGCTCGAACCGGTTGATCGCCTCGGCGCGCTTCTGGTAGGCCTTGAACTTCCGCCCCTCCCCCGCGCGCAGCGCCTTCGTTACGAGGTCCATCGCTGGCATTGCTCAAGGGTAGCGGTGCGGGGATGGGTCCAGATGTCCCCTCGCCAGAGACCGTATGAAGTGCAGGGCTCCTGCGTTCCAGAAGGCGCGACCCAAGGCCTCTGGCGAGGGGACATCTGGACCCTTGTTATGGGGTAGATGGGGAGCTAAGCTCGGTGCAGAATCCACAAGGAGGCACTCATGCGGATGGAGATTCGAGGCCGGAACGTCGAGATGACGGACGAGCTGCGTGAGATGGTGCGGAAACGCTTCCAGCGGATGGGACGGCAGGTCTCGCCGCTGGCGACCCTCGAGGTGGTGCTCTCCGAAGAGCGCAATCCTCGGGTCGCCGACAGCCAGGTCGCAGAGGCGACCCTCTACCTGAAGGGAGTGACGCTGCGGGCGCACGAGTGCTCGCCGACGATGGGACACTCGGTCAACGAGCTGGCCGAGGACATGGGACGGCAGGTGAAGAAACATCGGGAATTGCGACGCAAGCGCCGCCGCACGCGGCGCATGGTCGACCAGCTGCGTGGCCGCCCGGCGGAGGCACGGCCGTAGGGCCGCGGAACACCAACTAAAGGCGCCGGGCAAAGGTCACCGCCACCACCCGAGACGACCCCGCGGCCCGAAGCGCGCGAGCGCAGGCCGTGAGGGTCGCCCCGGTGGTGAGCACGTCGTCGAGCAGGAGCACGCTGCGGGGAGCTCCACCAAGAGCGTGGATGCGCGGCGGGTGCCCGATCCGCTCCGCCCGGCGGCGCCCCACCTGCCTGCCGCCGCCGCGCCGCTCGAGGCAGGTCTGCAGCGGCGCCTCGAGCCGCTCGGCCAGGGCCGCCGCCAGCTCCCCGGCGGGATCGAACCCGCGCCGCCGCAAGCGCACCGGCGCCGGCGGCACCGGCACGATCGTCCCGCTCAGCATGTGGGCCGGCGCCAGCCACTCGATCCGTTCCGCCATCAGGTCGGCGACCGGCAGCAGGCGACGGAACTTCAGGGCGGCGACGAGATCCCGGGCCACTCCCTCGTAGGGCGCCGAGGACCAGGCCTTGTCCAGCCCGGCCGGCCCGCCGCCCAGCAACGGCTCCGCGGTCGCGAGTCGCCGTCCGCAGCGGTTGCAGACCACCGCCTCGGCCCGGCAGGGGCGCCCGCAGGCGGCGCACAGCGGCGGCACGAGGGCGATGGCGACGGCGGTCGGGATCTCCATGCGAAGACCCTGCCGCGCAAGTCCGCACGCGTGGCGCGCAGAAACAAAATCTTCAGGGGCGACTTCGTGCCGAATCTGTGACTTAAACCGGACAGGCAACGGCTGCTCAAGCTTCAGGCAGACCCGGCGGCTCCCAAGGAGGCTCGTAGCGATAGCTCTCGTTCGAGGCCAGATGGGCATCTCCGAGGTCAAAGGCGCCTTGTCCCATTGCCCGGTCCTTTGCTTCCTGACGCATCTCAGGAAGCTGCGAGGCCGCATTGCTGTAGATCGAGCTCATGATCTTCGTGCCGACCTCGTTGTCGGTGGCGAAAATCATGTGGTAGAGCGGCGCCTTGCTGTTCTTCAACTCGAACGCGTGGGCTGTCCGATATTGCAGCGCTCGCTCAAGCCTCCAGCGCATCAGATTCACGTACTCGTCTCTTGCTTCAGCCGCAGAGAGATCACCCGCCTTGCGCAGCTCGTAAATCGGCGTCCATTCTTCACTGCCATAGAGCCGAGTAGCCCGGTCAAAGTCATTCTCAGTGACTTTGGCGTCGTCGAGAGCCAGCGTCCGGATGATTCCCGAGGTAGGGAACAACATCCACATCTCGACTTTGTATTCCGGTTTTTTCGACCCCACCTTCCGGTAGCCGCGCTTGTGGTCGGCGAGCGCCTTCAGCGTTCTCCATTCCAACTCCATCCCGTCTGGATCTAGGAAAGCGAACGTCGGCGCCCACTTCAAATCCTTCAAGTCTGCGAGTGCAGCGGGGATCATCTCGTTGCAATCGCCTGGATAAACCCGGATGTCTTTACCTGGATATTCAGCTCGAAGACGCTGCTCGAGGTCGTCGGCTTTCTGGCCTATCTCGAAATAGCGAAACCGAGTAAAACCCGCGTCTTTCCCCGCAGCAAGAGCGATCCGTGCAGAGCCATCGAACTTCTCACCGGTCAGACGGTCGAGACCATGTCCTTCACCCGCGAATGCATCGAGGTAGACGGCCTCCGGCAGCGCCTTGGATGCCTGCGCGAACCCGCTCAGATAGTCCGCCAGCATCTGGAGCTTGGCTTGAGTCCAAAAGCCCCACGCCCGCCCTTTGGTTTTCGTCACGCCGTTATCGCCTCGTGCAGTGCCGGCATCTGATCCCACGTCCGACCTCGCAGCTCGCGGCCGCCCGATTTCGGCCTTGCCCCTCCCCACTGCTTGAAGAAGAACGCCACCTTCTCCTCCAAACAACGATCCCTCAAGTCCAGGATCCACTCTTCATCGACGCGGCGGTGCCGGGGACCCGACTCACCGCCGGCGATTAGCCAGTCGATACCGCGAAGGTCGAGTCCTTCCAGCGGACCCAGGAGAGGCTCGGCCGAAATGAAACGCACGGCGGCAGGAATCTTCCGCAACAAATCCGCCCGCGCCACGAATCGACGATTCTCGATGCTGACGCCCATCCACACGTTTACCGGCCAGGCAAGATAATCGGCGAGTTCGACCACTCGCTCCGGCCTCTTCGTAAGAACTTGGAAGGTGTGCCAGTGGGCCTCCGCCATGGACGCGAAGACCTGCTGGATGAACTCATCAGGAACCTTCTCATGGAATAGGTCGCTCATCGAGTTCACGAAGATCATCCGGGCGCGTCTCCAACGTTGCGGCTGATCTAGACGCTGCGGCCAGAGGCGGAGATCAAACCCCTGCTCGTAGGGATGCCCAGCTATACCGCGCCACCGCTCGGCAAACACTTGGGCATAGCAATGGGCACACCCCGGCGACACCTTGTCGCATCCCGTAACCGGATTCCAAGTTGCCTCGGTCCACTCGATCGTGCTTCGGTCTGCCATGGCTCCAATCTACGACGCGGTTGCACAAGAAGGGCATCGGCGCAATTTCATGCCGTGCCTTTCTCCAAGAGTTCAACCCAGCCTGGTTCACCCCTGCATCCACGATCAGATCCCGGTATTTCGGGCGAAACATGGAGAGACAGCTGTCCAGAACCGCTTCACATGACGGTGCCGGTGCCCCTCCGGAGGAATGTTCGGCGATATGCAATCTGATTTCTGCGCGGCGGAGCCGCGCTGCATGTTCTCCCCGGAGCGAAGCGGAGGGGAGATCAATTTGGAGGAGGGGCACCGGCACCGTCCCCCTCGACTTGTCCTGAAGCCTTCAGCCCCGCGCGGCGAGGATGGCGCCGACCAGGACCGCGTTGGCCTGGATCTCGGAGCCGGGGAGGGCGATCACTTCCTTGAGCCGGGAGCCGGCGCCGACGCGGACGCCGTCGCCGATCACCGCCGGGCCGTCGATGCGGACGTCGTCGCCGATCTCGCAGCCGGGGCCGAGGAGGACCGGGCCGGCCAGGGCGCCCTCGTCGCCTGGGTCCTCGCCGCTGCGGTAGCCGTCGACCAGCTCTCCCTCCCGCTCCAGCCGCACCGCCCCGGTGAGGGCGTCGAAGTTGCCCTCGCGCAGCTCGTCGAGGTTGCCGATGTCGTTCCAGTAGGCGTCGATCTCGTGCGAGTAGAAGGGAACGTCGCCGTCGAGCAACTGCGGGAACACGTCCATCGCCCAGTCGGCGAAGCCGTCCGGGTCGCCCGGCCCGGCCGCCTTGCTCGTGCCCGGCGCGGGGAAGAAGTCGAAGATCTCCCTGCGGAACATGTAGATGCCGCAGTTGGCGAGGTCGGAGAGCGCTTCGGAGGGGTCGGGCTTCTCCTGGAAGCCCTGGACGCGCCCGTCGGAGCCGACGATCGCCACCCCGAACTGGCTGGTGTCCTGGACCCGCTTCATCGCCAGCGTCGCGATCCCGTCGTGGGACTCGTGGAACTCGCGCATCGCCGCCAGGTCGATGTCGGTGAGGGCGTCGCCGCTGATCACCAGGAAGGAGTCCCCGAGGAACTCTGCCGCCTTGCGCACCCCGCCAGAGGTCCCCAGCAGCTGCTCCTCGCGGCTGTAGGAGAGCGAGACCCCCTGGGCGGAGCCGTCGCCGAAGTAGCCCTCGATCACCTCCGGGAACCAGTGCAGGTTGGCGATCGTCTCGGTGAAGCCGTGGCGGGCGAGCAGGCGCAGGATGTGCTCCATCACCGGCCGGTTGATCACCGGCACCATCGGCTTCGGCATCGCGTAGGTGATCGGCCGCAGCCGCGTCCCCAGCCCGGCCGCCAGGACCATCGCCCTCAAGCGGCCATCCCCGCCTTGACCCGGTCGAGCGCCTCGATCTTCTCGGGGTCGACGCCGAGCCGGTCGGCGACCTCGAGCGAGACCAGGTCGCCGAGCAGGGTCGCCCAGAGCAGGCGTTCCACCCGCGTCTCCCCCTCCGTCTCCAGCCGCAACACGGTCGCGGCGCCCTCGGCGGCGATCTCCGCGGTCAGCTCGAAGCGGCGGCGCTCGCGCGGGTGCTGGTCGCAGTCCTCGAGGAAGACGGCCGCCATCCGCGCCGCCGCCTCCCCGGTCCAGCCGCAGACCTCGTTGTGGTCGGCCTCCGGCAGCTCCGCGTGAAACGCCGGCAGCTTCGCGTTCTCGTTGATCTGCGTCTTCCAGCGGTTGGCGACCGGCGCGGTCAGGTCGGCCCCGTGGAAGACCGCGGGGGCGGCGCCGTCGAGCCGGTCGGCGATCTCCCGGGCCCGCGCCTGCAGCGCCTCCGAGGAGCGCTCGAGGAAGGCCGCGGCGGCGTCGATCTCGGTGTGGATCCGGGGAGCCGCCCCGGCCAGGGCCGACGCCTCGGCGGCGATGGCGAACATGTAGGCGACGGCGACCCGCGGCTGGTAGATGCCCGGCGGCGCGACGACCGGCACGCCGGCCTCACGCGCCGCCTCGACCAGCTTGCCGCCGGTGCTGTGGACCAGCCGCCGCGCCCCCAGGACCTCCGCGGCCTCGAAGCAGGCGAGCGTCTCCTCGGTGTTGCCGGAATAGCTGGAGCAGAGGACGGTCCACTCTGGGGTCGCCCAGCTCGGCAGCTCGTAGCCGCGGACCGTGACCATCGGCCTCGTCAGCCGATCCCCCAGCGCGGCAGCCGCGAGGTCGCCGCCGATCGCCGACCCGCCCATCCCGCAGACCATCAGGCCCGCCGCTTCGGCGGGCTCGAGCCGCGCCGTTTCGATCCGCCAGAGGGCGTCGCGGAGCTGGTCGGGAAGGCCGAGGACGTCGTCGCGCATCGGGCTCATCAGGCGCGCACTCTTTCATCTCTGGCGACCACCATGTCCCTCAGCACCGCGCCGGGCTCGGCCTCGGCGCCGGGAGCGAGGATCGCGTCCTGCACCAGGGCGTCGCGGCCGATCCTGCAGCCGTCGAGCAGGACCGAGTCGCGGACCCGGGCGCCGCGCTCGACGACGCAGCCGGGGCCGACGACCGCCCGCGGGCCGATGTCGGCCTCCTCGTCGATCTCCGCGCCGGCGCCGACGAAAATGCCTGGAGCGGTCGGCTCGACCCGGGTGCGCACCCGGCGCTCGAGGATGTCCCAGCTCGCCTGCAGGTAGCGGTCGGGGGTGCCGATGTCCATCCAGTAGCCGTCGAGGAGCGAGCCGCAGAGGCCCTCGCCGACCAGCTGCGGAAACACCTCGCGCTCGATCGAGACCGCCCTGCCGGCGGGGATCAGGTCGAGGACCGAGCGCTCGAGCACGTAGGCGCCGGCGTTGATCTTCCCCGGCACCCGCTTGCCGGTCTTCTCGACGAACTCGAGCACCCGCTCCGCCTCGTCGCAGGTCACCAGGCCGTAGGCGGAGGAGTCGTTGACCGGGTGGACGCCGATCGTCGCCCGGGCGCCACGGCTCTCGTGCGCCCGCCATAGCGCGCTCAGGTCGAGGTCGGCGAGAACGTCGCCGTTGAGGGCGAAGAAGCGGTCTTCCAGCCGCTCGCCCAACGCCTCTGCGGCGAAGCGGATCGCCCCGGCGGTTCCCAGCGGTTCGGGCTCGGCCACGTAGGTGATCTTCACCGCGGCGCGCTCCTCCTCGCCGACGAGAGCCTGGCGCAGGACCTCCGGCAGGAAGCCGCAGGCGAGCACCACCTCGCTGACCCCGTGCGCCGCCAGCCACTCGATCGCGTAGGCGAGGAAGGGCCGGTCGACCAGCGTCACCGCCGGCTTGGGGATGTCCGAGGTCAGCGGCCGCAGCCGCGTCCCCTCGCCACCGACTAGAACTATTGCCTGCATTCTCCTAGCACCCCTCGCCGGCGCTATGCGGCGTCCTCGCTCGCTCGCGTGCAGAGCACGCCACGCTCCCTGCGTCCTTGCCTAGCTTGACGAGGAGCACTAGGAGGCGTTTGCGGTGGGCTGATTCATCACCGAACGCCCGATGCCCTCGTAGTCGAAGCCGGCGTCCGCGAGCGCCGTCGGGTCGAGGAAGTTGCGGCCGTCGACGACCAGCGGCCGCGCCATCCGCTCGGCCAGGGCGGCCCAGTCGAGATCCGCGAACTCGGGCCACTCGGTGACGAGGACGGCGGCGTCGGCGCCCTCGAGCGCCTCCGTCGCGCTCGCTGCCATCTCCACCGAGCCGAGCAGGCCGGCAGCGCGGTCGGCGGCGACCGGGTCGTAGGCGACCACCTCCGCCCCCTCGCCCTGCAGCCGCGCCGCCAGCACCAGGCTCGAGGCCTCGCGCATGTCGTCGGTGTCGGGCTTGAAGGCCAGCCCGAGCAGGGCGATCCGCTTGCCGATCAGCGATCCCAGGTGCTTTTCGAGCTTGCCGACCACCCGCCGCTTCTGCAGCTCGTTGACCTCGATCACGGCGGTCAGGAGCTGGAAGTGGTAGCCGGTGTTGCCGGCCAGCATCTTCAGCGCGCTGACGTCCTTGGGGAAGCAGGAGCCCCCGTAGCCGATCCCGGCCTTGAGGAACTTCGGCCCGATCCGCTCGTCGAGCCCCATCCCCCTGGCCACCTGGCCGACGTCGGCTCCGACCTCCTCGCAGACGTTGGCGATCTCGTTGATGAAGGAGATCTTGGTGGCGAGGAAGGCGTTGGAGGCGAGCTTGATCATCTCGGCGCTGGCGACGTCGCTGCGGAGGATCTCGCCGCCGAGCGGCCGGTAGAGCTCTTCGACCGCCTCGGCGGCCGCCTCGTCGCCGGGGTCGGACCCGATCACGACGCGATCGGGGTGCATGAAGTCGGCGACCGCGGTTCCCTCCTTGAGGAACTCCGGGCAGGACACGTAGGCGAGCCCCGGCATGTCGCGCCGGATCGACTCGCCGGTCCCGGCCGGGACCGTGCTCTTCATCACCAGCACGTGGTCGCTGTCGGCGGGCAGGTCGGCGACGACCGCCCGCACCCGCGAGAGGTCGGCGTCTCCCGAGTAGGTGGGCGGCGTATCGACGCAGACGAACAGCAGCTGCGCCCGGCCCAGCAGCTCGTCCACCTCGGTGGTGAAGGTGATCCGCTCGGCGTTGCGCCGGATCAGCTCCGCCAGCTGCGGCTCGTGGATCGCCACCTCGCCACGCGAGAGGGCCTCCACCTTCTCCGGGAGGATGTCCCGCGCCACGACCTCGTGGCCCAGCTCGGCAAAGCACGCCGCGGTGACCAGTCCCACCCAGCCCACTCCGACGACACCGACCGGCTTCTGTTCGCTCACGGATTCCTCCTACCTTCTTCGTCGATTTCTTCTTCGGCAGCAGCACGTCCGCCGAGCGCGCCATCCCGACCATCTGCTCGTTGGTCAGCGACTGTTCGAGGTCGTTGGCGATCCAGTAGCTGTTTTCGCCGCGGTGCCAGGCGACCATCTTGACCTGCCCGTTGTCGACGAAGATCTCGTATTCGCGCCCGTGAATCGTCTCGGTCACCGTGGGGTCGCTGAGGATCGGCGGATCCGCCCAGCCGCGGATCCCCTGCACGCCTAGGTAGTGAAAGCCGTCGGACTCGTCGATCACGGCGACCATTTTGTATGCCGCGTGGAGGTTGCCGCTGTCTTCCTTGAAGCGGTAGACGCGGGGGTCGACGACGTGTTCGTAGGGATTCGTTTCGACGAAGATGGCTCCGGGGGGCAGGCGGGTCGGGTAGAAGATCGGGAAGCCGCCACCGACCTTGCGGGCGGCCGCGCGAGCCTCGGCTTCGCCGGCTTCGCGCGCGGGCACCAGGCCGTCCTCGCCGGGCTTCGCCACCTTCACCTTCGGCTTCTTCCGGTGCTTCTTCTTCCGGTGCTTCGACCCGCTGTGGCCGGCCTTCTTCGGCTTCGAGCCGGAGCTCCCTTCCGCGCCCCCGGCCGAGCCGCCGGCTGCTTCGCCGAGGAATTCTTCGGCCGCTTCGTGGATCGCTGCTTCGGAGGAATAGACGAAGCTCTGGCCCAGTTCGGCCGGGAAGTGGACTTTGTTGATCGTCGCGTTGCGGCAGGCGACGGCGAGTTTCAGCAGTTCGAGCAGGGAGCTGGTGCCGTTGATATCGGACTGCGTGTATTCGGTGAGGATGTCGGTCAGGTGGCTCTGGTCGAAGAGCAGGTCGTTGAGCGAGACCCGCTGGCGGGCGTCGGTGAGGAAGTTCTGCTGGCGGGCCGAGCGGACGATGTCGGTGTCGGTATGGCGGTAGCGCACGTACGCCAGCGCTTTCTTGCCGCAGAGCTTCTGGTAGCCGGGCTGGATGTTGATTTCCGAATACTGTTCGGAGGGCGGCACGCCGACGTTGGAGTGGTAGTAGCGGCGGTCGACGTCGACGTATACGCAGCCGATCGCGTCGACGGCGCGGACGAAACCGAGGAAGTCGACGTTGATCACGTGGTTGACCTTCAGCCCGGTCAGTTCCTTGACCACCTGCAGGGTCAGCTTCGGGCCGCCGTAGCTGTAGGCGGCGTTGAACTTTTCGGTCCCGTAGCCGGGGATTTCGACCTGCAGGTCGCGCGGGATCGACATCACCGAGATCATGTTCAGGTCCGGGTTCAGCCGCACCAGCATCGTCGTGTCCGAGCGCGCGGGTTCCCCTTCGGCTTCGTTGGCGCGGTGGTCGGAGCCGAGGATCAGGATCGTCTGCGGTTCTCCGGGGTGGACGTCGGCGAGCGCCTTTTGAAGTTTGTCGTGGAGCTTGTGGTTGCCGCCCAGGGCGTTGGCGATGCTGTTGACGTAGAGGAGGGCGCTGCTGGCGGTCGCCGCAGCGGAGACGAGGACGATCAGCAGGGCGGCCAGGGTGAAGCGCCACCAGAAGCGCTTCGGCTTCGGCGCCGGCTCGCCGTCGCCGCTCGGCGGCGGCTTCTTGGGCGCCCAGCCCGGCAGCGGCTCAGTCATCGAGGCGGTCGGGGATCGCCAGCAGGAAGGACTCGAGGGCCTGCCGGTAGGTCTCGAGCGAGGAGGCGGAGACCCACTCGGCCGGGCCGTGGTGGCCGGCTCCGACGGGGCCGAACTCGACCGCCGGCACGCCCACCCGCAGGAACGAGACCGCATCGGAGGCGCCGTCGCGACCGACGCTCATCGGCTCGCCGCTGTGGTGCTCGGCCGCCGAGGTGCGCAGGGCCCGGACATAGGGCGAGTCCCGCTCGACGGTCGCCGGCGGTCGCGTCAGCAGCGCCCTCGCCTCGCAGCCGGGAATCTCCCGCACCTGGGCGAGGATCTCCTCCGGGTCCTGGCCGGGCAGGTAGCGGATGTCGACGTCGATCACGCATCGGTCGGGCACCTTGTTGAGAGCGTCGCCGCCGACGATTCGTCCAAGGTTGATCGAAGGGCGGTCGAACAGCTCCGAGCTGTGCCGGGCAAAAGGTAGCGACTCGATACTGCGGAAAACGTCGATCGCGTTGAGGACGGCGTTGTCGCCCAGCCAGGGGGTGGCGCCGTGGGCGGCCGTCCCCCCCACCTCGAGGCGCAACGCGAGCACGCCCTTGGCCTCGATCCCGATGTGGAGGTCGGTCGGCTCGCCGGTGATCGCGAAGTCGCCGGTGAAGCCGCTGTCGACGAGGTGGTCGGAGCCGCGCTCGGCGTCCTCCTCGGACTCCTCGTCGCCGACGATCCCCAGCCGCACGCGCACCCGGTCCTGCTCGCGCATCGCCGCGGTGACCAGCAGCATCGCCGCGATCGCCCCCTTCATGTCGTAGGCGCCGCGCCCGTAGAGCCGGTCGCCCTCGACCTTCGGCTCGAACTGGTCCGGGTGCGCCGGCACCACGTCGAGGTGTCCGTGGAGAACCACCGTCGGCGCCCCCTCGGGCCCACCTCGGCCTTCACCACCGGCAGCCCGCGCACCTCGTCGCTCGCCGCTTCGATCCCCCGCGCTTCCAGCCACCCCCGCACGAACCCGGCAGCCTCGACGATCGCCTCCGGCTCGCAGGTCGGGTAGGCGATCAGCCGCCGCGCGAGGATCAGCAGCTCGTCGGTCACCCCGCGATGACGAGAAAGGCTTCGGCCCGGTCCTTGTCTTTCTGCGCCCGGTCGCGCTCGGCGCTGCCCGCCTCGCTCTCGGAGAGGCGCTGTTCGGCGTCGGCGAGCTGCTCTTCGAGGGTGGCGGAGTCGAGGTCCTCCGGAGGGATCGCCTCCTCGAGCAGGAGCCGGGCGCGGTTGCCGTAGACCTGCAGCCAGCCGTGGGCCTGGGCGTAGCGCCTGGTCTCCGACTCGGAGACCTCGAGCCGCAGCTCGGTCGGCCGCAGCGCCGCCAGCAGCGGCGCGTGGTTGGCGAGGATGCCGAGTTCGCCGACCTCCGAGCGGGTCGAGACCTGGCGCGCTTCGCCGCTCCAGACCTCCCCCTCGGGGGTCAGGACCTCGACGTCGACCATGTGCTCGGCAGCCACGGGTCAGCTCCTAGGCGGCCGCTTTGGCGTTCTCGAGGACCTGGTCGATCGCGCCCTGCATGTAGAAGGCGCCCTCGGAGAGCTCGTCGTGCTCGCCGTCGAGGATCTCGCGGAAGCCGCGCACCGTCTCCGCCACCGGCACGTACTCGCCGGAGCGTCCGGTGAACTGTTCGGCGACGAAGAACGGCTGCGAGAGGAAGCGCTCGATCTTGCGGGCGCGGGAGACCGTCTGGCGGTCCTCGTCGGAGAGCTCGTCGATGCCGAGGATGGCGATGATGTCCTGCAGCTCCTTGTAGCGCTGCAGCACCTCCTGGACCTCGGTCGCGGTGCGGTAGTGCTCGTCGCCGACGACGTCGGGCTTGAGGATCGTCGAGGTCGAGTCGAGCGGGTCGACCGCCGGGTAGATCCCTTTCTCGGAGATCGACCGCGAGAGCGCGGTGGTCGCGTTGAGGTGGGCGAACACCGAGGCCGGGGCCGGGTCGGTGTAATCGTCGGCGGGGACGTAGACGGCCTGGATCGAGGTGACCGAGCCGCGGTCGGTCGAGGTGATCCGCTCCTGCAGGCCGCCCATCTCGGTCTCCAGCGTCGGCTGGTAGCCGACCGCCGAGGGCATCCGCCCGAGCAGCGCCGAGACCTCGGAGCCCGCCTGGACGAAGCGGAAGATGTTGTCGATGAAGAGCAGCACGTCCTGGCCGCCCTGCTCGCGGTAGTACTCGGCCATCGTCAGCCCGGAGAGGGCGACGCGCAGGCGCGCGCCCGGGGGCTCGTTCATCTGGCCGAAGACGAGCATGGTCTTGTCGATCACGCCCGACTCTTTCATCTCGAGCCAGAGGTCGTTGCCCTCGCGCGAGCGCTCGCCGACGCCGACGAAGGCGGAGAGGCCGGAGTGCTCCTCGGCGATGTTGCGGATCAGCTCCTGGATCAGCACGGTCTTGCCGACGCCGGCGCCGCCGAACAGCCCGACCTTGCCGCCTTTGGCGTAGGGGGCGAGCAGGTCGATGACCTTGATCCCGGTCTCGAGGATCTCCTGGGTCGGGGTCAGGTCGGAGGCCTTCGGGGCCGGCCGGTGGATCGGCCAGCGCTCCTCGACCTGCACCTCGGGGCCGTTGTCGATCGGCTCGCCGAGCAGGTTGAAGATGCGGCCGAGGGTCGCGTCGCCGACCGGGACCGTGATCGGGCCGCCGGTGTCGGTGACGGCGGCGCCGCGCTGGATGCCGTCGGTCGCGTCCATCGCCACCGCGCGGACGCGGTCGTCGCCGAGGTGCTGCTGCACCTCGCAGACCAGCACCGCCGATTCGCCGTCGCCGTCGCCGGCGCCGGTCTCGATCGTCACCGCCGAGAAGATCTCCGGCAGCTGGTCGGGGAAGACGGCGTCGATCACCACGCCGGTGACCTCCTCGACGCGCCCTACGTTGGTTCCGTTTCCGTTGCTCTCAGCCATGGTTTCCTTTCTCGTCTTTCGAAATTTTCCGTCGGTCAATCTCGCGCTGCGCGTGCTCACCCGAGCGCCTCGGCGCCGGCGACGACCTCCAGGATCTCCTGCGTGATCTCCGCCTGACGGACCCGGTTCATCTCCAGGGTCAGGTCGCCGATCATCTCTTCCGCGTTCTCGGCGGCGTTGCGCATCGCCGTCATCCGCGCCCCGAGCTCGGAGGCGGCGGACTCGAGCAGCGCCCGGTAGACCGAGATCGTCACGTACTCGGGGATCAGCCGGGCCAGCAGCTCCTCGGGGTCGGGCTCGTAGAACCACTCCGAGCGGCTCTGGGCCCGCTCCGCCTCGGTTTCCTCCCCTTCGGCGGCGGCCTCCTCCTCGGCGCCCTCGCCGATCACCTCGGCCTGCTGCAGCGGCAGCAGGGTCTGGCGCCAGACGTGCTGGGTCAGCGGCGAGACGAAGCGGTTGTAGATCAGCTCGACCCGGTCGAGGTCCTCGTCGACGTAGCGCGCGGTCAGCGCCTCGCCGATCTCGCGGGCGTTGGCGAAGGCGGGCCGGTCGGTGAAGCCGACGTAGGAGGCGGAGACGTCCTGCTTGCGGAAGGTCAGCGCCGAGACGCCCTTGCGGCCGACCACGGCGAAGGAGGGCTCGGCGCCCTGCTCGCGCACCTCCTGGGCCATCCGCATCCCCTCGCGGATGATGTTGGTGTTGAAGGCGCCGGCGAGGCCGCGGTCGCCGGTGACCAGGACGATCCCGACCCGCTTCACGTTCTCGCGCTCGACCAGGACCGGCACCCGCGGGATGCCGCCGGCCTGCGCGGCGGCGCGGCGGGTCAGCTTGCGCATCCCCTCCGCGTAGGGCCGCAGGTCGGCGATCCGCTGTTCGGCCCGGCGCAGGCGCGCCGCCGCGACCATCTCCATCGCCCGCGTGATCTTGTTGATGTTCTTGACCGACGCGATCCGGTTCTTGACTTCCTTCTGGGTTGCCATGGGGGAATCCGGGTCCGGCGACTAGGCCGGGGTCGGCGCCTCCTCTTTGCCGGTCGAGTGGACGCGGTCGGACTCGCCCGCCTCGAGCGGGTCGCCGTGCTCGTCGAAGTCGGGGCCGAAGTCGTCGACGAAGTCGGCGATCGCCTTGCCGAGCTCCTCCTCGTCGTCCTCCTCGAGCTTGCCGGTCTCTTCGATCCGCCCCAGCAGCTCGGCGTTCTCGGCGTGCAGGCGGATCCGCAGGTCGGCGAGGAACTCGCCGACGCGCTCGACCTTGATCCGGTCGAGGTAGCCGCCGGTGCCCGAGTAGATCGAGGCGACCTGGTCGCCGACGCTGAGCGGTTCGCGCTCTTTCTGTTTGAGCAGCTCGACCAGCCGTTCGCCGCGGGTCAGCGCTTTCTGGGTCTCGGCGTCGAGCTCGGAGCCGAACTGGGCGAAGGCCTCGAGGTCGCGGTACTGGGAGAGGTCGAGGCGCAGTTTCCCGGCGACCTTCTTCATCGCCTTGGTCTGCGCGTTGCCGCCCACCCGGGAGACCGAGATGCCGACGTTGATCGCCGGCCGCACGCCGGAGAAGAAGAGGTCGGACTCGAGGAAGATCTGGCCGTCGGTGATCGAGATCACGTTGGTCGGGATGTAGGCGGAGACGTCGGAGGCCTGGGTCTCGATGATCGGCAGCGCCGTCAGCGAGCCGCCGCCGAGCTCGTCGTTCAGTTTCACCGCCCGCTCCAGCAGCCGCGAGTGCAGGTAGAAGACGTCGCCCGGGTAGGCCTCGCGGCCCGGCGGGCGCCGCAGCAGCAGCGACATCTGGCGGTAGGCGGAGGCGTGTTTGGTGAGGTCGTCGTAGACGCAGAGCGCGGCTTTGCCGTTGTAGAGGAAGTGCTCGCCCATCGCGCAGCCGGCGTAGGGGGCGATGTACTTGATCGGCGCCGCCTCGTCGGCGGGGGCGGCGACGATGATCGTGTTCTCCATCGCCCCGTTCTCCTCCAGCATCTCCTTCAGCTGGACGACGGTGGACATCCGCTGCCCGATCGCGACGTAGATGCAGATCAGGTCCTTGTCCTTGTTGTTGATGATCGTGTCGATCGCGATCGCCGTCTTGCCGGTCTGGCGGTCGCCGATGATCAGCTCTCGCTGGCCGCGGCCGATCGGGATCATCCCGTCGATCGACATCAGGCCGGTCTGCACCGGTTCCTCGACCGGCTGGCGCTGGACGACGCCGGGGGCTTTGAACTCGGCCGGGCGGGTCTCGGTGGTGGCGACCTCGCCGCGGTCGTCGAGCGGGCGGCCGAGCGGGTCGACCATGCGGCCGAGCAGCTCCTCGCCGACCGGGATCTCGAGCAGGTGGCCGGTGCGCTTGACCGTGTCGCCCTCGACGATCTTTTCCCACTCGCCGAACAGCACGGCGCCGACGTTGTCGGCCTCGAGGTTCAGCGCCAGGCCGGTGACGCCGTGCGGCAGGTCGAGCATCTCCAGCGCCATGCAGTTGTCGAGGCCGTGGATGCGGGCGATGCCGTCGGCGACCGAGAGGACGGTGCCGACCTCGGAGAGGTCGGCGGAATCGGTCTCCAGCCCCTCGATCCGCTCCCGCAGAATGCTTGCGATCTCGTCTGGCTTGATCTCCATCGGGTCCTCAGTTCCTCCTTACGCCGCCGGGCGACGCTCTTTCGAAGTTTCTCCAGGCGACTGCGGATGCTCGCGTCGAGGACCATGTTGCCGACCTGCAGGACGATGCCGCCGAGGATCCCGTCGTCGACCCGGCTCGAGAGCTCGACCTCCTCGCCGGTCTGGCGTTCGACCTCCTCGCCGATCTTCTCGACGACCGCCGGGTCGAGCTCGACGGCGCTGGTCACGGTGACGTCGAGGCGGCGGTTCTCCTTCTTCCAGAGCTCGTCGAACTCGCGCCGGATGCGGAAGATCTCCGGCATCCGGTGCTTCTCGACCAGCAGCTCGAGGAAGTTGACGAGCTCCGGCTCGGCGCCGGAGACCGCCCGCTCCAGCCCCTCGCGCTTCTCCGCCGAGGAGAGGTAGGGGCTGAAGAAGAAGACCTGCAGCTCGTGGTTGCCGTCGACCGCGTCGGCGAACTGGCCGAGCTGCTCGCTGCAGCGCGTCCAGCTTGCCCTTGTCCCTTGCCGACCTCGAACAGGGCCTCGGCGTATACGCGGGCGGCCTCGGCCATCGCTAGTTGCTGCTCTCCGAGCCCGAGAGCGCCGAGAAGTCGACCTCGGCGAGCGCCTCCTCGACGAGCCGCTTCTGGTCCTCGGGGGTGAGCGACTTGCGGGTGACCTTCTCGGTCGCCAGCACGGTCAGGTCGGCGACCTCGCTGCGGATCTGCTCCAGCGAGCGCCGCGTCTCGGCTTCGATGTCGCGCTTCGCCGCGGCGACCAGCTCCTCGCGCTTCTCCTTGCCGGCGGCGGTCGCCTCGGCCTCGGCCGTCTCGGCCGCCTTGCGGGCGCGGGCCATGATGTCGTCGGCCTGCTCGCGCGCCTCGGCGAGGCGGCCGCGGTACTCGGCCAGCAGCTCGTCGGATTCCCGGCGCTGGCGCTCGGCCGCCTCGATCGACTCGGCGATCGTCTTCGCCCGCCTGTCCAGCGCCTCCTGGATTTTCGGGAAGGCGAGCTTGCTCAGCACCCACATCGTGACCACGAAGAGGACCAGCGTCCAGATCATCAGGCCGAGGCCCGGCGAGACCAGGAAGCTGCCGCCGCCTTCCTCGCCGCCTCTCGGCGGCGAGCGGGAGCAGCGCGCTATGTAGCCGAGCAGCTCCATCGCGGCCTAGAGGAAGAAGGCGATCAGGCCGAAGATGAACGTGTAGAAGGCCACGGCCTCGGTCAGCGCGAAGCCGAGCCAGCGGATGCTCTGGAGCTCGTCTTTCATCTCGGGCTGGCGGGCGACCGACTCGATCTCCTTGCCGAAGATGAAGCCGATGCCGATGCCGGCGCCGATCGAGCCGAGCCCGGCGCCGACGCCGAGGGCGATCGCCTTGCCGGCGGCTTTGACGCCTTCGTCGGTGACGGCGGCGATCGGCAGGGAGACAGATCCATCGAGATACTCCTTTTCTAGTGACTGGCGGAGGTCGCTCCGCCGAGGTAGATGGCGGTGAGGGTCGAGAAGATAAATGCCTGCAGGGTGGCGATCAGGCCCGACCTCGAGGATGAAGAAGAAGAAGGCGAGCGGGAAGGTGAGCGCGCCGAGCGCGGCGATCCCGAGCAGCACCGCCAGCCCGCCGCCCATGAACAGCAGCAGCAGGTGGCCGGCGAGGATGTTGGCGAAAAGTCGGACGGAGAGCGAGATCAGCCGGGCGAAGTGGGAGATCGCCTCGATCACGAAGATGAAGCGCCTTGGCGACCGGGTTCATGTCCTCGAGGCCCGGGCGGCAGCCAGCTCGCCAGGTACTTGAAGAGGCCCTTGGCCCGGATCCCTTCGACGTGGTAGGAGACCCAGACGACCAGGGTCAGGACCAGCGGGATCGAGAGGTTGGCGGTCGCGGCGTAGATCGCGAAGGAGGGGATTTCGAGGCCGAAGATGTTGATCGTCGTGCTCGGTGTTGGTCGGCAGCGGCAGGAAGCCGATCATGTTCGAGAACCAGATCCAGAAGAAGAGCGCGGCGAGGAACGGGAACCAGCGGGCCGCCATCTTGCGCCTCCATGTTGCCGCCGGTGATCGTGTTCTTGGTCAGGTCGTAGGCGACCTCGACCGCGGTCTGGACCCGGTTCGGCTTCTGCTGCATGCGCCGGGCGATCCAGACCATCGTGCCGATCGTCAGCGCGCTGGCGAGGAACAGGTAGAGGACCGCCTTGTTGATGCTGAGGTCGATGCCGCCGATGTGGATCGAGATCCACGGTTCGAGCTTGAACTCGTTCTGCGGCTTGAACTCTTCGTTCTTGCCGCCGCTGCCGAAGATCAGCAGCAGCAGGATCGCGATCGCGAGGTAGACGCCGAGCCCGATCAGGACTTTGGCCTTGGTGCTCATGCCACCGCGGCCCTTGCCGCCCTCGTCCAGGCGCCCTGCGGCGCCCCTGCGCTTGCCGACTCCATCTCTACGCGGCCCCCTGGCCCTCAGGTTCCTCGAGCAGGTGGGCGAATGCCCTGCGCGGCGAAGGAGACCGTGAAGAGGCACGCCAGCAGGACCGCGGCGGCGAGCCCGGACTCCGCGTTCGGCGAGGCCGACCAGGAGCACCGCGGTCGCCATCAGCCAGACGCGGCCGAGGGTGGTGCCGGCGACGATCCCCATCGCCTTCTGGCGGTTGCCGGCGGCAGCTCTTCCTTCGTCCGCCGGCTGGCCAGCGCCTGCACGCCGCGCTGGGCGAGCCAGGCGACGGCGCCACCGCGTACCCGAGCAGGGGAAACCCGCCGAGCAGGAAGACTGCGAGCGCGGCGGCGAGCGCGATGAGGTCGACGTACTTGGGAGGAGACATCAATCAGGGACTGCGCAAAGTCAGAAGACAGACGTAAAGAACGCCCGGCTCGGGGCAGAGCGGGGCGCACCAGGACTATATAGAAGAAGCCCCGGGAATGGCTTTGTGAAGCCACTTCGTGAGGGTTGCCACTACCGGGATTGTCCCTCCAGCGCCGCCTGCTCCTTAACCCGCCGAGCGGCCTTGGCGTACGCGATCATCCGGTCGCGGCGGCCGATCGCGAGGATGACGCTCTTTGCCGGTGCGCCGTCACTTGGCTCGTTGCGGTAGACGAAGCGATAGCGAGGTTTGCGTTTCCAGCCTGGCTCGTCGAAGCGGACCTTGCGACAGCCCTTCAATACCCGGGGAGGTTTGTCCCCCATCAGCCCGCCGTGGTGCGGGTGGCCGTGCAGCGCGACGACGATTCGCGCGACCTCGCGCTTCAGGGGCTCGTCCAGCCCATTCGCGTCGATGGTCGCCTTCGCCAGAGCTTCGACGACGTGCGGCTCAGCCGCCGGGGAGCTGCTCAACGAACTCCCCCATCCCGATCTCCGTCAGGAAATCGCCAGCGCTCAACCGATTGCCCTCGGTCCCCTCAAGACGCTCCTGCAGGAAAAGCGCGAGGCCGGCGTTCTCGAGCTTCCTCTTCGAGCTCTTCGATCCTTTCCTTAGCTGCCAAGAGATCCACCGTGGGGATCAACGACGCCGACCCCTCTTGCCCCCGGGTGATGATCCGAACTACATTGGTCTCGAGGTCGGCGGAGGGCTTGCGACGCGAGGACGCCTTCCTCACGAGCCGCGGCAAGCTGCGTCGCGCCTCACTGGTGCCAAGTGCTGCCGGCTTCTTCCCCCTGGCTGCTGCCATGCGTGAATGGTACCACTAGTTGTACGACTCATCACTTTGCCGCCGGCGGGGATAATTCCTACTACTTGAGCGCCTCGAATTCTCCGGTTTCGGGATCGACCGCCGGGAAGGTGCCGGTCTCGAGCTCCTGCTCGACGGCGACGTTGACCTCTTGCAGCTCCGGCTCCGGCTGGCCCACTTGGCGGCGGAGGGTGACGATCTGGCGGAGGCGGGTCTGGCGCAGCTTGAGGATCTCGAGCACCTCGACCAGGTAGATGCTGGCGGCGAGCGCGACAACGCCGAAGAAGGCCGATCACCGCGGTCCAGAGGGCGTCGAAGTGGCCGTGGTCGTCGCTGTAGGGAACGAAGCGCAGGGCCAGCGCCAGCGCCGCCATGACCGTGGTCCAGCCGTAGAGGTAGAGCAGCGTGCGGCGCTGCGAGAAGCCGATGTCGGCCATCCGGTGGTGGAAGTGCCAGCGGTCGGCTATGTAGACCGGGCGCCGGTACTTGAGCCGCTTGGCGACGACGAAGCCGGTGTCGAGGATCGGCACCGCGAGGATGATCAGCGGGAGGAAGAGGGCGATCGACCGCGTTCGTCTTCAGCGCGCCCTGGACGGCGACCGCGCCGAGCAGGTAGCCGAGCAGGTTGGAGCCGGTGTCGCCCATGAAGGTGCGTGGCCGGGGGGAAGCCGTGGCGCAGGAAGCCGAGCGCGGCGCCGGCGGTCAGCGCCGCGAGCACGCCGGCGGCGTTGCGGTCGAGCGAGAGCGCGATCATCGCCAGGGTGACGCCGGAGATCAGCGCAGACGCCGGCGGCGAGCCCGTCGACGCCGTCGATCAGGTTGATCACGTTGATCACGGCGACGATCCCGATCACGGTGCCGACGTCGCCGAGGTCGACGCGCCGCCGCCGGGCAGGGTCAGCGAGGTCGACCGAGCCGGGGTCGAGGCGGCCGAGGAAGGGGAAGGTGAAGCTTTCGACCGTGACCCCGGCCGAGACCGGGATCACCACCGCGACGTCTGCCCGAGCAGCTTCGCCGCGGCGGTCGAGGTCGAAGACGTCGTCGAGCACGCCGACGGCGGCGATCACGCACCGCGCCGATCAGGATCGCGCGCGTCTCGCTGTCCCAGGGCAGCCAGATCAGGCCGGCGACGAGGACGCCGGCGAGGATCGCCGAGGCCGCCGAGCTTCGGCGTCGGGACCTTGTGCAGCGAGCGCGCGTCGGGTAGTCGATCGCCCCGACCCGGCAGCGCCGAGCCGCTCGGTCCAGCGGCCACCAGGCGAGGCGAGCGCCAAGAGGGCAGTCCATAGGCGAGATGGAGAGCTGCGTTGCTAGATTCGCTGCGATCGCGGTTGTCACGCCCGCGAGCATCGCGTAGCGCTCGAACCAGAGGGTGAAGGCCATCAGGCCCCAGAGCTGGCGGCTGAGGTCCTCGCGCCCGGAGCACGTGGCGGTCGAGCAGCGCGGTGACGGCGGCGGGGTCGAGGCAGCCCTGGCGCGCGAGCGTCGCCGGCGACAGCACCTCGCGGGCGAACGGCTCGAGCGGGCCGCGCAGCCAGGCGGCGACCGGGATCGAGAAGCCCTGCTTGCGGCCGCGCACGATCTCGCTGCGGCAGCAGCGGCGCGAGCGCCCGGCGCAGCAGCCGCTTCTTGGCGAGGCCGCGCACCTTCAGCGGCGTCGGCAGCGCGAGGGCGAACTCGGCGACCTCCGGGTCGAGGAAGGGCACGCGCAGCTCCAGCGAGTGGGCCATGCTCGAGCGGTCGGTCTTGACCAGCAGGTCGTCGACCAGGTAGATGCCGAGGTCGACGTCCTGCAGCCGCGCCAGCGGCTCGGCGCCCCTCGGTCTCCGCGTAGCGCTCGCGGTAGAGGTCGAGCGGGTCCCAGGCCGAGGCGCCGGTCCCGAGCAGCTCGGCCCGCGCCGGCGGGCGAGAAGATCTCCTTCCAGGCGTGGTGGCGCTCCAGCGGCGGCAGGCGCGGCGGCGCGGGCGAAGCGCTTGGCTTTGTAGTCGAAGCTGACCCGGCGGCGGAGCTCGGCAGCGCCTCGACCAGCGGCGCGGCGAGCGCCGCGAGCCGGCCGACGCGCGGCGCCAGCAGGTCGGCGACGTAGGTGTAGTAGCCGCCGAACAGCTCGTCGCCGCCCTCGCCGGAGAGGGCGACCTTGACCTCGCCCGCCGCGAGCTCGGAGACGAGGTAGGTCGGCAGCGCCGAGGAGTCGCCGAACGGCTCGTCGAAGGCCTCGACCAGCTTCGGCAGCAGCTCGACCGCGTCGGGGCGCAGGACGAGCTCGTGGTGGTCGGTGCCGTAGCGCTCGGCGACCAGCCGCGCCCGCGTCGAGCTCGTCGAAGCCCGCCTCCTCGAAGCCGATCGAGAAGGTCTTGCACCGGCTCGCCGCTGCTCGGCGGCGGCGAGCGCCGCGAGGCCGGCCGAGTCGACGCCGCCGGAGAGCAGCACGCCGACCGGCACGTCGGCGACGAGGTGGGCGCGGACCGAGTCGCGCAGGCGCCTCGCGCAGCTCCGCGGCGAGCTCCGCCGCCGGGCCGCGCGCGGGCCTCGCCGGCGGCGGCCGGCGCCGGCCGCGCGTAGCGGCGCAGCGCTCGACCTCGCCGTCCTCGCCAGGTCAGCAGGTGCCCGGCGGGCAGCTTGCGCGCCTCCGCGAAGATCGTCAGCGGCGCCGGGATCGAGTTGAAGGCGAGGTAGGCGGCGACCGCGCGCGGGTCGATCTCGCGCGAGAAGCCCGGCTGCTCGAGCATCGCCTTCAGCTCCGAGGCGAAGGAGAGCGTCGCCGCCGGCGACGCGGTAGTAGAGCGGCTTGATCCCGAAGCGGTCGCGGGCCAGCAGCAGGCGCCGCTGGCGCCGCGTCCCAGAGCGCGATCGCGAACATCCCCCGCAGCCGCTCGACGAACGCCTCGCCCGTGCTCCTCGTAGAGGTGGACGAGCACCTCGGTGTCGCAGTCGGTGGCGAAGCGGTGGCCGGCGCGCTCCAGCTCGCCGCGCAGCTCGCGGTAGTTGTAGATCTCGCCGTTCTGGACGACGACGACGCTGCCGTCCTCGTTGGCGATCGGCTGGTCGCCGCCGTCGAGGTCGATGATCGAGAGCCGCCGCGCCGCCAGCGCCACCGGCCCCTCGGCGAAGAGCCCGTCGTCGTCGGGCCCGCGGTGGACGAGCCGCTCGCTCATCCGCGCGCACCGCCTCGAGGTCGGGGCCCCGATCCCGCTCGCCGACGATGCCGCAGATGCCGCACATGGGCGGCAGTCTCGCAGGGGCTGGGGCGGGCAGTTCGCAACGTGCAGAGCGCAGGGGCTGGGTTGCGGCGAGCGAGTTCGATGCACCGTGGTGTCGCGCACCGCTTCGCGTGGCGTCAAAATCATGAAGCGACTCGACTCGACCCGCATCGCGAAGCGGCTCCCGGATGGTTCGTTCAGCCCGATTGCCGGGTTCGTTCAGCTCCGCGTACGACGGCCGATCCCCGGAGTCAGCGGCCGCGGCCGAGCAGCGTGAGGCACGATCGGACCACGGTCGCCAGCAGGACGCTGAAGTAGAGGCCGACCGAGCGGTCGGCGATGTACTCCATGTCGTGGGCGAGCTTGTCGGCCCAGGACTCCTCGCGGGTCATCCGCGTCTGGGCGAAGCCGGTGACGCCGGGGCGGACGACGAGCCGCTGCCAGTACTGGGGGATCTCGCGGCAGAGCTCGGCGAAGAAGGCGGGCCGGATCGGCCGCGGGCCGACGATCGCCATGTCGCCGCGCAGCACGTTCCAGAGCTGCGGCACCTCGTCGAGGTGGGTCTTGCGCAGGGCGCCGCCGATCCGGGTCCGCTCTTCCTCGGTGCGGCGGGTCAGCTCCTCGCCGTAGGTAGGGGCCGAGCCGGGTCTCGGCGTCCGGCCTCAGCGTGCGGAACTTGTACATCCAGAAGAGCTGCGCCGGCCCGGCCGACGCGGGCGCCGCGGTAGAGGACCGGCCGCCCGGAGCTGAGCGCGATCGCCGCCGCGATCAGCGCCAGCAGCGGCGAGAGGACGAGCAGGATCGCGGCCGGAGATCAGGATGTCGAGCGCCCGCAGGAGCGGGTCGACCGGGCGCGGCTCGCCCTCGCGCGGCGAGCGCGATGAAGTGCTCCGAGCTCGGCCTGGACTCCGCGCGGCTGGCTCGAGGAAGGCGTCACGGGATGGGTCTCTTGCCGCGGCAATGGTGACGGCTCCGACGGTACCGAGGATCGTCTCGACCAGCAGGACCGGGTCGCGCCGGGTCGGCGTCGCCTCGGCGCCGCGCTTCTCGCAGCTCGATCGCGCGCGGGTCGGTCAGCGGGCGCAGCCGGCCGGAGCGGATCAGCGCTTCGTCGACGCCGCCGAGCCGGCCGCCGTAGGTCGTGTAGACGGGCGTGCCGAGCGCCGCCGCCTCGCGGTTCATCGTCCCGCCGGCGGAGACGACGAGGTCGGCGAGGGCGACCAGGCTCTGCGCCTCGACCGCGCCCGGCGGCACGATCAGCGAGGGCAGCGCCAGGCTCTCGATGAGCTCGCGCTGCGCCTGGGTGCGCGGCAGGACGACCGCGTGGACGCCCTCGTCGCTGCCCAGCCGCTGCAGCACCTTCGGGAAGAGCGGGTTCGACTTGCGGTGGTAGAGCGAGACGTCGGGCGGCGGGCGGACGACGACGACGACCCGCGCGGTGTCGACCGAGAGCCGCTGCAGCGCCTCGGGGTCGGGCTCGAAGTCGTAGAGGTAGTACTCCTCCTTCAGGCCCGGGTAGGGGAAGAGCTTCTCCGGGCCGACGCCGAAGCGGCGCAGACGCTCGGGCGGGACCGCGTCGGGGAACATCACCCGCCTGGCGAGCCGGCAGCCGATCCGGTGCTGGGTGACCGCGTACTCGTAGTCGTGCATGTTGCGCCTCGGGGACGCCGAGCAGCCTCGCCGGCGATCGCCAGGTCGTTGGAGCCGTGGGCGAGCGCGAGGTCGAAGCAGCGGCCGCGGCCGAAGCGCGACCATCCGCGGCCGTGCGGGCGCCGAGCCGCGTAGGCCTTGCGCAGCCGCGAGGCGCCGCCGTGGCGCCCGATCGGCGTGTGCTCCATCCCGTGCAGCTCGAGCAGCGCCTGCGTCTGCGCGTAGTCGCGCGAGGTCACCTCGACCGTCGTGCCCTTCGCGCCCGCAGCCGCTCGATGATCGGCCGCAGCACCAGCACGTGCGCCGGCGCGCTCATGTCCACCCAGATGTTCATCCGCCGCCTGCTCCGCTTCGCGTCCGCGGGCGGCGGCACTCGCCATATGAGCGCCGCTCGCGGAGAATCAGACCGTGACGCTCGCTAATTGGGAGTACAGCGGGTAAGCGGTCCATCAGGGCCCGGTGCGCTCGCGCAGCGCCGTCCTTCTCGGACTCGAAGTCGGGGCCGAGGGCGGTGGCGATCACGGCGGCGATCTCGGTCATGTCCTCCTCGACCATGCCGCGCGTGGTCAGCGCCGGCGTGCCGATCCGCAGGCCCGAGGGGTTCATCGGCGGCCGCTCGTCGAAGGGGATCGCGTTGCGGTTGACCGTGATCCCGACCTCCTCGAGGCGGTCCTCGGCGGTCTTGCCGTCGAGCCCGCTCGGCGTCAGGTCGACGAGCACGAGGTGGACGTCGGTGCCGCCGGTGAGCACCGGCACGCCGCCCGCTTCCAGGCCCGGCGGCGAGCGCCTGCGCGTTGGCGATCGTCTGCCGCTGGCGGGCGCGGAACGGCTCGCTCGCGGCGATCCTCAGCGCCACCGCCTTGGCGGCGATCGTGTGCATCAGCGGCCCCCCTGCTGGCCCGGGAAGATCGCTTTGTCGATCGCCTTCGCGTGCTCCTCGCGGCAGAGGATCATGCCGCTGCGCGGCCCGCAGAGCGTCTTGTGGATCGTCGTCGTGACGACGTCGGCGTGCTGCACCGGGTTGGGGTGCTCGCCGGCGGCGACGAGGCCGGCGAAGTGGGCCATGTCGACCATCAGCTTGGCGCCGACCGAGTCGGCGATCTCGCGGAAGGCGGCGAAGTCGAGCTGGCGCGGGTAGGCCGACCAGCCGGCGACGATCAGCTCCGGCCGGTGCTCCTGCGGCGAGCCGCTCGACCTCCTCCATGTCGACCCGCAGGTCCTCGCGGCGCGACGTGGTAGGGCGACCGGGTCGTAGAGCTTGCCGGAGACGTTGAGCTTCATCCCGTGGCTGAGGTGGCCGCCGTGGTCGAGCGCCAGCCCGAGGATCGTGTCGCCGGGTTCGAGCAGCGCCATGTAGGCGGCGTTGTTGGCCTGGGCGCCGGCGTGCGGCTGGACGTTGGCGTGCTCGGCGCCGAACAGCTCCTTGGCCCGGTCGATCGCCAGCTGCTCGGCGACGTCGACCTCCTCGCAGCCGCCGTAGTAGCGGCTGCCGGGGTAGCCCTCGGCGTACTTGTTGGTCAGCACCGAGCCGACCGCTTCGAGCACCGCCTGCGGCACGAAGTTCTCCGAGGCGATCATCTCCAGCGTCCCCTGCTGGCGCCGCAGCTCGGCCTCGAGCACGGCGGCGATCTCGGGATCGACCTCGGCCAGCGGCGCGGCCTGGAAGTTTTCGGGTAGCTCGGCTCACGGTGAGGCGACGATACCAACGGCTCGGGATAGCCTGCGGCCGTGAAGGCTCGCCTTCTCGTCCTCGCCTTCGCTCGCCCTGCCTGCCCTGGCGCGCGCGGCCGCGGCGCGGCCGCGGCGCGATCCGCGAACCCCTGCGAGGGCCCGGAAGCACGCGCGCCTGCTCTGCCCCAACCTGCGGATCGGCAAGCCCTCGGAAATCTACGTCGACACCTACGACGGCAAGGTGCTGCTGCGGGCGACGAGCGACGTCAAGCAGCCGCGGCAAGGGCCCGATGGAGCTGCGCGGCCACCGCGACGGCTGGCGCACGATGCGCGTCAACCAGCGCATCCACCGCAAGGGCGGCGGCCACCTCGTCGTCCGCACCGACGCCACCCTCCACTTCACCGACGTCGGCGCCTACTTCGGCGGCTCCTACTGGAAGGTCCACCAGCTCGCCCGCTTCGAGCTGCGCCGGGTCGGCCCGAGCGGCAACGCTCGGCGCCGGTCATCCGCACCGGGCCGAAGCTCAACTACTGCCTGCGCGACCTCGAGCGCACCCGCCCCGGCAGCGCGCTCGCCCCGCACCCGCCACTACCCCGGCTGCAACCAGGACCCCTACAACGACCGCGGTCACGCTCGGCACCTCGGTCGGCTGGTCGGACATCTACCCGGCCGACTACGACAAGCAGTGGATCGACGTCACCGGCCTGCGCGGCTGCTTCCTCTTCACGATGACCGTCGACCCGAAGGAGCTGCTCTTCGAGTCGAACGAGCGCGACAACACCTCGCGCCGCCTCGTCCGCCTCCCCTACCGCGGCCAGCCGGGCTGCTAGGTCGAGCCGACCGAGGCGAGGCGCGGCCACGTCGCCGGTCGAGAGGCCGCCTTCGCGCAGGACGCGCCAGCTGCCGTCCACGTCGAACCCGGCCAGGTCGACGACGGTCGAGGGCAGGCCGGTCAGCTCGCCGCCGTCGATCGCCAGGTCGGCCGCCGCCGACGATCGGCTCGGGGACGTCGCTCGAATCGCGACGGCGCGCGGCTCGCCGCTGAGGTTGGCCGAGGTCTGGAAGAGCGGGCACATCGCCCCGGCCAGCGGGCCGCCGATCAGGCGGACGCCGAGCCGGCCGCGGTCCTCGCGGCAGGCGAGCGGGTAGCGGCCCTCCGGGTTGGCGACGACGAGCGTCACCGGGCCGGGCAGCAGCGCGCCGACCGCCGCCGCGGTGCGCGGGCCGAGGCCCGGCGACCAGCTCGCGCATCGCCAGCGGCGAGAAGTACATGACCGCCGAGGGCTTGCCGTCGTCGCGGCCCTTGAGCCGGTGGATCCGGCCGATCGCCGCCGGCGTCGAGCGGGTCGCAGGCGAGCCCGTAGAGGCCGTCGGAGGGGAAGACGGCGACGCCGCCGGCGGCGATCGCGCTCCAGCGCCTTGCGCGCGCCGCGCGCCTCGCGCCGCTCGCGATCGACGATCGCTCGCTCACCGCCCCGGCGTTTTACCGAGCGGCCGATCACGACGCGCTCGATCCCCGCCAGGTCGTGCCGCGTCTCGACCTCGCTCGAACCCGCGCCGCGCATCGAGCTCCGCCACCGCCGGCGCCTGCCCGTCCCCCACCTCGACCGCGAGTGCTCACCGTGCGTTGCGCTTCCGCTAGCCGGACAAACCGGCGGAGCCTTCGGCGAAGCAGGGCGCGGTAGGCGTCAAGGCCGTCGGGGCCGGCGAGCAGCGCCTCCCGCGGCTCCCACTCCGTGACCTCGGGCTGGAGGGTCGGCCAGTCGCGCTCGGCGACGTATGGGAGGTTGGCGAGGATCAGGTCGAAGCCCTCGCTCGCCGGACCCGGCCTTCGCCGGAGGTGCCGACGAACCGCACCCGCTCGGCGAGGCCGAGCCGCTCGGCGTTGGCGCGAGCCACTTCGAGCGCCGCAGACGACGTGTCGGTGGCGACCACCGGCGTCCGGCAGCTCGTCGGCCACGGCGAGCGCGATCGCGCCGGAGCCGGTGCCGACGTCGAGCACCCGCGCCGGCCGCAGCTCCAGCGCCACCTCCACCAGCAGCTCGGTCTCCGGCCGGGGCACCAGCACCCGCGGGTCGACCGCCAGCTCCAGGCGCCGGAACCCTTTGCATCAAGGAGGTA
>CAWDAP010000006.1:0-125413 GCA_963800355.1 uncultured Actinomycetes bacterium | reverse complement strand
TGGCCGATCGTGAAGTCGATTTCCTGTTGATCGGCGGGGGCATGGCCTCCGCGAACTGCGCCGCGGAGCTGCGGCAGGCGCGGGGGCCGAGGGGTCGGTCCTGCTGGTCGGGCGCGAGCCCGAGCCGCCATACGAACGGCCGCCGCTCTCGAAGGAGTACCTGCGCGGCGAGGCGGAGCGCGGCGAGGCGCGACGTCAAGCCGCCGCGCTGGTTCGCCGAGAACGGCGTCGAGCTACTGACCGCCGCAACGTGATGTCGCTCGACGCCGACGGCGCGGACGGCGAAGATCCAGGGGGGCGAGGAGGTCAAGCTTCGGCAAGGCGCTGCTGGGGACGGGGGCGATGGTCAACATCCTCCGGGTCGAGGGCGCCGAGAACGAGGGCATCCACTACCTGCGGGCGTTCGGCAACTCCGACGCGATCCGCGCCGAGGCCGAGGGGGCCGAGCACGTGGTCCTGGTCGGCGGCAGCTACATCGGCTGCGAGGTGGCCGCCTCGCTGACCGCCAAGGGCACCAGGTGCACGATCGTCGCGATCGAGGACGTGGCCCTCTCGCGGACCTTCGGCGACCGACGCCGGGCGCTTCTTCCAGGAGCGGCTCGAAGAGCACGGGGTCGAGTTCCACGGCGGCGAGACGCTGAGCGCCTTCGAGGGCGACGGCCGGGTGCGGGCGGTGTCTGCGAGAGCGGCCCGACGGTCGAGTGCGACGCGGTCGTGGTCGGCGCCGGGGTGAGGCCCGACGCGATGCTGGCGCAGCGGGCCGGGCTCGAGGTCGGCGACGGGATCGTCTGCGACTCGAAGCTCGAGACGTCGGTCGCGGGATCTACGCGGCCGGCGACTGCTGCTCGCTACGAGAGCGTCGTCCACGGGCGGCGGATCCGCGTCGAGCACTGGGACGTCGCGATGCAGCAGGGCAGCACGCGGCGGCGAACATGCTCGGCGCCGACGCCGACTACGACGTCGTGCCCTACTTCTTCAGCGACCTCGCCGACTGGGCGAGCCTCGAGTACGTCGGGCCGGCGTCGAGTGGGACCGGGAGGTCTGGCGCGGCGACCGCGAGGACGGCGAGTTCTCGGTCTGGTACCTGCAGGGACGGCCGGGTCGCCGGCTGCCTCAGCGTCGGCCGCTCCGAGGACCTGGCCGAGGCCCGGCGGCTGCTGGCCGAGGGAGTCGACGTGTCGCGGCGAGACGAGTGTGCCCAGCGACTCGAATTCTAGGAGATCCCGAGCCGCGCCACCCCGACCGTCGATATCCTGAGGTAGCCGTTGCGGCCTGGTGTAATGGCAGCACGCCTCGCTCTGGACGAGGTAGTCGGGGTTCGAGTCCCTGGGCCGCAGCTTAGTCGAAGTCGCCTGCAAAGCGCGTCCGATTCGCGTCCACCGTCTGCTAGCTTCGCCGCCCGTGAGCGACCCGGCTGGAGATCGCCCTGCCTGCTGCTGCGGCGCTGCTGGCGCTTGTGGTCGCCGGCTGCGGCGGTGGCGGCGGCGACGACCGACGCGAAGCAAGACACGCGAAGAAAGCGCAGAAGCTGACCAAGGCGCAGCTGATCGAACCAGGGCGACGACGATCTGCGCCGAGGTCAACACCGCGGTCGGCTCGGTCGCCGCGCGGCCGAATCGACGGAGCCAGCGCGACCGAAGATACCTCGAACCTCTACGTCAGGATGGTCGAACAGCCTCCAGCAACTCGGAACGCCGCCGAAGGGGCCGGCGGAATCGCGAATTCATGGACGCCGCCGAAGAGCTGGCCAAGGTCGAGGGCGAAGTCAAGCTCGCCGCCGAACGCGAAGACACCGAGGCCGCTCGGCGAAGCGCCGAACGAGCGGCGTCCCGGCGCTCGAAGTTCCAGACCGAGGCGGCCGCCTACGGCTTCGAACAGTGCAGCCAGGGCCCCGGCGCGGTGACGCCGCCGGGCGCGCCGTAAAGCGGCGCCGAAGGCAGCCGAAGAATTCGGAGGGGTCGAAGAAGGCGGGGTCGAATCGAACCCGAAACGAAGAAGTCCCCCCCGAAGAAGAAGTCGCCCGGAAGAAGAAGTCGCGCCTGAAACCGGCGGGGCCGGCGGCGGAGTCGACAGTGCCCCCGAAAGCGGCGGCGAAGCCGGCGGCGGTGGCGGCGAATCCGGCGGCGTCGGCCCCGGCTGACGCAGCGCCCGATCAGCGAGGGGTGGGTGGCCCTCTCGCTCCCTGGGTGCTCGCCCTGATCGTCGCCGGCTGACCGCGGTCGCCGGTGGTGCGAGCAAGGGACGCTGCCTAGGCGAAGTTGACCGCAAGGTCAGGCTGCGCGACTCGGACCATGCGCCGTACAGCTTCGCGTAGGCGCCGCCGGCCCGATCAGCTCGTCGTGGGTCCCTGCTCGGCGATCTCGCCGTCTTCGAGCACGACGATCTTGCCGGCGCGGCGGATCGTCGAGAGGCGGTGGGCGATGACGATCGCGGTGCGGCCGTGGAGCAGGCGCTCGAGGCCGCGCTCGATCGTCTTCTCGGTGCGGACGTCGACGTTGGAGGTGGCCTCGTCGAGGATCAGGATCCGCGGCTCGGCGAGCAGGGCGCGGGCGAAGGCGACGAGCTGGCGCTGGCCGGCCGAGAGCTGGATGCCGCGCTCGCCGACCTCGGTTTCGAGGCCCTCGGGCAGGGCCGCGACGAACTCGGTCGCGCCGACCGCGGCGATCGCCGCCTCGATCTCCTCCAGCGCTCGCCGCGGGCCGCCCGAAGGCGATGTTTTCGCGGACGCTGCCGGAGAAGAGGAAGCCCTCCTGCGGCACGATCCCGAGCTGGCGCCGCAGCGCCTGCTGCCGCACGCCGCGCAGGTCGTGGCCGTCGACCAGCACCCGGCCCCTCTGCGGGTCGTAGAAGCGGGCGACCAGCTTGGCGAAGGTCGACTTGCCGGCACCGGTGGCGCCGACCAGCGCCAGGGTCTGCCCCGGCGGCACGTGCAGGTCGACGTCCCGCTCAGTCGCCCAGGCGCCCGTCTCGCGCCCCTCGGGCCGCCGGTCGGCTTCCCCCGGACGTAGGAGAACCAGACGCCCTCGAGCTCGATCTCGCCGCGCAGGATCCCCGGGTCGATCGCCCCCGGCGCGTCGACCATGTCGGGCGCCGTGTCGAGCAGGTCGAAGATCTTGTCCAGCGCCGCCATTCCCTGCTGGTAGGTCGTGTAGAGCTGGCTGAGTTCCTGGATCGGTTCGAAGAAGGTGGTCAGGTAGCCGACGAAGGAGACGACGACGCCGACTGGATCGCGCCGTCGATCGCCTGGCTGCCGCCGTAGAGCAGGATCACCGCGGTCCCGATCGCCGCCAGCAGTTCGACCGCCGGGAAGTAGGAGGCGTTGAGGTAGACCGTCTTCATGTTGGCGTCGCGGTTGGCCTCGTTCAGCGCGGTCATCGCCGCCTCGTGACGCGGCTCCTGGCCGAAGCTGCGGACGACCCGCACGCCGCTGAGGGTCTCCTGCAGGTAGGCGGTGACGGCGGCGATCCGCTCGCGGGTCGCCCGGTAGGCGCCGGCCGAGACGATCCGGAAGATCACGCTCGCCGACCGCCAGCAGCGGGAAGGTGAGGAAGGTGATCAGCGCCAGCTTGACGTCGAGCACGAGCAGGATCACGACCACGCCGACCAGGGTCAGGGTGCTGTGAAGATCGTCACCACGCCGTCGGTGACCAGCTGGTTGAGCGCCTCGACGTCGTTGGTCATGCGCGAGATCAGGACCCCCGGGCTGCGCCGGGTGAAGAAGCCGATCGACATCGACTGCAGGTGGGTGAAGATGCGCTCGCGCAGGTCCTGCAGCGCCCGCGTGCCGACCCAGCCGACCAGGTAGGTCTCGCCGTAGGTGGCGACCGCGTAGAGGACGGCGGCGACGACGAAGGCGGCGACGATCCAGTCGAGCGCGGCGACGTCGCCGGCTCGGATGCCGCTGTCGATCGCCCGCCCGGCGAGGTAGGGGGGCGCGAGGCCCGCCCCGGTCTCCAGCAGCAGGGCGACGAACATCAGCGCCAGCCGGCCCGCGGTAGGGCCGCAGCAGGCCGAGCATCCAGCGCACCTTGCGGCCGCGCTGGTCCTCGCCGCGAACCAGCCGCCAGAGATCGCGCGACGAGCAGCAGCCGCTGTTCCTCAGCCCTCGCATCACCGGGCGAAGTGATCAGGCGGACGGTAGCGCTCGGCGCTCATAGCCGCGCCACCTCCTCGCGCTGCTCGAGGTCGCGCTGGAGGAAGACCGAGTCGGCGAGGCCGTGCTCGGCGATCTCGCGGTAGAAGCCGCAGCGGCCTCGATCAGCTCCTCGTGGGTGCCGCGGTCGACGATGCGGCCGCCGTCCATGACCACGATCTCGTCGGCGAGGGAGACGGTCGAGAGGCGGTGGGCGATGATGAAGGTGGTCCGGCCCGGCCATCGCCTCGCGCAGGCCCGGCCTTGATCGCCGCCTCGGTGGTCGCGTCGACCGAGGAGGTGGCGTCGTCGAGGATCAGGATGCGCGGGTCGGCCAGCAGCGCGCGGGCGATCGCCACCCGCTGACGCTGGCCGCCGGAGAGGGTGAGGCCGCGCTCGCCGACGCGCGTCCCGTAGCCGTCGGGAAGATCGCGGATGAACCCGTCGGCCTGGGCGCGGCGGGCGGCCGCCTCGATCTCCTCCACGTCGCGTCGCGGCGGGCGTAGGCGATGTTCTCGGCGACGCTGGCGGTGAAGAGGAAGCTGTCGTCGGCGACGAAGGCGATCTCGCGAGCGCAGCGAGTCGACGTCGACGCCGCGCACGTCGGCGCCGTCGACCAGGACCGTCCCCTCGCTCGGGTCGTACAGGCGGGCGATCAGCGCCGACCAGGCTGGTCTTGCCCGAGCCCGAGGGCCCGACCAGCGCCACCGTCCTGCCCGCCTCGACCGTGAGGTCGACGTCGCCAGCGCCGCTCGACGGGCATGTCCGCCATCGCCGACGACATCCAGCCTGGGCCTATCGGCCCGTCGGCCGAGCGGCAGACGTCCCGTCGTAGCGGAGGGTCACGTCGCGCAGCTCGACGTCGCCGCCGCCGGCCGGCAGCGCGGGCGCGCCGGGCGGGCTCTGGATCGCCGGTTCGCGGTCGAGGATCTCGAACATCCGGTTGCCGGAGGCGACGGCGCGCTGGGCCATCCCCAGCGCCATCCCCAGCGATCCGCATCGGCCCGGCCAGCATCACCAGGTAGGTGTAGAAGGCGGTGAAGTCGCCGAGGCTGAGGCTGCCGTCGATCACCTCGCGGCCGCCGACCAGCAGCACGAGCGCGATCCCGATCTGCGGCAGCAGCCCGATCAGCGGCGAGAAGAACGCCTGCAGCGCGGGTCGAGTAGATGCTCTGGTCGAAGACCCGGGCGACGGCGCGCTGGAAGCGGTGCAGCTGGTGCTCCTCGCGGGCGAACGCCTTGACGATGCGGATCCCGGAGACGTTCTCCTCGGCCTCCGCGGTCAGCTCGGCGATCCGCTGCTGGACCTCCTGCTGCGCCGGCCGCGAGATCCGGTTGTAGCGGGAGGCGGTGAAGACGACGAACGGCGCCGGGAGCGAGCGCCAGCAGCGCCAGCAGCGGGTTGATCGCGATCATCACCGACCGCCGCCAGGGCGATCGTCAGCAGGTTCTGGGTGATGAAGATCAGCCCGTAGCCGAGGAAGAAGCGGATCGACTGCAGGTCGACGGTCGCCCGCGACATCAGCTGCCCGGTCTGCTGGGAGTCGAAGAAGCCGAGCTCGAGCCGCTGCAGGTGGGCGTAGAAGCGCTGGCGCAGGTCGAATTCGACCGCCAGCGAGACCTTGCCGGCGACCAGGCGCCGGACCACGGTCAGCCCAGGCGCAGGATGCCGGCGCCGACGATCGCCAGCGCCAGCGGCAGCAGGTCGGGCTTGTTGCCGTCCTGGATCGCGTTGACCGCTTCGCCCGACCAGCCACGGGATCAGCACCGTCATCCCCATCGCCGCCCAGGCGAAGACCAGCGAGCCCCACAGCTGCGCCCGGTAGGGGCGCAGGAATCCCATCAGACGGCGGTAGGTACGCATCCGCCACCACTATACAAAGTGAAGTATTGGAGTGAGCGCGCGAAAACGGACGCTACGGGCCAGGTTCAAGCCTCTGGCGGCTACCCGAGGCGCGCCGCGGCCTTGGCGCTCGGCACCTTGCCCGGGGCGCACTTCTTCGCGTGGTGCCCGGGCGGCTGCAGGATCTGGAAGTTGGTGACGTCGTGGAACTGGGTCGGGGCGCCGTTGTTCTGGGCGATGTTGACGATCAGGCGGTAGAAGCCGGGCGGCAGCAGGTGGTAGTAGATCTCCGGCCGGGTGGCGGGGGAGTAGCTCCCGGCGCTGCCGATCCGCTCGGCCAGCACCCCGTTCGGCCCCGCGTATTCGGCGTAGTCGAAGGATCTGCCGACCAGGCGCCCTTTTCCGAGCGGGCTGTTTTCGGCGTGCAGGAGCTTCACCGGGTCGACGCAGTCGGGGACGCGCTTGAGACTGAAGCGCAGGTGTCCCTCGCCGAGCTGCGGTTCGCCGCCGAGCTGCCGCGGCGCCAGCTGGAAGTCTTCGACCTCGACCTTGACCACGACCGCTCGCGCGGTCTGCCGCGCCCCGTTGCGGGGGGAGACGATTGCTACCTTCGGTTCGCCCGGCGTCGCCGCGGCCTCGGTGGCCGAGCCGCTCGAGTCCTCGGTGCCGCCGAAGACGACGGCCAGGGCGACGGCGATCGCGGCCAGCGCCACGGCCGCCGTAGTTGCAGTCCATGCCCGCATCGGAGCGGGAAGATTACGCGGAACCACCCGAACCCCATCCTCGCCGTCCTCGCCCTGGCGCTCGGCCTGGCGCTGCCGGCGAGCGCGCTCGCCGCGGCGGGCAGGGGCTACGCGGGCCGCGTCGACGTCTTCGCCGGCACCCGGCCCGGCCCCGGAACCTTCGGCGGCGGCCACAACTTCCCCGGCGCGGCGCTGCCCTTCGGGATGGTCCAGTGGAGCCCCGACACCGCGCCCGCCGCCCCGCACTCCGACGGCTACGACTACCGCGACCGCCACATCACCGGCTTCAGCCTCACCCACCTGAGCGGCGCCGGCTGCCCGCTCTACGGCGACTTCCCGTTCCTGCCGACGACCGAGCCGCTGAAAGGCTCGCCGGCGGCGCCCGGGCGGCGGCCTCGGCGGCCGCTTCCAGCCCGGCTTCTCGCACGCGCACGAGAGCGGCCGCCCGGGTACTACTCGGTCGGCTCAACCCCGTCCGCGGGGCGCGATCGGCGTCTCGCTGACCGCCTCCACCCGCGCGGGCTTCGGCCGCTTCACCTTTCCCGCGCGCCCCGCACGCGAGCATCCTCGATCAACGCCGGCGGCAGCGCCCAGCCCGACGACCTCGCCGCGGTCTCGGTCAGCCCGCCGGCTCGCGAAATCTCCGGCACCGCCTCCAGCGGCGTCTTCTGCGCCCAGCGCCCGCGCTACCGCGTCTACTTCGCCGCCCTCTTCGACCGCCCGTTCGCGGCCTACGGGACCTGGAAGAAGGGAAGGCTTGCAGCCGGGGACACCGCCGCGGAAGACGTCTCGACCGCCGCAGAACCCGAAGCCGACCGCCGAGGCCGGCGCGTATGCGACCTTCGACACCCGCCGCAACCGCGTCGTCGCTGTCCGCGTCGGCGTCTCCTTCGTCAGCGTCGAGGACGCCCGCGCCAACCTCGCCGCCGAAAGCCGGCGGCGCCCCGTTCACCGCGATCGCCGCCCGCGCCACCCGGCGCTGGAACCAGGCCCTGGGCCGGATCCGCGTCAGCGGCGGCTCCCGGCGCCACCTCGTGACCTTCTACACCGCCCTCTACCACGCCCTGCTGGCGCCGCGGACCTTCAACGACGTCAACGGCGCCTACCCGGGCATGGACGGCGCCGTCCACCGCGTCCACGGCCGCACCCAGTACGCCGACCTCTCCGGCTGGGACGTCTACCGCACCCAGGTCCCGCTGCTGGCGATGCTGGTGCCGAAGCGGGCCGGCGACATCGCCCGCTCGCTGCTCGCCGACGCCGCCCAGAGCGGCTGCCTGCCCCGCTGGTCCTACGCGAACGGCCAGAGCATGACGATGGTCGGCGACTCGGCCGACCCGATGCTCGCCGCCGCCGACGCCTTCGGCGCGCCGCTTCGACCGCGGCGCCGCCCTGGCGGCGATGGTCCGCGCGGCGAGCGAACCCTGCCGGAGCCCTGACGGCGAATACCTCGAGCGGCAGGGGTTGCCGGAATACCTCCGGCTCGGCTACGTCCCCTTCGACTCCGACACCAACACCCGCAACGCCAACTCGATCTACGGCAGCCCCGACTCCGTCTGGGGCTCGGCCGCGACCACGCTCGAGTACGCGATCGACGACTACGCGATCGCCCGCCTCGCCGCGCGCGCCGGCGAGAGCGCGCCACCGCGCGGCGGTTCCTCGCCCGCGGCGGCGCCTGGCGCCGGCTCTTCGACCGCTCCAGGCGGATGATCGAGCCGCGCTACGCGAACGGCGCCTTCCCGCAGCCCTACAGCGCCCTCCGGGGAGGGGGCTTCGTCGAGGGGGACGCCGCCCAGTACACCTGGATGGCCCCGCAGGACCCGCTCGGCCTGGCGGCGGCGATGGGGGGGAGGCGGCGCGCGGCGCAGCGGCTGCACCGCTTCCTCCGGGTCCTCAACGCCGGCCCCGGCGGCACCCACAGCGACCACGCCCTGCTCGGCAACGAGCCCACCCTGCACACTCCCTGGCTGTTCGACTGGCTCGGGCAGCCCTACCGCACCCAGGAGGCGGTGCGGCGCGGCCTCGCGCTGTATCGCCCGGCGCCCGACGGCTACCCCGGCAACGACGACCTCGGCACGCTCTCGGCCTGGTACGTCTTCGGCGCCCTCGGGCTGTATCCCGGAGGTCCCCGGCGGCGACGTGCTCGCGCTCGCCAGCCCGCTCTTCCGGCACGCCGAGGTCCGCCTCCCGCACCGCCGCCGGGCGGTGATCCGGACCTCGGGCCGCGGCTTCTACGTGCGGTCGCTGCGGCGCGACGGGCGCCCGTACGGCAGGCCCTGGACCACCTACCGCGCCCTCGCCAGGGGCGCCGATTTCAGCTTCAGCCTCGGCCGGCGCCCGAACCGCGGCTGGGGTGCAAAGGTGGGACAGGCGCCCCCAGCGGGTAGCAGCGGTCTTTAGCCGGCAGTTACCTGACGTTCAGGGACGCCTCAGCGACCAAAACCAACCTTCGAACTCGCGTGGAAACCCTTGCCCCACCCGTAGCGGCGCCGCCGCCTGCCCCCGCGCCGGCGAGCGAGGCCGAGCCCCGCAACCTCGCCCTGCCGCTGCTGCTCGCCGGATTGATCGCCGGCGCCGCGGCGCTGCGCTTCGCCAGTCTCGGCCTGCAGAGCTATCACCACGACGAGGTGATCACCGTGATGCGGGTGATCCCCGGCAGCTTCTCCCACATGCTGCACGAGGTCCGGGTCAGCGAGTCCAACCCGCCGCTCTACTACGTGCTCGCCTGGGGCTGGGCGAAGGCCTTCGGCCGCGGCGAATTCGAGATGCGGGCGCTCTCGGCGCTGATCGGCACGGGGGTTGTGCCGGTCGCCTACCTGATCGGGCGCCAGTTGGCCAGCCGCCGCGCCGGCCTCATCCTCGCCGCCCTCGCCGCCGTCAACCCGATGCTGATCTGGTACTCGCAGGAGGCCCGCTCCTACGCCCTGCTGGTCCTCTTCTGCGCCCTATCCTTCTACTTCTTCCTGCGGGCGCTCGACCGCGCCCGCGGGTCGGACCTGGCGCTGTGGGCGTTGAGCTCGGCGCTCGCCCTCTGCAGCCACTACTTCGCGGTCTTCCCGGTGGCGATCGAGGCGGCCTGGCTGCTGGTTTCCCTGCGCGCCTTCTGGCGGCAGGTGCTGCCGGCGCTGGCGGCGGTTGCCGCCACCGGCGCGGCGCTGCTGCCGCTGGCGAGCGCGCAGGTCAACGCCACCCACATCGGCTGGATCGAAGAGAGCCCGCTGCCGACCCGCTTCCTCGAAGCCGGCACCAGCTTCCTGATCGGCGAAACCGGGCACGTGATCGCCGAGCCGGTCCGCTACGGCGCCGCGCTCGTCCCCGCCGCCGCGGTGGTCGTGGCGGTCGTCCTGCTGGCGCTGCGGGGGGACGCGCGGGAGCGCTACGGCGGCGGCATCGCGCTGGTGGTGGGGCTCGGCGTCGCGGCGCTGACCGGGCTGGCGGCGCTGGCCGGCAAGGACTACGTCATCGAGCGCAACCTGCTGCCGGCGCTGCTGCCGCTGGCCGCCCTCGTCGCGGTGGGCTTCTCGGTCGGCTCGGCGCGGCGCCTGGGCGCTCTGCTGGCGGTCGGCCTCTGCCTCTACTGGTTCGGCTTCGAGGTCTACGTCACCCGGAAACCGAACCTGCAGCGCCCCGACCTGCGGACGCTGAGCCAGGAGATCGGCCCGGCGCAGGTGCCCCGCGCGATCGTCAGCTGGAAGCTCGCCGCCGACCCGATCCGCTGGTACCTGCCCGGGCGGGTACCGCGGATGTACGGCGGGCAGGAACGGGTGCGGGAAATCGACGTCGTCAGCAAGCCCCTGGTCTCCGGCCGTCCCGCTAATCTTGACCGCTCCTTTCGCGAGGTGCAGCGGTTCAGATTGGATCGGCTCACGCTCACCCGCTACTTAGCGAAGAAACCGATGGAAGTCAGCTTCCCGCAACTCTCAGCGCTCCATACCGGCTTCGGCGACAACGCCGTCGTCCTCAACGGCCCCGCCGGCTGGCACGTCGGGCCCGAGGTGCGGACCCGGTCGGGGGAAGGGGGGACGCCGGAATGAGCCCCGCGACCCAGCTCGCCTACCGCATCGGCGCCGCCGCCCGCCGCCCCGCGAGCTGGTGGCAGCTGGTCAAATTCGGCCTCGTCGGCGGGGTCGGCTACCTGATCAACCTCGCCGTCTTCGCGCTCGTCACCGGCTTCGGCATTCACCACGTGATCGCCGCGATCATCGCCTTCTGTGTCGCGGTGACCAACAACTTCCTCCTCAATCGCTACTGGACCTTCGAGCCGGGGGAGGGGCCGGCTCACTTCCAGGCGGCCCGCTTCTTCACCGTCAGCCTGGCCTCACTGGGACTCAACATCCTCGTCCTCGAACTGCTGATCGCTAACCACCTGACGGGCACCCTCGCCGCCCAGGCGATAGCAGTTGCGGTAGCGATGCCTTTCAACTTCCTCGGGAATAAGTTGTGGACTTTTGACTGAGTGTCGGCGAGGGTACCCTTGCGAGCCGATGACCGAGCGTCGCAACTACGACCCGCAGGCGATCGAGGCCGCGCGCCAGGAGACCTGGGAGGGGCGTGGGGACTTCGAGGCGCCCGCGACCGACGACGGCCGCGAGCACGTCTACGTCAAGCCCTCGAGCCCGTTCACCTCGGGCAACCTGCACATGGGCCACGTCCGCGACTACTCGATCGGCGACGCCTACGCGCGCTTCCGTCGTGGCCGCGGCGACAACGTCCTCTTCGGCTTCGGCTTCGATGCCTTCGGCCTGCCGGCCGAGCTGGCGGCGATCGAGCGCCGGGAGCCGCCGGCCGAGTGGGTCGCCCAGTGCGGCGAGCGCATGCTCGGCCAGATGAAGCGGCTCGGCTTCTCGTTCGACTACGACCGCGTCTTCTACAGCTCTGACGAGCGCCAGTACCGCTGGTCGCAGTGGCTCTTCAACCTCCTCTGGACCCGCGACCTGATCTACCGCGACGACGCCACCGTCGACTGGTGCGACACCTGCCAGACGACCCTTGCCTCGATCCAGGTCGAGGACGGCCGCTGCTGGCGCTGCCACAACGAGGTGCGGCTGATCCGGCGGCCGACCTGGTTCCTGCGGATCACCCCCTACCTGGAGGAGAACGACCGCAACACGCAGGCGCTTGTCGACGGCGGCAAGTGGGACGAGCTCTCGCTGGCGACCCAGCGCTACATCCTCGGCCGCTCTGAGGGGGTCGAGATCGACCTCGCGGGCGAGGGCGGCTCGCTGACCGTCTTCACGCCGCACCGCAAGTTCGCCGGCCTGGCGAGCTTCGTCCTCCTCTCGCCCCGCCACCCCGAGATCGACGCGTGGCTGACCGATCCCGCCGCGCGCGAGGAGCTGGAGAGGATGCGCTCGGGCGGCTGGGAGCGCAGCGCCCGCGACGCCCGCTCGGTGCCGCTGGTCGATACCGGCCGCTCGATCGCCGGCCCGAACGGCGCCGAGCTGCCGATCGCGGTGACGCCGCTGGTCGACGCCCGCTTCGGGCCGACCGCGGCGCTCGGCGTCCCGGCGATCGACGAGGCCGACCGCGAGCTCGCCGAGCGGCTGCAGCGGGTCGAGGCTCCGGCCGCGCCGGGGGAGGGGGAGCAGGGACCCGCGCCCGCCCCGCTCGAGGGCGCCCGCGAGACGACCCGCTACCGCGCCAACGACTTCTCGATCTCGCGGCAGCGCGCCTGGGGGTGCCCGATCCCGGTCGTTCTCTGCGAGCAGTGCGGCCCGGTGCCGGTGCCCGACGAGGCGCTGCCGGTCGTCCTGCCGCGCGACCTGCAGCCGACCGGCGAAGGGAATCCGCTCGCCGAGCGCGCCGACTTCGCCGAGGTCGAGTGCCCGAAGTGCGGCGCCGCCGCCAGGCGCGAGACCGATACGCTCGACTGCCACTTCGACGCGCTCTGGCTCTGGGTGCCCGCCGCGGTGCCGCCCGAGGACCGCGACGAGCAGATGTTCACGCATCGCGACCTGCGCAAGTGGCTGCCCTCCGAGCGGCTGGTCGCCGGCAACGACAGCGGCGGCTTCGTCTTCGACCAGCGGGTCGTCACCAAGGCCCTGCGCGACATCGGCCCCTTCGCCTTCATGGGTGAGGGCGAGCCGTTCGCCGGCTGCCTCTTCCACGAGATGGTGATCGCCGACGGGCGCAAGATGAGCAAGCACCTCGGCAACGTCGTCAACCCCGACGATCTGGTCGCCGAGCACGGCGCCGACACCGTGCGGCTGGCGGTGCTCTACGCCGCCGGACCGGCGAAGACGCTGAACTGGAGCGACGGGGCGGTCCGCTTCGCCGCCCGCTTCCTGCGCAACCTCTGGAATTACACGCACCAGCGGATCGCCCGCCTGGACGGGCTCGCGCACGACTCCGAGGCCGCTGCCGACACCGAGCACATGCGCGACCGCCTGCGCAAATGGTGCGACAACGGCCTCTCGCGGATCGCCGAGGACACCGCCGAGCTGCAGATGCACAAGTCGGTGCGGAACATCACCCGCCTCTTCGAGCGGATCCAGGACTTCGAGAAGCGCGTGATCAAGCGCCGCGGCGAGCTGGACCGCGCCGACGCCGAGGCGCAGCTGGCGGCGCTGGTCCTGCTCGCCCGCACCCTGGTTCCGTTCGCGCCCCATATCGCCGAGGAGCTGCTGGTCGCGCTCGGGGTCGAGGACAGCGCCGAGGCGCTCGAGGCCTGGCCGGAGAAGGCCGAGATTCCTCTATTGAGCAAACACCCTTGATTGCTACATACCGGTGTGTTATGAATGCGCGTGCCGGGCGATCAACCGGTGAAGGAGGCGGGGCCTCGGATTAGGGAAACCGCCTTGGGGTGGCAAAGGAGGACCGATCCTGAGCCAGGATCTAAATCGTCATGACGGATCCTGGTCACGTCGGCAAGGCTGACGTCGCCCCGCCTCCTCTCATCAAATTCACGATCGCTATCAGGGGCGGGGCCTCATGGGGTGGCCCCCGCCCCTTTCGGCACTCTGGCGCCGCCGGATCGCGCATTGCGGCGTCCTCAGTCGGCCAAATCGCGCTGCTATTCGGCCTCCCTGCGTCCTTCGCCCTTGCACTGCTTGGTCCGGCGGCGCCAGGGACTCAGTCGCGCGGGGGGCGCTTGACCTCGAATTTGTGCGACTTGGTCTGGTAGGAGATGCCCTCGCACAGCTGTGCAGGCGTCGTCTTCAGCGCCCCGGCGAGCTTGACGATCGTCGCCAGGCGCGGCTCGCGACCGGCGCGCTCGAGCAGCGAGACCTCGGTCCGGTGGAGGTCGCAGAGGCGGCCGAGCTCCTCCTGGGAGACGCCGGCCGCGGCCCGGATGCGGCGGAGGTTGGTTGCGAAGCGCTCCTGCGGGGTCATCTTGCTTTCCTTTGCATTCGTCACCTTCTGCCGACAGAAACTCTACAGACAGGACAACTCTAGGGGGTTGCGCGCGCTTCCTGTTCCGCTACCGTGCTGAAGATGTCGCATTCTCGGGGACGGGATATTTACGCAGGAAGCGTTGAGCAGCACCTGTCCATGTGTTATACCCCTGCGATTGGTCGTCTAGCGCCGAGGGCATCGGCGGGTTAAGGAGGAGTCATGAGTGACGCGGTCGATCCGCACGCCGAGCCCTACGGGCTCCGGACCCGCTCCTGCGCGACCGAACTCACCTGCCGCGACTGCGGCTACCGGACGCCGCTCCTGGACAAAGCCTTCAAGTGCCCGGCCTGCGGCGAGGGCCTCGACGTCGACTATGACTACGACCTCGCCAAGCGGCGGGTCGCCGAGCGCCCGACCGAGGAGCGCCCCTGGAACGTCTGGCGCTTCGAGGAGCTGCTGCCGATCCTCAACCGCCGGGCGCAGGAGCGCGTCGCCCAGTTCGCCGGCAAAACGCCGCTGATCCACGCCGAGCGGCTCGGCGCCGAGCTCGGGCTCAGCAACCTCTACCTCAAGGACGACTCGACCAACCGGCCCTCGCTCTCCTACAAGGACCGGGTCGTCGGGATGGCGATCGCCCGCCTGCTCGAGCTGGGCAAGGACGAGGTCGGCTGCGTCTCGACCGGCAACGTCGGCACCGCGGTCGCCTCGCTGGCGGCCCAGGCCGGGGCGCGTCCGTACATCTTCTACCCCGGGAACATGGAGAAGGGCAAGGCGAAAGCCTGCCGGGCGATGGGCGCCCAGGTGATCCAGCTCGATGCCAACTACGACCAGGCCAACCGCGCCTGCCGCGAGCTGGCGCTGGCGACCGGGATGGAGTTCGCCAACATCACCTTGCGGCCGTTCTACGCCGAGGGGGCGAAGACGATGGCCTTCGAGGTGGTCGAGGAGCTCGGCTGGCGCTCGCCGGACCACTTCGTGATCCCGGCCGCCGGCGGCACCCTCTCCTCCCGCGTCCACAAGGGCCTGGTCGAGCTGGAGACGGTCGGCCTGGCCGAGACCGCGGGCTCGCGGATCAACATCGCCCAGGCGAGCGGCTGCTCGCCGATCGCGAAGGCGATCCGCGAGGGCGGCGAGATCGAGCCGCAGACGCCGGAGACGGCGGCCCACTCGCTGGCGATCGGCGCGCCCGGCGACGGCGGCCTCGTCGTCGACGCGGTCCGCTCCCGCAACGGCTCGGCCGCGGCGGTCTCCGACGAGGAGATCTGGGACGCGATCGACCTGCTCGGCGCGACCGAGGGCATTCTCACCGAGCCCGCGGGCGGCACCACGATCGCCTCGACCGCGAGGCTCGCCCAGGAAGGCAAGCTCGGCCCCGACGAGGTCGTCGTCGCGATCATCAGCGGCAACGGCCTGAAGACGATCCAGGAGCACCCGGACAAGCCCTGGCCCGAAGGCGTCCCCTGCGAGATCGGCGCGATGGAGGAGGTCCTCAACGACTTCCGCCGCGCCGCGGCGACCGCCCTGCACTGAGCTCGGGGCTTCCGCTGTTCCTTTGCCGGATATAGCGAGGCAAAAGAACAGCGGAGCAGGTGACATAAGCTCTTGGCCGTGAGCGCGCTGCCGCAGGTCGAGGGAGTCACCCACCACCAGGTTCGCGCCCGGGGGGTCGACTTTCACTACGCCGAAGCGGGCAGCGGGGAGGAGGTCGTCCTCTGCCTGCATGGCTGGCCGCAGCACTGGTTCGAGTGGCGGCACCTGATGCCGGCGCTGGCCGACCGCCACCGGGTGATCGCCCTCGACCTGCGCGGCTTCGGCTGGTCCGATGCTCCGAGAGGGGGATACGAGAAGGAGAACCTCGCCGACGACGTCCTCGCGGTGCTCGACGAGCTCGGGATCGAGCGGGTGAGCCTGGTCGGCCACGACTGGGGCGGCTGGATCGGCTTCCTCCTCTGCCTGCGCGAGCCGGAGCGCTTCCGGCGCTACCTGGCGCTCAACATCCTCCCGCCCTGGACGACGATGCGGGCGATGGCGCCCCACCTCTGGCGCTTCTGGTACCAGTGGCTGATCCTCAGCCTCGGGATCGGCTACCGCCTCCACCGCAGCGGCCGCTTCGTGCCGAAAGTGCTGGTCGGCGCTTCGGTGCGCAAAGAGGCCTGGGACGACGCGACTCTCCGCGCCTTCTCCGCCACCTTCACGGAGCCCGACCGGGCGCGGGCGGCAGTGCAGATGTACCGGACCTTCAACCTGCGCGAGGTTCCCGAGATCGCCCGCGGCCGCTACGCCAAGGCGCGCCTCGAGGTGCCGACCCGGCTCCTCTTCGGCACCGGCGACGCCGCCCTCAACCACAACCTCCTGGCCGGCTACGAGCGCCACGCGGACGAGATGACGGTCGAGAAGATCGAGGGCTGCGGCCACTTCATCGCCGACGAGATGCCAGACCTGGTGGCCGAAAGAGCGCGGGACTTCTTCGGCGACTGAAAACGCACTTCTTCCCGCTATGCGGAGAGAAGCCCGTCTTCGCCGGCTGAGCGGGACTCGGGGGTGAGGGTCGGCGGACAACAGCGGGGAGGGTCCGGCGACCCTCACCCCCGAGTCCCAACGCACTCGGCGGCTCGGTGAGCATCAGGCTCGGGACCGACTGCTCCTGGTGCCGGTGCCTTGGACGCTGAGGAGCGTGTAGCTGGGCCGGGAGAGGGGGTCCTCCAGACCCTCCCCGCTGTTGTCTGGAGGACCCCCTCTCCCGGCTCCCGCCCGCGAGCCCTCTCCCCACCTCAAGCCCTGATTCGCGCCTCCTCCAAATCGAGGTCCCGCTCGATCTGTCTCAGCGTCTGGTTGCGCAAGCGACCCTCGCGCCGGAGCTCGAGCAGCTCGTCGCGCTCTACCCCGATCAACTCGCGCCTCAGCTCTCCGTAGTCCGCGAGGCGCTGTTCGCGCGCCGCCGCCTCGGGGTCCTCGCCGCCGAGGACCGCCTGGCACATGCGGAAGCGGGCGCGGTAGAGGTCCCGCAGGCGCTTCAGCTGCGACTCGGAGGCTCGCTCGTCGTCTTCGATCTCGTCGAGGCGGTCGAGGGCCGACTGCGCCGCCTCCATCCGCGCCACCGCCTCTTCGTCGGACCAGCGCCGCGGCTCCTCCAGCTTCAGGGCGCGGACGATGAACGGCAGCGAGAGGCCCTGGCCGACCAGGGTGACGAGGATCAGGGCGAAGGTGAGGAAGATGATCTGCGGCCGCCCCGCGACGCTGAGCGGCACCGCCAGGGCGGCGGCCAGCGAGACGGCGCCGCGCATCCCGCTCCAGCCGACGGCGAAGCGCTGGCCGGCGGTTTCGCCCCCGTCGGAGCCCATCGCGAAGACGAAGGCGAGGCGGACGCCGATCGAGGCGGCGGCGATCGCCGCGGCCGGCCCGAGCAGCTCGCTGACCCCGGAGGAGGTTTCGTTGAGGGCGTTGACGATGTCCGGCAGCTGCAGGCCGAGGAGGACGAAGAGGGTGATCTCGAGCCCGAAGACGAGCACGTTCCAGAAGGCGATTGCGCTGAGGCGGATGTCGGCGTCGAGCGAGCGGTGCGAGCGGTAGCCGGCGTAGACGCCGGCGACGACCGCGGCGAGGATCCCGGAGACGTGCAGTTCCTCGGCGGCGATGTAGGCGCCGTAGGCGGTGAGGACGGTGAGGACGATCGAGAGCGCGGCATCGGTCTGGCGGCGGACGACGAGGTCGGAGAGGACGCCGACGGCGAGTCCGACCGCGATGCCGCCGGCGGCGACGGCGACGAATTCGAGCGCCGCTCCGCCGAGGCTGAAGGCGCCGCCGGTCGCGACCCCGACGGCGATCCGGTAAAGGACCAGGGCGGTGCCGTCGTTGATCATCGACTCGCCTTCGACCAGCAGCCGCACCCGCTCCGGGGCGCCGAGGCGGCGGAAGATCGAGGTGGCGGCGACGGCGTCGGTGGGGGCGAGGACGGCGCCGAGCACTGCCGCTCCGGCCCAGCCCAGCTCCGGCACCAGGGCGTGGGCGAGGACGGCGACGGTCGCGGCGGCGAGGAAGACGAGGCCGATCGCGAGCAGCGCCAGCGGTCGCATCACCGCCCGCAGCTCCTGCGGCGAGGTGCGCCAGCCGGCGGCGTAGACCAACGGCGGCAGGAAGACGAGGAAGATCGTGTCGGGGTCGAGTTCGATGCTCGGCAGCCCGGGGACGAAGGCGATGGCGAGGCCGCCGAGGACGAGGACGATCGGCGCCGGGATCTTGCCGAGGTCGGCGAGCCGCACCAGCAGCGCCGCGGCGAGGATGAGGACAAAGACCGACTCGACGTTGTTCACCGGGCACATAACATCGTCTTTGATGGCGGAACCGCTGACTCCCCCGCTGGAGGAGCTCGACCACGTGCGCGGCGAGCCCGGCGCGCCGCTGGCGCTGGTCATGTTCGGCGACTTCCAGTGCCCCTTCTGCCTCGGCGCCCAGAAGAGCCTGCGCCGGGTCCGCGAGCGTCTCGGCGAGCGGCTGCTGTTCGGCTTCCGCCACCTGCCGATCCCCGAGCGGCACCCGCTGGCGATGGAAGCGGCGGAAGCGAGCGAGGCCGCCGCGGCGCAGGGGCGCTTCTGGGACTACCACGACGCCCTCTATCCGAGCCAGCCGAAGCTCTCGCGCGAGACGCTGCTGGAGGTGGGCCGCGAGCTTGGCCTCGACGCCGAGCGGATCGCCGCCGAGATCGACGCCGGCGCCCACCGCGAGCGGATCGAGCGCGACCTCGCCTCGGCCGAGGCCAGCGGCGCCACCGGCACGCCGACCTTCTTCGTCAACGGCGAGCGCTTCTACGACGCCTACGACGCGAGCTCGCTGATCGAGGCGCTGGAGGGCGGCGCGGGCGGGTGAGGGCGCTCGTCCAGCGGGTCAGCCAGGCGGCGGTCGACGTCGAGGGCGACCGGGTCGCGCAGATCGGGCCGGGGATGCTGGTCCTGCTCGGGGTCGGCGCCGGCGACGGGGAGGAGGAGTGCGACCGGCTGGCCGAGAAGGTGCGGAAGCTGCGGATCTTCGACGACGCCGAGGGGCGGATGAACGAGCCGCTCGGCGAGCGCGAGGTGCTCTGCGTCAGCCAGTTCACCCTCTACGGCGACGCCCGCCGCGGCAACCGCCCCAGCTACACGGAGGCCGCCCGGCCGGAGGTCGCCGAGCCGCTCTACGACCGCTTCTGCGAGCGGCTGGGGGCGAAGAAAGGCGTCTTCGGCGCCTGCATGGGGGTGGCGCTGATCAACGACGGCCCGGTGACGCTGATGCTTGAGGCTTGAAACGGCAGATCCGACCCGGCACGCGGTCGGCTGCCTCGCTTCTCCGAACTTGACCTCGCTATAGCGAGGTCAAGTTCGGAAGGAGGGTCAGGAGGCACTGAGGCGAAACGCCTGGCGGGCCAGCGCGGCGGCTCCGGCGAGGCGCTGTCGCCCGGTCTCGCCGGCAACTGAGTAGGCGAGCGTCAGCCAGCGGTTGCCGCGGACGGCGTAGAGGGTGCTGTAGGCGGGCCGCACCTTCCTCTATGAGTTGAACCGCGATCACCTATTGGCTCCGACCGCCGAGCAGATGGCCAGGGCGCGAGCCGAGCTGATCCGTCGGCTTCGCAAAGTGATCGGCGCTTGGGAGCCTGCGCCGTTCACGCCTCCCTCTTCGGCAGCGCGGCGCGCGGCGACGGCGAAACGAGCAGCGACATCGACCTTCTCATCGTGCGGCCCGCCGACCTCGACCCCGAGGACGCGACCTGGCGCGACCAGGTCGACGAACTCGCCGACTCGGTGCGCCGCTGGACCGGCAACAACGCCGGTATCGCTGAGGTCTCCGAGGACGAGCTTCCACGTCTGCGCAAAGACCGTCCGCACGTCGTGAAAGAGGTCAGTCAGCGAAGACGCCGTCGACCTCGCAGGTGAAGAAACCGATCGCGGGTCTCAATACACCAGCGCCGACTACACCCAGGAACTCGACGACCACCGGGTGCTGGCCTCGGTCGGGTCGGTCGGCGATGCCTACGACAACGCGATGGCCGAGAGCTTCGTCGACACCTTCAAGACCGAGCTGATCGCCGACCGCGTCTGGCGCTCCCGATCACAGCTCGAGCCGGCCGTCGTCGAGTACATCGCCTGGTTCAACAACGACCGCCTGCACGAATCCCTCGGCGACGTCTCTCCCGTGGAGTTCGAGGACCTATACGTTCGACAGGTGGTCCAACTGAGCAATCTCTCTTTAATTGGAAACCAACAAAAACGGTCTCCGTCAAAACCTGGTCCGGCTCACCAGCCTTGGCCATGCGCTCAATAGACCGGCGCATCCGGCTCTCGATTTGCAGCGGGTCGCCGCCTCGTGTCTCGACCTGCTCGGCGACGATTGCCAAGCTCGCTTTCTCCTCTGCCAAGGTGTCGAGTACGTAGGCGTCGTACCGGGCACCCGAGCCATCGTCGTCGGCAAGGTAGAAATAGTTGGCCGCCGCCTCCACGATCTGGCGAGCAAGCGTCTCCTGCTGGTACCCCGAGTTGTGGCAGATGTCAGACAGAAGTGACTTGCCAAGTAGGCTCAGCCGCTTGATGAGCCCACGGCGAATGGCGTCATTCCGCTGAAACGGTTCCGATGGAATGGCGTGAACGAGCATGATCACCAGCATCGACGCCTCCTTCAATAGCTCGAAAGCGGCGTGCCCATAATCGTCCTGGCTTTTGATCGCGGGCAAATCCAGCTCGAATCGAGCCGGTAGATCATCCTCCGTCATCGCGTGCGGGCTCATCTTTCTGTCGCCCGCCTACTCAGGCGGCGACGTGCTCGCCAGCGGGAACGAAGTTCTCCAGCGTGGCCTCGTGCCCTAGAGCGAATGGAATGCCGTCCTCAGCCAGCTTCACGACTTCCGCGTAGCTGTCGCCAGCAGCGGACCAGCCCTCGACATCGGGGGACTCGGCCCACCAGCTGTCGTTTTCGTGGTGATAGATGACGCGGACGATCTCCATGATTTCTCCGATTCAGCGTAGCTTCCGGGCCTCGACTTCGGCAAGTTCCACGTCGCGGACAAGGATCTTGCGCACGAGACCAGCGGGAATCGTCGCCTTGTCATGAAAAGCGAAGGTCAAGGGCGGGTAGTCCGGCGACTCCATCCGGCGATGCGAGCCGGACTGACGCGATACGCGGTAGCCGAGTGGCTTCCGTTCCAAGACGGCAAGTAGCCGCTTGGCTTTCATCGACGGAAACGGGTTCACGGGCGGAGCCTAAATTGGCCTTCGGACTCTCCTCGCCCTTCGCGGGCTTGGGACGGCATTTAGCTGCACTTCGCCTGCATTCCTTGACCCAGGCCTTGACCCGGAACGAAAAGCGCCGCCTCTCGGGCGGCGCTTTTCGCTCTAGAAAGCGATGCCGGAGGAGGGACTCGAACCCCCGACACGCGGATTATGATTCCGCTGCTCTAACCAGCTGAGCTACTCCGGCGGGGAGGGAGATGGTAGCGATGGGGCGGGGGTCCGGGAATGGTCCGGATACGGGATGGTCGGCGATGCGGCCGGTGCTGGTGGCGTTCCTGCTGGTGGCCGATGCGTTTGCGGTGGTGACGCTTGCGGTCGTGCGTAGGAAGGGGTGGGTGCCGCCGTTCGTCGGCTTCGGGATCGTCCTCGTGGGCCTGGTCTGGTTCCAGGCGTGGGCGATCCGCCACCGCCACGACGACGACTGATCGCAGCGATCCGGCATCGGCACGACGACGGCCGATGCAGCGCCGGGGGCTCGCTCGGGGCGATTCTTGGCATTCTGGTCGGGAATACGTCGCTTGCAGGAGGAACCCACGCAGCCGGCGGTCATCCTGGGTAGGCTGGCTCGGTGACCACGGAGCTGGACAGGGCGGTGAAGACGGTGGTCCGGCAGTGCATGGGAATCCAGCCGGGGGAGGACGTGCTGGTGATCTGCAACCCGGTCACCGAAGAGATCGGCGCCCTGATGAGGATCGAGGCGCAGGGGGAGGGGGCGGACGCGACGCTGGCCGTGATCTCCGAGCGCGACTCGCACGCGGCCGAGCCGCCGCGGGCGGTCGCGGCGGCGATGGGCGCGGCCGACGTGGTCCTGGCGCCGACCATCCAGTCGATCTCCCACACCGAAGCGCGCAAGCTCGCCAGCGAGGCGGGCGTTCGCGTCGGCAGCCTGCCCGGGGTGACCGAGGAGATGCTGGGGCGGCTGATGACCGGCGACCTGGAGGAGATGCGGCGGCGGGGCTGGGCGATCGTCACCCTGCTCAACCGCGCCTCGGAGGCGCGGATCACCTGCCCCCACGGGAGCGACCTGCGAATCGGTCTGGAGGGGCGGCTCGGGATCGTCGACGCGGGCGAACTCGGCAACCGCGGCGCCTTCGGCAACCTGCCCTGCGGCGAGGGCTTCGTCGCCCCGGTCGAGGGGACGTGCGAGGGCGTGCTCGTCGTCGACGGCTCGATCGCCGGCGTCGGGCTGCTCGACACGCCGACGGCGCTGACCGTCCGCGACGGCCATCTGGTCGAGGCGACCGGCCCCGACGGCTCGCAGCTGCTGGAGCTGCTGAGCGAACACGGCGAGGACGGCACCAACGTCGCCGAGCTCGGCATCGGCACCAACGAAGAGGCGGTCCTGACCGGCAACATCCTCGAGGACGAGAAGATCCTCGGCACCTGCCACGTCGCCTTCGGCGCCTCGGCGGCGATCGGGGGCACGGTGCAGGTCCCGGTCCATCTCGACTGCGTCGTCCTCGAGCCGACCGTCGAGGTCGACGGCGAGACGGTCGTCAGCGGCGGCGAACTGCTGCTCTGAGGGCCGCGCGCATGCCGTCACTGCTCGCGGTCCCGAACGTCTCGGAGGGGAGCGACCGGGGGCGGCTGGAGCGCTTGGAGCGGGCGTTCTCGCGCGGCGTCACCCTGCTGGACCGCCACGTCGACGCCGACCACGGGCGCAGCGTCTTCACGCTGGCCGGGGAGCCGGGGCAGCTGACCGGGGCGCTCGCCGCCGGCGCCGAGGAGGCGGTCGAGACGATCGACATGCGCGGTTACGCCGGCGCGCACCCGGCGATCGGCGCCCTCGACGTCTGCCCGGTCGTCTGGTTCCGGCCCGGCGACCGCGACGCCGCCCGCACCGAGGCGATCGCGGTGGCGGAGCAGATCGGCGGCCTCGGCGTCCCGGTCTTCCTCTACGGCGAGCTGGCGCGGGAGCCGGTCCGGGCCGAGCGGGCCTACTTTCGCAACGGCGGCCTCTCCGAGCTGTGGCTGCGGATGGAGGGCGGCGAGCTGCGGCCGGACTTCGGCCCCGCGCAACCGCATCGCAGCGCCGGGGCGGCGCTGGTGACGGCGCGGCCGCCGCTCGCCGCCTTCAACGTCGAGCTCGACAGCGGCGACGTCGAGGTCGCCCGCGCGGTCGCCGCCGGCCTGCGCGAGGCGGGAGGTGGCCCGAGCGGCGTCCGCGCGATCGGCCTCCTGCTCGCGAGCGGCCGCGCCCAGGTCTCGACCAACGTCCACGACCCGCTGGCGGTGCCGCTGGGGGAGGTCGTCGAGCGAGTGCGGTCGCTTGGGGCGCCGCTCGGCGCCCGGCCGCTGGAGGCCGAGCTGGTCGGCCTGGCCCCGCGCGCGGCGCTCGCCGGCTACCCCGCCGACGTGCCGATCCGCGGCTTCGACCCCGCCCGCCAGACGATCGAGGCGCGCCTCGCGGAGGCGACCGACTAAATTTCGAACGGCATCGCTTTCCCACCTGCGGGATAGAAAAGGCGATGCATTCGCGAGACCGATGGCTCAGACGAGGAAAAAGCGACAGCGCAAGCGCCGCGGCACCCAGGGTGGCCGGATCGATACGAAGCCGCGGCGCGGCAAACCGCGCAGCCGCGCCGAGGCGAAAGCCCAGGCGGCGTCGAAGCGCAAACCCGGCCCCAAACAGGACCTGCCGCCGACCTGGCGCAACTCGGCGATCCGTGGCATCTTCGCCGCCATCGTCTTCGCCGTGCTGCTGATCGTCATGTTCAAACGGCCGCTCGGCGCGGCGCTCGTCTTCGGCGCCTTCATGCTCGCCTTCTACGTCCCCGCCGGCTACTACATCGACATGGCCCTGTGGCGGCGGCGCGAGCGGCAGCGGATCCGAGCCCGGAGCGAGTAGGCCATCCGATGGCCCTCGACGTCGAGATGCTCACCGTCGGGGCGATCGGCGAGAACTGCTTCCTGTTCCGCCCGCAGGGAGGCGAGAAGCTGCTGATCGTCGATCCGGGCGAGGAGGCCGATCGCATCCTTGCGGCGACGGAGGAGATGGGCGGCGGGGTGGAGGCGATCCTCCTCACCCACTGCCACTTCGACCACATCGGCGCGGTCGCGCCGGTGGCGCGGGCGACCGGGGCGCCGGTCTACTGCCCCGAGATCGAGGTGCCGGTCCTCGCCGACATCATGGCCTACGTCCCCTGGGCCGGTTTCGGCCCCTACGAGAGCTACGAGGCCGACGAGACCCTCGCCGGCGGCGAGACGCTGGGGCTGGCAGGGATGGAGATCGACGTCGTCTTCACCCCGGGCCACAGCCCCGGCCACCTCACCTACGCGGTGCGGGGCGAGCCGGCGCTCTTCTCCGGCGACGTCCTCTTCCAGGGCTCGGTCGGCCGCGTCGACCTCCCCGGCGGCGACGGCCCGACCCTGCTCGCCTCGATCGGCAAGCTGCTCGACGACCACCCGGACGAGACGGTCGTCCATCCCGGCCACATGGGGCTGACCACGCTCGGCGCCGAGCGGGCGACGAACCCGTTCCTCGGCTCCTTGGCGCGGTAAGGAACCCACTGTGGTTCTGGCCGGGCAGGCCATCGGTGCCACAAGGGCGCGCCCCTGGTCGCGCAGCGACTAAGGTCGCGCCAGCGATGGCGAGCAAGTTCCAGGCACCCCGCGGCACCTTCGACGTTCTGCCCGAGCAGGCGCGCGCCCGCACCCGCATCGAGCGGGCCGCCACCGAGATCTTCGCCCGCGCCGGCTACGAGCAGATCGCGACGCCGGCTTTCGAGGACACCGACCTCTTCGAGCGCGGGGTCGGTCGCTCGACCGACATCGTCCGCAAGGAGATGTTCACCTTCGAGGACAAGGGCGGGCGCAGTCTCACCCTGCGGCCGGAGGGGACCGCCTCGATCTGCCGCGCCTACCTCGAGCACGGGATGCAGAAACTGGCGCAGCCGGTGAAGCTCTTCTACCTCGGCCCGTTCTTCCGCCACGAGCGCCCGCAGGCCGGCCGCTACCGCCAGTTCCACCAGCTCGGCGCCGAGTGCATCGGCACCGACTCGCCGCTCGCCGACGCCGAGACGATCATGCTGCTCTCCGACCTGCTGGGCGAGCTCGGGGTGCCCGGGGTGGAGCTGCGGCTCGGGAGCCTCGGCTCGCTGGAGGCGCGGCGCGCCTACCTGGAGGACCTGAAGGCCCACCTGCACGCCCACGAGGGCGACCTCTCCGGGGACGTGCGGGAGCGGATCGACATCAACCCGCTGCGCGCCTTCGATTCCGACGACGAGGGGACCCGGGGTGTGATGGCGAGCGCGCCGACGATCGTCGAGCGGCTCGAGGGCGCCGACGCCGAGCACTTTGCCGAGGTGCGCTCGCTGCTCGACGCCGCGGGCATCGCCTACGCCGTCGACCCGACCCTGGTCCGCGGCCTCGATTACTACACGCGGACGATCTTCTCCTTCGTCTGCGACCGTCTCGGGGCACAGTCGGAGATCGGCGGCGGCGGCCGCTACGACGGCCTGATCGAGCAGCTCGGCGGGGCGCGGACGCCGGCGGTCGGCTTCGCGGCCGGGATCGAGCGGATCCTGCTGGCGCTCGACGAAGGGCAGCCGGCGGGCGGGCGCGAAGCCTTCGTTGCCACCACCGACCCCGAGCAGCGCCAGCGGGCGATGGCGCTGGCGAGCGAGCTGCGCCACGCCGGCATCTCGGTCGAGGTCGACCTCGCCGGCCGCGGCCTCAAGAGCCAGCTCAAGCACGCCAATCGGATCGGCGCCCGCCGCGTCCTCATCCTCGAGGCCGACGGCGGCGCCCAGCTGCGCGACATGGAGAGCGGAGAGCAGCGCCCGGCAGATAGCGGCAACCTTGTCGAGGAGATGACGGGAGGGGACCGGTGAGCGAGGGAGCAGGAGCGGCGGCATCGCCTGGCGGGGTGGAGGCGCCGCCGCTGCGGGCCAACGCCTACCGCGACACCTGGTGCGGCCGGGTGCTGCCCGACCGGGTCGACACCGAGGCGCGGGTCGCCGGCTGGGTCCACCGCCGCCGCGACCACGGCGGCCTGATCTTCATCGATCTGCGCGACCGCACCGGCATCGTCCAGCTCGTCTTCAACCCCGACAGCTCCGGCGCCTCCTTCGAGCTCGCCCACGGGCTGCGGGCCGAGGACGTCCTCAGCGCCGCCGGGACCGTCGTCCGCCGCTCCGAGGAGACCGTCAACCCCGAGCTGGCGACCGGCGAGGTCGAGCTGCTGGTCACCGCGGCCGAGCGGCTCGCCGACGCGGAGACGCCGCCCTTCCAGGTCGAGGGCTTCAGCGGCGAGGTCGGCGAGGACACGCGGCTGCGCTACCGCTACCTCGACCTCCGCCGCGAGCAGATGCAGCAGGCGCTGGCGCTGCGCCACCGCGTCGTCGCGGCGATGCGCGAGTTCCTCGGCACCGAGGGCTTCCTCGACGTCGAAACGCCGGTCCTGACCCGCTCGACCCCCGAGGGCGCGCGCGACTTCCTCGTCCCCAGCCGCCAGCAGCAGGGCTCCTTCTACGCGCTGCCGCAGTCGCCGCAGCTGTTCAAGCAGCTCCTGATGGTCTCCGGCCTCGAGCGCTACTTCCAGATCGCCCGCTGCTTCCGCGACGAGGCGACCCGCGCCGACCGCCAGGCCGAGTTCACCCAGCTCGACGTCGAGATGTCCTTCGTCGACGGCGAGGACGTGATCGAGGTCAACGAAAGGCTGCTGGCGCACGTCTTCGCCGCGGTCGGGGGGCCGGAGATCGAGGTCCCGATGCAGCGGATGTGCTTCGACGAGGCGATGGGGCGGTTCGGGACCGACCGCCCCGACCTGCGCTTCGGCCTCGAGCTGGTCGACCTCGGCGACGCCCTGCGCGAGACCGAGTTCAAGGTCTTCCGCTCGGTGCTCGACGGGGGCGGGGCGATCCGCGGGATCAACGCCGGCCGCCGCGAGCTGCCGCGCTCCGAGCTCGACGGGCTGATCTCGCGCGCCCAGGAGTTGGGGGCGAAGGGGCTGGTCTGGGCCTTCCGGGAGGGCGAGGGCTGGCGCTCGCCGACCGCCAAGTTCCTCAGCGACTCCGAGCTCGCCGACCTCAACCGCCGCCTCGGCGCCGAAGAGGGCGACCTGCTGCTGCTGGTTGCCGACAAGCGCCCGGTCGCGAACGCGGTCATGGGGCAGATGCGGCTCGACCTCGGCGAGAAGTTCGGCCTGATCGACGAGGGCGAGCACCGCCTCGTCTGGATCGTCGACTGGCCGCTGCTGGATTGGAACGAGGACGAGAAGCGCTGGGACGCGATGCACCACCCGTTCACGGCGCCGGCCGGTGAGTTCGACCCCGACAACCCGGGCGCGGCGCGGGCGCAGGCCTACGACGTGGTCTGGAACGGTCAGGAGCTCGGCGGCGGCTCGATCCGCATCCACGACGCCGCGGTGCAGGAGCAGGTCTTCGCCGCGCTCGGGATCGACAAGGAGACCGCCGAGGCGCGCTTCGGCTTCCTGCTCGAGGCGCTGCGCTACGGCGCCCCGCCGCACGGCGGCATCGCCTACGGCGTCGACCGCATCGTCCAGCGCCTCAGCGGCGCCGAGACGATCCGCGACGTGATCGCCTTCCCGAAGACCGCCTCGGGCTTCGACCTGCTGACCGGCGCCCCGGCCCCGGTCGACCAGATCCAGCTGCGCGAGCTCGGCGTCGCGATCCACAAACCGAAATTCCCCGGTCACTGAGGTGGCCGGCCGCCTGGTCTCCTGAGATGGGCCTGCGGGACTGGATGCCCCGCAGGTGGCGGCCGTCGCCGGGCCCCGGGCAGACGCCCGTCCACGTCGACGACCCCGGCTACGACGGCTGGGAGGTCGTCCGCGACTTCGGCGACGTCCGCACCGCCCGCGCCTGGCACCAGTCGCTGATCGAGGCCGGCTTCGACGCGGCGCTGACCGCCGACTGGCCGCTCGACCGCTTCGGCCACGGCGACATCTCCCTCCGCGTCCCGCCGGACCAGTGGAGCGAGGCCGAGTGGCACCTCTCGAACCTCGATTAGCTGTTTAGCGCGGCGCTCTCGGTGGTACCTTTGGACCAGGCTCGAACCCGTACGAGAGCCGTCTCACCGTTTGACCCAACACAAACGGCGCGGGAGCTGACAAGTCTCCGGGTCCCTTGGGATTCGGGGCAGGCACCCACCTTCAACTGAAGGGATCAAAGCCAGAGGCGGCAACGGCGGGTTGGAGCCTTTCTCGACCTTGCGCTGTTCCTTTCCCCCACGATGTGGGGGAAAGGAACAGCGGAGCGAGGGGGCTACCCTTGACGGATGGAGCGGGAGCTTTTCGAGAGCTATCTGCGTGACGAGAGCCGGGTTGGGCCGGTGGTCGACGGCGCCTTCGTCGGCTCCGCGGGCGGTGCTGCTTGCGGCGACCTCTCTCGCGTCTCATTTCTGGTCGAGGACGGCCGGATCGGCTCCGTCAGCTTCGACACCGAGGGCTGCGGAGCCACTCGCGCCGCAACTGCGGCGGTGGCCGAGACGATCGACGGCGCCCCCGTCCTCGAGGCAGCCCTGCTCGACGTCGACACCGTCGACCAGTCGATCGGCGGCCTCACTCCCGCCAAGCGCCACGCGGCGCAACTGGCCACCGACGCCCTCCACCGAGCCCTCTCCGGCGCCGCATCCTCGGCCCTGAACCTGGCAACCCCCGCCCAGCGCGTCGCTGTAGCCATGTCCGGCGGCGTCGACAGCGCCGTCGCGGCCCTCCTGGCACGCGAGCAGGGAGCAGAGGTGGTCGGCGTCACCGTCAAGCTCTGGACCGATCCGGCGACCGACGGGGCCAAGGCCTGCTGCTCCCCCGAGGCCGTCCTCGGTGCGCGCGGGCTCGCCCACCAGATGGGGATTCCCCACTTCACCCTCGACCTCGAGGAGGACTTCCGCCGCCGGGTGGTCGATCGCTTCATCGGTGGCTACGCGGAGGGGAGCACCCCCAATCCCTGCATCCTCTGCAACGGCGAGGTCCGCCTCGCGGCGATGGTCGACCTGGCCGAGCGTCTCGGCGCCGGGCGCCTGCTGACCGGCCACTACGCCCGCATCGTCGAGGACGCCGAGGGCCCGCTGCTCGCCACCGCCGCCGACCAGGCCAAGGACCAGAGCTACATGCTCGCCGCGCTGCCGCCCGAGCTGCTCGGCCGGCTCGGTTTCCCGCTCACCGAGCTGACCAAGCCCGAGGTGCGCGAGATCGCCGCCCGCCACGACCTCGCGGTCGCCCGCAAGGCCGAGTCGCAGGACCTCTGCTTCCTCGCCGGCCAGGGCAAGCGCGGCTTCCTGCGCCGCCACGGCGGCCTGCGCGAGCGCGACGGCGCGATCGTCGACTCGGCCGGCCGGCCCCTCGGCCGCCACCGCGGCCACCACGACTTCACCGTCGGCCAGCGCCGGGGCACCGGGGTCTCGGCCAACGTCCCGCTCTACGTCCTCGCCACCGACCCCGCGACCAACACGGTCACGCTCGGAACCCGCGCCGAGCTCGAGCAGCTCACCGTCCGCGTCCGCGACGCGGTTCTGCACCGCGACGGCGGCGAGGTCGACCGGGTCAAGCTGCGCTACCGGTCCCGATCGCTACCCGCCACGCTCTCAGCGGCGGAGAGGGGCCGGCACTCCTCCCTGGAGATCCGCCTGGGCGAGCCCTTCGCCGGCGTCGCCCCGGGTCAGACGGCGGTGCTCATGGCCGGCGATCGCATCGTCGGCCACGGCACCATCGCCTAGGCCGCTCAGGACTGCGCTTCTCTTTCTTCCCGTTCTTCGCGGCGCTGTTCGCGTTCTTCGCGATGCTGTTCGCGGCGCATGTGCGCGACGCCGGTGACGCACTGGCTGAAGGGAGTGCCCTTCTGGCCTTTGACGTGCTTCTTGCTCAGCGTCTTGCAGGCCTGCTTGGCGCTGAGGTTTTCGTGATGGTCGGCCCGCGCCGCCGCCCGCACGCATTCGGCGAATGGGGTGCGCTTCGCGCCTTCCACGTGCTTCTTGCTCTCGCCCTTGCAGTAGTAGCCGTAGCCGTGGCCCTTCGGCGTGCCCTCCGGGTGCGCCGGGTGGCTCGGGTGTTCGGGCTTGTATTCCTGACCGGTGGCCCCCGCCACGGCAGGTACCAATCCGAGGGCCAGGACCGCGAGTGCGGCCGTAAGCTTCGATCGGAGCCTCATCTTGCCTCTCCTTCCACGGGTCTGATGATCGGTTTCCCCTGCTGAAACGCAGGACCCCATTGGCATGTAAGGCCGAACTTCTCCCTCGCCGCCTCGAAACGGACAAATATTTAGGCTTCCTAACATGAGGGCGAAGGAGATCCGGGACACCTACCTGTCGTTCTTCGCCGAGCGCGGGCACGAGATCGTCCCTTCCGCCTCTCTCGTGCCGTCCGTCCACGATCCCTCGGTCCTCCTCACCACGGCCGGGATGCAGCCGTTCAAGCCCTACTTCCTCGGTCGGGAAACCCCGCCGGCGCCGCGCCTCGCCGACGTGCAGAAATGCTTCCGCACCACGGACATCGAGGAGGTCGGCAACACCGCCCGCCACATGACCTTCTTCGAGATGCTCGGCAACTGGAGCTTCGGCGACTACTTCAAGGCGGAGTCGATTCCCTGGGGCTGGGAGCTCTCGACCGAGGGCTTCGGGATGGACCCGGAGCGGATCTGGGTGACCGTCTTCGGCGGCGACGAGGAGCTCGGCCTCGGACCCGATGAGGAGGCGATCGAGATCTGGCGCGCCACCGGGGTCCCGGAGGAGCGGATCGTCCGCCTCGGCCGCGAGGACAACTTCTGGCAGGCGGGGCCGACCGGCCCCTGCGGCCCCTGCTCGGAGCTCTACCTCGACCGCGGCCCCGATTTCGGCGCCGAGGACGAGCGCCCCGGCGACGACACCGACCGCTTCCTCGAGTTCTGGAACCACGTCTTCATGAGCTACGACCTCGCCGAGGACGGGACCCTCGCCGAGCTGCCGATGAAGAACATCGACACCGGCATGGGACTCGACCGGATGGCGGCGATCCTCCAGGGCGTTCCCTCGGTCTTCGAGACCGACCACGTGCGGCCGTTGATCGGGCTCGCCGAAGAGCTCTCCGGCCGCCGCTACGACGAGGGCGGGGCGGTGACGCGGGCGATGCGGATCGTCGCCGACCACAGCCGCGGCGCCGCCTTCCTGATCGCCGACGGCGTCGTCCCCTCCAACGAGGACCGCGGCTACATCCTGCGGCGGATCATGCGGCGGGCGATCCAGCAGGGGCGGGCCCTCGGCCTCGAAGCACCGTGGTTGGGCCAGTTCGCGGCGCGGACGATCGAGCTGATGGGGGACGCCTATCCGGAGCTGGTCGCGGAGCGCGAGAACATCGAGCGCTGGGTCGGCGACGAGGAGGAGAGCTTCGGCCGCACCCTGGAGCGCGGGACCGAGTTGCTGGAGCGGCTGATCGCCCAGGCGAAGGAGTCGGAGACCTCCTGGATCGACGCTGCCGATGCGTTCAAATTGCACGACACCTTCGGCTTCCCCTACGACCTGACCAAGGAGCTGCTTGCGGAGGAGGGCCTCTCGGTCGACGACCAGGGCTTCGAGGAGCTGATGGAGGAGCAGCGGACGCGGGCGCGGATGGCGAGCGCGACCGCCCACGGCTCCGAGGGCACCCACGAGCGGGTGCTGGCCTTCGCCGAAGCGGCGCCGCCGAGCCGCTTCGTCGGCTACGAGAAGCTGCGCGCCACCACCGGCCTCGCCGCGGTCGAGGCGGCGGACGGCAGGGCGCTGGTGAAGCTCGAGGAGAGCCCCTTCTACGCCGAGGGCGGGGGACAGGTGGCCGATTCGGGCGTCCTGCGCTGGGGAGGGGAGGAGGCGCGGGTCCTCGACGTCTACCGGGTCGGCGAAGACCAGGCGCTCGAGGTCGAGCCGGGCGGCGCGGCGATCGAGCCGGGCGTGGCGGTCGAGGCCGAAGTCGACCACGGGAAGCGCCATGCGACGATGCGCAACCACACCGCCACCCACCTCCTGCACGCGGCGCTGCGCGAGCGGCTCGGCACCCACGTCCGCCAGGCCGGCTCGGCGGTCCGTCCCGACAAGCTGCGCTTCGACTTCACCCACGGCCAGGCGCTCAGCCCCGACGAGCTGCGCGACGTCGAGGACCGGGTCAACGAGTGGGTCAAGGCGAGCCGGCCGGTGCGCTGGCTGAACATGAATCGCGACGAGGCCGAAAGGCTCGGCGCGATGGCGTTGTTCGGCGAGAAATACGGCGAGTGGGTGCGGGTGGTCGAGGTCGACGCGGTCTCGCGCGAGCTCTGCGGCGGCACCCACGTCGGCAACACCGCCGAGGTCGGCATCTTCAAGATCGTCTCCGAGGGCTCCAGCGCCGCCAACGTCCGCCGGGTCGAGGCGATCACGGGGCCCGCCGCAATCGATTTCTTCCGCGAGCGCGAGGCGCAGCTGCGCGAGGCCGGCGAGGCGCTCGGCAACGCCCAGGACCCGCTGGCGGCCGCGCGCCGGGCGGCCGAGCAGCTGAAGGAGGCGAGCGCCGGGGCCGAGAAAGCCCAGCGCGAGCAGCTGGGAAGCGCCGCCGACGAGCTTTCCCGCGGGGCGGTTCAGGTGCCCGCCGGGGCGGGGAAGACAGCCCACCTCGTGGCGGCCGTCGTCGGCGCCGACCTGCAGGCGAACCCGAAGCAGCTGCTCGACCTCGCCAACCGCATCCGGTCGAAGATCGGACAGCCCTCGGTGGTCGTGCTCGGCGGCGAGTTCGGCGGCAAGGCCGGGCTGGTGGCGCTGGTGTCCAAGGAGGCGGTCGCGGCCGGGGTCTCGGCCGGTTCGATCATCCGCGAGGCGGCCCCGGTCGTCGGCGGCGGCGGAGGCGGGCGCGACGACATGGCCCAGGCCGGGGGCAAGGACCCCTCCAAGCTCGAGGAGGCGCTCGCCGCCGCGCGGGCCGCGATCGAGCGGGATCTCGGTTAGATGGCTGAGGACATGCGGGTGCTCGCCCTCGACCATGGGACGGTCCGCATCGGCTGCGCCCTCTCCGATCCGAGCGGGACGCTGGCGACGCCCCTGCCGGTGATCGAGCCGCCGGAGGCTCGCGCCGTCGCCGAGCTGGTCGACGAGCACGGGGTCGAACTCGTCGTCGTCGGGCTGCCGCTGCACCTGAGCGGCGAGGAGGGCAGCCAGGCCGGCCTCGCCCGCAGCTTTTGCCGCGAACTGGAAGCGATGCTCACGGTCCCGGTGGAGACCTACGACGAGCGCCTGACCAGCCGCATGGCCGATGCCACGCGAAGAGGCGGTGCCGGAGCGGCCCGCGACTCGATCGCCGCCGCCCATCTGCTCGAGTCCTACCTTGCGAGCAGGTCATGAGCGACGACTGGCTCAAAGACGACCCCTTCGCCGACCCGGACGACCCGGCCGCGCGCGCACGCGAGCAGCGGCGCCGCGAACGCGAAGAAAGGCGACAGCGGAAGGCGGCCAGTCAGGCTCCGCCGGAAGAGAAGCCACCGCCGCCCGAGCCGCCGCTGACGCAGGAGCGCGAGCCAAACGCCGCCCCGCCGCCCCCGCCCGTTCCACCCCGCACTCCCGATCAGGAGTTCTGGGACGAGGAGCCCGAGCCTGTACCCGAACCGACGCCCACGCCGCCTCCAACTCCACCCCCGATCGCGACCGAGCCCGTCTTCGACGAGGAGGGGGACCCGGAGATGGCCGCCGCCGCCCGCAACGGCCGCCGGGCCGGCGACGACGGCGGCCGGCGCCGTCCCGGAATTCTCGGGGCGATCGCCCGGCACCCCTTCCGCGTCTTTGCCGTGCTCGCCCTGCTCTTCGTGGCGTGGTCGGCCTACGAGCTCTTCCAGCCGTTCCACGGCGACGGGACGGGCAGGGTCCAGGTGACGATCCCCAAGGGCGCGGGGGTGAGCGAAATCGGCGACCTGCTGGACAAGAAGGGGGTGATCGCCGACTCGACCCTGTTCCAGATCCGGGTCCGGCTCGCCGGCGCCAGCTCCGCGCTGTACTCGGGCCACTACACCCTCGCCCACGAAATGAGCTACGGCGCCGCGATCGACGCGCTCTCGACGCCGCCGGTCAAGCGAACGCTGACCGTGACTATTCCCGAGGGCTACAGCAGGCCGCAGACCGCGCAGCTGGTCGAAGAAGACGGGGTCCCCGGCAGCTACACCAGGGCGACGGTGAGGTCGAAGTACCTGAACCCGGCCAAGTACGGCGGCAAGGGGGCGAAGAGCCTCGAGGGCTTCCTCTTCCCCGACACCTTCGAACTGAAGCCCAAGCAGCCCGTCGCCGACCTGGTCCAGCTGCAGCTGCGGGACTTCAAGCGCCGGATCGAGACCGTGAACATGAAGTACGCGAAGTCGAAGAACCTGACCGTCTACGACGTGCTGACGATCGCCTCGATGATCGAACGCGAGGTCGCCGCGCCGAGCCAGCGCAAGCTCGTCGCCTCGGTGATCTACAACCGCCTGCACGAAGGGATGCCGCTGGGGATCGACTCGACGATCCGTTTCGCGACCGGCAACTACACGAAGCCGCTGACCGAATCGGAACTGGCGATCGACTCCCCCTACAACAGCCGCACCCACGCCGGCCTGCCGCCGGGGCCGATCGACAGCCCGGGGATCGAAGCGATCGAGGCGGCGGCGCACCCGGCGAAGACCGGCTACCTCTTCTACGTGACCACGCCCGGCGCCTGCGGCAAGCTCACCTTCGCCAAGACCGAAGCCGAATTCGAAGCCGCCGTGAACAGGTACAACTCGGCACGCGAAGCGGCGGGCGGCAACTCGCCGACCAGCTGCGGGGGATAAGTGCCTATCCGAAGACCCCCACGCACGTCTGGCGGCGCCGCACACACTTCGCGGGGCGGCGTCCTCGGTCGGCCAAATGGCGCTGCCATTAGGCCTCCCTGCGTCCTACCCCCGCTCGGTGCGGCCCTCGCCAGCCGCACGCGCGGGTCTTCGGATAGGCACTAGCGATGCCGCGGCTCGCCGTGCTCGGGCACCCGGTTTCGCACTCGCGCTCGCCGGCGATGCAGAACGCGGCGCTGGGGGCGCTGGAGCTGTGGGACTGGGACTACGAGGCGATCGACGTCGCCCCGGGCGACTTCGAGGCGAAGGTGCAGGAAATGGCCTGGGAGGACTTCGCCGGCGCCAACGTCACCGTCCCCCACAAGCAGGCGGCACTGGCCCTGGCTGAGGAGGCCAGCGAAGCCTCCCGCCAGATCGGCGCCGCCAACACCCTGGTCTTCGCCGAGGGGCGGGTCGAGGCCCACAACACCGACGCCGACGGCCTCCTCGCGGCGCTGCCGGTCAGCCCGCGCGGCCGCCGGGCGCTGGTGCTCGGGGCGGGCGGCGCCGCTCGGGCGGTGGTCTGGGCGCTGCTCTGGGAAGGCGCCGAGGTCGAGGTCTGGAACCGCACCGCCGAGAAAGCGGCGGCGCTCTGCGCGGAGCTGGGCGGGGCCGCGGTCACCGACCCGCGCCAGGACGTCTACGAGATCCTCGTCAACACCAGCGCCGCCGGCCTGCACGGCGAGGACCCCTTCGAGCACCTGCCGCTGGAGCCGGATCTCTGCGCCCAGAGCCAGACCGTCGTCGACATGGTCTACGGCGAGCGCCGCAGCCCGCTGCTGGAGGCGGCCGAGCGGGCCGGGGCCGAGACCGTCGACGGCCTCGAGATCCTCGTCCAGCAGGGCGCCCGCTCGCTGGAAATCTGGACCGGCTGCGAGCCCGACCTCGAGGTGATGAGGCGGGCGGCGACGGGTGGCGAGTTTGGGCGCCCATAGCCGCCCAAACTCGCCAGTCGCTGCGCCGATAGCCTTGGCGCGATGACGACGTTCCGTTTCACCACCGCCGGGGAGTCGCACGGGCCGGGGCTCGTGGCGATCGTCGAGGGGATGCCCGCCGGCCTGGAGCTCGACCGCGAGGCGCTCGACCGCGACATGGCGCGCCGCCAGCTCGGCCACGGGCGCGGCGGCCGGATGAAGATCGAGACCGACACGGTCGAGGTCCGCTCCGGAGTCCGCCACGGCCGCACCCTCGGCAGCCCGATCGCGCTGCTGGTCGCCAACCGCGACTACGCCAACTGGGAGGAGCGGATGAACCCCTGGCCGGTCGAGGGCTTCAGCCCCGACGAGGTCCACCTGCCGCGCCCCGGCCACGCCGACCTGGTCGGCGCCCAGAAATACGGCCACTCCGACATCCGCAACATCCTCGAGCGGGCGAGCGCGCGGGAGACCGCCGCCCGCGTCGCAGCAGGGACGATCGCCCGGGCCTTCCTCGCCCGCCTCGGCGTCGAGATCCACAGCCACGTCCTGCAGGTCGCCTCGGTCAGGGCGGCCGAGCGGCCCGACCTGAAGCCCGCCGACTTCGCCGCTGTCGACGAGGACCCGGTGCGCTGCCTCGACCCGGAGGCGAGCAGGGCGATGGTCGAGGAGATCAACCGCCTGCGCAAGGCCAACGAGAGCCTCGGCGGCACCTTCGAGGTCCTCGTCTTCGGGCTGGTGCCCGGGATCGGTTCCCACATCTCCTGGGAGGACCGCCTCGACGGCCGCCTCGCCGGCGCCGTCGCCTCGATCCAGTCGATCAAGGGCGTCTCGATCGGCGAAGCCTGGGACGTCGCCGGGCGGCCCGGCTCGGAGGCCCACGACGAGATCTTCTGGTCGGAGGCGCGGGGATACTTCCGCGAAACCAACCACGCCGGCGGCCTCGAGGGCGGGATGACCAACGGGCAGCCGCTCTCGGTGCGGGCGGCGATCAAGCCGATCTCGACCCTGACCAAGCCGCTGCGCTCGGTCGACACCGAGACCAAGCAGCCGGCCCAGGCGCTGCGCGAGCGCACCGACTCGACCGTCGTCCCCGCCGCCGCGGTCGTCGCCGAGGCGATGGTCGCCCTGACCCTCGCCCGCGCCTACCGGGAGAAGTTCGGCGGCGACCACATCGACGACGTCCTCGCCGCGCTCGAGGCCTACAAGCGCCGCATCGACTGGCGGTCATGAGCAGGCGGCCCAGTGTGGTCTTCATCGGCTTCATGGGGGCGGGCAAGACGACCGCCCTCGCCGCCGCGCGCGCCGCCGGGCTGGAGACGACCGAGATCGACGAGCTGATGGAGCGCGAGCTCGGCAAGCCGATCCGCCAGGCCTTCCTGGAGGACGGGGAGGAGGCCTTCCGCGCCCGCGAGGCCGAGATCGTCGGCAAGCTGCTGGAGGAGGCTGACGGCGGCGCGATCGCCCTCGGCGGCGGCAGCGTCCTCTCCGAGCGGATCCGCGCCGCGCTGCGCCGCCACATCGTCGTCCTGCTGGAGATCGACGCGCCGGAGGCCTGGCGGCGGATCGAGGGCACCGAGCGTCCCCTGGCGACCAGCGAAAAGGAGATCGCCCTCCTGCTCGCCGAGCGCCTGCCGCTCTACGAAGAGCTCGCCGACGCGGTGGTGCCGATGTCCGACATCGAGGCGATCGGCCGGGCCCTGCCGTCGATCGAGGCGCTGGCGGAGATGCCCGATGGAGCGAAGCTGCTCTGGGCCTCGAGTCAGTCGGGTGAGTATCCGATCGTGGTGGGGTCGGGAATTCTCGCCTCGATGCACGACTCCGGGTGGTGGCCGGCCGTTGGCCGCCGGTTCTGCGTCACCGACCCGCATATAGATCCGCGCTACGCGAATCGACTGGAGCCGCTATCCGGGAAGCTGGAGACTCGCGGACGCGGAGAGCAGGCGAAGACGATCGAAGAAGTCGAGCGGCTGGTCGAAGCGCTGGCGTTTGCCGGTATGACCCGTGGCGATCACCTTGTCGCCCTGGGCGGGGGCGTGATCGGCGACCTCGCGGGCTTCTGCGCCCACGTCTATCAGCGGGGGGTGCCCGTCGTGCAGGTGCCGACGACCCTGGTGGCGCAGGTCGATTCCGCCTACGGAGGCAAGACCGGCGTTGACCTGCCCGGGTTCAAGAACTATGTCGGCGCCTACCATCAACCGACCGCGGTTCTCGCCGACATTGAGACCTTGCGCTCGCTTCCCGGTCCGGATATGGCGGCGGGATTCGTCGAGGCGATCAAGACGGGCCTCCTCGCTGGCGGCAAGCTGTGGGACGAAGTGAGGGCAATCGACGTCCTGGAACCCGCGGCGTTGGCAGAGGTGATCTTCGGTTGCGCCCGCTACAAGTGCGCGGTTGTCGCCGCCGACGAGCGGGACGCGGGGCTGCGCCACGTGCTGAATCTAGGCCACACCGTCGGCCACGCGATCGAGGAGGTGACCGGGTTCGGCGATGTCGACGACGGCGGTTACCGCCATGGGGAAGCGGTGGGTCTGGGCCTGCTTGCGGCGCTCCGACTTTCTGGGGCGGACGAGCTGCGGGCCGAGGTGAAGCAGCTGCTCGACGACTACGGACTACCTGTCCGACTCCGGGCCGAAGCCGAGCCGCAAGACGTGGTCGAATCGCTTCAGCACGACAAGAAGCGCACCTCGGCAGGCGTCGGATTCGTCCTGGTGCCCGCTCCTGGCGAACCCAAGACCGGCCAGGTCGTTCCGGCTGACGAGGTTCTCGCTGCCGTGGAAGAGTTGTATCGATGACCACCGTCGCCAACCGCGTCGCCGTCCTGCACGGGGTCAACTTCGACGTGCTCGAGCGGCGCGACGCCTCGATCTACGGCGGCATCTCGCTTTCGCAGCTGGAGGCCAAGATCTCCGGCTGGGCGCACGAGCTGGGCCTCGAACCGATCTTCTTCCAGACCAACGCCGAGGGCGAGTTCTGCGAATACCTGCACCGCTCGGCCGACCTCGCCGACTCGGCGATCGTCAACGCCGGCGCCTGGACCCACTACAGCCGCGCGATCGCCGACGCGCTGGAGCTGACCCGGCTGCCCGCGGTGGAGGTGCACCTCTCCGACGTCGAGGCGCGCGACGACTGGCGAGCGCTCTCGGTCTTCGACGGCCTCGTCCTCGCCAAGATCTCGGGGAAGGGGCCCGACGGCTATCGCGAGGCGCTGGAGCTGCTGGCCGGCGAGCTCGGGGCCGGCGCCTGATGCGCGGCCGCGGCGAGCGGCTCGAGCAGAAGCTGGCCGAGCGCGAGCTCGACCGGATGCTGGTCACCGATCTCACCAACGTCCGCTACCTGACCGGCTTTACCGGCACCAACGGCGCCTGCGTATGCGGCCCCGGCGTCCGCCTCTTCCTCACCGACTTCCGCTACACCGAGCGGGCCGAGGCCGAGGTCGAGGGCTGGGAGACGGCGACGCTGAGCGGCGATTGGCTCGGCGGGATCGCCGAGCGGCTGCAGGGGCGGACCGGCTTCGAGGACGACCAGATGTCGGTCCGGCTGCTGGAGAAACTGAAGGAGAAACTTCCAGACGGCGTCGAGATGGTCGCCGCCGCCGGCCGCGTCGAGGAGCTGCGCCGGGTCAAGGACGAGGGCGAGCTGGCGGCGATCGAGGAGGCCTCGAATCTGGCCGACGAGGTCTGGCGCTGGAGCGTCGAGCGGGGCCTGACCGGACGCAGCGAGCGTGAGGTCGCCCGCGCCGCCGAAGCGCGCATCCGCGAGCACGGCGGCGATCCCTCCTTCCCGGCGATCGTCGCCGCCGGGCCGAACGGGGCGCTGCCGCACGCCGAGCCGGGCGAGCGCGAGATCGGCCGCGGCGAGCTCGTCGTCTTCGACATGGGCGCCAAGCTCGACGGCTACTGCTCCGACGGCACCCGTACCTACGCGACCGGGGACCCGGGGGAGGAGGCGATCGCCGTCTACGAAGTCGTGCGCGAGGCGCAGGCGGCCTCGCTGGAGGCGATCCGTGCCGGCGTCAAGGGCGAGGACGTCGACAAGGTCGCCCGCGAGACGATCGAGCGGGCCGGCCACGGCGAGCGTTTCGGCCACGGCGTCGGCCACGGCGTCGGGCTCGAGGTGCACGAGGGGCCGCGCCTCTCGCCGCGCTCCGGCGACGTCCTCGCCGCGGGCGAAGTGGTCACGGTCGAGCCGGGGATCTACCTTCCGGGAAAGCTGGGAGTACGGATCGAGGACCTTGTCGTAGTGACCGAGGACGGGCTTCGCAACCTGAGCTCGCTGCCGAAAGAGCTGCAGGTAGTCGGGTAGGCCGGGCGGACTCCGCTCGAATTCAAGTTGAGCATTTCCGGGGTCGATGGCGGTGCATGGCGTCCAGTCCCGCCACCCTCGTTTCGATCCACGAGCAAGCGCGCCGCGAGCGCCTGCTCGACATGGAGGATCGCGTCCGCCGCTACCGCCTCGCCTGCTTCGGCATCCTCGCCCTGGCGCTGGCGATCGGAGGCGGCAGCTCGATCGGCTACTGGTGGGTCCCGCTCCTCGCCGCCGGGCTCGCCGGGTTTTACGTCGCCGACCGCTTCATGCGCCAGAGCGCCCGGCCGGCGCTCTGGATCGCCGGCGCCTGGGCGGCGCTGCCGGTGCTGATCGCCGCTGCCGCCCTGCTCACCGGCGGCGCCGAGAGCCCGGTCCTGGTCTGGTTCGCGCTGCCCGCAGCGACCCTCGGCTTCCGCTTCGAGCCGCGCGGCATGCTCTTCGGCACCCTCTACGTGGTCGCGCTCTTTCTCGCCGCCGCGGTCGTCCCCGACCCCGCCCTCGCCTGGGAGCAGCGACAGCAGCTGATCGCGATCGTCGCGGTCGTCCCCAGCGTCGTCATCCTCTCCGGCGCCCTGGTCGAGTCCGACCGCGCCCACCGCCGCCGCTCGACCCTCGATCCGCTCACCGGCCTCTTCAACCGCAACGCGCTCGAGCAGCGGCTGGGCGAGCTCGACGGCCAGCCCTGCGACCCTTCCGAGGGCTTTTCGCACGCCTTCCTCCTCTGCGATCTCGACCACTTCAAGCGGGTCAACGACCGCTTCGGCCACGCCGCCGGCGACGCCGTCCTCCAGGATGTTGCCTACACGATGCGGGCGGCTCTGCGGGCAGGCGACTCGATCTACCGCGTCGGTGGCGAGGAGATCCTGGTGATGCTGCCGGGGGCGGGGCATCGGGACGCGATGGAGATTGCCGAGCGCCTGCGGACCGAGGTGAAGGAGCGCCGGCCGGTGGGGGTCGAGGTCTCGCTCAGCATCGGCGTCGCCGTCGCCGAGGCGGGGCCCGTCGACACCGACGAGATGCTGGCCCGGGCCGACGCGGCACTCTACGCGGCGAAGGCGGGCGGCCGCGATCGGATCCTCACCGACTCCGAGGCGGTCGGTTCAGCGGCTGAGGTCGACGCCCGCTTCGATCCGCGAGCCGAAGGCGGCGAGCAGTTCGACCGTCGCCTCGACGTCTCGGAGGTCGACCATCTCGACCGGCGAGTGCATGTAGCGGAGCGGAATTGAGACGACGCCGGTCGGGATCCCGGCGCGGGAGATCTGCAGCACGTCGGCGTCGGTGCTGGTGCCGCGGCCGCTGGCGCTGACGGTGTAGTCGATGCCCTCGGCCTCGGCCGTCTCGACCAGCAGCTCGAAGACCTTCGGCGAGAGGGTCGAGCCGCGGCCGATCGCCGGGCCCGAGCCGAAGGGGTGGCTGCCGACCTCCTTCTCGTCGACCCCCGGCGCGTCGGTCGCGTGGGTGACGTCGACGGCGATCGCGATGTCGGGCCGCAGCTGGAAGGAGGCGGTGCGGGCGCCGAAGAGGCCGATCTCCTCCTGCACGGCGGCGACCGCCGCCATCGAGCCGCCGGGGCCCTCGCCCTCGTGGCAGCGGCGCAGGCTCTCCAGGGCGACGTAGGCGCCGAGGCGGTTGTCCATCGAGCGCGAGACGAGGCGCTCGCCGGCGACCGGCATCGGCTCGGTCCGGATCACCACCGGGTCGCCGACCCGGACCAGCTGCTCGGCCTCCTCGCGGTCGGCGGCGCCGATGTCGATGTGCATGCTCTTCAGCTCGACGACCTTCTTCCGCTGGTCGGGCTCGAGCAGGTGGATCGGCTTGCGGCCGACCACGCCGGGCACCAGCCCGTCCTTGCTGCGCACCTCGACCCGCTGGCCGACGAGGATCTGCGGGTCCCAGCCGCCGATCGGTGCGAACCAGAGGAAGCCCTTCTCGTCGATGTGGGTGACGAGGAGGCCGATCTCGTCGATGTGGCCGACCACCGCCACCAGCGGCGCACGGTTGGCGCCGACGCGGGCGATCGTCGAGCCGATCCCGTCGACGCTGATCTCGGCGAAGGACGCGGCCTCGCGCCAGATCTCGGCCGCCGGGGCCTCGTAGCCGGAGGGCGCGCCGGTGCGGAGCAGTTTGTCGAGGAGGACTGGAGTGGTCAAAAGGTCGGGGGAGTATGCCTAATCTGGACGGATGTTCGTCGGCAGCCGCCGCGGGCACCGGGGCTCACGCTGAGCTTGCTTCGCGCCGCAGCTCCTGTCGTCCCGGACCGTACCCGCGATGCTCGTAGGCAATCATCGCCCAGATCAGTACCAGGGCCGCCGCCAGCGAGGCGAGCGCGGGCACCGCCGTGGCGACGGGGATCAGGAACAGCAGCACGATCGCCAGCCCGAGCCGGTGGCGGTTGAGCGTGCGGACGTGGCGGTAGCGGAAGGCGACAAGGCCGACCAGGTAAAGCGAGAGGCCGCCGAGCAGGGCGAAGGCGGGTACGTAGTGGAGGTGGTCGGCGGTCTGCTCGATCGTCACCTTCAGCCCGAAGGCGCCGAGGACGATGCCGGCGACCATCAGCAGGTGGATGTACGAATACGAGTCGCGGGCGAGCTCGTTTTGGACGCGGCCGGGCTCGGCTTCGCCCAGGCGCCGGGCGGAGACCAGGGCGACGACGTCGAAGTAGGTCCACCAGAGCGCCGCGGCGAGAAAGACGCCGAGCACGGCGGCGGTGCCGATCGCGAGGTCGAGCGTTCCCGCGGCGCCGACTCCGATCGCGACGATGCTCTCGCCGAGGGCAATGATCACGATCAGGCCATGGCGCTCGGCGAAGTGGCCCGGAACAAGCTTCCAGCCCTCCGAGCCGAAGAAGTAGGGGCCGGCCATGTCGAGGAAGATCGCCAGCGCCCAGAGGGCGCCCTGGGCGACGCCGTCGAAGAACGAGGCGAGGACGAGGATGCCGATCGCGATCGCGGTGCTGACGGCGAGCCCGGTGACCGAGCGGGTGAGGTCGTTGCCGTCGACCTCGGCCCCGGCGATCAGGAAGAGGGCGATGTGGGCGGCGCGGAAGACCCCGATCGCCAGCGCGAAGGTGAGGGCGAGGCTGCCGAACGCCTCCTGGACGCAGATCGAGACGATCAGCATCGCCGCCATCGCGACGAAGATGACGCCGCGGACCGCGATCGCCTCGGGGTCGATGACGCTGGTCAGCCAGGCGTAGCCGACCCAGGCCCACCAGAGGACGCCGAGGATCAGCAGCCCCTGGACCATCCCCGACCAGGTCTGGTCGTGCGACATCAGCCCCGTGCACTGGGTGATCGCGAGGACGAAGACGAGGTCGAAGAAGAGCTCGAGCGGCGTCACCCGCTCCCCTTCGCGGCGAATCTCGCCGAACCGCCGATGCGCCTGGGCCGATCCCTCCATCCCGTAATCCTCCTCCCACCCCCGGGCGTGTCTGACTTCAGCCCCCTCTATAGGGGCATCAAGTCAGACACGTCGGTGGGAATGTGACGACTTCGCATACTCTTGCGCGGATGAGCGTGGCGGTGGTGACGGGAGCCTCTAGCGGGATCGGTCGGGCGACCGCGATCAGGCTCTCCCGCGAGCCGGGTGCCGAGCTCGTCCTCGTCGCCAGGCGCGAGGAGCAGCTGCGCGAGCTCGCCGAATCGCTGCCCTGCCGCGCCACCTACGTCGCTGTCGACCTCACCGTCGAGGACGCCCCGCGGCGCGTCCGCGAGCACCTCGACGCCGAGCACGGGGGCGAGCTGCAGCTGCTGGTCAACAACGCCGGGGCGGCTTGGCGGGGGAGCTTCGCCGAGAGCGGTTACGCAAACGTCCACCGCCACATGGAGCTCAACTTCGACGCGGTGGTGCGGCTGACCGAGGTGCTGCTGCCGCTGCTGCGGGCCTCGGCCCCGAGCGCGATCGTCAACGTCGCCAGCACCGCCGGGCGCGTCTCCCGTGCCCGCACCGGCTCCTACAGCGCCAGCAAGTTCGCCCTGATCGGCTGGTCGGATTCCCTTTACGCGGAGGAGAAGCCGCAGGGGGTCCACGTCGGCCTCGTCCTGCCGGGCTTCGTCGCGACCGAGGGCTTTCCCGCGACCGAGCTGCGCGAGAAAGCCCTCACCCGCTGGATCGTTTCCAAACCCGCGAAGGTCGCCGAGGCGATCTTCGAGTGCGGTCCTGGCGGCAGGGCCGAGCGCTACGTCCCGCGCCCCTACGCGCTGGCGGCGGTCGCCCGCATCCTCCTGCCCTCGCTGACCCGGCGCGTCCTCAGCGGCGGCGCGGCCTCGAGCCTGACCACCAGCACCGGCGCGAAATGATCTCGGCCGCGGCCGTCGCCGTCGCCGTGGTGGTCGCCGCCGCGGTGGTGGCGGCGCTGGCGGTGGGGCAGGTGCGGGTGGTCAACCGCCGCTTCCGGATGCTCGACGACGTCTCCCGAGCGGCCGATGAAGGCTCCTCGCTCGACGAGACCCTGGAGGCGATCGCCGCGATCATCGTCCCCGACCTCGCAGACCTCTGCGCGATCGACGTGATCGAAGGCGACGCCATCCGCCGAGCGGCGGTGAGGGCGTCCGGTCCCGACGCCGCCGCGATCGAGGCCGGGCTGAGGGCCCGCAAGCTGGAGATGCAGGAGCGGATCGCGACCGCCGCCGTCCGCGAGCGCCAGGAGCCGCGGATGTTCGAGCTCTCCAGCGAGGAGGACCTGCGCGCGATCGCCTCCGACGAGGAGGATCTCGCCTTCGTCCGCAGCCTCGGCGTCCGCACCGGCGTCAGCGTCGAGCTGCGCGCCCGCGGCAGGCCGACCGGGATGCTGACGTTCAGCGTCGGCCCCTCCGGCCGTCGCTACCGCGCCGCCGACATCGAGTTCGCCAAGCATCTCGCCAGTCGGGTGGCGCTGGCCCTCGACAACGCCGGCCTCTTCTCGGAGCTGGCGCGAAGCGAGCGGGAACGGGCGGAGATCGCCGAGACCCTGCAGCGCGGCCTGCTGCCGCCACCGCTGCCGCACATTCCCGGCTGGTCGGTGGCGGCGACCTACCGCCCCGCCGGCGCCGAGAACGAGATCGGCGGCGACTTCTACGACGCCTTCCGCATCGCCGGCGGCTGGATGGTGGTGATCGGCGACGTCACCGGCCGCGGCGCCCACGCGGCGGCCGTGACCGCCCACGCCCGTTACACGCTGCGGACCGCAGCCGCGCTCACCGGCGATCCGGTGGTGGCGCTGAGGACGCTGAATCGCGAGCTGCTCTCCCGCCGCGGCACCGCCCTCTGCAGCGTCGCCGCGATGGCGCTCGCCGACGACCCGCGCCAGCCCGTTCGGCTTGCCGTAGCGGGTCACCTGCCGCCGCTCCTGGTCGGCGGCGGCACCGTGATCGAGGCGACGGAGCCGGCACCGATCCTCGGCGCGTTCGACGACGAGACCTGGTTGGTGGAATCGAAGGCAGTCGAGCCCGGGCAGCAGCTGGTCCTCGTCACCGACGGCGTCACCGAGGCGATCGGGGGCGCTGGGCGTTTCGGGGAGGCGCGTCTGCGTGCGGAGCTGGCGGGGGTGACGAGCCCGGCCCGGGCGGCGCAGCGGATCGAGGGCGCCGTCTACGAGTTCACCGGCGGGCGCCTCGAGGACGACGCAGCGATCCTCGCGATCGCCCCTGCCTCGCCCGACGGGGAGCCGGCGGGAGCCCGACAGCGAGAGCTGGTCGAGCGCCTCTACTCGGCCTTCAACCGCCGCGATTCCGCCGAGATCGTCGAGCTCTGCGACGAGCGCATGCAGTTCTTCCCGTCCGGGACGGCGGAACACACTGGCCGCCGCGCCCCCTACGCCGGTCCCGAGGGCCTGCAGGAATACCTGCGCGACGTCGAGCGGATCTGGGACGAGCTTCTGATCACCCCGAAGGTGGTCGAACGCCGCGGCGTCTCGCTGCTGGTCCGCGGCCGCGTCTACGCCCGCAGCCGCCCGCTCGGCATCCACGACGTGCCGGTCGCCTGGATCTGGGACCTCCGCGACGGCGTCTTCCATCGCGGCGAGGTATTCACCGACCCCGAGGAGGGCGTGGAGCGCCTCGCCGCCGCCGGCTGAGGCCACGCTCTAGGATTTCGCGCCGATGACGATCAGCACCAACCAGTTCAAGAACGGCACCCACGTCGAGATCGATGGCAAGATCTGGAAGATCATCGAGTTCCAGCACGTCAAGCCGGGCAAGGGCGGCGCCTTCGTGCGGACCAAGCTGCGACGGATCGAGGACGGCTCGGTGATCGACAAAACCTTCAGGGCCGGGGAGAAGTTCCGCCCGGTGCGGACCGAATCGAAAAAGATGCAGTACCTCTACGACTCGGGTGAGGCCGCAGTCTTCATGGACACGACCGATTACGACCAGATTGAAATCCAGAAGGATTCGCTCGGCGACTCGATGCAGTGGGTGCTGGCCAACGACGAGGTCGACGTGCTCTTCGTCGACGAGAAACCGAGCGACGTGCAGGTGCCGAGCGCGATCGAGATGAAGGTCACCCAGACCGACCCCGGACTCAAAGGCGACACCGCCTCCGGCGGCGGCAACAAGCCGGCGACGCTCGAGTCCGGCGTGGTCGTCCAGGTCCCCCTCTTCGTCGAGGAGGGGGACTCGGTCCGGGTCGACACCCGCAGCGGCGAGTACATCTCGCGCGCATGAGGCGGCGGATCCGATTCCTGGCACACCCCGCTGTGGCGAAAATCGGCTGCGCCTTCCGTCGCTGACAGAATGCGTTTATGCGCAGGTCCGACCAGCGGCGCGACGCCGTTTTCGCCAACTACCAGCGGGACGTCACCGGGCGGCCGCTGGAGGAGCTGCTGGGCGAGGTGCGACCGCTGACCCGCGAGCTGGCCGAAGGAGTCGACGAGCACCGGGAAGAGCTCGATGACATCATCGGCGCTCATGCGAGGGGCTGGAGCGTCGACCGGATCGCGCCATTGGACATGAACGTGATGCGCGTGGCTCTGTACGAGATCGAATTCGGCGATACGCCGGCCGAGGTCGCGATCGACGAGGCGGTGGAGCTGGCGAAGCGGTATTGCGGTGCCGAGGCGCCCCGGTTCGTCAACGGCATCCTCGGCGCCGTGGTGCGCGAGAAGGAGGCGGCGTGAACGTCCGGCTGCGCGAAATCTCCGAGCGCCTGCGGCAGATAACCGGCGAGCTCGAGAGCGAGGAGGTCGGCGACGAGCGCGCCGCCCAGCTCGCCTCCGAGGCCGCCGACCTCGCCGCCGAGGCGGTCGAGGAGGCCAACCGCGAGGCGCGAGCGCAGGCGAGCGCCGAGTGATCGACGAGTTGCGTGGTTCCTTAGGACCTATCCCGATAGGGGTGCGACTTCCCTATCGGGATAGGTCCTTAGTCCTGTATAGGCGGACAAAGGAACCACGGAGCGCATGAGCTACCCGGAGGATCTGCACGCTCTGGTCGAGGGCGCGCTCGAGAAGCTGAGCTTCTCCGCCGCCGAGCCGACCGCCGGGCTGGACGAGGCGATGCGCTACTCGCTGCTGGCCGGTGGCAAGCGGGTCCGGCCGGTGCTGGCCCTCGCCACCGCCAGGGCGCTTGGGGCCGCCCCGGAGGGATTCCTTCCGGTCGCCTCTGCGATCGAGCTGATCCACACCTACTCGCTGATCCACGACGATCTGCCGGCGATGGACGACGACGAGCTGCGTCGCGGGCTGCCGACCTCGCACGTGAAGTTCGGCGAGGACGTGGCGATCCTCGCCGGCGACGGGCTCTTCGCCGAGGCGGTGCGGCTCTTCTGCGAGCAGCCGGGAGAGCCGGCACGGGTGCTGGCGGCGCTGCGCGAGCTGGCCGCGGCGACCGGGGTCGAGGGGATGGTCGGCGGCCAGTACGTCGACGTCGTCGAAGCGACGCGGGACGCGGAGGGCCTGCGGGCGCTGCACGGGCTGAAGACCGGCCGCCTGATCGCCGCCAGCGTCGGCGTCGTGCTCGAGCTCGAGGGAGTGCCGGAACGTGAGAGAATGCCCTATCGCCGTTTTGCCGACGAGCTGGGCGTGCTGTTCCAGATCGTCGACGACATTCTCGACGTGACCGAGTCTGACGAGCAGCTCGGGAAGCCCCATGGAAGCGACGAGAGACATGGCAAACTCACCTACGTCAGCCTTTTCGGCCTGGAGCGGGCGCGCGAGCTCGCCGCGGAATCGCACGCGAAAGCAACCGCGACGCTGGCCGAAGCCAACGGCGAGACCGAAGACCTGAGGCGCGTCGCCGACTACATCTTCACGAGGAACGAATGAGCGAACAGCCCCCCACCCAGGGCTCCGACGAGCAAAGAGACGAGATAGCGGAGGCGCTGCTTCCCGGCATCGACGGGCCGCGGGACCTGCGCGGCCTCGACGACGCGCAGCTGCAGCGTCTGGCGCAGGAGATGCGCACCTACATCATCGACACGATCGGTGAGATCGGCGGCCACTTCGGCGCCAACCTCGGCACCTGCGAGCTCTCGGTCGCTCTCCACAGCCTTCTCGACTCGCCCCAGGACAAGATCCTCTGGGACGTCGGCCATCAGGCCTACCCGCACAAGATCCTCACCGGCCGCCGCGACCGGCTGGCGACGATTCGCCAGTACGACGGGCTGGCCCCGTTCTGCTCGATCGCCGAGTCCGAGCACGACATCATGGGCGCCGGCCACGCCTCGACCTCGATCGGCTACGCGGTAGGGCTGAAGGAGGCGATGCGCAAGGGGATCGGCCCGGACGGCAGGGTCGCGGCGGTGATCGGCGACGGCGCCCTCACCGGCGGCGTCGCGTATGAGGCGCTGCACGCGGCGGGCGGCCTGCAGACGCCGGTCGTGATCGTCCTCAACGACAACGGGATGTCGATCTCGCCCAACGTCGGCGCCCTCTCCCGCTACTTCAACCGGATCCGCCTCAACCCTCGCCTCTGGCACGCCCGCGAGGGTGTGGAGGACCGGCTGACCAAGTTGCCGCTCGGGCTCGGCAAACGGATCGAGCGCCTCGGGCCCGAGATCAAGGCGGCGATCAAGGCCTACTGGGCGCCCGGGCTCTTCTTCGAGGAGCTCGACCTCGCCTACATGGGAGTGATCGACGGCCACGACGTCCACGCCCTGCGCGAAGCGCTGGCCGAGGCGTTCGCCGCCGACCGTCCGGTGATCGTCCACATCCACACGATCAAGGGCAAAGGCTTCGAGCCCGCCGAAGAGGGTGGCCTGGAGTCGATGGAGGAGTGGCACGCGGCGAAGCCGAAATCGATCGTCGAAGGGCGCCCGGCGAGCGAGGCCGCCGAGGCGAAACCCGTGCCGGTGACCGAAACCGACTCGCCGGAGGGCATCGAGCTGCTCGAGAAGCCGCCGGCCGCGAGCGCGCCGCCCCAGTACACGAAGGTCTTCGCCGAGGCGATGGTCGCCGAGGCGCGGGCCGACGCGCGGGTGATCGGGATCACTGCCGCGATGGCGGGAGGAACGGGCCTGCAGCAGCTCTGCGACGAGCTTCCCGAGCAGTACTACGACGTCGGCATCGCCGAGCAGAACGCGGTCCTGCTGGGGAGCGGCCTCGCCCTGCAGGGGGCGAAGCCGGTCTGCGCGATCTACTCCACCTTCCTGCAGCGGGCCTTCGACCAGATCGTCCACGACGTCTGCCTGCAGGAGCTCGACGTCACCTTCGCGATGGATCGTGCCGGACTGGTCGGCGACGACGGCCCCACCCACCACGGCGCCTTCGACGTCTCCTACTTCCGCCCGATCCCCAACGTCGTGGTGATGGCGCCACGCGACGAGGCGATGCTGGTCCACATGCTCCACACCGCGATCGCCCACGACGGCCCCGCGGCGCTCCGCTACCCGCGCGGCGCCGCCGAGGGCGTCGAGTTGCCGGCGACGCCGGAGCTGCTGGCGATCGGCAAGGGGGAGGTGCTGGCCGAGGGCGAGCGGGTGGCGCTGCTGGGCTACGGCTACGGGGTCACTGTGGCCCGCGAAGCCGCCGAGATCCTCGCCAGGCACGGCCTGCGGGCGACCGTCGCCGACGCCCGCTTCGCGAAGCCGATCGACGGCGAGCTGGCCGAGCGGCTGGCGCGCGAGCACGAGCTGGTGGTGACGATCGAGGAGAACGTCCTACCCGGCGGCTTCGGGGCCGCTGTCCTCGAACACCTCGAGGACGCCTTTGCCGAGCACTCCGGCGAACGCGCGCGGGTGCTGAGGATCGGCCTGCCCGACCGCTATGTCAGCCACGGCAAGCCGGCGCTGCTGCGAGCCGAGGTCGGACTGACCGGCGAGGCAGTTGCCGATCGGGTGCTGGCCACTACCTCAAACGCACAGCCGGCGCTGACCTAATCACTTTTGGGGATTGATTCAATCGGCGCGATCGAATAACCTGCGCCAGTCTTTCCGGTGACCGAAGCAGGCACTGTCCGCGCTTCTGGGGGAAATCACCAAGGGGAGGAGAGACGCGCATCGAATGTGTGGATCCGCTTGGGGAATCGGATCTCTCGCGCCCGCCCTTCCGAGGGCCGGGGCGCGAGGCGCGCCTGAGTTTGCCGCGGGACAAGCAGGAGCAGCTCTGTGGTCGCAAAGAAAAAGGCGCCCGCGGTGGCGGGCGCCTTGACATGGTCGAGCCTGCTTCGGCTATTCGCTTTCGCGGACAGCGTTTGCTTCAGCGATTTGGATTTTTCCTTCCAGGATTGCGGTATTGGTACCCGCTGGAGAAGGAACTCCCACGATCGAGTTGACGAACGGGTCGATCAGGAAGGAGAACAGGCCGCCGCAACCGTTTGCTCCTGGAGCCGAGAATGAATTGTTGACCAGGCGCCCGCCGCTGAAGGTGGCGAGGGTTCCCGTTTCATTTTCGGTGAGCGTCCCCGGTGAGCCGGTGATCGGCGTGTTCGGTGGGGGCGGAGAGGTCGTCCCGGTGGTCAGGGCCAGCACGATCGGGTTCGAGTTGGACCCGATGTAGCAATTGCTGCCGAGGAACGGGTTGCCCAACTTGATCTTCACCCCGAGCGCAAGTGCAGTGCCTTCTTGCGTGATCAGGTTCAGCGGATGGATTTCGATCGGCGGTGAAGGCGTCAGTTCCAACGTGGCGGTGACGCCCGTGAACCCGTTGTTGATGGTTTCGTTGAACCATTCCTTCAGGAAGCCAGGCCACCAGCTTGGAGCCGTGATGCCGAGAAGGCCGCCGGGAACCGGTTGGGCGACCGGAGGCAGCGAGTTGCCGTCCTCGGCAGGGTAGAATTGCGTTGGAAAGACGATTTCGTCAAGGCCTCCCTGAAGCGCAACCGGATTTTTAAGCGGGACGGCTTTTTTACCGATCGTCACCGAACCTGCGGAGGTTTCGGAGTACAGACAAAAGGTCACCGCCGGTTTGCTCAGCGGGCAGTCGTTGAACTGGGCGTATTCCCCAGTCGGATGATGCGGTGCGGCCGCTGCCGGAGCAGCTGGAAGTGCCAGCACGGCAAGCGCCGCAATGGCTAGAAATAGCCTTTTCATGTTTCCCCTTCGGTTGATTGACTGGCTGCTGCTGGGAGGTTCCCAATCAAATCCCTGCAGCGGGGCAAATGTGCCCCAGTTAAAAAGGAACTCCTACCATGTAAAACTCCGCTGCGCATCCCCAATATTGGTGGAACTGGACAATCTATTCAGGGATCGTGCGCAACGGCGTTGACCGAGACGAAGAACTCAGCCGCCCGGCGTCGCTCCGGCGGCGGTGAAGGGCGAGATGAGACCGATCTGCTCGCAAGCCGAAACGCGAGCGCCTCGTTCAGGTGGCTGAGGTCGACGAGGACGACGAGCTCGCCGCAGCGATCCACGAGGTCTGCGGCCCGGCCGCGGTCAGCCCGGGGGCCGATGTCGGGCGAGGAAGGAAAGGAGCTGATCACAACAGAAAACGCCCCGCCGGGGAGGCGGGGCGCTTCTGGGGTTACTACAGGGAGGAGAGATATGTATCTCTATATATGTGTGGATCCGTGGGAGGTAGGTGAGCCCGGTTTGTGTCGAGAGCGTCGCTGTGGGAAGCAGCGAGGCGATATGTCGACGCGGGGCTCAGCCAAGAAGTCTTTGCGTTGATCCTTTGTCGGTTTCCTCTTGCGAATCCTTGAACAGCGTACGAACGTATGTGCGACTTGTGTGTGAGTGGGGTCACAGAACCCCTGCAACTCGCGGATTCTGCGGGTTCCTCGGCCGCCCTTTGCTCTAGAAGAGCGGATCGGGCAAAGGAAATTGTCAAGAAAATGTTGCATTGCTCTCTCAGCGGCCGGTAAATCTTCCTGCTTCCGAGAGGCCGCTGTAGCGTTCGGGCGATGAAGAAGGCGCGGATAGACGCGGTCCTCGCCGACCGCGGGCTCTTTCCGTCCCGCTCGGCGGCGGCCGGTGCCGTGCGAGCCGGCGAAGTCCGGGTTGGCATCGACGGGCCGGTGGCGCTGCGGCCGAGCCAGCTGGTCGAGCCCGACGCTCCGCTGATTGTCGCCGAAGGGCGCCGCTACGTCTCGCGCGGCGGGGTCAAGCTCGAGAACGCGCTCGACGCGCTCGAGGTCGTCGTCGCCGGGCGCGAATGCCTCGACGTCGGCGCCTCCACCGGAGGTTTCACCGACTGCCTGCTGCAGAGGGGCGCCGCCAGGGTAATCGCAACGGACGTCGCCTACGGCCAGCTCGACGCGGGCCTGCGCGAAGACCCGCGCGTCTGCGTGATCGAGCGACTGAACGCTCGCGAGCTGCAGCCGGCTGACCTGCCGTTCACGCCCTCGCTGGCGACGGTCGACGTCTCCTTCATCTCGCTTGCCAAGGTGCTGCCCGCGGTCGCTCGCTGCCTCGAGCCGGGGGGGGAGCTCCTGGCGATGGTCAAGCCGCAGTTCGAGCTCGGCAAGGACCGGGTCGGGCGCGGTGTGGTTCGCGACGACGGCGACCGCCGCGAGGCGATCCTCAGGGTCGCCGCGGCGGCCGGCGAGCTCGGCCTCCCGGTCCGCGGTCTCGCCTCCTCGGGCCTACCCGGGCCGAAGGGCAACCGCGAGACCTTCGTCTGGTGCGGCGGCCCTGGGCCGGAGGTCGGCGATCTCGCAGCCGCCGTTGCCGCCGTCGTCGAGGAGGACGGGTGAAGACCGCCGCGCTGATCACCCATTCGCACCCGCCATCCGCCTCCGAAGCGGTGGCGGTCGCCGCCGAGGTCGCGCACGAGATGGGCTGGCGCCTGGCGGCCAGCGAGGAAGAGCTGAAGAAGCACGGCAGCGCCGCCGAGGGAGTCGAGGTCACCGCCGAACACACGGTGCCCGATATCTGCCTCGTCCTCGGCGGCGACGGCTCGATCCTGCACGCGCTTCGCCGCTACGCCCGCACCGAGATCCCCGTCTTCGGCGTCAACTTCGGCACCGTCGGCTTCCTCGCCGCGATCGAGCGCGACGGAGCGCGCGAGGGGATCCGCCGGGCTCTCGAGGGCGACATCGAGACCGTTTCGCTGCCAGGGCTCGAGGTCAGGTGCGACGGGATCGAGAGGGTGGGGCTGAACGACATCACCCTCGCCCGGCGGCCGCGCGACCGGGTCGCCGAGCTGAGCTACCGGATCGCCGGCAAGGAGGTCGGCCACGTCCGCTGCGACGGCCTCGTCGCCGCCACTCCGGTCGGCTCGACCGGCTACAACCTCGCCAACCAGGGTCCGATCCTCGCCTGGGGGGTGAAGGGCTACGTCGTCAGCTACATCTCGCCGCACTCGCTGACCGCCCGGGCGCTCGTCGTCGCCCCGCAAGACGTCCTTCACGTCGACAACGCGCCGGAGCGCGAGGCGGTCGAGGTCGCCGTCGACGGCGGCAAGGTCGCCGATCTCGCGCCGGGCGCCGAGCTCGAGGTCCGCTTCCTCGAGTCGGTCAGCACGCTCGCACAGCTCCCGGGCACGAGCTTCTACCAGCGCATCCGCGAGAAGTTCGGCCACCTCGCCGTCTGAGGCGCTCTGACCGCCGCATCTCGGCGTCCTCCCTCGCTTGGGTGCATGGCAGGCGCGCTCGGTCGTCCTTGGCCTGCTCGGTCAGACCACCTCAGGCCGACGAGGCGGGTTGTTTAGGGTTGCGCCCCGATGGAGCGCAAATGGTGGACCCTCCTCCTGGTCTCGGTGGCGACGTTCATGCTGCTGCTCGACGTCACGATCGTCAACGTCGCCCTGCCCGACATCCAGCGCGAACTGAACGCGAGCCTCTCCAGCCTGCAGTGGGTGGTCGACGCCTACTCGCTGATGCTGGCCGCGTTCCTGCTCACCGCCGGCTCGCTCGGCGACCGGCTCGGCCGCCGGCGCGTCTTCACGATCGGGTTCGGCATCTTCACCTTCGCCTCGTTTCTCTGCGGAATCTCCAACGACCCGACCCTGCTGAACCTGGCGCGGGGGCTGCAGGGGATCGGCGGCGCCGGCATGTTCGCCACCTCGCTGGCGCTGATCGGCCAGGAGTTCCACGGCAAGGACCGGGCGACCGCCTTCGGCGTCTGGGGGGCGACGGTCGGCGGCGCGGTCGCCGTCGGCCCGCTGATCGGCGGCATCATCACCGAGAACTTCGGCTGGGAGTGGATCTTCTTCGTCAACGTCCCGATCGGGATCGCCGCGATGGTCCTGACCGAGCGCAAGATCGTCAACGTCTTCGGCCAGGACCCCGAACCGGTCGACCTCCCCGGCCTCGTCACCTTCTCGGCGGCGCTCTTCCTGCTGATCTTCGGCCTGATCCGCGGCAACCCGGAAGGCTGGGGGAGCGGCGTGATCCTCACCTGCCTGATCGGAGCGGCGGTGCTGCTCGCCGTCTTCGTCGCGATCGAGCTGCGCGGCGAGCACCCGATGCTCGACCTGGCGTTGTTCCGCAAGCGCGCCTTCAACGGCGTCTCGGCGGTCGCCTTCGCGCTCTCGGCCGGGATGTTCGCGATGTTCCTCTACCTGACGATCTACCTGCAGGGGGTGCTCGACTTCTCCCCGCTCGAGGCGGGCCTGCGCTTCCTGCCGCTGACCGTGCTCGGCTTCGTCGTCGCCCCGATCTCCGGCTCTCTCTCCCACCGGGTGCCGATCAGGCTCCTGCTGGGGGCGGGCCTGACTCTGGTCGGGATCGGGCTGCTGCTGATGCACGGCCTCGGCCCCGACTCGGAATGGACGGCGCTGCTGGCCGGTTTCATCGTCGCCGGGATCGGGATCGGGACGACCAATCCCGGGATCGGGCAGGCGGCGATCGCGGTCGTGCCGGTGGAGAAATCGGGCATGGGGTCGGGGATCAACACCACCTTCCGCCAGGTTGGGATCGCCACCGGCGTCGCCGGCCTCGGGGCCGTCTTCCAGGCCCGGGTGGACTCGAAGCTGAGCGAGCTGCTGCCGAGGGCTCCGTCCGGTCTCGGCGAAGCGGTGTCGTCCGGCGGCTCGCGGGCGATCGAAGAACTGCCCCTCCACGGTCCGATCCAGATGCGCGCGGCCCACGCCGCCGACGTCGCCTTCGTCAGCGGCATGAACTCGATCCTGGTGATCGGCGCGATCGTCTGCTTCGTCGGGGCGGCCTGCGGCTTCCTGCTGGTCCGCTCCGAGGACTTCGTCCAACAGACGGGCGAGCCGAGCGAGCCCGCGGCCGGTTAGTCACCCTCTCGCGCGGAACCCGTTGCTGAAGATTTGCGTTCTGCGCGCCACTGTTGACAACACGCCGCCTATGTTTTCCTCCATGGCGGTGATGGCAAGGGAAGCATGGACCGATGCCCGGCTGGACGACTTCAAGGAGAACGTCAACCTGCGCTTCGATCAGGTCGACAAGCGCTTCGACGAGGTCGATAAGCGCTTCGATCAGGTGGACAAGCGCTTCGATCAGGTGGACAAGCGGTTTGAGCAGGTAGACCACCGGTTCGACCGAGTCGAAGCCGACATCCGCGAACTGCGGACGACGATGAACCGAGGGTTCGACTCGATGCACCGGACGATGATCATCGGCTTCGTTTCGCTGTTCGGGACCATCGTCAGCGCGATGATCGCCACGATGGCTTTCGGTTAGCCGGAAGCAGCGGGCAAATCCGCAGGGTCGGTCCGGACCCGGTGCTACACAGACTCCATGCTGCGCGAGTTGCGGATCGAGAACCTGCTTCTGATCGAGCGGGCCGAATTGCGGCTGGGCGCGGGGCTGAATGCGATCACCGGCGAGACGGGGGCGGGGAAGACCGTCCTCGCCCACTCGCTCGACCTCCTGATGGGGGGGAAGGCGAAAGCGCAGATCGTGCGGCCGGGTGCGCCCGAGGCCTGGGTCGAGGGGGTGTTCGACCTGCCGCCGGGGCTTCCGGACGAGCCCGCCTACGCCGAGCTGGCCGAGCGGCTGCCGGAGGGGGCCGACGAGGTCGTCCTGGGGCGGCGGGTATCGGCGAGCGGCCGGACCAGCGCCTTCGTCGCCGGGCGGGCCGCGACGGCGGCGGACCTGAAGCTGCTGGGCGGCCGCCTGCTCGCCTTCTTCGGCCAGCACGAGCACCGCCGGCTGACGATCTCCGCGGCCCAGCTCGAGATCCTCGACGGCTTCGCCGGCACCGAGCATCTCGAGCTGCGGCGCCGCTACCAGGCGGCGCACCGCGATGCGGGGCGGCTCGCCGCCGAGCTGGCGGAGCTGCGCGAGCGCGAGGGCTCGCGCGAGCGCGACCTCGATCTCTACCGCTACGAGCTCTCCGAGATCGAGGCGGTGGCGCCGGTGCCCGAGGAGCGCGAGCAGATGACCGCCGAGCGTGAGCGGCTTCGCCACGCCGAGGGGCTGCGGGAAGCCGCTGCCGCCGCTCATGGGTCCCTCGCCGGCGCCGATGAGGACGGTGGTGGCGCCGCTGCGGCGCTGGCTCAGGCCGAGGCTGCGCTGCAGGGTGCCACCGGACTCGACTCCGGCCTCGACGCGATCGCCGAGCGGGTGAGGGAGATCGCGGTCGGGCTCGGCGACGTCGCCTCCGAGCTGCGCGACTACGCCGAGGGGATCGAGGCGGACCCGGGGGCGCTGCTGGCGATCGAGGAACGCCTGGAGGCGATCGACCGGCTCGAGCGCAAGCACGGTGGCAGCGTCGAGTCGGTGCTGGCCCACGCCGAGCGCTGCCGCGAGGAGATCGCCCGCCTGGAGGGAGCCGGGGAGCGGGCCGGCGAGGCCGAGGCCGCGTTGGCCGAGGCGGAGGCGCGGCGGGCCGCTTTGGGCGAGGAGCTGAGCGCCGGCCGCGAAGCCGCGGTCGAGCCGCTGCAGGAGCGGGTCGCCGCAGAGCTCGAGCGGCTCTCGATGCCGGGCGCGCGCCTGGAGGTCGTGCTCGAGCCAAACCCGGACGGCTTCGGCGCCGCCGGCCGCGAGACGGTGGAGCTGCGGGTGGCTCCGAATCCCGGGATCGAGCCGGCCCCGCTCCGCGACGCCGCCTCCGGTGGGGAGCTCTCGCGGGTGATGCTGGCGCTGAGCGACATCGGTCGGGCCGAGAGCGCCGGGACGGTGGTCTTCGACGAGATCGACGCCGGCGTCGGCGGCAACACCGCCCGGGTGGTCGGCGAGCGACTCCGCGCGCTCGGGCGCGAGCGCCAGGTCGTCTGCATCACCCACCTGCCGCAGGTCGCCTCCCTGGCCGACGCGCATTTCCGGCTCGAAAAGGACGTTGAAGGCGGGCAGGCGGTCGCGAGCGTCGAGCGACTCCAGGGCGAGGGCGTCGTCGCCGAGATCCGCCGCATGCTCGGGGGAGCCGGCTCGGACGAGGCGGCGGATCGCCACGCCAGGGAGCTGCTGAAGGTCGCCTGACCGGCGCATAGCGGCGTCCTCACTCGCTCGCGTGCAGAGCACGCCACGCTCCCTGCGTCCTTGCTCCGCTTGGTCAGGCGAGCTTCAGCCTTTGTCCGGGTCAGCCTTGTCGCGCGGGTACGCCGTCGCCTACCCTGAGTCGATGGCCACCGCTTCCCGCCGTCGTCTCCCTGCCCTGCTCGGGCGCAGGAACGGCGCTCGGGGCGAGGCGCCCGTCGAGGGAACCGCCCGGCTGGGCGAGCGAACCAAGCACCTGGTCAAGCGGTTGCGTCCGGGCGACGTCGCCGTCATCGACCACGCCGACATCGACCGCATCGCCGCCGAGGAGCTGATTGAAGCGGGGGTGGCGGCGGTGCTGAACGCCGCTCCGTCCTCGTCCGGCCGCTATCCGAACGCCGGCCCGCTGATGCTCGCCCGTTCGGGAATCCGCCTCCTCGACGCCCCCGAGGCCGACCTTTTCGGGCGGCTGAAAGACGGCGACCGGGTCCGGATCGAGGGCGAGGCGATCTACGTCGGGGTGGGGGAGATCGGCCGCGGGCGTCTCCTCCGGGTCGCCGAGCTCGAGCGCGAGATGCAGGAGCACCGCGACCGGATCGACGAGGCGCTGGGCGAATTCGCCGAGAACACCGTCGCCCACGTCCGCGAAGAGACCGACCTGCTGACCGGCAACATCGCCTTCCCGCCGATCGCGGCCAGCTTCCGCGACCGCCACGTCCTCATCGTCGTCCGCGGCGAGCGCCACCGGCGCGACCTCAAGGCCCTGCGCGCCTACATCCGCGACGTCCGCCCCCTCGTGGTCGCCGTCGACGGCGGCGCCGACGGGGCGCTCGAGGCCGGCCTCAAGCCGGACGTGATCCTCGGCGACATGGACTCGGCGAGCGACGAGGCGCTGCGCTGCGGCGCCGAGCTGATCGTCCACGCCTACCCCGACGGCCGGGCCCCCGGGCGGGACCGGCTGATCGCCGCCGGGCTGCCGCACCAGGTCGTCCCCGCCGCCGGCACCAGCGAGGACGTGGCGATGCTGCTGGCCCACGAGAAGGGGGCGGACCTGATCGTCAGCGTCGGCGCCCACTTCAACCTGGTCGAGTTCCTCGACCGCAAGCGCGGCGGCATGTCCTCGACCTTCCTCACCCGGCTGCGGATCGGCGAGCGGCTGGTCGACGCCAAGGGCGTCAGCCGCCTCTACAAGCCGAGCAGCACGCTCGCGCCGCTGGCCTTCTTCGCCGTCACCTTCCTGATCCTGCTGACCATCCTCGTCATCACCTCGCCCGCCCTCAACGACGTCTGGGAACTGACCTGGCTGAAGATCCGGCTCTGGCTCGGGATCTGAGCGTCCCTGGCCGGGCCGACTAGCCTTTCCCCCGCATGGGGTACTCCGCCCGCTACCACGCCGCCTCGCTGATCGCCGTCTTCCTCGCCCTCGCGGTGGGGATCCTGGTCGGCGCCGAGTTCGGCGGCAAGGCCCTGACCAACACCCGCCGCGACCTCGAGCACAGCCTCGTCGGCAACCTCCAGGACGCCCACTCCCGGGCCGACGAACTGAGCGGTCAGCTGAACCGCTCCGACGAATTCGGCGAACGGGTCTACCCCGTTCTGACCCGGGGAAAGCTGCAGGGGAAGCGGGTCGCGATCGTCGCCCTCGGCGGCCTCCCGAGCGACCTCACCGCCGACGTCGAGGACGCGCTCGGGCCGACCGGCGCGCGGCTGGTCGGGGTCGGGGTGGTGCGCGAGCCCGCTGACGTCAACGGGCTCGCCGGCGACCTGGCGAAGACCCGCTTCGCGAATCTGCGGACGAACCCCGATGGTCTCACCGAACTGGGCAAGGGCCTCGGCCGCCAGCTCGTCGTCGGCGGGACGCTGCCCGAGGTCGTGCGCGGCCAGCTCTTCTCCCGGGCGAGCGGGACCTTCGGCGGCCTCGACGGGGTGATCGTCGTCCGCGACCAGCCAGAAGACATGGGACCGGTGCAGCGGGCGAAGGCCGGTCAGCTGGAGTCGGCGCTGATGAGCGGCGTCATCGCGACCAGGACGCCGGCCGTCGGGATCGAGACGACGGGGACGGAACCGTCTTCGATCTCTTTCTTCCAGTCGAACGACCTCTCCAGCGTCGACGACGTCGACCTCACGGCGGGGCAGTTGGCGATGGTCTACGCGATGCTGGGTGCCGAGGGGAGCTTCGGCGTCAAGGGAAGCGCCGACCGGCTGCTTCCCGACCTGCTGGCGGAAGGCCCGTAGGGAGCCGCGTGTACTGGGTCGGGTTCCCGCTGGCGATAGCGATCTCGCTGTTCCTCGTCCCGGCCGGGGCGCGGGGGCTGGGCGACGCCGGACTGGTGCGGGAGAACTACCGGGGGGCGGTGTGCGCCTTCCCGCTCGGGGCGGTCCTGGCTACGGTGGCGCTGGTGACGCTGGCGCCGCTCGCCTTCCTCAACGACCGCGCCAGCCTCGACCTGCTGGAGCCGCAGCTGCGGCAGTGGCTGCCGTACCTGCTCGGGATCGCCTTCCTCGGGTTCCTCGACGATTCGCTGGGCCGCGGCGAGGCGGCGGCGGCGCCGCGGGGCTGGCGGGGGCACTGGGGGGCGCTGCGCCGCGGCTCGCTCTCGACCGGCGCGATCAAGGCCGTGGGGGCGTTGGCGCTGGCGGCCTACGTCGTCTCCGGCCGCGGCCTCGAATCGTGGCGCTACCTCGCCGACGTGGCGCTGCTGATCCTCACCACCAACCTCGGCAACCTGCTCGACCTGCGGCCGGGGAGGGCGGAGAAGGCGCTGGCGCTGCTGGCGGCCGGGCTCTGCCTCTGCGCCGGGACCTTCGCGCCGCTGGAACTGCTGGGGATCTTCGCCGGGCCGATCCTGGTCGGCGCCCGGCTGACGCTGGGCGAGCGGGCGATGCTGGGGGACACCGGGTCCAACCTCGTCGGCGCGGTCGCCGGGGTCTGGCTGCTGACCACGCTCGGGAGCGACGGGCGGCTGATCGCTCTCGCGGCCGTCGCCGTATTGACCATTTACGGGGAGGTGCGGTCTATTTCGCGCACGATCGACTCGGTTCCGCCCCTGCGCTGGCTAGACTCGCTCGGCAGAGCATGAGTCCGTCCAGCAAAGGCGACACCAGGTTTATCTTCGTCACCGGCGGTGTCGTCTCGGCCCTCGGCAAGGGCATCACCGCGGCGGCGATCGGACGGCTCCTCGTCTCCCGCGGCTTCCGGGTTCAGCTGCAGAAGTTCGACCCCTACATCAACGTCGACCCGGGGACGATGAGCCCGTTCCAGCACGGCGAGGTCTTCGTCACCGAGGACGGCGCCGAGACCGATCTCGACCTCGGCCACTACGAGCGCTTCACCGACGAGAACACCTCACGGGCCTCGAACGTCACCGCCGGCGCCGTTTACAACTCGGTGATCCGGCGCGAGCGGCGGGGCGACTACCTCGGCGCCACGGTCCAGGTGATCCCGCACATCACCAACGAGATCAAGCAGAAAATCCTCATCGTCGCCGAGTCGCAGTCGGTCGACTTCGTCATCACCGAGATCGGCGGCACCGTCGGCGACATCGAGTCGTTGCCGTTCCTCGAGTCGATCCGCCAGCTCTACACCGACCTCGGGCCGAAGCGGGCGATGTTCGTGCACCTGACGCTGGTCCCCTACGTCGGCCACGCGGGCGAACTGAAGACGAAGCCGACCCAGCACTCGGTCAACGAGCTGCGCCGGATCGGGATCCAGCCGCACGCGCTGGTCTGCCGCTCCGAAGGGCGGCTCGACCGCGAGATCCGCAGCAAGATCGCCCTCTTCGCCAGCCTCCCGGTCGACGCGGTGATCTCCGCCCACGACGTCGACAACATCTACAAGGTGCCGCTGGTCTTCCGGGCCGAGGGCGTCGACGACCTCGTCCTCGACCACTTCGGGATGGAGGCTCCCTCGCCCGACCTGGCCGAGTGGGAGGAGATGGTGCGGCGTGCCGACAGCGCCGGCGGCGAGGTGAGGATCGCCGTCGTCGGCAAGTACGTCCAGCTCGCCGACGCTTACAAGTCGGTGATCGAGGCGCTCGAGCACGGGGGCTTCCATCACGGCGTGGACGTCAAGGTCGAGCTGGTCGATTCCGAGAATTTCGACCCCGAGAAGCTGCAGGGGTGCGACGGGGTCCTGATCCCCGGCGGCTTCGGCGAGCGCGGGATCGAGGGCAAGGTCGAAGCGGCGCGGATCGCCCGCGAGAAGTCGATCCCCTACCTGGGGATCTGCCTCGGGATGCAGATCGCCGTGGTCGAGTTCGCCCGCCACGTCGCCGGCATGGAGGGCGCGAATTCGGCCGAGTTCGACCCCGAGACGCCGTTCCCGGTCGTCGACCTGCTGCCGGAGCAGAAGGAGGTCTCCGACATGGGCGGGACGATGCGGCTCGGCGCCGACCCGGTGAAACTGCACGAGGGCACGAAAGCGCGGGAGATCTTCGGCGAGGCCGTGATCTACAAGCGCCATCGCCACCGCTACGAGGTCAACAACCAGCTGCGACGCCGGCTCGAAGACGAGGGCCTGGTCTGCGGCGGCACCTCGCCCGACGAGCGCCTGGTCGAGATGGTCGAGCTGCCCGACCACCCGTTCTTCGTCGCCTCCCAGTACCACCCCGAGTTCAACTCGCGGCCGAACCGCCCCGAGCCGCTCTTCCGCGAGTTCGTCGGCGCGGCGGTCGGCCATGCGGACGAGCGGCCGGCCGAGGGCGGCGGGATCGAAGTCGCCGAGATCGGGTCCGAGCCGGCCGTCGATAGCGACGACGTCGGCGTTCGCCGCTCGGCCTGAGGTAGTCCCGGCGCCCCTTCCCGGCTAGGGTCCAGAGCCGTGGAGGGAGGATCGCGACTGCACGAGAGGTTCGTCCGCTACTGCGAGGTACGCAGCCCGACGGGGGAGGAGCGGGAGATCGCCGACACGCTCGCCGCCGAGCTGCGGGCGATGGCGCTGGAGGTGAAAGAGGACAGCGCTGCCGAGGCCGCGCAGGCGGGGGCCGGGAACCTGCTCGCCCGCTCGCCGGGGACGGGCGATGACTGGCTGATGTTCTGCGCCCACATCGACACCGTCCCGCACCGGGGCCAGGTCGAGGTCCTCGACGACGAAGGGGTCTTCCGCAGCCGCGGCGAGACGATCCTCGGCGCCGACAACAAGGCGGCGGTCGCCGTCTTCATGGAGCTGATCGCGCGCCACGTGGAACGGCCGGCGCCGGTCGGGATCGAGCTGGTGCTGACCGTCGCCGAGGAGCAGGGCCTGCGCGGGGCGAAGGCGTTCGACGCCTCTCAACTGCGCTCGCGGGCGGGGTTCGTCCTCGACCACGCCGGGGCGGTCGGCGAGGTGATCGTCTCGACCCCGACCCAGCAGAGGATCCTCGCCGATTTCATCGGCGTCGAGGCCCACGCCGGAATCCGGCCGGAGGACGGCAGCAGCGCGATCGCGGCGGCGGCCGCGGCGATCTCGCGGATGGAGCTGGGGCGGCTCGACGAGGGGACGACCGCAAACGTGGGGCTGATCGCCGGCGGTACCTCGGGGAATGTGGTTCCGGGTCACTGCGCGATCCACGCCGAGTCCCGCAGCCTCGATGCCGAGAGGGCGGCTGAGGTGGCCGGGAAGATCGCCGACGCCTGCGCCTGGGGCGCGAGCGAGCTCGGCTGCGACGTCGACGTGAGGATCGAGGAGCTCTTCCGCGGCTACAAGGTGTCCAATGACTCGGCGGCGCTCGGCCTCGCCGAGGAGGGCCTCAGCGCCGCCGGCCTCGAGCCACGGCGAGTCGCGATCGGCGGCGGCAGCGACGCCAACGTCTTCCGCCGCGACGGCTTCGACTGCGTGCTCCTCGCCAACGGGACCTCCGACGTCCACACCTCCGAGGAGCGGGTGCCGGCTTCCTCGCTCGACAAGATGCTCGAGGTCTGCGAGCGGATCGTCGCCGCCGCGGCGGAGTGACCCGATGCACAGCTGTTCCTTTGCCCGACATAGTGATGAAAAGGAACAGCGGAACGGGGCGACATGGGGAGCAGGTTGAGGCTCGCCCGCGGCGTCGTCGTCTCCGCTGAGCCCCTGGAGGTCGAGGTCGGCGGCGAGCGGCGTCCCGCCTGGGCCGACGAGGCGCTGCTGGGCGAGATGCGCGAGGGCGACGAGATCGTCGTCAACGTCGCCGCCCGCGAGCTCGGCCTCGGCTCCGGCGGCTTCGACGTAGTCCACGCCAACCTCACGCGGGGTCTCGAGGGCGGGGGAGAGGACGACTCCCACGTGATGAAGCTCAACTACACCTCGCTCCAGCACCCGGTCGACCCGGTAGAGCGCCCCATCGCGTGGTTCCAAAGTCCGGATATGCAGGACAAAGGAACCACGCAACCGAGCGATTCCGCCGAGGACCGGGTTCCGGGGGCGCCACCGGCCTTGGTCCTGCCCCTGCACGGGCACCTGGCGCCGGCGGCGTGGGCGGCGGCGCAGGCGGCGCCGGGGCTGCGGGTCGGCTACGTCCAGACGGGCGGCGGTGCTCTCCCGGGCTCGCTCTCCCGCGACCTGCGGCAGCTGCGTGAGCGCGGCCTCCTCTGCGGCCACGTCACCGCCGCCCCCGCCTACGGCGGCGAACACGAGGCCCTCAGCACCGTCGGCGCACTCGACGCCGCCGCGAGCGAGCTCGGCTGGGAGGCGATCCTGGTCGGCCCCGGTCCCGGCATCATCGGCTCCGACACCGCCTACGGCCACGGCGGCATGGCGGCCCTCGACGGCGCCCACGCCGCCCTCAGTCTCAAGCTCCCCACCCTGATCTCCCCCCGCCTCTCGTCCAGTGACCCCAGGGACCGCCACCAGGGCCTGAGCCACCACACCCAAACGGTCCTCCGGCTCCTCCTGGCCAAGGTCACGGTCCCGATCCCCGGCGGAGAGCCGGAGGTAGCCCGATCCCTAGAACCCTTCGACCACGCCATTGAGCAGGCATCTGCAGACCTAACGGGCTATGCCGCAGCGAACCTGCCCAAGACCACGATGGGCCGGTCAATCGAGGACGACCCGCTGTTCTTCTCGGCCCCCCTCGCAGCAGGAACGCTCCTCGCGCGGGTGGCACGGTAGGGGGTACCACCCCTGAGGAAGCTTTAGCTACCGGAAGGGGTGGTGGGTCCCCTGCCGTGACAGGACCCGCGCGCCAAGCGCACGGTCCCTTGCGCGTACAGGAATGGGCCATCGACGAAAGAACCAGCCGTCATGGCCATCGCGATCAAGCCGCAAGCACCCTCTGCTGCGGCAAAGCCCGGCGCCGAGAAACGCTTCGAGTCCCTGGTCCTCGACTTCCTCTCCTACCTGGAGCTGGAGCGCGGCCTCTCTCGCAACACCCTCAACGCCTACCGCACCGACCTCCTCCAGTACGGCGAATACCTCTCCGCCCACCGGCGCGATGCCCTCGAGGCCAGCGGCGCCGACGTCGCCGACTTCCTCGCCGAGCTGGCGACGGGGGAGGGGCGGCCGGCCTGCTCGGCGGCGACGATCCACCGCAAGGCCGCCTGCCTGCGCTCCTTCTACAAGCACCTGCTCCGGGACGAGCTGATCGGCGACGATCCGACGGCGGCGCTGTCGGCGCCGCGGCGCGCGAAGAAACTGCCGCACGTCCTCAATTACGCCGAGGTGCAGAAGCTGCTGGCCTCGCCGAAGGGGAGCGAGCCGACGGCGCTGCGCGATCGCGCCCTGCTCGAGGTGATGTACGCGTGCGGCTTGCGCGCCTCGGAGACGATCGGGCTCGAGCTCGGCGACATCGACCTGCGCGAGGGATTGCTGCGAGCCCGCGGCAAGGGATCGAAGGAGCGGCTGGTGCCGCTCGGGCGCCAGGCGATCGCCGCGATCGCCGGCTACCTGCGCGGGGGGCGGCCGAAGCTGGTCGGCGACCGCCACGAGGCGCGCCTGTTCGTCAACTTCCGCGGCGGGCCGCTGACCCGCCAGGGCCTCTACAAGATCGTCCAGCGCCACGCCCGCGACTGCGGCCTCGCCGGGAAGATGAGCCCACACACGCTGCGCCACAGCTTCGCCACCCACCTGCTCGCCGGCGGCTGCGACCTGCGTGCCGTCCAGGAGATGCTCGGCCACGCCGACATCTCGACCACGCAGATGTACACGCACCTCTCGGGCGAGCGCCTCAAAGAGGTCTACTTCAGCGCCCACCCCCGCGCGAGCGACTGATCCCCCCCGGGGGTGTCTGACTTGATGCCCCTCATAGGGGGCGTGAAGTCAGACACGTCATCCGGTAGAAGAGGGGGGATGCCCGAGCTGCCGGAGGTGGAGACCGTGGTTAGGCAGCTGGAGCCGGAGGTCGAGGGGCAGCGAATCGAGCGTTTGGGAGTGCTCGATGCGCGCTGGTCGCGGCCGGTGCCGCCGCAGGAGCTGGGCGGCGCAGTGGGGGGATCGACGATCGAAGGGCTCGGCCGGCGCGGCAAGTACATCCTCATGCACCTTGACGGCGGGCGGACCCTGGTCATGCACCTGCGGATGACCGGCAACCTGATCCTCCGCGAGGGGGAGAAGATGCTCGACCCCTCCGAGGGCCGCCGCCTCTACGAGAACGAGCGCTCGACCGAGGAGCGCCACCTGCGCGCCCGGTTCGTCCTCGACGACGGCCGCGAGCTCTGGTTCACCGACCCGCGACGGTTCGGCGAGGCGTTCCTGATCGACGACTCAAAGCTGGAGGAGCGCTTCGCGAAGCTGGGGATTGAGCCGTTCTCGCCGGAATTCACCCCGCGGGCCCTGGGTGAGATGGCGGCGGGGCGGACGGCGCCGCTGAAGTCCTTTCTCCTCAACCAGTCCGGTATCGCCGGGGTCGGCAACATCTACGCCGACGAGGCGCTCTTCCGGGCCGAGCTGCACCCGCTCTCGCCCGCAGGATCGATGAGGCCCGAGCACCTGGAGGCGCTGCGCGACGCCGTCGTCGCCGCCCTTGAGGCGGGGATCGACGCCGGCGGCTCGTCAATCGACGACTACCGCGACACCAGGGGGGAGAAGGGGGCGATGCAGGACGAGTTCCTCGTCCACACCCGGGAGGGCGAGGAATGCCACCGCTGCGGCGACACGATCGCCCGCATCGTCGTCGGCGGCCGCTCGACCTACTTCTGCCCGGGTTGCCAAGTGCGGCTGCGGCGCCGCCCGAAAAGGCGCAAAGTGCATCGCCCCACCTGACTTGCGGTTCCTTTGTCCTCATATCCGGACAAAGGAACCGCGCAACTGGATTTCGTCCGATACGTCGTTCATCGTTGATTTCGTGGCCGGAACTACGGTCAAGACGGAGGCGGTTGTCTTGCGCAGCATTCGCTACGGCGAGGCCGATCGCATCCTCCACCTCTACTCCAAGAGTCGCGGCCGGATCGGGGCCATCGCCAAGGGGGCGCGCAAGCCCCGATCCCGGTTCGGCGGCCGCTTGGAGCCGTTCTTCCGGCTCGACCTCGTCCTCCACGAAGGCCGCAGCGACCTCCTCACCGTCACCAGCGCCACCACCGTCGACGGCTACCCGCGGCTGCGCACCTCCGGCGCCGCCCTCACCGCCGGCGCCCGCGGCTGCGACGCCGTCCTGCGCCTGCTCGACGCGGCGGAGGCCAACCCGCCCGCCTACAACCTGCTCTGCCGCTACCTCTCGCTGCTCGACGACCCAGCCGCGCCACGGGCCGCAGCGCTGGAGACGGCCCTCGCCTTCCGCCTAAAGCTCGCCCTCGTCGCCGGCTTCGCCCCCGAGCTGGCCTCCTGCGCCCGCTGCGGCGAGGCCGACCACCTCGCCGGCTTCTCCGGGGCTGCGGGCGGCGTTGTGTGCTCAAGCTGCGAAGCAAGCTCTTTCCCCCTAGCCGAGGAAGCGCACCGCTTCATGGTCGAGGGGCTTGCAAAACCGCTGACCGAGGCGCCTGAAGCCGATCCCCGAGCTCTTCGTCAGGTCGAGCGCGCAGTCAACGAAACCCTGGAGCACCACGCCCACGTGCAGCTCCGGCTGCGGCCTGAAAGGGGGAGGGGGAGGAAATCGGCGGAAAAAAAGGGGGGGGGCGGGCGATTCCTCCCCGTCCCCTCGTCGACGGCGGTGGCAGGGTTCGCCGTGCTTCGCGGCGGCGTGTCAGGGCGGCGGGGAAGGTCTCCCCGGACCCTCCCCGCTGTTGTCCGGGGAGACCTTCCCCGCCGCCCCCCGACGCCGACGTATGATCGGCGCGTGCCCGTGACCGTCGGCTTCGAGGACCGGATCGCCGCTCTGGAGGAGCAGTTCCTCGCCCCCCAGGCGACCCGCTCGTATCCCGCCCACCGTCAGCGCGGGGAGGCCGACAGTCCGCTGCGGACGCCGTTCCAGCGCGACCGGGACCGGATCGTCCACTCCAAGTCGTTCCGCCGGCTGAAGCACAAGACGCAGGTTTTCGTCGCTCCCGAGGGCGACCACTACCGGACGCGGCTGACCCACACGCTCGAGGCCTGCGGGATCGCTCGCACCGTCGCCCGGGCCCTGCGCCTGAACGAGGACCTGACCGAGGCGATCGGGCTCGGCCACGATCTCGGCCACCCCCCCTTCGGCCACGCCGGCGAGGAGGCGCTCGACACGGCGCTGCGCGAGCGCTGCGGCGAGCGCTTCCGCCACAACGAGCACTCGCTGCGGGTCGTCGACGTGCTCGAGCGCGACGGCCAGGGCCTCAACCTGACCGAGGAGGTCCGCGACGGCATCCTCAACCACACCGGGCCGCGCCGGCCCGCGACGATGGAGGGCCAGATCGTCCGCCTCGTCGACCGGGTCGCCTACATCAACCATGACATCGACGACGCCCTCCGCGCCGGCATCCTCCGCGCGGGCGACCTGCCCGCGGCGGAGATCGAGCTGCTCGGGCCGACCGGCTCGCAGCGGATCGACACCCTTGTCCGCGACATCGTCGAGCACTCCGAAGGCCAGGAGGAGATCCGGCAGGGCCGCGAGGTCGGGCAGGCGATGCTGCGGCTGCGCAAGTTCATGTTCGACCGCGTCTACCTGGGGCCGGAGGCCCGCAGCGAGCACGACCGGGTCGAGCGCACGATGCATGGCCTCTTCGACCACTACCTCGCCCACCCGGACGAGGTCCCCACCTGGGACCCGGCGGCGAGCGACAGCCAGCGGGTCGCCGACTACATCGCCGGAATGACCGACCGCTTCTGCATCGCCAAGTTCACCGAGCTCACCGTCCCCGAAGAGGCCCGCTTCTGAGGATGCAGATGACCGGCGCATATCGGCGTCCTCGGTCGCTTGTGTGCAGAGCACACGGCACTCCCTGCGTCCTTGATCTGCTTGGTCATGAGCACCCTCTGATTGCGAGGATGGACAAATGGCGCTGATCTCCGGCGAGAGCCTGGAGCGGGTGAAGGCGGCGGCCGACATCGTCGAGGTCGTCTCCGCCCACACCGACCTGCGCCGCCAGGGCGCTCGCTACGTCGGCCTCTGCCCGTTCCACGAGGAGCGGACGCCGTCGTTCTCGGTCGAGCCGGTCGAGAAGCTCTACCACTGCTTCGGCTGCGGGGTCGGCGGCGACGTGATCAAGTTCGTCGAGGAGAAGGAGGGGCTCGGCTTCGCCGAGGCGGTGGAGGTGCTCGCCGATCGCTACGGGGTCGAGCTCGAGCGCGAGCAGGAGGACCCGCAGGCCGAGCGCCGCCGCGAACGGCGCCGCCGCCTGGAGCAACTGCTCGACCGCTCCGCCGCCTACTACGCCAGCTACCTCTGGGAGTCGGAGGAGGCGGGGAAGGCGCGCGACTACCTGGCGGGGCGGGGGCTGCGCGAGGAGGTGCTGCGGGCCTTCGGGGTCGGCTACGCGCCGAGCGCCTGGGACAAGATCCTCGTCCGCGGGCAGCAGGCGGGCTTCGGCGTCGAGGAGCTGCGCGGGGTCGGCCTCGTCCAGCGCGGCCGCAGCGGCGGCGACTACGACCGCTTCCGCGAGCGGATCATGTTCCCGATCCGCGACCGTCGCGGCCGCGTCCTCGGCTTCGGCGGCCGGGCGATGCGCTCCGACCAGGGCGCCAAGTACGTCAACACCGCCGAGACCGACTTCTTCCACAAGAGCCAGATCCTCTACGGCGTCGACCGGGCGAAGGCGGCGATCGCCAAGGCCGGCCGCGCCGTCGTCGTCGAGGGCTACACCGACGTCCTCGCCCTGCACCAGGCGGGGATCGAGGAGGCGGTCGGGGTGATGGGGACGGCGATCACGCCCGACCAGGTGGCGGCGCTCTCGGGGATGGTCGACGAGGTTGTGCTCGCGCTCGATGCCGACTCGGCCGGCCAGGAGGCGATGCTGCGGGCGCAGCGGGTCGCGGCGGGGCGGCGGATGCGGCTGCGGGTGGCGTCGATGCCGCCCGGCGAGGACCCGGCGGAGATGATGGTCGAGGAGAGCGGGCCGGAGCGCTTCCGGGAGCTGCTCGAGCGGGCCGAGGAGCTGACCGCCTTCCAGGTCGCGCTGGTGCTCGGCCGGACCGACGTCTCCTCGCCGGTCGAGCGCGACCGGGCGCTGGCCGAGGTGGCGCCGGTGCTGGCGGGGATGGGCGAGACGGCCAGCCGCGACGAGCTGGTGCGGCGTGTCGCCGAGACGCTCGACCTCGAGCCGGCGATGGTGATGGGGCGGGTGGTGGCCGCGACGCCGGCGAGCGGCGGCGAAGAGCGGGCGCCGGAGCGGCGAGCCGCGCCGCAACCGGCCCCGGCGCGGCGCCCCGCCGAGCTGACCTCGCGCGAGCGGCGCGAGCGAGCCCTGCTGGCGATGTGCATCGCGATGCCGAACGAGGGGCGCGAGTACCTGGCCCGGCTGACCGAGGCCCACCTCTCGCCGACCGGCCTCCGCGCCGCCGCCTGGCTGCGCGAGCACCCGGAGGACCCGGCCTCCGACCTTCCCCGTGAGGATGGCGAGCTCGCCGGCCTGATCGCCGAACTGGTGATCACCTCGCGCGAGGAGCCCGCCTCCCACGAGGCGATGGAGCTGAACTACCTGCTGCTCGAGCAGCGCCGGCTCGAGGGCGAGATCGCCGCCGCCGGCGAGCGGGGCGACTACGAGCGCCGCGCCAGCCTCAGCCGCGAACGCGCCGCCCTGGTCGAACGGATCGCCCACGCCGAGCGCCCGGCGAGCAGCATCTAAACCTCCTGTCTGCGCATTTTTCTGTCTGAGCCACCTGCGAACATGGCTACATGGAGAAAGCCTTCCTCGAAGAGTGCCTGGCAGAGGGCATGTCCCTCGAAGCGATCGGCAAACGCGTCGGCAAGCACGAATCGACGGTCAGCCACTGGCTGAAGAAGTACGGGCTGGGGGCGGCGCAGGCAGAGAAGCACGCGGCGAAGGGTGCGCCGTCAAAGGAGGAGATGGAAGCACTTCTTGCTGCGGGTCTGTCCCTCAGGGAAGTTGCTGACCGCCTGGATCGCAGCCTGGCGACGATTCGCCACTGGATGAAGCGTTACGAATTGAAGCCCAGCAACCGAAGCCCGTCACCGCCAGGTGAGAAAGGCGACGAAATTTCGAAGCGGTGCCGGCACCACGGTGTCACTCAGTTTGTGCTCGAGGGCCGCGGCTACTACCGGTGCAAGCGCTGTCGGGCTGAATGCGTTGCGAAGCGCAGGCGGCTTGTGAAGGAGAGGCTGGTGGAAGAGGCCGGCGGGAGGTGCATGATCTGCGGATATGACCGCTGCCAGCGAGTTCTTCAGTTCCACCACCTTGACCCGAGCACCAAGGAGTTCCACCTCGGGCACGGCGGTCTGACCCGATCCCTCACGAGATCTCGACTCGAGGCACGCAAGTGCGCCCTTCTCTGCGCCAACTGCCACGGAGAGGTCGAGGCAGGATTGGCCAAGGTCCCGCTAAATTCTGTGGAAGACGCCGATTCGGAGTAGCTCATTCGGCATAACATGGTCCGGGGTAGCTCAAAGGAAGAGCGAACGACTGTTAATCGTTAGGTTGTGGGTTCGAGTCCCACCCCCGGAGTTGCTTAAGGCGTTGCGGGGCTCTTCAGCGCCAGCTGCTCGACCAGCTCGGCGCCCCTCGCCGCGCCGTCGTTCTCCCGGCCCCAAGCAGCGATCTCCTGCGCCTTCGCGGTGAACCTCGGCTCGTCGAGCAACCGCCGCGCCGCCCACCTCAGCGGTGCCGGCCTACACAGCCGCCACGGCAGCGAGAGGCCGGCGCCGGCCCAGGCGACGCGCATCGCGGTCTCCGACATGTCGCCGATGATCGGACTGACGAGGGCGGGGGTGCCGGCGCCGAGGGCGCGGGCGACGGTGCCGTGGCCGCCGTGGGAGATGACGAGGGAGGCGGCGGGCATCAGCTGGCTGTAGCTCAGCCATTCGACCAGGACGGCGTTCGGTGGCACCTCGATCGGACGCCGCGGCGCCACCCGGTTCGTGGTCGCCACCACCCGCACTCGCTCGTCGGCCAGTGCTGCGAGAGCGGTGCGGACCAGATGGTTGTCGGAGTCGTGGGCGGTGCTGGGAGCGACGAGAACCAGCGGGTCGTCCCCTGGCGGCAGCTCGATCTCCGGGTGGGGCAGCTCGAAGGTCATCGGGCCGGTGATCTCGACCCCGGCCGGCCAGCGGCGCGGGTACTCGAGCTGGGGGTAGGTCGCGACCAGCGCCAGGTCGGGGCTGATGCCGCCGTGGAAGCGGTCGATCGGCGCCAGCCCCAAGCGCTCGCGCTGGACGTTGAGGTCGCGTCGGCCCTGTTCGAGCCCGACCCGCAGCGCCCGGTCGTGGCCGTAGCGCCAGCCGCCACGGCCGAGCCCGGTCCGCGGCGGCCGCAGCCCGATCGCGAAGAAGGGGTAGCCCGGCTCGACGACCGGATAGATGTGGGGGATCAGCGTCGCCAGCGGAATCCCGGCCCGCTCCGCCGCCAGGGTGGGGGCGAGGGTGAGGATGTCGCTGACGACGACGTGCGGCCGGAAATCTTCCAGCAGCGGCAGCAGTGCCTTCGCCGCCTCCGCCGCGTGCTGCCCCTCCTCGGAGTCCGGGTCGGGCGGAGGGAACATCCGGTATTCCTCGGCCGCGGCGAAGCCCAGCCCCTCGCCCTCGACAGCGGCCCGCCGCTCCTCCCAGGTCTCGACGACGACCTCGTGGCCCCGAGCCGCCAGCGCCTTGCCCAGGGCAATAGCGGGGAAGACGTGCCCCGCGTCACCGAATGCCGCTACCAGGACGCGCAGTGACGAGGTCCTGGGACCGCCAGTCAAGGACGCAGGGAGCCTGAATGGCAGCGCCATTTAGGCGACTGAGGACGCCGAATGGCGGTCCCAGGGGCCGTCACGGCGCGTCCTGGCCCTCGCCCGGGCGGGTGAAGACGATCTCCGGGACGTGGCAGTTCGGCGACGTCCGCAGCAGGAACCGCACCGCCTCGGCGAGGTCGCTCGGCCGGATCATCTCCTCGGGTGGGATCTGGCCCTGGACGAACTCGGTCATCGGCGTCTCGACGAAGCCGGGCGCCAGCGCCGTGCACTGGATCCCGGCGTTGCCGGTCTCGCGGTGGGTGGACTGGGTGAAGTTGATCACCGCGGCCTTGGTCGCGGCGTAGATCGAGAGCCAGGCCTGGCCGCCCTTGCCCGCGATCGAGGCGGTGTTGACGATCAGCGCCTTGCCGTGCTCGGCGCCCGCCTCGCGCAGCATCGGCAGGCCCTCGCGCGTGCCCAGGATCAGCGCCCGCAGGTTGACCGCGAGCTGCATGTCGAGGTGCTTGGTCTGGATCTGCTCCATCGGCGCCCCGATCCCGACGCCGGCGTTGTTGACGAGCACGTCGAGGCGGCCGAACTTCTGGCGGTGGGCGGCGAAGATCGCGACGACGTGGTCCTCCTCGGCCATGTTGGCGGGGATCGGCTCGACCTCGAAGCCTTCGCCGCGCAGCCCCTCGGCGGCCTCTTCGAGCTTCTCGGGACGGCGGGCGGCGACGGTGAGCGCATAGCCTTCTTCGCCGAGCACCCGGGCGATCGCCAGGCCGATCCCGCTCGATGCCCCGGTGACAAGTGCCGCTCGATCCGCCATCTCCATCTCCTTCTCGTCGAGAACCCCGGGCACCCTATCTCTCCATAACATGCCGCCGATGCGCGCCCCCCGCCTCGCCCCAGCGGTCCTCTGTCTGCTCGCGCTCCCGCTGGTCGCGGCCGGTTGCGGCGGCGGCTCCGACTCGACGGGCACCATCTCCGGCGCGACCCAGTCGGCCCCGAGCCGGCCGGCGCCGCCGAAGGCCGATTTCCCCGCACCGGAAGGCAGGACCCTGCGCGAGCTGCTGAAGGGCGCCGACGGCCACCTCGAAGACCTCGTCGTCATGCCGGCCGCCGAAGTCTTCTACCCGGGTCGCAACCGCTATCCCTTCGGGGTCTTCGAGCGCCAGAGCAAAGCGCCCGTGAGCGATGCCGAAGTCGCCCTCTACTACGCCAGGGTGCCGCAGCCGAAGGCGGAGGCGAAGTCGAAGTCCGGGAACCGGGGCCAGGCGGCGAAAGCCGAAAGGCAGGCCCTGGACGAACCGGCCGTCGGCCCCTTCCCGGCGGCGATCGAAAGCGTCGCGACCAAGCCCGCCTTCCGGGCCCGCCGCACGGGCGAAGAGCCTGCCGGCGCGCCCGTCGTCTACTCGACCCAGCTGGACTTCCCCGGCGAAGGCGAGTGGCGCCTGGCCGCGGTCCTGAAGCAGGACGGGGAACTCAAGGGCACGCTGCTGCCCAGCGTCCGGGTCGGCGAATTCAAGAAGGTCCCGCGGCCCGGCGAGAAGGCCCCGCCGATCCACACGCCGACCGCGCAGGACGCCGGGGGGGACCTGTCGAAGATCACGACGCGCATTCCCCCGGACAGCCAGAACAAGGTGGATTACGCGGACGCCCTGGGCAAAGAACCGATAGTCCTCTTGTTTGCGACCCCCCAGTTCTGCCAGAGTCGGGTCTGCGGCCCCGTCGTTGACGTGGCGGAGCAGGCAAAGCACGAATTCGGAGACAAGGCGGCCTTCATCCACATGGAGATCTACAACGACAACGATCCCGGCAAGCGCGTCCGCCCACAGGTGCGCGCCTTCCACCTGCCGACCGAGCCGTGGCTGTTTACGATCGACCGCCACGGCGTCGTTCGGGACGCTGTCGAGGGGGCCTTCGGTCTCAAGTTGATGCACGAAGCCGTCGAGAAGGCGATCGGACGATGAACGACAAAGCTGCCACCGAGGACGAGCTCCTGCAGTCCTTCGCGGACGAGGCGAAGCGCCGTTGCGACGTGATTGCCGCCGGGCTCGCCACCGCGACCACCGACTTCGAGACGATGCGGGCCGAAGCGCACGCGCTCAAGGGCACCGCCGCCGTCGTCGGCCTGCGCCGCCTCGCCGAGCTCGCAGGCCTGATGGAGTCCGACCTCGCCGAAGCGAAAAAGACCGGCACGATCCGAGGCGGCCGCGACCACCAGATCGCCGACGCCGCCAAGGCCCTCGCCGAGGGCGCCGCCGCCGCCGCCAAGGGCGAAGAGGAGCCCCCGGACGTCGGCCGCTCCCTCGCCCAGCTCTTCAGCGCCTGACCGGCTCGATCGGCGCTAGGCTCGGCGAGAACGCACTTCTTCTCGCATAGCGGGAACAGCCGCGTTCTCACGGGGCGGTAGCTCAGTTGGTCAGAGCAGCGGACTCATAATCCGTCGGTCGCTGGTTCGAGTCCAGCCCGCCCCACTGGCAAGAGCCTTAGAAGGCGAAATACGACGTCGTGAATTTTGTTCAAGCTCCTCGCCGGTCAGGCCCCCTCGTCGGTGAGCGGGACCTGTTCGTGAGGCGGAAGAAGTGACCGGAACGGCTTGGCTGCCTCTTCTACCTCGCAGACGAAATCGCGGACATTCGGATAGGTGGGCCCATCAACCAGGGCTAGGCGAACGGTGAAGCGCTTCTCCCCCCGTTCCCAAAGCAGGCAGTAATCGTCTTCCCAAAGGGCCAGATTGACCACAGACGCGGGTGGGAGCTTGTGTTTCTCGGCCAGGACTTTGACTCTCTCTTCATCGAGATGTACGAACTCCGCTTCGAGATCGTCGTGGATCTTCCGCAACTTCCTGGCGTTCTCCGGATGCGCGTCGATGTCCCCGCGGAGCGCCGCTTCAGGGGAGGTGATCACGCGCAGACGCACCCCCGGCTCATAGTTTTCGAGGTGGCGGACGTACCGACGAAGGCCGAGTAGAAGGCCAGGAGCAGGAGCAGCAGCGGAATTGAGGCGCCGGCTAGGAGTAGCACGATCTCGACCGCGGCGGCAGTGGCAGGCTCGTGCGGGATCCCGCCGAAGGCGATCAACAGGGTCGCCTCGAGAATGCCGAAAAGCACGAGCCCGAGGGCGATCGGGCCGGCCAGAGGATGGCTCTCATTGCGGGATGCTCTTAAGAAGTGCCGGGTTCTGCCGACGGCTATGAAAGCCTCTGTCTGTGGCCTCGACTGACCGAGAGATTTTCATCGACGTGGAGCCGGACGTTCGAATCCGGTATCGGCGTAGCGAGCCTCCACCGCCGGTGTTCTATGCGATCACGCTGGAGACCTTCGAGGCCGGCGATTGGACGACCGTGCGCCTTTGGGATAACGCCGACGCGGTCGATGAGCACCACGAGCACGAATACACGCGAGCCGGCGGGAAGCAGGCACCAGCCGTTCTCGATTTCAGCTCCTCGAATGAGGCGATGGCGGCGGCGATCAAGAAAACCAAGGCGGATGCTCCGGAGATCATGAGACAATGGTGGGGATCATGAGTCAGGAAGCGAAGATCGATCCCGCAACCGAGAGGGTGCTTGCCAGCATCGAGGATGAGGAGCTGGCTGCCCGCTATCCGAACCGGGCGCACTTCATCGCGGCTGCCAATCCTCATCAGGGGGAGATGGCGACGCGTGCGCTGTTCGACGGCGATCCCGTCGTGATCGTCTACCCCGATGGACACGAGCTGCTCGTCCAACCAGAGGAAGCGCACGGCTTCGCGCGCTGGGCGCGGGCTGCGGCGTGGCTTCTACTTCGGTTTCGTCGCCTCGATCGAGGCACCATGCAGCTACCCCCTCGCGCCCACATAGAGGCTCGCGATTCGGGCGGCCACCCGATCGCAGCGTAGTCAGCTGGATTTCACTGGACGCGATTCGCCCTAGAGGCGACTAACGCCCAGGTAGCGCGCCACTGCCTGGGCCCGGTTCGCCACCCCGAGCGCCCGCAGGATCTTGCGGACGTGCCATTTGACGGTGCTCTCGCCGAGGTAGAGGCGGGAGGCGATCTCGGCGTTGCTGAGGCCCTCGGCGACGAGGCCGAGGATCTCGGTCTGGCGGGGGGTGAGGAGCTTGGAGAGGTCCTCGCCGGGGCGGCGGCGGGCGGGGGCGCCGTGGAGCTCGGCGGCGCGGCGGCCGAGGTCGGTGGCCGTTTCCAGGACCTCGGCGGCGGCGCGCAGCTCGGTCACGTCCTGGGCCGTCCCGGTCAGGCGCAGCGGGTTGCCCTCGGCGTCGGCGATCAGCTCGGCGCGGCTGTGGAGGCGGCGGACGCGTCCGTCGGGACGGATGATCCGGTACTCGAAGTCGATCGGAGCACCGGTCTCGATCGCCTGCCGCATCTCCTGCTCGACGAACTCGCGGTCGTCGGGGTGCACGTATTTCGACCCCGCCGGGTCGTAGTTCTCGTCGAACTCCTCGGCCGTGATCCCGTAGATCGCGAAGAGTCCGTCGGAGCAGGTCATCCGGCTGCCGGCCAGGTCCCACTCCCAGCTGCCGAGACGGGCGAGGTGCTCGGCCTCGGCCAGCCGTTCGCGATTGCGGTCGATCTCTTCTTCGATCCGCCGCCGCTCGGTGATGTCGGTGACGAGAACGAAGAAGCCGCGCACCTCACCACCCTCGCCGACGTCGGGGAGGTAGGAGGCCTGGGTGTAGCGGAGGCTGCCGGAGGGGGTGCGGATCTCGCGGTCGAAGAGCTGCGGCTCCCCTCGCAGGGCCCCTTCCATGTAGGGCAGGTTCTTCGCGTAGAGCTCCGGGCCGAGCACCTCGCTGATGTGGATGCCTGTCATCTCCTGCGGCGACTTGCCGAAGAAGTCGACGTAGGCCCCGTTCGCCAGCTGGTGCGCAGATCCCGGTCCCAGTAGCCGACCATCGCCGGCAGCGCGTCCAGCATCTTCTGGATGTCGACGGGAGGATTCTCCACGCAAGACCCCTCCTGGGGCGGGTGCAGCCACTCTAACGGAGGGGCGGAGCCGCTCTATCGTCCTTCCTGTGCTTGACCGAGGTGACAACCCGATGCCACGCCCCTTCCGGCATCGGTCAGCCGCGCGGACAAGCACTTCTCCCGCCGGGGCGCGTGGTCAGCGGCCGGTCGCGGATCCCCTGCCCGCGGCCGGTCGCCCCGCATCTCTGCTGCGGGAGGTGGAAGCGCTGCTCGCGCAGAGGCGCTTCGCCGGCCGCCGGCCCCGCTAGCACGCTCTCCTCTGTAGATTTCTCCTAATCAGGAACTCGCTGGGTGTTCGCCGGGGGCCGGGCAGCTGCAGAGCGGGGAGATGAGGAGATTGGAACGAGGGAGGGACCGTGGCGGAGCTTGACGTCGATCTCAGCGCCTTGTTGCCGGCGGACCTGCCCGACGGGCGCGAAGCCGTCGAGGAAGGCAAGGCGATGGCCGCGGGGCTGGAACGTGGCCGCTCGATGTTCTGCGAGGAGAAGGGCGTCGGCTCCGAGCGGGAGTGGCGCGAAAAGGCCCGCGCCGAGGGGATCCCCTGCACCTGCATGAACATCGGCCTCGCCACCCGGGCCGATACCCGCGAGGCCCTGGGGCTGATCCACGAAGACGCGCTCGCGCGCGGGGTGCGCCCGCCCGACCGCTTCAACCTGATCGCCGAGCGCCGGCAGGGCCTGCCGAAGGACAAGCGCGCCGAGGCGCCGCAGGAAACCGGGCCGGTGATGATGAACGAGCGGGACTGGTGGGAGCTGGCCCACACGGTGCCGATCCAGCCCGAGGCGGCCGACAACAACGTCGGCAGCCCGGCCTCGGTCGAGAACGCCCGCGACGCCCTGCTGGCCGGGATCACCTCGATCGGAGTCCTCTCGCAGTACTCGTGGCGCTGGCCGTATTGGGACGACGAAGTCGGGCAGACGATGGTCACGCTGCAGGGAGCGGGGATGCTCGCGGCCTTCAGGGACGAGGGCGTCGTCTTCGACTCCTATCTCGAGGACGGCTATCCGGGCGTATTCCACGACTACGCCAACTACATCGGCTGGGCGATGGTCGAGCGCTATCTCAGCGAAGAGCTGATCGGCGCCGCCTACTCGCCCTCGTGGGGAGGCCTGACCCAGAACCCGGTGGTGAAGTCGGCGGTGACGCTGGCGCTGGAGGCGGTCAACCCGCGCCGGGTCCCGTTCAACTACACCCAGGGGGACACGATCGGCAACACGCCGGATTTCGACGCCAACATGGCGGTGCTGAACACCGACGTCCTCTTCATGAAGATGGTCGACATGCGCTACCGGCTCGGCACCGCGCCGATCGCGGTGCCGGTGACCGAGACCGAACGCATTCCCTCCTGGGACGAGGTGGCGACGGTGCAGACGATCAGCCGCCGCCTCGACGACTACGTGCCGCTGGTCGATCCGGTGATCGACTGGTCGCGGATCGAGGCGATTCGCGACCGGCTCGTCGAGGGCGGCCGCCGGTTCTACGACGGCGTCCTCCACGGCCTCGCCGCGGCCGGGATCGACGTCGGCGACCCGGCGCAGGTGCTGCTGGTGCTCAAACGCCTCGGTTCGACCCGCTGCGAGGAGCTGTTCGGAGCGGGCGAACCCGACCCCGAGTTTCCACGTGGCCGCCGGCCGATCCTCGAAACCGACCTTGTCAAGAGCACGATGGAAGAGCGCGAGCGCCTGCTGGCCGAGCTGCGGGGCCGCCACGAAGAGGAGGCGATCCGGGGGATGAAGGTCCTCGTCACCTCCACCGACGTGCACGAGTTCGCCCCCTTCCTGCTCACCTCGACGCTCGCGGCGGTGGGGACCGAGGCGATCGACTTCGGCATCAACCGCGACCCCGAGGACATCGTCAAAGCCGTGATCGAGACCGACGCCGACGCGGTTGTGATCAGCACCCACAACGGGGTCGCCCGTAGCTTCGGCCGCCTGCTGATGAGCGAGCTCGAGGCCGCCGGGGCGAGGGAGGTGCCGGTCTTCATGGGCGGCGTGCTGAACGAAGACGTCGACGGCTCCGAGGTGCCGCGCGACGTCAGCGCCGACCTCAACGCGGCCGGGATCCAGACGCCGGGGACGATCGACCGCCTGGTCGAGGCGCTGATCGAGCGCCGCACCGGCGGCGTCGCGGTCTAGCCGGTCGCCTGCAGTGCGCGCGATCGCGCTCGCCGACTTCGGCAGCACCTACACCAAGCTCAGCCTGGTCGATCCCGAGGGGGGCCGGCTGCTGGCGCGAGCCCAGGCGCCGACCAGCATCGGGACCGACCTGATGGACGGTTACGCGGCGGCGCTCGCTCGGGCTTCGGCGGCGCTCGGGGAGCCGGTGGCCGTGGAGCAGCGGCTCGCCGCCTCCAGCGCCGGCGGCGGGCTCCGGGTCGCCGCGGTGGGCCTCGTCGCCGATCTCACCGCCGCGGCGGCGCGCCAGGCGGCGCTGAACGCGGGGGCGCGGGTGGGGACGGTGCTGACCGGCAGGCTCGAAGGAGCGCAGCTGGACGAGCTGCGCGCGGCTCGGCCGGAGATCGTTCTCTTCGCCGGCGGTACCGACGGCGGCCAATCCGAACTGGTGCTCGAGAACGCGAGCAAGCTCGCCGCCGCCCGGATCGACTCCCGTTTCGTCGTCGCCTGCAACGCCCGGGTGGCCGCGGAGGCGGCGGGCCTCCTCGAGGCCGCCGGCGCGCCTGCGGTCATCGCGGCAAACGTGATGCCGAGGCTCGGGGAGCTCGAGATCGAGCCGGCGCGGGAGGCGATCCTCCGCGCCTTCCTCGAGCACGTGATCGGCGGCAAGGGCCTCAGCGCCAGCCCCGACTTCGAGCAGATGGTCCAGATGCCGACCCCCGAGGCGGTGCTCGAAGCGACGCGCCTGCTCGCGCACGGGACCAGGGCGATCCCCGGCATCGGCGACCTGATGGTGATCGACGTCGGCGGGGCGACGACCGACGTCCACTCGACCCGGGTCGTCGAGGCGGCGACGCCGGGGATCGAGGATCCGCTGCTGCCGCCGCCGCCGACCCTCCGCACCGTCGAGGGGGACCTCGGCATGCGGGCCGGGTCGGCGGGCGCCGTCGCGGTCGACCGGCGCTGGCTGCTGGACGCGAGCCGACTCGGCGAGGAGGGGATTGGACAAGCTGTCGCGCTGCGGAGGGGGGACCCGGGATGGATCCCCGAGGGCTCCGCCGAGGCGGACGTCGACCGGTTCCTGGCGATCGCCTGCGCGACGCACGCGGTTCGCCGGCACTGCGGGACGATGCTCTTGAGTCGCGGCGAGGGAGGGCCGCCGACACTGGTCCGCAGCGGCCCCGACCTGCGGGAGGTCGGGCGAGTCATCGGTACCGGCGGGGTTTTCGCCCATCGCGACGACGGCGTCGGGGTTCTGCGGGCCGCCCTCGATCGGCGCGCTCCGCACTCGCTGGCTCCGCTCGAGCCCGAGGTCTCCGTCGACGCCGACTACGTCCTCGCCGCCGCCGGCCTGCTGGCTTCCCCGCACCCCGAGCTGGCGATGAAGCTGCTGCGCGGCGAGCTGCTCGCCGGCCGCGAAGAGACACGGTGACCAGGGAGGCTCTTTGACCGCTCGGCGGACCGTCCTGCAAATAGCGCATGATCTCTGCGGGGGAACCAGGGAACGATGTTCAGGAAACGCAGAAACGAGAGTCTCACCCGTCTCTTCTACGCAGGCGACGTGCACGGGTCTCGCCTCTGCTGGAAGAAGTTCGTCAACGCCGCCGCTCACTATCCCGCGGAGGTGCTGGTGATGGGCGGCGACCTGACCGGCAAGGCGCTGGTGCCGATCGTCCGCGAGGGAGACGGCTCCTACAGCGCCCGGGTGATCGGCGAGCGGCGTCGAGCCCGGACCGCGGAGGAGCTCGACCAGATGCAGCAGGCGATCTCGACCAACGGGATGTACCCGCTGATCGTCGACCGCGAGGAGGCGCGGCTGCTCGGCGAGGATCCGCGCCATCGCGAGGCGGTCTTCGAGCGGGCTCTGCTGGACGAGCTGCGCCTCTGGGTCGAGCTCGCCGACGAACGGCTCGCCGCCGGCGACGCCCGCGCCTACGTGATCCCCGGCAACGACGACCCCTGGTCGATCGACGAGGTCCTGGCCGGCGGCGAAAGGGTGATCGCCTGCGACGAGCGGGTCGAACGGGTGGGCCCGCACGAGCTTCTCTCCTTCGGATATTCGAACCGGACTCCCTGGCAGACGCCGCGGGAGCTCGACGAGGAGGAGATCTACGCGCGCCTGAGGCGGCTGGCCGATCGGCTCGAGGCACCCGAGCGGGCGATCTTCAACATCCACGTGCCCCCCTGGGAGAGCAGCCTCGACACCGCCTTCGAGGTCGACGAGGGCCTGAACTACGTGACCAAGGGCGGGCGCCCGCACGAGGTCGCGACCGGCAGCAGGGCGGTGCGGCAGCTGATCGAAGAGACGCAGCCGCTGCTCAGCCTCCACGGCCACATCCACGAGAGCAAGGGCGTGACCAGGCTGGGCCGGACGCTGGCGGTCAATCCGGGGTCGGACTACGGCAGCGGCCGCCTCGACGGCTGCCTGGTTCACCTCGCGCCCGAACGCGTGGTCAACCATTACCTGGTGACGGGGTGACGGTCTACGCCCGAAGGGCGACGGGGCTGGTGCGGGAAGTCTCCCCGTTCTCCACCTTCGTCTTCAACATGGCCGGGCAACCGACCCCGATCCTGCTCGCGGCCTCGGTTTTCTTCGCCCTCTCGCTCTTCCCGGGCGGCTCGATCCTCCTCGCCCTGGCAATGGCCCTGGCCGTCGCCCTGGTGATCTCGGTCTGCTACGGCCTCTTCACCTCGGCGATCCCCCGCAGCGGCGGCGACTACGTGCTGGTCGGGCGCGTGATCCACCCGGTGGTCGGCCTGGTCTCCTCCTTCTTCTGGACCTCCGGGGTGATCCTCTCGATCGCCTACATCTCCCTCGCCTTCGTCACCGTCGCGCTCGGGCCGTCGCTGGCCGCGGTGGGCCTGGTCGGCGGCAGCCACGGCCTCGTCACCGCGGGCAACGACATCGCCACCAGCAAGGGCTGGCAGTTCGGGCTCGGCACCGCGCTGATCGTCGGCTCCTCGCTGCTGCTCGCCGGGGGCTGGCGCTGGACGACGCGGATCATGAACACCCTCTGGGCGGTGATGATGCTCGGCCTCGGCACCGTCTTCCTCGTCCTGGTCTTCAAGACCCACGGCGGCTTCGTCCACAGCTTCAACCAGTTCGCCGGCTCGATCACCGGCGAAAAGGACACCTACGACTCGATCGTCGCCAACGCTCACCGGGAAGGGATCGACACCAGCCCCGCCTTCAGCATGAACAACACCTGGCCCACCTGGGGACTTGCCTGCAGTCTCACCATCTTCGCCTGGCTCTCGATCTACATCTCCGGTGAGGTGAGGCGGGCCCGCGATGCGACGCAGATGAAAGCGATGGGTCTGGCCAGCACCCTTCACATCGCGGTTGCGGTGATCCTCGCGACGGTGTTCTTCGCCCGCTTCGGTAACGAATTCTTCGTCGCGATCAACGGCCTGGCCGGATCGGAACTGTACCCGTTCGAAGTGGAACCGTTTTACATCTTCCTCACCTCGATCGCAGGTGGCAGCACCCTGCTCGCCTGGTGGTTGCTGATCAGCTTCGCGGTGGCCTTTCCGCTGCTGCTGATCCCGAACATCACGATCGCGGTCCGCGCCTTTTTCGCCTGGGCCCTGGACGGCCTGCTGCCCGCGGGGGTCTCCCGCGTCTCCTCGCGGACCCACGCCCCCAACGCCGCGATCGGCCTGACCGTGGTCCTCAGCGTCACGGTTCTCGCCTGGGCGGTGTGGAACGACGAAGGCTTCCTCAGCGTCCTGGCAGAGGCGGTGCTGGTGCAGCTGATCGCGATGATCCTGATCGGCCTTTCGGCGGTCCTGCTTCCCTATCGGCGACCGGATGCCTGGCGCTCTTCGGCCAGCACCCGACGGCTCCTCGGCGTCCCGGTTGTCAGCCTCTCCGGCGGGCTGCTCGCGGTCCTCCTGGCGGGGGTCTCCTTCGTCTACCTGCATTACGGGGGGCTCGGAATCGACAACGGCCACTTCTACCGCGACGCGGCGATCCTCCTCGCGGTCGCGTTGCTGACCTTCTTCCTCGCCCGCGCCGCACGGCGGCGGCAGGGCGTCGACGTCGACAAGCTCGCGGCGGAGATCCCGCCCGAGTAGTGGAGGCGGCAGGCCCAGCGCCGATCGCCGATCCGCTCCTGGAGGGCCGGCGGATCGCGGAAGCGGCGGCGCGGGAGGACGTTCCCCTGCGCCTCCTCGGTGGGGTCGCGGTGGCCCTTCTCTGCCCGAGCGCGCGACGTCCGCCGCTGGCGCGGGAGCACGCGGATATCGACCTCGCCTCCTATCGGTCGAGCCGTGGGCGGGTTGCGGCTCTACTGGAAGCGCTGGGCTACGAGGGCGACGCGGAGTTCAACGCCCTGCACGGCCATCGCCGCCTCTTCTTCTGGGACGAGCGCAACGGGCGGCAGGTCGACGTCTTCCTCGACGAGGCCAACCTCTGCCACCGGATTCCGCTCAAGAAGCGGATCGAGACCGTTCCCCTGACCCTTTCCCTCGCCGACCTGACGGTGTTGAAGCTGCAGGTGGTGGAGACGAACGAAAAGGACTACCTCGACCTATGCGCGCTTTTCGCCGACCACGAGCTCGGCGACGACGACAGTGGGGTCAACGCGACCTACATCGCGGAGCTCGCGGCGGCGGACTGGGGGCTGTGGCGGACGCTGGGCATGGTGGCCGCCCGAACCGAGGAGTTCGCCCTCGAGCTGCCGGGCTTCGAGGCGGCCGGCGCGGTGAGCGAACGCCTGCGGCGATTGCGTCAGGCACTGGACAGAGCCCCCAAGACCCGGGGCTGGAAGCTGCGCTCCCGGATCGGCGACCGCAAGCGCTGGTACGAGCTTCCGGAGGAGGTCCATTGACGGGAGCGATGTCACACGCTTTGGATACCCTCGCTTATGTGAAGCGGTTGACCAATCGTGCCGAGAGAGGGCAAAAGTGACGAGGCCGCGGCGCGGGGAGCCGCGGGCACGGACGAGGATCCTCGAGGCGAGCCGCAGGCTGTTCGCCCGGCGCGGATTCTCCGAGACGTCGATGGGCGACATCGCGCGGGCCGCTCAGGTCGCGCGGGCCACCGTCTACAACAACTTCGACGACAAGCAGGACATCCTTGCGGTGATCATCAGCGACTACATGGTCGGCTATGCGCAGATCCCGCAGAAACTGCGCGAAAATGCCCGCTCCGGCCAGACCTCCTTCGACCTGGTGCAGGAGATGGTGAGGGAGGCGCTGAGCTGGCGGGTGCAGAACGCCGACCTGCGCCCGATCGTCGCCGTGGCGAAGAACCTCCGCGGCTCCGGCTGGGACGAGGCCGATAAAGCGGCCGACGACGCGATGCTGGGGTGGATCATGGCCGTCCACGCTGCCGACGAGGCGGCGGGCCTGATCCGCGAGGAGATCGACCTCGAGTTCGGCGCCCGGGCCACCTACGCGATGATCGAGGCGATCCTCGCGAACTTCGACGTCTCCTCCGACGAAGACGAGATCGACCGCGTGGCGCGCCAGCTGGCGCTGCTGCACTGGTATTCGATCTGCTCGGTGCCGCCCGAGAGCGCACCCGAAAGCCCGCTTGGCCGAAGGTCGCCCGCCCAGGCATAGACACACTGTCCACTGCCGCTAATCTGAGCGAATCGAGCGTTGCACCGGACTCGGGGCGGTGGAGATCCTCGGCGACGGCATCGAGGCGACCGCGGACCCCCACCTCTGAGCGGCTCCCTATTCGAGGTACTTTTCCGCCTGCTTCTTGGCTTCTTCGATGCCCTTTTCGGCCTGGGCCTTGCCTTCCTGGACGCCCTTTTCGGCTTCCTTGGCGGCTTCTTCGATCTGCTTCTTGGTCTTGCCGTTGAGGTTCTCTTCGGCTTCCTTCTTCGCTTCCTTCAGGCTCTTTTGGGTCTTTTCGACGCCTTCTTCGACCGCTTCTTCGGCCTTCTTGGAACCTTCCTTGATTTCTTCCTTGGCCTGGTTGGTGACGCTTTCGGTGCTGTTGCCGCCGCCGCCGCAACCGGACCAGACGACGCCGCCGACGCCGATCGCAATCACGGCAAGGACGGTGCCGAGGGCACGGGGATTCTGGGTCATGTTCATGCTCCTCGATCGGTTTTCAGGGCGCTGTCAGACCACCCTATCCCTGACCGCGGACCCGGCAAACCTTCAACAGCTTCGTCGCGAACCCGGGGTTCGACTGGAACCGGAAGCGGGCCCGGGCGAAGGCGAAGACCGCGAGGTTGGTGCCGGGCAGGGCGGTGCAGGCGGCCGAGACGTAGCTGCGGCGGACGCCGCCGGACGAGTAGCGGCGCCCGATCGTCAGGTCGATCCGGGTGATCGAGCCGAGGCCGCCGGCGATCCGCGGGACGTGGGTCCGCAGCAGCGTCCCGAACTCGCCGCCCCGCTTCGCGACGATCGTCAGCGGCACGACCAGGGTGAAGCGGACCGGCACCTCGGCGAAGAAGTGGAGGAGCAGCGCCGGCTTGCCTTCGAGGCGGCTGTTGAAGGCGACGATCCGTCCGGAGGCCGGGACGTCGCCGCCCAGCGCCACCTCGGCGTGGAAGCTGCCCTTGCCGACCAGCGCCGATCCGCAGCGGCCGAGGGCCTGCTCGGTCGTCGTCGACTGCAGCAGCGGGGCCGAGCACACCGGGAGACCCCTCGCCGCCAGCCGTCCCTTGCGGTTGAGTTCGACTTCGAGCCACTGCAGCGACGGCGGGTGGCTGCCGTCGGTGGTGGCGATCCCGCCGACGATGTGGATCCGCACCGGCGCCGCCCTCAGCCGCGGCAGCGCCGTGGGAGCGAAGTCGGCGTCGAAGCTGACCCGCACGTCCCCCTTCTGCAGCGTCTGCGCCTGCGAGGCGGCGACGCCCGCGAGCGCCAGGCAGGTGGAGAGAGCGGCTATGAGCGCTCGGCGGCCCATCCCGCAAGGGTAGGCGCCCGCCCCGGGGTGCGGGTGTTGAGCGATCGCTAACCCCTCAGGGGTCGCGGTCGGATTCGCCGAGGTGGGTGACGCGTTCGGCCCGCTGCCGCACCTCTTCGCTCGCCTCGCGGGTCGCCGCGATCGCCTCCTGGCGGGCCGCCTCCAGCCCCTCGCTCGGCTTGCCGCCGACGATGTCGCGGAAGGCGTTCTTGAAGCGCTCGGTGCGGCGGTCGGGCGGGAAGCGCTCCTTCGGCGCGCGCCTGCTTCTTCGGCCGCCGCTCGCCGTAGCGGCGGCGCGCCCAGGCCGAGCCCGGCTTGCCGAGCCGGCAGGCGCCGTAGATCGCGATCGGGAAGACGAAGAAGCCGACGCAGCCGTGCAGCACCCGTCCCTTGAGGAAGCAGATCGCGACCAGGGCGAAGACGAAGAGCGCGCTGAGGACGCTGCCGAGCGACGGCCTCGCGCGAGCCGTCTCGATCGTCAGCGGGCGTGAACCCGAGCAGGACCAGCATCATCCCGGCGGCGGCGATCACCGTCGCGTCGATCGAGCTGCGGCCCTCCTCGGCCCAGTAGACGTCGTCGAGGTAGACCCAGAGGGCGAACTCGTCGATCGTCAACCCGGCGCCGACGCCGAAGCGCGAAGGCGCAGATCTCGGTCCACGGGGCTGCGCCCGAAGGCGAGGAAGCCGAGCGGCGCCGGCGATCATCATCGTCACGATCCCGAAGACGAGGTGGTGGAGATGGACGCCGCTGTCGCTGACGACGCTGCCCGGCCACCAGGGCACCTTCGGGCTGCGCATCAACCGCGTGCTCATGCGGATGAAGGCGAAGGAGACGATGAAGCCGACGAGGACCAGGAACAGCCCCTGCTCGTCGTTCTGGTCGAGCCTGGTCCCCAGAAGTCGGAGAAGATCGAGGCGGTGGTCATACGGTCACCGGGGCTCGAGTGCAGGGGCGGCGCCTCGCCGTCCCTTTTCCGCGATCAGGTCGACCGTGAGGAGGACCGCGGCGACCGCGAAGAACGGCGAGAGGACGATGTTCGAGGCGGCCTCGGCGAGCCAGCTGGCGAGGAAGGTGTCGCCGAGCTGGTGGTGGACGAAGCCGGCGACACCGCCGCCGAGCGCGTCGCCGATGACCTCGATCGGGACCAGCACCCAGAAGACGAGCCAGAAGCTGCCGCGGACGAGCTGGAAGCTGCGGACGCAGGGCCGCGGCAGCGGTGCGCTCCTCGATCTCGACGATCGGCCCCGAGAGGCCGAGGAAGACGAAGGCGAGCAGGCCGGGAACGAACCCGAGGAGCAGGCCGACGGCGACGATCGCGACGAAGGCGAGGTCGACGAGGATCAGCCGCCCGTAGTTGATCCGCCGCGCGATCTCGCGCAGCCGCGGCGGCCGCTCCTCGTGCGGAGTGGGTGAGGGAGATAGCGACCGCGCCGCTGAAGAAGACCTCGCCGAGCAGGCCGGTCATCGTCACCGCCGCCGACCGCGAGGATCACCGCGGCGACTTTGATCCCGCTGGTGAGGTCGAGCGATTCGACGTCGACCTTGAGCTGCCAGCGCGTCGAGCAGGCCGAGCGGCACGAAGACGAGGAAGCCGAGCGGCAGCAGCGAGCGGCATCCAGTGCGCAGTAGGTGCGCCAGATCCGCGGCGTAGGTGGCGCCCAGCCGGCGGCAGAAGCTCACCGCCGCCGCCGCCCGGCGCCCGGCTGGTCGCCGGCCCCGGGCCTCCAGCCTGTCGACTGGCTCGACTCCGCGGCCGGCACCCGCTTCAGGTTGCCGAGCTCGGGGACCAGCAGCTCTTCGGCGCAGCGCCGGTGCCAGTGGTGGTGGTCGGTGCCGCCGAGCCGGCGCACGAACTGGACGACGGTGTGCTCCTCGCCGACCTGGATCTCGCCGTGGCAGCCCGGGCAGCGGTAGAGCTTGCGGGCGATGCCGCGGATCAGCCAGGCCTCGTCGCCCTCTTCGTCGATCCCGCAGCAGGCTCCAGCGGATGCTCGGCTCGCCCTCGAACTCCCCATCAGCGCCTCGACATCCAGGCGAAGCCCGCCGCCATCGCGACGTTGGCGGCACCGGCGAGCCGCAGCCCGAGCCTCGCACCCGGCCGGCTCACCGCCGGCGACGCCGACCAGAGCGCGTCGGTGGCGATCTCGGTCGCCGCGCAGCCAGGCGAGCGCCTGCCAGTCGCGCCGGCTTCCCGCGCCGGTCGGCGACCGGTGGGCGGCGGCGAAGGTCAGCCAGATCGGCCCGCAGCGCCGGAAGAGGTGCTTGGCGTCGGGTGAGGGCTCGTCGTGGCCGAGCACCCTGCAGGGTCGCCGCGGGCGCGGCGATCGCCGCGCTGCCCGAGCGCCAGGTCGAAGGCGATCATGTTCCGATTGGTGAGCCGCAGGGCCCGTTCGAGCGTCATCTCCAGACAAATCCAACCAGAAGCCGGAAGGGAAAGCTGCGGGTTCGGCGAAATGGACCGCCGTGACCAAGACCGCGACGAAGTCCCCCCAGCTCAAGAGCCTTTCCGACTACATCCAGGAGCGCTTCGACGAGTTCTCGCGCTCCCAGAAAGACGTCGCCCGCTACATCGTCGATCACCTCGACGAGGCGGCCTTCCTCACCGCCGAGGAGCTGGCCCGGAGAGCGAGCACCTCGTCCTCGACGGTGGTGCGCTTCTCCCAGGCCCTCGGCTTCGAGGGCTATCCCGGAGCTGCAGCAGGCGGCGATCGAGGAGTACCGCACGACGATCGCCGGCGCCAGCGCCGGCGCCGGGGCGCTCTTCTCCTTCGACCACTCCGAGCTGGAGGGCTCGCTCAGCGCCGACTACTCGAACCTCGAGGAAACGGCGCGCAAGCTGACCCCCGAGCAGGTCGACGCCTCCGTCGCGGCGCTGGCCGACGGCGCAGCGCGATCGTCATCGTCGGCGTCGACCAGATGGCCTTCTTCGCCAGCTACCTGCGCCACACCCTCAGCCTGCTCGACATCCGCGCCGAGATCGTCGCCTCGACCGGCGGCGAGTCGCTGCAGCGGCTCGGCCGGATCGACGAGAGCACGCTGGTCATCACCCTTTCCGCCGGCCGCGCCCACCCGCTGCTGCTGCGGGCGATGAAGCTGGCCCTGCACCGCGGCGCCCGCACGCTGGCGATCTCCGACGCGACGATGTCGGAGGTCGGCGAGCACGCCGAGCTGACCCTCTACTTCTCCTCCAACAGCCCCTCCTTCACCCGCTCGCAACACGGCGCTGATGGCGCTGGTGCAGGGCTCTGGCCCACGGCCTCTACGCCCGCGACGAAGCCGCCCACAAAGACCGCATCCGCGCCTACAAACTGAAGTAACCGCCTCTGCCGCGGAGGCGAAGCCGGCGGATCGCGTCCGGCAGGTAATCTGGACGCGATGAGCGAGCGCGCGACGTTTCGACTGAAGACCGGCCTGGCGGAGATGCTGAAAGGCGGCGTGATCATGGACGTGGTCACGCCCGAGGAGGCGAAGATCGCCGAGGAGGCCGGCGCCTGCGCGGTGATGGCGCTGGAGCGGGTTCCGGCCGACATCCGCCGCGACGGCGGCGTCGCCCGGATGTCGGACCCGGCGATGATCAAGGGGATCCAGGAGGCGGTGACGATCCCGGTGATGGCAAAGGCGCGGATCGGCCACTTCGCCGAGGCCCAGGTCCTGCAGGCGCTGGAGGTCGACTACATCGACGAGTCCGAGGTCCTGACCCCGGCCGACGAGCGCAACCACATCGACAAGCTCGCCTTCGAGGTGCCCTTCGTCTGCGGCGCCACCAACCTCGGCGAGGCGCTGCGGCGGCTCGGCGAGGGCGCGGCGATGATCCGCTCCAAGGGCGAGGCCGGCACCGGCAACGTCGTCGAGGCGGTCCGCCACATGCGCGAGATCACCTCCGGGATCAAGCGGCTCGCGCAGCTGCGCCCGGAGGAGCTGGCCGGCGGCGGCGAAAGAGCACCAGGCGCCGCTGGAAGTCGTCCAGGAGGTCGCCGCCGCGGGCCGCCTGCCGGTGCCGCTCTTCTGCGCCGGCGGCATCGCGACCCCGGCCGACGCGGCGCTGATGATGCAGCTCGGCGCCGAGGGCAACTTCGTCGGCTCGGGCATCTTCAAGAGCTCCGACCCCGAGCGGCGGGCGCGGGCGATCGTCGAGGCGACGACCCACTACAACGACCCCGAGCGCGTCGCCGCCGCCTCGATCGGGCCTCGGCGAGGCGATGCCCGGGCTCGAGATCGCCGGCCTCGCGGCCGAGGACGCCCTGCTGCAGAACCGCGGGGCGTGACGGTGGTCCCATGACCAGGCCCACCTGGATGACGCGCCGCCCCAGGCGCACCTGGCCATGGAACCCCCCGTCTGGTGGCCGACCTGAAGGTCGGCGTCCTCGCGCTGCAGGGCGATTTCGAAGCCCACGCCGCGACCCTGCGCCGGCTCGGCGCCGAGCCGCGGGAGGTGCGCACGCCGGCCGAGATGGAGGGGCTCGACGGCGCTGGTCATCCCGGGCGGCGAGAGCACGACGATCGGCAAGCTGATCGCCTCGGCCGGGCTGGAGCCGGCGCTGCGCGACCACCACGCGGCGGGGCGGCCGATCCTCGGCACCTGCGCGGGGATGATCGTCTGCGACGCCGACCACCTCGGCTTCATCGACGCCACCGCCCGCCGCAACGCCTTCGGCCGCCAGCTGCAGAGCTTCGAGGCCGATCTCGAGGTCGAGGGGATCGGCGACGAGCCGCTGCGGGCGGTCTTCATCCGCGCCCCCTGGGTCGAGAGCCATGGGCCGGAGGTGGAGGTGCTGGCCTCCTACGACGGGCACCCGGTCGCGGTCCGGGAGGGCAGCGTGCTGGCCTGCGCCTTCCACCCCGAGCTGACCGACGACCCGCGCTTCCACGCGATCTTCATGGCGATGGCGACCGCACCAGGAGCGCGGCGCGAGGGAGCAGATCTCCGGTGACCATTAGTGCGACCGAGCAAAGCGCGACCCGTGGAGAGCGGGCGGAGAAGGAGGCGGCGAGATCGAGCGGCGGCGACCCGCGGGTCCAGAACCTGGCGAAGATCCTGGTCGGCTACTCGACCGAGGTGAAGGAGGGCGACGTCGTCTCGATCGACGGCGAGAGCGCGGCGGCGCCGCTGCTGCTCGCGGTCTATGAGGAGGTGCTGAAGGCCGGCGGCAACCCGGTGCTGAACGTCGCCCTCGAGGGCCAGATCGCGGCCTACTTCAAGCACGCCTCCGACGCCCAGCTGGAATGGATCTCGCCGTTCGCGGAGTGGATGGTCGACAACGCCGACGTGCGGATCGCGATCGGCGCCAGCACCAACACCCGCGAGCTCTCCGGGGTGCCGCCGGAGCGCCAGACCCTGCGCCAGTCGGCGACCGGCGACCTGATGACGCGGGCGATGAAGCGCGCCGCCGAGGGCGATTTCCGCTGGTGCTACACGCTCTACCCGACCAGCGCCTACGCGTCGGAGGCGGAGATGAGCCTGGCCGACTACGAGGATTTCTACTACGGCGCCTGCCTGGCGACCGATCCCGAGCCGCTGACCGCCTGGAAGCGCGCCTCGGAGGAGACCCAGCGGCTGGCGGACTGGATCGAGGGCCACGAGGAGGTGCGGGTGACCGCTCCCGGCACCGACATCAAGCTGGGGATCGCCGGCCGCACGTTCATCCCCTGCGTCGGCGACAACAACATGCCCGACGGGGAGTTCTTCACCGGCCCGGTCGAGGACTCGGTCGAGGGGGAAGTCAGCTTCCACCTGCCGGCGGTGATCGGCGGCCGCGAGGTCTCGGGCGTGCGCCTGCGCTTCGAGGCGGGCCGGGTCGTCGACGCCTCCGCCGAGCGCGGCGAGGAGTACCTGCTGAAGCTGCTCGACACCGACGAGGGCGCCCGCACCCTGGGCGAGCTCGGCATCGGCACCAACTATGGGATCGCCAAGGGCACCCGCGAGGTCCTGCTCGACGAGAAGATCGGCGGCACCGTCCACATGGCGGTCGGCTCCAGCTACCCCGAGTCGGGTGGCGAGAACGAGTCTGCCGTCCACACCGACCTTGTCTGCGATCTCCGTCTAGGCGGCAAGCTCGAAGTCGACGGGGTCGTGATGCAGGAAGACGGGAAGTTCGTGGTTTAGACCCGCGTGAGAATCGTCGCGATGATCCCGAGGAAGCCCACGAGCATCGCCCCGATCAGGCCATAGGTGAGTTGGGACAGGTTGCGGCTCATGGCGGCGATCTCGTCTCGTACTCCCTGAATCTCCCCACGGACGGCCTGAAACTCCGTTTTCATCTCCCCGCGGACGGCCTGAAACTCCGTTTTCATCTCCCCGCGGACGGCCTGAAATTCCGTTTTCATCTCCCCACGGACGGCCCGAAATTCGGCGGTCGTTTCCCCGCGGAGCGCTCGGAATTCCTCGCGCATGTCCTTGAAGCCGTCGTCGACCTTCTTGTTCAGGTCGTCGAGCCTCTCGTCGGTCCAAGCTTCCCTTGCCATTACCGCCATGATGGCACCGTAGCTGACCAGATGCAATGTTTGAGCCGCGAAACTTAAAAGTTTCGCAACAAGTGTGACGAACGCGTGACTACTGGTTCGGGATCGGCGATCCGGCCCAGAGGAAGAACCAGAGGGTGAGAGCCAGCATCGCCAGCAGGACCGAGCCCATCAGGACGGCCTCGACCACGGTGACCGAGGTGCGGACGGAGCCGGTGTCGCGCATGCTTTTCAGCCAGGTGGGCCGGATCGGCTCCAGCCGGTTGGTGCCGGTGATGCGGACGTAGAGGGCGTTGAGGCGGCCGATCAGCCAGGCGACGAAGAGGATCGAGGCGACGATGCCGACGGCGACGATCGCGTAGGGGCCGCCGCTCGGGAACTGGGTCTGCGAGAGCTTCGAGGCGATGTAGATCCAGCTCAGCGGGATCGCCGTCCAGAGCGAGAACGCCGCCAGGAGCATGGCGAGGAAGACGAAGCTCGCGGCCAGGCTGTGGCCCACCCCATGTCTGTGCGCTCTCGACTCCATCTTCTCGCCTCATAGAATGGCAGGCGATGTCCGGGCATTCCAAGTGGCACTCGATCAAACACAAGAAGGGCGCGGCGGATGCGAAACGCGGCAAGCTCTTCAGCAAGCTGGCCCGCGCGATCACGGTCGCGGCGCGCGACGGCGGCGGCGACCCCGACCACAACCCGACCCTGGCCACCGCGGTCCAGAAGGCCAAAGACGCCTCGATGCCGAAGGACAAAATCCAGAAGGCGATCGACGTCGGCACCGGCGCCGGGAGCGACGGCGCGGCGATCGAACGGGTCGTCTACGAGGGCTACGGCCCCGCCGGCGTCGCCGTCCTGGTCGAGGCGCTGACCGACAACCGCAACCGCGCCAGCGCCGAGATCCGGCATGCGTTCTCCAAACACGGCGGCAATCTCGGCGAGCCGGGCTCGGTCGCCTGGATCTTCGAGCGGAAGGGCTCGATCATCGTCGACGCCGACCGCTACGGCGAGGACGACCTGATCGGCGCGATCGACGCCGGCGCCGAGGACGTCCGAGAGGACGAGGGCAAGCTGCGGATCGTCTGCGATCCATCTGACCTCACCGCGGTCAAGGAATCGCTGCAGGGCGACGGCATCGATTTCGAGTCGGCAGCCTTGATGATCGAGCCGAAAAGCACCGTCGAGCTCAAGGGCCACGACGCCGAACGCCTGCTCAAACTCCTCGACAGCCTCGACGAGCAGGACGACGTCGACGAAGTCTTCGCCAACTTCGACATCCCCGCCGAGGTACTGGAGCAGCTGGCTGCGTAGGGCGGGGGAGGGGCCGGGTACCCGCTCCCGAAACGCGCTCGCTTCGCTCGCTTTGGGGAGTGTTTCGGGAGCGGGTACCCGGACCCTCTGCGACCTCCCTGCGCCGGGGAAGGCATCCGACCCGCTTTCCAGAATCACTATGGATGCAGGTTGTGATGGGAATCGATCCTGGTGCCGCGAATCTCGGCTTCGGCGTCGTGCGCGTGGAGGGGAGCCGCATGGTCGCCCTGGACGGCGGCGTGGTCGAGACGACGCCGGAGGAGCCGATGGAGCGGCGGCTGGCGCGGATTCACGGCGCCCTGCGCGATCTGATCTCCTGGCACGAGCCGGTGGCGATGGCGATCGAGGAGGTCTACTTCGGCAAGAACGTCCGCTCGGCGATGGCCGTCGGCCAGGCCAGCGGCGTGGCGATGCTGGCCGCAGCCGAACACGACGTCGGCTGCTTCGCCTACACGCCACAGGCGATCAAGATGGCGGTCTGCGGGTCCGGCGCCGCCGGCAAGCGCCAGGTGCAGCGGATGGTGAAGACGCTGCTGGGACTGCCCGAGCCGCCCACTCCCGACCACGCCGCGGACGCCCTCGCGGTGGCGATCTGCCACGGCGGCGGCAGCGCCAGGCGGCAGGCGGTCACCGCGGTCGAGGGGGTGGGCTGATGATCGCCGCGGTGCGCGGAGAGGTGATGGTGCGGCGCCCCGACCACGTCGTCATCGACGCCGCCGGCGTCGGCTACAGGCTCGCTGTCTCCGCCGAGACCCTGAAGGCGGTGCCGGCGACCGGGCGCGACGCCTTCCTCCACGCCGAGCTGATCGCCCGCGACGACTCCCTCGCGCTCTACGGCTTCTCCTCGGAAGAGGAGCGCGACCTCTTCCGGCTGCTGATCACGGTCAGCGGGGTCGGGCCCAAAGTCGCGATCGCGACCCTCTCGGGCGGCAGCACCCGCGACCTCTTGCGGGCGATCGCCGCCGGCGACGCCAAGCGCTTCCAGGCCGTGCCCGGGATCGGCAAGCGGACCGCCGAGCGGATCATCGTCGAGCTGCGCGAGAAGGTCGCCGGAGCGCTGGAGGAAGAGGTGATCGCCGTCGAGAGCGAGGGCGGCAGCGCCCGCACCCTCGCCCGCGACGGGCTGGTCAACCTCGGCTACGCGCCGCTCGAGGCCGAGCAGCTCCTCGACGGGGTCGAGGGGTCCGAGCCGCAGGAGCTGGTCGCGGCGGCGCTGCGCAAGGCCGCCGGCTCCAGGAACGCGGCGTGAGCGGCCCTCCCGGCATCGGCGGCAACCGGATCCGCACGCCGGGGTTCGACGGCGACGCGGTGCCCGTGGACGCCGAGGTGAAGGTGCACGACGCGCGAGCGGAGGCCCCCGACGAGGAGCTCGACCGCTCGCTGCGGCCGCCGACCCTGACCGATTTCGTCAACCAGCAGCAGGTGACCGACCAGCTGGCGATCTTCATCGAGGCGGCGAAGAAGCGGGGTGAGCCGCTCGACCATGTCCTCCTCGCCGGGCCCCCCGGCCTCGGCAAGACCTCGCTCGCCCACATCGTCGCCGCCGAGCTGGGGGCGGCGATGGTCCAGACCGCGGGGCCGGCGCTGGAGCGCAAGGCCGACGTCGCCTCCTTCCTCACCGCCCTGGAGCCGGGCAGCGTCTTCTTCATCGACGAGATCCACCGCCTCGGCCGCGCGGTCGAGGAGACCCTCTACCCGGCGATGGAGGACGGCGAGCTTCCGGTCGTCCTCGGCCAGGGCGCCGGCGCCCGCACGGTGACCCTGCCGCTGCCGCCGTTCACGCTGGTCGGGGCGACCACCCGCGCCGGCCTGCTGACGACCCCCCTGCGCGACCGCTTCGGCGTCTCCCATCGCCTCGAGTACTACTCCGCCGAGCACCTGGCGCTGATCGTCGAGCGCTCGGCGGGCATCCTCGGCGTCGCCATCGACAGCGAGGGGGCGGCGACGATCGCCGCCCGCTCTCGCGGGACCCCGCGGGTCGCCAACCGGCTGCTGAAGCGGGTCCGCGACTTCGCCGAGGTGAAGGGAAGCGGCCACATCGGCGCCGACGTCGCGGCCGCCGCCCTGGAGATGCTGGAGGTCGACGAGGGGGGCCTCGACCGCAGCGACCGGGCGCTGCTGGAGACGATCGCCGCCAAGTTCGCCGGCGGCCCGGTCGGCCTCTCGACGCTGGCGATCGCGATCGGGGAGGAGCAGGACACGGTCGAGGACGTGCTCGAGCCCTACCTGCTCCAGCAGGGACTGCTGAAGCGGACGCCGCGTGGGCGGGTGCTGACCCAGCGGGCCTACGACCACCTCGGGATTGCGGCCCCCGAGGGCGCCGCCAGTCTCTTCTGATCGGGCCGAATCCGGAACGACAACGGATCATCTAGCCTGTCGCCTATGCCGTTTTTCATCTGTCCGAATTGCGGACACCGGGAGATGAGTGGGGAGCGGACCGCCGGGTTCAGCACCCGCCCTAAGGGCTGCTCGAAATGCGGCTTCGGCTTTGTCTTTGAATTACTCGACGATTATTATCCGGCGCCCAATGCAGCCTTCTTCGTCTGTGACAAGCAGGGTCGCGTGATCGACGCCGGAAAAGGCAGCTTCGAGCTGACCGGGCTGACCGACGAAGACGTGATCGGCCGGCCGGTGAGGGAAGTCCTCGGGCTCGACTGGATCGACAACGGCGACGGTGGCACCGAGGCCGACACCAACGGCGACGGCGTCACCGATCCGATCGAGACCTCGCTCGAGTGGGGCGTCCGATCGCTCGGCAAGCGGGTCGCGGTCAACGCCGAGGGCGACCTGCCGGCGCAGGCGGTGGCCGACGTCTTCCCCGCCTACGACGACGACGGCGGCCTCCTCCTCGTTCTCACCCCGGAGGGCTAGGGCGCCGACCATGGGAACCCGGCGCCGCCACCTCTTCGTCCTGCTCTTCGTGGTCGCGCTGGTCGCCATCTCGGCGATCGTCATCGCCGGCAAGGAAACGAAGCTCGGGCTGGACCTCCAGGGCGGCCTCGAGCTCGTCTACCAGGGCCAGCCGACCGGGACCGCTACCGAAGTCAGTGGCGAAGACATCAACGATTCGATCGCGATTATCGAAAAGCGAATCAACAAGCTCGGCGTCTCCGAGCCCGAAGTCGCCCGGCTCGGCAACGACGAGATCACCGTCAGCCTTCCCGGCATCACCGACGCCAACCGCGCCGCCGAACAGGTCGGCACGACCGCCCAGCTCTACTACTACGACTGGGAACCGAACCTGATCGGTCCCGAGTTCGCGATCGGCGGCCACCCGGGGCGGGAACCGGCCGAAGGCCCGCGCAAAGCCTCCGAAAAGCGCTGGGAAGAAGCCGGCCGCAACGTCACCAGCCAGGAGAACAAACAGCTGATCTTCGCGGGGGCCTATCCGACCGCCTACGAAGCGGCGCTGCTGGCCTCCGAACAGGAACCGGGCGAAAACTGCGGCGGTTGCTCGGTCGCCAAACCGCGCTACTACCTCTTCGGCAAGGCGAAACCGCATGAACTGATCGCCGGCCCGGAGCTCAACAAGAAGGACCTCTACATCAGCCCGACGGGCAAGAAACGGCCGAAGAACGGGATCGTCGTCAAGGTCCCGGCCGGGACGGTGGTCGTCTCCGAATACCCCCTCAACGCCGAAGGGCAGACCGACGAAACGGCAGAGCCGGGCTGGTTCGCGCTGAGGGACAAACCGTCGCTCAGCGGCAACGACATCACCAACCCCGAACAGACCTACGCGCCGACGACGAACGAACCGGTCGTCGCCTTCGAATTCACCGGCAGCGGCCAGAGCGCCTTCCAGGAAGTGACCCGCAGGATCGCCCAGCGCGGGCAGGCGCAGGCGATCGGCCCGGTCGGGCCCGAAGAAGCCGCCGCCCTCTCCGGCCACTTCGCGGTCGTCCTCGACAACGAAGTCAAGAGCCGGCCGATCATCAACTTCGCCGAAAACCCCGATGGGATCAACGGCCGCGAAGGCGCGCAGATCAGCGGCGGCTTCGCCGGACCGCACGGGCTCGAAGAAGCGCAGGAACTGGCGAGCACCCTGCAGATCGGCGCCCTGCCGATCAACCTGAAGCTGATCAGCGAGACCCAGGTCTCGGCAACCCTCGGGAGCCAGGCGCTCCATGACGGGATCAAGGCCGGGATCATCGGCCTCTCCCTCGTCGTCATCTTCCTGCTCGTCTACTACCGCTTCCTCGGCCTCGTCTCCGCGGTCGCGCTCGGGGCCTACGGGGTGATCTTCTTCGCCCTGATCAAACTGATCCCGATCACGCTGACCCTGCCGGGGATCGCCGGGCTGGTGCTGACGATCGGCGTCGCGGCCGACTCCAACATCGTCATCTTCGAGCGAATAAAGGAGGAGGTGCGGGCCGGGCGCTCGATGGCGAGCGCGATCGCCGCCGGCTACAAACGCGGGATCAGCACGATCGTCGACGCCAACGTCGTCACCCTGCTGACCGCCTTCATCCTCTTCGTGCTGGCGACCGCCGGGGTCAAGGGCTTCGCCTTCACGCTCGGCGTCGGCACCATCGTCTCCCTGCTGACCGCCGTCGTCTTCACCCAGGCGCTGCTCGGCAGCATGAGCCGCTCGCGCCTGCTGCGCTCGCCGAGCGCCCTCGGCGCGAGCGGGGAGGCCAGGCGCTGGCACTTCGACTTCATGGGCGCGAGCCGCTGGTTCTTCACGATCTCGGGGCTGATCCTGCTCGTCGGCGCCCTGGCGCTGGCGACCAAGCAGCTCAACTTCGGGATCGACTTCGAGTCCGGCACCCGGATAACCGCCGCGTTGCAGAAGCCGACCGACGAGGAAGGCGTGCGGGAAGCGCTCGACGCGGTCGGAATCAGCGGCGAGCAGGTGCAGCAGGTCAGCGACCCCAACTTCGGCGACAACGTCTTCCAGATCCAGTCGCACCAGCTCGAACCGGGCGAGGTGCACGAAGCCGAATCGGCGCTGGTCTCCGAATACGGGATCCAGCGCAACGGCTTCGAAAGCACCAGCGTCGGGCCGACCTTCGGCGAACAGGTGGCGAACGCCGCGCTGAAGGCGCTGATCTTCTCGCTGCTGGTGATCTGCGGCTACGTCGCCCTGCGATTCGACCCGAAGTTCGCGGTGCCGGTGCTGATCGCGATCTTCCACGACATCCTGATCACCGGCGGTGTCTACTCGTTGACCGGGAAAGAGGTGAACAGCGGAACGGTCGCCGCCTTCCTCACCATCTTGGGCTACTCGATGTACGACACGATCATCGTCTTCGACCGGATCCGCGAGAACGTGCCGCGGATGCCGCGGGCGGCCTTCTCGCAGATCGTCAACCGCTCGATGAGCGAGGTGCTGACCCGGTCGCTGGCGACCAGCTTCTCGACCCTGCTCGCGGTCGGATCGCTGCTGGTCTTCGGCGGCGCCACGCTGCAGGACTTCGCCTTCGCGATGCTGGTCGGGATCGCCTCGGGGACCTACTCGTCGATCTTCATCGCCTCGCCGGTGCTGACCGCCTGGAAGGAACGCGAGCCGGGATTCGTCCGCCGTCGCCTGCGGATCGCCGAAATCGAGGGCGGGCGGGTGCCGGCCTACGCGGACGAGATCGAGATGGCGAAGCTCGGGCGCGACGACGAGCGCGAAGGCGAGGCCGCGACGGCTGCCGAGGGGCTCGCCGCCGAGGCCGCGCCGGGTGCGGTCGCTACGGTCGAGCGCACCGAGGAGGGCTCCGGCAACGGCGCCGGTTCGGCCAAGAACGGCGACACCGAGGCGGCCGCGGCCGCCTCGGCGGAGCGGCGTAAACGCAACGCCGAGCGCAAGGCGCGCCGCCAGGCGAGGCGCAAACACGGGAGGAGCAGGTAGGTCATGGCCCTGGTCGTCTTCTTCACGATGGGGATCGCCCTCTGGCATTTCACGGTCTTCGTGCCCGACCGGTTCTGGCAGGGGATCGTCGGCGCCTTCGTCGGCTCGGTGCTCGGGGCGCTGGTCTTCGGCCTGATCGTCCAGGAGGCGAGCGGCAAGAGCCTCGGCGACACCGATCTCTCGACGGCGCTGATCGCGATCCCCGGAGTGCTGATCGGGCTGGCGATCGTCTACGCGATCGGCATCAGGGCCGAGCGGGCCGTCTAAACCTGGCAGCGTTTGCCCCTCCGAGATTTGGGGGGCCATGGCCCTCACGATCTTGAAGGGGCGAATATTTCTCCCAGCTTGCGCGCATGCGCCGCAGCGGTTGCCGCCGGAGCGCTTCCTAGCCTGGAAACGTGCCCGCAGCCATCGCCGCCTTCGCCGCAGAGCCCTATTCCTACGCCGACGCCCGGCTCCTGACGGAGGAGCTGGGGCTGAGCGAGCCGGTCGCGGTGACGCTGGTCCGGCGGGGGTACCGGACCCCGGAGGCCGCACGGGCGTTCCTGGCCGCCGATGAGTCCCACTCGCCTTCGGCCTTCGCGGGTATGGAGACGGTAGTCGGACGGGTGAGAGCGGCGATCGAGGCGGGGCGGCGGATCACCGTGCACGGCGACTTCGACGTCGACGGCGTCTGCGCGACGACGGTGATGGTCCGGACGCTGCGGGAGTTGGGCGCCGACTGCGACTGGTTCATCCCGGCCCGCCTCGAGGACGGATACGGCCTGAGCGAGGAGAACGTGCGGCGGCTGGGGGTGCGAGGGACCGAGTTGCTGATCACGGTCGACTGCGGGATCACCGCGGTGGCCGCGGTGGCACTGGCGAAGGAGTTGGGAATGGAGGTGCTCGTTACCGATCACCACCAGCCGCAGGATGAGCTGCCGGAATGTCCGATCCTTCACCCGCAGGTCAGCGGCTATCCCTTCGAGTCGCTCTGCGGGACCGCTGTGGCTTGGAAGTTGGCCTGTGCGTTGGGGGAGGGGGCGGCATTTTCGGGACCCACCCAGCAAGTAGGTCCCGAAAATGCCGCCCCCGGGCCCGAGGCGCTGGATTTGGATCTGGTTGCTCTGGCCACCGTGGCCGACGTGGTGCCTTTGGTGGGGGAGAACCGGGCGCTGGTGCGGAAGGGGCTGGCCGAGGTGCGGCGGGCGAAGCGGCCAGGGATCCAGGCGCTGCTGGAGGTCTCGAAATGCGATCCGGAGCGGCTGGACGAGGGGGACCTCTCGTTCCGGTTGGCGCCGCGCATCAACGCGGCGGGGCGGCTGTACCGGGCGGACGCCGGAGTGGAGTTGTTCCTGACCGAGGATCCGGAGCGGGCGAGGGCGATCGCCATGGAGCTGAGTCGGGCGAACTCGGAGCGGCGGGCGACCGAGCGCGAGGTGGACGCGGCCGCGGAGGCGGCGTGGCGGGATCTGCCCGATCGGCTCCAGGAGGCACGCGGGCTGGTGGTGGCGGGGGAGGACTGGCATCCCGGCGTGGTCGGGATCGTCGCCTCGCGACTGGTCGAGCGGCACTGCCGGCCGGTCGTGGTGATTTCCCTCGACGAGAACGGCGAGGGGCGCGGGAGCGGGCGCAGCATCCCGGGCTTCGACCTGCTGGCGGCGCTGGAGGCCTGCGCTGAGCACCTGGAGGGCTTCGGCGGGCACCGGGCCGCGGCCGGGCTGACGATCCGGGCCGAGAAGGTCGGCGCCTTCCAGGAGGCGTTTGCGGCCCACGCCGACGCGGTGCTGGCGCCGGAGGACCTGCGGCGGACCGAAAAGGTGGATGCGATCGCCGGGGGGGTCGGCCTCGGGCTCGACCTGGCCGAAGAGCTGCGGCAGCTGGCGCCCTTCGGGATGGGAAATCCCGGCGTGCGGCTGCTGGTCCCCTCGGCCAGGGTCACCGACGTGCGGGCGATGGGGGAGGGCAAGCACGCCCGCTTCAGCCTCCACAGCGGCTCCCACCGGGCGCTCGGGGTCGCCTTCGGCCGCTCCAGCCTAGGAGTCGAGGACGAGGACCTGCTCGACGCGACGGTGCGGCTCGAGGTCAACCACTGGAACGGCTCGGTAGAGCCGAGGGTGGTCCTGCGCGAGCTCTATCCGCTGGAGGAGCCCGAGGCGGATGGGGAGGCGCCGAGGCTCCCACACACCTGCACCTGCGAAGAAGACGAATGGTGGCGCCGCTTCGAGGCCGAGCTGACCGCGCCGCTGGACCGCGAGTCTGTGAAAAACCGCGTAGAGCACGACTTTTCACAGACTCGCGAGCAACGACGCATGGTTCGGAGCGCGGCGCCGGCGACGGTGGCGGTCGCCGAGCTGGTTTCGAGCGGCGCCGGCGTCCTCGCGGTCTGCGCCGATGCTTCGCGGCGGGCCGGGCTCGGCAACGGCGCCTCCGGGCTCGCCCGCTTCAACGGCGGCGCCGCGGCGATCGCATGTCATCGCTGCGGCGACCGTGAGGTCGAAGGGCTCCGAAGCAAAGCGGAGACCGGGCTTGCCGTCACCGATTACGGGGCGCTGGAGCGGGCACCGGCCCTCGCCGCCGCCTTCGAGCACGTGGTCCTCGTCGACCCGCCGCGGGACGGCGACGACGAGGGGCGGGTGGGGGAGCCGTTTCGCTGCGGCACCGGGCCATCGGAGGCGATGGGCGAAACCGGCGCCTTCCTCCACGTGCTCTGGTCCGAGCCGGAGCGCGCCTTCGCGCTCAAGGTCCTGGCCGAGCAATGGCCCGGTCGCGAGGCGGTCGCCGGGACCTTCCGCGCGCTCCGCGAGGCGGGCGATTGCGGTGGAGAGAGCCTGCGCCGCGCGCTCGCCGGCGGCGGCAATCACCCGCTCTGCCCCGAGGCCGCCGCGCGTCGCTTCCGCGTCCTCGCCGAGCTCGGCCTGGTGCAGGGATCGCCCGAATGCGGCGCCGGCACCGTCCGGGCCGTATCCTCAGTGAAGGCCGATCTGCAGGGCTCGTCCGCATTTCGGTCCTATGGACAAAGCTTGTTGGAGGCCCGGCGATTCCTGGAAAGACCGAAACTGCAGTAGCTCACGGGGAGCTCCTCGGCGACCTGTTCGCCGTGATCGAGGAGTTCGACTCCTCCGCGGTCGCGAGCGGGAACGGCGACGGGCACGCCGGCGGCACCGCGGTCGCAGTGGCGACGATCGACCGCGCCAAGGTCGAGCGCGCCTTCGACTTCGCCTGCGAGCGCCACGCCGACCAGCGTCGCCACTCCGGCGACGAGTTCATCACCCATCCCGTCGGCGTCGCCCAGATCTGCGCCGGGATGCGGCTCGACACCGAGACCCTCTGCGCCGCACTGCTTCACGACACGGTCGAGGACACGACCGCGAGCCTGGACGAGATCCGCGACGAATTCGGGTCCGAGATCGCGCAGCTGGTGGATGGGGTGACGAAGCTGACCGGGATCACCTTCGAGAGCCGCGACGAGCGCCAGGCCGAGAACTACCGGAAGATGATGGTGGCGATGGCCACCGACGTCAGGGTGATCCTGATCAAGCTGGCCGACCGCCTCCACAACATGCGCACGCTCGGCGCGCTGCCGAAGCAGAAGCAGACGCTGAAGTCGCACGAGACCCTGGAGATCTACGCCCCGCTCGCCCACCGGCTCGGGATCCACGCGATCAAATGGGAGCTGGAGGACCTCGCCTTCGCGACCCTGCACCCGCGCAAGTACAAGGAAATCAAACAGCTGGTCGCCCAGCAGCGCGACGAGCGCGAGAAGTTCGTCGCCGAGGCGGGCGAGTTCCTCGCCGAAGAGCTCGAGCAGGTCGGCATCGAGGCCGAGATCTCCGGCCGGGCCAAGCACTTCTACTCGATCTACACGAAGATGGCGAAGAAGGGCCGCGAGTTCAACGAGATCTTCGACCTCACCGCGATGCGGGTGATCGTCGGCTCGGTCAAGGACTGCTACGGAGCGATCGGGGTCATCCACTCGCTCTGGAAGCCGCTGCCCGGTCGCTTCAAGGACTTCGTCGCGATGCCGAAGGCCAACATGTACCAGGCGCTGCACACGACGGTGATCGGGCCGGAGGGCAAGCCGCTCGAGATCCAGATCCGCACCGAAGAGATGCACAAGCTCGCCGAGTACGGGATCGCGGCGCACGTCGCCTACAAAGAGGGCGCGAGCGCCGACCCGAAGCGGGAAAAGATGACCTGGCTGCGCCAGCTGGTCGAGGCTGAGGGCGAACAGGATCCGACCGAGTTCCTCGAATCGCTCAAGGTCGACCTCTTCGAGGACGAGGTCTTCGTCTTCACCCCGAAGGGCGAGGTGAAGAACCTCTCGGCCGGCTCGACCCCGCTCGACTTCGCCTACGCCGTCCACACCGACGTCGGCCACAGCTGCGTCGGCGCCAAGGTCAACGGCTCGATCGTGCCGCTGCACTACCAGCTGCGCTCGGGCGACATCGTCGAAGTGCTGACCGCGAAGCAGAAGCGCGGCCCCTCCCTCGACTGGTTGAAACTGGTGCGGACCAACCGGGCTCGCAACAAGATCCGCTCCTGGTTCAAAGAGGAGCGTCGCGAGGACGCCGAGCGGGACGGGCGCGAGAGCCTCGAGGAAGCGCTGCGCACCCGCGGCATCCCGATGCAGAAGGTCTCCGGCTCGGCCCTGCTCGCCGACGTGATCCGCGAGATGGGCTTCCGCAAAGCGACCGACTTCTACATTGCCCTCGGCCAGGGCAAAATCTCGGCCAAGACCGCCGCCAACAAGTTGATGCAGCGGCTGAAAGCGGGGGAGGGGGTCGAGGAGGTCGCCGAGACGGCCCAGCCCGGCCGCGAGGACCGCGCCCGCCGCACCAAGGAGGCCTCCAACTACGGGATCACGGTGAAGGGCGTGGAGAACGTCGCCGTGCGGCTCGCCAAGTGCTGCCGCCCGGTCCCCGGCGACGAGATCGAGGGCTACGTCTCACTCGGGCGCGGGATCACGATCCACCGCGCCGACTGCAAGAACGTCAAGGCCCTGAAGCGCTCCTCAGAGCGCTTCGTCGACGTCTCCTGGCGCGGCGAAAACAAGGCCGCCTACCGGGTCGAGCTGCAGATCGACGCCTACGACCGCACCCGCCTGCTCGAGGACCTCTCGCGGACCTTCTCCGAGGTCGGGATCAACATCATCGGCGCCACCTGCACGACCAACCACCCGATGGTGAAAAACCGGTTCGTGGTCGAGGTGGGCGACACCGAGCAGCTGAAAAGCTGCATCAGCCGGCTTCGGAACGTGGAGTCGGTGTTCGACGCGTATCGGATTACGCCCGCTGCTTGAGGGCGTGGGGGTCGGTCGGGGGTGTGCCTCGGCGGACACCCCTCGCCTACGGCTCGGGGTTGAGTGTCCGCCGCCTGAGGCGAGATAACCGGCGCCTGGCCGCGTCCTCGCTCGCTTGCGTGCGGAGCACGCGGCACTCACTGCGTCCTTGCCATGCTTGGTTCTCTCGCCTCAGTCAGAATCGAGGGTATGACTTTGCAGGTTGCAGTTACCGGCCCTACCGGGGAGATCGGGAAGCCGTTGATGGCTGAGCTGGAGGGGAGGGGGGAGGTGGGCTCGGTCGTGGGGATGGCTCGGCGCGAGTTCGACCCGACGGAGGAGGGGTGGGTGAAGGTCGAGTATCGGCGGGGAGACATCCTCGACCGGGGGGCCTTGGCGGCGCTGTTCGACGGGGCCGATGTGGCGGTGCATCTGGCCTTTGCGATCTTCGGGGGACGGGAGGAGACGCGGCGGGTCAACCTGGAGGGGACGAGGAACGTCTTCGAGGTGGCGATCAAAGCGGGGGTGAAGCGACTCGTTTACGCTTCCTCGGTTGCCGCTTACGGGTTCCACTCCGAGAACCCGCAGCCGCTGCGCGAGGACGTGCCGGCCCGCGGCAGCGAGAGCTTCTACTACTCCCGCCAGAAGGCCGAGCTGGAGGAGCTGCTGGACGAGCTGCTCGCCGAGTGCGAGGTCGAGGCCTACGTCCTCCGCCCCTGCATCGTCGCCGGGCCGCGGGCGACGATGCTGGTCGAGCAGACCGTCGACGCGGTCCGCGCCGGCGACCCGCTGCCGCTGCTGCGCAGGGGGGTCGAGAAGCTGCCGCTGGTGAAGCCGGTCCTGCCCGACCCCGGCGTCCCCTTCCAGCTCGTCCACCACGACGACGTCGCCCGGGCGATGGCCGCGGCGATCTGCGGCGACGGCCCGCCCGGCGCCTACAACCTCGCCGGCGACGGCGAGGTCCGAGTCCGCGACATCGCGAGCGCCCTCGGCTGGCGCTGGATCCCCGTCCCGCGCCCCGCCGTCGCCCTCGGCACCGCTGCCGCCCGCCGCCTCAGCTTCGCCTCCCCCAAGCTCGAGTGGGCGATAGCCGCCGACACCCCCGTCCTCATGGACACTGCCAAAGCCCGCCAGGATCTCAACTGGACCCCCCAGAACACCGCATCTCAAACCCTCCAAGAGACCGTGGCCGGCGCCCGCCAGAAGGGCCTCCTGGACTAGAGGCCTGATGTGGGTTATCCACGCACGCGCCTAATCCACATCAAGCCTCTAGCGAGGGTGGGGGGAAGGTCTCGCCGGACCCTCCCCGCTGTTGTCCGACGAGACCTTCCCCCACCCCTTACGCCTACGCGACCACGGTCAACGCACCGGGCACCGCACGCAGCTCGATCCGATCCCGCTCGCCGATGTAATCCCCGTCCACCTGCAGCGGTAGCGGCCGCACCTTGCCGTTCTTGTCCTTGGAGATCGTCTCGACCACGGCGTGGCCGACGTCGCCGAAGTGGGCGACCTGCTTGTGGCGGGCCGCCGGGCGGGTCTCGCTGAAGAGGCGGTTGATCAGGGTCGGCATGTCGCGCTGGGCGGCCCGCTTCAGCACCGCGAGCGCGAGCGTCCCATCGTCGATCGCGATCCCCTCGCAGACCCGGATCGGCCTGCTGGCGAAGTAGGTGAAGGGGTCGGAGTTCTGGACGACGGTGGTGACCCCCTCGACCGGCTCGCGCCCGTCGACGCTGGTTCTCATCCGAACCGGATTGACCAGATATTTGCGGTAGAAGCTGGAGATCCCCGCCCACGAGTAGTAGTAGGGGCCGGCGTTCCCCTTCATCGTCGGGTTGCGGTCGACCCGCTTGACCACGGTGGCGTCGATCCCCGCCCCGCAGGCGAAGACGAAGTAGCGGTCGTCCACTTTCCCCAGGTCGATCTTGCGCGGCTGCCAGTCGTCAGCCAGGGAGAGCAGGTGCTCGGTCGCGTCCACCACGTCGTTCGGCATCCCCAGCGTTCGCGCCACCACATTGGTCGACCCGCCGGGCAGGATCGCCACCGGCAGGTCCGTTTTCGCGACCCCGTTGACGACCTCGTTCAGCGTCCCGTCGCCGCCGAAGGCGACGACCACGTCGTAGCCCCCGTCCAGCGCCTCGCGCCCGATCTCCGTCGCGTGGTTCTGCGCCTGCGTCGAGACCGCTTCCACATCGAACCGCCCCTGCAGCGCATAGACCACCAGGTTTTTCAGCCGATCCGAGACCGTCGTCGCGTAGGGGTTGACGATCAGCAGCATCCGCTTCTTCGCCGGCCTGCGGCGACGGAGGTGTGGGCGGAGCTGGGCGGACACGCAGCGGCAGCCTAATGCCGCTGCTTCGCCTAGGCTGCCGCGATGGTCGACCGACGGGAGCTGGGCGCGATCTTTCTCGGCGGGGCGCTCGGGGCGCTGGTGCGGGCGGGGGTCGCCGAAGCGCTTCCCGATCCCGGCGTCGGTTGGCCGTGGGCGACCTTCCTCGTCAACGTGGTCGGGGCGGCGCTGCTCGGCTACTGGTTCTCGGTGCTGCCGCACACGCAGTACCGACGGCCGCTGCTGACGACCGGATTCTGCGGGGCGCTGACGACCTTCTCGACGGTCCAGGTCGAGCTGGTCGAGATGATCGAAGGCGGCCGAGTCGGGCTCGCCTGCGTCTATCTCGGCGCCAGCGTCGCCGCCGGCCTGGCCGGGGTGCAGCTGGCGACGGTCTTCGCGCGGCGGACGGAGGCTGCATGAGCTGGGTGGCTTGGGTGGGGGTCGCCGTGCTCGGCGGCTTCGGCGCTTTGGCGCGATTCGGTCTGACGCTCTTCGTCACCGACCGGCTGCATCCGCACCTGCCGGAGGGAACGCTGATCGTCAACGTCAGCGGCTCGTTCCTGCTCGGCCTGCTGGCGGGCAGCACAGCGGGCGGCGACGCGCGCCTCGTCCTCGGCGCCGGAGCGCTCGGCGGCTACACCACCTTCTCGACCTGGATGGTCGAGACGCAGTGGATCGAGAAGGCGGGCAAACGGCGGATCGCGATCGCCAACGTCGTCCTCAGCGTCGTCTTCGGCCTCGGCGCCGCCGCACTCGGCCACGCGATCGGCGCGCGGCTCTAGGGCGTGTCGCTTTTGTTACCTCATGGGTAACCAACTCGACACGTCCGATAGTCACTGAGTTGCTTCGTAGCGGATCACGCTGCCGTCGTCGGCTTCGCGCACCCGGCCTTCGTTGACCAGCAGGTCGGCGTGGCCGATCACCTCCGAGAGGGTGAGGAAGGCCTGGGTCGACGGCGACGTTGCCCCAGATCGCCTGGGCCAGCTCGTAGGCGTTGCGGGGGCGTTCGGCGACGAGGCGGTGGATCTTCTCCTTGCGGCGGTCGTAGCCGGCCAGCCGCGAGTCGATCAACTCGGCGTGGTCGGTGACCGGCTCGCCGTGGCCGGGGAGGACGATCTCGGCCGGCATCTCGCGGGTCTTGCGCAGCGACTCGATGTAGGTGACGAGCGCCTGGGTGCGTTTGTTGCTGCCGTCAAGAGGGCGGGTGATCAGCGGGTTGGAGGAGATGTTCGGCAGCAGGTGGTCGGCGGCGATCAGGATCCGCCGCTCCTCGTCCCAGAAGACGGTGTCCGAGGGGCTGTGGCCGGGGCGGTGCAGGACCTCGAGTCGCCGGTCGCCAAGCTCGAGTGTGCCGCCGTCCTCCAGCGGCCGCGTCACCTCGACGTGCGAGCCCCAGCCGCGGAAGCTGCGCGAGACGCTGCGCAACGCCACGGTCACGTCCTCGGGGATGCCGTTGCGCAGCATCACCTCGACCGCGAAGCGGTCCTCCTCCTCGGCGTCCTCGTCGAAGGCGGCGAGGCGGTCGGCGGCGGCGCCCAGCGCCGCCACCTCGGCGCCGGAGTGCTCGACCAGGATCTCGACCAGGCCGATGTGGTCGATGTGCTGGTGGGTGACGAGGATCAGCTCCAGGTCGGAGGTCTCGTGCCCGCGCTCGGCCAGCCGCGCGGTCAGCTCGTCGAGCGCCTTGCCGGAGTTCGGACCGGTGTCGACCAGGGTCAGCGGCTCGTCCTCGATCAGGTAGCAGTTGACCCGCCCGACCGCGAACGGGGTCGGGATCGCGAAGCGGTGGATGCCGGCCAGCGCCGCCTGCTCCAGCGCCTGCTCCGGCGTCGCCGTCACGAGCGGATCAGGGCGAGGATCTCGTCACGGCGGCGCTCCATGTCCTCGCGCGAGATCAGCGACTCGAGGTTCAGCCGCAGCAGCGGCTCGGTGTTGGAGGGGCGCACGTTGAAGTGCCAGTCCGGGTAGTCGACCGAGATCCCGTCGAGGCGGGCGATCTCGCCGTCGCCGTAGCGCTCGGCGATCTCCTCGATCTTCGCCTCCTGGTCGGCCACCTCGGAGTTGATCTCGCCGGAGATGAAGTACCGCGAGCGGAACTCCTCCATCAGCTCGGCCAGCGAGCGGCCGTCGAGCGAGAGCAGCTCCAGTACCAGCAGCGCCGGGATCGTCCCCGAGTCGGCGTTCCAGAAGTCGCGGAAGTAGTAGTGGCCGGAGACCTCACCGCCGAAGGCCGCATCCTCCTCGCGCATCCGCGCCTTGAAGAAGGCGTGGCCGACCCGGGAGAGGTCGGAGCGGCCGCCCTCGGCGGCGATCAGGTCCGGCACCGCCCGGCTCGAGCGGGGGTCGTAGAGGATCGTCGCGCCGGGGTTCTTCTGCAGGACCGAGCGCGCCAGCAGGGCGCAGATGAAGTCGCCGTCGCAGAAGACGCCCTCGCCGTCGATGAAGAAGCAGCGGTCGGCGTCGCCGTCCCAGGCGATCCCCAGGTCGGCGCCACTCGACTTGACCCGGTCGATGATCATCCGCCGGTTCTCCTCCAGCAGCGGGTTCGGCTCGTGGTCGGGGAACTCGCCGTCCGGAACGAAGTACATCTCCTCCAGCTCCAGCGGCAGCCGCTCGAGGATCGGCCCGACCATTGGGCCGCCCATCCCGTTGCCACCGTCTACGACCACCTTCATCGGCTTAACCGAGGATGCATCGATGAAGGAGAGGGCGTGGCCCTGGAATTCCTCCCAGATGTCGACCTCCTCGGCCGAGCCTCCGCCGGGCGCCTCGTCGAGGCCGGCCTCGATCGCCGCCCTGACGTCCCCGATCCCGGCGTCGCCGGAGAGCGGCAGCGCCCCCTCGCGGACCAGCTTGACGCCGGTGTAGGCCTTGGGGTTGTGGGAGGCGGTGACCATCGCGCCGCCGTCGAGCTCGCGCGAGCCGACCAGGTGGTAGAGCATCTCGGTCGCGACCTCTCCCGCGTCGAGCACGGTCGCGCCCTCGGCGATCAGACCGTCGCGGACGGCGGCTGCCATCGCCGGCGCCGTCAGCCGCATGTCGCGGCCGAGGCCGACCCGCAGCTCGGCCGGCTGCTTGCCCCGCAACCGCCCCAGCACCCGCGCGAAGGCGCGGCCGATCGCCAGCGCGGTGGTCTCGTCCATCTCCGAGCCGTGGAGCCCGCGGATGTCATAGGCCTTGAAGACATCGGGATTTACGTCCTCCGCTTCGCGTCCGGGCGTAAATCTCTCCATCAGAAAGCTCCTTTCAAGGCCTCGTAGCTCTGCTCGATCGACTGCGGCATCACTTTGGTGTCGGCGATCACCGGCATGAAGTTGTTGTCGCCCGCCCAGCGCGGGACGACGTGCATGTGGATGTGGTGCTCGACCCCGGCCCCGGCGACCCGACCCTGGTTGAAGCCGACGTTGTAGCCGTGCGGCTGGTAGACGGACTCGAGCCGCTCCATCGCCCGCTGCGCCAGCGCCATCATCTCCGCCAGCGTCTCAGCCGGGATCTCCTGCAGGTGGCCGACGTGGTCATACGGCGCCACCATCAGGTGCCCGTTGGTGTAGGGGAAGAGGTTGAGGATCACGAAGCTGCGCTCGCCGCGGTGGACGATCAGGTTCGCCTCGTCGTCATCCGCCGCCGGCTTGGCGCAGAAGATGCACTCCTCCTCGATGTCCTTGGACGCGTCCTTCACGTAGGCGAGGCGCCAGGGCGCCCAGATGCGGAAATTTGCCACTGGCGGTTCATCCTATGGAAGCCGCGCCCGGACGCGAAGCGGAGGACGCGCCGCTCTGTCGCCCTATAGCCAGCGGCGCTTGCGGAAGTAGGCGACGAGGCCGATCAGCAGCAGCGCCATCACCCCGAGGACGACGAAGAAGCCCGCCTCGTCGTGTTCCCCGGGCACCCAGGAGTTCATCCCCATGATGCTGGCGATCAGGGTCAGCGGCAGGATCACGACGCTGATCGAGGTGAGGACGCGGAGGATGTCGTTGAGGCGGTGCGAGATCACCGACTCGTTGGTCTCCTGCAGCGCCTCGGAGACCTCCTTGTAGTTCTCGAGCATGTCCCAGATCCGCTCATGGGCGTCGACCACGTCGTCGAAGTAGATCTCGAGGTCGAGGTCGGAGGCGAGGTAGCGCTGCTTGACCTTCTCGAGGTCGCGCAGGACCGGCCGCTGCGGCCGGATCACCTTGCGGAAGTTGATGATCTCCTGCTTGACGTTGGAGATGTCGCGGACGACCGCCTCGGCCCGCTCTTCGAAGATCGAGTCCTCGAGCGCGTCGAGCTTGTTGCCGATCTTGCGGAGCATCGGGAAGCAGTAGTCGAAGCTGTCGTCGACGAGCCGGTAGAGCAGGTAGCCCGAGCCGCGGGAGAAGAGCTGCTCGCGCAGCTCCTCTTTGGCCCGGCAGCGCTCGAACAGGTACTCGACCGGCTGCAGCGGCAGGTTCGGGATCGTCACCACGTAGTCGGGGCCGACGAAGAGGTCGAGCTCGCCGGCGTTGAGGCGCCCCGCCGCCGGGTCGAAGACCGGCAGGTGGAGGACGATGAAGAGGTACTCGTCGTAGACGTCGATCTTCGGCCGCTGGTTGCGCGAGAGGACGTCCTCGAGGTCGAGGGCGTGGAAGTCGAAGTGCTCCTCGAGCCAGGTCCGCTCCAGCGAGCCGGGCCACTCGATGTTGACCCAGCGCAGGCCGTTCGACTCGATCTGCTCGACGTTGGGCTGCTGGGGCTCAGGCGCCGCCGGCTGGGAGACGAGCTCGCCGCGCCGGCCGGGCCGCCGCAGCCTCGGTTTCGGAAGGTTCGGCATCGCTCAGTCCGATCGTCTCTTGCTGCAGCGGGCTCATCGCGCTGCCTAGGTTAGCCGGACCGCGGCCACTGGAAAGGCAGGTGGTCAATTGGTATGGTTTCGCCCACATAAGCGCCACATCTAGAGGAGTGGAGGGATCTGGCCCCGCGAAGCTCCGGCAACCACCTCGGACCGCAAGGTAGAGGCAGGTGCCAAATCCAGCAGGTCGCGGCAGTAATGCGACTTGGAAGATGTGGGGGAAGTCCGATCCGGACCTCGCCCCACAGACGGCGAGGTTTTTTCGTAAGAGGCGAAATGAGGGATCGGATGTCTGTTCAGAGCTTGAAGTGCAAGGAGTGCGGCACCGCCTACGAGCTGGACGCCAGCTACGTTTGCGAAAACTGCTTCGGCCCGCTGGAGGTCGCCTACGACTACACCGGCCTCGACGCGGCCGAGGCGAAGCGGCGGATCCAGGCCGGGTCGCAGGGGATCTGGCGCTACAGCGACTTCCTCCCCTTCGAGGGGCGGGCGAGCGATCCGCTGGAGCCGGGGCTGACGCCGCTGCTGAAGGCCGACCGGCTGGCCGAGCGGCTCGGGACCAAGGCTGAGATCTGGATCAAGAACGACGCCGCCAACCCGACCCACTCGTTCAAGGACCGGGTCGTCGCGGTCGCCGTCGCCAAAGCCCAAGAGCTCGGCTTCGAGACCGTCGCCTGCGCCTCGACCGGCAACCTCGCCAACGCCGTCGCCGCCCACGCCGCCGCCGCCGGGCTCGACTCCTACGTCTTCGTCCCCGCCGACCTCGAGGAGCAGAAGCTGCTTGCCACCGGCGTCTACGGGACCAACCTGGTCGGCGTCCGCGGTAACTACGACGACGTCAACCGCCTCTGCACCCAGCTCGCCGAGACCCACCCGTGGGCCTTCGTCAACGTCAACCTGCGGCCCTACTACGCGGAGGGCTCGAAGACGCTCGCCTACGAGACGGTCGAGCAGCTGGGATGGAAGCTGCCCGACCGGGTGGTCAGCCCGATCGCCTCCGGCTCCCTGTTCACCAAGCTCGGCCGCGGCTTCCAGGAGTGGCTCGACCTCGGCCTGGTCGAGGGCGCCCAGCCGGTCTTCAACGGCGCCCAGGCGCAGGGCTGCAGCCCGGTCGCGACCGCCTTCGCCGAAGGCTGGGAGGTCTGCAAGCCGCAGCGCCCCGAGACGATCGCCAAGAGCCTCGCGATCGGCGACCCGGCCGACGGGCCCTACGCGGTCGAGCACGCCCGCCGCACCGGCGGCGGCGTCGACGCGGTCTCCGACCAGGAGATCCGCGAGGGGATCAAGCTGCTGGCCGAGACGACCGGGATCTTCACCGAGACCGCCGGCGGCGTCACCGTCGGGGTGCTGCGCAAGCTGGCCGAACGCGGCGAGCTGAGCGACGGCGAGCGGGTCGTCGTCTACATCACCGGCGAGGGACTGAAGACCCTCGATGCGGTGCGCGATACGTTCCAGATGCACGAGATCGACCCCGCCCTCGAGAGCTTCGAGGCCGAGTTCCCGGAGGAGGTTGCCGTCTAGATGTCAGTCACCGTGAAGATCCCGACCCAGCTGCGCGCCGCGACCGGCGGCGAGGCCGAGCTCGAGGTCGAGGGCACCACCGTCGGCGAGGTGCTCGACGCGGTCTTCGACGCCCACGGCGGCCTCCGCGACCGGATCACGCAGGACGGCGACCTCCGCCGCTTCGTCAATGTCTACGTCTCGGGAGAGGACATCCGCTTCCAGCAGGGGTTGGAGACGCCGATCAACGATGGCGATGAGGTGACGATTCTGCCGGCCGTGGCAGGCGGCTGAACCGCCGCTTCCGTTCGGCCTGCGTCGAGTCGCAGTACTTAATTAGAACGATTGACTTTGGCTTCGCGGTCTGATCCGCTCGACCGGGAAATCCAGTCGAGGGGGGAGCCATGGCAATCGAGCTGTTGACCAACAAGAAGAAGACCGAGGACGGGGAAGTCGATGTCACCGCGCCGGCGTTCAGCGTCACCAAGATCATGGGGACGGTGGGCGCGGGGATCGCGGCGCTCGTCGCTGCCCTGCCGGCGGCGCTGGTAAACGATCACGCGGTCGTGATCGCCGCGATCGCCTCCGCAAGCGCGATCGCGCTCGGCGTCCTGGCGCTGGCCGCGGTTGATGTCAAGACCCGTCAGCGCGCCCACGAGGCGGCCCTGCGCTGGGGTGAACCGGAGGGAGGCGCGTCCACCTTCCAGGCGATGCCGCAGGGAGAGGTGATCCTGCAGATGGGCCACAACAAAGACGAGTACGTGGTTCGCTACGCCTCGGTGGAAAACGGCTCCATCCATGTCTTCGCCGAGCGCCACGGAACCCCGGTAGCGGTGTCCTTTACCAAGACCCCGAAGCCCAAATGACCGCAGGCGAGAACCTCGCGGCGGCGGATTACGGTGCGCCCGATCGCAGCTGCGACGTCGTCATGAAGGGCGGGATCACGAGTGGCGTGGTCTACCCGCATGCCGTCTGCGAGCTCGCCCAGACCTACCGCTTCCGAAACGTCGGCGGCACCTCCGCCGGGGCGATCGCGGCGGCGGCGACGGCGGCCGCCGAGTACGGCCGCGGAAAAGGCGGGTTCAACAAGCTCGCCGGCCTGCCGGAGTGGCTCGGCACCGGCACAAACCTGCGCAGCCTCTTCCAGCCGCAGAAGAAGACGCGCCGCCTCTACGCAGTTCTGCTGGCCGGGGTCGATCGCGGTCCCAAGGGGGCCCTTGCCGCCGCGGCGGGGGAACAGCTGCCGTTCGTCTTCGCCGGCGCCCTGCCCGGCCTCGGCCTCGCCGCGGTGGCGCTGGTGGCTGCGGCGATCTCCGGCTCGACCGCCGTGCTGGTGCTGGCGATTCTCGCCGCCGCAATCGCCGGCCTCCCGCTGGCCGTCCTCGGGGCGGCTCTCGCGGTTGCGCTGCGCGTCGGCTGGGAAGCCACCCGGAGGATCCCCGGCAATGGCTTCGGACTCTGCCGCGGCGAAGCGAGCGATCGCAGCGGGGGCGCGAAGCCGTTGACGCCGTGGCTGGCGGACCTGCTCGACGACCTCGCCCAGCTCCCGCCCCGGGAGCCGCTCACCTTCGGCCACCTCTGGGCCGGGCCGGGGAAGGGAAGGGAGGAGGTCCCAGGGGACCCCGACGACCGCTGGCTGCAGCTGGCGATGATGACTACCAACCTCACCAACCGCCGGGCGCATCGACTCCCCTGGGACAGCCGCGAATGGTTTTTCGATCCCGACGAGTTCCGGCTGCTCTTTCCGGCGGCGGCGGTCGAGTGGATGGAAGCCCACCCGCCGCCGGTTCCGGCCGACCACAGCGCCGCCGAGGTGCAGGCATCCAGGATGCGCCGAGCCCTGATGTTGCCGAAGCTGCCGCTGCCGGCGCCTGCGGACCTGCCGGTGATCGTGGCGACGCGGATGAGCCTGTCCTTCCCGGTGCTGCTGAGCGCTGTGCCGCTCTGGAATCTCGATATGACACAGCCGCAGAACGCGGCTCTGGGGGAATGGAGGAAGTGGGCGAAGGACCAGGGCGAGGCGTGGGACCCGCTTGCGAGTCCGAGGGACGAGTGGCCGCGGGCGAACCAGCCCGCAGCCGACCCGATCCCCGAGTGCGCCTGGTTTTCGGACGGGGGAATCTCCAGCAACTTCCCGATCCATTTCTTCGACCGGCTCGTCCCTCGCTGGCCGACGTTCACGATCAACCTGCGGCCGTTTCCGCCGGGCGAGGGGCCGAAGGAGAACGAGCTCGACAACACCTCGATGGTCGAGTCGAATCGCGACGGCATCGCTGAGTGGTGGTATCGCTTTCCGGCAGCGGGGGGGATCCTCGACAAGCGGCTCGCCGCGTTCCTCGGCAGCGCGGTGAGGACGATGCAGAACCGCATCGACGAGGCGCTGATGCGGGCCCCCGGCTACCGGGATCGCGTCGCCCACGTCAGTCTCAGCGGGGACGAGGGAGGGATGAACCTGACGATGCCTCCGGAGCGGATCGAGGCGTTGACCGCGCGCGGGCGCTACGCCGCGGTGCGCCTGCGCGAGGCGTACACGCCCCCCGACCCTCCCGATCGGCCGATCACCTGGGACAACCACCGCTGGGTCCGTCTCCGGTCGTCGCTCGCGGTCCTGGAGGAGATGAACTCCCGCTTCGCGGCTGGCTTCGAAACACCGCCCCTGCGAGCCGACGAAAGCACCTACGCCGACCTCTTGGAGGCGCCCCCGAGCTACCTGCTCAGGGGTCCCTGGCAGGCGCAGGTCGCCGACGTGGAGATCACGGCCATCAGGGCGATGGCCGGGGCCGCGGAGCATGCGCCGGGCTCGATGGCCGACGGGCAGCCGCGACCGGCGCCGCGGGGGCGGATCACGCCGCGCGATTGAGGCGCGAGCGCCTTGCGGCGGCCTTGACGGATAATCCTCGGCGATGAAGCCCCGCGTGGTGATCCTCTGCGGTGGCCGCGGGACGCGGCTGCGCGAGCGGACCGAGTCGGTGCCCAAGGCGCTGGTGGAGATCGGGGGCGGCCGATCCTCTGGCACGTGGTCGCAGATCTACGCGGCGCAGGGGTTCGAGCGGTTTGTGCTCGCGACCGGGTACATGGGCGAGGCGGTGGCGGATTTTGCGGCCGGTCAGCGGTGGCCGGCGGGGGTGCTGGTCGAGTGCGTGGATACGGGACTCGACACGCCGACCGGCGGGCGCGTCGCGGCGCTGCGGGATCGGCTGGGAGCCGAGCAGTTCTGCGTCACCTACGCCGACGGCGTCGCCGACGTCGACCTCGACGGGCTGCTGGATTTCCATCGCGCCCAGGGGGCGCTGGCTACCGTGACCGTGGTCCGCCCGAACCTGCAGTGGGGGGTGGCAAAGCTGGACGGCGCTGCCGTGACCGGCTTCGTCGAGAAGCCCCGCAGCGAGCACTGGATCAACGGGGGTTCTTCTGCTTCGAGCCAGGGGTCTTCGGCTACCTGGACGCCGGCAGCGTGCTCGAGCGCGAGCCGTTGGAGCGCCTCGCCGCCGACGGCCAGCTCCGCGCCTACCGCCACCAGGGCTTCTGGGACTGCATGGACACCTACAAGGACGCGGTCGTCCTCAACGACCTCTGGGCCTCCGGCGATGCCCGCTGGTTGAGGTCGGACGACTGTTCAATCGACCACCCTATGGGTGGGTCGATTGAACAGTCGCTGCCGGCGAGGTCCCGGTGAGGGCCCTCGTCACCGGCGGCCACGGGTTCGTCGCCTCGCACCTGGTCGGGGCGCTGCTCGGCCGCGGGGACGAGGTGCGGGTGCTGGACCGTCCCGACCGCGCACCGCCGACGTCGGCGGGCCGCGCCGCTCGGCGCTCGACCTGCTGGGCCTGCGCGGCGAGGTCGAGCTCGCCGAGGGCGACCTGCGCGACGCGGAGGCGGTTTCCGCCGCCGTCGCCGGCTGCGACTCCGTCTTCCACCTCGCCGCGCAGACGATCGTCGGCGTCGCCCGCGAGTTCCCGTCCGAAACCTTCGAGGTCAACGTGCGTGGGGCCTGGAACGTGTTCGACGCCTGCTGCGAGCACGGGGTCGCCCGCACCGTGTTCGCCTCCTCCGACAAGGCATACGGATCGAGCCCGGAGCTTCCCTATCGCGAGGACTTTGCCCTGCGCGCCGCCTTCCCCTACGACGCCAGCAAGGCCGCCGCCGACATCGTCGCCCGCAGCTACGCCAGCGCCTACGGGCTGCCGCTCGCCGTCACCCGCTTCGCCAACATCTACGGCGGCGGCGACCTCAACTTCTCGCGGCTGGTCCCGGAGACGGCGGCCGCCGCCCTCGACGGCCGCCGGCCGCGGATCCGCTCCGACGGCAGTCCCGAGCGCGACTTCCTCCACGTCGAAGACGCGGTTTCGGCCTACATGGCGATCGAGTCGGCGCTCGGTGACGGCCTGGCGCCGGGGGAGGCCTTCAACGCCGGCGGCGAGCAGCCGCACTCCGTGCGCGAGGTCGTGGACCTGATCGTCGCCGCGGCAGGGACCGGCGTCGAGGCCGAATACCGCGGCGAGGGCACCCCGACGGGGAGATCGACCGCCAGTACGTCGACTCGACCAAGCTGCGCGAGCTGACCGGCTGGGCGCCCGAGGTCGAGCTGCGCGACGGCCTGATCCGCACGCTCGACTGGTACCGCGACCACGCGGAGCTGCGTCGTGAGGCCGCGGCTCACGCCAGCTAGCCTCAGTCCTCATGTGCGGGCGGTTCACGGTCACGACCAAGGACACGAAGAAGATCGCCGACCGCTTCCAGGTCGAGCTGGAGAAGGCGCTGGAACGGAGCGCTGCCGGAGCGCCGGCGAAAGAGAGCGCGAAGGATGGGGGAGAGGCGAGCGGGACCGCCAAAGCGAAATCCCCACCCGGCCTCGGCCGCTTCAACGTCGCCCCGACCCAGGAGATCCTCGTCATCCGCGCCTCCCCCGACCCCGGGGAGGCCGCGAAGGGCGAGCGCGAGGCGAGGCTGATGCGCTGGGGGCTGGTACCCGTCTGGGCCAAGGACCTGAAAGTCGGCTACCGGATGATCAACGCGAAACGGGAGAACCTGCTGAAGAGCCGCGCCTACGGCCCGCTGGTCGACAAGTTCCGCCACCGCTGCCTGATCGTCGCCGACGGCTTCTACGAGTGGATGAAGGCCGAGGACCCCAAGCAGCCGCGCCAGCCCTGGCGCTTCACCGTCGACGGAGGCGAGCCGTTCGCCTTCGCCGGCCTCTGCACGCGCAAGGAGTGGGACGACCCCGCCGAGCGCGGCCACGACGACGGCTACCTCTACACCTGCACGCTGATCACGACGACGCCCAACAAGGTCGTGGCGCCGGTCCACAACCGGATGCCGGCGATCCTGCCGAGCCCGGCGGCCGAGGCGGCCTGGCTGCGCCCCGACCTGAGCGCCGACGACGCGGTGGCGATGTGCGAGCCGATCGACCCGGCGCGGATGGAGGGCTCGCCCGCGAACCCGGCGCTGAACAAGGTCGGCAAGGGAACGGCAGAGGGGCCGGAGCTGCTGGTCGCGCCGCAGGAGCAGCTCGACGTCTAGCCTTCTTCGCCTTCTGCGGCGGCTTCCCGTTCCGCTTCGGCTTCTTCTTTTTCTTCGAAGCGTTCTTCTTCGGCCTCTTCGTCGATCGGCGGCGAGACCTTCTTCAGCGCCGCGGCGGTGGCGACGGTCGCCTTGCCGGCGCTCGTTTCCAGCGTGCAGGCGAGGTCGGCCGCGGGCGGCTTCGTCGTCCTCCAGATCGTGAAGAAGGGCAGCCGCAGCTCGTGCTTCGGCTTGCCGGCGATGAAGTAGTGAAGGTGCTCGCGGCCCTTCTCGTATGCGGGCCAGTCGAGCTTGACGCCCTGTTCGGTGGTGAACCGCTGCGGGCGGTCGAGCACTTCGAGGACGGCGAGTTCGCTGCCGTGGGAGCTGAAGTCCATCAGCACCGTTTCCGGCACGTTCTGGTTGTAGATGCCCGCTTCGGAGGAGCGGGGGTAGGTGGCCCGCAGGCCGCCGCCGCTCTGGGCGATTTCGGTGCCGCCGTGGGCGGTGACCGCGCAGAGGATGCGGGCGCCGCCGATCGGCGCCCCGGCGCTGACGTCGAGCGTCGCGCCGACGGTGAACAGCGAGTAGCCGCTGACGTTGGTCCCGGTGGCGCGGATGTGGGCGTCGGTGAGCTGCATCTCGCCCCTGCCGCCGGGCACCGGCGCCGTCCTGGAGTCCGGTCCGGTCCCCGACTGGACCCATTCGAGGTTGGCCGCTTCGCCCGAGCCCTTGCCGGTGCTCGCGAGGGCGGCGACGACGCAGGCGATCAGGCCGATCGCGACGACGATCAGGGCTCCGCGGGGCGGCCGGCTGTCCGGCGGATCGGCGGGCTGGGCGGTGTCGGCCACGGCGCGACAGTATTCCAATCGGTAAGCGTGCTGCCCGGCGGCGATACCTTCGGCGGGCTGAGGGGTAAGTTCTCTCCGTGGCGGTGCAAGCAAGCAAGGCAGGCGCATCCGGGGCGAGGCCGCGCGCGGTCGCGCTGCACGGCCGGCCGCTGAACTTCGTCGAAGCCGGCTCGGGGCCGGTCCTGCTGCTGATCCACGGCATGGCGGGCACCTGCGTCAACTGGGAATCGGTGATCGATCCGCTGGCGGTCGACCGCACGGTGATCGCCCCCGACTTCCCCGGCCACGGCGCCTCGGCCCCGGGCGGGGGCGACTACTCGCTGGGCGGTCTCGCGAGCAGCCTCCGGGACCTGCTGCTGGCGCTCGGCCACGAGCGCGCGACCCTGGTCGGCCACTCGCTCGGCGGCGGCGTGGCGATGCAGTTCACCTACCAGTTCCCGGAGATGGTCGAACGGCTGGCGCTGGTCTCCAGCGGTGGCCTCGGCCCCGACGTCAGCCCGCTGCTGCGAGCGGCGGCGTTGCCCGGAGCCGACCTCTTCATTTCCGCCACGGCCGGGGTCGGGACCCAGCTCGGCGCGGCGATCGGCCGCGGCATCGGCCTGCTCGGCCTGCGGCCGAACGCCGACCTGGCCGAGGTCGCGCGCGGCTACTCCACCCTCCGCGACCCCGAGCGCCGCAGGACCTTCCTCGCCACCCTGCGCTCGGTCGTCGACACCGACGGCCAGCGGATCGCCGCCCTCGACCGCCTCTACCTCGCCGAGGCTCTGCCGCTGCTCATCCTCTGGGGCGAAAACGACCCGATCATCCCGGTCGAGCACGCCCGCGAAGCCCACGCCAAGCTCCCCGGCAGCCGCCTCGAGATCTTCGCCGGCACCGGCCATGTCCCGATGCTCGAGCGCCCCGGCCGCTTCATCGCCGCCCTGCAGCGCTTCCTCGCCGAGACCGACCCCGCCGAATTCGACCGTGACGACTGGGCGGCGAGGCTCAAGGCCGCCGAAAACTAGGTGGCGCTGAGTTAGTGCGTCTAATCGTCCAGGGCCAAGCCTCGGAGAACGCTTCTTCTCGGGAATCGCAGAGTTGCACCCTCCTCTAGACGACCGATCGCCGGCTCCAACGATTCATTTGCGGGGTCCCTGCGGACGGTGGCATACATGTCCAGCGTCCCAACCTGTGGTTCCCGCCAGGTTGAAAGGGCCTCGACCACGTCGTTCGGAAGGGAAAGCTCCGGGCGACGTCTTTCATTTCGCCGAACAAGCTCGTGAAGGCGTCCCTCTGCGTCAACGATCTTCCAGAAGTGTCTCAAGGATCGGGAAGCCTCGTTGCGCCATCGCTCGTGTCGTCGCCGGTCCAATAATCACCCACCTGGGCCGGTCGAAATCTCACCCACCTGAGGCATAGGGATCTCGTCCGGCGACGCTTCGACCCTCGCCCGGTCAGCCAGACCGAGGCGAGGAGAGGGAGATGCTGGACGTGGAGCAGTGGGCTGAGATCAGACGCATGCACAAGGTCGAGGGCCTCTCGATCCGGGAGATCGCCCGGCGCACCGGCCGCGACCGCAACACGGTCCGCGCCGCTCTGCGGTCGGAGGGCCCGCCGCGCTACCGCCGCGCGCCCAGGCCCTCGAAGCTCGACCCCTTCAAGGAGCAGGTCCACCGGCTGCTGAAGGCCGACGCGAAACTGCCCGGCAAGCGAATCCGCGAGGAGATCGAAGCGGAGGGCTATGAGGGCGGCAAGACGATCCTCGACGACTACCTGCGCGAGGTCCGCCCCCGCTTCCAGCCGCCCCGCACCTACCAGCGCACCTCCTACCGCCCGGCGGAGATCTGCCAGTTCGACGTCTGGCAGCCCGCGCGCGAGATCCCCGTCGGTCACGGCCAGACCCGGGCGGGCTTCGTCGTCACCTGCGCCCTCGGCTTCTCCCGCGCCGCCGCCTCGACACTGGTCTTCTCCAAGCAGGGCCACGACCTGCGCTACGGCATCTCCCGCTGCCTCGGCTTCCTCGGCGCCCTGCCGCAGACGATCGTCTGGGACCGCGAGGGCGCCCTGCACGCCGGCGGCGGGCGGCCGACCGAGGAGTTCGCCGCCTTCTGCGGCTCCCTGCCGGTCGGCTGGCACTTCTGCGAAGCGCGCGACCCCGAGGCCAAGGGGATCGTCGAGCGCCACCAGGGTTTCATGGAGACCAACTTCGAGCCCGGCCGCGCCTTCGCCTCGCCCGAGCACTTCCAGGCAGAGCTCGACGGCTGGGAGGAACGGGTGGCCGGGCGCCTTTTGAGGACGATCCGCGCCCGGCCGGCCGAGCGGCTGGCCGAGGAGCGCAAACGGATGCGGCCGCTGCCCGGGCAGATGCCCGATACCGAGGTGCGCTTCGTGATGAGGGTCCCCCCTCAGCCCTACCTGCGCTTCGACACCAACGACTACTCGCTGGACCCGCGCCATGCCGGGCGCCGCGTGGAGGCGCGGATCGGCCAGCGCCGGATCGCCGCCGTGGCGCTCGACACCGGCGAGATCGTCTGCTCTCACCGCCGCTCCTTCGCCAAGGGCCTCAGCTTCACCGACCCCGCCCACCAGGCGCTGCTGGACAAGCTGCGCGGCAACCGACGGCGCGGGCCCGACGTCGAGGTCGAGCGGCGCTCCCTGGCCCGTTATGACCAGCTGATCCCGGCATGACCAAGACCGCCGAGCTCACCCACCTCTTCCGGGCGCTGAAGGCGCCGGCGGCTGCCCGTGCCGTTCCCAAGCTCGCCGAGCGCGCCCGCGAGGAGGAGTGGTCCCACGAGCGCTTCCTGGAGGCGGTGCTCGCAACCGAGGTCTCCTCCAGGGAGTCCCACGGCGGCGAGAACCGGATCAAGGCGGCGCGCTTCCCGGCGCGAAAGACGCTGGAGGAGTTCGACTTCACCTTCCAGCGCACCGTCAAGAAGCAGGTGGTCGAGCATCTGGGCCAGCTCGACTTCCTGCACGGCAAGGAGAACGTCGTGCTGCTGGGGCCGCCCGGCACCGGCAAGACCCACCTGGCGATCGCCCTGGGCATCCGGGCGTGCCTGGCCGGCCAGCGGGTGGCATTCGCCACCGCGACCGAGTGGGTGGCGAGGCTGGGCGAGGCCAAGCGCCAAGGCGAGCTCGAGGCAGAGCTGCGCCGTCTCTCCTTCGTGCCGCTGCTGGTGGTCGACGAGGTCGGCTACATCCCCTTTGACCCCGAGGCGGCCAACCTGATGTTCAGCCTGGTCTCGGCGCGCTACGAGCGCGCCTCGCTGATCGTCACCTCGAACAAGCCCTTCAGCGCCTGGGGGGAGATCTTCGGCGACGAAGTGGTCGCCGCGGCGATGATCGACCGCCTCGTCCACCACGCCGAGATCCTCGGGCTCAAAGGCGACAGCTACCGCCTGCGCGACAAGGACCTGGGCTCCCCGCCGCCCCGCGACTGAGCGCTCCCGCCTGCCTCCGCCTCGCCCTACGGGCTCGGCGGAGCAGGCGGGACGTCGGTCCCCAGGGCGTGGTCCACTTTTCAACCGGCGCTGATGCCGGGGGTGGGTGAATTTTCAACCGGCGCGAGAGGGTGGGTTTTCAACCGGCCTTGACACCTCGCGGAATCGTTCTGCCGTCATAGCGAGTTCAGAGGTTCCTCCGGGCCGTTCTCTGCCGACAATTTCTCGAAGGATCGTGGTTCGTTCCCAGTCCGAATCTCGCACCCATCTGCGGAGATCCTCGTTGATCGCCTCTAGTTCTCGATCATGTCGCTGGACCTCTTGAAAGACGCCCAGCGATCTCACGAAAAATGCCGTTAGGAGGGATGAGATAACTGCGATAACGATGGCTGACACGGCCTACAAGTCTCGCGAGTCAATCGGCGGTGGGAGGCGCTGCCGCTCCGAAGCCCGAGGCAGTTGAACGAAAGACGCGCCCGACAGGATTCGAACCTGTGGCCTACGCCTCCGGAGGGCGTCGCTCTATCCAGCTGAGCTACGGGCGCGTGCAGCGGAGCTTAGCCAGTATCAACGACCTACGCGCTTGAGGAGATTTTCTGTCCGACACAGACAATATATTTCTATTATGTCCAGTGCGAAGAGAGGAAACGAGGCGGAGGCAAAGGTTCTTTCTGCTCTAGTCGCGCGAGGTTTCGAGGTCTCTGTCCCATTTGGAAGCGGGCAGGCATATGACCTTCTGGTCGACCTTGGAGGCCGGGATTTCTTGCGAGTGCAGTGCAAGCGCGCGTGGCCGCTACAGGGCTGCGTCGTCTTCAATTGCCGTTCGACCGATCATGGGAGGGGTCCGCAGTCCTATGTCGGCCTCGCGGACATCTTCGGGGTCTATTTCCCGCCGAACTCCACCGTCTATCTCGTCCCCCTCGACTCGATTGCGCGCTTCGAGGGGCGTCTACGCCTAGATCCTCCGCTGAACAACCAGCGTCGGAAGATCCGACTCGCATCGGAGTACGAGATCGATCGGTGGACGCCAGAGGCTCTTCGACGTCAGCTTCATGGAATCACCGCTGAGCCGGAACCAGCGCTGAACTTCGCGTAGGCTCGCCGCCCAATG
>CAWDAP010000005.1:0-504394 GCA_963800355.1 uncultured Actinomycetes bacterium | reverse complement strand
GAGCTGGTCGCGCAGATGCGCCGCGACGTCGAGGATGCCAAGGCGGGCCGGCCATCTTCGAGCGGCCGTCGCGCTGATTCGCGCGGTTTTTTTTCGGATTGAGTGTGAAATGAGCCTGACCAAAGAGAAGAAGAGCGAGCTGATCGGCAAGTACGGCCGCGGCGACGGGGACACCGGCTCGGCCGAGGTCCAGATCGCCCTGATGACCGAGCGGATCAACGAACTCACCGAGCACCTGGCGCCCATGCCAAAGACCACCACTCGCGGCGCGGCCTGCTGATGCTGGTCGGCAAGCGCCGCCGGATGCTCCGCTATCTCGAAAAGACCAACCTCGAGCGCTACCGCTCCCTGGTCAAAGAGCTCGGCCTGCGGCGATGATCGCGGTCGGGGAGGAGGCCCCCGACTTCACTCTGCGCAACCAGGACGGGGAGAAGGTCTCGCTCTCCGACTACCGGGGCCGCAAGTTTCTGCTGGTCTTCTACCCGGGCGACTTCAGCCCCATCTGCGGCGACCAGCTCTCGATCTACCAGGAGGTGAAGCCGCAGATCGCCGCGCAGGGGGTCGAGCTGGTCGGGATCAGCGTCGACAGCTTCTTCGCCCACCGGGCCTTCCGCGAGCACCTGGGGATCGACACGGCGCTGCTCTCCGACTTCGAGCCCAAGGGCGAGGTCGCCCGCGCCTACGGGGTCTACTTCGAGAAGCTCGGCTTCGCCCATCGCGCCCTCGTCCTCGTCGGCGAGGACGGCCGGGTCGCCTGGACCCACCAGTCCCCGAGCGACGACCAGATCCCCGGCGCCAACGTCATCTTCGACGCGCTCGCCTAGCGCGAGTTCGCATTTTTCCTTGTAGAGCAAGGAAAATGACGAACGCGGCATATGGCTGAGCTGACGAGCGCATCGATTCCCCCGCCTGGGCCCGAAGACCACGTCCGCGGCGACGGGGAAGGCGGGACGATCGTCTACGCCGACCTCGGCTGCCCGCATTGCGCGGCGGAGTGGTGGCGGCTGCGGGACCGCCCCGGCCGGCTCGTCTTCCGCCACTTCCCGGTGGCCAGCAAGCACCCGCGCTCGCCTGCGCTGCACGCCGCCGCCGAGGCGGCCGGGCGCCAGGGCTGCCTCTTCGCGATGGTCGACTCGCTCTACGCCGAACGGGCGAGGGTCGACGACCCGCACCTCTGGGAGCGGGTCGAGGCGATGGGGCTGGATCTGGGGCGGTTCGAGGCCGACCGCCGGGCGCCTGAGGTCGAGGCGCGGATCCGCCGCGATTTCGAGTCTGGGATACGCGGCGGGTGGCGCGCACCCCGGCGGTTTTCGATGCCTGTACCCTTCAGGCAGTTAGAGAACGAGAGTTCTGAACACGAAGGGCTGCCAACCGGGCGGCCGGAGGTAGACAACTAAATGAGCATGTTTGACGTTACCCGCGTCTCTGCGGATGTCGGCGACAGCCAGATTTCCTTCGAGACCGGCAAACTCGCGAAGCAGGCGAGCGGCGCCGTCGTCGTCCGCCAGGGCGACACGATGGTCCTCTGCACCGCCACCGTCGGCAACCTTCGCGACGTGGACTTCCTTCCCCTCACCGTCGACATCGAGGAGCGGATGTACGCCGCGGGCAAAATCCCCGGCTCGTTCTTCCGTCGCGAGGGCAAATCGAGCGAGAAGGCGACGCTGACCGCGCGCATGATCGACCGCCCGATCCGCCCGCTCTTCCCGAAGGGCTGGCACTTCGAGACGCAGCTGGTCGCGACCCCGATGTCGGTCGACCAGGTGCATCCGTACGACGTCCTGGCGATGAACGGCGCCTCCGCCGCGCTGGCGATCTCGCCGGTCCCGGTCGCCAAGCACGTCGGCGCCGTCCGCATCGGCAAGCTCGAGGGCGACTTCGTCGTCAACCCCGAGGAGGAGCGCCACGAGGAGCTCGAACTCGACCTGATCGTCGCCGGCACCGACGAGGCGATCCTGATGGTCGAGGCCGGCGCCACCGGCGTCACCGAGGCCGAGATCCTCGACGCCCTCGACATCGCCCACTCCGAGATCAAGAAGCTGGTCGCCGCGATGCAGGAGCTGCAGGAGAAGGCCGGCAAGGAGAAGCTCGAGATCGAGGCTCCGAAGATCGACGAGAAGCTGCTGGAGGAGATTCGCGCCTCCCACGGCCAGGCGCTTGTCGACGCGATCGCGACCGAGGGCAAGCTCGAGCGCTACGAGGCGATCGACAAGGTCAAGGACGAGGTCGTCGGCCACTACGCCGCCGCCCACGAGGCCGGCGAGGTCGACGACGCGCGCGTCGCCGAGGTCAAGGCCGCGATCGACTCGATCGAGAAGGACACGATCCGCAAGGCGATCGCTGTCGATAAGAAGCGCCCCGACGGCCGCGCCCAGGACGAGATCCGACCGATCGAGACCGAGGTCGACATCTCCCCGCGCGTGCACGGCTCGGCGCTCTTCACCCGCGGCGAGACCCAGATCCTCTCCAACGTCGCTCTGGGCACGACCCGGATGGACATGCGGATCGACACGCTCGGCCTGCAGACCACGAAACGGTTCTGGCACCACTACAACTTCCCGCCCTTCTCGGTCGGGGAGGCGGGCTTCATGCGCGGCCCGAAGCGCCGCGACATCGGCCACGGCGCCCTCGCCGAGCGCGCCCTGGCGGCGACGATCCCCAGCGAAGAGGATTTCCCGTACGTGATCCGGGTCGTCTCCGAGACGCTCGAGTCCAACGGCTCCTCGTCGATGGGCTCGGTCTGCGCCTCCTCGATGGCGCTGCAGGCCGCGGGCGTCCCGGTCACCGCACCGGTCGCCGGCGTCGCCATGGGCCTGATCAAAGAGGGCGACGACTACATCGTCCTCACCGACATCGCCGGCGTCGAGGACCACCTCGGCGACATGGACTTCAAGGTCGCCGGCACCGCCGAGGGGATCACCGCCCTGCAGATGGACATCAAGATCACCGGCGTCACCTTCGACATCCTCCGGGACGCGCTGGACCAGGCGAACAAGGGCCGCCAGTTCATCCTCGGCAAGATGGCCGAGGCGATCGACGGGGCCCGGGAGAAACTCTCGATCCACGCGCCGGCGATCGAGTCGATCAAGATCGACCCCGAGAAGATCGGCGCGGTGATCGGCAAAGGCGGCGAAACGATCCGCGCCCTCTGCGAGGAGTTCGAGGCCGAGATCGACGTCGAGGACGACGGCACGGTGCGGATCTACGCGCCGACCGGCGAACTGGTCGAGGGGGCCGTCTCGCGGATCAACTCGATGACCAAGGAGGCCGAGATCGGCGACCGCTACGAGGGGGCGAAGGTCGTCAAGACGACCACCTTCGGCGCCTTCGTCGAGCTGGTCAAGGGCACCGACGGCCTGCTTCACATCTCCAATGTGAGGCCGGGGGAGCGGGTCGACTCGGTCGACGACGTCCTCAGCGCCGGCGACCAGATCGACGTCACCGTGGTCGAGGTCGACAAGGAGCGCGGGCGGATCGGCCTGCGCCTCAGCAACGACCCCTCGGTTGAGGGCAAATCGCCGCAGGAGCTGGCCTCGGTCGGTTCCGGCGACGGCGGACGCCGCAACGGTGCCGACCGCGGCGGCCGGGGCGGTCGTGACCGCGAGCGCGGTCGCGGGCGTGAACGCGAGCGCCGCGGCTAGGTTGGGCGCGAAGCTCACCGCCCTGGACTCGGGCGTCCGGGTCGTGACCGAGGAGGTTCCCTCGGTCCGGTCCGTGGCGCTCGGGCTCTGGGTCCGGACCGGATCCCGGAACGAGACCCCGGCGCAGGCCGGGGTCTCCCACTTCCTCGAGCACCTGCTGTTCAAGGGAACCGCGCGCTACTCGGCGATCGAGATCTCCGAGCGCTTCGACGGCCTCGGCGCCTCGATCAACGCCGCCACCGGCAAGGAGACGACGCACCTGCACGCGCGCTTCCTCGACGAGCACACCGAGGAGGTCTTCGACCTGCTGGCGGAGATGCTGCTGGCGCCGACCTACCCCGAAATCGACTCGGAGCGCCAGGTCGTGATCGAGGAGATTGCGATGTACGACGACGAGCCGCAGGACCGGGTCCACGACGTCCTCGCCGAGGCGGTCTTCGGCGAGCACCCGCTGGGGCGCCGGGTGCTGGGGGAGGCCGAGGTGATCGCCTCGGTCCCGGTTCCCGAGATCGAGGCCTACCGCCGCGCCCACTACACGGCGCCGCAGATCGTCGTCGGCGCCGCCGGGCACCTCGACCACGAGCGCATCGTCGAGCTTGCGCAGCGGCTCGTGCAGCCGCCGCCGCAGGGCGACGGGGCGCTGGTGGAGGCCCCGCTCGCGGGTGGCTCGCGCCTCTGCTTCCTCAGCAAGGAGACCGAGCAGTACCACATCTGCTTCGGGGCGCCGGGGCTGCGCCGCGACGACGAGCGCCGCTACCCGCTGGCGGTGCTCGACGCGATCTTCGGCGGGAGTACGTCCTCGCGCCTCTTCCGCGAGGTCCGCGAGAAGCGCGGCCTCGCCTACTCGGTGGGCTCCTACAACGACCAGTACACCGACCAGGGCCTGGTCGCCACCTACGTCGGCACCCGCGCCGACAACGTCGAGGAGGCCTGCGAGATCATCGGCCGCGAGATGGCGCGGCTGCGTTCGGAGCCGGTCAGCGCGGAGGAGCTGGCGCGAGCGAAGGAGAGCGTCAAGGGACGCTTGGTCCTCTCCTCGGAGTCGACTGCGGCGCGGATGACGCGGATCTCCCGCGCGACCCTGTTCCACCTCCCGATCGAAACTCTCGACGAGATGCTGGCCAAGGTCGACGCGATCGAGGTCGACGACCTGACCGAGCTGGCGGCCGAGCTGTATGGCGCCGAGCGGCTTTCGGCCGCCTGCGTGGGAGCCGAGGAAGATCGCTTCAGGGCGGCGCTGGCTCCGGTCAGCGAGGCGCTGGTCGCCGCATGATCGGGGTTGCCGTAGCCGGCGCTGCCGGGAGAATGGGCGCGACCGTCTGCGAGGCGGTCGAGGAGGCCGAGGGGCTGGAGCTGACGGGGCGGGCCGATCCGGCGCTGGGCACCGAGCTCGGCGAGGTCCTGCCCGAGGCCGACGTGCTCGTCGACTTCACCGTCCCCGCCACGGCGCTGGCCAACGTCCGCGCCTGCCTGGAGGCCGGCGTGCACGCGGTCGTCGGCACCACCGGCTTCGACCTCGACGCCGCCCGCGAGGCGGCCGAGGCGTCGCAGGCCAACTGCTTCGTCGCCCCCAACTTCGCGATCGGGGCGGTGCTGCTGATGGAGGTCTCGCAGACGATCGCCGAGCACATGCCCGAGTGCGAGATCGTCGAGCTCCACCACGACCGTAAGCTCGACGCTCCGTCGGGCACGGCGAAGCGGACGCAGGAGCTGATCGACGCTGCCGGCGGCCACGTCCACCAGCCGGTCCACTCGGTCCGGCTGCCCGGCCTGGTCGCCCACCAGGAAGTGATCTTCGGGGGCGTCGGCCAGACGCTGGCGATCCGCCACGACTCGATCGACCGCAGCTCCTTCATGCCCGGCGTCGTCCTCGCCTGTCGCAAGGTCGCCGACCTGCCCGATCGCTTCACCGTCGGCCTCGAGAAGCTGCTTTAGGCCGCGGGACGGGATACCCTGAAAGCGATGAAGGAGATCAAGGGAGTCCTCACCGCGATGGCCACTCCGTTCGGCGAGAGCGGGGGGATCGATCGCGATGCGGCGCGGCGACTGGCGGCTCACCTGCTCGAGCACGGCTCGCACGGGCTGGTGGTCGCCGGCAGCACGGGCGAGTGCCCGACCCTGACCGACGGGGAGGAGATCGAGCTGCTGGAAGCGGTGCGGGCCGAGGTGGGCGACGAGGTGCTGCTGATCTGCGGCACCGGGACCAACGACACCCGCCACTCCTGCGAGCTGACGAAGATGGCGGCCGATGCCGGCGCCGACGCCTCTCTGGTTGTCGTCCCTTACTACAACAAGCCCAACGAGGCCGGCATCCGCGCCCACTTCGAGACCGTGGCGGGGGCCGTTCCCGAGCTGCCGATGGTGATGTACAACATCCCCTCGCGGGTGATCGTCAACGCCAGTCCGCAGCTGCTGGGCGAGCTCGGCCAGGTCGAGAACATCGTCGCCGTCAAGCAGGCCAACGACGCCGAGCTTGGGCCGATCGACGGCCTCACCGTCCTCGCCGGCAACGACAACACCTTCCTTCGCGTCCTCGAATTCGGCGGCGGGGGCGGCATCACCGTCGCCTCGCACATCGTCGGCGAGCGGATGCGCGAGATGTGGGAGGCGGCGCAGGCCGGCGACCTCGATCGGGCGCGCCGGATCGACGCCGAGATCACGCCGGTCTACGAGGCCACCTCCGTCACCACCAACCCGATCCCGCTGAAGGCGGCCCTGGCGATGCTGGGGCTGTGCGAGGACCGGCTGCGACTTCCCCTGGTTTCGGCCGACGAGGAGCAGCGAGCGGCCGTCAGGGCCGGGCTCGATGCCGCCGGCGTCGCCGTCCCCGGTTAGAGCTTCCCTACTGAGAGAGAGTGAGTAACTAGTGCCAAGCAAACTTCGCGTGCTGCCCCTGGGCGGCCTCGGCGAGATCGGCAAGAACATGACCGTGATCGAGTACGACGGTCGCATCGTCGTCGTCGATACCGGGCTGATGTTCCCGACCGCCGAGATGCACGGGATCGACCTCGTGCTGCCCGACTTCACCTACCTGCGCGAGCGCGCCGAGGACATCGAGGCGATCGTCCTCACCCACGGCCACGAGGACCACGTCGGGGCGCTGCCCTACGTCCTCAAAGAGATCGGGATGCCGCCGAAGATCTACGGCGGCCTGCTGACGATCGGGATGGTCCGTTCCAAGCTCGACGAGCACAAGCTCGGCGAGTCGGCGCCGCTGCAGGAGCTGCCGCCGGGCGAGAAGGTCAAGGCCGGCCCGTTCGAGCTGGAGCTGATCCACCTCGCCCACTCGATCCCCGACATGCGGGCGGTGCTGCTGACCACGGAGGCCGGTTCGGTCCTGATGACCGGCGATTACAAGTTCGACCAGACCCCGGTCGACGGCCGGCCGGCCGACGTCTCCCGCCTCGCCGAGCTCGGCAAGGAAGGCCTGACCCTGCTCTGCGGCGACTCGACCAACGCCGACCGGCCGGGGGTGGCGCCCTCCGAGTCGGCGGTGGGACCGGCGCTGCTGGAGCAGTTCTCTCGCTGTAAGGGGCGGATCGTCGTCACCTCGTTCGCCTCCAACATCCACCGGGTGCAGCAGGTGATCGACGCCGCCGAGCAGCTCGACCGCAAGGTCGCCCTGGTCGGGCGCTCGATGCGCAAGAACTTCAACATCGCCTCCAACCTCGGGATCGCGAAGGCGCCGAAGGGGATCTTCATCCAGCCGCGGGAGATCGGCGACTTCCCCGACGAGAGGGTCGTCGTGATCTCGACCGGCAGCCAGGGCGAGCCGCTCTCGGCGCTGCGGCGGATGGCCAACAACGACCACCGCGACGTGCAGCTGCACTCCGGCGACACGGTCGTCTTCTCGGCGACGCCGGTGCCGGGGAACGAGCGCGCGGTGAACGAGACGATCGACCGCATCTACGAGATCGGCGCCAGCGTGATCACCGCCAAGGACGCGCCGATCCACGCCTCCGGCCACGGCTGGCAGGAGGAGCTGAAGCTGATGCTGAACCTGACGAAACCCCGCTACGTGATGCCGGTCCACGGCGACTACAAGCGGTTGCGGTTGCACTCGGAGCTGGCCGAAGCGGTCGGGATCGAGGGCGAGCGGATCTTCCAGGGGCGCAACGGCCTGCCGCTGGAGGTCGACGCCGACGGCGCCCGCTTCGGCGAGGACGTCCACGCCGGGGTCATCTACGTCGACGGCGTCAACATCGGCGAGCCCGACGACGCCGCCCTGCGCGACCGCCGCGAGATCTCCGCCGACGGGATCTTCATCGTCGTCGCGACGCTCTCGGGCGACGACGGCTCGATCGTCGCCGACCCGGAGGTGATCTTCCGCGGCGTCGCCTTCCTCGAGGAGGCCGACGCCCTCGTCGAGGACCTCAAGGACCTGGTCGAAGACCAGCTCGACGAGGCGGCCAAGCACGGCAACCGCGAGCCCAACCTGATCGAGGACGACCTCCACCAGACGATCGGCAAGTTCGTCTGGCAGCGCCTCCGCCGCCGTCCGATGATCCTCCCGGTCGTGATCGAGGTCTGACCCGGTCCTTCCGCTGTTCCTTTGCCTCAGATAGTCGGGGAAAGGAACAGCGCTGGACGTGAAAAAGCCCGCCGAGGCAGTGTCTGGGGAGAACCTCGGCGGGCCAGTGTGTCTCGTCCACTGACGAATCTAGGGGCGGGCTCTAAAGCGCCTCTAAAGGTTTCGGAACAGATTTCTCAACTTCTGCGAGGGGGATGCGGGCGACGAAGAGGGCGCCGCCGGAGGGCGATTCGGCCGCCTTCACGGAGCCGCCGTGGGACTCGGCGACGGCGCTGACGATCGCCAGGCCGAGGCCGGTGCCGTTGCCGCGGGCGGTGTCGGCGGGCCCCTGGCCGCGGACGAAGCGGGCGAAGACCTGGGTCCGCATCGACTCGGGGATGCCGGGGCCGTCGTCGCCGACTTCGACCACGGCCTCGCCGCCCTCCTGGCGCAGGGTCAGTTCGATGCGGGCATTCGCCTGGGTGTGGCGGATCGCGTTGTCGAGCAGGTTGAGGATCATCCGGTGCAGCTCGTCGCGGCTGCCTTCGACCCGCAGCGGGTGGTCGTTGTCGACCAGGAACTCGCGCCCGCCCATCAGCGGCGCCGCCTCGGCCGCGGTGTCGCCGGCGATCTCGGCGAGGTCGACCCGGCGGTGGGCGGCGAGGCGGCCGGCGTCGGCCCGAGCCAGCAGCAGCAGGTCGCTGACCAGGCGGCCCATGCGCCGCGAGGAGCGCAGCGCCGAGTCGACGATCTCCCGGTCCTCCGCCTGCTGTTCGGCGTCGAGCGAGGCCTGCAGCAGCTCGAGGTTGGCGAGGACGCTGGTCAGCGGCGTGCGCAGCTCGTGCGAGGCGTCGGCGACGAACTCGCGCTGTTTCTGCATCGCCGCCTCGCGTTCGGCGCGGGCGGCGTCGAGCGAGCGCAGCATCTCCTCCAGCGTCCGCGCCAGTTCGCCGACCTCGTCGTCGTTGGCCGGCTCGGGCATCTGGACCGAGGGGTCGCGGGTGGTGGCGATCTTCCGGGCGGTAGCGGTCAGAGAGGAGATCGGCCGCATCGCCCGGCCGGCGATCGCGACCCCGACGAACACGGCCAGGAGGGTGCCGCCGAAGATCCCACCGGCGATCAGCAGCCAGACACGATCGATCGTCGAGTCGACGTGGGCGAGGCTGCGGCCGTACTGGACATAGCCCGTCACTTCGCCCGAGTCCGAGGTGATCGCGGCGGTGGCGACCCGCATCCCGTTCTGGTTGGAGAGGCCCGGATGGGGCGCGCCGAGGGCGCCCGCGTGATGGCCGCCTTCGCCGAGCACGGCACCGTCGAGGTCGAGGACGCGGGCGCTGGCGTCGTCGGGAAGGACGAAGGCGTCGAGCGATGGGCCCTTCTGGGCTTCGGGTTCGCCGAACGGCGGGTAGACGACCCGGATTTCGCCCGCGAGGATCTGCACCGCGCTGCGCACCTCGTTGTTGAAGTCGCTGCGGATCCGCTCGGTCGCGATTTTGCCGATCGCGCCGCCGAAGAGCAGCAGGATGACCAGCGTCAGACCGGCCGAAACGCTCGCCAAGCGCCAGCGGACCGGCCAGGAGCGGGGGTGCAGGAGGCGCCGGGCGAACCGGCTGAGGCGGTTCTGCAGCAGACCCATGGCTATGCCTTCAGCACGTATCCGGCGCCGCGTTTGGTGTGCAGCAGGCGCGACTCGCCGCCCGCCTCGAGCTTGCGCCGGAGGTTGGAGATGAAGACGTCGATCGTGTTCGTCGCCGCCATCGGGTCGTATCCCCAGACCTCGTCCAGCAGGCGCTCGCGCGAGACGACGAGGCGCTCGTTGCGCATCAGGAACTCGAGCAGCTCGAACTCGCGGTTGGTCAGCTCGATCTCGCGCTCGCCGCGGCGGACCTCGCGGGTGTCGGGGTTGAGGACGAGGTCGCCGACCTCCATCGAGGCGGCGCCCCGCGGCGGCCGCCGCCGCAGCAGCGCTCGGATCCGGGCCAGCAGCTCCTGGCGCTCGAACGGCTTCACCAGATAGTCGTCGGCGCCGCTGTCGAGGCCGGTGACCCGGTCCTCGGTCTCGGCGCGGGCGGTCAGCATCAGGATCGGCACGTCGCCGTCGCTGCGCAGCCGCTTGCAGACCTCGACCCCGTCGAGTCCCGGCAGCCCGAGGTCGAGCACGACCAGGTCGGGGACGAAGCCGGCGGCGACGTCGAGCGCCTCGATCCCGTCGACCGAGGTCCGGACCTCGTAGCCCTCGTTGCGCAGCGAGCGACGCAGGACGTCGGCGATATCGACGTCGTCCTCGACGATGAGGACGCGACCGCCCACTGAGTCCACTTCGGAGAGCACACAGCGATGGTAGCTATGGAAAAGGCCGCTCGACGCGAGTTTTAGTGCGAATTTAGCCCGGCAGGGGAGTGGCGCCCGGCGTCGAACGGGGTCCCATGTTCGTGCGCAAGAAGCGCGCCGGCGCCGCCCGGCGAGGGAAAGCCGCTGCCAAACGCAAGCCGAAGGCGAAAGGCGGCGGTGGGCTGCGGCTCCCGGCCGGCCTCGAGCAGCGCCACCTCGACCTGATCGGGCTCTTCCTGGTCGCCTTCGGCGTCTACCTGGTCTTCGTCCTCTTCTTCGGCTGGGAAGGAGGCAAGGTCGGCTACGGCGTCGAAACCGCGCTCGGCTACCTCTTCGGCAGCATCGGCGCCCGCATCTTCACCGTCCTCATGCTCCTGGTCGGCGGGATGCTGCTGACCGGAACCTCGGTCTCCACCCTGGCGAGGGGGATCGGCCGGGGCCTGAGAGCGCTCTTCCGCAGCCTCTTCGCCGGCGGCGACGCGGCCGCTCGCACCGTCGCCAAGACCCACGCCGACTGGCGCGAGCACCGTGAGGCGCGGGCGGAGGCGGGGACCCTGGCCGGTCCGACCGACGTGATGAGCGCCTACCCGGAGGAGAACGAGGACTTCGAACCGACCGTCGCCCTGGCCGAGGAGGACGACTTCGACGCCCAGCTCTTCGACGCGGAGAGCGAGAGCGGGACCGCGACCGCGACCCACGTCCTCCCGGCCGAGGAGGACGACGAGGAGGAGCCGGCTCCGCGTGAGGAGCTGAAGAACTACGACTCCGCCGACGCCGTCGCGGTGGTCGACGAGGGGGACCGCGCCCACGCCGGGCTGACCCCGATGGGGAACAAGCGGGGCGTGACGATGTCGGAGGAGATCGCCTACCGGCCGCCGCCGCCGAAGCTGCTGGAACGCGGCAAGGGCGAGAAGGGCCCGGACCCGCGCGACCACGAAGCCGTCGGCCGCAAGCTGGTCGAGACGCTCGGCCACTTCGGGGTCGAAGCGAAGATCGTCGGCATCGTCAGCGGGCCGCACGTCTCCCGCTTCGAGCTGCGCCTGGCGCCGGGGACCAAAGTCAAGAAAGTCACCGAGCTCGCCAACGACATCGCCTACGCGCTCGCCTCGACCGACATCCGCATCCTCGCGCCGATCCCCGGCAAGCAGGCGGTCGGGGTCGAGGTCCCCAACCGCAGCCGCAAGATGGTCCGCCTCGGCGACATCTACGCCGGCCGGCCGGAGAAGACCTCGCCGCTGGTCGCCTGGCTCGGCAAGGGGATCGACGGCAACGCGGTCTGGACCGACATCGCGAAGATGCCGCACGTCCTCGTCGCCGGCACCACCGGCTCGGGCAAGAGCGGCTGCGTCAACGCGATCCTCTCCTCGATTCTGATGCAGGCCTCGCCGAACGAAGTGCGGCTGGTCCTGGTCGACCCCAAGCAGGTCGAGCTCAACCACTACGAGAACGTCCCCCACCTGCTGACCCCGGTGGTGACCTCGCCGCGGCTCGCCGCCAACGTCCTCGCCAACCTGATCGGCGAGATGGAGAGCCGCTACGGGATCATGAGCGAAGCCCGGGCGCGCAATCTGAGCGAACTGAACCGGACCCGGATCAAGAACGGCGAAGCGCCGCTGCCCCACATCCTCTGCGTGATCGACGAGCTCGCGGACCTGATGATGGTCGCGCCGGCCGAAGTCGAGGACGCGATCATCCGCCTCGCCCAGAAGTCGCGGGCGACCGGGATCCACCTGGTGCTGGCGACCCAGCGGCCCTCGACCGACATCATCACCGGCACGATCAAGGTCAACATCCCCTCGCGGATCGCCTTCGCCGTCTCCTCGCAGACCGACTCGCGCGTCATCCTCGACCAGGGCGGGGCGGAGACCCTGCTCGGTCAGGGCGACATGCTCTTCCGCGGCGCCGGCACCTCGAAACTGGCGCGGGTGCAGGGGGCCTTCGTCACCGAGGAGGAGATCGCCCGGATCACCAAGCACTGGGCCAAACAGGGCGAACCCGAGTTCGAGGAGGAGCTGCTGGAGACTCCGCAGGAGGCGGAGGGAGAGGGCCGCGGCGAAGACGACTTCGACCCCGACAGCGACGAGCTGCTGGACGAGGCCATCCGCCTCGTCGTGCAGACCGAAACCGCCTCTGTCTCGATGATCCAGCGCCGGCTGCGAGTCGGCTACACCCGCGCCGGGCGGCTGATCGACATGCTCGAGCGGCGTGGCGTCATCTCCGGCTACGAGGGCTCGAAACCGCGCCAGGTGCTGATCGGCCAGGCGGACCTCTCGCGCGTGCTCGGCGGCGGCGAGAGCGAGCCGGAGCCGGTAGCGGCAGACTCGGAGCCCGAGCTGTAAACGCCTGCACTTTGCGTCTTTCGGCGCAGAGGCGCAGAATGAAGGCGTGGACGACTCCGTTGGCAGCAAGTTGCGCGAGGCGCGCAGCCGCCGCAAGCTCAGCCTCGCCGACGTGGAAGCGGCGACCAAGATCCGCGGCCGCTACCTGCAGGCGATCGAGAACGACGACTGGGACCAGCTGCCCGGCGACACCTACGCCCGGGCCTTCATCCGCACCTACGGGCGCTTCGTCGGCTTGGACGGCGAGCGCCTGGCGGAGGAACAGCGCCGCAGCAGCGGCTCGACCGCTCCCGGAGAGCGGCTGCCGCGGGTCGAGCCGCGGCCGCAGCAGGTCCGGCGGCGCCGCTCTGGCGGGGGGAGGTGGCTTCCTCCCGGCGTGGTCGCGGCTGCGGTCGTCGCCCTGGTGATCGCGGCCCTGCTGGCGATCGGGCTCTCGACGGGGGGTCCGCGCAGCGGCGAAAGGCCGCAATCGGAATCCGGCCGGGCGAATGGGAACGGAGCCAAGCAGCGCCAGCGCGCCGAGAAGCCCGGGCCGAGCGGACATTCGCTGGTCCTGGCGGCGAAGGGAGAAGTCTGGGTCTGCCTGCTGAACGGCAAGGGCAACCCGCTCGTCGACGGCTCGATCCTGGCGGCCGGGGAATCGGAAGGGCCCTTCCGGTCCGGTAGCTTCACCCTTGCGCTGGGCAACGGCGCCGTGACCATGACCGTTGACGGCAAGCAGCAGCACCTTCCGGAACCGTCGAGCCCGATCGGGTTCGCGGTCCGCGCTGACGGCTCGGTGCGGGAACTGCCCGAAGGCGAACGCCCCACCTGCACGTGATCCGCGCCGGCATCGTCGTCACCGGGACCGAGGTTCTGACCGGGCGCATCGCCGACGCCAACGGTCCCTGGCTGTCGGAGCGCCTGGCCGAATCCGGCGTCGAGGTCGCCCACATCCTCGTCGTCGGCGATCGTCCGGAGGATCTCGAAGCGGCGCTGCGGTTCATGGCGGACGAGGGGATGGACCTGATCGTCACCAGCGGCGGCCTCGGGCCGACCGCCGACGACCTGACGGCGGAGATCGTCGGCCGCTTCGCCGGGCGCCCGATGGTGCTGGACGAGGCGATGGAGGCGAAGATCGCCGCGATCCTCGCCGGCTTCGCCAAACGCTTCCGCCTCGACGAGGAGGCGATGCTCGAGGCGAACCGCAAGCAGGCGATGGTGCCTGAGGGGGCGAGGCCGCTGGATCCGGTGGGGACGGCTCCAGGGCTGGTCGTGCCCGCGGACGAGCGGGTCGTGATCGTCCTCCCGGGGCCGCCGCGTGAGCTGCAGCCGATGTGGCGGGAGGCCGTCAAGGCCCCCCCGGTGCAGGCGGCCCTGGCGCGGGCGACGCCGCTGCGCGCCTACACGATGCGGATGTTCGGGGTCCCCGAGTCGGAAATCGCCAGGAGCCTGCGGGAGATGGAGTCCGAGGGGGTTGACCTGGGCACGGTGGAGATCACCACCTGCCTGCGCAAAGGCGAGATCGAGATCGACGTCCGCTACCGCGACGAGGCGGCCGCGGTGGCCGAGGCGGTGCGGGAGGAGCTGCTGCGCCGCCACCCGCGCGAGACCTTCAGCGTCGACGGCGAGACGATCGACGCCCAGGTGGCGACGCTCCTGCTCGGGCACCGGCTGGCGCTGGCCGAGTCCTGCAGCGGCGGCCTGCTGGCGGCTCGGATCACCGATCTGGCGGGGGCCTCGGAGTACTTTGCCGGTGGGGTCGTCGCCTACTCGAACGAGGCGAAGCAGGAACTGCTCGGGGTCGACCCGAAGCTGATCGAGTCGAGGGGAGCGGTCTCGCCGGAGGTGGCGGAGGCGATGGCGATCGGCGCCCTGGAGCGCTTCGAGGCCGACGTCGCGGTCTCGATCACGGGCATCGCCGGCCCGGGCGGCGGCAGCGAGGAGAAGCCGGTCGGCTACGTCTGCTTCAACGCCCGGCTCGCCGACGGAACCGCGATCGCCCGCGATCCGATCATCCCCGGGGGGCGCCCCGACATCCGCGAGCGCTCGGCGCTGGTCGGCATGCACCTGCTGCGCGAGCTGCTAGGTGAGGGAATCGGCGAGAAGTCGTAGCTGAAAATTTGCAATAGAGCGTTGTCCCGTGCGTGGTTGCCCCGTAGCGTGGCCGCCATGGCCAAGGAGCGATTGAAAAGCCCGCGGGCGCGGCTGTTCGTCGCGCTCGACCTGCCCGACGACGTCCGCGAGGGGATCGCCGCCTGGGGGAGCGAGGCGCTGGGGGACCCGGCGCTGCGGCCGGTCCCACCGGAGGCGCTCCACATCACGCTCGCCTTCCTCGGCTACCGGCCGGAGAGGGAGATCGAGACGATCGCCGCGGCGGTGCGGGAGAGCACCGCGCCGGCTCCGTGGCTGGAGCTGCGGGACCCCGAGCAGCGGCCGCCGCGGGGGCGGGCGCGGCTGTACGCCCTGCCGGCGATCTCGCCCGGCGCCGAGATGTTGCAGGTCGGACTCGAGCAGAGACTCGTCGAAAGCGGCTTCTACAAGCCCGAGAAGCGGCCGTTCTGGCCGCATGTGACCGTGGCCCGGGTGCGTCCCGAGGCGCGCGGATCGAGGCGGCCGGCGGTCGTCTCGGAGCCCCCGGGGCCGATCCCCGAGGGACTCCAGGAGCCCCGGCTTTGCGTCCGGATGGCTCTCTATCGTTCTGTCCTTCAGCCGAGTGGCGCGCGCTACGTGCCCTTGGCGCAAGTCGAGCTGCCCGGATGAGGCAGCAGTGAGGTGATCGAGATGGCAGAGAGAAAAGTGGCTTTGAACGACGTTTCCGCGAAGGAGGCGAAAGCAAAGGACGCCGCCCTGCAGAACGCGGTCGGCGGGATTCGCAAAGAGTTCGGCGAGGGCGCCCTGATGCGCCTCGGCGACAAGGGAACGGTCAAGGTGGAGGCGATCCCCACCGGCTCCCTCGCCCTCGATCTGGCGCTCGGGATAGGCGGCGTCCCCCGTGGCCGCATCGTCGAGATCTTCGGCCCGGAGTCCTCCGGAAAGACGACGCTGGTCAACCACATCATCGCCCAGGCCCAGGCGCTGGGCGGGGTCTGCGCCTTCATCGACACCGAGCACGCGATCGACCCGGTCTACTCGCGGGCGATCGGGGTCGACACCGACGAGCTCCTCGTCTCCCAGCCCGACTACGGCGAGCAGGCGCTGCAGATCGCCGACCGCCTGATCGCCTCCGGCGCGGTGGACGTGGTGGCGATCGACTCGGTCGCGGCGCTGACCCCGAAAGCCGAGCTCGACGGCCAGATCGGCGACACCACGGTCGGGCTGCAGGCGCGGCTGATGTCGCAGGCGATGAGGAAACTGGCCGGGAACCTCAACCGGACCAACACCGTCTGCCTCTTCACCAACCAGATCCGCGAAAAGGTCGGCGTCCAGTTCGGCTCGCCGGAGACCCAGCCGGGCGGCCGGGCGCTGAAGTTCTACTCCTCGCAGCGGCTCGACATCCGCCGGATCGAGACCCTGAAGGAAGGAACCGAGGCGGTCGGCAACCGGGTGCGGGTCAAAGTCGTCAAGAACAAGGTGGCCTCGCCCTTCCGCCAGGCCGAGTTCGACATCGAGTACGGGGTCGGCATCTCCCGCGAGGGCGGCCTGCTCGACTTCGGGATGGAGCAGGACCTGGTGCAGAAATCGGGCTCTTTCTTCTCCTACGGCGAGACCCGGCTCGGGCAGGGGCGCAACAACGCCAAGCAGTTCCTGGTCGACAACCCGGAGCTGGCGCTGGAGATCGAAACCAAGGTGCGGGCGGCGCTGGGGATCGACGGGGAGGCGCCGCAGGCGAGCGAAGAGCGGCCCGAAGCCGAGGCACCGGCACCCGAGGCGAGGGCGGCATAGCCGCTTTCGCCTCACGGCAGCCCGGCCGCCAACCTCTATAGGATCACCGCCGCCCAATGAGCAACGAAACGCTTTTCTACGTCTGCGGCATCGTCCTCGCCGTCTCGGCGGTCTCGGTCAGCCTGATCGGCTTGAAATTGAAGGACTTCCCCGGCAAATTCCTGCCGGTGATCATTCTCTGGTTCGCCGTCTTCGTCGGCGGCGCGACCACGTTTGCCGTGCTGCACGCCCAGGACGAGCAGAAGGCGAAGGCGGCCGAGCTCGAGAAGGCCGGCGAAGAGATCGAAAGCAGCCAGACTTCCGGCCCCTACGAAAACGAAGGCGGCGCCCAGGGCGGCGAAGCCGAAGAACTCGAAGAAGAGGCCGAAGAAGGAGCCGAAGCCGGCGGCAAGGAAGCCGGCGCCTCGACGACTCTGGACCTGGAAGCGAGCGAAACGGCTCTCGCCTACGACACGACCAAGCTGACCGCGAAGGCGGGCAAGGTCACGATCGACTTCAAGAACCCCTCGGCGATCCCGCACAACGTCGTGATCGAACAGAGCGGCAAGGAACTCTCCGGCTTCGAACCGATCGCCGAAGGCGAAGAATCGGAGACCGCCGAACTGAAGCCCGGCACCTACACCTTCTACTGTTCCGTCCCCGGCCATAGGGAGGCCGGGATGGAAGGAACGCTTACCGTCAAGTAGACCGGCGCATCTCTGCGTCCTCGGTCGCTTGTGTGCAGAGCACACGGCGCTCCCTGCGACGCTAAGCTCGTTCCGTGGCGAAGAAATTTCATGTGACCACCTTCGGGTGCCAGATGAACGTGCACGATTCCGAGCGGATGCGGGGGATGCTGGGCTCGCTCGGCTACGAGGAGGCGCCGAGCCGCGAGGAGGCCGACCTGATCCTCTTCAACACCTGCTCGATCCGGGAGTCGGCCGACAGCCGCTTCATCGCCCACCTGGGGCAGGCGAAGCGGCTGAAGTCCGAAGATCCCGAGCGGGTGGTGGGCGTCGGCGGCTGCTGGGCGCAGTCGGTCAAGGAGGAGGTCTTCGAGCGCTTCCCCTTCGTCGACGTCGCCTTCGGGCCCGGCCAGATCCACAAGCTCGCCGAGTTCCTCAACTCCGATTCGCTGACCGCCCAGGGCTACTTCGAGTTCGAGGACTTCTCCGGCCACCTGCCGGCCCGCCGCGAGCGCGAGTTCCAGGGCTGGCTGCAGATCTCGCAGGGCTGCAACTGCGTCTGCTCCTACTGCATCGTCCCCTCAACCCGGGGGCGCGAGGTCAGCCGCGACCCCGGCGAGCTGGTCGCCGAGGCCGAGGCGCTCGCCGCCGACGGAGTCGTCGAGGTGACGCTGCTGGGCCAGAACGTCAACAGCTACGGCCGCGACCTGCCCAACGAGAAGCGGATCGGCTTCTCCGAGTTGCTGCGGCGGGTCGACGCGATCGAGGGCATCGAGCGCATCCGCTACACCAGCCCGCACCCGAAGGACATGAAGGAGGACGTGATCCTCGCCCACGCCGAGCTGCCCGCCCTCTGCGAGCAGATCCACCTGCCGCTGCAGTCCGGCTCCAGCTCCGTGCTCAAACGGATGCGGCGCACCTACGACCGGCAGCGCTACATGGACCGGGTGGCGCTGATCCGCGAGCACGTGCCCGACTGTGCGATCACGACCGACATCGTCGTCGGCTTCCCCGGCGAGACCGAGGCCGACTTCGCCGAGACGCTTGAAGTGGTCGAGGAGGTCGGCTACGACGGCGCCTTCACCTTCGTCTTCTCGCCGCGGCGGGAAACCGAGGCGGCGGCGATGGAGGACCAGCTGCCGCACCCGCTCAAGGTCGAGCGGATGGAACGACTCGTCGAGGCGGTGCAGCGGCGGGCGGCGGAGCGGGCGCAGCGATTCGTCGGGCGGACGCTGGACGTGCTGGTCGAAGGGACGAGCCGGACCGATGAGACGAAGCTGCGGGGGCGGACCCGGCACGGCAAGGCGGTCAACTTCGACGGGGTTGCCGAACCCGGTGAGTTCGTGCCGGTGGAGATCACTTCCTGTACTTCGCAATCGCTGGGAGGGGTTTCGGCACAGCCCCTCTCTCAACTTTTTCGATGATTGCCTCGCGCCGTCCGAGGGCGTAGGCGCCGAAAAAGTACAAGCCGTTCGGGGCTATGCCGAAACCCAATGTGATCGCGATCTTTGGCCCTACCGGGGTGGGGAAGACGGGTGTCGCCATCGAGCTGGCTGAGCTGCTGCGGGCGCGGGGGGAGGACCCCGTGGGAATCAACTGCGATGCGCTGCAGGTCTATGGGGGGTTGGAGGTGCTGACGGGGGCTGCGACGCTGGAGGAGCAGAAGCAGCTGGAGCATCGCTTGCTCAGCTTTGTCCCGATTTCATCCAACTTCTCGATAGGCGATTACATGCCGCTCGCGCACGCCGAGATCGATCGGGCGCTGGAGGAAGGTCGCCGGCCGATCGTGGTGGGGGGGACGGGGCTCTATCTGCGGGCGGCGCTGGCCGAGCTCTCGCTCGAGAAGGTGCCGCCGGGGTCCGAGGAGTCGGAGCTTTGGTCGCCGCAGACGCGGCACCCGACGACGGTCTTCGGGCTCGACATGGACAGGGCGCGGTTGTATGAGCGGATCGACGCCCGGGTCGAGGCGATCGTCGCCGCCGGAGCCGTTGAGGAGGCGCGGCGGGCGGACGCCCTCGGCCCGGGTCGGTCCGCTCGCAAGGCGCTCGGCTTCGACGAGCTCCTCGCCGGCGATCTGGAGACGATGAAGAGGCGCTCCCGCAACTACGCCCGCCGCCAGCTGACCTGGATGCGCAAAATCCCGAACCTCAGGTACATCGACCGAACGGGCCTCAGCGACGACGAGGTAGCCGCGCGAATAGGCTGCGGCGCGTGAAATTCGAGAAGTGGCAGGCGCTCGGCAACGACTACCTGATCCTCGAGCGGGAGCGGCTCCCCTGGGAACTGACGGAGGCCCGGATCGAGTGGCTCTGCGACCCGCACTTCGGGGTCGGGGCCGACGGCATCCTGCTGCTCTCCAAGAGCGAGGACGCCGAGTTCGTCGCCGACCTGCGGATCTTCAACCCGGATGGCTCCGAGGCCGAGCTGTCGGGCAACGGCGCCCGCGAGGCGATCCTCTACCTGCGCCGCCACGACTGGACCGACGAGGACGAGTTCGCGATCGGCACCGTCGCCGGGCCGATCCGGCCGACGATCACCGGCGAGCTGACCTGCTCGGTCGACATGGGCCGCGCCTCGACCGCCTCCAAGGACTTCCCCTCGGGCGGCGAGGACGGCCGCGGCACGCTGGAGGCGGGCGGCCGCAGCTGGGAGTTCCAGCACGTCTCGATCGGCAACCCGCAGTGCGCGATCGTCGTCGGCTCCGAGCTCGACGAGCTCGATCTCGACGCGATCGGCCCCGGGATCGAAGCCAACCCGCTCTTCCCCAACCGCACCAACGTCTCCTTTCTCGAGATCGACGGCAGCCGGGTGCGGGTGCGGATCTTCGAGCGCGGGGTGGGGGAGACGCTCTCCTCCGGCACCGGCGCCGGCGGCGCCGCCGTCACCGCCTTCCTGCGCGGCGCGCAGAGCCCGATCACGGTCGAGCTCGAAGGCGGCGAGCTGACCGTCGAGGTCGGCGAGGACCTGCGGGTCCGGCTCGACGGCTGGGCCGAGCCGGTCTTCGCCGGCGAACTCTCGCCGGAGCTCCTGCAGGCCCTGGCCGAGCTCGACGGCGAGTGACGGCCGGGCCGGCGGATCGCATAGATTCCCGCGTCCCCATGGGCATCTCCGACCCCTCCAAGCGCCTCGAGGCGATCCCCCCGTACAAGTTCCAGGAACTCGAGCAGCAGATCGCCGACAAGCGCGCGGCGGGCATCGACGTGATCAGCCTCGGGATCGGCGACCCCGACCGGCCGACCTACCCGCACGTCGTCGCGGCGATGCAGGAGGCGGTCGCGAACCCGGCCTACCACCAGTATCCGAGCAACCGCGGCCGCGACGAGTTCCGGCAGGGCTTCGCCGGGTTCTACGGCCGCCGCTTCGGGGTCGAGATCGACCCCAAGTCCGAGGTGATTCCGGCGATCGGCGCCAAGGAGTGCATCTACAACCTCTGCTTCGCCTTCCTCGACCCCGGCGACGTCGCTCTCGCCTCCGACCCGGGCTACCCCGTCTACACCGGCGGGCCGATCCTCGCCGGCGCCGAGGCCGAGCTGCTGCCGCTGGTGCCCGAGCTCGGCTTCGCGCCCGACCTCGCTGCGGTCCCCGCCGAGGTCGCCTCGCGCGCCCGGCTGATGTTCGTCAACTACCCGAACAACCCGACCGGGGCGATCGTCCCCGAGGGCTTCTTCGAGACCGTCGTCGCCTTCGCCAGGGAGTACGAGATCCTCGTCGTCCACGACAATGCCTACTCGGAGACGACCTACGACGGCTACGTCGCCCCGAGCTTCCTCGCCACGCCCGGTGCCAAGGACGTCGGCGTCGAGGTCTTCTCGCTCTCCAAGGGCTACAACATGACCGGCTGGCGCTGCGCGGCGATCCTCGGCAACGCCGAGGCGATCCAGACCTACTGGCGGCTGAAGACCAACGTCGACTCGGGCCTCTTCGAGGCGATCCAGATGGCCGGCGTCGCCGCCCTCGCCGGGCCCGGCGAGCCGCTGCGGGAGATGAACGCGACCTACACCCGCCGCCGCGACCTCGTCGTCGCCGCGCTCGACCAGATCGGCGTCGAGGTCGCCTCGCCGAAGGGCACGATCTACGTCTGGGCCCCCGTCCCCGAGGGCCACACCTCGACCTCCTTCTGCGAGCTGGTGCTCGAGGAGGCCGCCGTCGTCATCTCACCGGGCTCGATGTACGGGCCGAGCGGCGAGGGCTTCTTCCGCATCGCCCTGACCGCTCCCGACGAGCGCATCGAAGAGGCCGTCGAGCGCATGCGCGAGCACCTGAGCTAGATTTTCCCGAACGGGATATTTAGGGCTTTTAGCTCGCCGCTTGTGACACGTTTTTCCCGAACGGGAAAATTAAGAGACAAATCACCGCTTTATCTGTCATGGTTTTCCCGAACGGGAAAATGGAAGATAAGCCGATCAAAGACCACCTCGAACTGGGAGCGCAGATCCGCGCGCGACGTCGGGAGCTGGAACTCACGCAAGGAGAGCTTGCCGACGTCTCCGGTGTGACGCTCCGCTTCGTCAGTGAACTGGAGCGGGGGAAGGCATCGGCGCAGTACGCGGGCATCCAGCGCGTTCTCGCCGCCCTCGGCCTCGACCTCTACCTGAAATCGCGATGAGCACGCTCGATGTCTACCTGCACGATGACCGAGCGGGGGTCTTGGAGCGCCTCGACGGCGCCAGGCTGCGCTTCACCTACGACCGCAAGTGGCTGACCGAGGCGACCACGCCGATATCGCTTTCGCTCCCGCTCCGGGAGGAGCCCTACGAAGACCCCGAGTGCCGCCCTTTCTTCAGCGGCCTCCTGCCGGAGGGAGATTTCCTGCGCTCGATCGCCCGCACGTTCCACATCTCCGCGGGAAACCCGTTCACGGTGCTGCAGGAGATCGGCGGCGAGTGCGCCGGTGCGGTTTCGCTCGTTACGCCCGGGGGGGACCCGCCGTTTGCGTCCGCCCGGGCGCCGGAACGGCTCTCGGAATCGCAACTGGCGTCGTTGCTCGATGAGCTCCCACGACGGCCGTTGCTGGTGGGGCCGGGGGACGACGAAGGCCTACGTCTCTCGCTCGCCGGCACGCGAGACAAGCTGCCGGTCCTGCTCCAGGACGATCACTGCATCGGGATTACCCGCGGTCGTCCGCCCAGCACCCACATCATCAAGGTTCCCCCGCCGGATCTGCCCGGACTGGTGGCGAACGAGGCCTATTGCATGGCACTCGCCAAAGAGGTCGGCCTCTCCGTCGCCACTGCCGTGCCGGTGCGCGCCGCCAGTCTCGAAGCTCTGGTCGTCCAGCGCTACGACAGGTCCCAGGAGGGCTCGCGTGTCCACCGCATTCATCAGGAGGATTTCTGCCAGGCGGCAGGCCGACCGCCTGAGATGAAGTACGAGTCCGAAGGCGGGCCAGGCGTCGCCGACTGCGGAATGCTGATCCGCGAGCACGCGGCGGCCCCTGGCCAGGCTTTGCTTGGCTTCCTAGGGGCACTGCTTTTCAACTTCGCGATCGGCAATGCCGACGCTCACTCGAAGAACTACTCGCTCTTGCTCGAGGGGCCGGAGTCTCCGCGGCTGGCGCCCTTGTACGACTTGCTCTCGACGCGCGCTTACGGTCGGCGGCTCGGGCGCAAGATGGGCATGAAGTACGGCGGTGAGTACCGACTTGACCGAGTCAGGGGCCGCCATCTGGATCGGCTTGGCGACGATCTCGGCATCGCCGGGCGGCGAGTGAGGAGAATGGCCGACAACATGGCCTCCCTCACGGTGGCGTTGCGGGAGAGCGCGCGCGAACGACTGCCGCCGTCCTGGCGAGACGATCCTGTTCTCGACACCGTCGAGAAGACGATCGCGGAGCTGGCGGAAGTTCTGCGTCGAGCGGCCGGCGAAGCGCGTTAACGCGTCGCCGCAGCTTCGCGCTCGGCCTTCTTGCGCCAGTAACGATCGAGCCCGCTCCATTGGTAGGCGGTCGGGACCGCCTGCAGAAGCTCCTCGGCGGTCTCCTCGCCGATGCCTTCGGCGGCGAGGGCGCGGCGGATGCGGTCCTCGTTGTCGGCGTCGTAGGCGTCCTTCTCCATCCGTCGCGCCAGCTCGGCCTCTTCGCGCAGTCTTGCCCGCACCTGCTCGAGATGGCCGGGGACGTCGTCCTCGACGGCGCCGAAGTGGGTGAGCGCCAGCCGCCGCGGTTCCCAGGCGGCGACGGTGTCGAGCGAGGCCCCCCAGGTCTCGACGTCGATGTCGGGCGGCGGAGTGGGGGGCACGACGAGCTTCGAGGGCGGAATCCGGCAAGCGGCGACGTCGCCGGTGAAGGCAGTGCCCGAGTCCTCGTGGAAGTAGGCGACATGATGCGAGGCGTGGCCCGGGGTGTAGGCGACCGCCATCCCGAGCACGGTCTCGCCGCCGCTCAGGACCCGGACGTTCTCCTCCGGCACCGGCAGGATCGTTCCCCACAGGTACTCCATCCTGTCCCCGTACAGCCGCTCCGCACTGGCCAGCAGCTTCGAGGGATCGATCAGGTGCGGCGCCCCGCGCTCGTGCACGTAGACCTCGAGATCGGGCCACCGCCGCACCAGCGCCCCGGTCGCGGCGGCGTGGTCGAGGTGGATATGCGTCAGCAGAATCGCCCGCGGCTGCTCGCCTCCGATTGCCTCGAGCACGGTGTCGAGCGAAGACTCAGGCCCCGGATCGACCAGCGCCCCCTCAACCTCCCAGCACCCGATCACATGCGGCCGCCCCAGGTGCATGACGTCGATTACGCGCACGGCCGGAAGCTTACGGTTCCTGGTCAACCGCGGCGGTCATCGGAGAGACGGGGAAGGGTCGCCGGACCCTCCCCGCTCTGTTGTCCGCCGACCCTTCCCCGGCTCTCCCTCAAGCGACCGGTTCGGGGAACCGCGAATCCGCCTCCAGCGTCTGCCTCAAACCCTCTTCCATGCCCCGGGGGGAGTAGCCAAGCTCGCCTTTGGCCTTGTCGTAGCTCGCCCAGAAGGTGACGCCGTCGGCGGAGGAGATCAGCTCCCGCAGGTTGGGCGGCTGGCCCATGACTCTCCCGACCAGCGGGCCGATCGGGACCATCGCCTTCATCAGGACGGTCGGAAGGGCGCGCTTCGGCGCCTTGCGGCCACTCACCTTGGCAACGGTCTCGATCGCCTCTTTCATCGTCGTCGCCGGACCGCTGATCACGTAAGCCTCGCCGAGCCTGCCCTTGTCCAGGGCCAGGAGGATCCCGCCGGCGATGTCCTCGACGTGGCTCATGCAGATGCCCAGCTCGGGGAACGGCAGCAGCGGCAGCCTGCCGGCGAAGAATTGCTCCATCAGATCGGCCACCTGGGAGGTGTCGCCGGGGCCGTAGACACCGCCCGGCTGGACTATCACCGCCGGCAGGCCCTCGTCGGCGATCATCCGCTCGACCAGCTTGTGGGCCTCCAGCTTCGTCTCCTCGTAGTAGGACGTGAAGGCGGTTTCCGGATTCCTGTAGGACTCGTCGACGACCTGGCCATGGGTGTTGCCGAAGATGCCGACGGTGGAGACGTAGACGATCCGCGGCACCTTCGCCTCAAGCGCCGCCCTCATCACCCGCTCGGTGCCGGCGACGTTGGCTTCGCGCATCGCGGGGCGCTGCTTGGCGGGGATCCCCACCTCGTACATCGCCGCGGCGTGGATCGCCGCGGCGCAGCCCTCCATGCCCCGGCGGATCGCCCGCTCGTCGCCGAGGTCGCCGCTGATGAGCTCGCAGCCGAGCTCTCTCAAGCCCGCCGCCTTGCCGGGGCTGCGGACGAGGCAGACCACCTCCTCGCCGCGCTCGCGCAGCTGGCGGACCACCTCGCCGCCGATGAAGCCGGTCCCGCCGGTGACGAACACCTTCACGGCCCACACCCTATCCGGCCCGAGCCGGCGCTTACAATTCCTCTGAGTGCAAGGTTCGAGAAACGGCAGGACGGCGCAGACCCGCTACGCGGCGTCGTCCGACGGCGCAGGCGTCTCGAACCCGCGGGCCAGGCAGCGGGCGATGGCGATCTCGGTCGTCGACGGTCGCGAGGAGGGCGATCCGCTGGCCGAGCTGAAGGAGCTGCTGCGGACCGCCGGCGTCGCCACCGCCGGCGAGGCGACCCAGCAGCGGCCGCGGCCCGACCCCGACCGCTATTTCGGCCGCGGCCGCCTGCAGGAGCTGAAAGGCGAGATCGCCGCCGCGGGGGCGAACCTGGTCGCCTGCGACGACGAGCTGGCTCCGCGCCAGGAGCGCAACCTGGAGGCGGCGCTGGGCGTCCCGGTGGTCGACCGGACCAGCGTCATCCTCGACATCTTCGCCGATCACGCCCACTCGGCCGAGGGCAAGCTGCAGGTCGAGCTGGCCCAGCTCGAATACAACATGGCCCGCATGCGGGGTCTCTGGACCCACCTCGAGCGGCTCGGCGGCGGCATCGGCACCAGGGGCCCCGGCGAGACCCAGATCGAGACCGACCGCCGGCTCGCCCGCAACCGGATCGCGGCCCTGCGGCGGCGGCTGGCACAGCTGGAGCGCAACCGCGGCGTCATGCGGACCCGGCGCGAGCGCTCCTCGTTGCCGAGCATCGCCCTCGCCGGCTACACCAACGCCGGCAAGTCGACCCTGCTGAACGCGCTGACCGGCGCCGAGGTCGAGGTTCGCGACCGCCTCTTCCACACCCTCGACCCGACGACGCGCAGCTTCGAGCTCTCCGGGCGCGGCTACCTGCTGACCGACACCGTCGGCTTCATCGAGAAGCTGCCCCACCAGCTGGTCGAGGCCTTCAAGGCGACGCTCGAGGAGACGGTGCTCGCCGACCTGATCCTCCACGTCGTCGACGCCTCGGCGCCGGAGGAGCGACGGATCGCCGACATGCAGGCGGTCGACGAGGTGCTCGAGGAGATCGGCGGCGGCGAGAAGCCGCGCCTGCTCGTCCTCAACAAGGTCGACCTGCTGGACGAGGCCGCCCGCCGCGAAGTCGAGCTCGACCACCCCGGTGCCGTCCTCGTCTCCGCCCAGGAGGGCGAGGGGTTGGAGCGGCTGCGCGAGCGGATCGAGCGAGCCTTCGAGGAGACGCTGACCGAGGTCGAGCTGCTGATCCCCTACTCACAAGGGGGTCGCCTGCACGAGCTGCACGAGGTCGCCGGCGACCTCGAGCGGACCGACCGCGAGGACGGGGTGCTGGTGACAGCGAAGGTTCCCTCGGCGGAGATGCACCGATTCAGCGATCTGGCTGTCGCCTGATTCGGCACGGGGTCCAGGGGGAGGGTCGGCGGACAAAAGCGGGGAGTGTCCGGCGACCCTCCCCCTGGACCCCGAGACGTGCTGGTCGGCCGGTAGGCTCCCGGCCGGTGCAGCTCTCTGTTCTCAAGCTGAAAGATGGGGCGATCCTGCCGACCCGGGCGCATGAGGGGGATGCGGGGCTGGATCTCTATTCCTGCGAGACCGCCCACATCGGGCCCGGTGAGCGGTGGGGGGTCGGGACCGGGGTGGGGGTGGAGATTCCCGCGGGGCATGCGGGATTGGTGCTGCCGCGGTCGGGGCTGGCGCGGGATCATGGGATCGCGCTGGTCAATGCCCCGGGATTGATCGACTCCGGCTACCGCGGCGAACTGCGGGTGCTGCTGCTGAACACGGACCCGGCCGAGACCTTCCGGGTCGAACCGGGAGACCGGATCGCGCAGCTGGTGATCGCGCCGATCGCCACTCCGGAACCGGTCGAGGCGGCGGCGCTCAGCGAGTCGCTGCGGGGCGACGGCGGCTTCGGCTCCAGCGGTAGGTAGCGCGGTGCGCTTTATGTCGAAATAGCCGACATAAAGCGCACCGTTCAGCTTGAAATGGCTGCCCTTCGCGCCGACTCGTGGGCGGCTTGCTCCAGCTCGTCGGGGAGCGGCTCCAGGTCGGGGCGGGTGCCGTAACGGCGCTCCAGAGCGAGGGCGATCAGGTGGTCGGCGAGCCAGGCGTTCTTCGGCAGCAGCGGGCCGTGCAGGTAGGTGCCGATCACGTTGTCGCGGCGGACGCCCTCGAAGCCGTCGCGGCCGTTGTTGCCGTGGCCGGAGACGACCTTGCCGAGGGGGGTGGCGCCGGGGCCGAGGTAGGTGCGGCCGCCGTGGTTCTCGAAGCCGGCGATCAGCCGCGGCCCGCCGCCGAGGTCGGCCTCGATCGCGACGTTGCCGATCAGGCGGGGACCCGGCTCGCGCACCGTCTTCAGGTCGGCGAGGCCCAGGCCGGGCAGGGTCTCCTCGCCCATCTGGTAGCTGTGGCCGAGCAGTTGGTAGCCGCCGCAGACCGCCAGCAGGACGGCGCCGTCGCCGGCCGCGGCGGCGATCGCCGCCTTCTTCGTCGCGACCATGTCGGCGGCTACCGCCTTCTGGTCGCGGTCCTGGCCGCCGCCGATGTAGAGGAGGTCGTGCTCGGCGGGGTCGAAGCGCTCGCCGGGGCCGGCGCCGCTGTGGGCGAAGCCGATCCCGCGCCACTCGCAGCGCCGCCGCAGGAAGATGATGTTGCCGCGGTCGGCGTAGATGTTCATCTGGTCGGGATAGAGACTGAGGACGCGCAGCTCCATCAGGCGCTCCTCTCCAGCAGGACGACGGTGGAGCCGACGTGGAGGTCGGTCGGCGGGATCTCGCGGCGCTCCAGCGGGGCCAGGCCGAGCGGCTCGGCGTCGGCCTCCAGCGAGTCGGCGCTGAAGGTGGCGAGCCGCACCTCGTTCGACTCCTCGCTCAGGGCACCCTCGGGCGAGACGAGCTGGCGCAGGCGGCGGACGACTATCTCCTCCGGTCCGACCGCCGCCTCGACCGCCAGGCTGGAATAGACCCAGCCGTCGACCTCGCGGACGTCGGGGAGGGGCGGGGGGGCGCCGTCGGGCGGCGGCATCGACTCGATGATCGCAGCCGCGAAGAGACCGCCCGGGCGCAGCGCCGCGGCGACGCTGCGCAGGCATTCGGCCCGCTCGGCTCGGCTGGGCAGCAGCTGCAGCAGGTGGGTGGGGGCGAGCGCGAGGGCCACCGGCTCGGGGAGCGCGAACCGGCTCGCCTCCGCCTCGACCGCCACGACGCCGCCCGCCGCGGCCGCACCCGACCCTCCGCGCCTCCCGCCCGCACCGGCCTCTCCGCCCGCCGCGGCGGGCGCCAGATCGGCGGCGCGCTCGCGCAGCGTCGCCAGCAGCTCGGGGTCGCGGTCGAGCCCATAGACGCGGTTCCCGCGTCGCGCCAGGTGCAGAGCGACGCGGCCGGTGCCGCAGCCGAGCTCGAGGACGGGGTCGCCGCAGCGCTCGGCCAGCTCCTCCCAGAGCGGCAGGTCGGCGCCGTAGGCGCCGTTCTCGACCTCGTGCCAGATCGCCGCCTCGGGGGGTGAACACTCGCGCTTGACCCCATGGGGACCTGAAGCCCTCTCCCCGGCTGGGGTGTCCCGGCTCACTTCCAGAACTCCTTCGCCAGCCCGCGGTCGGCGAGCAGCTTGCGCAGCTCGAGCAGGGCGGTGTAGGTGGGGAGGGCGAAGAGGCGGCCCTCGGCTCCGGCGACGGCGGCGTCGAGCGAGGCGGCGATCGCCGGCACCACCTCGATCGCCTCCTCGGCCCAGCCCGCGTACTTCAGGCGCAGCGCCATCTCCGGCGCGCGGCTGCCGGCGCAGACGACTCGCCGGACCTGGCCGGCGAGGAGCTCGAAGTCGGCGTCCCAGATCCAGGAGACGTCGCGGCCGTCGGCGATCCGGTCGTTGAGGCCGACCCAGAGGTCGATCTCGCCCTCGCCCTCGCGGCTCTCCAGCAGCAGCGTGCGCAGCACCTCGTTGGCGCCAGCGGGGTTCTTGATCAGCAGGATCGAGACCGGGACGCGGCCGACCTCGATCGTCTCGACCCGGCCGAAGGCGGCGCGCATCTCCCCAAGCGCCGTGGCGATCCGCTCCGGCGCCACCCCGAGACGCAGGCCCGCGGCGAGGGCGGCGAGGGCGTTGTAGACGTTGTAGAGGCCCGGTAGCGGCAGCTCCAGCCGCAGCTCGCCCCGCGGCGTCCGCACGGTCGCCTCCGAGCCGCGCATCCCGTGCAGCTCGATCCGCGTCGCCGCCACCTCCGGCCGCGGCCGCCGGGCGCCGCAGTTCGGGCAGGAGTAGTGACCGAGGTGGCCGACGAAGGCGCGCTCGTAGGCGTAGGGGTGGCCGCAGCGGCGGCAGTGCTTGGCGTCGAAGGCGTGCTGCAGCTGCGGCAGGGCCTGCGAGTCGTCCTCGATCCCGAAATAGAGGACGCCGTCGCGGCGCTCGCCCGCCGGGTCGCGGCCGAGGTCGGCGATCAGCGGGTCGTCGGCGTTCAAGACGAAGCCGGTGCGGCCGACCCGCTCGGCGACCGTCCGCGCCCAGTCGTCGGCCAGCGCCTCCATCTCGCCGTAGCGGTCGAGCTGGTCGCGGAAGAGGTTGCCGAGGACGATCGTCTCCGGCTCGAGCTGTTCGGCGACCCGCGGCAGCCAGGCCTCGTCGACCTCGAACAGTCCCTCCTCGCCCTCCTGCTCGAGCAGCGCCGTCGCCACGCCCCAGGTCATGTTCGAGCCGGCGCGGTTGTGGACGGGGTGGCGGCCGGCGGCGGCGAGGATCGCGGCGATCATCCCGGCGGTCGTCGTCTTGCCGTTGGTGGCGCTGACGACCGTCGTGCCCCCGCCCAGGCGCGCCCCGAGCGCGGCGATCGCCTCCGGCTCCAACCGCAGCAGCACCCGCCCCGGCAGCGTCGTGCCGCCGCCGCGGCCGCTGCGGCGGCTGGCGGCGCCGAGCGCCCGCGAGAGCGCCAGCTTGGCGCCGAAGAGGGTGAGCGTCGGCTCGCCGCCGGCGCTCACCCGGGGCCGTCCTCGTAGCCCGGTGGGACGAGGATCGAGAGGCAGCGCGGCAGCACCCGCAGGGTCACCGGTAACTCGGTCAGGTGGTCGCCGTCGGCGTAGACGGGGAAGGGACGGCCGGCTTCGATCCGCAGCTGCGGCGTCCGGAAGACGCTCACCTCCTCGCGCTGGAGATGGGTCCCCTTGAAGACTTCGCCGAGGCTGAAGAGGAAGCGCAGCCTGCCGAGCTCGCCGATCGAGACGACGTCGAATTCGCCGTCGTCGATCTTCGCCTCCGGGGCGACCCACATCCCGCCGCCGTAGACGCTGTTGTTGGCGACGGCGACGAAGTAACCGCTGATCCGGCGGCGCTCCTCGCCGACCGCGAGGGTGAAGCGGGCCGGCTTCCAGCCGAGCAGCGTGCGCGGCATCGAGTAGGCGTAGACGAGGTTGCCGCGCAGCCAGTGGGTCTCGTTGGCGAGCCGGTTGCATTCGGAGTCGAAGCCGATGCTGGCGATGCCGAGGAAGCGCTTCCCGTTGGCCTCGCCGACGTCGATCCGGCGGCTGCTGCCGGCGAGGAGCGTCGCCACGGCGGCCTCCGGCTCGGTCGGGATGCCCAGCGCCCGCGCCAGGTCGTTTCCGCGCCCGGCCGGAATCAGGCCCAGCGGCACCTCCGAACCGGCCATCGCGCCGCCGACGGCGCCGAGCAGGCCGTCGCCGCTGACCACCACCGGCAGCTCGCCGAGCTCGGCGGCGCGCAGCGCCAGCTCGACCCCGTGCTCGAGGCTGCGCGTCCGCTCGACCCGGAAGGCGGCGCGGCGGGCGTCGAGCGCCGCCTCGACCCGCGGCAGCAGCTTCAGGCTCTTCCCTCCCGCCGAGGAGGGGTTGACGAGCAGGGTCAGCGGCGTCGCGGCGATCTCCATCGCGGCCCAGCCTAAAGCGCGAGGCCCGGCGGCCCGCCGCCCCTCAGGCGGGCGACGAAAAAGCTGCCGTCTCCAGCCGCTTCCGACCAGATCGACTCGAACCCGTGACGCGAGAGACGGCGCCGCAGCAGGGCGCCGCCGAGCCCCTTCAACACCTCCGGGGAACGCGTCGCGGCAAGCGCCAGGAAGCCGGCCGGGCGCAGCACCCGCGCCGCCTCGGCCGCGCCGGGCCTGGCGTCGACCGCGACGAGGAGGTCGAACTGGTCGTCGGGGAAGGGCAGGGAGCGCGGGCGGCCCTGCTTGAAGGCGATCCGGCCCTCGGGGTCGAGGCCGATCCGGGCGGCGGCGCGGCTCGCCGCCTCCCCGGAGCGGTCGACGCCGCGCACCCGCGCAGCGGGGAACTCCCGGGCGAGGAAGAGCGCTCCGTCGCCGTCGCCGCACTCGATCTGCAGGATCCGCTCCGGCGCGCCGACGTGGAGGACCGCGGCGGCGAGCGGGGTCAGAGGCGGGGAAGAGGCCACCCCGGGATCGTAGGTCCCGCGCCGATTCCGCAATAACCCCTCTTCAAGAGCGCTTTTCACAGACTCGCCGTCGCCTCGATCCAATAGGGTTCCGCGTCGTGGAGAAGCAGGGACCCGACCAGCGCTGGATCATCCTCGGCGTCTTCGCCGTGGTCGGGGTCGGCATCGTCGCCGCGATCCTGATCTCGCGCGGCGGCGGCTCCGGCTCCTCATCGACCGAAGCGGGCGCCAACGGCTGCAAGACGGTCGAAGCGCCGGCGCCGAAGACGGTCAGCTTCAAGAAGCCGAAGCAGGTGCTGAAGCCCGGCGAAGAAGCGACCGCGGTGGTGAAGACCAGCTGCGGGACCTTCTCGATCGCCCTCGACACCAAGCGGGCGCCGAAAATCGCCAACTCCTTCGCCTTCCTCGCCGAAGAAGGGTTCTACGACGAACTCACCTTCCACCGCATCGTCCCCGAATTCGTCATCCAGGGCGGCGATCCGGAAGGGACCGGCGCCGGCGGCCCCGGCTACAAGGTGACCGAGAAGCCGCCGGCCAACCTCGCCTACACCAAGGGCGTCGTCGCGATGGCGAAGAGCTCGGCCGATCCGCCCGGCAGCTCGGGAAGCCAGTTCTTCGTCGTCACCGGGGCCGACGCCGGGCTGCCGCCCGAATACGCCCTGCTCGGCAAGGTCAGCGAGGGGATGACGACGGTGGAGCGGATCGGCAAGCTCGGGACGCCGGAAGAAAAACCGAAACAAACCGTCCTGATCGAAGAAGTGACGATCGAACACGGTTAGGGAGTCGCCCGCGGCGGCCGCTAACCTGGCCGGGTGGCCAAGGTGGAGGTCGGCGACAGAGCCCCCGATTTCGAGCTTCCCGGGACGGGCGGCAGGACCTACCGGCTCGCCGACTACGCGGGGCGCAACCTGATCCTCGCCTTCTACCCCGGCGACGCGACGACGGTCTGCACCAAGCAGTTCTGCAACTACCGCGACGAAGGGGACCGGCTCGACCGGCTCGAGGCCGCGGTGCTGGGGATCTCGCCGCAGTCGGTCGATTCCCACGAGCACTGGGTCAAAGAGCAGGAACTGAACGTGCCGCTGCTGGCCGACGAGGACCTCGATGTCGCCAGGCGCTACGGCGTCACCAGCTGGGTCGGCCCGCTGGGACGGCTGGCCGGGCTGAAGGACGCGCCCGGCGGCCGCTACGTGCAGCGGGCGGTCTTCGTGATCGACGGCGACGGCGTCGTCCGCCACAGGACGGTCTCGCGGACGGGCGGCAGCTACGAGTCGGTCGAGGACCTGGAGCGAGCGGTCGCGGCGCTCGGGGCTTGATGTGGGTTATCCACGCACGCGCCTAACCCACATCAAGCCTCCGGGCTGATGCCGCCCGGGGCGGAGCCCTTCGCGGTCGGGCCGGCGCCGGTCCTGCGCGGCGAGGCGGAAGGGGAGGGGCCGGCGGTCGTCCTCTGCCACGGGGTCACGGCGACCCGCCGCTACGTCCTCCACGGCTCGCGGGCGCTGGCGCGGGCGGGCTACCGCGTCATCGCCTACGACGCGCGCGGCCACGGCGAGTCGGACCCCGCCCCGGGGGAGCGGAGTTATGGATACCCGCAGCTGGTCGACGACCTGGAGCGGGTCGTCGCGGCGGAGGTCGGCGAGGAGCGCTTCTTTCTCGGCGGCCACTCGATGGGCGCCCACACGGCGGTTGCCTACGCGCTGCGACACCCGCAGCGGCTGGCGGGCCTGGCGGCGATCGGGCCGACGTATCTCGGCGCGATCGACCCCGAGTCGCTGCGCTACTGGGACGGCTTGGCGGCGGCGCTGGAGAGCGGCGGCGTCGAGGGCTTCGTCGCCTACATCGGCGAGAACCAGGGGATCGACCCGCGCCGGCGCGACTCGGTGCTGCGCTTCACCCGCGAGCGGATGCTGCGCCAGCAGCACCTGGACGCTTTGGCCGGGGCGCTGCGCCAGGTGCCGCGCTCGCGGCCCTTCGGCTTGATGGAGGAGCTGCGAGGTCTGCAGGTGCCGGCGCTGGTCGTCGCCAGCGGCGACGACGCCGACCCCGGGCACCCCTACGCGGCGGCCGCAGCCTACGCCGAGGCGCTGCCGCAAGCCAAGCTGGTCAGCGAGGGCGAGGGCGAGTCGCCGCTGGCCTGGCAGGGGGGAAGGCTCTCCCGCGCATTAGCGGCCTTTTACACGAAAGCCTTATCTTCAACGCGATGAGATTTCCTAGGGAGGGGAACCTGCGGCGCCTGATCGCCTTCGTCGCCGCGCTCGGCATCGGCGTCGCCACCTACATCACGATCGCCGACTCGGGAGGTGGCGCGCCCGCCTGCCTCGCAGGCGGCAGCGGCTGCCAGACGGTCGCCGACAGCACCTACTCGCACATCGCCGGCGTCAACATCGCCGTCTTCGGGATCGTCGGCTACGTCGTCCTGCTGGCGAGCGCCTTCTTCGCCAACGACGCGGCCCGGTTCGCGGGCTTCGCGACCGCGCTCGGGGGTTTCGGCTTCAGCGTCTACCTGACCTACCTCGAGCTATTCAAGATCGAAGCGATCTGCCAGTGGTGCGTCGCCAGCGCCATGCTGATGACGATCCTCTTCCTGCTCAACGCGACGAGGCTGATCGGCTACGCGGGCGGCGGCGGGGCGGCCCTGGCGGACCAGAGATAGCCCAAGGAGGGAGAGCCCGGTGAGCAGCAAGCGAGAGCGCGAGAAGCGCAGGGAAGAACGAATCGCGGTCGAACAGCAGGCCGGTGGCGGCGAGCGACGGCAGCGCCTGCTGCAGCTGACCGCCGGCGCCGTCTTCCTGGCGGTCGTCGCCGTCGTCGTGCTGATCGTCGCGACCTCGGGAGGCGGTGGCGGCGACGCCTCCAACGTCAAGGAAGAGGCCGAGGTGAACCGGCTCCTCGCGGGTATCCCGCAGAGCGAAATGGTCCTCGGCGACCCCAAGGCGCCGGTCGAACTGGTCGAGTTCGGCGACCTGCAGTGCTCCTCCTGCAAGTACTACTCGGAAAACGTGCTGCCGTCGATTATCGAAAGTCGGGTCAAGAAAGGCGAAGTGAAGATCGACTTCCGCAACTTCACGATCATCGACGAAGACTCGATCCCGGCCGGCGCCGCGGCGCTGGCGGCGGGCAAGCAGGGCCGCGGCTGGAGCTACCTCGAGCTCTTCTACCGCAACCAGGGCGAAGAGCACTCCGGCTACGTCACCGACGAATTCCTCGAAGCCGTCGCCAAGGGCGCCGGCGTCAAGGACCTCGCGAAGTGGAACCGGGAACGCAAGCAGCTCGTGCCCGCAGTCGAAAAGACGACCGCCGAAGCCCACGGCTTCGGCTTCTCCGGCACGCCGTCCTTCGCCGTCGAAGGCCCGCAGAGCAAGGAATTGGAACTGCTGGGCACGCCGGAATCCACGGCGGCCCTCGAAGCGGCGATCGAAGGGGCGAGCTAGGGCATCCCGCCGCTCCCGCCTCAAGTTGACATAACCACCATTATCGTGCGTTGGGGGTGGCGCTGCCCTGGATCAGCGGCCTTACTATCGGCGGGGCCTTGGGTAGTTCGCCCGTTTCGACCGCGCTCACCTCGAAGCCGGCGGCGGCGAGCGTGGCGAGGGTGTCGCGGTTGCAGTAGCAGCCGTCGCCGAGGAAGCGCCAGGGGCGTTCGAGGCGGTCCTGCCAGCGGGCGGTGCCCGGGTTCTCGGAGCGGACGTGCTCCAGGAAGAGCAGCCTGCCCTGCGGTTTGAGGACGCGCTTGGTCTCGGCGAGGGCGGCGTGCGGGTCGGGAACCGTGCAGAGGACCAGGGTGACGACGGCGGTGTCGAAGCTCTCGTCCTGGAAGGGCAGCTGTTCTGCGGGTGCCTCGAGCAGCTCCGCCGAATGGTCGGACTGCGCCAACTTCGGCCGCAGCTGCTTCGACATGTGCGGGTCGGGCTCGGTCAGGGTCAGGCTCTCGACCTCGACGGGGTAGTGCTCGAGGTTCAGCCCGGTTCCGGCGCCGAGCTCCAGCACCCTCCCCCGCGCTCCCGCCAGCAGGTCGCGGCGCATCTCGCGCAGGCCCGCTTCTTCGGTCGCCCTGAAGGCACGGTCGTAGTAGGCAGAGAAAGCTCGTCCCCAGGTCGCGTCATAGATCCGTCCCACGAAGGCCCCCCTCTTGTCGATTTCGTGGAGCCATACGGATCTGGGCCGGGCCGCGTTCAGCGTCCGCTTGCGATTGGCGAGTTGGGGCGGCTATAGCCCCCACAACTCGCCAATCGTCGCTAAGCGGCGTCACGCTGGGGCGCCGGCGCTTCCTCCGCAGCGGGCTCTGCGGCGCCGCTCTTGCTCGCTGCCGCCCGATCCTCGTAGGCGCGGCGGGCGCCGTGGTCGACCTCGGTCATCAGCTTGTCGACCTTCATCGCTCGGCCCAGCGCCTCGCGCCAGCTGCGCGGCAGCGGCGCCAGGAGCTTGTAGAGGACGCCGTTGGCGCGCGGGACGAAGACGTCGAAGCGCGGCACTTCCATCGCCTCGACGATCTCGTCGGCGACGTCTGAGGCCTCGACCGGTTTCACCCATTTCTGGCCGACGCCGCTGGTCAGCTCGGTGTTGACCACGGTCGGCATCACGCAGAGGACCTCGACGCCGCTGCCGCGCAGCTCCGTCCGCACCGCCTCGCTGAGGCCGACGACGGCGTGCTTGGTCCCCGAGTAGGTGGCGATCCCAGGGACGCCGGATTTCCCGGCCTGCGAGGCGATGTTGACGATGTAGCCGCCGCCGCGCGGGCGCAGGCGCCTGATCGCCAGCTGGGTGCCGGTGATGACGCCGCCCACGTTGATGTCGATCTGGCGGCGGATCGAGTCCTCGCTCTCCTCCTCGAACGGGGTCACCGGCATGATCCCGGCGTTGTTGACGACCGCGTCGATCGGCCCCAGCTGCCTTTCGGCCTCGTCGAGGAAGCGCTCGAAGGAGGAGTGGTCGGTGACGTCGAGTGCCAGCGCCACCGTGCCGCCGCCCAGCTCGGCCGCGGTCTGCTCCGCCAGCTCGAGGTCGAGGTCGCCGATCGCGACCCGGCATCCCTTGGCGACCAGGGCCTTCGCCGTCGCCTTGCCGATCCCGCGGGCGGCGCCGGTGATCGCCACCACCTTGCCGCTCAGTGACCGCCGCTCCTTCGCCATCTCGCTCCTCCTCCGTTGCGGCGACCGTCCCTAGGTCGCCGGTTTGTAGACGGTGACCACGGCGGCGCCGCCGAGGCCGATGTTGTGCTGGAGGGCGGTCTTCGCGCCCTCCACCTGGCGCTTGTCGGCTTCGCCGCGCAGCTGCCAGGTCAGTTCCGAGCACTGCGCCAGGCCGGTCGCGCCGAGCGGGTGCCCCTTGGAGATCAGGCCGCCCGAGGGGTTGACCACCGGGCCGCTGCCGCCGTAGGTCGTCGCTTCTTCGGCGACCAGCTTGTGCGCTTCGCCCTCGCCGGCGAAACCGAGCGCTTCGTAGGTGATCAGCTCGTTGGCGCTGAAGCAGTCGTGCAGCTCGCAGACGTCGACTTCGGCGGCGGCGACGCCGGCTTCCTCGTAGGCGGCGTCGGCCGCGGTCCTCGACATGTCGGCGCCGACGATCGTCATGCAGTCGGCGTTCTCGTCGAAGGTGCTGCTGAGGTCGGTGACCATCGACTGGCCGGCGATCTCGATCGCCCGCTCCCAGAGCCCGTGCTCCTCGACATAGCGCTCGGAGGCGACGATCGCGCAGGCCGAGCCGTCGGAGGTCGGCGAGCACTGCAGCTTGGTCAGCGGGTCGTGGATCATCTTCGCCGCCTTGATGTCCTCCAGCGAGTACTCGTCCTGGAACTGGGCGTAGGGGTTGTTGACCGAGTGCTTGTGGTTCTTCCAGCCGATCCAGGCGTAGTGGTCGGGCTCGGAGCCGTACTTCTGCATGTGGTCGCGGCCGGCGTTGCCGAACATCTGCGGGGCCGGGGGCGACTGCTCGGGGTCGCGCAGCTCGAACATCCGCATCGCGTGCTTGTCGAGGGCGTTGGTGCGGTCGGTGTACTTGACCCCCAGCGAGCCCGGCTCCATCTTCTCGAAGCCCAGCGCCAGGGCGCAGTCGGCGATCCCGCCCTTGACCGCCTGCCGGGCCAGGAACAGCGCCGAGGAGCCGGTCGAGCAGTTGTTGTTGACGTTGACGACCGGGATCCCGGTGAGGCCGAGCTGGTAGAGCGCCCGCTGCCCGTAGGTCGAGTCGCCGTAGCAGTAGCCGGCGTAGGCCTGCTGCACGTCCTCATACGGGATGCCGGCGTCGGCGAGCGCCTTCTCGCCGGCCTCCTTGGCCCAGTCGGGGTAGTCGCCCTCCTTGGTGCCGGGCTTCTCGAACTTGGTCATCCCGGCCCCGATCACGTACGTCTTGCTCAACTCTCCGCTCCTCCCACGTTTGGCTGACCAGCCAAATCTAGCGCGGAACGCGGATTCGTCCACAGCCGCCAGACGACGAAGGCGATCGCGATGCCGATCGCGGTACCGAGCGCGCGCTGCCCGGCGGCGCGGAATGCCCCCTCCCCCAGGGTCGAGCTCATCAGCACGACGAAGGTGGTGATCGCCGCGGTGAAGAGCGCGTACTGGACGGTGAGCAGGCCGAAGCTGAATCCGGCGGCGACGGTGAGGACGGTGCCGAGGACGAGGTCGTCGCCGGCGAAGGCCTCGGCGACCGCGGTGGCGACGACGAGGCCGAGCACGGTTCCGAGCGCGCGCAGGACGAGGCGGTGGTCGGTCTCCTCGCGGTTGGGGCGCATGACGAAGAGGATCGTCAGCGGGATCCAGAAGCCGTGGTCGCGGAGGCCGAGGAGGCGGTAGATCGCGACGCCGGCGGCGAGGGCGATGCCGAAGCGGATGCCGTGGCGGGCGCTCTCGGAGGCGAGGGTGAGGTTGGCGCGCAGCGCCGTGGCGGCGGCGCGGGTGTTCCAGGCTTTGTCGGCGCCGTCGGTCTCCTTGTCGACCGCCAGCCAGACGACCAGCGACCAGGCGACCTGGCCGAGGCCGCCCACCGTGCCCCAGAGCAGCGCCGGCAGGGCGTCGCTCGCCGGCAGGAAGAGGCCCTGGGCGATCAGCATCGCCAGGGTGACCGAGAGGCCGACGATCGCCAGCCGCAGCGAGACCGCGAAGCAGTAGCCGGCGAGCAGGCCGAGCAGGCCGAGGGCGAGCGCCGCGGTCGGACCGGTCTGGCTGCTGAGGACGCCGAGGCAGGCGGCGATGCCGATCAGGGGCGCGGTCGCGCTCTGCCAGCCGGCCCGGGCCTTGGCCGGAGCGTCCATCCCGGGGAAGCCGTTGATCAGGGCGCCGGCGGCGATCGCGCTCTTGGTCGGCGCGTTGAAGGCGAGCTCGACGGCTAGCGCCAGCCCGATCGGGACGGCGAGCAGGAAGCCGCGGCGGATCGCCGGGCCCGGCTCGCTCGGGCCGATCGCGAAGAGCGGCGAGGCGCGCAGTTCCCGCGCCCTCCCCGAGGCGTTGAAGAGGCGGGACGACGATCGCCGGTCCGACACGGTCCTGAGGCTATCCTGAGGGGCCGTGGTCCATGCCGCCATCAGCACCGATCCGGCTTCGGGGGTCGGGATCTTCGCCGCCCTCGTAGCCGGGATCGTCTCCTTCCTCTCCCCCTGCGTGCTGCCGCTCGTCCCCGGTTACCTCTCGGCGGTGACCGGCGTCTCCGCGGCCGAGCTCGACGAGGCGGGCTGGCGGCGGGTGCTCGGCCCGAGCCTGCTCTTCGTCGCGAGCTTCTCGGCGATCTTCATCCTCCTCGGGCTGGCGAGCACCGGCATCGGCTCGACCCTCCAGGACCACAAGCAGCTGCTGACCAAGATCTCCGGGGCGCTGATCGTCGCCATGGGCGTGCTCTTCGTGGCGAGCCTCTTCGTCACCAGGCTGAACCGCGAGTGGCACGTCGACGCCCTGCTGGAGCGGGCGGGCAAGGGCGGCCCGATCGTCGCCGGCGCGGCCTTCGCGATCGCCTGGACGCCGTGCATCGGGCCGACGCTGGGCGCGATCCTCTCGGCCGCGTCGCTGTCGGACTCGGCCACCCGCGGCGCCTTCCTCCTCGCCGTCTACTCCGCCGGCCTGGCGATCCCGTTCATCCTCACCGCCCTGGCGTTCTCGCGGATGACGACCGCGTTCGCCGTGGTCAAGCGCCACTACCAGGCGATCGTCGCCGTCGGCGGCGTGATCCTGATCGCGATGGGCTTCCTGATCCTCAGCGGCGAAATCACCCAGCTCAACATCGAAGCCCAGAACTGGCTCGAATCGTCCGGCCTGGACTTCTGGAACAGCGTCTGATCCGCGAGTCTGTGAAAACCGGCGTACAGCGCCCGTTTTCACAGACTCGCACTCAATTCCGAGTCGGCGCGACCGTCTCGAGCTCTTTGCCGACGGCCTCGACTACCTCCAGCCCGTCGTCCTCCATGTCGCGCGAGCAGACGATTCGGAACCGTCCCGTCCCGATCTCCCCGTCGGGCACCACCGGCAGTCCCCGGATCGTGTCCCAGCCCAGCCGCTCGACCTCGAACGGGTTCATCCGCACCTCCGCTGCCGGAAACGGGCAGTTGCGGTTGTGCTGGTCGATCGCCTGCGAGATCGCCTCGAGGTTCTTCGCCTCAGGAGAAGCCATCGCCTAAGCCTAGTGCTCGCCGAGATGCCGCTCCGGTCTCATTAGGAGCGGTTAAGCCGCCGCTCCGATACTCGCCTCGATGCCACCGCGGCCGCCGAAGCTCTCGCCGGGCCTGGCGCTGTTCCCGCTCCGCCTCTTCCTCGGCGGCACCTTCGTCTACGCCGGGATCCAGAAGCTCTCCGACCCCGGCTTCCTCCACCCCGGCGCCCCGACCTACATCGCCACCCAGCTGCACGGCTTCGCCAACGGCACGCCCGGCGGCTTCATCCTCGAAACCTTCGCGATCCCGCATCCCGCGGTGGCGGGGGTCGGGGTCGCGATCGCCGAGATCGCGATCGGGCTGCTGACGGCCGCCGGCTTCTACACCCAGGCCGCCGCGGCGAGCGGGCTGGCGCTCAACTTCCTCCTCTTCCTCACCGCCAGCTGGAACACCACCCCGTACTTCCTCGGCCCGGATCTCGTCTTCAGCTTCGCCTGGCTGCCGTTCGTGCTGACCGGGGCGAGCGGCCAGCCGGCGCTCGACAACGTCTCCCTGCAATCGTCGGAGGCGCTGCTGCGGCGCACCAGCCTGCGCCCGCCCGACCTCCACCAGAGCCCGGAGGCCGCCGCGACCTCGACCCGGCGGGTGCTGCTGGCCCAATTCGCCGCGGGCGCGCTGGCGATCGCCGGGATCTCCACCCTCGCCAGGGGCAGCTACACGGCGGCGAAGACGCTGACCGGCGGCGGCAAGGGACCCGGGACCAACGGCGGGAGCGGGGGCAGCTCCAGCGCACGAAACAGCGCCGCCTCCAGCTCGCCCGCCAACGGGAAGGTGCCCGCGAACGCCGTCAAGCTGGCCCCCGGGAGGCGCCTGCCGAAGGGCCAAGCCGCCACCTATGGCGACCCCGGCGACGGCTCGCCCGACATCCTCATCCGCGACTCCGAAGGCAACCTCAAGGCCTTCAGCGCCGTCTGCACGCATGCCGGCTGCACCGTCGGCTACGAAAACGGCACCATCGTCTGCCCCTGTCACGGCGGCCAGTACAGCGCCGCAACCGGCGAAGTCCTAGCCGGCCCTCCCCCCGCGCCGCTGGAACCGAAGAAGGTGGTCGAAGCAGGCGGCGAGATCTACGCGATCCCGACCTGAGTGGGTCTTCGCTATTGCCTCCGCTGGCCAGCGGCCTAATCTGAGGCTGTGAGGGACTGGACCCGCTGTATCGCCCACCTCGACATGGACGCGTTCTACGCGTCGGTGGAGCTGCGGCGGCGGCCGGAGCTGCGGGGGAAGCCGGTTGTGGTCTGCGGGTCGGGTCCTCGGGCGGTGGTGACCACGGCGAGCTACGAGGCGCGGAGGCTGGCGGGGATCCATTCGGCGATGCCGGCGGCGGTGGCGCGGCGGCGCCTGCCGGACGCGGTGTATCTGCCGCCGGACTTTCCGGCTTACCGCGAGGCCTCGGCGCAGGTGATGGACGTTCTGCGGGCAAATGTCGAGGTGGTCGAGGTGGTGGGGCTGGACGAGGCGTATCTGGACCTGACCGGGCTCTTCTCGCCGAAGGCGGTGATGCGGCGGATCGCCAACGAGATCCGGGTGGGGACGGGGCTGACCTGTTCGGTCGGGATCTCGGAGTCGCGGATGCTGGCGAAGATCACCAGCGAGCTCGGCAAGCCGCGCGGGCTCGTCGTCCTCTCGCGGGAGGACGCGCTGGAGCGGTTCGCCGAGACCTCCCCCGGCCTCGTTCCCGGGATCGGGCCGAAGACGGTCTCGCGCCTGGAGTCGATGGGGATCCGGACGCTCGCAGACCTGCGCCGGCGCCGGCGCGAGGAGCTCGAATCGGCCTTCGGCCCCCGCTCCGGGGCCTGGCTGCACGCCCGCGGCAGCCTGCTCGACTCGACCCCGGTCACTCCCGAGCACGAGACCAAGTCGCAGTCGACCGAGATCACCTTCGACGTCGACGTCGCCCAGCGCTCGGAGCTCGAGCGGCACCTGCACGAGCTCTCGGAGGAGCTCTGCCGGCGCCTGCGCAAGCGCGAGCTTGCCGGCCGTACGATCGGGATCAAGGTCCGGCTCGACGACTGGACCAACGCCACCCGCTCGCACACGGTCGAGGCGCCGACCAACGACCCGGGGGTCGTCGGGCCGGTGGCCCTCGATCTCCTCCGCGCCTACGACCCGCAGCGGCCCGTTCGCCTGCTCGGCGTCCGCGTCGCCTCCTTCGAGTCCGGCGAGAAGGGCGAGGCGACCGAGGCGGAGCCAACCGACGGTCAGCTCCGCCTCGGCCTCGCGTCCTAGCTTCCGCTGTTCCTTTGCCCGGTTTACCGAGGCAAAGGAACAGCGGAGCGAGCGGTGGGACCCTCGAGCTAGCGGCTGGCCATCACCGTGCCGACGCCGGGGAAGCCCAGCTTCTCCTTCACCGCGGTGGTCAGGTCGTAGTCGCGGCCGGCCACGTAGGGGCCGCGGTCGATCACCGGCGCCGTCACGGTCCGCCCGTGGTAGCGCAGCTTCACCTTGGTCCCGCACGGCAGCGTCTTGTTGGCGACGCCGATCGTCCCCGGCTCGAGCGTCCCGCCGCAGGCGACGCCGTTGCCGTAGAGACCCGGGCCGTAGTAGGACGCCCCGGCCAGGCGGTAGGCGGTGACGCGCCGGCGCGGGCTGTCGGAAGCGCGGGCGTGGCGGTCGTGGACGGCGTGGACGCTGACCGCGTAGCTGCCGGTCCGGCCGGGAAGCCAGCGCAGCGCGAACGTCCCGTTCGGCTTCGTCCACTCTCCGCGGACGCCGCTCGTGGCGCCGCGGAAGACGACCTTGACCCGGTGCCGGCCGCTCGGCCGCACCCTGCCGCGCACCGCGAGGCCGTCCCCCACCAGCACCGAGTGGGTGCTGAGGTGCAGGGAGACGTGGGAGCGCGACCGCTCGTGGCGGTGATGACCGCCGGCCTGCGCCGCCACCGGCGCCAGGCCGATCGAGAGCGCAGCGGCAGCAGCCACCGCGGGCATGTGCTTTCGCATGTATTCGTCAGCTCGCTTTCCATCTGCCTACGGGGTTAGCTGACGGGCTCGCGATCGCCGGTATCTCCGGCTCTCGCTACGGGCGGCTCGCCGCCCGATTCGCCCCCGCCGCGCCAGGCGCGACAAGTGGGTCCCCCGCTCCCCCGCGCTGGGCGCGGGGGACTCGGCAGGTCGTTTAGCTCGTTCTCAGGCGGAACACGCTAGGCGGGCGCGCGGAGCGGGAATGTGAGCGGACGCACATAATCGCCAAACGCACAAGGCCCTGCACCGTCGGCCGAAAAGGGCTTGAACAAGCCCTCCGGGCGACCTTTGCGCGACCTGGACAGGCGTGCGAACATGGATAGATGACGAAGCCTGAACGACTCAGCGGCCTGGACACCTCCTTCCTGCACCTGGAGCGCTCCGGCGCCCACATGCACGTCGCGTCGGTCAGCATTTTCGAAGGCGAGGCGCCGACCCACCGGGAGTTCCGCGACCACATCGCTTCCCGGCTGCACCTGGTCCCGCGCTTTCGCCAGAAGCTTCGCTTCGTCCCCTTCGGCCAGAGCCGGCCGGTCTGGGTCGACGACCCGCATCTGAACCTCGAGTACCACGTGCGCCAGACCGCGCTGCCGGCGCCGGGGTCCGACGAACAGCTGCGCAACCTGGCGGCGCGGATCTTCTCCCAGCAGCTCGACCGCTCCAAGCCGCTCTGGGAGCTGTGGCTGGTCGAGGGACTCTCGGGCGACCGCTTCGCGATCATCGGCAAGAGCCACCACGCGCTGGTCGACGGCGTCTCCGGCGTCGACATCACCACCGTCCTCTTCGACCTCGACCCGGAGCCGCAGGGCACGCCCGACAAGGCGCCGCCCTGGCTCGCCACTCCCGAGCCGACCGACATGCGCCTCCTCTCCGAAGCGCTGAAGGAGCGGCTGACCAGCCCGAAGGAGATCTACCGCGGCTTCCGCGCGGCGCTGCGCGGTCCGCGCCAGGTCCTCCGCGGCGTCGGCGCCACCTCGAAGATGATCAGCGCCGGGATGGCCGCCCCCCACTCCGTCTTCAACCTCGAGATCGGCCCCCACCGCCGCTTCCAGATGACCCAGGCCGACCTCGGCGAGCTGAAGCGGGTCAAGGACGCCCACGGCGGCACCGTCAACGACGTCATCCTCTCGATTGTCGCCGGCGCCCTCGGCCGCTACCTGCGCGCCCGCGGCCACGACACCGAGGGACTCGAGCTGCGGGCGATGGTCCCGGTCAGCGTCCGCGCCGACGAGGAGCACGGCGCCCTCGGCAACCGGATCACGGCGATGATGGCGCCGCTGCCGGTCTGGTGCGAGGACCCGGTCGAGCGGCTCGGGCTGATGAGCGCCGAGATGGGCGACCTGAAGGCCTCCGGCCAGGCGGTCGGCGCCGAGATTCTCACCAGGCTGACCGACTTCGCACCCTCGACGATCGCCTCGCAGGCGGCTCGCCTGCAGCCGGCCCAGCGCTTCTTCAACCTCGTCGTCACCAACGTCCCCGGGCCCCAGTTCCCGCTCTATGTGCTGGGGCGGAAGATGGAGTCGATCTTCCCGATGGTGCCGCTGGCCCGCCGCCAGGCGCTCTGCGTCGGGATCATGTCCTACAACGGCCAGGTCAACTTCGGCCTGGTCGGCGACTACGACGGGATGGCCGACCTCGACAGCTTCGCCCTCGACCTCGAGGCGGCGACGCAGGAGGTCGTCGCCACCGCCCGCCAGAAGAAGGCGAAGAAGGCGAAGCCCGGGAAAGCCGCAGCGGCCACCGCCTCCGGCAACGGCTCCGCCCCGCTCGCTACCGGACGATCCGCCCGCTGATTTCGAACGGCAGGCCGTCGGTCAGGTAGAGCCAGTCGAGGCGGCGGGCGCTGAAGCCGCGCTCGCGCCCGTCGGCGTTGACGACGACGGCGGTGATCCGCTCGAAGCGTCCGGGGCGGGCGAGGCGAACGCTGAGGTCCCCGCCGCCGCGCTTGAAGTCGAGGCGGGTGACCGGGCGGCCGTGGCGCTCGCTGCCGAGCCGGCCGACCAGTGCCAGGCCCGCCGCCGTGCCGCGCGGCGCAATGACGTGGACGACGACCGCCCGTCCGCGGTGCGCCTTCACCCGCAGCAGCTGGAAGGTGGTGTGGTCGAGCGTGCGGGTCAGCACCTTGCCCTTCAGCAGCAGGTGGCCCTGCCGCTGGACGTCCGGATAGAGGTAGCTCTCGCGGAAGCCCCGGCCGGTGCGCCACTCGGGCAGCGCGGCGGCGAAGCGGGCGAAGTCGTGGCTGAAGTCGGAAGCGCCGGCGGCGTGGATCGCGCGTTCGTAGCCGGCGACCGAGAAGCCGCCGGGTTTGGCCTGGATCGCCCCGGCCCATGCCTTGCGGATGATCGACTCCCCGTAGCGGCGCGCCAGCCACTGGTTCCAGACGGCGCTGCCGTACATCTTGATCGAGCTCGTCGTCAGCGGCGTTTCCCACAGCTTCACCCAGTGGCGGACGTAGCGGAGGTAGTCGTCGATGTTGTTGTAGACCTGGTCCTCCATCCAGGTTGCCGTCGACTCGGCGAACCAGGGGTCCTGGTAGGCGTCGTAGCCGAACTGGAGGATGTGGTTGTACTCGTGGGCGAAGGTCACCTCGAGGTCCTTCAGCGGCCTCGTCCCCGGGAACTCGAAGGCGCTGTAGTCGTTGTCGAGGACGAGGTAGCCGTGCAGGCGACGCGGGATCCGGTGGCGCTTGGTCGCCTGGCCCCGGTCCGGCGCCGCGTAGCCGAACAGCTGGCCGCCGATCTGCGAGAGGTAGACGTCGGTCTTGCCGTTGCGCCCGCCCTGGCGGCCGTCGCTGCGCGGCTCGCGCCAGCCGAGCTTCCGGTTCTCGACGTTGTGGACGTGTTCGGCGACCTTCAGCACCTGGTCCACGAAGTCGGGGATGCCGTTGCCGTTCCGGTCGGTCAGGTCGGGCGCGTCGAGCCCCTGGTCGACCCAGTGGACGCAGAAGTGGCGCGAGCAGGCGGGCGAGTTCTTCGCCTCCGGGACCGAGTAGGCGTTGCGGTTCGGGTCGGCTTTGTCGGTCGGCCGCGCGCGGTGTTCGGTCGGCCGTTCCTCGGGCATGATGAACGGCTTCTGAGCGCCGGAGGCGACGGTCGCCGGGGCGACGTCGACGGCCCCCCGCGCAGCGGGCGCCGCGGCGAGGGCGAGGAGCAGCGCCGCCGACGTGGTCCCGACCAGGTGGCGACGGTTCCGCATGCCTCAGGAACCCTATCTGCGCCGGAAAGTAGCTCCGGGGATGCAGACGGGATACTTCGGGTATGAGCGACCCCACGAGCCCCTGATCGCGATGCGCCTGGCCCTCGCCCAGATCAACCCGACCGTCGGCGCGATCGACGCCAACGCCGCCAAGGTCGCGGATTGGATCGGCCGCGCCCGCGCCGAGGGCGCCGAGCTGGCGATATTCCCCGAGCTCTGCGTCCCCGGCTACCCGGCGGAGGACCTCTACCTCAAGCCCCATTTCCTCGCCGCCAACCAGCGCGCCGTCGAGGAGCTGGCGGCGGCGGCGAGCGGGATCACCGCTCTGGTCGGCTTCGCCGAGCCGGCCGCCGAGCCCGACGACGCCCGCCATGCCCACAACTCGATCGCGGTCCTGCGCGACGGCGAGGTGCGGGCGGTCTACCGCAAGAACCGCCTCCCCAACTACTCCGTCTTCGACGAGCAGCGCTACTTCATCCCCGGCAGCGAATCGAAGACGGTCGCCGCCGGCGGGACCGAGGTCGGGCTGACGATCTGCGAGGACGTCTGGCTGCCCGGCGGCCCGGCCCAGGCCGAGGCCGAAACGGGCGCCCTCCTGATCGCCAACCCCTCCGGCTCGCCCTACCACCGCGGCAAGGGCCGCGAGCGCGAGGCGATGTTCTGCGAACGCTCGCGCGCCTACGGCGCCCACTTCGCCTTCTGCAACCTCGTCGGCGGCCAGGACGAGCTCGTCTTCGACGGCCAGAGCCTGGTCACGGCCCCGGACGGGACGGTGATCGCCCGCGCGGCGCAGTTCGAGGAGGAGCTGCTGGTCTGCAAGGTGCCGAGTGAGGCCCCGGCCCGACGGGCCGAGCCGCTCTCCGATCTCGACGAGGTCTACGGGGCGCTGACCCTCGGGCTGCGGGACTACGTCGGCAAGAACGGCTTCAAGCACGTCGGCGTCGCCCTCTCGGGCGGGATCGACTCGGCCCTGGTGTCGATGCTGGCCGCCGACGCGGTCGGGGCGGAGCGGCTGAGCTGCGTCGTCATGCCCTCCCCCCACTCCAGCCTGGAGACCCAGCAGGACGCGCGAGACATCGCCGCCAACCTCGGCTGCGAGGCGATCGAGATCGCGATCGAGCCGATGATGGCCGGCTACGAGGAGGCGCTGCGCGGATACCTCGACGAGCCCGAGGCGGCGGTCCCCCGCGACCCGACCAAACCCTCCGAGCCCGACCTGACCGCCGAGAACATCCAGGCGCGGATCCGCGGCAACCTGATGATGGCGCTCTCCAACCGCCACGGCTGGCTCGTCCTGACGACCGGCAACAAGAGCGAGATGTCGGTCGGCTACGCGACCCTCTACGGCGACATGGCGGGCGGCTTCGCAGTGATCAAGGACGTGCCGAAGCAGCTCGTCTACGACCTGGTCCGCCGCCGCAACGAGCGCGAGGGGCGCGAGCTGGTGCCGGCCAGCGTGCTCGAGCGGGCACCCTCGGCCGAGCTGCGGCCCGACCAGCGCGACGAGGACTCGCTGCCCCCCTACGAGCTGCTCGACCGCATCCTCGAGAGCTACGTCGAGCGCGACGAGGGCCGCGAGGAGATGATCGCCGCCGGGATGCCGGCCGAGACCGTCGACGAGGTGATCCGCCTCGTCGACCGCGCCGAGTACAAGCGCCGGCAGGCGGCGCCCGGGATCCGCATCACCCCGAAGGCCTTCGGCAAGGATCGGCGCCTGCCGATAACGAACCGCTTCGGCGGCTAGCCCAGAGGGTGCCTGACGGCGTCCTCGGTCGCTCGCGTGCGGAGCACGCCACGCTCCCTGCGTCCTTGTCAGGCACCCTCTGGCCGTCGCCGCACAGCAATAGTCATACGAGCGAGGGCACACAGCTTTCCCTCGTCGTTCAGGACCTCGCACTCCCAGATCCAGGTGGTGCGACCGCGGTGGCGGGCCCGGGCGCGGACTTCGACCGCGCCCTGGGTGACCGGGCGGATGAAGCTGAGGTCGATTGACTGGCCCATCGCCGCCATGCCGTCGTCGTAGACCGCGCCGGCGGTGGCGCGCGAGCAGACGCTCTCGACCAGGGTTGACATCACGCCGCCGTGCATGAGGCCGAAGGGCTGGCGCAGCTCGTCGCGGACCGAGAGGCGCACGCGAGCGTCGTCGGGGTCGTCGCTGACCCACTCGGTGCCGATCAGCTCGTCGAAATGCGCAGCCTTAACCTCAGCATCGTCGTTCACGCCCCGGGACCCTAATAGGCTTCCGGTCCTTGGCTCTCTCCGACGACCAGAAGGCGATCCTGCGCCTGCTCGCGCAGCGAGGCGCTGACGGCTACGACGACCTTGCCGCTCTCCTGGGAACCTCCGTCGAGGACGTTCACGCCAGGGCCACAGCAGCGGCAGCTGACCTGGAAGCGGATGGCATCCCCGCGCCGGAGGTTCCGGCTCCGCTCGGGGCAGGGGGCTCCCCCTCCGGAGCCTCCCCATCTGTTGCTCCGGAGGGGGAGCCCCCTGCCCCCCAGCGCCCGAAGCCGATCCCGCATCGCGAGCATGGGCATGGGCCCAAAGAGGTCGTTCGCGAGGCGAAGCTGCTGGAGAACCGGGGGTTGTGGGCGATCCTCGCCGGGGTGGCGATCGTCGTTGTCTTCCTCGTCATCCTGCTGGTCTCCAGCGGCGGCGGCTCGAGCTCCAGCGACACGACGACGACCGGCGAAAGCGAGAACGCCAAGGCGGCGCTGGAAGAAGCGGCCGACAAGCAGGGCAAGAAGGTGACCAAGGCCGTCCTCAACCCGGTCGACGGCAGCGAAGCATCGGGCCTGGCGGTCTTCGGGCGGGTGAAGAAGCGGTTGGCGCTGCAGGTCTACGCGCAGGGCCTGGAACAGACCGGAGCCGGCGAGGGCTACACCGTCTGGCTCGCCGCCTCCGAAGACAAGATGCTGCCGCTGGCCTCGACCGCGGTCGGCAAGAGCGGCAAGATCAGCGCCCAGGTCGAAGTCCCGGTCGAAGTGCTCGCCTACCTCGCGAACGAAACCTTCGACCAGATCGCGATCACGAAAACCGACGAATCGCGGCTGAAAGCCTCGCTGGCGCAGGCGACGAAGGAGAAGAAGGCGCCGCAATACACCGGCACGCCGGCCCTGCGCGGCGCCGTCACCGGCCCGATCATCGGCGCGGCCAAAAAATAGTCTGGGTTGACGCGGCCAAGCAGGCCAAGGACGCAGAAAGCGTGGCGTGCTCTGCACGCGAGCGACCGAGGACGCAGGGATGCGCCGCGCCGCGTTACGCGAGGAGCTTGCCCGGGTTCATGATCCCGCTCGGATCGAGCTCGTCCTTGACCGCGCGCAAGACGTCGAGGCCGGTCCGCCCCACCTCCGCCTCCATGTAGGGGGCGTGGTCGCGGCCGACCGCGTGGTGGTGGGTGATCGTGCCGCCGTGGGCGACGATCGCCTCCGAGGCGGCCCGCTTGACCGCCGCCCACTGCTCCAGAGCGGCCTCGCGGCGGGCGCGGGCGATGAAGGTGAAGTAGAGCGAGGCGCCGTCGGCGTAGGCGTGGGAGAGGTGGCAGAAGACGAGGCCCGGCGTGCCCTGCGCGGCGAGGGCGCCGCGGATCGCGGTGGCGACCGCCTCGTGCAGCTCGCCGAAGCGGCTCCAGGTATGGGAGGTCTCGAGCGTCTCCACCATCGCACCCATCCCCATCAGCGTGTCCCGCAGGTAGGGCCCCTGGTAGCGGCCGTGCTCCCAGGCGCGGCCGGCGGCCTGGCCGAGGTAGGCGGCGCCCCCCTCGCGCAGGGCGCGGACGGTGAGGGCGCGGCGACGGGCGACCGACTCCTCGTCACCCTCGAAGCCGACGATCACCAGGACGCCGCCGCGGCGCCCGCGCAGACCGAGGTAGCGGTCGAAGAGGCTGCCGCTGAGCCCGCGCGGACCCGAGAGCGCCAGCGTCCCCTCGGTCTCCTCCTCGTCGGAGACGCGGATGATCTCTGGCAGCCCCGGCCCCTGCGCCAGCGCCCGCACGATCTCCGCGCCGGCCGCGAAGGACTCGGCCATCCACGCCTCGTAGCGCTTCGCGGTCGGGGCGGGCCGCACCCGCACGGTGACGTCCGGGATCACCCCGAGGACGCCCTCTGAGCCGATCGCCAGGTCCCGCAGCGCCGGGCCGGCGGCGGTGTGCGGGGTCTCCAGGGTCGCCAGTTCGCCCGCCGGCGACAGCAGGCGAACCGAGCTGACCAGGGCGTCGAAACGGCCGTAGCCGCTCGAGGCCTGGCCGGCCGAGCGGGTCGCCGCGAAGCCGCCGATCGTCGCGTACTCGAAGGACTGCGGGAAGTGGCCGAGGGTGAGGCCGCGGCGAGCGAGCGCCGCCTCCGCCTCGGGCCCGCGCAGGCCGGCGCCGAGCCGCGCGGTCAGCGAGCGCTCGTCGACCTCGACGCGGCGCAGCGAGCCGAGGTCGAGGCTGACCAGCCGCCCGTGGCCGCCACGGATCGGCTCCACCCCGCCGACCACGCTGGTGCCGCCGCCGAACGGCACGATCGCGATGCCCTCGGCCGCGCAGGCGTCGATGACGCGGCGCAGCGCCTCGGCGTCGGGCGGGGTGACGACGGCATCGGGCGCCGCGTCCAGCCCCCCGTTCCGCAGTCGCGCCAGGTCGGCGTAGCCGCGCCCGGTCGCGTGGCGCAGCCGGTCCTCGTCGTCCGTGAAGACGTTCCCCTCCCCCAACGCGTCCATCAGCACCCGCGGCAGCGCCTCCCCGGCCGGCAGCTCGAAATCGCCGAGCTCCCGGGCGAGCGGCCAGGGCTCGAGCTCGCCGATCCGCTCCCGCAGCACTGCGAGCGCCTCGTCGTCGAGCGTGGGCTTGACCGCCGGGTCGCCCCACCCCCACCACTTCATGTCGCTTTCCTCTCGCTATGCGAGAGCTTCTCGACACTCACGTCAGCGCCCGCTCGATCCCGTCGAGGGCTTCGTCGAGGATCTCGCGGCGGGCGCGGCGCATCAGCGGCGAGCCGAGCTTCGACATCCCCTTCAGCGTCTGTTCCTCGGTCAGGCTCACCTCGGTTCCGCCGTCGCGCTCGCGCATCCCGACCTCGACCCGCAGCGCGCTCAGGTGTTTCGCGAACGGCGTCCCCTCCAGCTCCTGCTCCCAGACGTAGCGCTCGCGCTCGGCCGAGCTGACGCAGCGGAAGTCCGCCCGCACCCCCCGCCCCTCGGCGGTCTGCAGCACCTTCGTCCACTGCGTCCGCTTGCCGCCGGGCTTGGCGTCGACGTTCTCGACCCGCGCCGTCCGCGGCCACCAGCGTGGCAGGCTGTAGGGGTCGGCGACGAGCTTCCAGACGTCGGCGGGGGAAGCGTCGATGGTCCGTTGCCTAGTTACTCGCGCCATTCCCGACACTCTGACAAGGACGCAGGGAGCGTGGCGTGCTCTGCACGCGAGCGACCGAGGACGCCGTCAGTCGCCGGCGAGGCGGCGGAGGTCCCTGACGAGGAGGAGGTGCTTCAGGTGCGACACCGTCGCCGCCAGGCTCTCGAGGCTCTGCAGCGCCTCCTTGCGGCGCTCGGGGTTGCGCGAGCGCAGCGAGGGGCCGAGCAGCGCTTCCAGCAGGTTCGCCTCGCGGTCGGCCGAGGAGCGGAAAACGCGCAGGTTCCGTGCCCCGACGCCGACCCGGGAGAGCTCGTTGGCGGCGCGGACGATCTCGCGGTCGGTCTCGTCGTAGACGGTCCTGCCCTCGCGCTTTTCCGGCTGCACGATCCCGTAGTTCTCCAGCTCGGCGACCAGCTCCTCGCGGGCACCGGTCTCCTCGAGGATCTCCTCCAGGGTCAGGTAGGCGCGCGAGGTGTCGACGAGGATCGCCCGCCGCACCGCGCCGGAGTTCGCTTTGCGCTCGCCGTCGCCGGCGAGGACCACGTCGCCGCCGGAGGCGAGCTCCTGGCGGATCACCCGCAGCGGCAGAAACTCGTCGCGCTGCAGGCGCAGGATCGTCCGCAGCCGTTCGACGTCGGCCTGGCTGTAGAGGCGGTAGCCGCCGGAGGTCCGCCGGGGGCTCAGCAGCTTCTGGTCCTCGAGGTAGCGGATCTTCGAGATCGAGACGTCGTCGAATTCGCCCTGAAGGATTTTGCAGACCGCGCCGATCGTCAGCGCCTTGCGGGGGCGGCTCGGCGCCCCGGCGCGCCCGGTCTGTTCGGAGACCGTCATTCCTACTTCTCCAGGTAGCTCAGCTTGTACTTGCCGACCTGGATCTCGTCGCCGTCGGCGAGCCGGTGGGACTCGATCCGGCGCCGGTTGACGTAGGTGCCGTTGAGCGAGCCGAGGTCGTCGATGTAGAGGCCGTCGCGGCGCTTGACCAGCAGCGCGTGGTTGCGAGAGACGGTGACGTCGTCGAGGAAGACGCCGGCGTCGGGGCTGCGGCCGATGCTGACCCGCTCGTCGTCGATGCTGAAGCTCTCGCCGGCGCGGCCGCCGCCGCTGCGGATCACCAGCGCCGCCCCGGCCTCGGAGACGACCTCGTCGATGTCGACCGGCTTCATCTCGCCGGTCTCGTCGACCTTGTAGGTCATCGTCGTCGGTTCCTCGCCGGCCTCTTTGGGGCCGCCGAGGTAGGCGCCGCACTTCTGGCAGTAATTCGCCCCCTCGGGGTTGGCGAAGCCGCACTCGGGACAGTGGACAGCCATGACTGGTTCCCCGGCCCTAGGCGGCGGGGTCGTCCTCCGGCAGCGGCTGCGTCTTGCCGGCGAGGATCTCGGTCAGCTGCTCGACGTCGTCGCCGGAGATCAGCGAGTCGCCGGCCTCGCGCTTGTGGCGCAGGCGGTTGACGAGCTCGGCGCGCAGGATGTCGATCTTCCCGTGCAGGACGCGCCGCTTGTAGGAGATCTCGTTCTCCTCCGCCGTCAGGTTGTCGATCATGTCCTTCAGCTCCTTGTCGCTGAGGGAACCGAGATCGGGAAAGGTCTCCTCCATCGTGCTCCTAACTCGAGGAGGCGGTGCCTCCGTTTGCGCGGAGATCGATGATAGCTCCCCGGTGGCCCAAGGTTCAACTGAAGGTTAAGGGTTGGGCCGGATCTGGCGCTCAGCTAACGGCGCCGGCCCGGCGTGCCGCCCGCAGCCCCTCGCGCGCGTAGAGGACCGTGGCGAGGATCGCCATCGCCAGGCCCCAGATCAGCAGTGCGGTGGCGACCCAGCCCGGCGCCAGGAGGGCGAGGAAGATCCCGCCCATGATCGGGAAGACCGAGATCCGCCCCGGCCAGTTGACCTCGATGTCGACGCCATGGCGGAGCCCGTAGGAGGCGATCGCGAGCATCGTCAGCTCGCGCAGCGCCAGCAGCGCCAGCGCCCAGCGCGGCAGCAGCTCGAAGCTCCAGCAGACGACGGCGCCCGAGAGGATCGTCAGGCGGTCGACCAGCGGGTCGAGCAGCGCCCCCATGCGGCTGTACTGGCCGGTGATCCGGGCGAGGATGCCGTCGAGGTAGTCGCCGGCGGCGATCGCCCAGAAGACCATCGCCGAGGCGACCGAGGTGCCGTCTTCGGTGCCGTAGGCGAGGACGAGGAAGACCGGCAGCGCCGCCAGGCGCACGTAGCCGACCGCGTTCGGGATCGTCCAGGGGCGCAGCGGCTCCCCCTTGCGGGTCGAGGGAGGGGGCGGCGCGCTGCGGTCGAGTCCGAAGAGGCGGCGGATTCGCCCGCGCCCGAAGGGGTCGTGCTCAGTCATCGGAGAGCGCCGGGCCGGCCATCGCCCTAGTACGCCTTGGCGAAGATCGCTTCGGCGACCGCCGGCTTGCCGGTGAGGACGCAGGTCGCACCGTCGGCGAGGCTCTGGTCGAAGGGAAGGCAGCGAACGGTGACCTTGAGCTCCTCGAGCAGCCGCGCGGACTCGGGAGCTTCGCTCCAAGGCGCCCGCACGAAGCCGCCGGCGTCGGCGTCGGCCGGGTCTGTGTCGAACCACTCGCGGAACTCGTCGAAGGTCGCGATGTCGCGGCGGGTGCGGGACTGCAGGCGCTCCGCGGCCGCCCGGTGGTAGGCGCCCTGGATCTCGGCCAGCAGCGCCGGGATAGCCTCCGCGACCTTGGCGCGGTCCAGCGAGTCGGGCTTCGAGTCCCCGGCATCGCGCCGCCGCAAGGCCACCACCCCCTGCTCGAGGTCGCGCGGCCCCAGTTCGAGGACCAGCGGCACGCCTTTGCGCGTCCACTCCCAGCGCTTGTCCGGGGGTTCGCGGTCGCGGAGGTCGGCGCTCACCCGCACCGGTGCTCCCTCGAAGCCGAGGCCTTCGATCTCCCGCGCCAGCTCCTCGGCCGCTTGCAGGACCGCCGGTCCCTGCTCCCCACGCGGGATCGGCACGATCGTGACCTGGTGCGGCGCCACCGTCGGCGGCAGCCGCAAGCCGATGTCGTCGCTGTGGCTCATGATCAGGGCGCCGAGCAGCCGGGTCGAGACGCCCCAGGAGGCGGTGTGGACCAGCCCCCGCTCACCCTCCTTGTCGAGGAAGGTGATCTCTGCCGCCTCCGCGAAGCTCTGCCCCAGGTAGTGCGAGGTCCCAGCCTGCAGCGCCTTGCCGTCCTGCATCATCGCCTCGATCGAGAGGGTCACCTCGGCCCCCGGGAAGCGCTCTTCCTCGGGCTTCTCGCCGGTCAGCACCGGCATCGCCAGAAAGGACTCGGCGAAGGCGCGGTAGACCTCGAGCATCTGCTCGGCGTTGGCGCGCGCTTCCGCCTCGCCGGCGAAGGCGGTGTGCCCCTCCTGCCAGAGAAACTCGGTCGTCCGCAGGAGCACCCGCGGGCGCATCTCCCAGCGGACCACGTTGGCCCACTGGTTGACCATCAGCGGCAGGTCCCGGTAGGAGTTGATCCACTTCGCGAACGAGCGGCCGATGATCGTCTCCGAGGTCGGTCGCACGACCAGCGGCTCGGCCAGCTTCCCGCCCGGCCGCAGATGCCCGGGGTTCTCGGGGTCCTCTTCGAGGCGGTGGTGGGTGACCACCGCCATCTCCTTGGCGAAGCCCTCGACGTGCTCGGCCTCGCTCTCGATGTAGCTGAGCGGGATGAAGAGCGGGAAGTAGGCGTTGCTGGCGCCGCTGCCCTTGATCTCGCGGTCGAGCTCGGCCTGCATCAGCTCCCAGATCGCATAGCCCCAGGGGCGGATCACCATCGAGCCGCGCACGTGGGCGAGTTCTGCCACCTCGCCCTCGCGGACCACGGCCTGGAACCAGGCGGGGAAGTCCTCCTGCCTGGAGGGAGAGACGCCTTTGTTCTTCGACTTGGCTGCCAAGGTCGGTCGGAATCGGGAGAAACCGAGGCCCGGAAGCTAGTCGATCAGGCCCGCGTGAAGCGGCGCCCGGCGGTGGGCGAGGCGTCCTCGTCGAGCAGGACCTTGTCGGACTCGCCGCGCTCGACGGCTTCGGCCTCCATCGCGGCGATCTTCTCGGGGGTGAGGTCGCCGGCATTTTCGCGCTCGATGTTGGCGACCCACTCGGCGCCCTCGCGCGATTCGGCCTCGTCGAACTCGACCTCGCCGCCGCGGTCCAGGGACTTGTCGATCTCCTCGAAGAGGGTGTCGACGAGCTTCGCCTGCGGGACCTTCCGCAGCGGCTTGCCGCCGGCGAAGATCAGGCCCTCGTTCTTGGCGCCGGCGATGCCGAAGTCGGCGTGGCTGGCCTCGCCGATGCCGTTGACGGCACAGCCGAGGACGGCGACCTCGACCGGCTCCCCGTAGCTCTCGAGGCGCTGCTCGATTTCGGCCACCACCGAGTCCATGTCGAACTGGAGGCGCCCGCAGGTCGGGCAGGCGATCAGCACCGGGCCTCGCTCGCGCAGCTGCAGCGCCTTGAGGATCTCCCAGGCGACTTTGACCTCCTCCTCGGCGTGGAAGGTCGAGAGGCTGATCCGGATCGTGTCGCCGACCCCGTCGGCGAGCAGCGTCCCCAGGCCGACCGCCGATTTCAGCGAGCCGCCCCACTTCGTCCCCGCCTCGGTGACGCCGAGGTGCAGCGGGTAGGGGATCTTCTCCGCCAGCAGGCGGTTGGCGGCGATCGTGTTCGGCACGTTCGTCGACTTGATCGAGACCTTGAAGTTCTCGAACTCGAGTCCCTCCATCAGCTCGACGAACTCGACCGCGGCGGCGACCAGCGCCTCGACCGGGTTCTCGCGCTCGAGCGCGTGCAGGTGCTTGGGCAGCGAGCCCGAGTTGACGCCGATCCGCATCGGCACCCCGGCCGCGGTCGCCTTCGCCGCCACCTCGGCGACTTTCTCGCGGCCGCCGATGTTGCCCGGGTTGAGGCGGATGCAGTGGGCGCCGGCGTCGATCGCCTTCAGCGCCAGCGTGTGGTTGAAGTGGATGTCGGCGATCACCGGGATCGGCGATTCGCGGACGATCGTCTTCAGCGCCCCGGCGTCCTGCTCGCGCGGGACCGCGCAGCGGACCAGGTCGGCGCCGGCGTCGGCGACCTTGCGGATCTGCTCCATCGTCGCCTCGACGTTGGCGGTCTCGGTCTTGGTCATCGTCTGCACGGCGACCGGCGCGCCGCCGCCGATCGGCACGCCGCCGACCCAGATCTGCCGTTTGGAAGCCATATCCGAAGCTTATTGAGGCGCGGCGGCGGGGCCGCTACCGGAGGTTGAAGCCTTCGCCGGTGAGCCGGCCGATGTCGTTGGTGAGACCGAGGGCCATCAGCATCAGGACGAGGGCGAAGCCGACCACCGTCGCCCGCTCGACCACCCGCAGGGAGACCGGCTGACCGCGCAGTTTCTCGACCACGGCCCAGAGGATGTGGCCGCCGTCCAGGGGCAGGATCGGCAGCAGGTTGATCAGACCGAGCGAGAGGCTGACCAGGGCGAGGAGCAGCAGCGACTGTTCGAGGCCCCTTTCGATCACCTGGTGGCCGACGTCGCTGATCCCGACCACGCCGGAGACCTGCTTGCGCTGCTTCTCTTCGAACAGGTGGGTGAAGACGTGGAAGGTGCCGCGGGCGACCGACCAGATCGCGTTGCCCGCTTCGGAGGCTGCAGCCCCGGCGCCGACGGCGATGTTCCTGCTGCCGTAGGAAAAGCCGATGAGGGCGCGTTCGGCTTCGGCGTCGTAGCGGGGGTAGACCGTGAAGGTCCTCGGCCGGCCGCCGCGTTCGACCTCGATCTTCACGGGCGTCGTCGCGACACAGCGGTCGACCTGCTTGCCGGCGCACTGATGGGACGCGACGAGCTTTCCGAACCTTTCCAGGCGCTCTTCCGCGGAGAGGCTCGGGAACCGCCTGCCTTCGATCGCGACGATCCTGTCGCCGGGCTTCAGCACCTTCCCCGCCGGCATCCCGGCCTTGACTCCGCCCACCCGCTGGTCTGCTTCCTGGCGCCCGTTGGCGGCATAGACCCCGAAGAGGATCAGGAAGGCGAGGACGATGTTGACCGCCGGCCCCGCCGCGACGACGACGATGCGCTTCCAGACGGGCTTGCGGAAGTAGGCGTTCGCCCGGTGCTCCGGAGGCACGTCCTCCTCCGGGTTCATGCCGGTGATCTTCACGTAGCCGCCGAGCGGGATCGCTTTGACGCCGTACTCGGTTTCGCCGCGCCGGAACGACCAGATCGTCGGCCCGAAGAAGAGGAAGAAGCGCTCGACCCGCATCCCGGTCGCCTTGGCGGCGAGGAAGTGGCCCGCCTCGTGGATCATGATCAGGAAGCAGAAGCCGAGGAAGACGAGCAGCCAGCTCACGCGGGCATCGCCTCCCTGACCTGCTCCTGACTGCGTTCGCGGGCCTCGGCGTCCGCGGCGAAGAGGTCGTCGAAGTGGCTGACGGGCTGCGCGGGAATCTGCCCCATAACCCGCTCGATCACCGCGGGGATCGCCGTGAACGGGATCCGCTCCTCGAGGAAGGCGGCGACGGCGACCTCGTCGGCGGCGTTGAGGACGGTCGGCGCGGTGCCGCCGGCGCGACCGGCCTCCAGCGCCAGGCGCAGGCAGGCGAAGGTCTCGAGGTCGGGCGGCTCGAAGGTCAGCGACCCGGCGGCGGCGAGGTCGAGCCGCGGCACGTCGACGTCGGCCCGCTCGGGGTGGTGCAGCGCGTAGGAGATCGGCACCCGCATGTCGGGGTAGCCGAGGTGGGCGAGCGAGGAGCCGTCGTTGAGGTGGACCAGCGAGTGGACCAGCGACTGCGGGTGGACGACGACCTCGATCCGCTCGTAGCCGACGCCGAAGAGGTGGTGCGCCTCGATCGCCTCGAAGCCCTTGTTCATCAAGGTCGCCGAGTCGATCGTGATCCTCCCCCCCATCCGCCAGGTCGGATGCGCGAGGGCGTCGGCGACGCTGACCTCGGAAAGGTCGGCGCGGCCGCGGAAGGGCCCGCCCGAGGCGGTCAGGACCAGCCGCTCGACCGTCCCCGGCGGCTCGGCCCCGATCAGCTGGAAGAGGGCCGAATGCTCGGAGTCGACCGGCAGCAGCCGCGCCCCGGTCGCCTCGGCCAGCGCCATCACCAGCTCGCCGCCGAGGACCAGGCTCTCCTTGTTCGCCAGGGCGACGTCGATCCCCTCGCTGAGCGCGACGATGGTCGAGCCGAGCCCGGCGGCGCCGACGATCGCGTTGAGGACCAGGTCGGCTCCGGAGGTCGCGATCAGCTCGCGGATCCCCTCCTCGCCGGCCAGGACCCGCCCGCTCCAGCACCCGCGGGCCTGTTCGGCGGCCGCGGCGTCGGCGATCGCGACCGCCGGGACTCCGTGCTCGCGCGCCTGCTCGACGGCGGTCTCCCAGGCCAAGCCGGCCGCCAGGCCGACCGCCTGCAGCTCCTGCGAACGCCCGATCACCTCCAGCGCCTGCGTTCCGATGGACCCGGTCGAGCCGAGCACGAGAACCTTCTTCATGCCCGACAGAGGATACGGAGGCGAGGCGCTCCCCTCGCGAGTTCGCATTTTTCCTTGCTCTACAAGGAATATTGCGAACTCGCGTCAGTAGACCAGCGCCACGGAGAGGTAGTAGCCGACCACGACGGTGAAGAAGACGGCGTCGAGGCGGTCGAGGATGCCGCCGTGGGGGCCGAAGAGGGTGCCGGTGTCCTTGGTGCCGAGGTCGCGCTTGATCAGCGACTCGAAGAGGTCGCCGATCGGGGCGACGGCGGCGACGGCGGCGCCGATCAGGAGGGCGTCGATGCCGGAGAGCCAGTCCTGGTACAGGCCGGCGAACCAGAAGCCCATGGTGCCGATCAGGAAGCCGCCGACCAGGCCCTCGAGGGTCTTGTTCGGCGAGATGTGGGGGGTGATGCGGTGGCTGCCGAACATGCGCCCGGTCGCGTAGGCGGCGGTGTCGGCGACGAAGGTGCCGACGAGGACGTCGATCAGCAGCGCCGCCCCGTGCGAGGGCAGGTCGCGGAGGAAGACCGCGTGGGCGAGCGGCACGCCGATCCAGAGGACCCCGAGCAGCGTCACCCCGATCGAGACCGTCGCCCCCTCCTGGCGGGTGGGCCGCGCCGCGAAGGCGAAGATCAGCGGGAACGAGGCGGCGATGACGTAGAGGACGTTGAAGGCGGTGCCGAAGTGGGCGGCGAGGACCAGCGCCGCGACGGCGGCGTAGGCGGGCAGGATCAGCGGTCGGTAGCGGGCGGCGATCGCGGCGAACTCGCGCAGGGCGACGACGCCGAGCGCGATCATCGCCAGGGCGAATACGAGCCCGCCGGCGACGGTGATCGCGATCGCGAAGACGATCCAGGGCAGGGCGACGAGGACCCGCTTCGCCGTCTCCCCGCGCAAGCCCCTCCGCCGCGGCGGGCGCGGCTCGCGGCTGCGCCGCCGCTCCGGCGGGTCCGCCTCCAGCATCTCGTCGTCGAAGAGGTCGACCCGCACCCGCCCCTCGCGCTCCTCCTCGCTCATGCCCGGCTCCCGAAGCGCCGCTGCCGCGTCTCGTACTCGCGCAGGCTCGCCTCCAGCGCCGCCCGGTCGAAGTCGGGCCAGAGCTCGTCGCGGAAGACCAGCTCCGAGTAGGCGCACTGCCAAAGCAGGTAGTTGGAGAGGCGCTGCTCGCCGCTGGTCCGGATCAGAAGGTCGGGGTCGTGCATCTCGGGCGCGTAGAGGTGGCTGCGGAACTCCTCCTCGGAGCACCCGGTGAAGCTTCGCGCCGCGTCGAGGATCTCCGCCCTGCCGCCGTAGTTGAAGGCGACGAAGAGGGTGATCGCCCCGTTGGCGGCCGTTTCGGCTTCCGACCACTCCATCCGCTCGACCAGCGCCGGGTCGAGACCCTCGCGGCGGCCGATGTAGCGCATCCGCACCCCTTCGTCCTTCAGCTCCGGCGTTTCGGAGCCGATCCGCTCGCCCATCATCCCGATCAGCCCGCGGACCTCGTCCTCGGGGCGGCTCCAGTTCTCTGTCGAGAACGAGTAGACGGTCAGCTCCTCGATCCCGAGCTCGGCCGCGTCGCGCAGCCGCGCCTTCAGGGTGTCGGCGCCGGCCCGGTGCCCGTCGACCACCGGCAGCCCGCGCTGGTGTGCCCAGCGGCCGTTGCCGTCGGTGATGATCGCTACGTACTTGGGCGCGGTCATCCGATTTCCCGTGAGGAGGCGAAAACCAAGCAGGTCGGGGGACGCAGGGAGGTCGGCGCAGGGAGCGCACTGAAGTGCGTGACCAAGCCGGCCGACCGAGGACCCCGAGATGCGCCGGTTTGCAGCGTCCTCACACTTCGAGGATCTCTTCTTCCTTGCCCTTGAGCGAAGCGTCGATCTCGGCGACGGCCTCATCGGTCTGTTTCTGCAGCGTCTCCTCGGCGCGGCGCTCCTCGTCCTCGCCGACTTCGCCCTCTTTCTTCAGGTCGCGGAGGTCGCTCATGATGTCGCGGCGGACGTTGCGGACGGCCACCCGGCCCTCCTCGGCGACGCCGTGGACGACCTTGGCCATCTCGCGGCGGCGCTCCTCGGTCATCTCCGGGATCTGCAGCCGGATCACGTTGCCGTCGTTGCTCGGAGTCAGGCCGACGTCGGACTCCTGGATCGCCTTCTCGATCGCCCCCAGAGCGCTCTTGTCGAAGGGAGTGACGGTCAGCAGCCGGGCGTCGGACGCGGCGATGTTGGCGAGCTGCTTCAGCGGCGTCGGGTTGCCGTAGTAGTCGACGACGATCCGGTCCAGCAGGTGCGGCGAGGCGCGGCCGGTGCGCACGGTGGCGAGCTCGCCACGGCTGGACTCGACCGATTTGGCCATCCGCTCCTTCGCGTCCGCCAGCAGTTCGTCGATCAGCTCCACCGGTCCGTTCTTCCTCTCAAGACACTGGTTCGTTGGAGACGAGCGTCCCCACCTTCTCGCCGCAGACGATCCTATCTATGTTGCGCTCGTCCCCCATGTTGAAGACGTAGATGGGCAGGTCGTTGTCCATGCAGAGCGAGAGCGCGGTCGAGTCCATCACCCTGAGGCCGCGCTCGATCGCCTCCCTGTGCGTGATCTGCGGCAGGAACTTCGCCTCCGGGTTCTGCGCCGGGTCGGAGTCGAAGACCCCCTCGACCCCGTTCTTCGCCATCAGGATCGCCTCGGCGTGGATCTCCAGCGCCCGCAGCGCCGCCGCCGTGTCGGTGGTGAAGAACGGGTTGCCGGTGCCGGCGGCGAAGATGACCACGCGCTCCTTCTCCAGGTGGCGCATGGCCCGGCGGCGGATGTAGGGCTCGGCCACCTCCTGGACGTCGATCGCCGACATCACCCGCGTGTTCTGCCCGTGGCGCTCGAGCGCGTCCTGAAGCGTGAGGGCGTTCAGCACGGTCGCCAACATCCCCATGTAATCGCCGGTGGCGCGGTCCATCCCGCTCGCCGCCCCGTCGAGGCCGCGGTAGATGTTGCCGGCGCCGACCACGATCGCCACCTCGACGCCGCGGTCGCGAACCGCCGCGACCTGCTTGGCGATCCGGTCGACCTCGGCGGCATCGGTGCCGAAGTCCTGGCAGCCCATCAGGGCCTCGCCGGAGAGCTTCAGCAGGATGCGCCCGAAGCGCGGCTCGGCGGAGTCGGTCACTGCCGCGCAGCTTTTCACAAATTTCGGCGCCGCTCCGCTCGCGAAGAGTCAGATTGCGACGCTCGCTCCGCTCTGCCTCAAGCGCCGACGCGGAAGTAGGCGAAGCGGGCGATCTGGACGTTCTCGCCGGTTTTCGCCGCCAGCTCCTGGCGCAGCTCCTCGATCGTCTTGCCCTCGTGCTTCTCGGCGTTGACGTGCGTCTGGTCGAGTAGCGCGACTTCGCTCGCCCACTTGTTCAGCTGCCCCTCGACGATCTTCTCGACGACGTTGTCGGGCTTGCCTTCTTCGCGCGCCTTCTCCTCGAAGACCTTCCGTTCGGCCTCGCGCTCCTCCGCCGGGATTTCCTCGGTGGAGACGTACTGCGGGGCGGTCGCCGCCGCGTGCAGGGCGACCTGGTAGGCGAAGACGCGGAACTCCTCGTTGCGGGCGACGAAGTCGGTCTCGCACTGAACTTCGACCATCGCCCCGACCTTGTCGTTGGCGTGGATGTAGGAGGCGACGACGCCCTCGTCGGTGCCGCGGCCTTCGCGCCTGGCGGCGGAGGCCTGCCCCTTCACCCGCAGCAGCTCGACCGCGCGCTCGACATCCCCTTCGGCCTCGACCAGCGCCGATTTCGCGTCCATCATCGCCGCCCCGGTCCGATCCCGCAGCGCCTTCACGTCAGCAGCAGTGACGTTGCTCATTTCGACTCCTCCCCACTCTCAGCCTTTTTCTCCTCAGCAGCGGGCACAGCGCTCTCGGCCGGCGGCGCGGCGTCCGCCGCCCCGGCCCCTCCCGCGGGTGGCGCGGATGGGGGGTCTTCGCCCGCAGCTTGCGAGGACGAGGGCCCCTCGTCCGCGACAGGACCCGCGGGCCGAGGCGCCTGACCCTGAGCGGCTTTCTCGGCAGCGGCTTTTTTCTCAGCCTCCGCTTTCAGCCGCGCAGCGGTCTCTTCTTCGTGCTGTTTGGCCTCCTCGGCTTCCTTGCGAGCCCTCTCTTCCTCCTCGCGCTTCTTCCGCTCTTCCTCCTCGCGTTTGCGCCGCTCCATCTCCTCGGCGATCCGCTTTTCCTCCTGCACCCGCCAGGAGGAGGCGCCCTCCTCGATCGCGCCGCCGATCGTGCCGATCACCAGCTGGCAGGAGCGGATCGCGTCGTCGTTGCCCGGGATCACGTAGTCGACCGGCGTCGGGTCGCAGTTGGTGTCGACCAGGCCGATGATCGGGATCCGCAGGCGGGCGGCCTCGTTGACCGCGATCTCCTCGGTTTTGAGGTCGGCGACGAAGACGGCGTCGGGCAGGCGGTCCATGTCGCGAACGCCGCCGAGGTTGAACTCGAGCTTGGCGAGTTCGGCCTCCATCCCCATCCGCTCCTTGGTCGGCAGGAGGTCGAGTTTGCCCTCCTCTTTCCAGCCGTTGAGCTCGTGGAGACGGGCGATCCGGCCCGACATCGTGTTGAAGTTGGTCAGCAGGCCGCCCAGCCAACGTTTGTTGACGTAGGGCATCTGGCATTTATCCGCCCATTCCTGGATCGTGTCGCGGGCCTGCTTCTTGGTCCCGACGAAGAGGACGGTGCCGCCGCCGGTCGCCAGCTCGCCGGCGAATTTGCGCGCGTTCTCCAGCAGCGCCTCGGTCTGCAGCAGGTCGATGATGTGGATCCCGTCCATCTCGCCGAAGATGAAGCGGCGCATGTTCGGGTTCCAGCGGCGGGTCTGATGGCCGAAGTGGACTCCGGCCTCGAGCAGGTCTTTCAACTCTGCCTGTGCCATGTGGTTCTCCTTTTGTCTGTGCGAAGCGCCCCGCCCCGCTCGCCGGGACCTGGTGGTTGCCAGGCAGGATCCGGTCCGCTGTTCGGCGGGGGTTGAGTTTCTGAACGGCGGATTGTAGAGAGGCGTGGCCGCCCAGCGTGGCGCGACTGCCCTGGGCGAGTTGGCCAACCAATGGTTGACAAACTCGCCCACCCGACGCCTGGTCAGATCACGCGCGCCGCCTCCAGCGCCGCGGCGAGGTCCGGCGGCAGCGGCGAGGCGAACTCAAGCGGCTCGCCGCTGCGCGGGTGGCGGAAGGCGAGGCGGTGGGCGTGGAGGAACTGGCGCCCGAGGCCGTAGCGCTCGGCCCCGCCGTAGGTTGCGTCGCCGGTCAGCGGGTGGCCGATCGCGGCGAAGTGGGCGCGGATCTGGTGGGTGCGGCCGGTCTCCAGGCGCGCCTCCAGGTAGGTCTCGCGCGGCAGCAGCTCAAGCACCTCGAAATGGGTCCGCGCCTGCCGCGAGGCGGCGCCGGAGACGGCCATCCGGTGGCGCCGGCGCGACGAGCGCCCGATCGGGGCGTCGATCGTCCCGGTCCGCGAGGCGAGGCGGCCGCCCGCCAGTGCCAGGTAGACGCGCTCGACCTGGCGCTCGCGGACCGCCTCCTGCAGCGCCGCGTGGGTCTCGTCGTCGCGGGCGACGACGAGCAGGCCGCTGGTGCCCTTGTCGAGGCGGTGGACGATGCCCGGTCGCTCAGGGTCGGCGCCGCCGCCGAGGATCTCGGCGAGCTCGTCGACCAGCGTCGGCCCGGTGTGCGACGGCGCCGGGTGGACGACCAGGCCGGCCGGCTTGTCGACGATCGCGAGCGAGTCGTCCCGGTAGACGATCCGCAGCTCCGGTTCAGCCACCTTCGGTCCCCTCGGGCGCTTCCCCTCGCTCGCGCTCTCCGTCGCGCAGGTAGATGAGGATCAGCAGCAGCACGCCGAGGGTGATCGAGACGTCGGCGAGATTGAAGGGCGGCCAGGAGCCGACGGCGATGAAGTCGGTGACGGCGCCGGCACGGATCCGGTCGGCGAGGTTGCCGAGGGCGCCGCCGCCGACCAGGCCGGCCGCCAGCCACATTCCCGGCCTCCGCGGCTCGCGGGCGAAGAGGTAGCCGACCACGCCGAGGGCGACGACGGTGAAGAGGACCAGCTTCACCCCGGCCCCGCCGGCGAGTCCGAAGGCGACGCCGCGGTTGTGGGAGAGGGTCAGTTCGAGCGGCCCCAGCACGCCGACGTATTCGCCCGGGACGAGGTGGGCCTCGATCGCCGCCTTCGCCGCCTGGTCGGCGGCGAGCACGAGCGCACAGACGGCGCCGGCACGGGCCCAGGCGCGGGCGGGCGGGCTCACCCGCGGATCAGCCCGACGACGATCGCCTGGGCGACGAAGAGGACGATCAGCCCGATCATCGGGCTGAGGTCGAGTGCGAAGCCGCCGCCGCCGATCGGCGGCAGGAAGCGGCGGAAGAAGTTGAGGTAGGGATCGGTGGTCTCGGTGATGAAGTCGAGGACCGCCCGCAGCCACGGCTGGTAGGGCATGCGCGGGACGAAGGAGATGACGATGCGGGCGAAGATCAGGATCACGTAGACGATGAAAAGGGCGCTGACGTAGTCGGCGACGTCGCCCCGGTTGAGGGCCGACGGCATCACCCCCGCATCCTCTCCAGCGAGGCGTCGACGGCGGCTTTGAAGGCGAGCCAGGCGCCTTCGCGGTCGAGCGCTTCCAGCCCGGCTTCGGTGCTGCCGCCGGGCGAGGTGACCGCCCTGCGGACGTCGGCCGGGTGACGCCGGCGCAGCAGCTCGGCGGTGCCGGCCGTGGTCTCGACCACCAGCTCACGGGCGAGGTCGGGATCGAGGCCCGCTTCGGCGCCGGCCTCGGCCAGCGCCTCGACGGCCAGCGCCAGGTAGGCGGGCGCGCAGCCCATGATCGCCGTCGCCTCGTCGAAGTCGGCGTCGGGGATCTCGACCACGTGACCGAGCAGCTCCAGCTTCGCGCGCGCCTCCGCGGAGGCCGAGCCGGCGACGCAGAGGACGCCCTTGCGCACCTCGACGCCGACGTTCGGCATCACCCGCAGGACGTATTCGGCGCCGGGGAAGGCGGCTTCGAGCCGCTCCAGCGGGACCACCGCGAGGACCGAGACGACCTGTTTGGCCTCGGCGAGCTGCGGCGCGACCTCGTCGAGCATTCCCGGCTTCACCGCGAGGACGACGAGGTCCGCCCGTCCCGCGATCTCCTCGTTGGAGGCGACCTCTCCCCCCAGCTCCGCGGCCAGCGCCTCGGCGCGGCCCGAGCCGCTGTCGGAGAACAGCATCCCGGAGAACTCGCCGGCCCAGCCACGGGCGATCGCCGCAGCCATGTTCCCCGAGCCGACGAAACCGACGATCATGGCCCGGGAGACTAGCCGCCTCCCGGGTCCGCGATCGTCTGAGCCCAACGTGGTCAGGAACTACAGCTAGGGCTTACTCCCCTGGACTTCCCAGGTCACGTTGTCCCCGTGCTGCTGGGTGTAGAACCAGCGCCACTGCGGGCGTCCCCGGCTCGGGGACGCGGGCGCCGAGAATCCCCTGGGCGCTCGGGTCCCCGTTGGAGACGACCGCGCCGGTGATCTCGTTATCGCCCTCGTTGGAGCCGAAGCCGCCGTTGTCGGCGTCCAGGGTCGCGGAGGGGTCGCGGCCCTCGGCCAGCCAGCGGAGCGGCTGGTTGGCGGGCTGCGAGTAGTCGCGGGTGACGTCCCAAACCCAGCCCGAGTCGAGGGCGTTGCGCTGCTGGTGCAGGGTGTCCCCCGCGTCTTCGACGAAGGTGATCGCGTTCCGGGAGAGGAAGGTGACGTTGTCGAAGCCGGCGTGCGCTTCGTCGCCCTTGTAGAAGAGACGCAGGGTGCCGGTGGTGGCGCTCGGATCCTTCTGGCTCAGCTCGAAGACCGAGACCCCAGCCCCCCGCGCCGGCGTTCTCGACGCTTCAAGCGCCCCGAGAACGGCGTCTTCCACCTGGTCCGGGCTGTTGAGCGCTTCCTGGCTCGCCGCGGTAATCGCTTTCCCTTCTTCGTTCTCCACCTGCAATACCTCGAGCACGCCGTTTTCGAGGTCGCCCGGGCTGGCCGGGACGTAACGGTAGATGTAGCTGTTGGGCTTGCGTGCCTTGGTCCCGGGCTTGTTCGAGCCGCCGATGTCCTCGGCGATCCAGAGATTGCCGGCGGAGTCGTCCTGGATGCCCTCGTAGCCGCCGCGACCGATCGCGCCGGAGATGTCGGTGACCGTGGACGGGTAGTCGGCGGTCGCCGCGTAGGTGGGTGCGCCTGAGTTCTCCGTTGTGAGGATCAGGCGCTTTGCCCGCGGATCCCAGGTGGAGCCGTCGATCGGAGCGATCGGGCGCTGCCGGGTGTCTTCGGTGGCCAATATCGTCACCCGGCGAGAGGACGTCGGAGGGGGCGTAGCCCGCCGAGCGGGTGTTGGCGGCGGGGACGCCGGTCGAGGTCGGGCCGCTCGGGGAGGTGGCTCCCGCCATCGCCGCGAGGGCCGCGGTCAGCGCGAGCAGGGCCGCGCCGAGGAGCGAAGCAAACTTGGTGCTTCTCACCATGTTCGTTTCCTTTCGGGATTAGGTAGATCCGATCCCGCGGGAACCTAGGAACGCCCCGTCGGCGCACGGTTAAGAAGCTGGAGCCGGACCGTGTCGATCCGGTGAACGAAGCGGCGGTGGCGCTAGGACTGGTTGAAGAAGCCCTTGTCGATCAGCCTCGCCTTTTCCTCGGCGGAGACCTCGACGTTGCGGGGCGTCAGCAGGAACATCTTCTCGGCGATCCGCTGCATGCCGCCGTCTAGCGCGTAGGTGAGGCCGGAGCAGAAGTCGATCATCCGCTTCGAGAGCTCGTGGTCGGCGGTCTGCAGGTTGAGGATCACCGGCACCGAGCGTTTGAACTGGTCGGCGACCTGCTGGGCGTCGTTGAAGTTGCGGGGGATGACCAGGTGGACCTGGATGTCGTTGCCGCCGTTGTCGACCGGGCGCAGGGTGCGGGTGCGGCCGGCGGCGATCGGTTCGTCGTCGCCGAAGATGTCGTCGATCTCGTCGCGGCGGGAGCGGCGCGAGGTCGGCAGGCGGCGTACGGAGGAACCCTCGCCGCGTTCGCGGCGCCCCTCGAAGGCTTCCTCGGTCCCGGTCTCGGGCTCGAAGTCTTCCTCGTATTCGGGACCGTAGTCGTGGTCCTCGGCCAGCCCGAAATAGACCAGCGCTCTATGCCAAGTGTCCCTGAAGGCCATGTGGTCGGTGTCTTCGGCCTCCGTCGGCCGACTCCTTTTCAGATTATTCCTTGTATTTGTCCGGGTCGGGGGATTTCACAGGAAAAGCGCGTGGCCGAGGCGGACGATCGTCGCCCCCTCCTCGACCGCGACCCGCCAGTCCTGCGAGGTCCCCATCGAGAGGCGCCGCAGACCGTTGGCCGCCGCGAGCTCGGCGAGGCGGGCGAAATAGGGACGCGAGTGCTCGGGGTCCTCGCTGAAGGGAGGCATCGTCATCAGGCCCGAGACGCGGACCGGGCAGCGCTCGATGAAGGCCGGCAGCTCGTCGGGGCCCACCCCGCCCTTGCCCTCCTCGCCGGCGACGTTGACCTCGACCAGGACCTCGGTCTCGGGGGTCCCGTGCTTCTCCAGCTGGGCGAGGACCGAGCCGGTGGCGACCGAGTGGATCAGCCGCGCCAGCGGCAGCACCTGCTTCAGCTTGCGGCTCTGCAGGTTGCCGATGAAGTCCCATTCGAAGGCCTCGCCCCAGCGCTCGCGTTTGGCGACGAGATCCTGCAGGCGGTTCTCGCCGACCAGGCGCACCCCCGCCTCGGCCAGCTTCCCCATCTCCTCGAGCGGCACGTACTTGGTCGCGACGAGGAGCTCGACCTGCTCGCCGGCGAGGGCCCGCGCCTCCTCCAGGTTCGCCGCGATCCTGGCGGCATCGATGTCGTGGATCAGCTCCGCCATCAGCGCTCGAGCCAGGCTATTCCCGCCTGGCGGCCGGTGCGGCCGCGGTCGCGGCGGTGCGAGAAGAAGAGCTCGGCCTCGCAGCTGGCGCAGAGGCCCGCCGACCGGACCTCGGCGACCCCGGCGCCCGCCAGCTGGCGGCGCGCCACCTCAGGCAGGTCGAGCATCCTGCCCTCAGCGATGCCGTCGCCGAGCTCGGCGAACGCCGCGAGGACCTCGTCGCCGACCTCGTAGCAGCAGGGGCCGATACCCGGGCCGATCGCCGCCGCCGTCGCTCCCACCGCATCCGCAGCGGCACCGAGGATGCCGCCGGCGAGCGGTCGCCGGCCTGCATGCACCATCGCCAGGCCCCCGGGGCCGTGCAACGCCACCGGCAGGCAGTCGGCGACGAAGACCAGCGGCGCCAGGCCGGGCTCGCGCACGACGTGCCCGTCAGCCTCCGTCCATCTGTTCCGCTGTTCCTTTGCCCCCTTCTGCGGGGCAAAGGAACAGCGGAACGCGTGGGGGGCCTCGCTGTGGTCGATCAGGCGGGTGCCGTGGACCTGGAGGGCGAAGAGGATCCGCTCGGAGTCGAGGCCGAGGGCGTTGGCGAGACGGCGGCGGTTCTCCTCCACGTTCGCCGGATCGTCCTCGGTGAGGAGCCCCAGGTTGAGCGAATCGAAGGGCGGCTCGCTGACCCCGCCGAGCCGGGTCGAGAAGGCCGCCCGGGCGCCGCCGAGGTCCGCTTCCAGCCACCGCACGCCGTCGCGCTCGCGCCACTCCATCTCCGGTAACAAAGCAGAAGCAGCCGTCAGTCACGCAGCGCCGCGGCCAGCGCCGCGGCCAGCTCCTCATCGCGGCCACGGACCTCGCCTTCGAGCTTGCGGTTGCGGGCGGCGCGGAGGCCGCGGCCGATCGCCGGCCCCTGCTCGATCCCGGCGGCGATCAGGTCGTCGCCGTCGATCTCCAGCTTGATCCGCCGCCACGCGGTGAGGTAGGTGTCGAGCCAGTCGGCCCCCATCGCCCGCGCCAGGACCAGCTCCACCGGGTCGCGCCGTTCGGCCAGCTCGACCCCCTCCCCCGGTTTCGGCACCCACATCGAGGCCAGCACCTCCTCGGCCCCCGGTGGCCCCAGCGCGGCGGCGACCAGAGCACGCTCGCGCGGCACCTCCTCGGCCCACTCGGGGCGCCGCAGCAGCTCGCCCACCGCCCGCATCAGCTGCAGGCCGTCCGGGCGCAGGTCGATCGCCCCCCAATCGCGCAGCAGCCGGAAGCCCTCATAGGCCCGCTCTTCGGCCGCCAGGCGCTCGAGCTCGGCGCGGCGGCGATCGGCGGAGAGCGTGGTCAGATCGGTCCGGCGGATCAGCTCCTCGGTCTCCGGCTCGAGGGCGAAGACGAAGCGGGAGGCGTAGCGGGCGGCGCGGATCGCCCGGGTGGGGTCGTCGACGAAGGAGCGGTCGTGGAGGACGCGCAGCAGGCCCGCGTCCAGGTCCGCCTCGCCGCCGTGGGGGTCGATCAGGCGGGGCTCGCCCTGCAGCGGGATCGCCATCGCGTTGATCGTGAAGTCGCGGCGGGCGAGGTCCTCCTCGATCGTCCCCGCGCGGCTGACCACAGGCAACGCCCCGGGATGCGGATAGGTCTCGGTGCGGAGGCCGGCCAGGTCGACCTCGTGGCCCTCGACCTGGACCTTGACGGTGCCGAAGCGCTCGTGCTCGGCGGCGATCGCGCCGAGACGGTCCGCCAGCTCCCCAACCTCTCCGTCGACGGCCAGGTCGAGGTCCGCCTTCGGACGACCCAGCAGCAGGTCGCGAACGGCGCCGCCGACGAGGTAGATGGGCTGCCGCGCCACCTCCCTCACGGTGGCCAGCTCGGGATGGGCATCCGCCAGCGCTTGGGCGATGTCGTCCATGGACGCCCTACGATGACCGCTCTCGCGGATGCCGGGCAACTACGAAGATCGAGGAGAGGCGGGCCCAGAGGCGAAGGCCCGCGCCTGGCGGCGGGAGCGGCAGCGGCGCCGGGTGCGCCGGCAGCGCCTCCTCGCGGCCACCTCCCTGCTGATCGTCGTCTGCGGAATCCTCGCCGCGATTGCCATGAACAGCGCTGGAGGCAGCGAGCCCAGCGGCGTCAAGACCACCGGCGGCGCCGGCGAGTCGCCGCCGGCCGGGGGCAGGACGAGCGGCAAGGTCCGCAACGCCACTCCCCAGCCCGACTGGAAGCCCTACACCGGCCCCGTCCCGATCCTCGAGTACCACGTCCTCGGCCGCCCCCAGACCGAGGTCCCCTACCCCGATCTCTACGTGCCCCGCTCCAGCTTCCGCAAGCAGATGGACTGGCTCGATCAACAGGGCTACGAAGCGGTGACCCTCGAACAGGTAGAGGAGGCCTGGTACCACCACGGCACCCTCCCCGAGAAGCCGGTCGTGATCTCCTTCGACGACGGCTACCGCCCCCAGTACACCTTCGCCCTCCCGACCCTGAGCAAACACGGCTGGCCCGGCGTCCTCAACCTCAAGGCCGAAGGCTCTGACCTTTACGAAAGCAACGTCAAGGCGATGCTGGCAGCAGGATGGGAGCTGGCCGCCCACACGATCAACCACTCCGATCTCACGACCCTCGAAGGCGAAGCGCTGGAAGAAGAAGTCGCCGGCTCCCGCAAGCTCCTGCAGCGCGAATACGGCGTCCCGGTGAAGGACTTCTGCTATCCAGCAGGACGTTTCGACGAAACGGTCATCGCCGCCGTGAAAGCCGCCGGCTACGTGGGGGCAACTACCGAGATTCCGGGCTGGGCGACCAGGGACCAGCCGTACGAACTCGCCCGCATCGAGGTGCTCGGCAGCTGGACGCTCGAGGATTTCGTTAGCGCGCTGCGGGGTTGACCCGGGTATCCCTCGCCCTGACAAAAGACGGCCTAATTAGGCCGTCTTCTTGAGTATCCGCCAGTTCGAGGGATACCCGGGTCAACTTCACAGGCGTACTGGGATTCCGTCTGCTGCGAGGCGCTCCTTGGCCTCGCGGACGCGATAGCGGTCGTAGTGGAAGATCGAGGCGCAGAGGACGGCGTCGGCGTTGCCTTGAGCGATCGCGTCGCTGAGGTGGGAGAGCTCGCCGGCGCCGCCGGAGGCGATGACGGGGGCGCCGACCGCATCGGCGACTGCTTTGGTCAGCTCTAGGTCGTAGCCGTCGTTGGTGCCGTCGCGGTCCATGCTGGTGAGGAGGACCTCGCCGGCGCCTCGCTGGACCGCCTCTTCCACCCAAGAGATCGCGTCGAAGCCCTCGACTCGTTTGCGGCCGCCGTTTACGTAGACGCCCCAGCTGCCGCCGTACCAGCCTGCAGGGGCCTCGCAGGTCGGGGATGCCGTGCTCGGCTCCTCCTCCCGTTTGGCGTCGATCGCGATCACCACGCATTGGGCGCCGAACTGCGCCGCCAGCTCCTCCAGCAGCTCCGGCCGCGCCAGCGCCGCCGAGTTCACCGAGACCTTGTCGGCGCCGGCGTCGAGCACCGCCTGGGCATCGGCGACCGAGCGGATGCCGCCGCCGATCGTGAAGGGGATGAAGACGTTGTCGGCGGTCCGCCGTGCCAGCTCGACGATCGTCTCCCGCTTCTCGTGCGAGGCGGTGATGTCGAGGAAGACCAGCTCGTCGGCGCCCTCGGCGTCGTAGCGTTCGGCCAGCTCGACCGGATCGCCGGCGTCGCGCAGCCCGACGAAGTTCGTCCCCTTGACCACCCGCCCGGCGTCGACGTCGAGGCAGGGGATGACTCGCTTCAGCGCCATGGCCTCAGGTTAGGGCGGCGATCGCCTCGGCGACCGTGAACCGCCGCTCGTAGAGCGCGCGGCCGACGATCACGCCCTCGAGGTTGGGCCCGGCATGGGCGGCCAGTCGCTCCAGATGGGCGAGCTCGCCGACGCCGCCGGAGGCGATGACCTGGGATGAGGTGCTGTCAGCGACCTCGTTCAGCTGGTCGATCGCCGGGCCCTCCATGGTGCCGTCGACCTCGATCGCCGTGCAGAGGAAGCGCTCGACCCCGACCTCGGTCAGGGCATCGACCATGCGGACGCCGCTCATGTCGCTGACCTCGGTCCAACCCTGGAGGGAGACCTTGCCGCCCCGCGTATCGACGGAAACGACGATTCGCTCGCCGCGATCCTGCAAGGCTCGGGCGAGGAAGTCGGGATCCCGAAGCGCCGCGGTGCCGATCACCACCCGCGCCGCGCCCGCGTCGAAGACCGCGTCGACGGAGGCCATCTCGCGCAGGCCGCCGCCGACCTGAATCGGGCATTCGACCGCGGCCGCGATCCGCCGGATCGCCTCCAGGTTCCGCGGCTCCCCCGCCTTCGCCCCGTCGAGGTCGACGACGTGGAGGAACTCCGCGCCTTCGTCGGCCCAGCGCTCAGCGGCGTCGACCGGATCGGCGTCATAGGTCGTCTCGCGCTCGTAATCGCCCTGCAGCAGCCGCACCGCCCTGCCGCCGCGGATGTCGATCGCCGGGTAGAGGATCACGCGGCCGCGGGAGCCTGGACGCAGACGCCGGCGAAGTTCGAGAGCAGCCGCAGGCCGGCGCTGCTCGACTTCTCCGGGTGGAACTGGACGCCGAAGACGTTGTCGCGCTCGGCGGCACAGGCGAAGCGCCGGCCGTAGACGGCGGTTCCGAGCAGCTCCTCGCCACTGGGCCGCGGTGCAAACGAGTGGACGAAGTAGAAGGGGGTCCCGCTGGGGATGCCGTCGGTCAATCGCGAGTCGCGCTCCCAGCGGACCGGCTCCCAGCCGATATGCGGGACCTTCAGGCCCTCGGCCTCGAGCTCGGCGACCGGCCCGTCGAGCAGCCCCAGGCCGTCGGTGCCGCCGAGCTCGGTGCTCGCCTCGAACAGCAGCTGCAGACCGAGGCAGATGCCGAGGATCGGCGCTCCCTCGCCGCGCCGCTCGGCGATCAGCTCGTCGAGCCCGAGCTCGCGGATCCGCGCCATCGCCCGAGGGAAGGCGCCGACGCCGGGCAGGATCACCCCGTCGGCCGCCCGCACATCGACCTCGTCGTTCGTGATCGTGGCGGTGACGCCCACGTGCTCCAGCGCCTTCTCGACCGAGCGCAGGTTGCCCATCCCGTAGTCGAGGATCGCGATCCGCGCGCTCATTCGCTCAGGGTCCCCTTGGTCGAGGGCACGCCGCTCTCCTCAGGATCGATCGAAACAGCGACCCGCAGCGCCCGCGCGAACGCCTTGAACGAGGCCTCGATCATGTGGTGCGCGTTGGTGCCCGAGCGGACCCAGATGTGCAGGGTCAGCTTGGCGCTGTTGGCGACGGCGCGGAAGAACTCCTCGGCGAGCTCGCTGTCGAAGCCGGCGATCGAGACGACCGGCAGCTCGGCGGCGAAGTCGCAGTAGGGGCGGCCGGAGATGTCGATCGCGCACTCGGCCAACGACTCGTCCATCGGCACCAGCGCCGAGCCGTAGCGGCGGATGCCGGCGCGGTCGCCGAGCGCCTCGTCGAGCGCCTGCCCGAAGACGATCCCGACGTCCTCGACCGTGTGGTGGGCGCCGGTCTGCAGGTCGCCGTTGGCCTCGACCTTCAGCCCCAGCCGCCCGTGGCGGGCGAGCAGGTCGAGCATGTGGTCGAGGAAGCCGACGCCGGTCGCGGCGCCCGCCTCCCCCCCGTCGAGGTCGAGCGAGAGCCTGACCTGCGTCTCGGCGGTCTCGCGCTGCTTTTCGGAGTTACGGCTCATGATTCGCTCCTGATCATCGCCGATTCGCCGTGAACCGGCAGTCCCTCGGCGCGGGCGATGCGATCGACGTGCGGAGCCAGTTTCGCCGCTGCCTGGGATGAAACGTGGACCGAGGTGATCCTGCGCCGGAAGGTTGCAGGACCCAGTGGGCCCGAAAAGCGGCCCGCGCCCCCCGTGGGCAGGACGTGATTCGAGCCCGCGACGTAATCTCCGAATGCCGTCGCGCTGTTCGGACCGACGAAGACGCACCCGGCCGTGGTGACTTCTGGAGCCAACGCTGCAGCCTCGTCGTCGAGCAACTCGAGGTGCTCGGGCGCAAGAGCATCGGCCAATGCGATCGCGTCCACGACGCCTGGCACGAGGACGGTGCTGAGCAGCGCGCCTGGATCGATACCGGACCGGGCGCCGATTCCGGTTGCTGCATCCTCGATGGCCCGGAGCACCTCTTCATCGGCACAGGCGAGCGCCAGGACCGCCCCCTCTCCGTGCTCCGCCTGCGCGCACAGGTCGAGTGCAGCCGCGGTCGCATCCGTGTCCGGTCCCGCGACGACCATCAGCTCGGAGGGTCCGGCGTAGGAATCGATACCTACATGTCCGGACACACGCCGCTTGGCCTCCTGAACCCAGGCGTTCCCGGGACCGACGATGAGATCGACGGCCGCGACCGTCTCGGTGCCGTAGGCAAGGGCGAAGATCGCCTGCGCACCTCCCATCGCATAGACCTCGTCGATTCCACAAAGCGACGCAGCCGCCAGCACGGGCGCTGCAACTCGGCCATCTGGCCCGGGAGGGGTTGCGAGAGCGATTCCGTGGACGTTGGCAACACGAGCAGGCACGGCGCACATCAGCACGCTCGATGGATAGGCAGCGCGTCCCCCCGGGGCGTAGATGCCGACGGAACCCATGGGGACCGTGCGGGTGGTCACGCTCTGGCCTTGGGGCAGCTCGACCGTTTGCGCGTCGTCCTCGACGATCTGGGCTAGAGCTACCTCTCGGACGTTCCCGATCGCGAGTTCCAGAGATTCACGCAACTCCCGGTCGATCTCCTCGACGGCCGCCTCGATCGTGGCGCTGTCCACCCGCAGCGCATCGATGGGGTTATCTGTCGCATCGTGGCGGTTGGTCAGCCGGAGAACCGCGCTGTCTCCTTCGGTGAAGACTTCTTTCCAGATTGACTGAACGTCTGGCGGCGGGCTCTCCTGCTCGACCTTGCCCCGAATTGCGAAGGCGGCGCGCCTTGCGTCTCGCCACTCGATCCGCTCGACCCTCATCCCCCGCTCGCCTCCCGCAGCTTCGCGGTCAGCTCGTCGATCTCGGCCGCCCGCAGCTTGTGGGCGACGCGGTTGGCGACGAAGCGGGCGGTGCACTCGACGATCTCCTCGCGCACCTCGAGCTCGTTCTCCTCCAGGGTGCGGCCGGTGGCGACGAGGTCGACGATCCCGTCGCCGAGGCCGACCAGGGGCGCGAGCTCGACCGAGCCCTTGACCTCGATCAGTTCGACCTGGCGCCCGGTCGACTCGAAGTAGCGCTCGGCGATCCCCGGGTACTTGGTCGCGATCCGCATCGTCCCCAGCGAGCGTTCGGACTCGCTCAGCGAATCCGAGCCCTTACGACCGGCGAGGACCATCCGGCAGCGGCCGAAACCGAGGTCGAGGAGCTCGTAGACGGGACGGTCGCTCTGCTCCAGCAGCACGTCTTTGCCGGTGATGCCGACGTCGGCGGCGCCGGCCTCGACGTAGGTGGGGACGTCGGAGGGCCGCATCGTCACCAGCGTCATCCCGCTCGCCGCGAAGATCAGCGAGCGTGAGTCGCCGCGCAGCTCGGCGGTGTCGACCCCGGCGGCGTCGAGGACCTCGAGGGTTTCGCCGAACAGCGCGCCGCGGGGCACGGCCAGCTTCAGCGGTCCGTTCGGGCTGCCGCTCATCGGCCTTCCTCCTGGCGCCGGCGCTCCTCGATCTGGGCGACGTGGACCCGCTCCAGGTGCAGGGCGAACCCGGTGGCGGAGAGGTCGAGATCGAAGCGCTTCATCAGGCCGTCGTAGCGGCCGCCGCCGCCGAGGACATGGCCGACCGCCGGGTCGTAGACCTCGAAGATCGGCCCGTTGTAGTAGCTGAGGTCGCGCATCAGGCCGAAGTCGAACTGGACCCGGTGGTCCCTGGCGCGAGTGCCGAGCGCGTCGTCGATTTCGCCGAGCCGATCGGCGGCGCGGGCGACGGCCTCGCCCCCGTGTTCGCGCGCTCGCTCCAGGACCTCCGGGCCGCCGCGCAGCTGCGAGAGCTCCAGGCAGGTCTCGACCTGGCCGGCGCTGAGGCCGGCGGCTTCAAGCTCCGCCTCCAGCCCGACCAGGTCGTGGGCGGCGAGCCGGCCCAGCACGGCCTCGTGCGCCGGCCCTTCGAGGCCCAGCTCGGCGATCAGGTCGCGGTAGAGGTCGGCGTCGCCGAGCCCGATCACGGCGCTGTCGAGGCCGGCGGCGTCGAGCGTCGCTTCCAGCACCTCGATCACCTCGAGGGTGCCGTCCGCCGCCGGGGCGCCGATCAGCTCGACCCCCGCCTGCTGGAACTCGCGCATCTCGCCCCGCTGGGGGCTGACCGCGCGGTAGGCGCCGGCGAGATAGCAGACGCGGTGCGGCGGCTCCGACTGCGCGTAGCGGGTCGCCACGAGGCGAGCAATCGGCACGGTCATTTCCGAGCGCAGAGCCAGCAGCTCGCCGCCCTCGTCGAAGAAGCGGTAGCCGGTGTTGCGGGCGCTGCTGCCGCCGCGCGCCAGGACCTCGTCGTATTCGAGCGCCGGGGTCGCGACCTCGCCGTAGCCGCGCCCTTCGAAGGCGTCGATCAGGCTCCCCTTCAGGGCGCGCAGCTGGCGCATCTCGTCGGGCAGGACGTCGCGCGTTCCTGGCGGAATCGGGTGGATCATCGGCCTGACCTTACGGGAGAGAGGGGAAAATCCCTGCTAGGCAGGGACCTCGGCAGAGACCCGTTCGATCTGGGCGCCGAGGGAGCGCAGGCGCTCGTCGATCCGCTCGTAGCCACGGTCGATCTGGCGGATCTCGCCGATCTCGGAAGTCCCCTCCGCCGCGCAGGCGGCGATGAGCATCGCCATCCCGGCGCGGATGTCGGGGCTGGAGACGCGCTCCCCGTGAAGCCGGCTCGGACCGCTGACGATCGCCCGGTGGGGGTCGCACAGCGTGATCCGAGCGCCCATCGCGACCAGCTTGTCGACGAAAAACAGCCGGTTCTCGAACATCTTCTCGAAGATCAGGATCTCGCCCCTCGCCTGGGTGGCGAGGGCGAGGGCGATCGAGGTCAGGTCGGCCGGAAAGGCGGGCCAGGGCCCGTCCTCGATCTTCGGGATCGCGTCGCCGAGGTCGGATTCGACCTCCAGGCTCTGGCCGGAGGGGACGAGCACGTCGTCCCCCTCGATCTCCGAGCGCAGGCCGAGCCGCCTGAACTGGCGGCGGACGTTGGTCAGGTCTCGCGGGTTGACGTCGCGGATCCGCAGCTCGCCGCCGGTCGCCGCGGCGAGCGCCATGAAGCTCCCGACCTCGATGTGGTCGCAGGAGATCGTGTACTCGGCGCCGCCGAGGCTCTCGGCGCCGTTGACGGTCATCACGTTGGAGCCGATCCCGTCGACCCGTGCGCCCATCGCGCTCAGCAGGTGAGCCAGGTCCTGGACGTGGGGCTCGGAGGCGGCGTTGGCGATCCGGGTCGCCCCGGGCGTCAGTGCCGCGGCCATCAGCGCGTTCTCGGTACCCATCACCGAGGGCTCGTCCATGAAGATCTCACAGGGGCAGAGGCCGTCGGGGGCGCTGAGCTCGATACAGCGACTGCCGTCGATGCGCGCGCCCAGGTCCCTGAATGCGTCGAGATGGGCGTCGAGGCGGCGGCGGCCGATGAAGTCGCCCCCGGGCGGCGGCATCCGGGCTTCGCCGAAACGCGCCAGCAGCGGCCCGGCGAGCAGGAAGGAGGCGCGGATCTTGCCCGAGAGCTCCTCGTCGACCTCGCCGGCGACCTCCCGGGCGCACAGCCGGACGCTGTTATCGGCGACCCAGGCGACCTCGACCCCGAGCTGCTCGAGCAGGGCGATCTGGGCTTCGGTGTCGCGGATCCGCGGCACCCGGTGCAGCAGCACCTCCTCCTCGGTCAGCAGGCAGGCGGCGAGGATCGGCAGGGCCGCGTTCTTGTTTCCGGCGACGGTGACCTCCCCGGAGAGGGGCACCCCGCCCTGGATCACGAACTTCTCCATCAGCTTGCCCGCTCCGAGCTCACCGGGCTAGGGTAACGACCGGCTATGAGGAGGCGGTGGGCGATAGCGATCGGCGTCGTGCTGGCACTCGTCGTGCTGCTCGGGATCAACGCGCTGGTCACCGACGGCGAAACGAGGCGGGCCGAAGTCACCATGCCCGGCGGCCGCATCCTCGACTTGCCCGGCGGTGAAATGCAGGTGCGCGAAAACGGCCCGCGCAGCGGCTCGCCGATCGTCCTCATCCACTGCTTCAGCTGCGCGATGGACTGGTGGGACGGGATGCTGCCGATGCTCGAACGCGGGCACCGGGTGGTCTCGGTCGACCTGCTCGGCCACGACGGCTCCGAAAAGCCGGGCTCCGGCTACACACCGCAGAACCAGGCACTGGTCGTCAGCCAGGCGCTCGAACGGCTCCACGTGCGGGACGCCGAGGTGGTCGGCCACTCCCTTGGTGGCGCGGTCACCGTCGCCCTTGCCCAGGAACATCCTCGCCTCGTCGCCAAAGCGGTGATCATCGACATGCCGCCAGACAACTCCTACGGCGACCTCGGCTTCATCGCCGGCCTCGCCTTCCAGCCGGTGCTCGGCGAGGCGCTCTGGCGCATCAAGCCCGACTTCTCGATCCGGCAAGGCCTCGGCGTCGCCTTCGCGCCGGGGTACGACGTTCCCGACGCCTTCGTCGAGGACGTGCGGCGGATGACCTACACCGCCTACGACGAATCCCCCGAAGGCGCGGACGACTACCTGGACGAAGAGTCGCTCGACCGGCGGCTGAGCGAGAGCGGTAAGCCGCTGATGGTGCTGATGGGGGCCGAAGAGCAGATCGTCAACGACCCGCGGCGGGCGCTGGCCCAGTACAAGCGCGCCATACCGAGCGCCCAGACCCACCTGATCGAGGGCGCCGGCCATTCGCCCAACGTCGAGAGGCCCCGCGAGACCGCCCGGCTGGTCCTCGGATTTGCAAATCGAGGCGAAAAACAGGTAGGGTCTTCTGTGCGCGCCGTCACGGAGCGTGGCCAGCAGCCAACGCCCCAAGAACCGTGAACCGGCGCCGCATCAGCGCTTCTGGGGTTTGCGGAGCTACTGTCGCCAGTAGCTCCGCGACATGTCCTGAAACCGCATATTTCCAGCGCTTTTCGGGTAGCCCTGCAACTGAGCTTGCAAAATCCCGATGACGTCCGAGCGCCCTTCTACCTTGTACGAACTAATGTTCGATTCAAGCCAAAACCTGAGCAGACGGCTGACCGACGCCGTAGACCTGCTGATCGACTTCGCAACCCTCGGCGAGTACGGCCTAGAGCCCGTTGGGAGAACGGCCGAGGCTTGTGAGTCCCGCAACAGGTCCGCAAATAAAGCTCTCCGAACTCCGGGCCGCGCACAGGCGCGCGCCCGAGGCGTTCGGAGAGCAAGCGATCCGTCACCGGCGAACGGCGCGCGTAGCAGCGCTACGCAAGCCGTTTGACGGGGGCGTAGCGCGCCGCTATCCGGACGCAATCGGGCCGCGACTGTGCGCGGCCCGGAGTTCATAAAAACCGGCGGCGACCTACTCTCCCAGGGGGTTGCCCCCCAAGTACCATCGGCGCTGAGTGGCTTAACTGCTCTGTTCGGAATGGGAAGAGGTGTCTCCCACTCGCTATGCGCCACCGGAAGATTTGCGAGACGCAGCGCCCGGTGGAGCTTGAAAACCGCACAAGACCTCGTATGGGTAGGTAATAAATATCCGTCAAGCCCTCGAACCCATTAGTACCGGTCGGCTACGCACATTGCTGTGCTTCCACCGCCGGCCTATCAACCTGGTGGTCTACCAGGGGTCTTACTCCCTCAAGGGGATGGGAGAACTTATCTCGAGGACGGCTTCCCGCTTAGATGCTTTCAGCGGTTATCCGTTCCATGCGTAGCTAACCTGCGATGCCCTTGGCAGGACAACAGATACACCAGAGGCATGTTCATCCCGGTCCTCTCGTACTAGGGATGACTCCCCTCAATTCTCCAACGCCCACAGCAGATAGGGACCGAACTGTCTCACGACGTTCTGAACCCAGCTCGCGTACCGCTTTAATGGGCGAACAGCCCAACCCTTGGGACCTACTCCAGCCCCAGGATGCGACGAGCCGACATCGAGGTGCCAAACCGGTTCGTCGATGTGGACTCTTGGAACCGATAAGCCTGTTATCCCCGGAGTACCTTTTATCCGTTGAGCGACGGCGCTTCCACTTGCTACCGCCGGATCACTAAGCCCAACTTTCGTTCCTGCTCGACCCGTCGGTCTCGCAGTCAAGCTCCCTTATTGCCTTTACACTCTACGCACGATTTCCAACCGTGCTGAGGGAACCTTTGGGCGCCTCCGTTACTCTTTAGGAGGCGACCGCCCCAGTCAAACTGCCCGCCTGACACTGTTCACCGCCCGGATCACGGCGCGGTGTTAGAAGCCCAGAGCACCAAGGGTGGTATCTCAAGGGTGACTCCCCAGCGGCCGAGGCCACTGGTTCACAGTCTCCCACCTATCCTGAGCGAGATACCCCAGACTCCAATATCAAGTTGCAGTAAAGGTTCACGGGGTCTTTCCGTCTAGCTGCGGGTACTCGGCATCTTCACCGAGACTTTAATTTCACCGAGCCTCTCGTTGAGACAGCGTCCAACTCGTTACGCCATTCGTGCAGGTCGGAACTTACCCGACAAGGAATTTCGCTACCTTAGGACCGTTATAGTTACGGCCGCCGTTTACCGGGGCTTAGCTTCATTGCTTCGCGCCGAAGCGCTAACAAGTCCGCGTAACCTTCCGGCACCGGGCAGGCGTCAGACCCTATACGTCGTCTTGCGACTTAGCAGAGCCCTGTGTTTTTGGTAAACAGTCGGTTGGACCAATTCACTGCGGCCCCCTCAAGCTCCCTCCGTATGGAGTTCACCCTACCGGGGCGTCCCTTCTCCCGAAGTTACGGGACGATTTTGCCGAGTTCCTTAACGAGAGTTAGCTCGCTCACCTCAGTATGTTCTACTTGTCCACCTGTGTCGGTTATCGGTACGGGCACGCGAATCCTGCCTAGAGGCTTTTCTCGGAGGCATGGGATCGGAGACTCGCCGGCGGTCAAGCCAGCTGGCATCGCACCTCGCGTCAAAACGCCACCGCGGATTTTCCTACGGCGACTGGCTACGTGCTTGCCCCAGGACGACCATCGCCTGGGTTCTCTTACCCTTCCCCGTCCCCCCATCGGTCATAACGGAAACGACGTGGTACAGGAATATCAACCTGTTGGCCATCGGCTACGCCTTTCGGCCTCGCCTTAGGTCCCGACTAACCCTGAGCAGACGAACTTTACTCAGGAAACCTTGGACAATCGGTGGTGGGGAGTCTCACCCCACTTTCGTTACTCATGCCGGCATTCTCACTTCCAGCCACTCCACGGGGCCTTACGGCACCGCTTCACGCAACTGGAACGCTCTCCTACCGCGTATAGAGCCCGCAGGCCTATACACCCATAGCTTCGGAGGTTAGCTTGAGCCCCGTTGAATTATCCGCGCCCGAACACTTGACCAGTGAGCTGTTACGCACTCTTTTAAGGGTGGCTGCTTCTAAGCCAACCTCTTGGTTGTCTCTGCATTCGGACATCGTTTGCCACTTAGCTAACACTTGGGGTCCTTAGCTGATGGTCTGGGTTGTTTCCCTCTCGCGTACGAAGTTTATCCCCCGCACACTGACTCCCGAGTTAAATGTAATGGTCTTCGGAGTTTGCCTGAAGTCGGTAACCTGGTAGGGCCCCTAATCCAAACAGTGCTCTACGGCCGCAACACAATTACTCGAGGCTATACCTAAATATATTTCGGAGAGAACCAGATATCTCTGAGCTTGATTAGCCTTTCACTCCGATCCACAGGTCATCCGCCCAGTTTTCAACCTAGGTCGGTTCGGCCCTCCACGAGGTCTTACCCCCGCTTCAGCCTGCCCATGGATAGCTCGCTCAGTTTCGGGTCTACCGCCAGTGACTGTGTCGCCCTGTTCAGACTCGCTTTCGCTACGGCTCCGCTCATCGCTTAACCTTGCCACTGACGAGTAACTCGCCGGCTCGTGATGCAAAAAGCACGCCGTCACACCCGAAGGTGCTCCGACCACTTGTAAGTCTACGGTTTCAGGTACTATTTCACTCCCCTTCAGGGGTGCTTTTCACCTTTCCCTCACGGTACTAGTTCACTATCGGTCACCAGGTAGTACTTAGCCTTGGAGGGTGGTCCCCCCAGATTCAGACCGCGTTTCACGGGTGCGGTCTTACTCAGGAACGTCAATCGGCAGATCAGCGCGCTTTCACCTACGGGACGATTGCCCTCTGTGGTGCGAGGTTCCACTCGCTTCGGCTAACACCTGATTTTGTAACTGCCGCCAGACCGGCACAGTCTGGACATGACGCCCTACAACCCCGGACAGGCAACGCGTGCCGCTTACACCTGTCCAGTTTGGGCTGATCCCCTTTCGCTCGCCACTACTAAGGGAGTCTCGGTTGATTTCTGTTCCTCGGGCTACTTAGATGTTTCAGTTCGCCCGGTTCCCTTCCGGCGGCTATGTATTCACTGCCGGATGACGCCGCATTACCGGCGCCGGGTTTACCCATTCGGAGATCCGCGGGTCAATGGCTGTTCAGCGCCTCACCGCGGCTTATCGCAGCCGTCCACGTCCTTCATCGACTCCTGGTGCCAAGGCATCCACCGTAAACTCTTACTATCTTGACGGTGAGCGACTCACTCACTCGAAAGTGTGTGAATCGAATTCATTAAATACCCCAGAGCTCGCGTCGCGCGAACTCTGTACTTGGCCTTGTGCAGTTTTCAAGGTCCACCGAGGCGCACCCGCGGGTTCTCCGCGGGTGGTCTCTCAAAACTGAGCAGCGTTCTCACCGTGCTGAAAGCCGACGAGGAGCCCGGTCGACGTTCTAGAGAAATCTCCCTAGAAAGGAGGTGATCCAGCCGCAGCTTCCGCTACGGCTACCTTGTTACGACTTCACCCCAATCACGGGCCCCACCTTCGACGGCTCCCTCCTTGCGGTTAGGCCACCGGCTTCGGGTGTTGCTCGCTTTCGTGGTGTGACGGGCGGTGTGTACAAGGCCCGGGAACGTATTCACCGCGGCATTGCTGATCCGCGATTACTAGCAACTCCACCTTCATGGAGGCGAGTTTCAGCCTCCAATCCGAACCGAGGCGCACTTTATGGGATTTGCTCCACCTCGCGGTATTGCTGCCCTTTGTATGCGCCAATGTAGCACGTGTGTAGCCCTGGACATAAGGGGCATGATGACTTGACGTCATCCCCACCTTCCTCCGGTTTGTCACCGGCAGTCTCCTATGAGTCCCCAACTAAATGCTGGCAACATAGGACGGGGGTTGCGCTCGTTGCGGGACTTAACCCAACATCTCACGACACGAGCTGACGACAGCCATGCACCACCTGTGATGGTGTCCCGAAGGAAAACCGTGTTTCCACGGCGGTCACCAACATGTCAAGCCCAGGTAAGGTTCTTCGCGTTGCGTCGAATTAAACCACATGCTCCGCTGCTTGTGCGGGCCCCCGTCAATTCCTTTGAGTTTTAGCCTTGCGGCCGTACTCCCCAGGCGGGGTACTTAGTGCGTTAGCGACGGCACGGGAGGAGTCGACACCTCCCACACCTAGTACCCATCGTTTACGGCGTGGACTACCAGGGTATCTAATCCTGTTCGCTCCCCACGCTTTCGCGCCTCAGCGTCAGTAACGTCCCAGCGAGCTGCCTTCGCTATTGGTGTTCCTCCTGATATCTGCGCATTCCACCGCTACACCAGGAATTCCACTCGCCTCTTCCGTACTCTAGCCCCACAGTATCCACCGGCTTTCAAAGGTTGAGCCTTTGACTTTCACAGCGGACTTATGGGGCCGCCTACGCGCGCTTTACGCCCAATGATTCCGGACAACGCTTGCTCCCTACGTATTACCGCGGCTGCTGGCACGTAGTTAGCCGGAGCTTCTTGTGGAGGTACCGTCAATCCGCACGGCTATTCACCGGCGAACCTTCGTCCCTCCTGAAAGGGGTTTACAACCCGAAGGCCGTCTTCCCCCACGCGGCGTTGCTGCGTCACGCTTTCGCGCATTGCGCAAGATTCCCCACTGCTGCCTCCCGTAGGAGTCTGGGCCGTGTCTCAGTCCCAGTGTGGCTGATCGTCCTCTCAGACCAGCTACCCATCGTTGCCTTGGTAGGCCGTTACCCCACCAACAAGCTAATGGGCCGCGAGCCCCTCCCAATGCGGAGGCCGAAGCTTCCTTTAGCGAACAGGCTTACGCCTGTGCGCCACATCCGGTATTAGCCCGAGTTTCCTCGGGTTGTCCCGGTCATCGGGGCAGGTTACTCACGTGTTACTCACCCGTTCGCGGCTTTGCCCCAGGGCAAGCCCTGGTTCGTCGCACCACTTGCATGTGTTAAGCACGCCGCCAGCGTTCGTCCTGAGCCAGGATCAAACTCTCCGTGAAATGTACTTCTACAGAGAGCCTGCCATATCTCAGTGGCCGCCGAGTACACAAGTACGGCGACCGACATGACGAGGTAAATCAAGACCATCCGGCGCGCTGGCGCACCGAATGGGTCGGGCTCAAACATTCCGCAGACCGGTTGCTCGGGTCCGCGGAGTGCACGCTGCTCAGTTTTCAAAGACCACTGCGCCTCCGCGACGGGTTTCGTCGCTCTCAGCGCTTGGGGCCGCGCATGGCAGCCCCAAGAGGGCGAAGTAATATAGCACTGCCGAGGCTGCTTGCCTAGGGGGTGGCCCTCAGGCGGCAGAAGCGTCGCTTCCCCACCTGCAGCACGTGCCCGTCGAGGCTATCAGCCTCGAGATCGAGGGGCTCTGCGGGTACGGGCTCGCCGTCGAGCTTGACCCCTCCCTGCTGGATCAACCGCCGCCCTTCGCTGCTGCTGAGACCGAAGGCGCCGGCGATCAGCCGCGGCAGGTGGACGAGGCCGTTGGCCTCGACCACGTACTCGCCGAGGTCGACCTCGGGCATCTCCTCCGGCGCCGAGCGTTCGACGAACACCCGGTTGAAGTGCTCCTCGGCGGCCGCCCCGGCACCCTCGCCGTGGAAGCGGTCGACGATCCGCCGCGCCAGCTCGCGCTTGGCCTCGTTGGGCGGCCTCGGCGGCGGCTCCGCTCCCAGCAGCAGGCGGTAGTACTGGTCCATCGCCTCGTCGGGGATGCTCATCAGCCTGCCGAACATCTCCTCGGGCGGATCGGTGACGCCGACGTAGTTGCCGAGCGACTTGCTCATCTTCTGAACGCCGTCGGTGCCGACCAGGATCGGCAGGGTGATGATCGACTGCGGCTTCTGGCCGTAGGCGGCCTGGACGTCGCGGCCGAAGAGCAGGTTGAACTTCTGGTCGGTGCCGCCGAGCTCGACATCGGCCTCGATCGCGACCGAGTCGTAGCCCTGCAGCAGTGGGTAGAGCAGCTCCAGCGCCGCGATCGGCTGCCCGGCGGCCATCCGCTTCTGGAAGTCGTCGCGCTCCAGCAGCCGCGCCACCGTCGTCTGCGCCAGCAGGCCGAGCAGCGCCTCGGGCTCCATCCGCAGCCACTCGCTGTTGCGGCGCACCTCGGTGCGCTCGCGGTCGAGGATCTTGAAGGCCTGCTCCTGGTAGGTGGCGGCGTTGTGCTCGATCTTCTCGGCGCTCGGGACCGGTCGCGTCGCCGAGCGCCCGCTCGGATCGCCGACCCGGGCGGTGAAGTCGCCGACGATCAGGACCACGGTGTGGCCGGCGCGCTGGAACTCGGCCAGCTTCTCGAGCACGACGGTGTGGCCGAGGTGGATGTCGGCGGTGGTCGGGTCGATCCCGAGCTTGACCCGCAGCGGGCGGCTGCTCTCCAGCTGCTCCGCGAGCCGCCCCTGGGGCAGCACGTCGACCGCGTTTCGCGTCAGGTCCGGCACGGCGGCAATGCTAGACTGCCGCCTTCGCTCGGCGGTCCGCGACGGACCTCGGGCCGTTTTTATGTAGTGCCCTCTCGATGGCTGTCCTAGGACTTAAACGCCGGCGCAGCGACGGCGGTGAGACCCCGCCGCCGCCCCCGCCTCCGACCTCGGCCGCGCCCCCGGGGTCCCCCGCGCCTCCGCCGAAATCCAAGCCCCGCCTGAAGAAGCTACGGTTCCTCTTCGTCCTGCTCGGGCTCGGCGTGCTCGCCGTCGTCTCGATGATCTTCGGGATGATGGCGGCGATTTCGCAGGACCTGCCGGCGATCTACAACTTCGCCGAGTACAGGGCCTCGAAGAACAGCGAGGTCTACGACGCCAGCGGGGTACCGATCGGGACGCTGACCAGCGACCAGAACAAAATCCTCCTCAGCTCCTCGCAGATCTCCCCCAACGTCAAGAACGCGGTGGTCTCGATCGAGGACGCGCGCTTCTACGAACACAACGGCGTCGACTTCAAGGGAATCGGCCGCGCCCTCGTCAGCGACATCCTCAGCCAGAGCGCCCAGCAGGGCGCCTCGACGATCACCGAGCAGTTCGTCAAGAACGCGCTCGAAGCCGAAGGCAGCCGGACCGTCCTGGAGAAGTTCCGCGAGGCGGCCCTCGCCTACCGGCTCGAGAAACATTGGAGCAAGGAAAAAATCCTCACGGAGTACCTGAACACGATCTATTTCGGCGAGGGCGCCTACGGGATCGAGGCAGCGGCCCGCACCTACTTCGGCGCCGCCCACCCCGGCTGCGGCACGCCGGAAGAACCCTGCGCCTCGGTGCTCGACCCCTGGGAGGCGGCGACGCTGGCCGGGATCATCGCCTCGCCCTCGGCCTTCGACCCCAAGGTCTACCCCGAAAACGCACTCGGACGCCGCAACCTGGTGCTGGAAAAAATGGAGGAACACGGCTACATCTCCGAAGCGCAGACGATCGAAGGGCAGCAGAAAGCCCTGCCGGCGCCGAGCGCGATCAAGCCGCCGACGATCGACTCGAGGGCCCCCTACTTCACCGCCTACCTGCGCCAGCAATTGCTCGAACGCTACGGCGCCTCGAAGGCCTTCTTCGGGGGGCTGAAGGTCAAATCGACGCTGAACATGCAGCTGCAGGAAGCGGCCGAAGAAGCGGTCAACTCCTACATGGGCTACCTCCCCGCCACGGCCTCGGTGGTCGTGATCGACAACCACGACGCCGGGATCAAGGCGATGGTCGGCGGGCCCGACTTCGAAACCAAGCCCTTCAACCTCGCCACCCAGGGCCGCCGCCAGCCCGGCTCCTCGATCAAGCCCTTCACCCTGATCACGGCCCTGGAAGAGGGCATCTCACCGGAAACCGTCTACGAATCGGCGCCGCAGGAATTCCACTTCGGCAAGCACGGCCAGGAACCGTTCATCGTCCACAACGACGAAAACTCCTACCTCGGCTCCTGCTCGATCATCTGCGCGACCACCTACTCGGACAACTCGATCTACGCGCAGCTCGCGCTGGAGGGGCTGAAGGGGAAGAACGTCCACCAGCGCACCAGCTCGATCGCCTCCACGATCCACCAGGCCGGCTACCGGGACCCGATCTCGACCAACCCGGCGATGGTCCTCGGCGGCCTCAAGGAAGGCGTCTCGCCGCTGGGCTGGGCCTACGCCTACAGCACGATCGGCAACAACGGCAACCGGGTCAGCGGCAGCCTCGCTTCCAAGCCGGGGGACAGCCCGGTCGCCTTCACCGAAGTCGCTGACAAGAACGGGCATCCGATCAAGGGCGGCAAGGACGAAATCCTCCACCACCAGGTCTTCGACCAGGGCAGCATCGAAGAGGCGAAGAGCATCCTCGAAACCGTCGTCTCGGGCGGCACCGGCACCCACGCCCAGACCGGTGCCGAAGGCGAGTGGGGGAAGACCGGGACGACCGAGGAAAGCGGCGACGCCTGGTTCTGCGGCGGGGTCGGCGACGAAGTCACCGCCTGCGTGTGGGTCGGCTACCCCGACACGACGACGCCGATGCTGACGCTCTACAACGGCGGTCCGGTGATGGGTGGCACCTTCCCGGCCCTGATCTGGGCCAGCGTGATCAATGCCTGGGAAGAAATCAAAGCCGAACAGGCGGCCGGCGAGGCGGCGCGGAAGGCCGCCAGGGAAGCCGGCGAAACGGGCGAATCCGAATACGAAGCGCCCGAAACCGAAAGCGAAGGCGAATACGAAGCACCGGCGCCCGAAACCGAAGAAGCCGAACCGGCGCCCGAAGAAGAAGCGCCGGCGCCCGAAGAAGCGGCGCCCGAAGCCACTCCGGAACCGGCTCCCGAAGAAGCCGCCCCGGCGGGCGGCGGTGGCGGCGTCACGGCGGGCTGACGCGCAGACCGCGACTCCGAAGTAGACCTCGCTATAGCGAGGTCTACTTCGGAAGCGGTCGGGAGACGAAGCGACTGCCGGCGGCGCAGAAGCGCCAGGGGCGCTCGACCGCTCTGGTGATGCCGATGCGGGGGCCGGTGACGATCTCGGCCGGCGGGCCTTCCGGCGGCGCCAGCAGGAAGGGCTCCTCGGTGAGGTCGGCTTCGTTGTCACCGAGGTCGATCCCCAGTGCCTCGGTCAGCTTGCCGGGGCCTGAGCAGAGGTCGTGGTCGGCCTTGCCGCCGCGGCGCTGGCGCATCAGCTCGACGCCGTGGGTGGGCTCCAGCGCCCGGATCAGCACCGCGGCGGCCTCTCCCTCCGGTTCGGCCACCGCGTTGAGCAGACTGTGGATCCCGTAGGAGAGGTAGACGTAGGCGTAGCCCGGCGGGCCGAAGAGGACTTTGGTGCGCTCGGTCAGGCCGACGTAGGCGTGGCAGGCGGGATCGTCGGCCTCGTAGCTCTCGGTCTCGACGATGACGCCGCCGCAGTCCTCGTAGAGCAGCGTGCAGCCGATCAGGTCCCGTGCAACCTCGTGAACCGATCGATCGAAGAAATCAGCCCCCAACGGCCCTGCGGGCCGTTGGGCCCGGCTTTCATCCTCCGGCGGCTGCGTCAGCCCCGCTCCTCTTCGACGCGCGCCTGCACGGCGGCGAGCGTCTCGCGCGCCTCCTCGATCTGGCGCGCCAGCGGCGCCGAGCCGGTGCCGCCGGCGATCCGCTTCGACTCCAGCCAGCTGCTGCGCTGCAGCACCTCGTAGTAGGAGTCGTCGAGGTGCTCGGAGCGCTCGCGCAGCTCCTCCCGGGTCAGCTCCGAGAGCGACTTGTCGCGCTCGACCGCATCGCGGACGAGGCCGCCGACGATCCCGTGCGCCTCGCGGAAGGGGACGCCACGGCGGACCAGCAGGTCGGCGACCTCGGTCGCGGCCAGCATCTCGTCGCCGGAGGCCGCCTCCATCCGCTCGCGGTCGAACTCGATCCCCTCGAGCATCCCGGCGGCGGCGTCGAGGCAGGCCTCGACCGTGTCGATCGCGTCGAAGAGCGGCTCCTTGTCCTCCTGCATGTCCTTGCCGTAGGTCAGCGGCAGGGCGTGCATCACCCCGAGCAGGGTCTGGTAGGAGGCGGCGACGCGTGGGCTCTTCGCCCGCAGCAGCTCGGCGGAGTCGGGGTTCTTCTTCTGCGGCATGATCGAGGAGCCCGAGGAGAAGGACTCGTCGAGCTCGCAGAAGCCGAACTCACTGGACGACCAGACGACGATTTCCGAGCCGAGGCGCGAGAGGTGCATCGCGCAGGCCGAGGCGGCGCTGAGGTAGTCGAGGACGAAGTCGCGGTTGGAGGCGCCGTCGATCGAGTTGTGGCTGACGTGGGCGAAGCCGAGGTCTTCGGCCACCGACTCGCGGTCGATCTCCCAGTTGACGCCGGCCAGGGCGCCGGAGCCGAGCGGCATCACGCCGGCGCTGTCGAGGGCGAACTGGAAGCGGAGGACGTCGCGGGCGAGCATCCAGAAGTAAGCGAGCAGGTGGTGGCCGAGGTAGACCGGCTGGGCGCGCTGCAGGTGCGTGTAGCCGGGCATCGCCCAGTCGCTGTGCGCCTCGGCGAGGTCGAGCAGGCGCCGCATCACCGCTCCGCAGAGCTCGATCGCGCTCAGCGAGTGGTTCTGGACGACCATCGCGACGTCGGTCGCGACCTGGTCGTTGCGGGAGCGGCCCGTGTGGAGCTTGCCGGCGAGCGGGCCGATCTCCTCGCCGAGCAGGCGCTCGATCGCCATGTGGATGTCCTCGTCGGCCTGCTCGAACTCGAAGCCGTGGCCACCCATGCGGACGCGCACCCGCTCCAGGCCCGCTTCGATCTGCTCGAGCTCGTCGTCGTCGAGGACGCCGATCCCGCGCAGGCCGCGGGCATGCGCGGTCGACTGGTCGAGGTCGTAGATCGCCAGCTGCCAGTCGAACGGCAGCGAGCGGTTGAGCCGCCAGAAGCGCGGATCGGGGTCTTTGCGAAAGCGGGACATCGGGCGGGCGATTATGCCGGGGATCAGGTCCGGCCGAGGGCCGCGGCGAGCTCCTGGCAGACGCGGTCCAGCTGCGCCTCGTCCAGCGCCGGGAAGAACGGCAACGCCAGCGAGTCGCGCGAGGCGGCTTCAGCGACCGGAAACTGGCCCTCGCGGTAGCCGAGCTCGCGCAGGTGCCCGAAGAGGTGGATGCAGGGCAGGTAGGCCTTGGAGGCGATGCCGCGCTCGGCGAGGCGGGCGATCGTCGCGTCGCGGTCGGCGCCCTGCGGCAGGCGGACGGTGTAGACGAACCAGCTGCGCACCTCCTCCCCGCGGGCGGCGACCGGCGTCCGCAGGCCCTCGATCCCAGCCAGTCGCTCCTCGTACATCCGCGCGACCGCGGCGCGGCGCTCCAGCAGCGAGTCGAGCTTCTCGACCTGGGCGACGCCGAGCGCTGCCGCGAGGTCGGAGAGGCGGTAGTTGAAGCCGAGCCGGTCGTGGTCGAGCCAGCCCATGTCGACGGCGCGGCCCTGGTTGCGCTCCGAGCGCAGGCGCGCCGCCTCCCCGGGATGGCGGGGGACGATCATGCCCCCCTCCCCCGTCGTCATCTGCTTGTTGGCGTAGAAGGCGAAGGTGGCGAGGTTGCCGCGGGTGCCGACCCGGCGCCCCTCGGAGTCGAGCGCCCCGAGCGCCTCGCATGCGTCCTCGAGGATGCCGAGGCCGTGGCGCCGCGCCAGCGTCTCGAGCGCCGGCATCGCCGCCGGGTAGCCGAAGATGTGGACCGGCAGCAGCCCGACCGTGCGCTCGCCGACCGCGTCGGCGGCGGCTGCGGGATCGAGGTCCAGGGTCTCCTCCTCGACGTCGACGAAGACGGGCCGCGCCCGCTCGTAGAGCAGGCAGTTGGCCGAGGCGACGAAGCTGAAAGGGCTGGTCACCACCTCGTCGCCCTCCCCCCAGCCCAGCATCCGCACCCCGAGGTGGAGCGCGGTCGTGCCGCTGGAGGTCATCACCGCGTCCTCGACCCCGAGCCAGGCGGCGAACTCGCGCTCGAAGCTCTCCCCCATCGGCCCCAGCGAGAGCCGGTCGGAGCGCAAGACCTCGAGGATCAGCTCCTCCTCGCGGGAGCCGATCTCCGGCTGGGCAAGCGGGATCTGCTCCCCTGGCTCGGTACTCACTGGAAGGCGTACTCCAGCGAGTCGACCAGCGCCTCCCAGGAGGCCTCGATGATGTTCTCCGAGACGCCCGTCGTCCCCCACTCGCGCTCGTCGTCGTGGGAGTCGAGGAGGACGCGGGTGACGGCGCCGGTGCCGTGGGCTTCGTCGAGGATCCGCACCTTGTAGTTGGTCAGCTCGATGTCGGCAAGGTGCGGGTACTTGTCGGCGATCGCCGCCCGCAGCGCCTTGTCGAGGGCGTTGACCGGGCCATTGCCCTCGGCGGCCTGGAAGTAGCGCTCGCCGTCGAGCTCGACTTTGACCGTCGCCTCGGTCCTCACCTCGCCGCCGGCGTGCTTTTCGACCACGACGCGGAAGCTCTCGAGCCGGAAGAGGGGCTTGTAGGTGCCTGCCTCCCGGCGCAGCAGCAGCTCGAAGGAAGCCGGCGCCGCCTCGTAGTGGTAGCCGCGGTGCTCCTGCTCCTTGAGCCGCTGGACCGCCCGGGTCGCGGCCTCGTCGTCGAGCTCGATCCCGGCGTGCTCGGCCTGGCTGCGGATGGTGGCCTTGCCGGCCAGCTCCGAGGCAACGATGTCGCGTTCGTTGCCGACGGCGGCCGGGTCGAGGTGCTCGAAGGTGCTGGCGTCGGCGGCGACGCCGGCGGCGTGCATCCCCGCCTTGTGGGCGAAGGCGTTGCGGCCGACGTAGGGACGGTCGGGGTCGGAGGCGAGATTGCAGAGCTCGTCGAGGTAGTGCGCGGTCGGGGTGAGCGTCGCCAGCTGCTCGGCCGAGACGACCTCGAAGCCCAGCTTCAGCTGCAGCGCCGGCAGGATCGTCGCCAGGTTGGCGTTGCCGCAGCGCTCGCCGTAGCCGTTGACGCAGCCCTGCACCAGGCGGGCGCCGGCTTCCACCGCCGCCAGCGAGTTGGCGACCGCGCAGCCGGAGTCGTCGTGGGTGTGGATACCGACCTCGACCGCGTCGCCGAACACTTCGACGACGACCGCCGTCGCCTCGGCGACGTAGCTCGGCAGGCTGCCGCCGTTGGTGTCGCAGAGGGTGACGTTCTCGGCCCCGGCCTCGACCGCCGCCGCCACGCATTCGAGCGCGTAGGCGCTGTCTTCGCGGTAGCCGTCGAAGAAGTGCTCGGCGTCGAAGAAGGGGCGCTTGCCGCGCTCGCGGCAGAGGGCGATCGAGTCGGCGATCATCGCCAGGTTCTCCTCGCGGCTGACCCGGATCACCTTCTCGACGTGCAGGGGCGAGCTCTTGCCCACCAGGCAGACCGCCGGGGCGAAGGACTCGGTCAGCACCGCCAGCGCCTCGTCCTCGGCCGCGGGCCGGTCGCGGCGCCGGGTCATGCCGAAGGCGACGATCGTCGCGTTATCCAGTTCGACCTCGGCCAGGCGCTCGAAGAGCTCGGCTTCCTTGGGGTTGCTGCTCGGAAACCCCGCCTCGATGAACTGGACTCCGAGCGCGTCGAGGGCGTGGGCCACCTTCACCTTCTCGCCGACCGAGAGCGACATGCCGCGGCCCCCCATGCCGTCGCGCAAGGTCGTGTCGTAGAGCTTCACCTGTTCCATCGCCTGTGCCACTGGATCGCTGCCTTTCGAGTCTGAAGATCGGGATGGGCCGCGGGGGCCCGCGTGCGCGGCGGAGCCGCGCCGGCCGCTAGGCGGCAGGGGTAATTCGCCCGATCGACTCGGAATCGGACTCCGCGGGTGCGTCGACGAAGTCGAGCCACTCCTGGTACTCCTCGGCGCGGCCGTGGAGGGCGTCCTCGAATTTGGCCTGGATCACCCGGGTGACCTCGCCGGGCTCGCCCAGCGGGTGGTCGTCGACCTCGCGCACCGGGACCAGCTCGGCGGCGGTTCCGGTGAGGAAGGCCTCCTCGGCGAGGTAGAGCTCGGCGCGGGCGATCGCCCGTTCCTCGATCCTGTAGCCGAGGTCGGTGGCGATCTGGATGATCGCGTTGCGGGTGATCCCGTCGAGGATCGCCGAGGTGTGCCCCGGGGTGATCAGGGTCCCGTCGCGGACGATGAAGACGTTCTCGCCCGAGCCCTCGGAGACGTGGCCGTGCTGGTCGAGCAGGATCGCCTCCTCGTAGCCCGCCTCGGTCGCCTCGGTCTTGGCGAGGATCGAGTTGAGGTACTGGCCGGAGGCCTTGGCGTGGGGGATCAGGCTGTCGCCGGAGATCGTCCGCCAGGAGGAGACCTTGGCGCGGATCCCGTGCTTCTTGCCCTCGTCGCCGAGGTAGCTGCCCCACGGCCAGGCGGCGACGATCACGTCGATCGGCGCCGATTTCGCGTAGAGGCCCATCTCGCCGTAGCCGCGATAGGCAAGCGGGCGGATGTAGCCGGAGCGCAGGCCGATGCGGCGCAGCAGCTCCCTCGTCGCCTCCTGCAGCTCCTCGGCGCTGTAGGGGATCTGAAAGTAGTAGAGCTCGGCCGACTTCTCGAGCCGGGCGAGGTGCTCCCTGTGGCGGAAGACGGCCGGGCCGCGCTCGGTCTCGTAGCAGCGAATCCCCTCGAAGACGCCGGTCCCGTAGTGGAGACCGTGACTGAGCACGTGCGTCTTCGCCTCCTCCCAGGGGACGAACTCGCCGTTCTGCCAAATCAACTCGGCCGTATCCATGTTCGGGAAGTATGCCCGATGGGTCAAACAGGTTCTAGGCGCGGAGCTGCTCCAGCACGGCGGCGGTCATTTCCGCCGTGCCGACTTCGATCTCCTCGGAGGGGTGGTCGCTGGTCGGCGGCTGGATCACGGTCCCGGAGGCGAGATCGGCGGTGCGCAGGCCGCGCTCGAGGACGGCGTCGACGGCGGCCTCGATCCGGGCGGCGTCCTCAGCGCGGCCGAGGCCGTGGCGCAGCATCATCGCCGCCGAGAGGAAGGTGGCTAGGGGGTTCGCGATCCCCTTGCCGGCGATGTCGGGGGCGGAGCCGTGGACGGGCTCGAAGAGGCCGGGCGCGCCCTCGGGGCCGAGGCTGGCGGACGGCAGCATCCCCAGCGAGCCGGTCAACATCGCCGCCTCGTCGCTGAGGATGTCGCCGAAGAGGTTCTCGGCGAGGACGACGTCGAAGTCGGCGGGCCGGGAGACGAGCTGCATCGCCGCGTTGTCGACCAGCAGGTGTTCGAGCTCGACCTCGGCGTACTCGGCCGCGACGCCGTTGACCACCTCGCGCCAGAGGCGCGAGGTCTCGAGCACGTTGGCCTTGTCGACCGAGGTCACCTTAGGCCTGCGGGCGCCATCGCCGGCGCGCCGGCGGGCGGCGTCGAAGGCGATGCGGGCGATCCGCTCGATTTCCTCGACCGAGTACTCGCAGGTGTCGTGGGCGACGTCGCCGGCGCGACCGGAGTCGCCGAAGTAGATGCCGCCGGTGAGCTCGCGAACGACAAGCAGGTCGGTACCGGCGATCCGCTCCTCGCGCAGCGGGCTGGCGCCGACCAGGGCCGGGCTCGGCCGCACCGGACGCAGGTTGGCGTAGAGGCCCATCCCCTTGCGCAGACCGAGCAGGCCCTGCTCGGGCCGCGGCGCGTCGGGGTCGGTGGTGTCCCACTTCGGACCGCCGACGGCGCCGAGCAGGACCGCGTCGGCGCTCCGGCAGGCGTCGAGGACCTCGTCGGTCAGGGCGGTGCCGTGCTCGTCGATCGAGCAGCCGCCCATCGGGCGCTCGTCGTAGGCGAACTCGCAGAGCGCGTCGAGGACCTGGCGCGCGGCGGCAACGATCTCCGGCCCGATCCCGTCTCCCGGGAGGACGACTATGCGCAACGGGGCGTTCAAGGTCCCGGCACTCTAGCCAGCCGCTGCTTCCACTGTTCCTTTTCCTCACATGACAGGGAAAAGGAACAGTGGAAGCAGCGTCGCTCAGTCCTGGGCGGCGTCGGCCTCGATGTTGAGGCGGACGTAGTCGAGGACGAAGGGCTCCTCGTGCTCGGCGAGGACGGCTTCGGCGAAGGGGCGGCGCTTCTCTTTCGGCAGCTGGTCGAGGATCGGGCCGAGGGTCACGGTCGAGACGAACTCGAGCGGGCGCGCCGGCTGGACCGGCTTCGGCTGCAGCCAGCAGCGCACGCCGGTGAAGCCGGCGGCGTCGAGGCGCGGCTCGGTCTCCTCGGGCGAGGCGAAGTTCCAGAGGCCCTCGGCTCTACCGAGGTGTTGCCCGTACTCGGGGTCGGCGGCGACGGCGGCGATCGCCTCGGTGTGGCGGGCGACGTTGCCCTTGCCGCCGCACTGGGCAACGAGGCGGCCGCCGGGGCGCAGGACGCGGCGCACCTGGCGGAAGAGGCGGTCGTGGTCGGGGATCCAGTGGAAGGTCGCGGTCGAAAAGACGATGTCGACCGGCTCGGGCAGCGCCAGCTCGACCAGATCGCTGATCAGGTAGGTGGCGCGGTCGCCGAGCCGCTCCCTCGCCTGCCCGATCATCGCCTCGGAACCGTCGACGGCGATCACCCGCCCGTTCGGGAGCCGCTCGAGCAGCTGCTCGGTGACCCGCCCCGAGCCGCAGCCGGCGTCGACGACGGTCTCGTCGCCGCGCAACTCGAGCCGCTCCAACACCTCCGTCCCCCATTCGAACTGGGGATCGGAGACCTCGTCGTAGGTCTTGGCGTCCCACTCGCGGGCGCCGGTGTTCATCGGCTGCCTGAACCGGTCGGCCATCGCGACGGCTCCCTTCGCCTACAGGCTGGTCGTGACCGGGCCGAGCGAGGCCGCGGGTCCTTGCTCGAAGCGGTCGATCGCGCCCTCGTTTTCGAACGTGATCCCGATGTCATCCAGGCCGTTGAGCAGCCGGTGCTTGACGTCGTGCTCGATCTGGAACTGGAAGACGCCGGCGGCGCAGTTGACGGTCTCGTCGTCGAGGTCGATCCGGGCCTCCCCAGCCTCTGCGACCGCCCGGCAGTGCTCCTCGTCGAGGATCGCCGGCAGCAGCCCGATCTTCGTGCAGTTCGAATAGAAGATGTCGGCGAACGAGGGGGCCAGGATCGCCTGGAAGCCGAAGTCCTCGAGCGCCCAGGGGGCGTGCTCGCGGGAGCTGCCGCAGCCGAAGTTGGCGCCGGTGACGAGGATCGGGTTCGGCTCCAGCTCGATCTCGCCGTCGCGCATCCAGTCGTAGAAGAGGAACTCGCCGAAGCCGGTCCGCTCGACCCGCTTGAGGAACTGCTTGGGGATGATCTGGTCGGTGTCGACATCGGCACGGTCCAGCGCCGAGACCTTGCCCTCGATCACGTCTATCGGTCGCATGCTCTAGCTCCAGTCTCGGATGTCGACGAAGTGGCCCTCGACGGCCGCGGCGGCGGCCATCTTCGGGCTGACCAGGTGGGTGCGGCCGCCCTTGCCCTGGCGCCCCTCGAAGTTGCGGTTCGAGGTCGAGGCGCAGCGCTCTCCCTCGGAGAGCGTGTCGGGGTTCATCCCCAGGCACATCGAGCAGCCGGCGACGCGCCAGTCGAAGCCCGCGCTCTTGAAGACCTCGTCGAGGCCCTCCTCCTCGGCGGCCTTCTTCACCTGCTGGGAGCCGGGGACGACCATCGCGCTGACGCCGCTCGCGACCCTGCGGCCCTCGACGATCGCCGCCGCCTCGCGCAGGTCCTCGATCCGGCTGTTGGTGCAGGAGCCGATGAAGACGCGTTCGGGGGCGATCTCGGTCATCGGCGTGCCGGCGGCCAGGCCCATGTAGGCGAGGGCGCGCTCGGCCGCCTCGCGGTCGGCGGGCGAATCGAGCTCGGCGGGGTCGGGGACCGCGTCGGTGACCTCGACGACCTGGCCGGGGTTCGTGCCCCAGGTGACCATCGGCGAGACGCTCCCGGCGTCGATCTCGACCTCGTTGTCGAAGCTGGCGCCGGGCTCGGTGGGGAGCTCTCGCCAGCGGGCCAGCGCGGCCTCGAAGTCCCCGGGTGCGGCCGGGCGGCCCTTGACCCACTCGAAGGTGGTCTCGTCGGGGGCGATCATCCCGGCGCGGCCGCCGCCCTCGATCGTCATGTTGCAGATCGTCATCCGGCCCGGCATCGAGAGCGCCTCGATCGCGGGGCCGGCGTACTCGACCGCGTAGCCGGTCATGCCGCCGGTGCCGAGGCGGCCGATCGTCGCCAGGATCAGATCCTTGGGGGTGACGCCGTGGCGCAGCTCGCCGGCGTAGGAGATCCGCATCGTCTTCGGCCGCTTCTGGACCAGGCACTGGGTGGCGAGGACGTGCTCGACCTCGGAGGTGCCGATCCCGAAGGCCAGCGCCCCGAAGGCGCCATGGGTGGAGGTATGGCTGTCGCCGCAGACGATCGTCATCCCCGGCTGGGTGACGCCGAGCTCGGGGCCGATCACGTGGACGATGCCCTGGCGGTCGGAGCCGAGCGAGTACACGGGTATGCCGAACTCCTCGCAGTTGCGCTCCAGGGTTTCGACCTGGACGCGCGAGAGCTCGTCGGCGATCAGCCGCGCCGCCATCGTCCCGTCGGTCGGGGTGTTGTGGTCGGCGGTGGCGAGGGTCTTGTCGGGTCGGCGGACAGGCCGGTCCGCCAGGCGGAGGCCGTCGAAGGCCTGCGGCGAGGTGACCTCGTGGACGAGGTGCAGGTCGATGTAGATCAGTCCCGGCGAGACCTCGTGCTGCTCCCAGATCTTGTCGAACATCGTTTTCGGCATTGGTTATGACCTCCTGAGGCCGGCGGCGATCACGGCGAGGAAGCGGGTCGCCTCCGCGCCTTCGTTCTCGAAGTGGTGCGGGAGGTCGGCGTCGAAGGTGACGCTGTCCCCCTCTTGCAGCTCGTGGCGAGCGCCGTCGACGACCAGCACCAGGGTGCCGGCCAGCACCACGGCGGTCTCGCGGCTGCCCGGCTCGTGCATCGGCGGGTCCTCGCGGCCGCCCGTCGTCGCGCCCGGCTCCAGCACGTGCAGCGAGACGTCAGCGCGCTGCCCCGGCAGCGGCGGCGTCAGCTCCTCGAAGCGGTGCCCGCCTCGCTCGGAGCGGCGGCGCCCGGCGGCGCGGCTGACGACCACGTGCTGCCCCTCGTCAAGGCGCAGCAGCTGCGAGAGCGTCAGCTCCAGCCCGGCGGCGATCTTGCCGGCGACCGCGAGCGTAGGGCTCGTCTCTCCCCGCTCGACCTGCGAGAGCATCGGCGCCGAGACCCCGGAGCGCTCGGCGAGATCGCGGAGCGAGAACCCCATCGCGTCGCGCAGGGCGCGGATGCGGGGTCCGACGGTGGGCGCCGGATCGGCGATAGAGGCGGTTGCCACAGCCACGAACCGTACGCTATCACATACGTTTGTAAGCGCGAATGCCTTCCCGCCCCCAATGCTGGTCGCCGAGTCCGTAATAACCACTCTTGAGGAGCGGTTATTACGGACTCGTTCTTCCAGGCCCCGATGTGGCCCGCGGGCTACGGTCCCGGGGTCCGCTGCACCGCGGCCTCGGCGGTCGCCGCCTCGGCCTCGCGCGTCGCCGCGCCTTCGAGGGCGTTCGAGATCGCCCTCACGTAGGCGCGGGCGCTTGCCTCGAGGATGTCCGTCGCGACGCCCTGGCCGGTCGCCAGGCGGCCCGCGGCCCGCAGCTGGACGGTCACTTCACCGAGGGCGTCCTCTCCCCCGGTCACCGCCTCGACCTTGTACTCGACCAGCTCGCACTCGGTGTCGACGGCGGCCTGGATCGCGTGGAAGATCGCGTCGACCGGGCCGTCGCCGCCGGCTTCGCCGACCGTCTCCTCGCCCGAGGGGCGGGTGACGGCGACCTTGGCCAGCGGCGGCTTGCGGCTGCCGGCCTCGACCTCGAACCAGGCCAGATCGTGGGCGTCGGAACGCTCGCGCATCTCGTCGGAGACGATCGCCTCCAGATCGAGGGCGGTCACCTGCTTCTTGCGGTCGGCGACCTCCTTGAAGGCCTTGAAGGCGTTGTTCAGCGCCTGCCCCTCGACCTTGAAGCCCAGCTGCTCCAGAGCGTCGCGCAGCGCGTGGCGGCCGGAGTGCTTGCCCAGGACGATCGAGTTCGACTCCAGACCGACCTCGGTCGCGTCCATTATCTCGTAGGTGCTGCGCTCCTTCAGCACGCCGTCCTGGTGGATGCCGGACTCGTGGGCGAAGGCGTTGCGCCCGACGACCGCCTTGTTCGGCTGCACCGGGTAGCCGGTCAGGCGGCTGACCATGCGGCTGGTGCGGGCGATCTCCCGCGTGTTGATCTCGGTCCAGAGGCCGTGGACGTCCTCGCGGACGCCGATCAGCATCGCGATCTCCTCCAGCGAGCAGTTGCCGGCCCGCTCGCCGATCCCGTTGACCGCGCACTCGACCTGCCGCGCCCCCGCCAGCACCCCTGCGTAGGAGTTGGCGACCGCCAGGCCCAGGTCGTCGTGGCAGTGGACCGACATCTCGACCCCGCGCAGCGCCGGCGCCAGCTCGTACAGGCGCCGGAAGTAGTCCGCGTACTCCTCCGGGGTGGTGTAGCCGACGGTGTCGGGGATGTTGACCACGGTGGCGCCCTCCTCGACCGCGATCGCGCAGACTTCGGCGGTGAACTCGATCTCGGCGCGGGTCGCGTCCATCGGCGAGAACTCGACGTCCTCGCAGTAGGAGCGGGCCAGCGCCACCGCCGCCCGGGCCTGGCCCTTGACGTCCTCGCGGTCGGTCTGCAGCTGGTGCTCGATGTGGATGTCGGAGGTCGAGATGAAGGTGTGGATGCGCGGGCGCCCCGCCTCCTTCACCGCCCCCCAGGCGGCGTCGATGTCGGCCTTGTGGGTGCGGGCGAGACCGCAGATCACCGGCCCCTCGACCCTGCGGCCGATCTCCTGGACCGCCTCGAAGTCGCCGGGCGAGGTGATCGGAAAGCCGGCCTCGATCACGTCGACCCCCAGCCGCGCCAGCTGCTGGGCGATCTCGACCTTCTCGGCGGTGTTCAGCGAGATGCCGGGCGACTGCTCGCCATCCCGCAGGGTGGTGTCGAAGATGTGGACGCGGTTCGCGTCGGATTTGTCACTCGTGGGTCCCATCGGACCTCTCCTTCTCTCTGTGAATCGAATGGCCTTTGTCTCTCGCGGCTATCGCGCCGCCCAGCGCTATTCCCCCCGGAGGGGGAGGAGAAGGAGTAGCGCGAGGCTGTCGAGCCGGTGCTCCATTCGACTCCGAACCTTAGCGTAGGCTGCCCGGATCGCAACCCCGGAAGCCACCTCTCCCCCCGCCCGCACCAACTGGCTCGCCCTCTTCGCGATGGGCATGGCCGTGGTCGTGATCGCCAACGACTTCACCGCGGTCAACGTCGCCCTGCCGACGATGGAGAGCGACTTCCACACCAACATCAACACGATCCAGTGGGTGATCAACGGCTACGCCCTGACCTTCGGGGTGATGATCGTCACCGGTGGCCGCCTCGCCGACATGTTCGGCCGCCGCAACGCCTTCTTCCTCGGCAGCGCGATATTCGCGACGATGTCGGCGCTCGGCGGCGCCGCGCCGAGCGAGACCGCGCTGATCTTCGCCCGGGTGGTGATGGGGATCGGCGGCGCCCTGATGTGGCCGGCGATCCTCGGGATGACCTACGAGATCCTGCCCGAAGAGAAGGCCGGCCTCGCCGGCGGCATCATCATCGGCGCCGCCGGGATCGGCAACGCCGTCGGGCCGCTGCTGGGCGGCTTCCTGACCCAGGAGCTGAGCTGGCGCTGGATCTTCTTCCTCAACGTGCCGATCGCCGCCTTCGCGGTCGCCGTCACCTATGCGTTGGTCCACGTCAAGGAGCCGGAGCCGAGCGAACGGCAAATCGACTACGCGGGCATCGCCGCTCTCTCGGTCGGGCTCGTCGCGCTGCTGATCGGACTCGACCAGGTCGACGACTGGGGCTGGGGCGACCCGAAAGTGATCGGCCTCTTCGCCGCCGCGGCGATCGGCATCGCCGCCTTCCTGCCGATCGAGCGCCGCGCCGGGAAGCACGCCCTGGTCCCGCGCGAGGTGATCCGCAACGAGAGCTTCACCGCCGCCTGCATCGCCGTCCTCTTCATGGCCGCGACCTTCTTCGCCGCCCTCCTGTACCTGCCCCAGTTCATGCAGAAACACCTCGGCTACTCGGCCCTCGAAGCCGGGATCGGGATGCTGCCCTTCCTTGCCGTCTTCGCCCTCTCCTCCTTCGCCGCCGGCCCCCTCTACGACCGGCTCGGGGCGAAGAAGCTGGCGGTGATCGGCGCCGCCCTGATCATGCTGGGGCCGATTCTCTTCTCGCTGCTCGACGAAGGCTCGGGATATGCGACGCTGATCCCCGGCATGGTCGTCCTCGGCATCGGCGCCGGCAGCTTCGTCCCCACCGCGACCACCGCCGGCGTCACCTCGGTCGACGAATCGCAGACCAGCCTCGCCGGCGGGATCGTCTACATGTTCCAGATCGCCGGCGGCTCGATCGGGCTCGGGCTGACCACGACCGTCTTCTCCTCGAACATCCCGCCGTTCGTCGACGGCGTGCAGGCGGCCTTCCGGCTCGATGCGGCCCTGGCGCTGATCGGGCTGCTGGTCGCGATCGGCTTCGTCGGCGGCCGGCTACTGAACCAGCGTGTTCTGCCCGGGACCGCCGATTAGCCTGTCGGCGCCGGGTCCGCCGCGGAGCTGATCTTCGCCGGGACCGCCGAGGAGACGGTCGTTTCCCGGTCCGCCCAGAAGCAAGTCGTCCCCCCTGCGCCCGATCAGCAGGTCGTGACCGGGACCGCCGACGAGCTTGTCTGCGGCGGCGCCGCCGATCAGGCGGTCGTTGCCGGGACCGCCGCGGATCGTCGCCGGCACCGGGACGTCGGCGCTGAATTCGACGAAGTCCGAACCGCCGAGCCCGTTGACTTCGAAGTCGGCGATTTCAGGGGCCTTGCAGACGATTTCGGTCGGTTCTTCGTGCGGGTGCGTGCAGGTGTCGCCGCCGACTTCGAGCGCCAGCGTCGCGGTCCTGATCTCGTAGAGGCGACCGTCGGTCGAGAGCGAGACGTGGAAGACGTTGTCGTCGCGGTTGCCGTTGATCAGCAGCGTCACCGGCCCGGTTTCGGCATGGGCCGGCATGGCGAAAACGCCGAGGACGAGCGTCAATGCGATGAGGATCGGCTTCTTCAAGACATCGTTTCCCTGGGACGGCGTCGCCGTGACCCTCCCATAGGAACAAGCGGCTTGCCCGGACGTTGCGGCCCCTGGGGGATTCTTAGAGGTCGACCGAGCGTCCGTTGGAGAAGCCCTCGAGGGCGAGGATCTTCTCGATCGTCTCCGGGCGCACCGGCGCGTCGGTGGTCAGCGCCATCACCGCCCGCTCGCCGCCGCTTTCGGCGCCGACGGCGGCGGAGACGATGTTGACCCCCTCCTCGCCGAAGAGGGTGCCGACCCGTCCGATCATGCCCGGTTGGTCGGCGTAGCGGAAGACCGCGATGTGCTCGGCGAACGGCAGGTAGAAGCTCTCGCGCCAGGCGGAGACGAGGTAGGGCTCGTTGCGGGGGCCGACGCTGGTCCCGGCGACCTCGACCTCGTTCTCGCCGCTCTGGATCCGGACCCGGACCAGCTCGGTGAAGTCCTCGGCGTTGGCGTCGGTCGTCGCCACCAGCTCGATCCCGCGCTCCTCGGCCATCTGCGGCGCGTTGACGAGGTTGACGGGCTCCTCCGTGTGACCGGAGAGGACACCTGCCATCACCGCGATTCCCAGCAGGCGCGTGTCGTGGGCGGCGATGCGGCCGCGGAATTCGGCGCTCACCCGCTCGACCGAGCCCTCGCCGAGACCCTGGGCGAGGCGGCCGAGCTTTTCGCAGAGGGGGACGAAGGGCGCCAGCGCCTCCATCGCCTCCGGACGCACGGCGGCGATGTTGACGGCATTGGTGACGACACCCCCGGAGAGCGCCGCGGTGACCTGCTCGGCGGTGACGACCCCGGCGCGGTCCTGGGCCTCGGCCGTCGAGGCGCCGAGGTGAGGGGTGACGACCACGTCGCCGCGCTCGAAGATCGGGTGCTCGGTGAACGGCTCCTCCGGGAAGACGTCGAGGGCGGCGCCGCCGAGCTTTCCAGACTCCAGCCCGGCCAGCAGGGCGTCGAGGTCGACCAGCTCGCCGCGGGCGCAGTTGACGAGGCTGGCGCCGTCCTTCATCGCCGCGATCGTCTCGGCGTTGATGATCCCGACCGTCTCCGGGGTCTTCGGCGTGTGCAGGGTGATCAGGTCGGCCTTGCCGAGCAGCTCCTCAAGGGTCTCGGCGCCCTCGACGCCGAGGTCGCGGAAGCGCTCGGCGGAGACGAACTTGTCGAAGGCGACGACGTCCATCTCGAAGCTCTGGGCGCGCTTGGCGACCAGCTGGCCGATCCGGCCGAAACCGATCACGCCGAGGGTCTTGCCGTAGAGCTCGGAGCCCTTGAACTTGGCCCGGTCCCAGCGGCCTTCGACCAGCGAGCGGTGCGCCTGCGGGACGTTGCGGAAGAGGGCCAGAGCCAGGGCCAGGGTGTGCTCGGCGGCCGCGACCGAGTTCGATTCGGGCGCGTTGGCGACGATGATCCCGCGCCGGGTCGCGGCCGGGATGTCGACGTTGTCGACGCCGGTGCCGGCGCGGCCGATCACCTTCAGGTTGCCGGCCAGGTCGATCAGCTCCGGCGTCATCTTCGTCGCCGAGCGGATCAGGATCGCGTCGTACTCGCCGATCCGCTGGCGCAGCTCCTCATCGGACATCTCGAGCCCGAGGTCGACCTCGAACTGGGAGCGCAGCAGCTCGACGCCGGAGTCGGCGATCTTCTCCTTGACCAGGACCTTCACAAGCCCGCCCTGACGCCGTCGACGTTCTCGACCACCCAGTCGATGCAGGCGGTCAGCGCCTCGACGTCGGCGGGGTCGACCGCCGGGAACATCCCGATCCGCAGCTGGTTGCGGCCGAGCTTGCGGTAGGGCTCGACGTCGACGATCCCGTTGGCGCGCAGCGCCTTGGCGAGGGCGGCGGCGTCGACGGAGTCGTCGAAGTCGATCGCGCCCACCACCAGCGAGCGTTTGGCCGGGTCGGCGACGAAACAGCTCGCGTACTCGCTGCGCCCGGCCCAGCCGTAGAGGCGGCCAGAGGAGTCGGAGGTCCGCTCGACGCAGCCGCGGAGGCCACCGAGCCCGAGCATCCACTGGACCTGGTCGTTCAGCAGCAGCAGGGTCGCCAGCGCGGGCGTGTTGTAGGTCTGCTCCTTGCGCGAGTTGTCGAGCGCGGTCCGCAGCGAGAGGAAGGCGGGCTGCCAGCGGTCGCCGGCGCCGTCGAGCTCCTCGATCCGGGCGATCGCATTCGGGCTGAGCGCGGCGAGCCAGAGGCCGCCGTCGGCGGCGAAGCCCTTCTGGGGGGCAAAGTAGTAGGCGTCGCACTGCTCGAGGTCGACGGGCAGGCCGCCGGCGCCCGAGGTGGCGTCGATCAGGACCAGCGACTCGGCCGCTCCCTCGGGCCGCACGACCGGGACCATGACCCCGGTCGAGGTCTCGTTGTGCGCCCAGGCGATCGCGTCGGCGGCGGGGTCGGCGGCCGGCTCGGGCGCATCGCCGGGCTCGGCCTCGACCAGGATCGAGTCGTCGAGGAAGGGCGCCGCGGCGGTCGCCTTGGCGAACTTCGAGGAGAACTCCCCGTAGGTCAGATGGAGGGCGCTCTCGCGTACAAGCCAGGCGCAAGCCGCCTCCCAGAAGGCCGTGGTGCCGCCGTTGCCGAGGGCGATCTCGTAACCGGCGGGCAGCGAGAGGAGCTCGCCGAGACCGGTCCGCACCTCTCGCACCAGGTCGCGCACCGGCGCCTGGCGGTGCGAGGTCCCCATCAGGTCGGAGCGCTCGGCCAGGCTCGCAAGCGCCTCCGGGCGCACCTTCGAGGGCCCGCAGCCGAAGCGGCCGTCGGCGGGCTTGATCGCGTCGGGAATCTGCAGAGTCGTCTCGGGCGCCATCCGGAGCGACAAGTTACCGAGGGAGGGCACCCGGGCGAGCCCCGGTCGCTGCGGCTAGGCTGCGAGCGGATCTGCAGGTCGCAAACGAGGGCGGCGTCGCCTGGGTCGACGCCCCGGTGGTCCGCGGCTTCAAGAACCTCAGCGACTCCGAAGACGCGATCTACTTCGTCGTCGGCGGCAAGGACGGCTACGTCGGCCGCGACGGCAAGCTCCCCGAGGGCGAGACGGACCCAAGAGGGCCGATCAAGGGCTGACTCGGAGGGTTGGGGGTCCGGTCGTTCTCCGCGGGAATTTGTCGCGCCCCTTCGGGGCGTGCTCCCTGAAGATGCTGCCCTCCTATGGAGGGCAGAAATCAGATTGCATTTCGCCGCTTCGCGAACATTCCCGCGGAGAACGACCGGACCCCTTCCGATCCGAGCCCCCTTACCACCACAAGGTGGGATAGCTGCAGGAAAAAAGGCCGCCGCGACCTCCTCCGCTCGCAGCTAAGGGAAATTCAGCGAACGCTCCGGTTGGAGGGGGTGGGTGTCCCCTGACCGACCGGTGTCCTGTTGCTGGCACAGACCACTTGGCGAGAGACGGCTGCTTAAAGGCCAGCAACCCAGGGAGGGCAGGGGGCGCCCACCCCCTCCCCACCGCGGCCTATTTAGTGTCTTTGAACCCCTGGTCGATCCAGGGCATCAGATCGCGGAGCTCGTGGCCGACCGACTCGATTTCGTGGCCCGCCGCCTCGCTGCGCATGCGGTCGAAGCTCTCGCCGCCGGCGCGGTTCTCGCCGATCCACTCCTTGGCGAACTCGCCGGACTGGATCTCGGAGAGGATCTGCTTCATCGCCGCGCGGGACTCCTCGCCGATCACCCGTTTGCCGCGGGTCATGTCGCCGTACTCGGCCGTGTTGGAGATCGAGTAGCGCATGCCCTGAATGCCCTTTTCGTACATCAGGTCGGCGATCAGCTTCAGCTCGTGCAGGCACTCGAAGTAGGCCAGGCGCGGGTCGTAGCCGGCCTCGACCAGGGTCTCGTAGCCGGCGCGGACCAGCTCCGAGGCGCCGCCGCAGAGGACGGCCTGCTCGCCGAAGAGGTCGGTCTCGCACTCGTCCTTGAAGGTGGTCTCGATCACCGCGGCGCGGCCGCCGCCGATCCCGCAGGCGTAGGCGAGGACGAGGCCGTGGGCGTCGCCGGAGGCGTCCTGGTGGACGGCCATCAGGCAGGGGACGCCGCTCCCTTCCTCGTACTGGCGGCGGACCAGGTGACCTGGGCCCTTCGGCGCGACCATGCCGACGTCGACGCCGGGGGGCGGCTCGATCTCGCCGAAGTGGATCGCGAAGCCGTGGGCGAAGAGGAGCAGGTTGCCGGGGGCGATGCCGTCGGCGATCTCCTCGCGCCAGACCTGCGCCTGCTTCTCGTCGGGGAGCAGGACCATCACCAGGTCGCCGCGGCTGGCGGCTTCGGCGATCTCGAGCACCTCGAGGCCGGCAGCCTCGGCCTTGGCGCGGCTGGAGGAGTCCCGGCGCAGGCCGACGACCACCTCGACGCCGGAGTCCTTGAGGTTGAGGGCGTGGGCGTGACCCTGGGAGCCGTAGCCGAGGATGGCGACGGTCTTGCCGCCGAGCTTGCTGAGGTCGGCGTCTTTGTCGGTGAAGATGTCGTCGGTTCGCATGGGGCGGCAGGCTACCGGGTGCCCCCCGGCGACGGCGCGAGCGCTCACCGCAGCGCCCGGCGCATCAGCTTCCCCGAGGGGGTGCGCGGCAGCGCCGAGGCGAGCTCGACCCGCTTCGGGACTTTGAACCCGGCCAGCGAGTCGGCGCAGTGGCGGCGCAGGTCATCGGTCGTCGCCTCCGAGCCCTCCTCGAGGACGACCACCGCGGTGACCGCCTGCTGCCACTCGGGGTCCTCGCGGCCGATCACCGCCGCGTCGGCGACCTCGGGGTGGCGCAGCAGCACCTCCTCGACCTCGGCGGGGACCACGTTCTCGCCGCCGCTGACGATCATGTCGTCGATCCGGTCGTCGACGTAGAGGAAGCCCTCCTCGTCGATGTGGCCGAGGTCGCCGGTGTGGAGCCAGCCGTCGGCGTCGGCGGCGCCCGGGGCGACGGTCGGGCTCTGGATCAGGATCTCGCCGTCGCGGATCCGCAGGTGGGTGGTCAGCAGCGGCCGCCCGGCGGAGCCGAGCTTGCGCTTGGCGTCGGCCGGCGCCAGCGTCGTCACCTGCGAGCAGGTCTCGGTCAGGCCGTAGGTCTGGACCACGGTCGCGCCCCTGGCGATCGCCTCTTCCAGCGGCTCCCTGGGGACCGGGCCGCCGCCGACGAGGATCGCCCGCGGGCCGGAGAGGTCGGCGCCGGCCTCGAGCAGGCGCGTCAGCATCGTCGTCACCAGCGAGACGACGGTGATCCCGTCGCGCTCCAGCGCCTCCCCCACCCGGTCGACGTCAAAGCCGTCGTGGACGACCGCGGTGGTCCCGTAGATGACCGAGCGCATGACGATGCCGAGGCCGGCGATGTGGCTGAGCGGGACGCAGCAGAGCCAGCGGTCGTCGGGCATGACGCCGATGTTGAAGGCAGAACCGACGGCGTTCCAGAGGAAGTTGCCGTAGCTGAGCGCGACCGGCTTCGGGTTGCCGGTGCTGCCGCTGGTGAGGACGCGGCAGCAGATGTCGTCCATGTCGTGCTCGCCGAGCAGCGGCAGGTCGGCCTCGGTCTGGGTCAGCTGGCCGGGGTCGTCGAGGTCGATGATCGGCTCCTCGGCGCTGACGATCGCCTCGCGCTCGGCCGGGGTCAGCCGCGGGCCGAGCGGCAGCAGGGCGGCGCCGACCTTGAGCAGCGCGTGGAGGAGGACGACCTGCTCGCGGCGCGGGTGCATGGTCAGGGCGGCGGTCGAGCCGCGGCGGACGCCGTGGGCGGCGAGCCGGCGGGCGACCCAGGTCGCCTCCGCCTCGAGCTCGGCGTAGGTCATCTCGGCGCCTTCGGCGAGGAGCGCTGTCCGGTCGGGACAGCTCTGCGATCTCTGCGAGAGCCAGTCGTCGAGCTTCATCGGGATATCGTCCCCATCATGCCCAAACGCCACAAAGGAGCCCCGTCAGAGGAGGAGCTGTACGCGCCGATCGAGTGGGCCGCCGCCCCCGGCGAGTACGAAGACATCCGCTACGAGACCGGCGGCGGGATCGCCAAGGTGACGATCGACCGGCCCAAGGTCCTCAACGCCTTCCGGCCGCAGACGCTGATCGAGGTCTCGGCGGCGATTGAGCTGGCGCGTGAGGACCCGGCGGTCGGGGCGATCGTCCTCACCGGCGCCGGCGAGCGCGCCTTCTGCTCGGGCGGCGACCAGACGGTCCGCGGCGACACCGGCTACATGGCCGAGGGCGCCTCGGTCGGGCGCTTCCATGTGACCGACCTGCAGATCCAGATGCGGCGGCTGCCGAAGCCGATCGTGGCGATGGTCGCCGGCTACGCGATCGGCGGCGGCCACATCCTCCACCTCTGCTGCGATCTGACGATCGCCGCCGACAACGGCGTCTTCGGTCAGGTGGGACCGCGGGTCGGCTCCTGGGACGGCGGCTACGGCGCCTCGCTGCTGCGTGACCTGGTCGGGACCAAGAGGGCGAAGGAGATCTGGATGCTCTGCCGCCAGTACAGCGCCGAGGAGGCGGTCGAGATGGGGCTGGTCAACGCGGTCGTGCCGCTGGCCGATCTGGAGCGCGAGACCGTCGCCTGGTGCCGCGAGATGCTGGCGCTGTCGCCATTCGCGCTGCGCCTGGTCAAGGCGAGCTTCAACGCCCACGAGGACGGCTACGCCGGGATCCAGCAGCTCGCCCACGACGCCAACCTCCTCTTCTACGGCTCGGACGAGGCGGCCGAGGGGCGCGAGGCGTTCAAGGAGAAACGGCGACCCGAGTTCGAGAAGTTCCCGAGGCGGGCGTGACCGGCACGCGAGGAGGCGGACGATGAGGATTTGGCTGATGGCCGCTAGGCCCCGGACCCTGCCCGCGGCGGTTGCGCCTGTGCTTGTGGGGACGGCGGCAGCGGTGCAGTTCTATGGGCGGCTTCCGCGCTGGGGGGCCTTCTTTGCCGCCTTGGTCGGCTCGATCTTCATCCAGATCGGGACCAATCTCGCCAACGACTACTCCGACGCCAAGCGGGGGGCCGATACGGCCGACCGGCTGGGGCCGGTGCGGGTGACGGCGAGCGGGCTGGTCACGCCGCAGCGGGTGATGCGGGCGACCTGGGTCGCCTTCGGCATCGCGGTCGCCTGCGGCGTCTACCTCACCGTCCTCGCCGGTTGGGTGATCCTCGTGATCGGCGCCCTCTCGATCGCCGCCGGGGTGCTCTACACCGGCGGCCCCCGGCCCTACGGCTACGCCGGGTTCGGCGAGGTCTTCGTCTTCCTCTTCTTCGGCCTCGTCGCCGTCAACGGCTCCTACTACGTGCAGCTGGAGGAACTCGACGCGCTGCCCCTCGGGCTCTCGATCTCGATCGGCTTCCTGGCGACGGCGATCATCGTCGTCAACAACGTCCGCGACATCGAGACCGACCGGCGGGCGGGGAAGAACACGCTGGCGGTGCGGATCGGGCGCGAGGCGGCGGTGCGGCTCTACGCCCTGCTGATCGGCGGGGCGTTCCTGGCCCTGCCGATCGCGCTGTGGGCCGGCGAAGCGAGCCCGCTGCCGCTGATCGGGCTGCTCGCGACGCCGCTGGCGATAAGGCCCGCGAAGACGCTGGAAGAGCGGCGAGACGGCCCGGCCCTGAACCGGGCCCTGGCGCAGACCGGGGCGCTGCTGGGCGTCTTCAGCATCCTGGTCACGGCGGGCCTGCTGATCTCCGCCTGAGGGAGGCCGCGCGCGCACCGGATTCCGCGGTTCCTTTGTCCCGAATAGGCGGACAAGGGAACCACGGAACCTGCCAAGGAACCTCGACGGCCGTTGCGCGGTTCTTTTGTCCTGTATCGGCGGACAACGGAACCGCGCAACGGGTTTGAGAGGGTTCCGGGGTGCGATTCGCTTCAGTCGAGGTCATCCCTTACGCGCTGCCGTTCCGGGCGCCGTATGCGACCGCGCGTGGGGTGCTGACGCGGCGGGAGATGGTGCTGCTGCGGGTGCGGGACGCGGATGGGGTCGTCGGGCTGGGGGAAGCGGTGCCGCTTTCGTTGCGGGGCGGTCTGTCGCTGACCGAGGTCGTGCGCGAACTCGAAGCCTGGGGCGAAGCGCAGACGGGCGACGAGTGCACGGAGCGGCAGGCGCGCGACGAGCGGGCGGAGCCGCAGGCGGCCGACGGGGAGGCGGAGCGCCAGGAAGGCGCGGGACTGTCGCCGCCGGCTCTCTGTGCGGTGACGACGGCGCGAATGGATTTGCTGGGTAGGAAGGCGGCGGACCGAGGCGGTGGCGAGGGCGAGGACGAAGCCGTCCGGTGCAATGCGACGCTGGTGGCGGGGGCTCCGGGCGAGGTCGCCAGGCAGGCCGAAGCCTGGGCCACCGACGGATTCGCCACCTTCAAGCTGAAGCTCGGAGCCGAGTCCGTGAAAAGTAGTGCTGTACACGACTTTTCACGGACTCGCGAGGGCGATGTGGCGCTGGTGCGGGCGGTTCGGGAGGCAGTGGGGCCCGAGGCGCGGATCCGGCTGGACGTGAACGAGGCCTGGGACCTCGAGAGCGCAAAGGCGACGCTGGCGGCGTTGGAGCCGTATGGGATCGAGCTGGCGGAGCAGCCCGTGGCGGGGCTCGAGGCGATGGCGGAGCTCGCCGCGTCCACGTCGATTCCGCTTGCCGCCGACGAGAGCGTCGCGAATCTCGACGAGGCCGAGCGGGCGGCGGCCCTGGGCGCCTGCTCCTACACCGGGATCAAGCTCTCCAAGGTCGGCGGCCCTCCGGCGGCGCTGGCGATCGCCGACGTCCTCCCCGCCTACGTCACCAGCGCCCTCGACGGTCCGGTCGGGATCGCCGCCGCAGCCCAGACCGCACTCAGCCTCGCCGAGACCACGCATCCCGAGCGGCCCCACCTCGCCCACGGCCTCGCCACCCAGCGCCTCTTCGCCGAGACCGTCGCCTCGACCGAGTGCGAGCTCCGCGACGGGATGCTCCACCTTCCCCCAGGTCCCGGGCTCGGCGTCGAGCTAGACGAGGAGGCGCTGCAGGCCCACCGCATTTAGCCTGCCGCAGACGCCCCGAGCCCGAACTGCATCAAATTTCCTGCCTGCCAGCCCGGAAATTTGATGCAGTTCGGGATGGCCACCCCCATGGACACCACCAACGCCAATACCGCCCTCGCTTCCGCCTTCACTGAGGAGCTTGCTCGGGGTGGATTGCGGCTAGCTGTCATCTCGCCGGGCTCTCGCTCCACTCCGCTCGCCGTAGCACTTTGGCGGCAGCCCGAGATCAAGGTGCGTGTGATCGTCGACGAGCGCTCGGCGGGCTTCTTCGCTCTCGGGGCGGCGCAGGCGAGCGGTGAGCCGGTGGCGCTGCTCTGCACCTCGGGGACGGCGCTCGTCAACTACCACCCGGCGGTCTGCGAGGCGGACGAATCGGCGCTCCCGCTGCTGGTGCTGAGCGCCGACCGGCCGCCCGAGCTGCGGGGGATCGGCGCCGGGCAGACGATCGACCAGATCAAGGCCTTCGGCTCCTCGGTGCGCTGGTTCTGCGAAGTAGGGACCCACGAGGCCGACGACGATGGCTTGCTGCACTACCGCTCCGTCGCCTGCCGGGCCCTCGCCGCCGCCCGCGGTGAGGTGCGCCCGGGGCCGGTCCACCTCAACCTCCCCTGGCGCGAGCCGCTGGCGCCGGTGCCGGTCGAGGGGGCGGTCACCGCGACCGACCCGCTGGCCCTCGAAGGGCGCGAAAACCGGCCGCTGACCGCGGTCACCCACGTCGACCTCGAGCCCTCGGTCTTCCTCCTCGACGAGATGGCGGGCCACATCGGCGACGCGATCTCAGGCGTCATCGTCGCCGGCCGCCAGCTCGACAGCGAGCTGCGCGAGCCGCTCGCCCACCTCGCTCGCGTCTCGGGCTTCCCGATCCTCGCCGACCCGGCCTCGCAACTGCGCTGCGGTCCCCATGACCGCTCCCACGTCGTCGCCGCCTACGACCTGCTGCTGCGCGACGAGCGCTTCGCCCGCTCGGTCGTGCCCGAGCTGGTCCTGCGTTTCGGCGAGATGCCGACCAGCAAGCCGCTGCGCTCCTGGCTGATCGAGAGCGGTGCCGACCAGATCGTCGTCGACCCCTACGGCGGCTGGAACGAGCCGACCAATCGTGCGGCGGCGATCCTCCGCGCCGACCCGACCGAGTGCGCCTCGGGCTGGGCGGCGCGGCTGGAAGGGCTCGAAGGACGGGAACCGCCGCTGCCCGATCGCTGGCTCGAGGCGGAGCGCGCCGCGCAGGCCACCCTCGACGAGGCCCTCGGCGGCAGTGACGATATAACGGAGCCTGCCCTCCACCGCGCCCTCGGCGCCGCTCACCGCGCCGGCGACCTCGTCTACACCGCCTCCTCGATGCCGATCCGCGACCAGGAGACTTTCGTCGCCTCGTCAACGACCGACGTCCTCTTCCTCTGCAACCGCGGCGCCAACGGCATCGACGGCCTGATCTCCTCGGGCATCGGCGCCGCCCACGCCAGCGGCCGCCCGACCACGATCGTCGTCGGCGACCTCGCGCTTCTCCACGACCTTGGCAGCCTCGCCGCCCTCCGCGACGTCTCGACTCCGGTCCGCATCGTCGTCATCGACAACGACGGCGGCGGCATCTTCCACTTCCTCCCCCAGGAGGCGGCGATGCCCGAGGACGAATTCGAGGCTCTCCTCGGAACCCCCCGAGGCGTTGACACCGCCAAGGCCGCCGCCCTCTTCGACCTACCTCACCGCCGGCTGGAGTCGCTGGCGGAACTACCCAAGGCGCTGGCCGCCGGGACCGGCCTGATCGAGGTACGGACCGATCGCCGGATCAACGTCCAGTCCCACCGCGAGCTCACCGCCCGCGTCCACAAAGCGCTGCCGCTCTAACAGACGATCGGACCGGCTTCGCGACCAGGCCCGGGCTGCCAGGTGGCGCCGTAGAGGGAGGCGTTCGGCACCGACAGCACCTTGGTCCGGCAGCTGCCGTCGGCATTGACCTCCATGATCGAGTCGCCGATCCCAAGGGCGGTGGCTTCGTCCAGGACCGGAGAGAGCAAGATGTAGGCAAGGCGCCGTCCCGACGGGTCCCAGCTCGGCAGCAGCTCCAGATTCCGCGTCCCGGTCAGCTTGGTCAATCCCGAACCGTCGGGGGCGGCAACCGCCAGCTCGGTCGGGGAATAGGTCAGACGCTGGCCCTTCGAGGCAAGGGTCCGCTGCTTGCCCAGGGTGACCAGAGCAAGGCGCGAGCCGTCGGGGGAATATGCCGGCTCCGCGGCATTTTCGGCGAGTACGGTTTCCCCCGCGCCATCCAGTCGAACGGCAACCGCGGAAGTTCGATGCTTCCGGTCGCGAGTGATCGCCAGGGTCGAGCCATCCGGGCTGAAGGACGAGGGATACGCGAAGAGACCATTCCGCCAGGGGGTGAGCTGACTGACCGTGCCGCTGTCGATATTCAGCAGCCAGACCGAGGTACTTCGGAAGACGGGCACCCTCCCTCGATGGGGCCGTCTCGTCTCTCGCTCCTTCTCGCGGGCGAAGGCGAGGGTATGCCCGTCGGGCGAAAGGACGGCGTCGAGGCCCTGCCTGGTCCCCGGCAGCCCGGTGACCCCGGTTCCATCGGCAGCTGCCTCATAGATACCAAGGTGGGATGCCGTCCCCGAGCGCTCGATACCGGAAAACACAACCTGCCTTCCGTCTCCCGACCAGGCAGGTGCACTGAAGGGGAAGGGAAGGACCTGTCTTTTGCCGTTGCCGCCGACGATCACCCGCTGATCCCCTCCGGTCGGGTCGGCGCTGATCAATTTGAATCCCGAGTCGCCGGCCTCCGTGAAGGTCAGCCGCGGCCCGGCGGGGACCTCGGCCTGCGCGACGCCGGGCCACGCTACGAGCGCGCACGCGACGACGACCCCTGCCAGACGGCGAATCACGCAGGGGATTCTGCACTACTCGGCCAGCAGCGGCAGCAGCGCCCCCAGCTTCACCTCGGTCTCCTCCAGCTCGGCGGCGGGGTCGGAGCCGGCGACGACGCCTACTCCGGCGAAGAGGTGGGCCTCGCGGTCGCGGAGGAGGGCGCTGCGGAGGGCGACGCAGAATTCGCCGTCCTCGGTGGCGTCCATCCAGCCGACAGGGGCCGCATACCAGCCGCGGTCCATGCCCTCGAGGTCGGCGATCGCGGTCGCCGCCTCAGACCAGGGCTCACCGCCGACCGCGGGCGTCGGGTGCAGGAGACCGGCCATCTCGATTGCCGAGTGGGGCTCGGCGAGCTGGGCGATCACCGGCGTCGCCAGGTGCTGGATGTTGGCGACCTTGACGACCTCCGGCTCGGGCGCCGCCTCGACCCAGACCGCGTGCGGACGTAGGGCGCGGACGATGCGGTCGGTGACGATCCGCTGCTCGCGCCGGTTCTTGTCGCTGCGCAGCAGCTGCTCGCCGAGGTGGTCGTCAACCGCGGGGTCGGAACTGCGCCGGGTCGAGCCGGCGAGGGCGACGGTGGAGACGCTGGCGCCGGCGCGCCGGACCAGCAGCTCCGGGCTGGCGCCGATGAAGGCGGCCTCGGGAGTCCCGCAGCAGAAGCAGAAGCAGGCGGGGAACTGCTCGCGCATCGCGCCGAAGATCGCCGCCGGGTCGTGGGCCGCGGCGGCGCTGACGATCACCTCGCGGGCGAGGACCACCTTGCTCAGCTCGCTGGCCTCGATCCGGGAGGTCGCCCCCTCGACCGCGGCTTCGAACTCGTACGGGGGCCGGGCGCTGCGGATCTCGGCCCGGGTCGTCGGATGGGGGTCGAGCAGCGGCAGCGGCGGGTCGACCCGCAGCGCGGCCAGGCGGGCGCTCAACTCGTTGGCGATCCGCTCCAGCCCGTCCCCGGGGCGGACCACTGCGTTCACGCTGAGGAAGGCGGCCCCGCCGCGGCGGCAGATCGAGACCTGCGGCAGCACCAGCGAGGCCGGCGCCAGCGAGCTCCAGGTCGAGCTCGCTCCTCCCTCCGGATCGAAGGCGAAGCCGCCGACCCAGACCGGACCGGCCCCGGCCGGCAGCCCCCGCGGCTCCTCCAGCAGCGGGTGATCGCCCAGCCGCAGGCACTCCTCGGCGACCTCGCGAAAGCGATCCTCGCCACGCGAGCCGGCCTCGTGCGCCACCCCCAGCCCGGCCAGTGCGAACTGGCGGTCGGGCTGCTCCCAGCAGAACCAGCGCTCGCTCGCCAGGCGCGAGGCGAGGACGGTCGCGCAGGGATCGGCGACCTCGACCTCCCGGGTGACGCTTACGAGGGTGCGCCGTCCCCGCTGCAAAGCACGTTCCAGCGCCGACTCGAGTCGGGCTGAATATGACGAGGTCCAGAGGTCGGCAGGCACGGACGCAGGAAGCCGGAGTAGCAGCGCTACCTCGGCTTCCGAGGACACCGCCTGCCGGCGTCTGGGGCCGTCATCTTCAGTCCGAGCCGCGTCCGATGGCGATCTCGCCAGTGCGGACCATTTCGACCAGGCCGTGGGGGCGGACCATCCGCTCGAAGGCCTCGATCTTGTCGGCTGAGCCGGTCACCTCGATCGTCATCGTCCGCCGCGCCACGTCGACGATTTTCGCTCGGAAGATCTCGGCGAACTGGATGATCTCGGCCCGGTTCTCGACCGCCGAGGAGACCTTGAACAGCGCCATCTCCCGCGCCACCGTCTCCTCCGGCTCCATGTCGCGGATTTTCAGCACGTTGACGAGCTTGTGCAGCTGCTTGGTCACCTGGTCGATCGGGTGGACGGCGCCGTCGAGCGTGAGGGTGATCCGCGAGACCGTCGGGTCGTCGGTCGGGCCGACCGCGAGCGTGTCGATGTTGAAGCCGCGGCGCGAGAAGAGCCCGGCGACGCGCGCCAGCACGCCCGGCTTGTTCTCGACCAGGATCGAGAGGATGTGCTTGCGCCCGCTCAGCTGCCCGGCCACGTGCAGATCCTCGAGCTTGACCGCCTGTGGAGTCCCAGCCTCCATCACCGCACCGCCCCGCGCGGCGCCTCGACCATGTCCCTTGCCGCATTCCCCGGCGGGATCATCGGGTAGCAGTTCTCCTCCTGGGCGACGCGGACGTCGAGCAGGACCGGGCCGTCGTGCTCCAGCGCCGCGGTCATCTGCTCCTCGAGGTCGGCGGCGCTGTCGCAGCGCATACCCTTGGCGCCGAAGGCGTCGGCCAGCTTCACCCAGTCGGGGCTGGCGCCCATCTCGACCGAGCTGTAGCGGCGATCCCAGAACAGCTCCTGCCACTGGCGAACCATCCCCATGTAGCCGTTGTTCATCAGGAAGACCTTGACCGGGATGTTCTCGGTGACGCAGGTGGCGAGCTCCTGGACGTTCATGATCAGGCTGCCGTCGCCGGCGAGGCAGACGACCTGCTCGTCCGGGCAGGCGACCTTGGCGCCGACCGCGCTCGGCAGGCCGAAGCCCATCGTCCCGAGGCCGCCGGAGTTGATCCAGCGCCGCGGCCTGTCGAAGCCGTAGTACTGGGCCGCCCACATCTGGTGCTGGCCGACGTCGGAGGTGACGATCGCGTCGCCCCGGGTGGCCCGGTGCATCGCCTCGATCATGAACTGCGGCTTGATCTCGCCGTCCTTCCCGGGCTCGTAGAAGAGCGGATGCGCCTCCTGCCAGCCGCGCAGCGTGGTCCACCACTCGTCGAGGCGGCCGGGATCGGTCTGCAGCGCCCGGTACTCGCGGGTCAGCTTCGGCAGCACCTGCTTGACGTCGCCGACGATCGGGATGTGGGCGCCGACGTTCTTCGAGATCTCGGCCGGGTCGATGTCGATGTGGATGACCTTGGCGTTGGGCGCGAACTCGTCGAGCTTGCCGGTGATGCGGTCGTCGAAGCGGGCACCGATGGCGACGATCAGGTCGGCGTTGTCCATCGCCTGGTTGGCGGTCCAGGTGCCGTGCATCCCGAGCATGCCGAGCCAGTTCTCGTGCGAGGCTGGGAAGGCGCCGAGCCCCATCAGGGTCGAGGTGACCGGGAAGCGATCGGAGCCGGCGAGCTCGCGCAGCTCCTCGGAGGCATTCCCGTTGATGACGCCGCCGCCGCTGTAGAAGATCGGGCGCCGGGCGCTGGCCAGAGCTTTGGCGGCGATGCGGATCTGCTTGATGTTGCCCTCGGTCGAGGGCCTGTAGCCGGGCAGCTCGACCGGCTCGGTGCGCGGCTCGTAGTCGATGTCGGCGCGCGAGAGGTCCTGCGGGATGTCGAGCAGGACCGGACCGGGGCGCCCGGTCGAGGCGACGTGGAAGGCCTGGTGGACGTACTCGGGGATCTGCCGCGGGTCGGTCACCGCGAAGGAGTGCTTCACGAACGGCAGCGTCGCGCCGAGGATGTCGGCCTCCTGGAAGCCGTCGGTGCCGATCAGCTCGGTGCGGACCTGGCCGGTGATGAAGACGGTCGGGGTCGAGTCCATCATCGCGTCGGCGATCGCGGTGACGAGGTTGGTGGCGCCGGGCCCCGAGGTGGCGAAGGCGACCCCGACTCGGCCGGAGGCTTTCGCGTACCCCTCGGCAGCGTGGCCGCCGCCCTGCTCATGGCGCACCTGGACGTGGCGGAAGTCGGCGTCGACGAGGGCGTCGTAGGTGGGCAGGTTGGCCCCGCCGGGGATCCCGAAGACGTCCTTGACGCCCTCGGCCTTGAGGGATTCCATCAGCGTGTCGGCGGCGCGCATGGGACTGGCGATGGTACCAGCGGGGAGGCGACCGCCCCGCGCCGTTCCGCTGTTCCTTTGCCTGGTCGGTTAGGGCAAAGGAACAGCGGAAGGGCGAGAGCGGACTCTAGGCTTGGGCGGCCGGGGATTTGGCCGGGTTCCAGCGCGTCTTCGGGTCGATCGCGCTGTCGATCACGCGCCCCTTGTGGCGCTCGATCGCGTGGATGATCGACTCGACCAGCTCCTCCCCCAGCAGCGTCGGCTCGAGGCCGAGGTCGAGCAGCTTGGTGTGGATCGCGTGGTAGTAGTGCTCTTCCTTCTCGACCCGCGGGTTCTCGTAGTGCTGGATCTCGACGCTGTAGCCGAGGTGCTCACCCGCTTCCTTGACCAGCTCGGCCAGCTCCATGACCGAGAACTGCTCGGTGAACTGGTTGAAGACGCGGAACTCGCCGCGCTCGGCGGGGTTCAGCGCCGCCAGTTCGACGCAGGCGAGGGTGTCGCGGATGTTGAGGAAGCCGCGGGTCTGCCGGCCTTCGCCATACACCGTCAGCGGATGTCCGATCACGGCCTGCACGCAGAAGCGGTTGAGCACCGTGCCGAACAGCTCGTCGTAGTCGAAGCGGGTGACGAGGCGCTCGTCGCGGGCGGTCTCCTCGGTCTCGACGCCGTAGACGACGCCCTGGTTGAGGTCGGTCGCGCGCAGGCCCCAGGTGCGGCAGGCGAAGTGGATGTTGGTCGAGTCGTGGACCTTCGAGCAGTGGTAGAGCGAGCCCGGCAGCTTCGGGTAGGGCAAGGTGTCTTCGCGACCCTTGTGCTGGATCGTGATGTAGCCCTCCTCGATGTCGATGTCGGGCTGGCCGTACTCGCCCATCGTCCCGAGCTTGACCAGGTGCGCGTCGGGAACGTGGTCGCGCATCGCGAAGAGCAGGTTGAGGTTGCCGATCACATTGGCGTGCTGGGTTTCGACCGCGCGCTCGCGCGAGAGCATCGAGAACGGCGCCGAGGCCTGCTGGCCGTAGTGGACGACCGCCTCGGGCTTGGTCTCGGCGACGACCTCTTCGAGGAAGTCGCCGTCCTCGACGGCGCCGGCGTAGCTTCGGATCTGCTCGCCGGAGACCTCGCGCCAGGCGGCGATCCGCTCGTCGAGCTCCCGGATCGGGGTCAGCGAGGCGGTGCCGTGTTCGGTGTGCCAGCGGCGGCGGGAGAAGTTGTCGACGAGGGAGACCTCGTGGCCGCGGGCCGAGAAGCGGAGCGCGGTCGGCCAGCCGAGGTAACCGTCGCCCCCGAGGATGAGGATTCGCATGAGGGCGGGACTCTAGTCGGTCGGTCGGCCGCGTGTCCGTGTTGAATCCGGGGGATGGCAAGTGAACTGGCGGCGCGAAACGGCGGCTGGATCGGCCTCGGCGCCCTGGTCGCGATCTGCCTGCTGGGGCTGGGGTTGCGGGTCGGCGAGGCCTGGGACGGGCGGGCGCCGGTCTACGACGCGCAGGCCTACGCGGCGATCGCGAGAAACCTGGACGAGGGGAACGGGTTCACGGTCGGGGCGGGCGCCACGCAGCCGTCCAGCAACTACTCGCCGGGGTTGCCGCTGTTCGTCGCGGGGGTGTACGAGCTGACGGGAGGCGTCCACGAACGGCTGGCGCGGGTGGTGCTGGCGGTGATCGGGACGCTGAGCGTGCTGTTCGCGTATGCGATTGCGCGGCGGCTGACGGGCTTGCTGACGCGGCCGCCGCACCGACCCGGCTCGAGTGAGGTCGGTGCGGCGGCCGGGGAGCAGGAACGACTGGAGAGTTATGCGTCCTATGGGACGGCTAACTCTCCACTCGTCTGGCCGGCGCTGGTTGGGGCGCTTGCGGTGGCGGTTTATCCGGCGCTCCTGGAGTACCAGGGGATGCTGATGAGCGAGCCGCTGGCGGCTGCGCTGCTGTCGGGAGGAGTGCTCGCGGTGCTTTGGGCTTGGGACGGGGGCTGGATGCGGTGGCTCCTGCCGGGCGGATTGTTCGGGGCGCTGGCGATGGTGCGGCCGGAGTACCTGGGAATCGCCGTGCTCGTCGCGCTCGTCATCGCAGTGAGAAGGGTCGGGGACGACTGGCGCCCTTCCCTCTTACGTGCTGTTGTTTTTCTCGCCGCGGCCCTCGTGATCATCGCCCCCTGGACCATCCGCAACGCTCTCGCGCTCCATCGCTACGTCCCTCTCTCCACCGGCAGCGGCCAGGTTCTCTTCGCCGGCACCTACCTGCCCTCTGACGGCGACCCGGAAAGGGTCGGCGCCGAAGTGGTGCGCGAAAACCCGCAGCTATTCGCCCCCCAGGACGCGCAACGCCTGCGGCTCGAGCAGATCCTCGCGCGACTGGCACACGCCCGATACCCGGGGGTCGAAACCGACCAGGCGCTCTCGAAGATGGGCAAGGAGCAGCTCTGGGACGACGTCTCCGAACACACCGGCGAATACGCCGGCTTCGTCGCCGCCAAGGTCGGCCGCATCTGGTTCCACCCAGCCCGGGAGATCATGCGCGGCTTCCCCTGGATCGTCCTGCAGTGGGCGCTGGTCCTGCTTGGGCTGCTCGGGCTGGCGCTCCTCGCCCGCAAGCGCCGCTGGGACGCCGTCCTCTTCGCCACGACCTTCCTCGCAATCACCCTGATCAGCGCCCTTCTCGTCGCCTCCCCCCGCCGCGTCCTCGTTCTCGTCCCCCTCCTCGCCTCCCTCGCCTGCGTCGCCCTCGCCTGGATCGCCGCCTCCTCCTCGCGTGGAAGCCCATCCGCTGGCCGCCTCACAAAGCCAGGGCGGGCAGCGGATGGGCTTCCCTCGCCCCGCCCCGAGTAGCCTGAGCGCGCCTTGACCGCCCTCACCGCCTGGATCCGCGCACTGCCCCAGAGTTACGGCAAGCGGACCCTGATCGCGCTCGCCCTGATCGCGCTGCTCGGCCTCGTCGTCCGCGCCTACGTGGTCGTCAACCCCGTCGCCAACCCGGCCGACGACTCGCACGCCTACTACGCGCTCTCCAAGGCGCTCTACGAGGAAGGCAGCTTCGGTGGGCCGGAATTCGACGACTCGAGCGACTGGTCGCCCGGCGCCCCGTTCCTCTACGCCGCGGCCTTCTACGCGACCGGCGGGGCGCGGGAAGGCACGGCGCGGATCGTCGAGGCGCTGCTCGGGATGGCGACGATCCTCGTCGTCTTCGCGCTCGGCCGGCGGCTGGGGACGGCGATCGAGCAGAGGCGTGGCCGGGATGCCGTGGGGAGTGATCCGACCTGGAAGAGACAGCCTCTGGGATCCGCCGCTGGTCTCTTCGCGGCCTTCGCCGTCGCCGTCTACCCGCCGTTCCTCCACAGCACCGGCGAGCTGATGAGCGAGCCGCCGGCGATGCTGACCCTCCCGGCCGCCGTCCTCGCCTTCCTCTGGGCCTCGGATAGCGGTGAAAACGCACTTGTCCCCGGTATGCGGAAAGAAGAGCGTTCTCAGTGGGCGTGGGCGGTCCCGGGCCTCCTCTTCGGCCTGACCGCGATGTTCCGCCCCGAGTACCTGCTGGTCGGCGCCGCCTTCGTCGTCCTCGCCTTCGTCCGCATCGCCCGACCGCGCGGCGGCGCCGGCGGCGGGGACCGGCCGCGCGACTGGGCCGGCGGCCTGGCCGGCGCCGCGGTCCTCCTCGTCGCCCTGGTCCTCCCGATCCTCCCGTGGACGATCCGCAACGTCGTCGTCCTCGAACGGCTCGTGCCGATCTCGACCGGCGGCGGCAAGGCCCTCTACACCGGCACCTACCTCCCAGCCGACGGCGAATACCAGCGGGTGAAGGCGATTCTGGTCGAACGCTACGAACACCGGCGCCTCGACCCGAACTCCGAAGCGCTGAACGAAGTCGACCCCACGCCGCTGTTCAGCAAGGTCGCGAACGAAGAGATCGCCAAGCATCCCGGCCTGACCCGCGACGAAGCCCTCGGCAAGGTCGGCAAGGAAAACTTCTCGAAGTACTTCGGCGAAGACCCGGTCGGCTACCTGGCGATGACCGCGCGTAAGGTCGGGCGGATGTGGAGCAGCGGCGTCGGCGAAGCGATGGACGGCACGGCAGGCCGCGTCGTCCAGATCCTCCTCGTCCTCGCCGGCCTGGCCGGCTTCGCCCTGCTCGGGCTGCGCCGCCGCTGGTGGGAGCTGGTCGCCCTGGCGACCCCGATCCTCCTCGTCACCCTGGTCGGCGCCGTCACCCTCGCCGCCCCTCGCCGCAACGAGGTGCTGATGACGCTCGTCTTTCCGCTGGTCGGCCTGGCGCTGTCATCCGGCCTCGCGGCCATATCCTCCGGGCGCGAATGGTCCCGCTTGCAGGCATCTTCCCGGCCGAACTGACGGCGCTGCGCGCGGTCGGCGTGCTGATCGCGCTGGCGATGGTCGCCTACGCGGTCGGCCGCCGCCGCTCGCTGCGCAACGCCGACGTGCTGATCCTGGTCCTCACCGGGTTCGGGCTGCTGATCGTCACCGGGACCGAAATCGTCAACGGCCTCCTCTCGGCCTTCTCGTTCGAGAAGGGCAACGGCGGCCGCATCCTCGGCCTCGCCGTCTTCGCGATCTTCGTCCTCTTCATCCTCATCCTGCGCGCGCTCTCGCAGGGCGCCCGCAACCAGCGCCAGCTGGCCGCCGCGCTCGAGGGCCTCGCCTGGGAGGAGTTCCGCCAGGCCGGGCTGCCCGACCGCTTCAAGGGCAAAATCGCGATCCTGATCCCCGCCTACAACGAGGCCGACAACATCGCCCATGTCCTCGACCGGATCCCGCCCGCCGTCTGCGGCATCCGCACCGAGGTCCTGGTCGTCGACGACGGCTCGCGCGACGGCACCGGCGACGTCGCCGCCGAGCACGGCGCCCTGGTCGCCCGCCACGTCACCAACCGCGGCGGCGGCGCCGCCCTGCGCACCGGCTACCGGCTGATGGTCGAATCCGGCGCCGAGATCGTCGTCACCCTCGACGCCGACGGCCAGCACCGCCCCGACGAGATGGAGCGCCTGGTCAAGCCGATCCTCGACGGCGAGGTCGAGATGGCCCACGGCTCGCGCGTCCTCGGCCACGCCGATCGCAACCACTTCGCCCGCGAGCTCGGGATCGTCTTCTTCAACCGCCTCGTCTCCTTCATCACCCGCACCCACGTCAGCGACTGCTCCAACGGCTACCGCGCCGTCCGCACCACCGTCCTCCCCCAGCTCGTCCTGCGCCAGGAGCAGTTCCACACCTCCGAGTTCATGATCGAGGCGATCAAGCGCGGCATCCCCGCCAAGGAGGTCCCGATCACCGTCGACCAGCGCCTCCACGGCCACTCGAAGAAGCCCGCCGCCTTCCGCTACGGCGCCGGCTTCGCCAACGCGATCGTCAGGACTTGGTTGCGATAGGTAGGCGGGTGCCCCTCCGCCAGAGACCGTATGTGCTCTATGGGACCGTCGCCGCAGGCAGCTTGACCCAAAGCCTCTGTCGGAGGGGCACCCGCCTACCTCACGCCTGGGTGTCTTACAGCTGAGGGGTCTGGGAGGTAGAGGTCAGTCCCGCAGCGGGGGCAGACCTGGACGTAGAGCTTCAGGGGCTTGTGGCAGGTCGGGCACTGGCGTTCGGGTTCGTCCTTGTCGAAGCGGTAGAAGATCACGGCGATCAGGCCCAGCGGCGGGATCGCCGTCCCGATCACGAACCAGATGAAGAAGGAGCTGCCCTTGGCGCGGCCGATGATCGCGGTGGCGAGGCCGAAGAAGAAGGCGATGACGAGGTATTCCACGTAGTCATTGTGGCGCCTCGTCGCACTGAAACCGTCTCAACGCACCTATAGGGACGCCTGAGACAGACTCGCGTCAATCAGATCAGCCGTTTCGGGTGGCCGATCGAGCCGACCTCGGCGGTGTCGCGGCCGAAGGGCAGGCCGGCGGTCCAGTCGAGCACGGCGCGGACCTTGCGGGCGGTGCCCGGGATCTGGCTCATGTGGTAGGTCCGAGCCATCCACCAGGCCGGGAAGCCGCGGAAGGTGCGCTCGCCGACCCGGCCCACCGCCTTGTAGCGACCGAGGTTGACGAAGGAGGCTTCGCTGCGGTACTCGAAGGGGCGCGGCGAGCCGATCCCGAGCTCGGCGGCGATGTTGCGGGCGGCGACCGGGCCCTGGCGGACCGCGTGCTGGGCGGTCGGCGGGCAGAGGCCGCCGCGCGGGTCGGGGGCGGCGGCGCAGTCGCCGATCGCCCAGACCGAGTCCATCCCCCGCACCCGCAGGTGGGAGTCGACCGGGACCCGGCCGCGCTCGTCGAGCGGCAGGTTGAGCTCGGCGAGGATCGGCTGCGCTTTCACCCCGGCGGTCCAGACCACGGTGCGGGCGCTCAGCACCTCGCCGTCGGAGAGGCGGGCGCTGTCCGCGCTCACCTCCTCGAGCGTCGTCTGCAGGCGGATGTCGATGCCGCGGCCGCGCAGCTCCCGCAGCGCGTAGTCGGCAAGCCCGCGGTCGATCTCCGGCAGCACCCGGTCCGTCGCCTCGACCAGCACCCAGCGCATCCCGTGCAGGCGAGCGCGCGGATAGTTGTCCATCGCGTCCGCGGCGAAGTCCTGCAGCTCGGCCAGCGCCTCGAGGCCGGCGTAGCCGCCGCCGACGAAGACGTAGGTGAGCAGCTCTTCGCGCCGCGCCGGGTCCTCGGTCGCGTTGGCTTCCTCCAGCGTCTCGATCACGTGGTTGCGCAGGTAGATCGCGTCGGCCAGGCTCTTGAACCCGACCGCGTGCTCGGCCAGGCCGGGCACGGGCAGCGCACGCGAGACCGAGCCCAGCGCCAGCAGCAGCTGGTCGTAGGGGAGCTCCTCGGTTTCGCCGTACTTGGCCCGCAGGGTCACGGTCTTGCGCTCGGGATCGTGCCCGACGATCGCCCCGAGCCGCAGGTAGGTCCGCTTCAAGATCTCCCGCAGCGGCGTCACCACGTGCCGCGGCTCCAGCGTCCCCGCCGCCGCCTCCGGCAGGAACGGCGTGTAGAGCGCGAAGTTGGTCTCGCTGACGAGCGCCAACCGCGCCGCCTGCTTCGGCATCACCCGCTCCAGCTCATGCGCCGCCGCTGCGCCGCCGAAGCCACCGCCCGCGATCACCACGTTCCAGGCCATGGCCTCAACCTAGCACGCTTGTAACAGATTGTTACAAAGTGGCGATTGCCTCAAAACCGGCGCTGGGGAGGGTCGAGGGAGACCCTCGGCGGACAGCAGCGGGGAGTGTCCGGCGAGGGTCTCCCTCGACCCTCTGTCCGCGCGGGTGCGGCAGGGGGCACTTGCCCATTACAGCTTCTGCTGGATGAGGCGGTTTACCTCGCCGCCGTCGGCTCTTCCCTTGGTCTCGCGCATCACGGCGCCGACTATTGCTCCGATCGCCTTGTTGTTGCCTTCGCGGATCTTCTCTACGGCATCGGGGTTGTCGGCCATGGCTTTCTCGACTATCGCCTGCAGCTCGCCTGAGTCGGACATCTGGGCTAGGCCCTCGCGCTTGACTATCGCCTCGGGGTCGCCGCCCTCGGCGACCAGGATCGCGAGGACCTTGCGGCCGCTTGCGTGGGAGATCTTCTTTTGCGCCACCAGCTCGGCGAGGCGGGCGAGGCCGGCTGGCGGGACGGGGGGCTGGGCGAAGTCCTCCTCGCCGTCTCGCTTGCGCAGCTCGGCGGTGAGGTCTCCGGTGACCCAGTTGGCGAGGACACGCGGCTCGACGTCCTTGGCCTCCGCGGCGGCCGCCTCGAAGTAGACGGCCATCTCGGGCTCGCGGGCGAGGAGTTTGGCGGGCTCGGGCTCGAGGCCCATCTCGGCTTCGTAGCGCTCGATCCGCGCCGCGGGCAGCTCCGGCAGCGCCTCGCGGGCCTCGCGCAGCATCTCCTCGGTGGGGGCCAGCGGGACCAGGTCGGGCTCGGGGAAGTAACGGTAGTCGTGGGCCTCCTCCTTCGAGCGCAGCGAGGTGAGGGAGCCGCTGGCCGGGTCGAAGTGAAGGGTCTCCTGCTCCACCTGCCCCCCGCTCTCGACCAGCTCGCGCTGGCGCGCCAGCTCGGCTTCGATCCCGCGCTGCAGGAAGCGGAAGCTGTTCATGTTCTTCAGCTCGGTCTTGGTCCCGAGCTCGCTGCTGCCGGCCGGGCGGACCGAGACGTTGGCGTCGACCCGCAGGCTCCCCTCCTCCATGTTGACGTCGGAGACGCCGAGCTGGCGAACCGTCTCGCGCAGCAGCCGCGCCCACTCGGCCGCCTCGGCGGCGTCGCGCAGGTCGGGCTCGGTGACGATCTCGACCAGGGGCGTGCCGCCGCGGTTGAAGTCGACCAGCGAGGCGGCAGAGCCGTGGATCCGGCCCGAGTCGCCGACGTGGATCGTCTTCGCCGCGTCCTCCTCGAGGTGGGCGCGGTGGATGCGGACGTCCCCGAGCCGGCCGGGGCCGCAGATCGGGATGTCGTACTGGCTGATCTGGTAGGCCTTCGGGCTGTCGGGATAGAAGTAGTTCTTGCGATGGAAGATCGAGCGGGGCGCGATCTCGCAGCCGAGCGCGAGCCCGATCTGCAGCGCGTAGCGGATCGCCTGCTCGTTCGGCACCGGCAGCACCCCCGGGTGCGCCAGGCAGATCGGGCAGGTGTGGACGTTCGGCTCGTCGCCGAAGGACAGCTCGCAGCCGCAGAACATCTTGGTCCTGGTCGCCAGCTGGACGTGGATCTCCAGCCCGATCACCGCCTCGAGCTCAGCCATCGCTCGCCCCACTGCTTCCGCTGTTCCTTTGCCCCGTATAGCGGGGCAAAGGAACAGCGGAAGGCCTGGCCTCGAAGCCGATCCCCCGCTCGAGCGCGTGGGCGGCGTCGAGCAGGCGCTGCTCGGCGAAGGCGGGGGCGGCGATCTGGAAACCGACCGGCAACCGCGGGCCGCCGCCCTCGGGCTCGGCGAGGCCGGCGGGGATCGAGATCGCCGGGATGCCGGCGAGGCTCATCGGCACCGTGAAGAAATCATTCAAATACATGGCCAAGGGATCAGCCGTCTTCTCGCCGAGCTTGAAGGCGACCGAGGGCGCGGTCGGGGTGACGACGAAGTCGACGCTGGCGAAGGCGCCATCGAAGTCCTCGGCGATCCGCGTCCGCACCTTCTGCGCCTGGCCGTAGTAGGCGTCGTAGTAGCCGGAGGAGAGGGCGTAGGTGCCGAGCATGATCCGCCGCTTCACCTCGGCGCCGAAGCCCTCCGAGCGGGTCGTCTCGTACATCTCGATCAGGTCGCCGTCGCCGCCGCGGCGCATCCCGTAGCGGACGCCGTCGTAGCGGGCGAGGTTGGAGGAGGCCTCTGCCGGGGCGATCACGTAGTAGGCGGAGATGCCGTGCTCGGCGTTCGGCAGCGAGACCTCGGCGACCTCGCCCCCCAGCGCCTCGATCTTCGCCAGCGTCGCCTCGAAGACCTCGCGCACCCCGGCGTCGACCGCGTCGCGGGCGAGCTCGGCCGGGACGCCGAAGCGCAGGCCGGAGAGGTCCTTGCGGTCGGGCAGCGCTACGCCGCCCTCGATCCCGACCGAGGTCGAGTCGCAGGGGTCCCTGCCCTCGAGCATCGCCAGCAGCAGCGCCGCGTCGGCGACCGTCCGGGTCAGCGGTCCGCACTGGTCGAGCGAGGAGGCGAAGGCGATCATCCCGTAGCGGGAGATCGCCCCGTAGGTCGGCTTCAGGCCGACGATGCCGCAGAAGGCGGCCGGCTGGCGGATCGAGCCCCCGGTGTCGGTGCCGATCGCCCACGGGGCCAGCCCCCCGGCGACGGCGGCGGCCGAGCCGCCGGAGGAGCCGCCGGGGACGCGCTCGCGGTCCCACGGGTTCAGCACCGGGCCGAAGGCCGAGTTCTCGTTCGAGGAGCCCATCGCGAACTCGTCCATGTTGGTCTTGCCGAGGATCGGCAGGCCGGCCTCGATCAGCTTGCGGACGGCGGTCGCCGTGTAGGGCGGCCGGTAGCCCTCGAGGATCCGCGAGGCGGCGGTCGTCGGCACCCCCTCGGTGGTGAAGATGTCCTTGACGGCGATCGGGGCGTTCCAGTCCCGCGCTGCCTCGATCGCGGCGGCCTCGGAGCCGCGGTCGTTGCGCCAGAGGTAGGCGTTCAGCTCGTCGGCGCCGGCCGCCTCGAACCAGGCGTCCGCATGCTCCTGTGGCGAGAGCTCGCCGGCCACTTTCGCGTTGTGGGCCTCGAGGACCGTGAGATCGAGGATGTCCGCCATCAGCGACCGGGCGTCCCTATTCGGCCTGCGGCGAGGGGACGCGGAAGGCGCCGTCCTGCGGTTCGGGCGCCGGGGCGAGAGCGACGTCCCGCGGCAGGCTGGGGCGCGGTTCGTCGGCCCGCAGCACGTTCTCCAGCGCGACCACGTGGGAGGTCGGCTCGACCCCCTCCAGGTCCAACCTCCCGATCCGGTCCACGTGCTCGAGAATCCCCGACAGCTCCCCCGCCATCCGCTCGACTTCCTCATCTGAAAGCCGAAGACGGGCGAGTTTCGCGACGTGCAACACCTGTTTCCGCTCGATCATGAGCCGCGCATTGTAAGGGTGTCGGGAGGGGGTTGAACGACTTGTACTTTTGTGCCGAGAGGGATCGCGGACGACCGCGGCGGATCCTCGAAAAAGTTGAGAGAAACCCCCTCCCGACACCCTTACTGGCTGCCTAGCCAGTAATCTCCCCGCCGATGCAGGGGCCCCGCGCCGAGAGATTCGTCGTCTTCAACCTGCGCCTGCTCGCGATCACCTTCGCCGTCGTCGGCGTCCTCTTCATCGCCGTCCCAAGCGGCGTCCTCGACGCGATCTCCGACGTCGGCGAATGGCTCGGCAACCACAACCGGGCGCCGCACACGCAGGAGGACCTCTGGCTGGCGCTCGGCTTCGCCTACATGGTCGCGATCGCCGGCATCTGCCTCGTCGCCCAGGCCGACGTCGTCCGCTACCGCCCGCTGCTGCTCGTCCTCGCCGCCGGCAAGACCGCCTCCTCGCTCGGCTCGCTCGCCTTCTTCGTCATCGACGGCCAGGTCTTCATCTACCTGCTGAACTTCCTCGTCGACGGCTTCCTGGCGCTGCTCTCGCTCTACCTCTGGATGCTGGCGGGCCGGGTCGGCCGCCGCGCCGATCCCGGCTGAAGGCGCGCGCCAGGGCTCTCCGCCGCTGAGCAGCGCACCCTGAGCGCGATCTGCGCCGCGATGGCCCCCGGGATCGACGGCCTGCCCGCGGCAGAGCGCGACGTCGACGTCTCCGGGCCGGTCGCCGAGTTCCTGCGCTCGATCCCGGCGCCGGTCCTGCTGCGGCTGCGGCTCGGCCTGCGCGCCTTCGAGTGGCTGCCGTTCCCCTGGCGCTTCAGCAAGCTCGACCCCGAGGCGGCCGAGGACTTCCTGCGCCGCCTGGACGGCTCGCGCTCCCCCCTCCACCACGACCTGCTGCTGATGGCGAAGCTGTTCTCGACCCTGGGCTACGCCGTCGCTCCGGCGGTGGAAGCGAGGGTCGGCACCGAGATCGGCTGCGCCCTCGCCGACGGCTCGCGGCCCGAGCCGGCCGGCTCGCTTGGCGACCTCACGCCGCCTGAGGAGGGCGAGGAATGCGACGTCGCGATCGTCGGCTCCGGCGCCGGCGGCGCGGTCGCGGCGGCGACCCTGGCCGAGGCCGGGCTCGACGTCCTCGTGCTCGAGGCCGGCGACCACTACAACCGCGACAACTACCCCGCAGACCGGCTCGAGGCGATCACCGCGCTCTACCGCGACGCCGGTCTGACGATCGCCGCAGGGCGCCCGCCGATCCCGGTCCCCGTCGCCAAGACCGTCGGCGGCACCACGGTGATCAACTCCGGCACCTGCTTCCGCGCTCCCGACCAGGTGCTCGACGCCTGGCGCAGCGAGTACGGCATCGCCTGGGCCGGCGATCTCGACGCCGACTACGCCGCGGCCGAGGACTTCCTCCGGGTCACCCAGCTCGACCCGGAGCGGATGGGCCGCAACGGGCAGCTGGCGATGGAGGGGGCCGCGGCGATCGGCGCCACCGGCGCGCCGATCTTCCGCAACGCCGGCAGCTGCGTCCAGTGCAGCTCCTGCCCGTACGGGTGCGCGATCGACGCCAAGCGCGGGATGCACGTCAGCTACCTGCCGCGCGCGATCGCCGCCGGCGCACGCCTGCGCGCCGGAGTCGAGGCGCAGCGGGTGCTGGTCGAGGACGGCCGCGCCGCCGGCCTCGCCTGCACCGCGCGCGAGCCCGGCGGCTGCACCCGTCCCTTCACCGTCCGCGCCCGCCAAGCGGTGATCGCCGCCGGCGGCGCCCTCGGCACCCCCGAGCTGCTGCTGCGCTCCGGGCTCGGCGGCCCGCAGGTCGGCCGCAACTTCCACATCCACCCCGCCTGCTGGGTCGGCGCCCGCTACGCCGAGGAGGTGCGCGGTTGGGAGGGCGTGATGCAGAGCTACTATGTCGACCAGTGGGAGCCCCGCGGCGTGCTGCTCGAGGCGACCTTCACGCCCCTCGCCTTCGGCGGCGCCTGGCTGGCGGGGACCGGCGTCGAGCACCAGCGCTCGCTGCTCGAATTCGGCCACGTCGGCTCGATCGGCGTCCACCTCTCCGATCGCTCGCAGGGCCGTGTCGGCCTCGGCAACGACGGGTCCCTCCGCGCCTCCTACAGGCTCACCCGCGAGGACGCCGACCGCATCCACTTCGGGATCGCCCGCGCCGCCGAAGTCCACTTCGCCGCCGGCGCGACCGAGGTCTACCCGAACATCCCCCGCTTCGGGGTGCTTAAGCCGGGCGACCTCGGCGCCTTCGAGGCGGCGCGGATCCGGCCGTCGGAGCTGCGGCTCGAGGCCTTCCACCCGATGGGCACGGCGCGGATCGCCGCCGACCCGCGCCAGGGCGCCTGCGCCCCCGACGGGTCGGTCAGGGGCACCGAGGGCCTCTACGTCGCCGACGCCTCGCTCTTCCCCACCTCGGTCGGCGTCAACCCGATGATGACGGTCATCGCCTTTGCCAAGCAGGTCGCGCGAGCGGTCGCCTACCGCGAGCCGAGGCGGTCGCCGATCTCGCCGAAGCTCGCCCCTTCTTCGTCCATCGCCCGGTAGCCGCCGTAGGCGATCCCGGCGCCGGCGATCAGACCGAGGAAGGCGCCCACGGACGGGCTGATGTCGACCGAGACGCCGCCGAGGCTGCCGCCGCCGCCCGGCGGGTCGATGATCCGGTAGAGGATCAGGATCGTCGCCACCGCGCCGAGCACGGCGACCACCGCGTTGACCGAGATCGCCGGCTCGAAGACCGCGTCGGAAAGCCGGATCACCGCCACGCCGACGGCGGCGACGACCGCCAGCAGGAGAAAGATCGGGATCACTTCCATCGCGTCCCAGGCGTTGCCGCCTTCCGAGGCGCTGCCGACGAAGCCGCCCCCGCTGACCGAGACTTCGGCGGTGAACCAGTCGAAGAACATGAAAACGAAGAGCAGGATCGCCGAGACCCCCGCGATCTTCTCTCCCGTGCTGAGCCTGTCCAGGTCCATCTTTTCCTCCTCGAAGTTCGGCCGCTCGCACCGACCCTATTCGGTCAAGGCGGACAAAAACCTGTCTCAGGCGGCCCTCAGCCGCGCGGCTTGCAGAGTGTTCGACAGGAGCATCGCGATCGTCATCGGGCCGACCCCGCCGGGAACGGGCGTGATCGCCGCGGCCACCTCGGCGGCGGCCTCGTAGTCGACGTCGCCGACGAGCCCCTCGTCGAGCCGGTTGACGCCGACGTCGATCACCGTCGCGCCGGGCTTGATCGCCTCGGCGCCGAGCAGGCGTGGCACGCCGACGGCGGCGACGAGGACGTCGGCGCGGCGGCAGACCGCATCGAGGTCGCGCGTGCGCGAGTGGCAGATCGTCACCGTCGCGTTCGCCGCCAGCAGCAGTCGCGCAACCGGCACGCCGACCAGCTTCGAGCGGCCGACGACGACCGCCTCGGCACCCTCCAGCTCGACCCCCTCATGTTCGAGCAGCTCCATCACGCCGCGCGGCGTGCACGGGAGCAGGCCGGGCGAACCGTGAGCGAGCATCCCGGCGCTGACCGGCGTCAGCCCGTCGACGTCCTTCTTCGGGTCGATCGCGGCGACGATCGCGTCCTCGTCTATATGAGCCGGAAGCGGCAGCTGGACGAGGATGCCGTCGACGCCGTCGTCTGCGTTCAGCTCGCCGACCAGGTCGAGCAGCTCCTCCTCGCGGATCGCGGCGTCGGGCTCGTGGTGGATCGAGCGCATCCCGACCTCCTCGGTATTGCGCCGCTTCATCCCCACGTAGACGTGCGAGGCCGGGTCCTCGCCGACCAGCACCGTCGCCAAGCCCGGAGTGCGGCCGGTCTCCTCCTTGTAGGCGGCGACGTCGACCTTGACCCGCTCGCGGACCGCCGCTGCGACCGCCTTGCCGTCGATCACGCGCGCGGCCATCGGCTCAGCGCCGCCGGATCGGCGCGTAGTCGGCCATCAGCTTGCGCTCGGTGCCGTCGCCGGAGAAGCGGACGACGATCACCCCGCCCGGCTCGACCCCGGTGACGACGCCGTCGCCGAAGCCGGCGTGGACGATGTCGTCGCCGGTCTGCAATTCGAGCGCCGGCCCCGGATCCAGAGACTGCGCCGGCGTCACCTCGTCGGAGACCGAGGTGCTCCAGCTGGTGCCGAGGCTGCGGGCGGCGGTCGAGTGGCTCTCGGTCAGCTCTCCCGGCAGCTCGTCGACGAAGCGCGAGGGCAGGTTGTGCTCGGCGCGGCCGAAGAGGCGGCGCTCCCGCGCCCAGGTCATGTAGAGGCGCCTGCGGGCGCGGGTGATGCCGACGTAACAGAGGCGCCGCTCCTCTTCTTCGCCCCCCTCTTCGAGCGCCCGCATGTGAGGGAAGGCGCCCTCCTCGCAGCCGACGATGAAGACCGCGTCGTACTCGAGGCCCTTGGCGTTGTGCAGGGTCATCAGCGTCACCAGCTCCTGCTCGGAGGCGAGCGCGTCCTGCTCGGTGTAGAGGGAGATCTGCTGCAGGTACTCCTCCAGCGGCGAGACGTCGCTCGCGCCCTCGCGTTCGCGCTCGATGTCGAACTCGGCGGCGCCGCCGATCAGGGTTTCCAGGTTTTCGCCGCGGCCCTCGGCCTCGATCGTCCGCTCCGCCGCCAACGCCTCGAGGTAGCCGCTCTCGTGCAGCACGGTCTCCAGCAGCGTCGCCACCGGCCCCGCTTCGTCGGCGCGTTCGCGCAGCCCGGCCATCGTCTCGTGGAAGCGGGAGACCGCCTTGATCGCGGCGCCGCTCAGCCCCGGCACCTCCTCGACCCGCTCGATCGCATCCCAGACGGTCATCCCGGTGGTGTTGACGTGCGAGGCGATCCGGCTCTGGGTGGTGTTGCCGATCCCGCGCCGGGGGGAGTTGACGACCCGCGAAAAGGAGACGAGGTCGGCGGGATTGGCCAGCAGGCTGAGGTAGGCGATCGCGTCCTTGACCTCGGCCCGTTCGTAGAACTTGGTGCCGCCGATCACCTGATAGGAGACGTCGAAGCGCTGCAGCGTGTCCTCGAGCACCCGGCTCATCGCGTTGGTCCGGTAGAAGACCGCGACCTCGGCGCGGCCGATGCCGTCCTCCTCCTCCAGCCGTTCGATCTCGCCGGCGACCCAGCGCGCCTCCTCGTGCTCGTCGGCCAGCTCGTTCAGCTGGACCTTCTCACCCTGCTCCCCTTCGCTCCAGAGCTCCTTCGGCCGCCGTTCGCGGTTGCGCTCGACCACCGCGTTGGCGGCCGAGAGGATCGTCTGGGTCGAGCGGTAGTTCTGCTCGAGCTTGACGATCTCGGCGCCGGGGAAGTCGCGGTCGAAGTCGAGGATGTTGGAGACGTCGGCATGGCGGAACCCGTAGATCGACTGGTCCTCGTCCCCCACGACCATCAGGTTTCCGTGCTCGGACGCCAGCAGCTGCAGCAGCCGGTACTGGGCGTGGTTGGTGTCCTGGTACTCGTCGACGAGGACGTGGCGGAAGGTGCGGCGCCAGCGCTCGCGGACCTCCTCGAAGAGCTCGATCACGTTGACCGTGCGGACGAGCAGGTCGTCGAAGTCCATCGCGTTGGCCTCGCGCATCCGCTTCTCGTAGAGCGGGAAGGCTTCGGCGACGACCTCCTCGAATTCGGCGTGGGCGGCGTCGTTGTAGGAGTCGGAGTCGATCAGCTGGTTCTTGGCGCCGGAGATCTTCACCTGGACCGCCCTCGGCGGGAACCGTTTCGGGTCGACCCCGAGCTCGCCCAGGCAGCGTTTCAGCATCCGCAGCGAGTCGGCCTGGTCGTAGATCGTGAAGCCCTTCGAGTAGCCGAGCCGCTCGGCGTCGACGCGGAGCATCCGGGCGCAGGCGGAGTGGAAGGTCGTCACCCACATCGCCCGCACCGAGCGGCCGACGAGCTGGCCGACCCGCTCGCGCATCTCCGCCGCGGCTTTGTTGGTGAAGGTGATCGCGAGGATCTCCCCCGGCCGCGCTTCCCCGTTCGCCAGCAGGTAGGCGATCCGGTGGGTGAGGACGCGGGTCTTGCCCGAGCCGGCGCCGGCAAGGACCAGCAGCGGCCCCTCGCCGTACTCGACCGCCTCGCGCTGGGGCCCGTTGAGGCCGGCGAGCAGCCGCTCGACCCGGTCGCTGCCCGCCTCGGTCGGCGCCGCCGGCTGCTCCGAGCCGGCCTCGGGCGGCGTCTCGAAATGCTCCTGCAGGCTCACCCGTCGAGCATAGCCACGGCCTCGGCGGGCGGGCGTGTCTGACTTCGTGCCCCTATCCGGGGGCACGAAGTCAGACACGCCCGGGGGTCACCGGCGCCGGAGCGAGTTTGCAACCATCGGTTTGCAAACTCGCCCGAGGGCTCAGCCGCCGGCCGAGGAGCGGCCCTGACGGGGCTCGATCTTCGCCATCTCGGCGGAGGGGCCGTTGCCGCCGTCGAGGCGCGCCAGCCGTTGCTCGAGCTCGGCGATCCGCTCCGAGAGGGCCTTGATCGCCTCGGCGATCGGGTCCGGCAGGTGAATCCAGTCGGCGTCGGGGCCTTCGACCCGCTTGCCTTCCAGCTTCACCGGGTGGCCGGGATTGCCGACCACGGTCGCCCCCGGCGGGACGTCCTCGACGACGACGGTGTTGGCCCCGATCTTCGCCCCGTCGCCGACGGCGATCGGCCCCAGCAGCTTCGCCCCCGAGCCGACGGTGACGTTGTCGCCGAGGGTCGGGTGCCGCTTGCCGCGCTGGAAGCCGGTGCCGCCGAGGGTCACCCCCTGGTAGAGGGTGACGCAGCAGCCGATCACGGCGGTCTCGCCGATCACCACCCCGGAGCCGTGGTCGATGAAGAAGGCGTTGCCGATCTGCGCCGCCGGGTGGATCTCGATCCCGGTGACCGCCCGGGTCAGGTAGGCGATCGCCCGCGGCAGCAACGGCACCCTCGCTTCCATCAGCGCGTGCGCGGCGCGGTGGGCGAGCAGCGCCTGCACCCCGGCCCAGCTGGTGAGGATCTCGAAGCTGGAGACGCCCTGGGCCGCCGGGTCGCGCTCGCGCGCGGCCTTGACGTCCGCGTGAATCTCCTTGAGCAGCCGTTTCCAGCGGTTCATGGTGAGAAGAAGGGTAGGGACATATAGCGCTCACCCGAGTCGCAGACGATCGTCACCACCCTCTTCCCCGCCATCTCCGGGCGCGCAGCGACCTCGAGCGCCGCCCAGACGTTGGCCCCGGCGGAGATGCCGGCGAGCACTCCCTCGGCGGTCGCCACCCGGCGCGCGGTCTCCAGCGCATCCTCGTCGCCGACCGCGATCACCTCGTCGATGACGTCGCGGTCGAGCACCTCAGGAACGAAGCCGGCGCCGATTCCCTGGATCTTGTGGGGGCCGGGCTTGCCGCCGGAGAGAACCTGTGAGCTCGCCGGCTCGACCGCGACGACCAGCGCCTCCGGCGACCGCTCGCGCAGCATCTGCCCGACGCCGGTGATCGTCCCGCCGGTGCCGACGCCGGCGACGAAGGCGCCGACCTGGCCGTCGGTGTCGGCCCAGATCTCCTCCGCCGTCGTGCGCCGGTGAACCCCCGGGTTGGCGGGATTGGAGAACTGCATCGGCGTGAAGCCCTTGCGCTGTTCGCGGATCTCCTCGGCCAACGCCACCGCCTCGTTCATCCCGCCCAGCGAGGGCGTCTCCCGCACTTCGGCCCCGTAGGCGCGCAGCAGCTTCGCCCGCTCGCGGCTCATCCCCTCCGGCAGGGTGAGGATCAGCTCGTAGCCCCGCGCCGCGCAGACCATCGCCAGGGCGATCCCGGTGTTGCCGCTGGTCGGCTCCACCACCACCGAGCGCCCCGGCTCGATCAGACCCTCTTCCTCGGCGGCGTCGATCATCGCCACCCCGATCCGGTCCTTCACCGACCCGCCCGGATTGAAGTACTCCAGCTTCACGCAGACCTCGCCGCCGAGCCCCTCCCCCAGCCGGTCGAGCCGCACCAGCGGCGTGTTGCCGACGACGGCGGAAGCCTCAGCGCCGATCTTCATCCGGTCCCTAGGCGGCAGCGCCGTGGGTATCAGTCGGGCTAGGCAGCTGCTCCAAGAGCTCCGCGGGGAGCCGCTTGCTCGCCGACCAGATCTCGATCGCTACGACAGCATCACTACCGGAGTCATGGTCAATCAACCCCCACTCGACCTCCTCGCTGACGACCTGGTTCGAATGCCCCGTGGGAAGCCAGGCGATGTCGGCCTCGCGGTCGTAATAGGCGAAACGGTCGTGCATCCGCTTTGAGGATAGCCCTGAACGAGCCTCCGGCGTCATTGCTGCACCTGATCTCGCACGACCCAGACGCTGACGATTCGCGCGGCATTGGGATCGCCAAGGACAGGGTGGTCGTATACCACGGCGAACTGGCGGTCATCGAGCGCCGCACCGTACAACCGCCAATCAGCTTCACCCCGATTCAAGGCCCGATTTGTGTGTCTCTTCCTTATGACTTCCTCAGCCTCCTCCGGCACCAACCCTCGTTGTCTCACCCGTTCCAGCGCATGACTCGTCCAGTAGATCCGCTTAACCACATATGTCTAAATTAAGGGAGGTGAGGTTAGTTCTCGCCCCGCCGCGGATGAAATACCTCGGAGGCAGCTAGATGAAGTACATGCCGCTACCCGCCTCTTCGGCCTCGCGGCGGGCCACTTCGGCGATCGTGGTTTCGCCGAAGACCTTGCGCAGGGCGGTGACTCCCTCGGCCCAGATGCCGCCGGCCTCGTCGGCCTCGGCCCCGACCTTGCCGTCGAGGGCCTGGACGACCTCGAGGACAGTGATCTCTTCGGCGGGCCGGGCCAGGGTGTAGCCGCCGCGCATGCCGCGGTGGCTGGTCAGCAGGCCGGCCCGGCGCAGGGTCGAGAAGAGCTGCTCGAGAAATTGCTCAGGTATCTCTCTCCTTTCGGCCAGCTCCTTGATCGGGACGGGGCGCTCGCCGGCCCGCGCCAACTCGGCGAGCGCAACTACCGCGTATCTCGACTTCGAAGTAACGGAGATCACCCGGAGTTTGTACCGCACGTCCTCCGCGCTCGGTTAGGATCGGCCGCAATGGGCAGTGGAAAGCATCCTTCGCCCACACCTGGAAACGAGTGATCGGAAGCAGCCCTGAGCCAGCGCCCTCACTGCCTTGTGATCGACGGGCACCCGCTCGTCCGCCTCGGGATCCGGGAGACGCTCGACGACGACTTCGTCGTCCACGAGTCGCCCAGCCGGGAGGATGGCGTCGACCTCGTCCGTGACGTCGGCGACTTCGACGTCGCGATCGTCGACATGCGCTGGCGCGGCAACGGCAGCGGCAGCGCGATCACAGGCCCGGACGCGATCCGGCTGATGCACCGCAGCGCCCCCGGCCTCGGGATCGTCGCCTACGGCGAGCTGCCCGAGCGCCACCTCGCCGGCGCCGCCCTACAGGCCGGCGCCGGCGCCTACGTCTCCCGCGTCGCCGGCCCCACCGAGCTGCGGCAGGCGGTCGACGCGGCGATCTCCGAGCAGCCGTTCGTCGACCCCCAGGTGCCGCCGAAAGGCAGCCGCGGCAAGCTGACCCGCCGCCAGCGGGAGATCCTGCAGCTGCTCGCCAACGGCGAGTCGACGACCGTCGCGGCGCGCGAGCTCGACCTCAGCGAAGAGACGGTGAAGACGCACACCAAGAACGCGCTCGCCCGGCTCGGTGCGCGCAACCGCACCCACGCCGTGGCGATCGCCGTGCGCGAGTGCCTGATCGACTGACCGGCTAGATCCAGCCGCGGTCGCGGGCCAGGAGGACCGCCTGGGCCCGGTCGACGGCGCCGATCTTGCCGTAGACGTTGTGGAGATGGGTGCGGATGGTCGAGACCGAGAGGTGCATCTCGCCGGCGATCTGCTTGTAGACCATGCCTTCGGAGAGGTGCCGGAGGACGTCCAGCTCGCGGCTGGAGAGCGGGCAGGGCTCGCTGATGCGGCTGGAGTCCTGCGTCGGCTGGGGCAGCTCGTAGAGAAGGTCGCGCAGCGCCTCGGTCCCGAGCCCGCAGCGCTCGGCGGCGGCGCGCAGCCGCTCCGGAGCGATCGACTCCCCCTGGCAGTAGTGGGCGACCATGTCCGCGGTGGCGACCATCGCCGCCAGGCCCTCGGCGTCGTCGGCGTGGTGGCGCTCGATCGCGACCGCGATCCGCTGCGGCAGGTTCCAGCGGCGGGCGAGGACGCCGCCGACGAGGGTGTGGTCGATGCCGAGCTGCTCGCGTTCCTCGCGCAGGCGCTGCTCGGGCGTGCGCGAGACGGCGTCGAAGTAGACCTTGTAGCCGGGGTGCAGGCGCGCAATCACCAGCCGGCCCACGTCATGCAGGAGCGCCGCGACCGCGAGCTCGTCGCGTTCGGCCCAGCCGACCATGCGGCTGATCCGGTCGGCGGCGCGCTGCGTCGCCAGGGCGTGGACGCGGAAGCGCTCGGGCTTCAGCTCCCAGCCGGGGCTGGGCTCGAAGAAGTCGAAGCTGGGCGCGGTGCCGGCGAGGGCGAGGACACCAGCCGGCTTCAGCGCCTCGACGGCGGCGGGGATGCCGGCAACACCGCCGCCGTTGCCGAGGCCGCCGCGGTTGGCCTGGCGCAGCACCGAGATCGCCAGGGCGACGTCGCTCTCCACCGCTTCGATGATCTCGCCGTTGCGCGTCGTCTCCGCGGTCGCGGCGGCGATCACGCGCTCGCGAGAGGCGACCAGGACGGGGAAGCGCTCGACGGCTTCGAAGGCCTCTGCGAGCCTGCTCCCTGGAGCGGCTGGGGCGCGGGAACCGGCTTTGGCGCCGTCCTGCAGGGGCGCCTGAACATCGCTCTGCGCGGTGGTAAGGCTCATTGGCCCAACACATCGGCAGTAAATGAGGTGGGGTTTAGCCTCGGGTAACTCAGAACCCCAAAATTGGGGAGTTTGCGAAGCGCCTACCGGGCCCCCGCGAGACGGCCCGCGGCGGCGTGGATCCGCTGCAGGGAACGCTCCTTGCCGAGCACCGCAAGCGATTCGAAGATCCCGGGCGAGACGGAGGTGCCGGTGATCGCGACCCGGATCGGCTGGTAAAGCCTGCCCGGGTTGAGGTCGAAGCGCTCGAGCAGCGGCACCAGCGCGGCCTCGATCGCGCCCGGCTCGAAGGGCTGGACATCATCCAGCGCCGCGGCGGCAGCGGCGAGGATCTCGTCGCTGCCCTCCTTCATCACCTTGTCCCAGGCCTTCGGGTCGTCGATCGGCTCCTCGAAGAGGAAGCGGATCAGCGGCCAGACCTCCTCCAGCGTCTGCGCTTTCTCCTGGGCGATCTCGCAGGCGGCGCGCAACTCGGCGTCGGATTCGCGTCCGAGGTGGCCGGCGACGACCGCGACGTAGTCGTCCGGCGGCAGCTCGCGCATGAAGCGGCCGTTCAGCCAGCGCAGCTTCTTCTCGTCGAAGATCGCTGCCGATTTGCCGACGTCCTCGACCCGGAAGCGCCGGATCAGCTCCTCGGTCGGCATGATCGTCGTCTCGTCGTCGGCGCCCCAGCCGAGCAGGGCCAGGTAGTTGCGCACGGCGGCAGGCAGGTAGCCGGCGTCGCGGAGCTCCTGCACCGAGGCGGCGCCGTGGCGCTTGGAGAGCTTCTTGCCGTCGGGCCCGTGGAGGAGCGGCAGGTGGGCGTAGCGGGGCGGCTCGAAGCCGAGCGCCTCGAGCACGAGCAGCTGCTTGGGCGTGTTGGAGAGGTGGTCGTCGCCGCGGACCACCTCGGTGATCCCCATCTCGGCGTCGTCGACGGCGACCGCGAAGTTGTAGAGGACCGAGCCGTCGGCGCGGGCGATGACGAAGTCGTCGTAGCTGGCGTTGGGAAAGGCGACGTCGCCGCGGATCAGGTCGTGGACGACGGTCTCGCCGTCGTCGGGAACGCGGAGGCGGATCGCCGCCGTCTCCTCGTCGGTCGGCGTGCCCCGGTAGCCCCTGCCGGTCCCGTGCTCGGCCTTCCAGGCCTCGACCTCCTTGGCGGTCGCGTGGTCCCGGTAGGCGTGACCGGAGTCGAGCAGCTGACGCAGCGCCTCGACGTGGCGCTCGGCGCGCCCCGCCTGTGATACCGGCCCGACGTCCCAGTCGAGCTCGAGCCACTCCATCGCGTCGATGATCTGGTCCCAGTTCTCCTGGGTCGAGCGCTCGCGGTCGGTGTCCTCGATCCGCAACACCAGCTCTCCCCCGCGGTGGCGCGCGGCGAGCCAGTTATAGAGTGCCGTCCTCGCTCCGCCGATGTGCAGCGCACCGGTCGGCGAGGGGGCAAACCTGAGACGGGAGTTATCGCTTGGCATGTTGATCGGAGCGCATGTTTCTACCGGCGGCGGCCTGCCGAACGCGATCGAGCGCGGCAGGGAACGCGGCTGCGAATCTATCCAGATCTTCCACCAGAGCCCGCGGATGTGGCGGCCGACCAAATACGGCGAGGCCGATTTCGAGGCCTTCCGCGAGGCGATGGACGCCTCCCCGGTCGAGGCGGCGATCATCCACGCCGTCTACCTGATCAACTGCGCGACCAAAGACAAGGAGCTGCGGAAGAAGTCGCTGGCCTCGCTGACCCACGCGCTGGCGATCGGCGACGGGATCGGCGCCGCCGGCGTCGTTCTCCACCCCGGCGCGCAGAAAGGCGAGCCGCACGGACCCTCGATGAAACGGGCGGGCAAGGTGATCGCCGAGGCGCTGAAGCAGACCGACCATTGCCGCCTGCTGCTCGAGCAGACCGCCGGCCACAAAGGCCTCCTCGGCCGCAACTTCGACGAGACCGCCCAGCTGATCGAGCTCGCCGGCGGCGGCGAGCGCCTCGGCCTCTGCCTCGACTCCTGCCACCTCTTCGTCCAGGGCTACGACATCACCGACGAGGCCCACCTCGGCGCCGTTCTCGACGAAGCCGACGCCAAGGTCGGCCTCGAGCGCCTCGGCGCCGTCCACGTCAACGACGCCGCGGCCCCGCTCGGCTCCTGCCGCGATCGCCACGCCAATATCGGCAAAGGCGAGATGGGCAAACGCGGCCTCTCCGCCTTCCTCTCCGAGCCCCGTTTCGAGGGCCTCCCCGCCACCCTCGAGACCCCCGGCCCGGAAAAGAAGGGCAGCTCGAAAGCCGAAGTCACCGCCGCCAAGCGCCTAAGGCGCGAGGGGCTCAAACGCCGAGGTCTCCCAGCTTCTTAAGCAGGATCCCGCCCTTGCCGCCGTGAGACCGCGTCGGGGCCGGAGGGACGGCCGCCCCTCTCCCGACCGGCGTCCTGTTCCTCGCACAGACCCCTCAGCGAGAGACGGCCAACTTAACGGCGAGGAACCCAGGGAGGGAGAGGGGCACCCGTCTCTCCCTACACCGACCTTTTGGAGCAGGCGACAAGGGCCGGGTCCCCACCCGGCCCTTGCTCTCCCGCCGTAAGTCTCTATTTGATGTGGAAGCCGGAGATCGCTCGGGCGATCACGAGCTGCTGGATCTCGGAGGTTCCCTCGAAGATCGTGTAGATCTTCGAGTCGCGGTGCATGCGCTCGACCGGGAACTCGCGGGTGTAGCCGTTGCCGCCGAGGATCTGGATCGCCCGCTCGGTCACCCAGACGGCGACTTCGCCGGCCTTCAGCTTCGACATCGAGCCCTCGGCGTTTTCGAATTTGTGGCCGTTGCGGCCCATCCAGGCGGCGCGCCAGACGAGCAGGCGTGCCGCGTCGATCTCGAGCTTCATGTTCGCCAGGTCGAAGGCGATCGACTGGTTCTCGACGATCTTGCGACCGAACTGTTCGCGCTCTTTCGCGTAGTCGAGCGCGTACTCGTAGGCGGCGCGGGCGATCCCCAGCGCCTGGGCGCCGACGGTCGGCCGGCTCGCCTCGAAGGTCTGCATCGCCGCCTGCGATTTGGCTTTCTTGCCCTCGCGGACGCGGGCGAGGCGTTCGTCGAGCTTCTCTTTGCCGCCCAGCAGGCAGGAGCCCGGGACGCGGCAGTCGTCGAGGTGGACGTCGGCGGTGTGGGATGCGCGCAGGCCGTGCTTCTTGACCTTGGCGCCCTGCTCACAGCCCGGCGTCCCCGGCGGGATCACGAAGGCGGCGTGGCCGCGCGAGCCGAGCTCGCGGTCGACCGAGGCGATGACGACGTGGACGTTGGCAATGCCGCCGTTGGTCGCCCAGGCCTTCTGGCCGTTCAGCACCCATTCGTCCTTGGCCTCGTCGTATTTGGCGCTGGTGCGGATACCGGAGACGTCGGAACCGGCGTCGGGCTCGGAGGCGCAGAAGGCGCCGAGCTTGACGTCGTCCGGGGTGCCGAAGCACTGGGGGATCCACTCACCCATCTGCTCCGGGGTTCCCTGCCCGAAGATCGCGGCGACGGCGAGGGTCGTGCCCATGATCGCCATGCCGATCCCGGCGTCGCCCCAGAACAGCTCCTCGTTGGCGATCGGCAGGGTCAGGCCGGTCTCGTCGGCCCAGAACTGGCCGACCGCTTCAAAGCTGTAGAGGCCGATCTTGGCGGCCTCCTGGATCACCGGCCAGGGCGTTTCCTCGCGCTCGTCCCACTCCTCCGCGGCCGGCCGGACGACGCCCTCGGCGAAGCCGTGCACCCACTCGCGGATGTCCTTCTGGTCCTGGTTGAGCTCGAGCGTGAACCGTGGTTCGCCCTGAGCCTCGGGCGCGGTGGAGTTGGCCTCGTCGAGCAGAGCGTTGGCGTCGACGTCGGCGACGGTGGAATCGGCCATCGACGCAAAGTCTACACGGAACGATGTCGCGTCACGGGAACCCGCAACGGTCGCGAGAGCTGCTCAGACGTCGCGCAGATCGAAGGCCCGCAGCCCCTCGACGCCCTCGTCGGTGCAGTCGAAGAAGCGACGATTGACGCAGCCGTAGGACTCGCCCTCGCCCTCGTAGGCGCGCTCGACCGAGAACTGGCAGTGCGGCAGCGGCTCGCCGGTCATCTTGACGCCGCCGAAGCCGCCGGGCTCCAGCACCGCGGCAAGCTCCACCTCCGCTCCGTAGACCTCCTGCATGCAGCCGACGTACTGCGCGCCGCTGAGGCGGTCGACGTAGCTGTAGAGGAAGCGGCAGCCGAGCTCGATGCAGCCCCGCGGCTCGACCATCTTGTCGCAGAAGGAGCGGCACTGGCGGCACTCGCCGACCGTGGTGCGCGTTGCGGTCATGAGAAAAGTCTACGGATGCGGGACCGCGGAACCAAGCGGTTCAGGCGGCCAACGCCGTGGCGCCCAGAACATCGTCCACATCGGAGCGGAGCAGGCCCGATGCCTTGACCCGGTAGCGCTCGCCGATCCGGTAGCGGCGGTCGCCGACGAGGAGGTGTACCTCCTGGTCGCCCTTGTGGTGCTCGAACACGGCCTTCAGTTCCTCGCAGAGCTCGTCGCTCCAGCGCGAGAGGTCGATCGGCACCTCGAATGGGCCCGCAGGAGTCGCCGCCGGCGCCAGCTTCGTCGCCCTGGCGATCTCCGCCTCGTCGGGTTCGAAGCGCTGCGCCTCCTGGACGACCAGCTTGGTCTCGCCCCGGTCCTTGTGGTCGAGGCGACCGCGGACGAGGACGATCGCGTCGGGCTGGATCACCTCGGCGCTCTCAGCCTGGTCGGCCTTGAAGACGAGCATCTCGACCTGCCCCTCGACGTCGTCGAGGGTGGCGAACATCATCTGGTTGCCGCTCTTGGTGCGGATCTTCTTGCACTCGACGACGATCCCGCCGACGGTCACCCAGGCGCCGTCCGCCTTGCCCCCGAGCTGGGCGAGGCTGCAGTCGACCCGCGCCCGCAGCGCCGGCCCGACTTCGGTCAGCGGGTGCGAGGAGAGGTAGGTGCCGAGCACCTCCTTCTCCATCGCCAGCAGCTCGGCCCGGTCGAACTCGGCGGCCGGGACCGGCGGCCGGTGGTGGGCCTGCGGCTGCGCCTCATCGCCACCGCCGTCGCCGAAGTCGAAGATCGAGCCCTGCCCCATCTGCGCGTCTTCCTGGGCCTTCTGGCCGGAGGACTGCGCGGCCGGCAGCGTTTCCAGCATCCCCTTGCGGCTGGCGCCGGTGGAGTCGAGGGCGCCGCACTTGACCAGGCATTCGATCGCCCGTTTGTTGACGGCGCGGCTGTCGACCCGTTCGCAGAAGTCCCAGATCGACTCGATCGGCTTCTCTTCGCGGGTCCGGAGGATCGCCTCGACCGCGGCGTGGCCGACGTTCTTGACCGCGTCGAGGCCGAAGCGGATCGCGTTTTCGGAGACGACGAAGGAGTGGCCGGAGGAGTTGACGTCGGGCGGCAGGACGTCGATCCCCATCTCCGCGCAGCGGTTGACGAAGAACGGCACCTTGTCTTTGGTGTTCATCACCGATGAGATCACCGCCGCCATGTACTCGGCCGGGTAGTTGGCCTTGAGGTAGGCGGTGCGGTAGGAGATCAGCGCGTAGCAGGCGGCGTGGGACTTGTTGAAGGAATAGTCGGCCGCCGCTTCGTTCAGCTTCCAGAGGTCGGCGGCGACGCCGGGGTCGGTGTTGGATTCGGCGAGCCCCTTCATGAACCGGTCTTTCATCGTCGCCATCAGGTCGCGCTTCTTCTTGCCGACGGCCTTGCGCAGGTCGTCCGCTTCGGCACCCGAGAAGCCCGCGAGTTCGCGTGCGATCGCCATCAGCTGCTCCTGGTAGATGACGCAGCCGTAGGTCTCGGCGGTGATGTCCTTCAGTCGCGGGTCGGGGTAGCGGACCGAGGCCGGGTTGCGCTTCCCCTTCGCGTAGGCGGGGATGTAGGCCATCGCCCCGGGCCGGTAGAGAGCGCCGAGCGCGACCAGGTCGGCGAATTCGGTCGGCTTCACCTTGCGCAGGGCGTCGCGCATCCCCTCCGACTCGAACTGGAAGACGCCGGTCGAGTCGCCGCCGGCGAGCATCTCGTAGGTCTTGGCGTCGTCGAGCGGGACCGCGGCGATGTCGATCAGCTCGCCGCGCGAGCGCTCGATGATCTCGATCGCGTCCTCGATCACGTCGAGGTTGCGGAGGCCGAGGAAGTCCATCTTCAGCAGCCCGATCTCCTCGATCGGGTTCATCGAGTACTGGGTGACGATCTTGTACTGGCGCTCCGGCTTCCCCTTCTCGTTGGTGGCGGCGGGGGCGCTCTTGTCCTCGGCCAGCTGCAGGGGGACGACCTCGTGCAGCGGCCGGTCGGCGATCACGACCGCGGCGGCGTGGATCGAGTTGTTGCGGATGATCCCCTCGAGGCCCTGGGCGACGTCGACGATCTTCCTCGCGTCGCCGTCCTCGTCGTAGGTCCTCTTCAGCTCCTGACCGGGCCTGAGGCATTCGGCGAAGGAGGGGCTGCGGCCCATGATCGGCTCCGGGATCAGCTTCGCCAGCCGGTCGCCGGTGGCGTAATCGAAGCCGAGGACGCGGGCGGCGTCGCGGGTGGCGGCGCGCGGCGCCATCTTGCCGAAGGTGATGATCTGGGCGACCGACTCGCGGCCGTATTTATCGGCGACGTAGCGGATCATCCGCTCGCGGCCGCGGACCGAGAAGTCGATGTCGATGTCCGGCATCGATTTGCGCCCCGGGTTGAGGAAGCGCTCGAAGATCAGTCCCTCGGCGAGCGGGTCGAGATCGGTGATGTTCAGGCAGTAGGAGACGATCGAGCCGGCGGCCGAGCCGCGGCCGGGGCCGACCGCGATCCCGTTCTGCTTCGCGTAGGCAACGAAGTCCCAGACAATCAGGAAGTAGGAGGCGAAGCCCATCTCCTCGATCACCCCGAGCTCGAACTCGAGCCGCTCGACCGCCGCGGCCGGCGGCGGGTCGCCGTAGCGGCCGCGGAGGCCGTCCATCGCGATCCGGCGCAGCATCGCCTCCGGCTCCTCGCCGTCGGGAGCCGGGTAGCGCGGCAGCAGCAGCTTGCCGAGCTCGATCTCGATCTCGCAGCGCTCGGCGATCTCCAGCGTCGTCGGCACCGCCTCCGGCCACTCGGCGAAGGAGTCGGCCATTTCAGCGTTGTCCTTGATGTAGAACTCGTTGGTGTCGAAGCTCATCTTCGGCATCTGCAGCGTCGATTTCGTCTGCACGCAGAGCAGCGCCGCGTGGTTGTCGAAGTCCTCGCGGCGCAGGTAGTGGACGTCGGCGGTCCCGACCAGCGGCCGGTTCAGCTCGCGGGCGAAGCGGACGATCCCCGCGTTGGCCTTGTCCTGCTCTTCGATCCCGTTCTTCTGCACCTCGAAGTAGACCTGCTCGGGGCCGAAGGCCTGGATCAGGTCGTCGAGGTGGGCGCGGGCGTCGTCCTCGCGCTCTTCGACCAGGCGTCGGCAGAAGCGCGACTGCAGGCAGCCGGTGAGGGCAATCACGCCCTCGGAGTGACGCTCCAGCAGCTCCATGTCGACGTTGGCCTTGCCGCGCGAGAAGCCCTCGAGGAACCCTGCCGAGGTGAGCTTGACCAGGTTGGAGAAGCCCTGGTCGGTCTCGGCGAGGAGGGTGAGATGGTTGCGCTCGTACTTGCTCTGCTCCTGGATCGCCTTGCGGTCGTCGACCAGGTAGGCCTCGAGGCCGGCGATCGGCTTGATCCCGTGCTTCTTGCATGCCTTGTAGAGGTCGACGGCGCCGTTCATGACGCCGTGGTCGGTCAGCCCCAGGGCCGGCTGGTCGAGCTCGGCGGCCCGCGCCGCCATCGCGTCGATCTTGCAGGCGCCGTCAAGCAGCGAGTACTCGCTGTGGGCATGCAGATGTACGGCGGACCCCGAGCTCACAAGGTCATCGATCATGCCAATCGGGGTGGATGGCAAGTCGATGGTCCGTGGCCCTTTTGCGCATCTTCCGTGACGATCTAGGGACGGTTTCGCAGGGGAGGTCCTGGTGGGGGCTCCACTTAACTCTTTCGATGAAGAGCTCGCTGCTTACGCCTCTTACGGCAGCGCCGAAAAAGTACAAGACGTTCCGCCCCCACCAGGACCTCCTTCGCCGGCCGTAGCTGAAGCCCGAGCAGCGAAATTGGCCGTGTGTGTGCAGCTGCTGCCCTTCGGCCAGCTCGGCTATGGAGCGATCAGGGGGTCGGGTAGGGGTCTCCGCGGCTTGTACTTTTTCGGCGCCCAGCTTCGGGCGTTGAGCAGAGGACGCTCCATCGAAAAAGTTGAGCGGGGACCCCTACCCGACCCCCTCCCACCCCAAGCTCAGCCGCAGACCCAGGCGCTCGGTCCGGAATCGGCCCAGATTTCGCCGGCGATCCGGTCCTGTTCGGCCTTCGGGGCGTTCTGGGGTTCGCCCTGGCCGCCGTAGAGTTCCCAGGTCGAGGGGAGGATCTGGTAGGCGCCGCCGGCCCCGCTGGAGGGGTTGAGGGCGCTGTAGTTGCCGCCCGACTCGCACATCACGATGTAGGTGGGGATCGCGTACGGGCCGCCGAGCCAGCGGCCGACTTCTTCTTCGGCTTCGGCTTCCGATTCGGCCAGGCGGGCTTCCTGGACCTCGGTGACCCATTCGGCGATGTCGCTCTTGAGCTTCGCCAGCGAGGCTTCGCGGCTTCCCCTGAGCGACTGCAGTCGTGCCGCCGCGGCCTCGGCGGCGGCGCGGACTTCGGCGATTTCGGCCCGCGCCGCTTCCAGCTGTTCGTCGTAGGCGACCGCTTCGGCCTTCAGGTCCCCCACCTTGCGCACCTCGCGGTGGACCGAGGCGCGGACTTCGGCGACCCGTTCGGCGAGGGAGCTGTCGGCTTCGGAGATCGCCCGCAGGTAGTCGTTGCGGGCGACGAAGTCCTGGTAGTCGCGCGCTTCGAGGACGAGGTCGGCGGTGTCGGGCGTGCCGGTCTCGTAGATCGCCACGAGCCGAGCGGCGAGTACGCCGCGCGCTCGCTGCAGGCGGGCCTTCTCCAGGGCCAAGCGGTGGCGCGTCGCCGCGAGCCTGCGAGCCAGCGCGGCGGCGCGTTCCCGCCCCTCCGCAAGGAGCCCGTCGAGCCGTTCCTCGTGAGCCTGCGCCTTGACCGCTTCGGCTTCGGCGCTGCCGAGTTCGGCCGTCGTCGCCTGCAGCTTGCCCGAGAGCGAACTCGCCTCGCCGCGCGCGTGCGAGAGCTTTGCTTCGAGGGCGCCGGCCTTGGTCGCGCCGGCGCTGCCGACAGCGGCCACGAGAACAGCGAGCAGCGCGCAGAGCGACGCCGCGACGCAGATCCGGAGCAGATCTTTTCTGGACCCGAACGGCCGCACGAGGCGGCTGAGGCTAGCGAGCGCGCCTCAAAAGCCCTGCAAGTTGACGATAAACCGCAAGAAAGCTTGCGGTTCAGCCTTCGGGAACTTCGCGGCTGGCCAGGTAGGCGGCGATCACCGCCGCGGAGATCCCGAGGCCGAGGGCGATCCGCGCCTCGCGGCGGTAACGACGCCGGGCGTAGCGGAAGGCGAACTTGATCGAGGCCTTGCCCAGCCGGTTGTACATCAGCCCTCCGCCCCGTCTGGCTGCTCGCGCAGCCGGTGCGCCATCCTCGACTGCAGCGACCAGAGCTCGATGAAGCCGGGCGAGGCGTTCTGGTCGAAGAGACCGCCCGACTCCGAGAAGGTCGCGAGCTGGGCATCGTAGACGGCGTTCGGCGAGGAGCGGGTGACGACGCGGACGCTGCCCTTGTAGAGCCGCAGGCCGATCTCGCCCGTCACCTGGGCGTTGACCGCGTCCATGTAGGCGTCGAGGTCGCCGCGGAGCGGCTCCCACCAGAGCCCGGCGTAGACGAGGTAGCCCCACTTCTGGTCGAGAGCCGGCTTGAACTGGTTCTGGTGGATCGTCCCGACCAGGCGCTCGAGCTCCTCGTGGGCGGCGAGGAGGATCGCCGCCGCCGGCACCTCGTAGATGTCGCGGACCTTGAGGCCGACGATCCGGTCCTCGATGTGGTCGACGATCCCGACCCCGTGGCGGCAGCCGATCTCGGCCGCGCGTTCGAGCAGCTCGACCAGCCCCAGCCGCGCGCCGTTCAGCGAGACGGGCACCCCGGCCTCGAAGCCGACGGTCACCGTCTCCGGCTCGTCGGGCGCCTCCTCGGGCCGCGTCACCAGCTGGAAGACGTCGTCCTCGGGCGCGCGGGCGAGGTCCTCGATCCAGCGGCCCTCCGAGGAGCGTCCCCAGAGGTTGTCGTCGATCGAATAGGGCGCGACCTCGGTCCCGCCCTTGACCGGAATCCCGTGCTCGCGGGCGTAGGCGATCTCCTCGTCGCGGCCCATCTGCCAGGAGCGGACCGGGGCGATCGTCTTCAGCTCCGGCGCCAGGGTCGCCACCGTCGCCTCGATCCGCACCTGGTCGTTGCCCTTGCCGGTGCAGCCGTGAGCGATCGTGTCGCAGCCTGATTCGCGCGCCTGTTCCACCGCGAGCTGGGCGATCAGCGGCCGTCCCAGCGCGGTGAAAAGCGGGTAGCCGTTGCCGTAGACGGCGTTGGCCTTGATCGCCGGCACCAGGAACTCGGCGGCGAAGCGCTCGCGGGCGTCGACGACGTGGCACTCCAGCGCGCCTAGCCGGCGCGCCTTCGCTTCGATCAGCTCGTAGTCCTCGCCCGGCTGGCCGAGGTTGACGGTGAGGCAGACGACCTCGGCCTCGTAGGCCTCCTGGATCCACTTCAGCATCACGCTCGTGTCGAGCCCGCCCGAATAGAGCAGGAGGACGCGATCGACGGTGGCCGGATCGGCCTCGTAGGTCGCGGTCGGCTGGAAATGCGGCTTCTCGACGCTCACGGGGAGCGCAGTCTGCCACTCAGGGTGCTTCGATGCCGCCTGAGCCGTCTTCTTCCGGCGGCGGTGCTTCTTCTTCTGGTTCTTCCGGTTCGGCTCTTCTTCGGTCGACGGTTCTTCTTCGGTCGTTTCCGTGGTCGACGTTTCCGTCGTCGTGGTCGTCGAGCTTTCCGTCGTCGTCGGGGCGGTCGAAGTGGTCGCGGTGCTCGAGCTGGTCGAGCTTTCGCCGCTGTCGTTGTCGGCGATCACGATCACCGCGATCAGCAGGCCGACGATCACCGCGATCAGGCCGGCGATCAGCCATTTGGCGTTGCTGTCGCGTTCGGGGCCGCGGCCACCGGGGCCCCGCCCTTCCGGGCCCATCATCCGCGTCGGGTCCTCGTGCATGGCTCGCTACCTCACTCCTCGGGTCCGAGAATCGCGTCGAGGATCGCGCTCGTGTCCTCGATCTCGAATCCGGTTCGCAGTCGCGCGGCGATCTCCTCCCTGCTGCTCCCGGAAACGGCGAGCTGGGTCGCCAGCAGGCGCGCTCCGGCGGCGCCGTCGCGACCACCCGCGCCGGCCGCCGCCGGTCCCTCCTCCACGGTCACGGCGCGCAGCCGCGGTGCCTGCGGCGGGGGCGGCTGCTCCGCCTCGGGTGGCTGGGCCGGCCGCGGATCGTCAAGCTCGACCGCCCCTTCGGCCAGGCGCGCCTGCGCCGCTTCCAAGCTGCGCTGCAGACGTTCGGCCTCCCCCCGCAGCGACGCCGCCTGCGCCAGCAGCGAGTCGATCAGCTCGGAGGCCTCCCCGCGGCGGTCGTCGGCCAGGCGGTCGGCCTCTGCTTTCGCCTGCGCCAGGTACTGGCGGGCCTGTGCTTCGGCGTCGTCGATCACGCGTTCCGCCGCCCGCTCGGCGGCCTCGACGATCGCCTCCAGCCGCTCGGCGGTCTCGGCCCGCAGCTGTTCCTGTCTGTTCGAGAAATCTCGGCGCTGACTGGTGCTCATCCGGCCGCGAAGCCTAGAAGGCTCTCGCCGATCAGGTCAACCGCGATCTCGACGTGGTCGGAATCGATCACCAGCGGCGGCAGCAGCCGCAGCGTGTCGGACCGCGGCACGTTGACGACGAGACCGCGCTCGAGCAGGTCGGCGGCGACCGCCGTGGCGTCGATGCCCTCCTCGAGGCCGACTCCCACCATCAGCCCGCGGCCACGGGCCGCGCGGACGCCGTCGAGCCCGTCGAGCCTCTCGCAGAGGTAGGCGCCGAGCTCACGAACGTGGCGCAGCAGCGCCGGGTCGTCGACGATGTCGAGCACCGCCAGCGCCGCCGCCGTGGCGACGGGGCCGCCGGCGAAGGTCGAGCCGTGGTCGCCAGGCTCGAGGACGTCGGCGCAGCTCGGAGCGGTGATGCAGGCGCCGATGGGCATGCCGCCGCCGAGCGCCTTCGCGGTCGTGAGGACATCCGGGCGGACCGGGGTCTGCTCGTAGGCCCAGAGCGAGCCGGTGCGGCCGACGCCGGTCTGGATCTCGTCGAGGATCAACAGCGCTCCGGCCTCGTCGCACGCCTGCCGCGCCGAGCGCAGCGCCTCCTCGCTGGTCACGTTGATCCCGGCCTCGCCCTGGATCGGCTCGATCAGGACCGCCGCGGTACGCTCGCCGACCGCTTCGCGGAGCGCCGCCGCGTCGTTGTGGGGGACCGAGCGGAAGCCGGCGAGCATCGGGCCGAGCGCCTCGTTGCTCGCCAGGCCCGGCGTCGCCGCCAACGCCCCGTAGCTGCGCCCGTGGAAGTCGCCCTCGAAGCTGACGATCTCCGCCTCGGCGATCCCCCGCTGGTGGGCGTGCTTGCGGGCAACCTTGACCGCGCACTCGACGGCCTCGGTGCCGGAGTTGGAGAAGAAGACGCGGCCGCCGAGGCTCGACTCGGAGAGCCGCTGGGCCAGCAGCGCCATCGGCTCCGTGTAGAAGAGGTTGGAGACGTGCATCAGCCGGTGGGCCTGGTCGCGCACCGCCTTCACCACCTCGGGGTGGCAGTGGCCGACCGAGCAGACCGAGATGCCGGTGAGGAAGTCGAGGTAGCGCTTGCCCTCTGCGTCCCAGAGCAGCGGCCCCTCGCCGCGGACGAAGTCGACCGGCGCCCGCCTGTAGGTGCGCATCAGGTAGCGCGCCTCGAGCGAGCGGGTCCGCTCCAGGCCGATCCCCTCGGCGACGTCGGTCATGGGGTCACCATCGTGCCGATGCCCGCGTCGGTGAAGAGCTCGAGCAGGAGGCTGTGGGGGATGCGGCCGTCGATGATATGGGCCGACTGGGCGCCGCCGCGGATCGCGTCGACGCAGGCGGCGAGCTTCGGCCGCATCCCGCCCTGCAGGCCGGCAAGCCTCTCGTCGACCTCGGCGACGCCGGCGCGGCTGATCAGCGACCCCTCGTCGGCGGGGTCGGCGAGCCAGCCCTCGACGTCGGTGAGGAAGATCGCCTTGTGGGCGCCGATCGCGGCGGCGACCTTGCCGGCGGCCTCGTCGGCGTTGACGTTGTAGGACTGGCCGCTCCGGTCGGAGGCCGAGGAGGCGATCACCGGGATGTAGTCGGCGGCGATGTGGCTGAGGACGTCGACGTCGACCCGCTCGATCGAGCCGACGAAGCCGACCTGCTCGGCGTTGGGCACCGGCGAGACCTCGAACAGCGTCCCGTCCTCGCCGGAGAGGCCGACGGCGGCCTGGCCATGCCGGTTCAGCCGCTGGACGATTTCGGAGTTGAGCTTGCCGACGAGGACCATCTTCGCCACCTCGACGGTCTCCGCGTCTGAGACCCGCAGGCCCTCGTGGAAGCGGACCTCGAGGTCGAGCCGCTCCATGTAGCGGGTGATCTCCGGCCCGCCGCCGTGGACGATGATCGGGTTGAGGCCGACGTACTTGAGGAGGACCACGTCGGTGGCGAAGTCTTCGCGCAGCCTCTCGTCGAGCATCGCCGCGCCGCCGTACTTGATCACCACGGTGCGGCCGTGGAACTCGCGGATGTAGGGCAGCGCCTCCAGCAGGGTGGCGACGCTGCCGCTGTCATAGCGGCTGTTGTCCGTCGGAGCGTTCACGTCGTGTACTCCGCGTTGATCCGCACGTACTCGTAGCCGAGGTCGGAGAACCAGACGTGGGCGGCGTGGTCGCCGCGGCCGAGGCGCAGCACCGCCTCCACCTCTCGCCCGTCGCCGCCCAGCTCGGAGGCGTCGATGTGGTCGAGGCCAAGCTCCGGTAGCTCCGCCCCCGCCAGCGCCATTCCGGCTGCCTGTGCGATCCGCCCCCAATTGGGGTCGTGACCGAACAAGGCAGTCTTGACCAGGGGAGAGTTGGCGATCGCCCGCGCCGCCCGCTCGGCCTCCTCCTGGCTCGCTGCCTCGACGACGCGTGCACATCCGACTCGGCTCGCGCCCTCTCCGTCCGCGACGATCTCCAACGCGAGCTGGAGGAGCACGGCCTCGAGCAGGCCGCTAGGCAGGGGCTTGCCGGCGAGCCCGCTGCCTTGGAGGAGGACCGTGTCGTTGGTGCTCATCTGGCCGTCCACAGTGATCCGTTCGAAGGAGGACTCCACCGCAGGGCCGAGGGTCGCATCCGGATCCTCGAGAACCGCATCGGTCTGGATGAAGCAAAGCATCGTTGCGAAGCCCGGCTGGATCATCCCAGCCCCCTTCGCCTGCGCCGAGATGGTGACGCCCTCGCAGCGCACAGTGCAGCGCTTCGGAAAGGCATCGGTGGTCATGATCGCCTGGGCGAACTCCTCGCCGCCGTCCGGCCGAACGACGGCGGCGGCCCGCCGGACTCCGTCGAGCACCTTTTCCATCGGCAGGGCTTCGCCGATTTTGCCGGTGGCGGCGATGGCGACCGAAGCCGGATCGAGGTCGAGGGCCGTCGCCGCAGCCTCCTGGATGTGGATCGAGTCGCGCATCCCCTGCTCACCGGTGGCGGCGTTCGCGTTCCCCGCCTTGACTGCAGCGGCACGGATCGAGTGGGGCTCGCAGCGTTCCCGGCAGAGACGGATCGGCGCCGCAGCAGCGGCGTTCCGCGTCAGCAGCAGGGAGGAATCGCAGCGCTCGGAACGAGCAATCACCACCGCCGCGTCTGTCTTCCCGCTCTGCTTGAGCCCGCAGGCAACGGCGCCCGCCTCGAACCCGGGCGCAAGCTGCGCCGGGTCGAGCTCCTCGACGCCCGTGGGCGCGTCCACCCATCTGCTCCTGAAAAAGCTCATAGAAGACCTGCCGTCTCGTCCAGGCCCAGCATTACGTTGAGGTTCTGGACGCCCTGGCTGGAGGCGCCCTTCCAGATGTTGTCGATCGCGGAGAAGGCCATCACCCTGCCCCGCTCCTCGACGGTGACGTAGAGGTGGCACTCGTTCGTGTCCCGCACCGCGCGCAGGTTCGGCGGCCCGTCGAGGACGTGGACGAAGGGCTCCTCGGCGTAGCGGCGCGCGTAGAGGTCTCGGATCGACTCCTTCGAGGTCGCCTCGCCGAGGGTCGCGAAGCAGGTCGCCAGCTCGCCCTGGTCGAGCGGCAGGAGGTGCGGGACGAAGGTGACCGGGGCGGGGCTGCCGAGCGCCGCCAGCTCCTGCTCGATCTCGGGCCGGTGGCGGTGCCCCTCGGTCTTGTAGGGGAAGGCGTTCTCGGTCATGTTCGAGAAGTGGACGAGGTCGTCGCTTGAGCGGCCGTAGCCGGAGGTTCCCTGCATCGCCGCCACGAAGACCTCCGAGAGCAGCCCCTGTTCGGCCAGCGGCGCCAGCGCCAGCACGCTCGCGGTCGGGTAGCAGCCGGGAGTGGCGCAGAGCTGGGCGCCGCGCAGCTCGTCGCGGTAGAGCTCGGTCAGGCCGTAGACGCCACTGCCGAACAGCTCCGGCGCGCCGTGCTCGCCGTACCAGCGCGCGTAGGTGTCGCGGTCGCGGAGGCGGAAGTCGGCGGAGAGGTCGACGACGACGACCCCCTGCTCGCGCAGCGCGGCGTCGGTCGGCGCGGCGGCGCCGTGCGGGTAGGCGACGATCGCCGCCTCGACGTCCGGCAGGTTGTCGAGGTCGAGCTCGGTCAGCTCGATCGGCACCCGGTAGCGGGGGTAGATCGCGTCGAGGCGCTTGCCGGCGTCGCTGCGCGAGGTGGCGGCGACCAGCTCCAGCTTCGGGTGGTTCCAGACGATCTGCGCCGCCAGGGCGCCGGTGAACCCGGAGGCGCCGGCGACCAGCACGCGCGCGGCGGGGTCGCCCTCGAGCGGTTGTGAGGTGAGGTCACTCACGGAGTGCTCCTCCGACCTCGCCCAGCTTCGCCCTGATCGCCTCGCGCCGCTGGGCGACCTCCTCGTCGGTGAGGGTGCGGTCGGCGGCGCGGAACTCGAGGTTGAGGGCGAGGCTCTTGCGCTCTGCGCCGAGCTGCTCGCCCTCGTAGAGGTCGAAGACCTCGGCGGCCCGCAGCAGCTCGCCGCCGCCGGCCATAACCGCTGCGCGGACCTCGCTCGCCGCGACGCCGACCGGCACGACCACCGCCAGGTCCTGGTAGACGGCGGGGAAGGTGGTGACGTCCTCGAAGCTCTCCTCGCCGGCGGTCGCCGCCGCGAGGAGCGGCGCCGCGTCGAGTTCGAAGGCGACGGCGGCCTCGAGGTCCCAGGTCCGGCAGACGAGCGGGTGCACCTCGCCGAGCCAGCCGAGAGGCGCGCTGCCGACGGCTACCGAGGCACTGCGACCGGGGTGCAGGAACGGCTCCTCCGCCGGTGCGAAATCGAGCTCGGCGCCGAGTTGCCCGGCCAGCGTTTCCAGCACGCCCTTCAGCGCGAAGAAGTCCGCCGCCTCGGCGCCGCCCCGCCATGACCGCGGCGCCAGCGACCCGATCGCGATCCCCGCGAACCGGTGCGGCTCCATGAACGGCGCCGGCCGATCCCCCGCGAAACGCCCCGCCAAGGGGTCCACGGGCAGGTAGACGCGGGCGGATTCGAAGAGGGCGAGAGAACCGGCGCCGCGGGCGGTATTCCTCGCGGCGATGTCGAGCAGCGAGCCGAGCAGGGTCGTGCGCATCGCCGACTGCTCCTCGGAGAGGGGGTTGGCCAGCATGACCGGCTTGGCGCGGGGGTCGTCCTCGGGAATCCGCAGGCGACCGGCCTCTCCCGGGTCGGTGAAGCTCCAGCCGACGGCCTGGTCGAAGCCGAGGTCGCGCAGGGTGTCCTCGGCCCGCCGCCGCAGCCGCTGCTCGCGGCTGAGGCCGCCGACCGCGCCGCCGACCGCCGGCAGCGTCGTCGGCAGGTGCTCGTCGATCCCGTGGACCCGCGCCACCTCCTCGATCAGGTCGACCTCGCGGGTAACGTCGTAGTAGCGGTCGGGCGGGACGACGACCTCGAGATCCTCGCCGGCCGGCTGCGCCTCGAACCCGAGCCGCTCCAGGTAGGTCCGCTGATCCGCCTGCGAGATGAACATCCCGAGCAGGCCCTCAACCCGCTCGCCGCGCAGGATCAGCCGCCGGGGCGGCGGCGGCTCGGCGGCGACGTCGATCGTCCCCGGCACCAGCTTCGCCCCGCAGAGCTCGACCATCAGCCGCGAGGCGATCCGCTGCGCCCGCATCGCCAGCTCGGGGTGCAGCTGCTTCTCGAACCGAGAGGACGCCTCGGAGCGCAGGCCGAGCAGCCGCGAGGTCCGGAGGATGTTGGTCCCGTTCCAGGTCGCCACCTCGAGCAGGACCCGGGTGGTCCCGGCGGAGACCTCCGAGGTCTGGCCGCCCATGATCCCGGCGATCCCGGAGGGGCCGTCGCGGTCGCAGACGAGGACCGTCTCGGCGTCGAAGGTCCGCTCGACCCCGTCGAGCGTGGTCATCCTCTCGCCCTCGCTCGCCGTGCGGACGGTCAGCGCGCCACCGGGGACCCTGTCGAGGTCGAACGCGTGCAGCGGCTGCGCGGTCAGCAGCATCACGTAGTTGGTGATGTCGACGACGTTGTTGATCGGGCGCTGGCCGGCGGCGGCGAGCCGCGCCTGCAGCCACAGCGGCGAGGGGCCGATCTCGACGTCGGTGAAGACGCGGGCGGTGAAGCGCGGGCAGAGCTCGGGAACCGCGACCGCGACCGAGGCGTAGCCGGAGGCCTCCCCCTCCCCCTCGGCCGGCGCGTCCTGCGCCCAAGGGTCGGCAGCGAGCGGGGCGCCGGTGATCGCGTGGACCTCGCGGGCGACGCCGTGGACGCCGAAGCAGTCGCTCCGATTCGGCGTCACCTCGATCTCCAGCACCGTCTCGCCCAGCGGCAGCACCTCGCCCAGCGGCGTCCCCGGAGCCGGCCCCTCCTCGAGGACCATGATCCCGTCGGCCTCCTCGGCGATCTCGAGCTCGGCGGCGGAGAGGATCATCCCTTCGGAGGGGACGCCGCGCAGCTTCGCCTTGCGGATCTTCATCCCGCCCGGCATCGTCGCCCCCGGGAGGACGACGGCAACGGTCTGGCCGGCGTCGACGTTGGGCGCGCCGCAGACGATCGTCCGCTCGCCCTCGCCGGTGTCGACCCGGCAGACGCTGAGCCGGTCGGCGTTCGGGTGCTGCTCACGCTCGATGACCCGGCCCACCACGAAGCCGCCGGCCGAGGAGGGCCCGAGCGTGTCGAGCCGCTCGACCTCGGTCCCGGTCATGACCAGGCGGTCGGCCAGCTTCTCCGGCTCGACGCCGGGGTCGCAGTACTCGCGCAGCCAACTCAGCGGGACCCTCATCCGAACTGCTCCAGCATCCGCACGTCGTTGTCGAAGAAGCGCCGCAGGTCGGGGACGCCGTGGCGCAGCATCGCCACCCGCTCGACCCCGATCCCGAAGGCGAATCCCTGCACCCGCTCGGCGTCGTAGCCGTGGGACTCGACGAAGCCGAGCACGTTCGGGTCGACCATGCCGGCGCCGAGTATCTCGATCCAGCCCTGTCCCTTGCAGAGGTTGCAGCGCTCGCCGCCGGGCAGCTCGCCGGTGCCGCCGCACTGGAAGCAGGAGACGTCGACCTCGACGCTCGGCTCGGTGAAGGGGAAGAAGTGCGGGCGCAGGCGCACCTCGCGATCGGGACCGAAGAGCGCCCGGCACATCGCCAACAGCGTTCCCTGCAGGTCGGCGAGAGTCAGCCCCGCGGCGATCGCCAACCCCTCCATCTGGTGGAACATCGGGCTGTGGGTGGCGTCGGAGTCGCGGCGGTAGACCTTGCCGGGGACGACGACGAAGATCGGCGGCGGCTGCGTCTCCATCGAGCGCACCTGCATCGGCGAGGTGTGGGTGCGCAGCAGCACATCGGGATGCGATTGGACGTAGAAGGTGTCCTGGAGCATCCGCGCCGGGTGGCCGGGCGGGTGGTTCAGCGCGGTGAAGTTGTAGTAGTCGTGCTCGATCTCCGGGCCTTCGGCGACGTGGTAGCCGAGCCCGATCATCGTGTCCTCGATCTGCCGGGTGGTGCGGGCGATCAGGTGCGTGTGGCCGACCGGCCGCGGAGGCGCCCCCGGCATGGTCACGTCGATCCGGTCCTCGACCAGGCGGCTCTCCAGCTCGGCGGCGTCGAGCCGCTCGGCGCTGCTCTCCAGCAGCGTTTCGAGCTCCTTGCGGGCGCGGTTGGCGGAGCCGCCGACGGGGCCCCGTTCCTCGGGCGGCAGCTCGGCGATCCCGCGCAGGATCGAGGTCAGCTCGGCTTTGCGGCCGAGGTAGCGGACCCGCAGCTCCTCCAGCTCGGCGCTGCCCCCGGCGCCCTCGATCGCGGCCGCCGCCTCGGCCCTGATCTCCTCGATCCGCTCAACCATCGCTCTGGACCTCCCGCATCGCGAGCGAAGATATCCGCTGCGCGGCGATCGCAGCCGCCGCGGCGACGTTGAGCGACTCGGCACGGCCCTCGCGGAGCGGGATCGTGACCTGGGCGTCGCAGGCGGCGAGGACCTTGTCGGGCAGCCCCTCACGCTCGGCGCCGAGGCAAACCGTCGCGGCGCCGTCGAGCGTGTCGAGTTCTTGACCCCCGTGGGCAACCAAAGCGACACGGGGCCTCGCGGTGGCCTCGATCTCGGCCTCGATCGGGGGGCTCGAGAACACCGATCCCATGCTGGCGCGCACCGCCTTGGGCGAGTAGGGATCGGCGCAGTCGGGGCCGAGCACCACCGGTCCGTCGATCAAGGCGTCGGCCGTGCGCACGATCGTCCCGACGTTCCCCGGATCGCCGACGCCGTGCAGGTAGAGACAGGATCCTCCGGCGAGAACCTGGTTGTTCTCGCTATGCGGAGACAAAGGCGTTTTCGACGGCGGCACTGGCCAGACGGCGATCACCCGGGTCCCGGATCCCAAAGAGGAGACATCGGCCAGCAGGCCGGGTTCTACTTCCTCGCCCTCGAAGCCCGTGCCCGCGGCGACCAGCACGAACCGCGGCTCGGCGCCGGCCGCCAGACCCGCCTCGAGCAGGTCCTCGCCCTCGGTCGCGAACAGCCCCTCCCGCTCGCGGTGCTTGCGCTCGCGCAGCTTGCGGACCAGCTTCAGCTTCTCGTTGTGGGGGCTTTCGATCATCTGCGTGTCTTCGTTCTGCTCATTTCTTCTCCTGGAACGAAAAAGCGGGCCGATAAACGGCCCGCCCGGGAGAGAGTGATGTCGGTGTTGCCGCTAGGCGGCCGCACCCTCCCGGGCTAGCTCCACAAATCGGCGGAAGGCGTCACGGTCGTTGACGGCGATCTCGGCCAGCATCTTACGGTTGACGGTGACCTCGGCCTTGTTGAGGCCATTGATCAGTTCCGAGTAGCTCATGCCCTCCATCCGGGCGGCGGCGTTGATCCGGGTGATCCAGAGGCGGCGGAAGGTCCGCTTCTTGTTGCGCCGGTCGCGGTAGGCGTACATCCCCGACCGTTGCACCTGCTCTTTGGCGAAGCGGTAGGAGGAGTGCTTGCGACCGAAGTAGCCCTTGGCTTCCTTCAGCACCTTGCGCCGCTTCTTGCGCGCGTGGACGGAGCGCTTGACCCGGCTCACTTGCCGCCTCCGAGCAGGGTCCGGACTTTCTTCTGGTCGCTGGGGGCGATCTCGACCGGCTTTGCCATCCGCCGCTTCCGCTTCGGCGACTTTTTCTCCAGGATGTGGCTGGAGAAGGCGCGACGGCCGCGGAGCTTGCCCGTGGCGGTCTTCTTGAAGCGCTTCTTGGCGCCGGAATGCGTCTTCATCTTCGGCATCGGGTCCGCTATTGAAGCAGACCGCCGACGAGTCCGGCTCGCGCTAGGCGGCCGAAGAATCCGATTCGCCGCCGGAGGCCTCGGCCTCCGCCTGCTCGGCGAGTTTGTCGACCTCTTTGCTCGGGCCGAGCAGCATGCTCATGTTGCGACCTTCCTGCAGCGGTGCCGATTCGATCACCGCCAGGCCGTCGAGGTCCTCGAAGAGCTTCTGCAGGAGGTCGCGCCCGCGCTCGGGGTGGGCCTGCTCGCGGCCGCGGAACATGATCGTCACCTTGACCTTGTCGTGATGCTTGAGGAAGCGTTCGACGTGACCCTTCTTGGTCTCGTAGTCGTGGGTGGCGATCTTCGGCCGCAGCTTGATTTCGCGCACGTTGACCTGCTGCTGGTGCTTGCGCGCCGCCTTCTGCTTCTGCTCCTGCTCGTACTTGTACTTCGAGTAGTCGAGCAGTTTCGTCACCGGCGGCTTCGAGTTCGGCGCCACCTCGACCAGGTCGAGCTCGGCCTCCTGGGCCTTCTTCAGCGCCTCGCTGGTGTCGACGATCCCGAGCTGCTCGCCGTCGGCGCCGATCAGGCGCACCTGCGGGACCCGGATCCGTTCGTTGATCCGGGTGGTGTCGCGCTCTGGAGGGCGCCGATCGAACCTGCGAGGAACCGGCACTATCGAGAGGAGCGGGAAGGCTTCAAGGGGACGAGGCTGGGGTCGGGCACGAGGCGCTCAGCGGCGGACGTGGTTGTTCGTGCCTGCGATCAAGTTCGGCGCAGTATAGAGGCCGAGCGCTCAGGCGCAAGGTGCGGCGTCACCCTGCTGCCATCTCGGCCCGGACGCGGTCGGCGAACTCGGCCGTCGACATCGGCCCGAGGTCGCCATCGGCACGCGAGCGGACGGCGACTCCCTCGGTCTCCTCCTCGCGGTCGCCGACGACCAGCATGTAGGGGTAGAAGCCGATCGTCGAGGCGTCGCGGATCTTCTTGCCGATCGACTCGGAGCGGTCGTCGAGGGCGACGCGGACGCCGAGCTCGCGCAGCCGGTCGTGGGCGCGGCGCCCGTAGTCGTTATGGCGATCGGAGATCGGCAGGACGATCGCCTGCACCGGCGCCAGCCAGGTCGGAAAGCGGCCGGCGTAGTGCTCGATCAGGATCCCGGCAAAGCGCTCCATCGAGCCGAGCAGGGCGCGGTGGATCATCACCGGCCGGTGCGCCGCGTCGTCGGCGCCGGTGTAGTAGAGGTCGAAGCGCTCGGGCATCTGGAAGTCGAGCTGGCAGGTGCCGCACTGCCAGGAGCGGCCGAGCGCGTCGGTGATGTGGAAGTCGATCTTCGGCCCGTAGAAGGCGCCGTCGCCGGGGTTCAGCGTGTACTCGCGGCCCTGGCTCTCCAGCGCCTCGGCCAGCGCCGCCTCGGCCTTTGCCCACTGCTCCTCGCTGCCCATCGACTTCTGCGGCCGGGTCGAGAGCTCGACGTGGACGTCCTCGAAGCCGAAGCGCGCGTAGAGCTCGTCGATCGCCTCGCAGATCGAGGCGACCTCGGGGCCGATCTGCTCCTCGGTGCAGTAGACGTGGGCGTCGTCCTGGGTGAAGGCGCGGACCCGCAGCAGGCCGTGGAGGACGCCCTCGCGCTCGTTGCGCGAGACTCGGCCGAACTCGGCCAGGCGCAGCGGCAGCTCGCGGTAGGAGTGGCGGTCAGCGGAGTAGACGAGGCAGGCGCCGGGGCAGTTCATCGGCCGCAGCGCGTAGCCGCGGTCGTCGTCCTCCATGAAGTACATGGCGTCCTTGTAGTTGTCCCAGTGCCCGGAGCGGTGCCAGAGCTCGACGTCCATCACCTGCGGCGTGGCGATCTCCTGGTAGCCGCGCTTGCGCAGCTGGTCGCGGACCTCTGTCTCGATCGTCCGCAGCAGGGTCGTCCCGTTGGGCAGCCAGAACGGCATCCCCGGCGCCTCCTTGCGCAGCATGAAGAGGCCGAGCTGGGGGCCGAGGCGGCGGTGGTCGCGGGCCTTGGCCTGCTCGAGGCGCTCGAGGTGCTCCTCCAGGTCCTTGTTCGAGAAGAAGGCGGTGCCGTAGATCCGGGTCAGGCTCTCGCGGGTCTCGTCGCCGCGCCAGTAGGCGCCGGCGACCGAGTTCAGCTTGATCGCCTTGATCCGGCCGGTCGAGGGGCCGTGGGGCCCGCGGCAGAGGTCCTCGAAGGGGCCGTTGCGGTAGAGCGAGACGGTCTCGACCCCCTCGTCGCGGACGAGGTCCTCGATCAGCTCGACCTTGAAGGTCTGGTCCTGGGCCTTGAAGATCTCGACCGCCTCGGCGACCGGGACGTCGCGGCGGCCGAACTCCTCGTCGGCCTTGATGTGGCGCCGCATCGCCTCCTCGATCTTCGGCAGGTCCTCTTCGGTGATCCGGGTGCCGGGCGGAAACTCGAAGTCGTAATAGAAGCCGGAGTCGATCGGCGGGCCGATCGTCACCTTGGTCCCCGGGTAGAGGTCGACCACCGCCTCGGCCATCACGTGAGCGGCGTCGTGGCGGATCAGCTCAAGGGCGTCGGGGTCGCGGTCGGTGAGGATCGCCACCTCTCCCCCGCCCGCGGGCAGCGGCGCCGCCAGGTCGCGCAGCTTGCCGTCGACCTTGATCGCCAGTGCGGCCTTGGCGAGCCCAGGCCCGATCGCGGCCGCCGCGTCGGCGCCGGTCGCGCCCGCGGGCAGCTCCAGCGGCTTGCCATCGGGGAGCGTGTAGGTCGTCTTCTCGGTCGCGGCCTCCATGCGTGGAGGCATGGTACGGGGAGCGGTCTGGCCGCGGCGGACCGGTCTGGCCGCTATCGAGCGGGACCCTGCCGCGCCTGGCGGACGGCGATCAGCGGGCAGGGAGTCTTGCCGCGGACCGGGTGCCGCACCTGGGTCAGCGTCCAGCCGTCTCCTTCGCGGACGACGTAGCGGACGCCCGCCGGCAGCTTCCCGGCTTCTTCGCTCGACTCGATGCAGACCCGACCGCCCCGCAGTTCCCAGGACAGGAACGGCCCCCCGTGTTCTTCGCCGAGCAGCTGCGGCGAGGCGACGACGAGCGTCGGCCCCGCGCCGACGACCTTGCGGTAGTCGCTGAGCTTCGAGGAGTAGGCGGTCGGTCCGACGGGCGCGTTGGCGAGCGCGAGGAGGGAGCAGCCGCCGGCGGCAAGGACGAAAACGACTGCGGCAGCTGCCGGCACCAGTCGTTCCGCTGTTCCTTTGCCCTGTTTAGCGGGGGAAAGGAACAGCGGAAGGCGCGCGAGCGGCAGGAGGATCGCAAGCGCGACGATCGGCGCGCCGATCTCGATCGCCTTGGCGGCGGTGTAGGGGGTGCCGCCGACGCGGGCGGCGGTGTAGGCAAGCGCAGCGGCGCCGAGGCCGCTGAGGATCGCGATCTCGCGGCGGCGCCAGAGCCAGGCGACTCCACATATGAGGAGCGCCAGCGCGAAGGCCATCCCGAGGTAGTAGGCGGCCGCCGGCACCGCCCCGTCGCCGGGCGCCAGCCGGAAGTCCCCGGATGGCCAGATGCCTAGGACCTCGAAGGGCGAGATCTGGCCGAAGAGGTTGCCGAGGCCGGGGCCGTTGGGGTCGAAGGTCTCGAAGCTGTGGAATTCGACCATCCGCCCGATCTCGGGGGCGACGAGGACGAAGAAGGCGAGTAGCGCCAGGCCGAGCGCCTTGACCTGCGGGCGCGCGAAGATCGCCCAGAGGACCGCCGCGCCGCCGAGCCAGATGAAGCCCGGGAAGCTGTAGGTGTAGACGGAGCCGACCGCGATCAGGGCCGCCGGGAGATAGCGGAGCGGTAGGTCCGCCCAGGTTCGGCCCGTCTCCCGTAGCGCCAGAACGAAGCCGAGGAAGAAGAGGGCCTGCATCGTCTCCTTGAAGGCGCCCTGGGCGAAATAGGAGGCGACGACGTAGGCGATGCCGACCAGAAGGGCGCCGGCCGTGCGCGGCAGCAACGGCAAGTCGGCGAAGGCAGCAAGAGCGGTCAGGCAGGCGAGGATCGCGACCGCGACCGTGAGGCCGCTGAATCCCTGGACCAGCCCGATCCCCAGCCCCTTGTCGAGGGCGACGACGATCGAGTGCGGGCCGAGCGGATAGCCCTGGTTCAGCAGCTGCGATGGATGCCCTTCGGCCAGCCGGTCGGCCGTCAGCAGGTGCTGGGACATGTCGGGGTTGAAGCTGGTGCCGAGGATCCCGAAGTGGCCTTCGACGGCGAACGGGAGCGCCGTCGCGAAAAGGGCGCCGAGCGCGACCGGCCAGCCCGCGGCAAGCGCCTCCCCCACCCCCTCGACCCGCCCCCACAGGTAGGCGATCGCCGCCAGGGTCAGGACCAGAACGAGCACCGCCGAGACCACCCCGTGCCCCGGCAACCGCGCGCTCCCCCAGGACAGCGCGCACAGCAGGGCCAATCCGACCGCAGGCGCTAACCAAGACCACCTGCGCCCTCCGCACAGCAGCACCGCCGCCTGCCCTATCGCCAGCGACGACACGCAGACCGCCGCCACCGCTGCATAGGTCCCGATCACGAGGCCGCGAGCCTAGAGGAAGCTCCCCTACAGCCGGGTTCGCAAGCGCCAGTAGATTGCACGCCCTCGTGTCGATCAATCTGGGGAGGTTCGGGCGGTGAAGGTCTTCTTTTCGCTTCTTCTGCTTGTCGTTGCGGTCCTGGCTCTCGATGCCGCTCCGGCTTCAGCGGCAGCCAAGGATTACGACTGCGCCGATTTCGCCAACCAGGCGGAAGCCGAGGAATACCTGCTGCCTGGCGACCCCTACAACCTCGACGCCGACAACGACGGCATCGCTTGCGAGGATCTGCCGTGCCCTTGCTCGTCAGCGCCAGGTCAGGGCGCCGGCGGAGAAACCAGCGGTGGCGCAGAACCCGCAGAACCCCCACCCCCACCCCCGCCTCCGTACCACTTGAAGAAGTCGGTCGCTCGTCATGCGTCCCTGCAAATTGTTCGCAAGTTCGCCAGGCAACCACCGCGGGTGGATACGGGCCGGGTGGAAATTTGCGAACGCAGGGGCGAACGACGAGTCGTCTGCTTCGGCACCGCCGAAGGCGAAACCACCAACAGCCGCACCCTCTGCCACCTGCGTGTCATCGTCCGCGCCGTTAATCGACACCCGAAGGCCATCTTGAGCAGAGCCCGCTGCACGACTCACTCGACGGCGATGCTCACCGCCGCCCGCGCAAGCAGCGCCCTGCGCGCCCGCGGAGCCGAAATCGCCGGCAAGCCGGTTGGCCTCGGCTTTTTGGAACGGCGGAGCCGGACCAGCTTCAAAGGGAACGCCGAATGGACCCAGCGCTCGCCGACCGCGGCGAAGACGACGGAAGAATGCTTCGCCTTGATGGAAGCCGCCCTAACGAGCTCCCACGGCGTCCGGGTCGCGGTGCTCGAAACGGGTTGCGAAGCTCAGCCAGCTCCGTAAGCCGAGGTCTTAAATTGACGGGATGGCGTTCGTCCCTCCCGCCCGGCATCTATTGAGAGCAAAGGACCTCGCCGATGCCCGCTACGCGGAGCCGCTCGAGGTCGACGACCTCGCCCGCGCCGCCGGGCTCTCGAAGGCCCACTTCAGCCGCGAGTTCCGGCGCGCGTTCGGCGAGTCGCCCTACGTCTACCTGCTGACCAGGCGGCTGGAGCGGGCGGCGGCGCTGCTGCGGAACACCGACCACTCGATCGCCGAGATCTGCCTCGAAGTCGGCCTGCAGGGGATCGGCTCGTTCACGACCAGCTTCAAGCGCATGTACGGGATGACCCCGACCGCCTACCGCGCCGCCGCTCCCCCCGCCTCGGCCCACGCGCGCGTCCCCGCCTGCGTCGTCCGCGCGTACGGCCGTCCCCAACACCGCACGTTTCGAGAAGACAGGCCGCCGCCGCGGACCTAGCATCGCCCCAGTCGATTCAACAAGGAGGAAACGATGAGGATTTCGAACGCGCAGGTGTGGGTGCACGACCAGGAGGAGGCGCTCGCCTTCTACACCGAGAAGCTGGAGATGGAGGTGCGCGCCGACGTGACGTTGCCGGAGATGGGCGACTTCCGCTGGCTCACCGTCAGCCCTCCCGGCCAGGAGGACGTGACGATCGTGCTGATGACGATCCCGGGCCCGCCGATGATGGACGAGGAGACGACCCGCCAGGTCGAGGAGCTGATGGCGAAGGGCTACGCGGGCACCGTCTTCCTTACCACCGACGACTGCCGCGGCGACTACGAGCGGCTGAAGGCGCGCGGCGTCGAGTTCACCGAAGCGCCCGAAGAGCGGCCCTATGGGATCGACTCCGGCTTCCGCGACCCGTCCGGCAACAGCATCCGCCTGACCGAGGTGAAGCTCCCCGCGACCGCCTGAGGGCGGTCGCGGCGCCTCGGCCCTACTTCGGCTGGAAGCTCGTCAGGTCCTGGTTGAAGGTCGGGTTGTAGACCACCTTCTCGAGGTCGATCGCCGAGGAGACGAAGGTGGGGTAGGTACTGGTGCCGTAGGGGGCCCACGGCGCCAGTTCCATGAATTCCCGGTCGAGCGCCGCGTATTCGGCTTCCACTTGTGAGTCGAGCGGCTTTTCGGCGAGCGCGGCGATCTTCTTGCTCAGCCGCGGGACGGCGATCCGCGCCAGGTTCGAGGTGTTGGTCGGGAAGATGCTTTCTTCGGCGAGCAGCGGCTGGAAGAAGTCGTTGGGGTGCGGGTAGTCCTGGAACCAGCTCGCCCAGCCGGTGTCGAGGTCGGGGGTCGAGGCGTTGCCGATCACCGAGAAGTAGTTGTCGGCGTTGATCACCTTCAGCTTCACCTCGAAGCCGAGTTCTTCGAGGACGCCCGCGTAATAGGTGCCCGCTTCTTCCTGCTGGCTTTCGTTGTCGGTCCAGACGCTGATCTGGCCGTCGGCCGGGTCGGCTTCGGCGATCAGGTGCCTCGCCTTCGCCAGGTCGTGCGGGTAGAGCTCGAAGTGCTTGTAGCCGGGCATCCCCGGCGGCAGGATCTGCTGGGTGCCGGTCAGCTGGCCGGCGTAGATCCGTTCCAGCGCGGCCGGGTCGACGGCGTAGTTGACGGCCCGGCGGACGCGGACGTCGTCGAACGGCGGCTGCGTCGTGTTCATCCAGAAGAAATAGGTGCTCTCGGTCGGCTCGACCCGGAACTGGCTGCCTTCGTACTTCGACTTGACCTGGGAGTAGAGATCGGCCGGCGGGGCGTTCTCCATCCAGCCGAAGCGGCCCGATTCGACGTCCTGGACCTGGGTCGAGGGGTTGCGCACCACCGTCACCTCGATCCGGTTGAAATGGCCGCCGGGGATCTGCGGCATCGCCTTCGCGTTCGCCTTCGCCCAGTAGGGGTTGCGCGCGTAGGACCAGCCGCGGCCGGGCTTGGAGGAGACGATCTCGTAGGGACCGGTGGCCGCCGGCGGGTGGGCGGAGAGGTCTTCGTTCGGAGTCCCGGGCGGCAGCGGCGCGACGAACGGCAGCGCCAGCTCCTGCAGGAAGGTGCCCCGCGGGTTGACGAGGTGGATCGCGATCGAGCCGGTCTTGTCGTCGGTGACGATCCCGGGGATCCCGCCCTGTTTCGTCTTCGCGAACCGCTCGGCGCCGACGATGTCGGTGTAGAAGGGCGAGCCGCTCGAGTTGAGGCGGAAGACCCGTTCCACCGCTCGGGTGAAGTCGGAGGCGCGCAACGGCGTGCCGTCGGAGTACCGTAACCCCGGCCGCAGCTGGAATTCGTAGGTGCGGCCGCCGGCGCCGATCTTCGGCATCGCCTTCGCCAGCCCCGGCACCACCTCGCTGCCGGCCTTCCCCGCCGCGTGCCGGTAGGTCAGCAGCGGGATGTAGGTGTCGTAGATCGCCGTCCACCCTTCCTCGCTGTGGGAAAGCGCCGGATCGAGGTAGTCGGGAAACGAAGAGAAGGTCGCCTTCAGGACGTTCCCTTCGCTGCTCCCGCCCGACCCACCGCAGCCGCCGAAGGCCAGCAGCATCGCGCCGAGGATCGCGGCCGCAAGGCTCCACCGCAGGCAGGCCTTCCTGCTCATGGAGACTGAAACCCGCCGCACACCGCGTACTGTCGGCGGATCGAGTGGGAACCTTGAGCCGGCCTCGATGGGCGTTACTGGGCTCGAACCAGTGACCTCCAGCTTGTCGAGCTGGCGCTCTCCCAACTGAGCTAAACGCCCGGGAGAGCGGAATCTAGCAGCGCTCGGCGCTCGCCTGACGCCTGGGAGACGGCGATTGAGGATCGCTAAAGGTTCTTTTGCAAGTGTCGATGCAACGGATGCAACTTTTAGGCGTTTCAGGTGTCTAAGAGGATGAGCTTCCCAAGTTTGAGGACCGACGAGCCAGCGACTTAGACCTCTCTGGTGGTACGTCCTTCGGAAACAGAGGGCCCCGGACGGGGCCCTTTTCCGTCCCGGGCCGGCGGCTCAGACGTGATCGCTGGGAAGGTGCCAGTGGCGCGGCGCGATCAAATCGTCGATCCCCTCCGGTCCCCAGGAGCCGGGCTCGTAGGGAATCGCGGCAGGCGGGTCCTCCAGCAGCGGCTCGGAGATCTCCCAGAGCCGCTCGATCGCCTCGGAGCTGCTGAACAGGGTCCGGTCCCCCACCATCACGTCGTGGATCAGGCGCTCGTAGGGATCGAGCGCCTGGTCGGTGCCGCCGAAGGTATCGGCGTAGCTGAAGCGCATGTGGGCCTCGCCGAGCTCGATCCGCGGCCCCGGCACCTTGGCGAGGAAGGAGGCGGAGATGCTGCCGGGATCGCCAAGCTCGAAGGTGAGGTGGTCGTGGCCGAAGGACTCGGCGATCTGGTCGCAGTCGAGCGGGAACATCCGCCGCGGTGGCTGCTTGAAGGCAACCGTCAGCAGGTGCCGGCTCTCGGCCAAGCGCTTGCCGGAGCGCAGGTAGAACGGCACCCCCTCCCAGCGCCAGTTATCGACGAAGCACTCGACGGCGACGAAGGTCTCGGTGTCGGAGTCGGCCGCCACCCCGTCCTCTTCCCGGTAGCCCCGGTACTGGCCCCGGACCACGTTCTCGGGCCGCAGCGCCGGCATCGATTCGAACACCTTCTCGCGCTCGACGCCGAGCGCTTTCGGGCCCAGCGTGGTCGGCGGCTCCATCGCCATGAAGCCGAGGACCTGGAACAGGTGGGTGACGATCATGTCGCGAAAGGCGCCGGTCTCCTCGTAGAAGGAGCCGCGCATCTCGATCGAAAGCGTCTCGGGGATGTCGATCTGAACGTGATCGATGTGGTTGCGGTTCCAGACCGGCTCGAACATGCCGTTGGCGAATCGCAGCGCCAGCAGGTTCTGAACCGCCTCGCGGCCCAGGTAGTGGTCGATGCGGAAGATGCACTCCTCGGCGAAGACATCGTGCAGCTGCCGGTTCAGCCGGCGGGCGGAGGCGAGGTCGGTGCCGAACGGCTTCTCGGTGATTACGCGGGCGCCGCCGCCGAGACTGCCGGCGCCGATCTGCCCGACGGTTCCTTCGGCCGCCTGGGCGGCAGCGAGAGGTAGAACAGCAGCTCCGCCTCGTCCAGCTCCTCTCGCGCTCGACCGATCTCCGCTTCCAGCGCCTCGAAGCCCTCGCCGACGCCGGCGAAGCTGAGCGACTCTTCGAAGGTCTTCCAGGCCTGCGGGTCGCCGGGCTCGCGACTCGATTCGCCGACCGACTGCCGCGCGAGGTCGCGGAAGCCCTCGTCGCCGATGTCGCGCCGGGCGGCGCCGACGATCCGGAACCGCTCCGGCATCAGCCCCACCTGCTGCAGGTGGAACATCCCCGGCAGCAGCTTGCGCTTGGCGAGGTCGCCGGTCGCGCCGAAGAGGACGATCACCTGGTCGTCGGGGGTGGGCATCGCTTCTCGCTGCCGGCTCGTCATCGCCCTCAGCCTATGCTGCTTCCCGATGGCCCCCGAGACCAAGCGCGGCGTCGCCTACGACCCCGCAGCGCTCGATCGCGTCGAGCGCCGCTTCTGGCGCGACATCTGGGAGTCGATGCCGCGCGAGGTGGCCTCCGAGCACGGGGTCGAGCTGCGCGACTTCGGCGCGCTCCAGGTGACGCTGACGCGTGACCTGCCCCAGGTCCCGATCCTCAACCTTGTGCTCGGGGTCGCGGAAGCGGCCGAGGCCGACCTCGAGCAGGCGACCGCCTGGGCCGCCGAGCACGGCGTCTCCCCCTGCGTTCCCCTCACCCCGGGGCTGCCCGGCTCGGCCAGCGCCGAGGAGCGGCTGCGGAAGCAGGGCTTCGAGCCCGGCTACGCCTGGATGAAGTTCGTCCGCGACCCCCACCCCCCGCGCTTTCCGGAGCCGGCGGGCCTCGAGGTGGTGGAGCTCTCGGCGGCAGACGAGGAGCCGTTTGGAACGATCGCCGCGGTCGGATTCGGCATGCCGGCCTGGGCCGCCGACTTCTTCGCCCACCTGCCCGGGCGCGAGGGCTGGCGCTGCTACGTCGCCAAGATCGGCGGCGAGGCTCAGGCGTGCGGGGCGATGCTGATCGAGGACGGGATCGCCGAGCTCGGGATCGGGGCGACGCTCGAGCAGGCGCGCGGGCGCGGCTGCCAGACGGCGCTCCTGCACCGCAGGATCTGCGACGCCGGCGCGGCGGGCTGCCGCAACCTCTTCGTCGAGACCGGCGAGCGCGTGCCGGACCGGCCTTCGGCGAGCTACCGCAACATCCTCAAGGCCGGTTTCGAAGAGGCCTACCTGCGGCCGAACTTCTTGCGCCGTTAGTCACCCGCCCTCGCGCCGGCTTTCCCGAATGACCTGAACGTGGGGCCTTGAGGCTCCGTAGGCCAGAGCGAACCAGGGACCTCCACGAGAAAGGCAGGAAACATGAGCAAGCGTGTCTCGCTCCTCGTTGCAACCGCCGCGCTGGCGGCAACCGCGATGCTCGCCGTGATCGCCCTCCCCGCGCAGGCGGCGCTGCGCCACGTCGACGGCACCGTCGTCTCCAAGAACAGCGCTGATCGGACCTTCCGCGTCCAGACCCAGGGCGGCGGCCGGGTCCGCATCAAGGTCACCTCCGCGACCCAGTTCCAGCGCATCGCCGGCGGCTTCAGCGGCCTTCGCCAGGGACTGGCGGTCGAGGTCGAAGCGAAGAGCACTGCGAATGGCCTGGTTGCAACCCACGTCGAGACCCGCCAGGGTGGCGGCGGCGGTGGCGGTGGCGGCGGGGCCGACGACGGCCCCAACCACGCCTGAGCCTGGGCTACAGCGGCCGCGCCTGCGCCTCGACGCGCTGCAGGCGCGGCCCGCCGGAAGGGGCCCCGGCCTGGCGCGGCCGCCTCAGCTTGCACCGGTAGAGCGAAGCGTCGGCGTTGCGGTAGAGGTCGTCGAAGCTGATCCCCTGGTCGGGGCGGTCGCGGTGCCCAGGCAGTGGGGTGCCCGCTCGGCAAGCGCGGCCGAGAGGCGGGAGATCACCGGCCCGGCCGCGGCGGCAGCGGTGTCGGGCAGGAGCACTGCGAACTCGTCGCCGCCGAGGCGGGCCACCGAGTCGCCGCCGCGGACGCTCGAAGCGAGCCGCTCGGCAGTCCAGCAGAGGAGCTTGTCGCCGGCATGGTGGCCGTGCTCGTCGTTGTAGGCCTTGAGGTGGTCGAGGTCGAGCACCGCCAGGGTCACCGGCCGCCCCTGCCGGCCGAGGGCGGCGAAGGCCCGTTCGGAGGCCATCGCGAAGCCGCGGCGGTTGAGCAGGTGGGTGAGCGGGTCGATGGTCGAGCTGCGGGCGAGCTCGCGGCGCCAGGCGGCATGGTTGGTCGACTGCCAGAGCGCCATCGCCGAGGTGCCGGCCAGGGCGGCGCCGAAGACGAGCACGTAGCCGCCGCCGACACCTCCTTCCAGGGCCAGCGAGAGGAAGGCAACCTCGGCGAGGACAGCGGTTGCGATCACGTAGCGGACCGGGAAGGAGAGCGAGGCGAAGACCACGGGCAGGAACAGCGCGAACTGCAGCGGGCTTTCGCCGCCACCGTCGATCAGCGCCGTGACCCAGATCATCACCACCGTGAGCAATCCCCAGCCGAGGAAGACCTGCTCCCGGCAGGGCGAGGCGACGACCCGCCGCCACGGCAGGACGAACAGGGCCAGGACCCCGAATGCCAGCGCGACTCCGAGCATCGACCCCAGGCCCAGGCGATGGGAAGAGGAACTGAACAGCGCCAGATAAAGAAATCCCGCCAGCGACATCAAGATCGTCACCCAGCCTCCGGCGGCGGCGGTCCGCAGCCAGTACCTGGTCTCGAAGTCGTCGTGCGAGCCGCCTGTCTCCACCGACTTCCTATCGACACGGCCCCCGAGCCGGATGAGGTCGCAACCCCTCGACGAAGGAGAACGGACACCTCTACGAGTTGCGAGTTCACATCATGAAAAAACGGTGCTCACGCCCTTGTGAAAGGGTTCGGGCTACCAGTCAAAGCCCCAATGAGCACCGCCGAGCTGAGTCTATCCGCATATGACACGGATTGGTGCAACCTTCGGGGGATACCTTGATATTCAGCTCGGCGGTCGCTCGCGGGTAGACGCTTATCCTGCTCAACGAGGGGCGGTCCGACTCTCGAGCCACGCGATGATTTCGTTGGGCGTCGCTTCCCCGGCGGCGATCTTCTCCACCATCGGAACGTCCGTATCTGCATCTTCCCCAGCGAACGGTCGGCCATTGGCTTCAAGGAACAGCCACACGGAGAGGAAGGCGGCCCGCTTGTTGCCGTCCGGCAGCGGGTGATTGCGAGCCAGATGCTCGACCAGAACCGCCGCTTTCTCTACGAGCGTGGGATATGCGTCCTGATCGCCAAAGCCCGCCTGAGGCGCGGCGAGGGCGGAATCCGCGAGAGCAATCCTTGGCAAGCGAGCGAGCTGCTCGGGAGTCGTGCCGAGTAGGTCAGCGGCGATTTCGCAGTAATCGCCAAGTTCCAGGTAGATCGTCAAGGGCTACTTGGCGAGGCGGCGCAGGGTCTCGCGATTCGCCTGGATCGCGGCCTTGATCCGGCTCTTGCGCTCCGTGCTGCTTCCGGGCAGGCCAAAGCGCAGCTTGTCTCGCTTCGGCGTAATTGGGGCCTGAGGCTTCATCGCAGACACATTGTTGCACTCGCCAGAGGCGCCTACCGGAATCGAACCGGTGTAAACGGCTTTGCAGGCCTGCCATATAGGCCGATATTTGGCTTTCTAGAGCCACAAATACGTTTCATGCGCCAGTCCGTGCGCCAGCCTCACTCCGAATCCGCTCCTCGAGGATCAACTATGAGATGCGACCTTGTACGTCACAACGCAGAAGTAGAACCCGCCTAACACGATCTCGTGAGCCGGACCAGGTTCCACGGAGACCGTTTTAGTTGGTTTCCAATTTAAGAGATATTGCTCAGTTGGATCTCCTGGGGAACGCATAGAGACTCGAACTCAGCGGGTGAGAGATCGCCCAGGGATTCATGCAGGCGATCGTTGTTGAACCAGGCGATGTACTCGACGACGGCCAGCTCGAGCTGGGAGCGAGCGCCAGATCCGGTCGGCGATCAGCTCGGTCTTGAAGGTGTCGACGAAGCTCTCCGCCATCGCGTTGTCATAGGCATCGCCGACGGTCCCGACAGAGGCCAGAACGCGGTGGTCGTCGAGTTCCTGGGTGTAGTCGGCCGAGGTGTATTGAGAGCCGCGGTCGGTGTGGGCGATGAGCCCGAAGTCGGCGCCGGGCTCGCGCTGGCCCAGGGCCATCCGCAGGGCGTCCAGCACGAGGTCGGTGCGCATGTGGGAGGCGAGCTGCCAGCCGACGACCTTGCGCGAGAAGGCGTCGATCACGAAGGAGAAGAACGACGCTCCCTCCCAGGAGCGCAGGTAGGTGAAGTCGCCGACCCAGAGCCGGTTCGGGCCTTCCGCGCTGAAGTCTCGCTCCACCAGGTCGGGCCGGCGCTGCGCCGCCGGGTCGGGCTTTGTCGTGCGCCACGGCTTGCCACGCCGCTTGGCGCCCTGGATCCCGGCCTCTCGCATCAGCCGCTGCACGCGGCCCTTGCCCACCTGCTCGCCTTCGCGCTTCAAGGCGACCGACATGCGCCGGTAGCCGTAGGCGCAGTAGTTGCGCTCGTGGACCTCGCGGATGCGGGCGAGCAGGCGCTCGTCGGAGATCGCGCGAGCCGACGGGCGGCCGGTTCGCCGTTCGTAGTAGGCGGAGGCCGACACCTCCAGGGTCCTGCAGATCGGCTCGACCCCGAAGCGCTCCCGGTGCTCCTCGATATAGGAGCTCACTTCGTTCGGCGTGGGTCGAGCTCGGCGGCGAAAAAAGCCGAGGCGGACTTGAGGATCTCGTTGGCCCGGCGCAGCTCGCGCACTTCTCCGCGAAGGGTCTTCAATTCCTCGCGCTCCTCGCTGCTCAGCAGCTCGGTGCGCTTGCCCTCGTCGGCTTCGGCCTGGCGCACCCACTTACGCAGGGTCTCGGGGTGGATTCCGAGGTCGCGCGCTACGTGGGCGATCGGACGACCGGAGTCGAAGACCATCCGGGCGCCGCGCTCCAACAGCTCTTCTGGGTACTTCTTCTTTCCTGCCATGGCTTGATCGGTTCCCTTCCGCCAGGAGGAATCCTGGCTTCGAGGTCTCCGTCAAACCCGGCCTGGCTCAGTACCTCGGCATCCAGAAGGCTGGATCTGCCATCTCGGCGACCAACCAATCGTCGCCCTGCTCGGCCAATGCGACGGGCATTGACCTTCCATAAGCCTCCCACCCCTGATCGGTCAATTGCTTGCCATAGCAGTCCCTCGGATGACCGTCGCTTTGCATTTCTTGCCACTCAGTCGACCAAAGCTCGGCCATTGCCCCACGAGCATCAGACTCATCGAGGTGGCGGTATTCAAACCCCATCGCATTCTCCTCCTGCTCGCTTTCACCACAGAGTTAGCCAGTTTTTGCAACGAGCGTCCGAACTCTTTCCAGCGCCTGGTCTCCTCCCCAGCATCCGGCCGCAATCCACGCCAACTCCCGTTTGATCTCATCATCGATCGGCTCCTCGGACTTGTAACCAAGGTCGTGCTGGGGCTCCGCGTAAGCGTGCTGAAAGAGCGTCCGCACCTGCATCTCGAAGGTGTTTGGCATGTCCTCCAGCTCAGCCCAACGCGAAGGCTTGTGGTGAGCAGGAAGGACGTGGACCGAGTGGTGGCTCTCATAGTCGAACTCGTTGTATTTCGTCGGTCGGTGATGATCCTGCTCGACCGAGGTGAAGATCTCGCAAAGGCGCGCGACCGTCGGCTCGACATCGGCGGAGAAGAGGACAATGATCCGGCCCGCGATTTGATCCTCGATCTGCGCCAAAGGGAACTCGTACGGATCCTTCTCGCGCCCGGCCTTCCCAAGGAAGCTCCTTACGCCCTTCGGTCGGAATGAGATCCGGTCGATCCGAGGAACGCCGGTGAAATGGTCGATCAGCTCGGCTTCAAGGCTTGCGGCGACCCGTTGCAGAAGTGGCAGACGCTTCTCGTATAGCTCCGCGAGTTCAGGCATTGCGAGAGGCAAGACGCTCCTCGACAATCTGGGCTTCGATCCGGATTCGCTCGCCACCGGTGTCGTCAATTACTTCGACCACTTTGTCATTACCAACCTCGTTGATCGGAGCGGAAACGAGCACGTCCTCGGGTAGTTGGAAAGTACGGGTGTTGAGCCGACGCGCGAGGGCCGGCCGATCAAGACGAAACACCGCACTTCTGGCCTCATCGTTCTCAGCGGCCGCTAGAAAAATCTCCTTGGCTTTGCCTGCAAGAAACTCCTGGGCAACCTGCTCAAGGCTCCAGCTTTGGCGCTGCATGTTGTTGACGGCGATCGCCGCCGTCAACACCTGCTTTCTCTCCTCGGGCGGGATATCGGCTCGCGAGGTCTTCTTCAACGCATCAGCGAGAAGCTTGGTGCCGGCGGCTGGGGTGATCGTCGTTCGTGCTTTGAGGAAGCGCCGAATCCAGAGGTCGGCAACATCGTCAGCGCGACCTACCTGGAAATCAAGGACGCGGCCGTCGAGAAAATTCGTAGAGATCTCACGCCCTTCGAAGAGAGCCATCTTTCGCAGCGCCGAAGTGCGACTGAAGATTTCAGTGAGCAGATCGATGTCGGGTCCTTGTGCGCCCCCGACCGAGAAACGGAAAGCTTCGTCCTGGGGAAAGATCCAGAGCGCGACTTGTCTTTTCTCCCCCTCGCGATAAGCGGCGCAGAGGAAGAGGCAGTCCCGCGAGCGGTAGTCCATCGCCCTACTGAGCTGGCGGGCTAGTTCAAGAGCCCCCCGCTCCGAGGCAGCCCCACGGCGGAAAGCGAGGTCAATTACCGCATTGCGTACAAGGCTCGAGCGATGCCCGTCTGCCCCTTGGTCGACATCGAGCGTGACTTGGGTCATCAGGCCACTGTCTTCGGCAACCTTCAGCGATTTGGATAGCGCAGAGCGAAGCTGGGCGCGGATGGGAAGAGAACCCCCCTCGGGGTCCACGAAATCCTCATCGCTCACCGTCCTCTGTGGCTCAATTGCATATCCAAAGAGCCGAAAAATGTCCATGCCGCTCCCCTTAAAACCGAGATGAACTGGATCAGGAGTTGGAACGTCTCCCTTGGGAACGCGAGAGTATATGCCTCAGGAAGAAGGCTTCTTTATTGAGTGGAATTGCATCCACTCATGCGCCGATACCGGTTCACCCGCTTAGTCGACGGCTCGCGATTTGATAAACGGTCTGAGCCCTTGAGCCGCGCGGAGGGTGCCGGATGCCAAACGCAACAGCCCGCAGAGCCAGCGGTCGGCTCGGATGGGTCACGGCAACGAGGACAGCGCCAAACTGGCCGTCCGGCCACGGAATGTAGGTCTTCACGCAGCCGCCGAGCCTGGTGCCGTCGCGGCCTTCGGCCTGGCAGGTCATCAGACGCGATTTCGGAATCCCGCCGAGACGACGTACCTCTTTGTGGAACAGGCGCAGCGCCTCCTCGGCGCTCGCCGGCAGGTGCGCGAGGTCTTCCTCCAGGGCGTCGTCGTCAAAGCCGACCGGGAAGACCGGCTCGGATTGCGGTTCGACCACCCTCAGCCCTCGTCGTCGGTGGGCAGCGACCCGAACTGGCGCTCGAACTCGTGGGGATCGAGCCGCTGCTCGCCGTGACGCGCGAGGATCGCCTCGACGGAGGTATCGCGTCCCTCCACCGCCTCAAGCGCAGCCAATGCTGCGTCCACCCGATCCTCGGGCAGATGGTCAAGGACGGCGCGGGCTTTCTCGCGGGTCGTCACGACCTGGATTGTACCCCGGTTCCAGGGACGCCAATTTGGGTCCTGGGAGCCGCAGATGCTCATGTTCGTGCGCCAGTCGTGCGCCAGTCCGACACGAAAACAGCCGGTTTCAGCCGGAGACAACCGGACAACAGCGCGGCTCAAAAACCGCCCGCAACCGCTCTGGCAAGCCGAAAGCCCTGCTCAGACTAAAAAGGCGCCTACCAGAATCGAACTGGTGTAAACGGCTTTGCAGGCTCCTAGGTGGGGGTGCGGTCGGGTCGCCCAGGCGCGGGAAGGTGCTCTGAGTTGCGCTCAGTTACCGGGGCAGCGCCGCGTTTCGTGACCCGGTTTGTGACCCGCTCGCCGCCAACACTGGCCTGCCCTACGATCCTTCGGTGGCGCCTGAGTTCTTCATCCCGACGTTCGACGACCCCGAGGCGGCCTGGGGCGATCACGTCCGTGCCCTGGGCCTGGCCGAGGGGAGCGTCGAAGCTCTCTACGAAATCACCCACGTCCACGATGGCGATCGCATCGAGGTCCGCGTCGGCGAGCCGCGGCGCCTCTTCCCTCGCAAGACTGGCCCTCGCGGCGGTCGGCGGCCACTGAGCGAGGGTCAAAGGTCATGGCCCTCGCGGTCCGGTTCGGTGGTCACCGCCATCATGCGCTCTCCGGCGGTGATCTACGTCTGGAGCCTCCAACCGGCTCGACCGTGGGCGAACCCGGCGATGGTCGGAGAGCGCGAGCTCCAGAAGGCAGTTCCCTTCGACCCGCCCTTCCCGCCTTAGACGCGGCCGGTCGAGCGGTCAGCTCTTGGACTCTGCGCCGGCTCGATCCGGTGCGCGCTGCTCGCCACCGCCGAACGCTTCGGCCAGGGCCACGGCGTCCTCTCGGCGCGGCTTGTGGTGTAGGTAGCGCTGGGTGGTCGAGTAGTGCTGATGGCCCATGTAGGACTGGACCGCGAAGGGGTCGAGCTTCTGGATCGCCGCGGTGCCGAAGCAGTGGCGCAGATCGTGAAAGCGGATCCGGCGCAGGCCCCCGGCCTCGAGGGCCGCGTAGAAGCGCTTGCGCAGCGCGAAGTGATCCAGGTGGGAGCCGACCTCGGAGGGGAAGACGAGATCCTCGTCGCCGGTGAAGTGCTCGCGCTCCTTCAGCGCCGCCAGCGTGTCGATCACGTCGGGCATCATCGGCACCGACCGAACCCGCTTGCCCTTCGGCACCTTCTCGACGCCGCCGGTGAAGTTGCGACGGACGTGGAGCAGGCCGCTGAGGAAGTCGATGTCGCCCCAGCGCAGCGCCAAGAGCTCGCCCTGGCGAAGGCCGGTAAACGCCGCGGTGCGGAAGATCGCGGCGTCCTGGTCGCTCTCGGCGACGCTGGCGAGCAGCTCGACCTCATCGCGATCAAAGGTGTCGAACTCGCCCGTGTAGGTGACTCTCGGGCGCTCCACCATGTCGGCGGCGGCGGGGTTCTCCGCCAGCCCCCACTTCCGCTTCGCCCGCTTGAAGACGCCGTGGAGGACGGTCAGGTGGCGGACGATGGTTCGGTTCGAGAGCTTGCCGTCGGCGATCAGCTGTTCCTTGTAGGTGTCGATCAGGTCGGGCGTCACCGCCTCGAGGGCAAGGTCGCCGAACTCGTCGAGCAGGTAGCCCTCGATCACGCCGCGGTAGTCGGCGACCGTCTTCACGCCGATCTGCCGGACCTCCTCGACGTAGCGCAGGTACTCGCCGGCGGCGTCGCGGAAGGTCGGCCCGGTGGCCCCGTCGACAGCGGGTGCCGCGCCGGGGTCGGGGATCTCGCCACTCTCGATCTTGGCGAGGAGGCCCCGCAGCGCCTTCTCCGCATCCTTCTCCGTGAGGAAGCCGGGCGGGCACGCCTCCTTCGTCCTCGGGACCCAGCGCGTCCTCTCCTTGGCCGCGGGGGGCGGCGCTTCACCGTCCAGCCGCGCGCTCGCAGCGGTCACTTTGGCGGCGTCGACGCCGAGGATCTTCCCCTCGGACGGCGCAGCCTTCTTACCGGCCGCAACCTTCTTGACGTGCGCCGGGCCGAGCAGCTTCTTGGCCTGCTTGCCGCTGGGGAACCGGAAGCGCGCGTAGTAGACCGGCCCGCGCTTGCGCTCGACGACCTGGACGACGCCGGTGACGCGACCCATCAGCGATCCTCCGCGCCGACGGTGGCGCTGTAGCGGTAGGCGCCGTCTGCGTCGGCGACCTTCACGCGGACACTGCCGTCCTCCTCGACCCGGACCACCCGGGCGCATGGGCGCTTGGAGTCCTTCGCGTCCCACTTCGACGCCGGGAAGCAGACCCGGGCCGAGGGCTGGGGCGCGGCGTGGGCGAAGCCGGTCGCCAAAGTGACGACGACGGCGAGGGCAAGCGCGGCCTTGACGAGACCGGCGAAGTGCCGTTCGATCGTGGTGGTGAATCGGCCGACGGCGTTCGGCCTAGGATGGGAGTCGGGCATGGAGCTACACCTCCGTGTCAAGGGCCGTCGTAGGTGTGCAACCACCGCGGCGGCCCGCTTTTCTTCTTGCGGAACTCTACGGCTTGCGGGGGCGGCGGTCAACGGAGGCTCTCCCTGGCTTGATTTGCACGCCTACGGGGGGCGTCGAGGTACTGCCGAGGGGTGACATAGGGGCCGTCGCCCTCGCCCGCCAGGAGCCGCCGCAGACGCGCCCTCTCGCGGCGGCAGGAGGGGCCGCAGACCTCGGCGTCGGCGCGGCGGCCAGCCAGGGAAGTTCCGCAGATGATGCAGCAGCGCTTCACGATCGCCAGCTCGCAGCCGGCACCGCCCAGGACTCGGGGACCAGGAGGTATTCGGGGTCGTCGACCTCGAGCATCGCGGCCACGAGCTCGGCGGTCTCGCCGTAGGTGCCGCTGGGCGGGTCTCGATCCTCGAGCGTGGCGATCGCCTGGCGCAGCACCCCGGCCACGGTGATCTGCGAGCCGTAGAGGTGAAGGCGGGGGCGCCAGGGATCCGCGGGCGTCGTCGCGACCTCCTCGCCCACCGCCCAGAAGAGCCAGCCGCGGTGCTGCCCGGCGCTGGCGATTGACGCGGCGGTCTCGGGCGCGCCGTCCTCGGCCGGCTCGACCGGATACTCGTCGTAGAAGAGCACGCCGGCGATCGGGCCGTGGTCGTAGACGATCTCCCCGAACGCCCAGAACGGCCGCGGCTCGCGTGGGGGCAGGATCGTCAGCCGATCGGCGTCCATCATGGGAACGGGAGAGGGAAGTCGGGCTCGGTCGAGTAGAGGTGTTCTTCGATCAGGGCGATCGAGCGCTCGCGGTCGAAGCTCGGCGCCGGTTGATCGGCCAGAAGCTTCATCGCACGGCGCAGCGCCTCGATCGGGGGCAGGTCGGGGTCGATGCGTTGCGGCTGGTCGGGCGACTCGCTGACCACCCAGACCTGCCAGCCGGGGTAGCCAACATCGCCCTCGCCGGGCTGGGCGCGGAACCAGAGCACCGCGACGATCGGTGCGCCGACTCCGCGGCCGTACGTGAAGTGCGCCGCCAGGTGGTAGGGCTGGCGGTGGTCGGGTGGCCTGAGCTCGAGCTTGGCAAGATCCATCGCTCAGACCGCCTCTCCGATCGCCCCATCGTCCTCGGCGCTGCCCTCGTCGTCGAGGCTCGCACCCTCGACCAATAGCTCAACCCCCCGGCCCTCGTCGGCCGCGACCGGATGGCGCCAGAGCGGAGCCACCGCCGGGTGGTGCCGCCCGCAGGCCGGGCAATCGACGGCGATGCTGGCCGGGGGTTTCCGGCGCGGCCGGCCGATCAGCCCGACGCGGACTAGGCGTCCGGCGATCGAGCAGGCGTAGTGGCCGATCCTGTCGTGTTTCGACGCGGGCGCCCAGGCGGCCGGGTCCGAACCCTCAGCGCTCACCGTCGACCCAGCCGAGCTCGTAGACCGCGATCGCCGCCCTGATCCCCTCCGGCCCGGCGGGCGCCGCGACCCGGACCCGCCCATCGACGATCGCCGCGTGCGGCAGGAGCGCTTCGAGCCGACCCCAGAGGCGGTCGCGCAGCTCGCGCTCCAGGCTCGCGAGCTGCGCCGCCAGGTCGAGTTCGGCCTCGGTGGCGTCGGGGATCTGCGACCAGTTGCCAGCGCTCGCCGTGAGGAAGAGGTCGACCTCGCTGAACGGTGCTCCCGGGGTCACGCCGCCGCCGGCTCCTCCGCGGTCTCGGGCTCCCCCGCGGCGGGCTCGGCCTCCGGCTCGGTGGCCTCCTCGACCTCCGGCTCGGGAGCAGCCTCCGGCTCGGGGGCTTTCGGCCTCGGGAGTTCGGCGCGCAGTTCCGCGACCTCGGCCAGGATCACCGGCTCCAGCCCTGCCTCCGTGAGCGCCTCGGCCTTGATGGCGCGGCTGACGCGCTGGAGGCGATCCCGATCGCGGGCGCCAGCCGCGAGCTTCGGAGCGATCGCCGCTCTCTTGTCGCGACGTTCGGGCACCGGGCCGATCGTCGCCCTCATCTCCTTGAACGCCGCCTCGGCCTCGTCCTCGAAGTGCTCGGCGAGGTCGACCGTGGCGGCCTCCATCACGTCGAGCATCCGGTGCGTCGTCGCATCGCGGTCGGCCTTTTTCCGGGCGGCCTGGAGCGCGGCGAGGGCCTGGGCGTGCTCCTCGCGCCAGCGGGCGAGCCGCGGCCACTCGACGATCTCAAGCTCGGGAAAAAAGTCCCAGTCGGGATTCATCCAGAGCGGCATGTACCCGGTCATCAGCGGGCCTCCGAGCCGACGCCGCCCAGGACGGCCTGCGAGGCCGCCCCGGCGCCCATCGAGGCCGCCAACTCGGCCGCGCGGGCCTCGTCGACCGGCGGCGGGGAGGCGGCGGCTTGCCCCGTCAGCGCGGCGGTCGCGCGGTTCGCTGCGGCGACGGCGGGGTCAGGGCGAATCGCCTTCAGCGCGGGCTGCGGGTCGTACCCCCCCGAGATGGGCTTCCGCCACTCGTCGGCGGCGGCGAGCGGCACTCGGCCGTCCGCGACCGCGGCGTCGACGGCCGCGTGGGCGTCTCTTTCTCTCTGGTTCATCGGATCATCTCCTTGGTGGCGGGTTGCCTTCGGGTGGTTGCGACGGGAAGCGGGTCCCGGGAGTCGAACTGGTTGGCCAGAGCCTCGGCGACGAGGGCGCTGACGCTGATCCCGCGGCGCCGCGCCTCGCCATGCACGGAGGCAGCGAGGCCCTTCGGCACGCGGCCGGCGAGCGTGACGGTCCCTGATTTGACGACTTGATGGCGGCGGCGCCTTCGGTTCATGACTCCATGTAACACGCTCGATCGACCCCTTCCGTCGGGGCTCCTGTTTTGGCTCTGGGAGCGATCTTGCGGCGTCACCACTCGCCCCGAAGGATCTGATCGCCGGGCGAATCGAAGCCGCCGAGCCCCGGCCCAGGCGACGATTCAACTCGTCGAGGATGCCGTCGCCGCGATCGGGGACCACGATGGTGGCCTGCGAGCTCGGCTGCTCCAGGACGGCGACCAGCATCAGGGCGATCGCCGTCGCCCTGTCGTCATGGCCGCCGGTGCGGTGGTCGAAGGCCCAGGCGCCGCTGGCCGACTGCTTCAACCGCAGGGCGACCAACTCGTCGCGCAGCCCCTCGGCGTCGTAGAGGTGCAGGGCGACGCCGTTCAGGGAGTGCAGGAGGGTCGCGGCGAGCCGCTGCTTCGACCCCTGGTTGAAGGCGTACTCGCTCGCGGCGACCCCGCGCGAGCGAAGGCGCTGGAGCAGCTGGAGGCCCTGCCACGGATCGGCGAGCAGGTTGAAGCCGAATCGTCCGTGGGCCTGGACGATGTAGTCCTCGACCTCTCCGAAGTCGACCGGCGCAGCGCGGCTTCCCTGCCAGACCTTCAACCTGTCCAGGACCACGGCGTCGCCCTCGCGGTGGCCGATCGCGAGGACCGAGGCGTCGTTGACCGAGCCGAGGTCCAGGGCGGCGCCGTAGCGGTGGTGGCGATCGCCCTTGAGCGCCGGGCCGTCGAGGACGAAGGCGCCGTCGACGACGGCGGGCTCGAGGAAGCTTCCCGCGGCAGCGGTCCAGCGATTCAGGAAGAGCTGCTCGAAGACGGCCAGCGGGAGGCGGGCCTTCTGCTCGGCGAGGCGCGCGGGATCGGTCCACGGCGCCGGCCCCGGCGTCTCGGAGACCCGCCACAGCGGCGAGGTCTTCGCGGATGCCAGCACCTTCGCGGCGAAGTGCGCCGGATCCCCGGCCGTGGTGGCCACGGTCAGCCGGGCCGCGTCGTTCTTGGCGACCGCCGAGGACACCGCCTCCCAGAGTCGTTCCGGTGCCACCGAGGCCGACCAGTTCGCGAGCTCGTCGACCGCGACCCGACGGGGGCGCAGACCCCAGGCGCCCGGCGCGTCGGCGGCGAGCACGTCGAGGCGGGCACCGGTGGCGAGGGCCGTGACGCGGCGGGTCTGGATCTCCAGCTGCGCGCCGACCTCCGGGGTGCGCTTCGCGAAGCCCGCAATGCTGTCGATCGCCAGTTGGCCCTGGCCCTGGTCGGCCGCGCACCAGTAGGAGCGAGAGGCGGTGTCCTCAGCCAGCAGTGCCGAGACTTCGACTGCCGCCAGGTCTTCGGTCTTCGAGCCGCCGCGGGGCCGGGTCCAGAAGGCATACGGCGGGGCGTCGGGGTCGAGGGCGGCGCGCACGTCGGCAAGCTGGAACTCGTGGGCGGCGTCGACCCAGAGTCGCCCGTCGTCGAGCCGTAGCTGCGCCAGCGTGTCGAGGGCGGCGGTCACGCGTCCCCTTCCTGGTCGCCGTCCAGAGCCTTGAAGCGGCGGTCGAGCCGTTCGCGGGCACGGCGCGCGTCCTCGGCGTCCTGTGCCGCGGCGGTGGCCTGCACCAGCCGCAGTCCCAGCTTCGAGCGCGACATCGGCGTCATCCCCAGGTCGTCGAGCGATCGGCCAAGCTCGCGCTCGCATTTCAGCTCGAGCTCGGCGGCCGGGCGGACCTCGCCCTTGTCGTCGATCCTGCCGTGAAGGTCGAGCCAGCCGGTCACCGATCGGTAGCGCTTCAACGCCCGAGCCGCCCGCTCGACCGCCACGGCGTCGGCGGCCGGCAGGGAGCCGTCGGCTTCGCGGACCGGGGCTGCGTCGGCGAGGGCATCCAGGAGCTCGCGGACCTCGGCGGTCACGTCCCGCAGCAGGAGCTCGCTGGTCGCGCCGTGCCGCAGCGCCCGGGCGTTCCCCGGCCCGGCCTGCCCGCCGCCGGGGACGAGGTTGGCGAGGCTGTTCGGGTTCTTCGCGCCGCCCCCGCCGGTCGGCGGCTTCGAGGTCTTCTTCTTCTTCCGTCGTCGCCGGCTCATGGTTCCACCCTCCCCTGCGTAGTCGCCCCTGCGATCCGCCGGCGCACGTAGGCGCGCAACTCAGCGGCGATCGTCGTCCCCTCGGCCGCGACCAGCTCGGCGAACTCGGCTGCCTCGGAACCGGTGACGCTCGCGGCGAGGCGGGCCTCCAGGCGCTCGGCCGCCGGCTTGCGGCGAGCGGTGGCGCTACACCGGCAGCAGAGCTTCGCCTGCCCGCTCATGGCGCGGTCGCAGCGAGGGCAGCGCGGCGGCGTGCGCAGCCACCGGCCGATCGTCGAGCGGTCGCGGCCGAGCAGCCCGGCGATCTCGCGCAGGGTCAGCCCTTCCCCGCGCAGGGTGGCGGCCCGCTCGCGCAGGGTTTCGCGCCCCGGTTCGTGACCCGGCGGTCTCGATCCGCTCTGCGGAGCCATCGTCAACGGCTTATTCATCCGCTGCCACCCCTCCGGCCGCCTCGAAGTGCTCAATGTCGCCGACCCTGAACCGGCGGTAGCGGCCCAGCTTCACGACCGGGAGTTGACCGGCGCGAGCGAGCCGGTAGACGTGGCTGGCGGGCACCTGCCAGCGCTCGGCCAGATCCTCGGCGGTAAGCAGCTGCGCGGCGCCGTTCGAGGTCTGCTCGCTCATGGCGAGTCCTCCCGTCGAGCTTCGATAGTTCCTGGCGCTCGAAGAGCCTGAGCCCGGGTGGCGAGTCGCGCGGCCCCTCTGCCCGGTCTCCGGCCCCCTCGATCGCCGAGCCCAGGACGCCCTGCTCGAAGGCCGAGGCCGGGCCTCCCCTCCTCGGCAGTGAGGGCGCTGCCGTGCCCCCCGGCACCTCCGACCAAAGCACCGGCCGTTGCGTCCTGGCAGCGAAGGCGAGAGTGTGCCCCCCGTTCGATGCACTCCCGCTCTCCGCGATCGTGCTCTGGGCAGAGAGAGCAGAGGCTCGCTGCCGGTTCGACCTGACGGCCCCGGTGGCGGGGTGACGGTCTATAGGACCGTCCCCACCGCCGGCACCTGGGGTGACGGGCAAGGTGACGGGGTAGTCCGTCACCTTCGGAACCCGCATCCCAGCGCGCTTCGCCGGGTCTCGGCGCGCCAAGGTGACGGAGGGTGACGGGGTGACGGAGCGTCACCTTGGGTGACGGGCTCATCCGTCACCTTCCCCGCGGTCGGATCCGGCGGCCTCGAAAAGCCGCTCGCCGGCGTCGAGGCGACGAACCTCAAGCGCGTTGTGACGGCCGTGGCGGTGCTCGACCTGACCGGCCTCGATCGCCGGCTGGACGTAGGACTCTTTGAAGGTGGTCCGCGGCACGCCGAGCGTCTTCGCCAGCGCCGCGACGCCGTGCCAGTCGCCGTCGTCGATCGCCTCGAGCAGCTGGCCGCCCTTCGTCTTCGCACCCAGCGCCGGGCGCTCGACGTAGATGCCGGCGCCCTCGTCGAAGTCGAGGAAGACGCTGCGGGAGTCGGCGGCGGTCCGGGCGTAGCGAACCTTGGGAGCTTCGAGCACCCGCTCGCCGGGCTCGGGCGCTGTGAGCACGAGGCCCGTGGCGATCGCCCCCTCGAAGGTGGTGTGCCCGCGGAAGGCGTCGAGCCCGCGGCCGGCCTGGGAAGCGTGGTGGGGCACGATCGTCGCGATGTCGAACTCACGGTTGAGCTCGAGCAGCGCGTCGACTGCCGCCCCCATGTCCTTCGACGAGTTCTCGTCGCCGGGGGCGAAGCGCTGGAACGGGTCGAAGGCGGCCACGTCGAGGCCATCGCCCGCCTTCAGGTCGGACAGGATGCGCCGCACCTGGTCGAGGTCGGCGGCGCGGTTGAGGCGCAGGCCGCAGGCGCCGCCACCTTCGATCACCGAGACCCGCTCGAGGGCGTCCGCGGGCAGGTCCAGGTGCTCGACGACGTGCCGCATCGCCTCGGTCCAGAGTGGGCCGGAGCCCTCGCCAGAGAAGTAGATCGAGCGGACGGGCGCGGTGAAGTCGAACCCGATGTACGGCTGGCCGGTGGCGGCGTGGGCGAGGAGGCCGCGGAGCAGCGTCGTCTTCCCGACGCCGGCGCGGGCGGCGAACGAAAGAGTCTCACCCCGCGGGAGCCGGCGACCGCCGATCGTCGGCACTTTCTCGGGCGCCTTGTCGAGCAGCGCGCCGAGCGTTTCGACCCGTATCGCGGGGCGCGCGCTCGCTGACGGGGGTGCCGCTCCGGCCAGCGAAGGCCGCGCCTCGAGCTCGCCGATCGGCGGCAGCGGAGAGCCAGGGTCGGCCTCGATCAGGGCGGCGACCTCGGGCTCCGGCTCGGGCGGACGTGGGTGACATGTTCCACAGACGACTTTCCCGTCGGCGCCGCGCCAGTCGGTTCGTCGGTGCGCCGGATAGGGGCAGGGTGGCGACCCTGACTCGGCCGTGCCGATCTCGACGGCATCGAACTCGGAGCGCAGGCGGTTGATAGCCGCGGCCTCGGTCACCGTCCGGTCTCCGGTGCTTGCGGATGGCGCAGGGTCGGCGCCAGGAAGGCGCTGACCGTGGGGCTAGACTTCCGGGTCATCGGGGGTACCGGCCCCGGTCTTGGCGGCGGCGTCCTGTGGCGGGGCGCCGTTCGCATTGTCGAGACCCGCGAGAACGCCGCGGACGATCCGAAGGGCGAAGCTATTAGTGGGAGCACGGAGGCCCTGCTCCCACGATCGCACCGAGGCCACCGATACCCCCGCCAGGTCGGCCAGCTGCTCCTGCGTCAGGCCAGCGGCCTGCCGGGCGCCGCGAATCTCGTCGGCGAGGGTGTCGGGAGTGGCGGTGGTCGTCACTCCTACATCGTCCTAGCCTTCTCGACCCTTGCCCGACGCCCGGAAAATGTGACCCGGTTTGTGACCCGCTCTCGCCTCCAGCTAGACGAAAACCCCCGGATTACCAGGGGTTTCAGTCAAGGCGCCTACCGGAATCGAACCGGTGTAAACGGCTTTGCAGGCCGCTGCGTAGCCACTCCGCCAAGGCGCCGGGTGTCGACTTTGTTCGGGATAGCCGTACAAAAGCGACAGGTGGGTTGAAGGGTACCGGCGCTCAGGCGGATTCGGTCGGCGGCTACTGCTCGTAGCTCTCGACGGTGCCGCCGTCGCGCATGCTCGCGCCGTCGGGATCGTCGCCGGCGCGGCGGAGGGCGCGGCGCTGGCGCAGGTAGTCGTAGGCCTTGTCGAGCTGGACCTGGAGCTCTTGGAGGCGGGCGTGCTCGTCGTCGTTCAGGCCCTCGCCCTCGTGGCGGTGGAGCAGCTGCTCCTCTTCCTTGACGAGCTGATCGATCCGGTCGAGTACCTGCTGGTCGTCCACGGAGCTGAGCCTACCCGCTCTCCAGGACCTGGAACCGGATGCCCGCCCGCTGCAGGCGCTCGAGCAGGGCGTCGCCCATCGCCACCGCGGTGGTCAGCTGGCCCGACCGCTCGGGGAGCTGGTCGAAAGCGAGGCAGAGGCCGGACTCGGCGAGCATTTTCGAGGTCTCGCTGTAGCCCGGGTCGCCGCCGCTGACCTCGGTGCGGACGCGCTTTCCGCCGCCCTCGCCGATGAAGGCGACCTTGAACCAGCTGCGCTCGCGCTCGGCCTCGCTCGGCCCCTCCCCCGGCGTTTTCAGCTTCAGCATCAGCCTGCGGGTCGGCGGCAGCTGGGCGAGGGCGAAGGCGCTGCCGACCCCGCCGGCGATCGCGCCGACGGTGGCGAGGTGCCTGGCGACCATGTGGTGGCCGTAGGTGAAGTCGGGGCCGTAACGGTCGAGGGCGGCGGCGGAGCGGCGGATGATCGCGCCGTCGATCGTCGGCAGCGGCACGGTCCAGCCGCCGAGGCCCTCGTCGTGACGGAACCGCGCCGGCGCGGCGTGGATCTCGCGGCCCTCGGCGCGCGGCTCGAGGCGGCGGCGCTCCTTGGCGGCGGCGAGCGTCTGGCGGGCGCGGGCGAAGCCGTTGACGGCGGAGTGGTAGGTGCCGCCGGAGAAGCGGGCGTTGGACCTGACGTAGCCGTTGACCTTCAGCGGGACGCCCTCGGGCAGCTGCTGCACGGTGAAGAAGGCGCCGAGGTCGTGGGGGATCGAGTCGAAGCCGCAGCAGTGGACGAGCCGGGCGCCGCTGCGCTCGGCCTCGGCCTGGTGGTCGACGTAGACCCGGTCGACGAACTCGGGCTCGCCGGTGAGGTCGCAGTAGTCGGTGCCGGCGGCGGCGCAGGCGGCGACGAGCGGCCCGCCGTAGAGCGCGTAGGGGCCGACGGTGGTGACGACGACCCGGGTGTCCTCGGCGACCTTTCGGATCGCCTGGGAGTCGCCGGCGTCGGCGACGACGATGTCGGGTTTGGGGGCCTTTGGATTGGCCGCGGCGAGACGCGCGGCCACCGCGTCGAGCTTGGTCCGGTTGCGGCCGACGAGCGCCCAGCGCATCTCGGCGGGCGCATGGGTTGCGAGGTAGTCGGCGGTGAGGCCGCCGGTGAACCCGGTGGCGCCGAAGAGCGCGATGTCGTGGCGGCGCGTGCCCTCCATCGAGGCGATTCTTTCAGGCCGCAGGGAATTGCACATACAACGGGCGCCGCAGACGACCAGTCAACGACCACGACGCCCGCTGCAATGTGCATGAGTTCAACGCTGCCCCTTGACAAATGTCAGGGCAAAGTCAAAAAGGTAAACGTGGGAAAACGCGCTTCTTTGCCACAAATTGCGGCTTCTTTTCGGATAGTCACTAAGCAGCGGCGGGAGCAGCGGCTCCGCTCTCGACCGGGTGGCCGCCCTCGCGCCAAGTGCCCACCCCACTGCCGACGTGGACGACGTCGAATCCCGCCCGCTGCAGGATCGAGGCGGCGAGGCCGCTGCGTTTGCCGCCGCGACAGATCGTCGCGATCGGCCGGTCGCGGGGCAGCTCGTCAAGTCGCCCGGCAAGGTCGCCGTAAGGGATGTGCAGGGAACTCGGGATGTGCTCGTCCTCGTACTCGGAGGCGCTGCGGACGTCGAGGATCGCCGGCCCGGCGTCGCCGCCGACCCGCCGCGCCAGCTCCTCAGGGTCGATCAGCTCGATCCGGTGGACCGGCCGTTCCTCGGTGCGCCATGCGGTCATCCCGCCCTCGAGGAAGCCTCGGACCGGCAGCCCGACCGAGGCGAGCAGCTGCGCCGCGGCGCGCTCGTCGCTGTCGGCCGCGGCAACGACGACGATGTCGGTGCCCTCGGGGGCGACGCGCGAGACCTTCGTCGCGAAGCCGGTGTCGTAGGAGGAGGCGCTGAGGGCGCCCTCGATGTGGGCCTCGTCGAACTGCTCGTTGGTGCGACCGTCGATCACCACGGCGCCCGCCTCGACCAGCTCCTCGACCTCGTGCGGGCTGAGCGGCGCGGGGGTCCCGAAGTCCTCGATCAGCGGGCCTTTGTTGAGACCGACGATGCGCTCGACGTTCGGCGGTTTGTCGCCCAGCGAGGAGACCTGGTCCTCGATGAACTCGGCCTCGTCGGCGATCTGCAAGGCGCGATTGTGGCGGCGCTCGAAGCCGATCGTCGAGGAGGTCTTGAGGTCGAGCCCGGAGCCGCCGCAGAGCGAGCCGCCGAGGTGACCTGGCCAGACCTCGACCTCGTCGGGCAGGGCGAGCAGGCGGTCGTGCAGCGAGCGGAACATGTCGGCGGCGCCCTCGCGCGGTTCGACCGCGAGGTCGGGCCGGGCGACGTCGCCGATGAACAGCGAGTCGCCGGTCAGAAGCGCCCACGGCGCCCCCCCGCGTCCCTTGTCGCTGAGCAGGAAGCAGGTGTGCTCGGGCCGGTGCCCCGGCGTGTGGATCGCCTCGACCGTGAGGTCGCCGAGCTCGAGCTTCCAGCCGTCGGCGAAGGGCTCGTGCGGGTACTCGGCTTCGGCCAGCTCGTGGACGTGGACGGTGGCGCCGGTGCTGCGGCAGAGGCGGCCGTGGCCGGAGACGTGGTCGGCGTGGTTGTGGGTCTCGAGGATGTGACCGATGCGGACCCCGTGCAGGCGCGCGAGGCGCCGGTAGGGGTCGATGTCCCACTGCGGGTCGACGACGACGGCGACGCCGGATTCGCGGTCGGCCACGAGGTAGGAGGCGCAGCCGAGATCCTCGTGGATGATCTGGCGGAAGAGCATCTCCGGCTCAGGCTAGCGCCTGGGGAGAACGGGTAGGGGAACTTTCGTGATCCGCGAGGCGACCCTGACGACGGTCGAAGATCTGCTCGCCGAGGCGCAGGCACAGATCGACCGCCTCACCCCGGCCGAAGCCCAGGCGGCCGCCGCGGCAGGCGACCTCCTGAACGACATCCGCCCCCTGGAGCAGCGCCGCCGCGACGGCCTCGTCCTCGGAGCTGCAATCGTCGACCGCAACGTCCTCGAGTGGCGCCTCGACCCGGCGGGCGAGCACCGCAACCCCGCCCTCGCCCGCACCGACCGCCGCATCGTCCTCATCTGCAACGAGGGGTACCAGTCCAGCCTCGCCGCCGTCACCCTCCTGCGCTTCGGCCTCGACGCGACCGACGTCATCGACGGCGTCCAAGGCTGGACGGCAGCGGGCCTGCCCCTCGAGCACCCCAACCCCCAATCAACCGCACCTCGGTAAACTGGCGCCCAGTGCGGCTGTAGCTCAGCTGGCTAGAGCGTCTGCTTGCCATGCAGAAGGTCGAGGGTTCGAATCCCTTCAGCCGCTTTCACGAAAAGCCCCGCTCTGGTGGGGCTTTTCTGTGTCCGGGCAATAGATACGCCACCGCTCCGACCTCTTGACATCGACCCCCGCTGCCCATTGCTGCCCAATCCGGCCCCTGGGTAAGCTCGCGCGTCATGGCCAATATCGGACTCCTCTGGGGCGTCTTGGGCGACTTCGACCATGCCCTCGCTGCAATCCGGGGAGAGCCGGACAAGTCGGTGGTCACGTATCTGAAGTCCAGGCTCCCTCTTGGCGAGAGTCGGACTAACGGAATGACCAAGCGCGAGGTTGTAAGCCTCTTGTGGCAGGCCCGTTCGCTTCGTAAGGGCAAGGCAGACCGCGGCGGCTCCTCTGTTGAGGCCATGATCGATCGCGCAGAAGATCAGTTGCGGCCGCATATCGAGGGCCAATAGACCGAGGCCCTATTGCAACCGAGGGGCGGAGGTGACGCAGGCTTCCGTCCGGCTTCAGTCAACTGAACCGGCTGGCACGACCCAGTCGCACGACTGTCCGGTCACGGCCGCGATGCGGTCGAAGTCGGCGTCGTAGTGCAAGACGGTCAGACTGTGCGACTCCGCGGCTGCGGCGATCAAGAGGTCAGGCACCTTGCGACCGCGCTGGTGCTTGGCCGCAAGCATGCGCTGCACCTGCTTAGCCCGCCGCACATGCTCAGCTGTCGTCTCGACGAGCTCGAACGCGCGAAGCGCCTCCCCCAGCCGGTCCCACTCAGCTGCATTGCGAGCCGAATAACCGATCTCTAGATCGCTGATCCCGGCTCGCCCCAGCTCACCGCGCTCGGCCCGAGCTTCGACCGCCTCCCGAACCGCACCATGACGCAGGCGCGTCAGGACACTCGAATCGAGCAGGTGAGTCAGCGCCACGCCTGCTCGCGGTCAGCCAGCTCAGCGTCAGCGAGTGAGTCAAGGCGCCGTTTCAGCACCCGCCGATGGTCCTCGCCGGCCTGACGAAGCGCGCGGTTAACCGTCTCCTTGATCGTCGCGCTTCCGAACTTCGCCCGCGCAGCGATCAGGGCTTCCTCGTCGATGTCCACCAGGTGCTTGCCCATGAGGGCAGTATATACGCAGGCTTTGGACGTATATACATATCCCAGCCAGCTTGAGGACACGCACCGAGGACAGCGGGATCTTTCGCAGTTCGACCCCAGAAGCCTCGTCGCCTCAAGCTCGCCGCAACCGAGCAGGCGCATCTTCGACGGGATAGGCGCTCCGGCCGAGCGAGCCGCACAGGCCGATACGTTTCTAGGTAGATGGCTGATGACCAGAACGACATCCTCGTTGTTCCAGGCGACACCGAGAAGGCGCTCAGCCCACCGACCGTGATCGACGCGGACGAGCTGGCCAAGGCTCGGCTCGATGAGCGGTGGCGCGAGTTTTGCCTGAATGCTGAGCGCTACGTGGCCGACACGACTCGGCCATGTCCCCGCGTCAGCAAGTCTGCCTAGCCTTCCGATTAAGCTCTGTCAATGGAGGAAATACGCCTCAACGAGCACCCGCTGATCTACTTCCGCAAGAGAGCAGCAGGTCCCCGGCCGGCACTCCTGGGCTCCCGGCTCGATGTCGCCCACGTCATCACGACGATCCGCCAGAACGATGGATCAGAGAAGGAGGCGGCCTCCTACCTGGAGGTGCCGGTAGAGCTGGTCGAGGCAGCGACTCGCTACTACGGCGAGCACCCGGAGGAGGTCGACGCCCAGATCGAGCGGACGCGCCTCGCCGCCAGACGAGAGCGCTAGGACCGCTGCCGCGCCGCCGCCCTTGGGCGGATTGAAACCACCCCCGCAGATTTGGGGAACTCGTGGCCATTAGTTCCCGAAACGCCGCATATCGGTTCATATCCGTGCCAATTTGAGTCCAGCGCGCGCTGATCAGCGGCCGGAAAAAACGCTGCAAATTAGCGGTTTCTACCCGCCCCTCCCAACTCGCCAACCGGCTTGCCATGCAGAAGGTCGAGGGTGCGAATCCCTTCAGCCGTTTTTTCCCTGCAAATCAGCGCTTTCTAGTAAGCGTTCAGTCGCCTCCTCCGGGTAGGCGCGATCGCGACGACATCCGGCATGGGGCCGTAGGTCAGGCCAGCAGTGGAGCGGGGTCACCGCGAACCCTCGCGCCGAGCGCGTCGGCCAGGTAGGCGAAGAGCGATCGACGCTGCAGGCGGCAGGTGACCGATGCCGAGAGCAGCCGCTGGATCGTGGTCTCACCGCGCTCGGACTGGCTGCCGAGGGAGAGCTTGCGGTGGATCACCGGGCCGCGCAGGGCGCGCTCGGCCCGGTTGTTGGTCGGCTCCACGCCCTCGACCTCGACGAAGGTCCAAAGCGCCGGCCAGATCTTCAGCAGGTTCTTGGAGAAGCCCCAGGTGAGCTTGTTGCGCCGGCCCTTGGAGCCGCGCTGGAGCAGTGCTTTGAACTCGCGCTTGAGCGGCGCCGCCTCGCGTTTGAGGCGACGGTGGTCGCCGTGCTCTCGAAAGTCATCCCAGGCTGAGAACAGGCGCTCGGCGATCTCGAGCCCCGCCTCGCCGAACTCCTTCTGGGCGGCGAGGCCCTCCGAGTGGGCGGTCAGGTCTCTGATCAGGTGCGACCAGCAGGCTTGGCGGCGCTTGGGATCGAAGCCGCGGTAGGCCCACCAGCGGTCGGAGCCGACGATGCCGGAGAATTCCTCTCCGAGCAGCGCCTCGGCCTCGCGCTCGTGGCGGTCCGGCGCGATGCGAAAGACGGCGGCCTTCGAGGCCACGGCGCCCCATAGGGTGCGCCCCTCGCCGCGCAGCTTCCAGCCTGTCTCATCGACGTTGAGCGCCGGTGCAGAGCGGACATGCGAGAGCAGGTCCTCGTAGGGCTCTGCCAGGGCCTCGCCCGCTCGGGCGAGGATCGCGTCGGCCGTGCCGCTCGCCAGCCTCGCGCCGAACAGCTCGCCCATCAGCTCGACCGTGTCGCGGCGCGAGACGCGGTTGCGGATCGCGAGCGTCGCCACCGCGGCTTCCATGCGCGGGCCGAAGGCGCCGACGGGCACATCTGCGGGCAGCTCGGCGCGGGTCGCCTTCCCGCAGTCGGGGCAGTGGCGGCGGTGCAGGCGGTGCTCGGTGACCTCCACGGCGATCTCGGGCAGCTCGGTGACCTGGTGGCGGGCCGGCTCGCCGGCCTCCTCCTCGCCCTCGGCGAAGGAGCGCCCACATGCGCAGCGCGCCGGCAAGTGGTCGATGACCCGGTCCACCGCCTCGGCCGGCAGGAGCCTGCGCCCTTTGCCCTTGTGCCCCGGCTGGGCGCCCTGGGAGCGTCCGGAGGGATCGGGGCGCTTGCGCTCGGGCGCCCCCGGGGGGTCCTGGCTCGGCGGAACCGAGGAGTTCTGGGAGTTGCGGTTCAGGCGTCGCTTGAGCTCCGCGATCTCCTCGCCTTGCTTTTCCACCTGCTTGGTCAGCCGCTGGATCTGCTCGTCCATCCGCAAGAGGACGGCGACCACGGACTCCCGACCGGCGTCGTAGATCGCTTCGGCCTCGGCGCGCTCCACGACTGAAAGTTCGCCGGGCGGAGGTTATGTCCCCCTGCCCGACTGAACGGTTACGCTTTCTATTACGACTGTAGATTCTCGGAGCATGCTCTGGCGCGACATCGACCTGGCCGGCTCGCGGATCTTCATCGGGTGCTCAAAGACCGCGGCCGGCCTGCGCGAGATCGAGATCCTGCCGATCCTGCGCGACATCCTCGCCGTCCACAGGGCGATCGCCTATCGCGGCGACCCCGACGCCCTCGTCTTCCCAACCCTGACCGGCGCCCGGCGCGACGCCGACAGCCTGCGCACCCGCGTCCTCGCCGCGGTCTTCGAGCGCGCCGACGAGCTGCTGGAGCAGCGCGGCCTGGTGCCGCTGCCCAAGGGTCTCACCACCCACAAGCTGCGCCACGCCTTCGCTTCGGTGCTGATCGCGCTCGGCGAGGATCCGATCTCGGTGATGGGCCAGATCGGCCACGCCGACCCGACCTTCACCCTGCGCGTCTACACCCACATGATGATCCGCGATCCCGCCACGCTGGCAGCCCCGGATCGGCAAGGTCCGCGCCCGCTTGGTCGGGCGCGGCTGGCTGGCGGTCAGTGGCAGGGGTCCGGGGTGCGAATGGGAGTTGACCGAGCTCGGCTGGGTCAAGATGCGCCGGGAGAAGAAGACTGAGTCAGTGCCGCAGTTACTGCCGTAGCAGTTTTGCTACGATGCCTTCGATGCAACGGATACCCCAGCGCGAGCTGCGCAACGACGTCTCCGCCGTCCTGCGGCGGGTGATGGCGGGTGAGGAGCTTCGCGTCACGGTGGCGGGGCGCGACGCGGCCGATCTTGTCCCGGTCGAGGGTGCGCCCTCCTGGACGGCCGGCTCCCGCGCGCGGGAGCTGATCGCGACCGCCCAGGCCGACGCGGGCCTGGCCGGCGAGCTGGATCAGGCCTTTCCGGACACGACGGACCAGCTCTAGGCGGCCGGTCCGGCGACGTGCAGGCGATCCTCGATACCTCGGTCTTCATCGCGCGTGAGCAGGAGCGCCCGCTCGGCACCCTTCCCGACCAGGTCGCGGTCAGTGTCGTGACCCTGTCCGAGCTGCGCCACGGCGTCCTCGCCGCCGCAGGCCACGAGCGGATGGCGCAGCGCCTCAGCACGCTGGAGGCGGCGCGGCAGATCGCGAAGCCGCTGGCCATCGACGAGTCGATCGGGGACGAGCTGGCGCGCCTGCGAGTCGCGCTCAAGGCGATCGGCAGGGCGATGAAGGTGATGGACGCCTGGATCGCCGCCACCGCGATGGCCCACGGCGCCGCGGTCTGCACCCAGGACGCAGATTTCGACGCGGCAGCGGAGGCGGGCCTGCTTGAGGTTGTGCGGGTGTAGAGGTTCGCGGCGGGCTCTGGGGTCGACTCGAGGGGCTCGACCCGCCCGGTGGATGCCAAATGGCCAAGCGCGGAGGTGACCGCGACTTGCTGGGGCTGGAGTGGGCGCGCGAGAGCGTGGGGCAGCTGCGGCATGGCGAGTTGGTCGAGCGCTGATCAGCCCGCATACCAGCTAGCTGGTACCATACGTCGCATGCATAAGACCACGGTCTACATCGATGACTCCCAGGCCGAGCGCCTGGGCCGGCTGGCGACCTCGAGCGGTCGCAGTCAGGCCGAGCTGATCCGGGAGGGTGTGGATTGGGTGCTCTCCGAGGCGCCGTCGCGGATCTTCCGCAGCATGGGGAAGGGGCGAAGCGGAGGCAACGTGAACCGGCGCTGGGATGCCGATGAGCTCTATGCCAAGGCTCGGGGCGAACACCGTCGATGACCCTGATCGTCGACGCCGGCACGCTCTTCGCGCAGGCCGATGCCGACGACCCCGAGCATGAGGCGGTCGTCACTCTGTTTGAAGGCGAGAGGGGGCCGCTCGTCACCTCGCAGGTGGCGGTCGCCGAGGCCGACTATTTGATCCTCACCCGGCTCGGCGTCGATGTTGAGCTCGCCTTCCTCGACGACCTCGCGACGGGCACCTTCGTCGTCGATTGCCTCGATCGCAAAGAGCTGGGGGTGGCGCGCGACCTGGCGCGTCGCTACCGGGATCTCGAGCTGGGCCTTGCCGACGCCTCGCTTGCCGTGCTCGCCGACCGGCACAGGACCGATCGGATCGCCAGCTTCGACGAGCGCGCCTTCCGGGCAATGACGCCGTTGCGGGGCGACGCCTTTACGATCCTCCCTGCCGATCTTTAGCGATTCGTTGTCCCCGAGGCGCGAGCGCTGGAACCGACAGCGCGAAGCCCTCTCCTGAGCCCGCGGCTGTGAAGCCGCTGCTCAGACGAGATGATCTCGCCGCGCGTCGCCCGCGAGCTGCGCGACAAGGGTTTTGATGTGGTCGCGGTCAAGGCCGACCGGCCAGAGTGGGAAGCGCTCTCCGATCGGGAGATCCTGCGTCACGCCGCCGCCAGGGCCGCACCTTGGTCAGCAATCCAGAGACGAACCGTGATGAGGACGCGCTGAGGAACCGGGTCGGGTTCCTGCCCTGAGCAGATTGAAACCACCCCCGCCGATTTGGGGAAATCGGCGGCTGCTAACGGGGGTGAGCGCGTGCAGGCCCCGTGCAGCCTGAAGTGACGCACCGAGTTACCGGGCGGATTAGGGTCAGTGTCACCCGATCTCTAGGAGGTTTTGCCATGTACGTACGTGTGGTCAGGTTCAGCGATGTCGAGGCCGAGCGGATGCAGGGGCTGCTTGCCCGGATCGAGGAGTCCGACGGGCCGCCGCCCGGCGTTCCCGCCAGCGGTCTCGAGGTTCTCTACGACGAGGCGCAGGGGACGGCGGTGGTCCTTCAGCAGTTCGAGAGCGCCGAGGACATGGAGGCCGGCGACCGGGCGTTCAGCGCGATGGATGCTTCGGAGACGCCCGGCACCCGTGTATCGGTAGACATGTGCGAGGTGAAGCTCCAGCGAAGCTGACGCTCATCTGTTCCGAGGCCCCCACTCAGCGCCAGAGCTCGCGGCGGAGCATCTCGTTGCCGCGTTCGAGCTGGTCGATCGTGGCGCTGGTGACCGAGGGGGTCCGGGTCGCGCGGTTGATGCGAGCCTGGATCTCGCGGTGGGACTTGTTGGTCCGGCGGGCGACGTCGGCGACCAGGCGGCTGCGCTCGGCCCGCAGCCGCTCCCGGGTCGCGTAGGCCGACTCGCGCTCGGGCTGAGCGCTCTCCGCGGCGTCCCTCGAGCCGCCGAACGCCGCCCGCTTCGCCGGCTCGGGGTCGTCGGTCGGGAAGAGCTGCAGGGTGGTCTCGCTCATGATCGCTCCGTCCAGCTCGGCGTCGCCGGAGCTGAGGGCGGCGAAGCCGTTGCCCGGCTCGCCGCGCTCCGGCACCGGCTCGTCCAGCTCCTCCTCCCCCTCGTCGGCGTCCGGCGAGAGGTCGAGCGCGTGGCGGCGCTCCAGCTCGATCTCGTGGGCGAGCGCCTTCAGCCGCGGGTCGGCGGGCATCAGCAGGTAGCTCATCTGGCGACGCGGCGCCGGCGTGGTGCGGATGAAGCGCCCGACCACCTGGCGGAAGAAGAGCTCGGTCCGGGCCGCGGTCGCGTAGACGCCGACCCGCAGGCGGGGGATGTCGACGCCCTCGGAGACCATCAGGACCGAGACCAGCCAGCGCCGCTCGGAGGCGGCGAACTCGGCGATGCGGCGGCTGGCGCCGGGCTCGTCGCTCATCACCAGCTCTGGCTGCTCGCCGCAGATCGGGGCGAGCCGGGCCGCGATCGCCCGCGCGTGGTCCTGATCGGAGGCGATGACGAGGCCGCCCGCGTCGGGGTGGCCGTCGGCGCGGACCTCGCTCAGCCTGGCGTCGCCGTCGCGCAGCACCTCCCCCATCCACTCGCCGTCCGGGCTCAGGGCCGTCCGCAGGCGCCGCGCCGCCTCGGCCGCCGGCAGGACCAGGTCGAAATCGGCGCTGCGCAGGCGCCCGTCGGAGACCCATTCCATCTCGCCGTCGTACGGGAGGAAGGTGATCGGGCGGCAGACCCGGTCGCGCAGCGCCTGCGGGTAGCCGTACACGTAGTCGGCCCGGCTGAGGCCGTCATCGTCGTAGGTGACCCAGGGGATCGCCGAATTATCGGAGCGGAAGGGAGTGCCCGAGAGCAGCAGCCGGAAGCGGGCGCCGTCGAAGGCCCGCCGCGCCTGCACCCCCCAGGCGGCCTGATCGCCCATGTGGTGCGGCTCGTCGGCGATCAGCAGGGTCTGCCGGCGGGTGGCGGCCGCGCGGTGGACGTCGGGCCCGGCGGCGACCGTCTGGTAGGTGACGGCGACGCCGTGGAAGTCGGCCGACTCCGGGCCGTCGGAGTTGGGCCGGTTCGGCTCGAGGTCGATGCCGTAGCGGGCCGCGTCGGCCGCCCACTGGCGGCAGATATGGGTGGTCGGGCCGGCGACGACCACCCGCGAGACGAAACCGGCGCTCAGCATCCGGTGGGCGATGTGCAGGCCGAAGGTGGTCTTGCCCGCCGCCGGCGTCGCCGAGGCGAGGAAGCCGGCGGCCGAGTGCGCCCGCACCGCCGCGGTCGCCTCTCGCTGCCAGGCGCGCAGGGGCCGGGAATCGGGCCAGGCGGGAAGCGATCGGGCGCGGGCGCCGCCGCCGAGCGGATGCTGGGAGTCGTCGTACAAGGGCGGGCAAGGATAGGAGTGCCCGCGGTCGGAGGGCGGACGCTCTGTGTGCGGCTTCCTTCCGGCGAGAAAATTCCCGGCAGGCGTGTTTGCTCTACTGACTATTGGGTAGTAACCTCGGGTTCCCACATAGATCCATCCCCCGGCGCGGCGCAGAGGATGAGCCCTTTCCCCGTTGCGGCACCGTCGCTCTCCCTGGCTACGGATGCCCTGACGCTCTTCCTCCGCGCCGCGTCGCTTCTCGCTCCTCACCTACCGGGTCCCGTCGAGCGCTTCGTTGACGAGGCGGTCGGCGTCGCCGTTTTCGCCGCGGCGGACGTGGCGGATCGACCAGACGTCGAAGTCGCGCAGCAAGCGCACCACCTCGGCGTGGAGGTCCTTCATCCCGGCGTTCTTGACCTTGTAGCGGCCTTCGACCTGCCGCACGACCAACTCCGAGTCGCCGATCAGCTCCAGGTCGCTCGCCGAGTGAGCCTTGGCCAGCTCGATCCCGCGCAGCAGCGCCCGGTACTCGGCGACGTTGTTGGTCGCCTCCCCGATCGTCTCCCCCACTTCCTCCAGCACTTGACCCTCGCCGTCGCGGAGAACGACGCCGATCGCCGCCGGGCCGGGGTTGCCGCGAGCGCCCCCGTCGACGTTGACGGTGAGGTGGCTCACCGCTTCGAAGCCGGCTCGCCGGCGAGACCGAGCTTTCCGCCCTCGCTCACGGTCGCGTTCCACTGCCGGGCGGCGGCGTCGATCTGGTCGATCTCCCGGCCCTTGTCGATCTCGAAGACCTGGCGCAGCTCGTCGCCGATGTCGACCCCCCACTGATACCAGGAGAGCTCCCAGGCGACCGTGATCCGCACCTCGTCGGGCGCCCCGGCGGCGGCGCCGACCGAGGCGAAGGGCTCGCCGAGGCTGCGGGTCAGACCGGCGACGGTATGACCGGCCTCGCTCGAGTTGAAGCGGGCGACGGCGCGCTCGAAGGGGCTGGGAGCGTCGAGGTCAGGCGGCGGCACGGGCCGTCTCCGCGGCGGCGGCGCGGGCGGCACGGACTGCTTCGCGGGGGGAGGCGTGTCGGGACGGCGAGCCCGGCGGCGCAGCAGCCCGCCCAGCCGCCGGTGCCGCTCGTGGCCGTGCTCGGCCCGCTCCGGCTCGGCCTCGCCCGCCGGGCGCCAGCCCAGCCGCTCGGCCCGGACGACGCAGAGCTCGCAGACCGGGTGCTCTGCCCGACCCTCGACGAAGCCGTGGACGCGCTCGCCGGCCAGGATCGTCCGGCCGCAGATCGCGCAGGAGGCCACGACGCCCATTCAGCCCTGCTGCAGATGCGATTTCAGCCGCATGACCGCCTTGGTGTGCAGCTGCGAGACGCGCGACTCGGTGACGCCGAGGACCTCGCCGATCTCGCGCAGGGTGAGGTTCTCGTAGTAGTAGAGGGCGACGACGAGCTGCTCGCGCTCGGGTAGCGAGCCGATCGCCTCGGTCAGCCGGTCCTTGACCTCGGTGCTCGCCAGGGCTTCCTGCGGATCGGCGGCGCCCTCGTCGGCGATCGTGTCCAGGAGCGAGACCTGGTCGCCGGAGGAGTCGGACACCGTCCAGAGCTCGTCGAGCGCGTAGACCGAGGAGTTGGCGATCTCCAGCAGAGCGCCCTGCAGTTCCTCCTCGGTCATGTTCAGCTTGCTCGCCAGCTCGGCCTCGCTCGGCGCCCGCTGCAGCTCGTGCTCGAGCTTGGCCTGCGCGGCTTCGATTTCGCGGGCGCGGGAGCGGACCGACCGCGGCACCCAGTCGAGCGAGCGCAGTTCGTCGATGATCGCGCCGCGGATGCGGGTCATCGCGAAGGTCTCGAATTTGATCCCGCGCTCGGGCTCGAAGCGCTCGATCGCGCCGATCAGGCCGACCAGCCCGTAGGAGATCAGGTCGGCGTCTTCGACGTGCGAGGGCAGCCCGGCGCCGAGGCGGCCGGCGACGAACTTGACCATCGGCGAGTAGGCGACGACCAGCCGCTCGCGGGCGGTGCTGTCGCCCTGGTCCTTGTAGCGGCGCCAAAGGTCGCGCAGCTCCACCTCTTTCACGCCCGTGTCCATCAGCGGATTCTACGGTCGGTTGCGGGGATTTGTCTCATGCGCGGGGGTGGCTGGCTGCGTAGGTGTCGCGCAGTCGCGCTGCGTCCACCCGGGTGTAGACCTGGGTGGTCGAGATCGACGCGTGGCCCAGCAACTCCTGAATCGTACGCAGATCGGCGCCTCCCTCCAAGAGGTGCGTTGCAAAGGAATGCCTAAGTGCGTGCGGGGAGACCCCGGCGGCGAGAGCCGCCTCACGGGTCCAGAGGCCGAGGCGGCGGGTCACGTCGGAGTTGGAGAGGCGGCGGCCGCTCTTGGAGAGGAAGAGCGCCTGCTCGCGGGAGTCGGGGGCCAGGGCGCGGCGGCCTTTGGCGAGATAGCGGCGCACCGCGCGCTGGGCGGGCTCGCCGACCGGCAGCAGGCGCTCCTTGCGGCCCTTGCCGAGCACCCGCAGCTGCTCGGTCTCGAAGTCGAGGGCGCCGAGGTCGAGGTTGACGACCTCCTCGCAGCGCAGGCCGCACGAGTAGGCGAGCTCGAGCATCGCCCGGTCGCGCAGCTCCAGCGGCGTCCGCGCCGGGATCCGCTCCAGCAGCGAGCGCATCTGCTCGGTGGTGAGGACGCGCGGGAGCTTCTCCGAGCGCTTCGGGCTGGAGACCAGCTCGGCCGGGTTTGAGCCGGCGCGGCCGGTGCGCACGAGGAATCCGTAGAGGCCGCGGACCGCCGCCAGCTTGCGGGCGACGGTCGCCGGCGCCGCGCCGGCGCTGGAGAGGCCGGCGCCGAAGCGGCGCACGTCGCGGTGGCGGACCTCCCCCGGCCCGATCCCCTGCTCCCCCGCCCACTCGGCGAACCCCCCGAGATCCACCCCGTAGGCTCGCCGAGTCCGCTCGGCCGACCCCCGAGCCCGCAGATCGCGGTCGTACAGCGAAAGCGCCTCGTCCCAGTTCACAAGCAGTTGTTCTCCCAATCGCCCTGACCTCCTCTCAGGGGTGGGAGAAGCAAGCAGATCAAGGAGGAGGGAGGGAGCGTGCTCCGCACGTGACCGAACGACGACGCCGAGATGCGCCGCTTATCGCGCCCCTCAGAGGAGGTCAGCCGCCGATGAAGATGGGGGTTCCTACTTCTACGAGGTCATACAGTTCTTCGACGTCGGGGATCGCCATCCGGATGCAGCCGTGGGAACCGGCGGTGCCGAGAGATTCCGTCTCTTCGGTGCCGTGGATTCCGGCCCCTTCGTAGATCCCCATCCAGCGCGCCTTGATCGGGTCTTCCGGCCCCGGCGGGATCGTCTGGCCGGCGAGGTCGCCGGCCCAGGCGGAGTTGGGAACGTGCCAGGGCGGGTTGACTTCCTTTTCCTGGATTTCGTAGAGACCTTCCGGCGTTTCCAGCCCTTCCATGCCGACGGCGACGGTGTATTCCTTGGTCGGCTTCAGCTGCTGGAAGAGCCGCAGGGTGAAGGTGCCGCGGTCGAGCGTCAGGTATGACGGGTACTCGGCCGCGACCTGGCTCTTGGTCACTTCCGGCTTGGTCTTGTGGACCCTGGCGACGATCCTGTGCGGCGCCTCGGCATTGAGGACCGCGTCTTCGAGGTCCTTCTCCAGCAGGTTGTCGCGCAGCTTGCGCCCGTTGTGACCGGCGACCACTTCGAGGCCGTCTGGATTCGCTTCGACGTCGGCGTTCTGCGGTTCGCGGTCGACTTCCGCGGCGACGTGGCGGACGAAGCGGTTGATCGCCGGCTTCGAGTAGGCGACCTGGGGGGTGATCTGCTTGTCGACTTCGCCGCCGCTGACGTAGCGGACGAGGCGGCCGGGGAAGCCGCCCGACCGGCTTTCTTCGAGCGCTTCTTCGACCGCCGCGCCGACGTCGGCGCGGATCTTCAGCTTCTCCCCGGGGAGCTTCCATCGCTGACCGTCGAAGGCGACGACGAGGGAGTGGCGCAGCGGCGCCAGCAGCTTGCGGCGGACGGCGGTAACCGCTTCGTCTTCGCTCATCCCGCCGACGTCCACCCCCGCGACCGTGACGCCGTCGGCGATCCTGTCCTTCTGCGAGCTGTCGTAGGCGTAGGCGGCGGCGACGGCTACCACCAGCGCCACGGCTGCGATCAGCAGCGCTATCGAAGTTCTCTTACCCATCTCTACTGCAAGCTCCCACTTCGGTGCGTCAGTGCCGGGACTGAAAAAGTCTAAGCATTGCCCCGGTCTTATCGGCAGGGCTGACAGATATCTTTCGCCGGTGCGCACGAAGGACGCGATCCGCAAAGAGGTTTGGAAGGCGATGGAAAGCGAGGGCGTCAGCCGCTTTCCCGGCGCCGAGGGTCGGATCCCGAATTTCGCCGGCGCCAAACTCGCGGCCGAGAAGCTCGCCGGGCACAGGCTCTGGAAGCGGGCGCGGGTGATCAAGGCAAATCCCGACTCGCCGCAGACGCACGCGCGGCGGATCGCCCTCGAAGAGGGCAAGACGATGATCATGGCGGTGCCGCGCCTGCGTGACCCCCACCCCTTCCGGGTGCTCGACCCGAAACGGCTCTCCAAAGCGGCGATGAAAGAGGCGGCGACGATCAAGGGCGCCCTCAAGCACGGCCGGGTCGTCGCCCTCGACGACCTGCCGGAGATCGACTTCGTCCTCTGCGGGTCGGTCGCGGTCAACCTCAGCGGCGCCCGGATCGGCAAAGGCGGCGGCTACCACGACCTCGAGTACGGGATCCTCAGCGCCGCCGGCAAGATCGACGAACACACGACCGTCGCGACCACGGTCCACCCGATCCAGATCCTCCGCCAACACCTGATGGTCACCGACCACGACCTCCCCTGCGACCTGATCGCGACGCCGCGAGCGGTGATCGAGATCGAGCGCCAGTACCCGCGGCCGCGGGGCATCCTCTGGGACCACCTGCAGCCGCCGCAGATCCGCGAGATCCCCGTCCTGGAACGGATGGGCTATGCCTGAGAGCGAGCGCCCGGCGCTGCCGGCCTTCCCCGCCGCCGACTACGGCAACGCGGACCCCGAGTGGCTGCGGATCGACTGGCGCCAGCACCTGCGCACCGTCGACCTGCCCGGCGCCGGGGCGGTCAACTACGCCGAGATCGGCGAGGGCGAGCCGATCCTCTTCGTTCACGGGATCGCCGGCTGCTGGCGCAACTGGCTGGAGAACCTTCCCCACTTCGGCCGCACCCACCGGGCGATCGCCCTCGACCTCCCCGGCTTCGGCGACAGCCCGATGCCTTCATGGGAGATCTCGATCGCCAACTACGGGCGGCTGATCCACGATTTCTGCGAGCGGCTGGGGATCGACCGGATGGCGGCCCTGGTCGGAAACTCGATGGGCGGCTTCATCTCGACCGAGGCGGTGATCGAGGAGCCCGACCGCTTCGAGCGCATGGTCCTGATCTCGGCGGCCGGGATCAGCTTCGCCGAGTGGGAGGGACGCTCGCTTGACGCCGCCGCCCGCATCTTCAAAGCGGCGCTGCCGATGATGAGCGGCGAAAGACGCTCCTACTGGACTCGCCCACGCGGTCGCAAGCTCGCCTTCGGGCGGCTCTTCCGCAACCCCAACAAGCTGCGGCCCGAGCTGCTCGCCGAGCAGGTACGGCCGGGGTTGCAGGCTCCGGGGTTCTCCGACGCGCTGGCGGCGATCTGGGGCTACGACACCCGCGAGCGCCTGCCGGAGATCGAGATCCCGACGATGGTGGTCTGGGGACTGAACGATCAGCTCGTCCCGGTCGAGGCGGCGCTCGCCTACCACCGCCTGATCCCGAACTCGCGGCTGGAGATCTTCGAGCGCACCGGCCACCTGCCGCAGCTCGAGCGCCCCAGCCGCTTCAACCCCCTGCTCGAAGAATTCATCGAGTCATCGCGCCCACTCGAGACGGCGGCGCACGACGACACCGCCATCGGCTGATCAGCTGGTTACGGCGCCCTCGGAGGCGGAGGAGACGGTCGCCATGTACTTGGCCATGACGCCGCGGGCGAAGGGCGTCTCCGGAGGATCGTAGGCAGCGACGCGCTGGGCGATCTCCGCCTCGCTAAGAGCGACATCCAGGGTCCGGTTGTCGATGTCGACGGTGATCTCGTCGCCCTCGCGGATCGCCGCGATCGCGCCCCCCCTGGCGGCCTCGGGGGCGACGTGGCCGATCATCAGCCCGCGGGTGGCGCCGGAGAAGCGGCCGTCGGTGACCATCGCGACGCTCTCGCCGAGACCCTCGCCGACGATCGCCGCGGTCACCTGCAGCATCTCCCGCATCCCCGGCCCGCCGACCGGGCCCTCGTTGCGGATGACGACGATGTCGCCGGGCTCGATCCGCTGGTCCTTGACGGCGCGGAAGCATTCCTCTTCGGACTCGAAGACGCGGGCCGGGCCGGTCTGCCGGCGGCGCTCGGTACCGGCGACCTTGACCACGGCGCCTTCGGGCGCGAGGTTGCCGCGCAGGATCGCCAGGCCGCCTTCGGCCTTGAGCGGATCCTCGACCGGCCGCACCACCTCCTGGCCGGGAGCCTCGGTCGCGGCCGCGGCCTCCTCGGCGATCGTGCGGCCGGTGACCGTGATCGCCTCGCCGTGCAAGATCCCCGCTTTGGCGAGCCGCTTGAGGATCACCGGCACGCCACCGGCGGCGTAGAGGTCGGTGGCGACGAAGCGGCCGCCGGGTTTGAGGTCGGCGAAGAGCGGCGTCCCGCGGGAGATCCGCTCGAAGTCGTCCATCGTCAGCTCGATCCCGAGCTCGTGCGCGAGCGCGATCAGGTGCAGAACCCCGTTGGTCGAGCCGCCCGAGGCGCAGACGCAGGCGATCGCGTTTTCCAGCGACTCCCTGGTGATGACCTTGCTCGGCCGGATGTCCTCGGCGAGGACGTTGATCACCAGCTCGCCGATTTTCTCCGCCACCGTCTGCTTGTCGTCGTCTTCGGCCGGCACCATCGCCGAGCCGCCGGCGCTGATCCCGAGCGCCTCGAAGGCGCAGGCCATCGTGTTGGCCGTGAACTGGCCGCCGCAGGCTCCGGCGCCGGGGCTGACCACGCCCTCCATCTCGTTCAGTTCCTCGTCGGTCATGTCTCCGGCGTTGTGGGCACCGATCGCCTCGAAGATGTCGAGGATGGTGACGTCGCGGCCGTGCCAGTGGCCGGGGGCGATCGAGCCGCCGTAGAGCAGCACCGAGGGCACGTCGAGCCGGGCCAGCGCCATCGCGCAGCCCGGGATCGTCTTGTCGCAGGCACAGAGGGCGACGATCGCGTCGAACTGGTAGCCGCGCGCCATCAGCTCGATCGAGTCGGCGATCACCTCGCGGCTGATCAGCGAGGCCTTCATCCCCTGGGTCCCCATCGTCACCCCGTCGGAGACGGCGATCGTGTTGAACTCCATCGGCGTCCCCCCCGCCGCCCGCACGCCCGCTTTGACGTGCTCGGCCAGCGCCCGCAGGTGGAAGTTGCACGGCATCGCCTCGGTCCAGGTGTTGGCGATCCCCACCGTCGGCTTGCTGAGCGCCTCGTCGTCGAACCCGATTCCCTTCATGTAGGCACGCGCATGGGCGCGATCGGGCCCGTCGAAGACGACGGACGAGCGAGGACGGGGCAGCTTGGTCGCGGTCTTGCCGTTGGAGCTCATAGCGTCGAAATCTACTGAGCGCGACCATCCGACGGTTGGCGAGTTGTGGTGGCTATAGACCCTCAAAGTCGCCACTCGTCAATCCCAGGGCGTCAACGGGCCCCGGGCCGCGGCCGATCTCGCGGAGACCCTGGCCGACCGCGGCCGAGGCGACCTCGCGAGCCCGGCGAGCTGCCTCGAGCGGCTCGGCGCCGCGGGCGAGGTAGGCGGCGAGCGCCGAGGAATGGGTGCAGCCCGAGCCGTGCGCGGCGCCGCCCGGATGCCGCTTGCCGGGGATCTCGACCAGCTGCTCGCCGTCGAAGAAGATGTCGACCAGCTCCTCGCTGTGGCCGCCGGTGACGACCACCGCCTTCGGGCCCAGTTCCAAGACCCCGAGCGCCAGTTCGGCCTGCGAGGCATCCTCGCCGAGCCCGGTCAGAACCCGGGCCTCCGGAATGTTCGGCGTCGCGACGTCGCAGAAGGGAATGAGGTGAGCCGCCATCGCCTCCCTGGTCTCGTCGTCGATCAGCGCCGCCCCGTTCTCGGCCACCATCACCGGGTCGACCACCACGGGCGCCATGGCGACTCCGAGGTAGGTGAGCCCGACCGCGACCGCGTCGATGATCTCCGGGGAGCCGAGCATCCCGATCTTGACCGCATCGGCCCGGATGTCTTCGGCGATCGACAGGATCTGACAGAAGACGATGTTCGGCGAGAGCAACTCGACCTTCTTGACTTCGCGGGTGTTCTGCGCCGTGATCGCGGTGATCGCCGTCGTCCCGTGCACCCCGCAGCGCGCGAACGCCTTCAGGTCGGCCTGGATGCCGGCGCCGCCGCCGGAGTCGGAGCCGGCGATCGAGAGCGCCACTGGAATTCGTCGCGAAGCCATCCGCACGGAGCCTAGAGAGACGCGCCCGGAGTCGACGGCATCAGCGTTCGCGAGTAGGTGCCGAGGCTGGAGCAGGTGAGGTAGCCGAGCAGCTCGAGGCGCGCCAGGGCCGCGGCCGCCGCGGGACCGGTCAGGCCGGTGGCGGTGGCCACGGCGTCGCAGCTGGAATGGCCGGATTCGACCGCGGCGAGGACGGTCTGGAGGGCGTGGTCCAGGTTGGGGCCGCGTCGCTCGATCTGGCGATGGCCGGGACCGAGCATCGCGTCGAGGACGTCCTGGGCGTCGCGGATGACGCAGGCGCCGCCGGCGAGGAGGGCGTTGGGGCCGGCGGAGGCGCGGGAGGTAACCGGTCCGGGGACGGCGCCGAGGTCGCGGCCGAGGTCGGCGGCGAGGTCCATGGTGATCAGCGAGCCGGAGCGTTCGGCGGCCTCGACCACGACGGTCATGCCGGCGAGCGCCGCCATGATCCGGTTGCGGGCGGGGAAGGTCCAGCGCCATGGCGTCGCCCCCGGCGGCAGCTCCGAGAGAAGCAAGCCCCGTTCGCAGATCTGGCGCCAGAGGGAACGGTGGCTCGCCGGGTAGGGGACATCGGGACCGCAGCCGAGGACGGCGATCGTGCGGCCTGCGTCGAGGGCGCCGCGGTGGGCGCAGCCGTCGATACCGAAAGCCATGCCGCTGATCACCGTCAACCCCGCCGCCGCCAGCTCGCGCCCCAGCTCGCGGGCGACCTCCCGGCCGTACGCGGTGGCGCGGCGCGCGCCGACCACCGTGACCGCTTCGTGCGACTGGAGCCCGTCGAGCAAGCGCGGATCCCCGCGGCCGACCAGCGCCCAGGGAGCGTCGGCAGCGTCGCGCAGGGACTCTGGGTAGAGCTCGCCGTGTCGGCAGCAGGCCCAGCACTCGGCGAGCAACAACTCCTCGACCAGCCGTCCCTCGCTCAGCGCCTCGACCCGCGCCAGCAGCTGGTCGGCCGCCTTCGGCGCCGCGACCTCGGCCAGGTCCTCGCTCGAGAGCCGCAGCAGTTCCGGCGAGCGCCGACCGACCTCTCCGGTCGCGACCTTCTCGACATAGGGACCGAGCGAGGCGAGCAGCCAGGAGCGGCGCAGGCACTCGACGCAGGCCGTCGGCTCAGACATGGTCGCGCCTCCGCATCTGCAGCGCCTGCGCCATCTGCTCCTCGCCGATCTCGGCGAGACCGGCCAGGTCGGCGATCGTCTGCGCGAGCCGCAGCGACCGGTCGTGGGCGCGGCCGCTGAGGCGCTGGCGCGCGTAGAGGTCGGCGAGGAGGGCGGCGGCATCGGCGCCGAGTGGGCACTCGCGCGCCTCCGCCGGGGTCATCTCCGCGTTGCAGCGCCCGGACCCCAGCCGGCGGTCCTGCCGCTCGCGCGCCTGGCAGACCCGGTCGCGCACGGCGGCCGAGGACTCGCCCGGCGCGCCGCCGATCTCGGCCGCGCTCGGCTGCTGGATCGCGGCGAGGATGTCGATCCGGTCGGCCAGCGCGCCGCTCAGCTTCCCCTGGTAGCGCTGGACGGCAAACGGCGTGCAGGCGCAGTCGGGGTCCACCTCTCCCCTCCCGCACGGGCAGGGATTGGCGGCTGCCACCAGCATGAAGCGGCAGGGCAGGCTGCGCTGGCCACCCGCCCGGGCGATCGAGACTTCGCCGGTCTCCAGCGGCGCCCGCAGCGCCTCCAGCGTGTCGCGGCGGAACTCGCAGAGCTCGTCGAGGAAGAGGACCCCGCGGTGGGCAAGAGTCACCTCGCCGGGCCGCGGCACGGTGCCGCCGCCGACCAGCCCGGCGGCGCTGATCGTGTGGTGGGGCGCCCGGAACGGCCTCCCGCCGACAAGGCCGCCCCCCAGCCTGCAGGTGGCGCTGGCGACCCGCGCCACCTCCAGCGCCTCCTCGGGCGCCAGCGGCGGCAGGATGGAGGGGAGGCGGCCCGCCGCCAGTGACTTGCCCGCCCCGGGCGGGCCGATCATCAGCAGCGAGTGGCCGCCGGCCGCCGCCACCTCCAGCGCATGGCGCAGGTGCGGCTGGCCCCGCAGGTCGGCCAGGTCGGGGGCGCCGGGAGGCGGATCGAGCTGCAGCGCTAGCGGCTCGGGCCGCTTCGGCGCCCATTCCCCCGCGACCAGCGCCGGCAGCTGCCCGAGGGCGGCGATCGGGATCGGCTCGACGCCCCCGACCAGCGCCGCCTCCGGGCCGTTCTCGGCCGGCAGCACGATCGCCTCGGCCCCTCCCTCGCGCGCCGCCTCGGCCATCGCCAGCGCGCCCGGCACCGGACGCGTCGAACCGTCCAGCGCCAGCTCGCCGACCAGGGCGACCCGCGCCAGCCCCTCCGAGTCGAGCTGCCCGGAAGCGCTCAACAGCGCCGCCGCGATCGCCAGGTCCATCCCCGGACCCGCCTTGCGCAGACTCGCCGGCGCCAGGTTGACGACGATCCGCCGCAGCGGAAACTCGAAGCCGCAATTCACCAGCGCCGCCCGCACCCGCTCGCGCGCCTCGCGCACCGCCGCGTCGGGAAGGCCGACGATCGTGAAGTTGGGCAGGCCCCGATGGACGTCGACCTCGACCCGCACTGAGCGGGCGGAGATGCCGTCGAGGGTGAAGGTGCGAGCGGTGGCGAGCACGGAGACGACGCTACGGAGCAAGAGCGCGCGAGTGGCGCGCACAATCGAAAAATTGAGCCCCGGCTTTGGAACGGATCGATGACTTCGGCGAGCGGGGGGAGAATTTCGGCTCCCCGGACCCTTAGAGCCACATGACCGACGCACGCCGCCGCACCGGCCAGACCGCCGAGGACATCGTCGCCGAGCGCCTCCTCGCCGAGGATTGGGAGATCGTCGAGCGCAACGCCCGCACCCGCTACGGCGAGCTCGACATCGTCGCCCGGGACGGAGGAATCCTCGTCTTCATCGAGGTCAAGGGCGCTCGCCAGGAGACCGTCTTCGGCCCGGAGAAGCCGATCCTCTCGATCGACTTCCGCAAGCAGCGCAAGGTCCGCCGCCTCGGCACCGCCTGGATGGCCGAGAGGCGAGACCTCCCGCCCTTCGACGGCATCCGCTTCGACGCCGTCGGCGTCATCCTCGACCGCGCCGGCCGCGCCGTCGAGGTCGAACACATTCAAGGAGCTTTCTAGCCCAGCTCCAACTGTGAGTAAGCCACGCTCTGGAACGAGCGGCGGTGCAGCGGCGAGATCCCGATCTCCTCGATCGCCTGGCGGTGCTCGGGAGTCGAGTACCCGACGTGCTCCTCGAAGCCCCAGCCCGGGTGCAGGTGGGCGACCTCGCGCATGTAGCGGTCGCGGGTGACCTTGGCGACGACCGAGGCGGCGGCGATCGCGCCGCTGGTCGCGTCGCCCTTGATCACGCGCCGATGCGGAACCGCGCAGTTCGGCAGGCGAAAGCCGTCGACGAGGCTGATCGCCTCCCCCTCGGGCGGCGCCAGCCGCTCCAGCGCCAGCGCCAGCGCTTCGATGTTGGTCACGTGCAGGCCGCGGCGGTCGATCCCGGCCGCGCAGCGGACGACGACGCTGACCCGCTCGGCCGCCCGCAGCACGCACGGGAACATCTCCAGCCGCCGCTCCTCGGCCATCTGCTTGGAGTCGTGCAGGCCGCTGAGCGCCCGCCGGTCGGCATGCGAGAGCGTCTCGTAGTCGATCAGCACCGCGGCGGCGACCAGCGGTCCGGCCAGGCACCCACGCCCGGCCTCGTCGGCCCCCGCCACGTAGCGGCTACCGAGCCCGCGGTCGAAAGCGAACAGGCGCCGGCTGCGCGCCAGCCGGCGGCGATGGAGCTTCCCCGGCTTCCCCTCCTCAGAGGGTGCCGATGCGGTCGGGGGGCCAGTAGGTGGCAAAGGCCTCGCCGATGATCCAGCTGCGGGGGACGGGTCCCCAGAAACGGCTGTCGTCGCTCGCCCCACGGTTGTCGCCCATCATGAAGTACATGTCCGGCGGAATGGTGATCGGTTTCGGCATATTGCAGACGCTGCCGCCGCCGCAGGGGTTGATGTAGGGCTCGTCCTTCTTCTCCGCCCCGTTGATGACCGGGTGGCCTTCTTTGATCGAGACCTTGTCGCCGGGGCCGGCGACGATCCGCTTGATGAAGTTCTGGTTCGACTCGCCGGCGGTGGGACGCGGGCAGGGCTGCGTTTCCGGGTGGGGGACCCCGCATTCGGTCTGGTTGTCGGCCCCGGCCGGCGGGTGGAAGACGACGACCTCGCCCGGCTTCGGGTCGTTGAAGTGGTAGATGAAGCGGTTGACGAGGACCCGCTGGCCGACGTCGAGGGTCGGCTCCATCGATTCGGAGGGGATCTGGTAGGGCTTGACGATCCAGGCCTGGATCGCCAGCGCCAGGCCCAGTGCCAGCGCGACGATGACGGCCAACTCGATGAGCCCGCCGCCTTTGGTCTTCGGCTTCGGGATCGAGAGTCTCAGGCTGCCGAGTCCTCGTCGGAGTCGCCGGCCTGCGCCGGCTCCTCGTCCTCGGCCTGCTCGGGCGCTGAAGTGTCCTCGGTCTCCCCCGCCTCGGGCGCATCCGCGTCCGTCCCTGCCGCCGTCTCGGGCTCCGCGCTCGCCTCCGGCTCGGGCCCCGCCTCCTCGGCCTGGGCGGGAGACTCCGGCTCGGGCCCCGCCTCCTCGGCCTGCTCCTCGCCCTCGAGCGGCACCGCCTCCGGCACGACCTCCTCCTGGCTCACGCCCTCGGCGTCGACCGCCGTACTCTCGCCGGGCGCAGCCGCCGGAGCCGCGACGACGTCGTCGTCGATCCCCCAGCGCCGCTCGGCGACGCGGGCGGCCTTGCCGATGCGGCCGCGCAGGTAGTAGAGCTTGGCCCGCCGCACGTCTCCGCGCGCGGCGACCTCGAGCTTCTCGATCTTCGGCGAGTGCAGCGGGAAAGTCCGCTCGACGCCGACCCCGAAGGACTGTTTGCGCACGGTGAAGGTCTCGCGCACCCCGGAGCCCTGGCGCCGCAGGACCACGCCCTCGAAGACCTGGATCCGTTTGCGGTTGCCCTCGACCACCTGGAAGTGGACGCGCACACGATCGCCCGGCTCGAAGTTGGGTAGGCCCTGCTTCAGCTGGGCGCGCTCGATGCTGTCGATTACGGAGCTCATCTGACGAGAAAAAACCGCCGGACCCAGGCGCGGGAACCGTGCGGTCGCGGAATGGTAGCCAAAAGCTCCTAAGCCCGGCCTTAAGAGGCGTTCCCGAAATGGCCGCGCGGCGGCTGGGATTCGCGCCGCTCGAACTCCGCCGCGCGCTTGCGGCTCTGCTCCAGCCGCCACTCGCGCACCTTCTCGTGGTCGCCGGAGAGCAGGACCTCCGGGACGCGCCAGCCGCGGTACTCGGCCGGCCGGGTGAAGTGGGGGTACTCGGGCATCCCCTCGAGGGCGTGGCTGAAGGACTCCTCGACGGCGGACTCGGCGTGGCCGAGGGCGCCCGGCAGCTTGCGCATGATCACGTCGGCGACGACCATCGCCGGCAGCTCGCCGCCGGCCAGCACGTAGCGGCCGATCGAGAGCTCCCCGTCGGCGAGGTGGCGGTGGACACGGTCGTCGAAGCCCTCGTAGCGTCCGCAGAGCAGGGCGACGTGGGGCTCGGCGACCAACTCGTCGGCGATCGGGTCGTCGAGCACCGGCCCGGTCGGCGAGAGCAAGACGATGCGCGGCCGCGGCCCTTCGCCGTAGGCCGCCCGCAGTGCCGCGTCAACCACGTCGACCCGCAGCACCATGCCGGCGCCGCCGCCGTAGGGGGAATCGTCGACCTGGCCGGCGCCGAGCGGCGTCGAATCGCGGTAGTCGAAGAAGTTGAGCTCGTTGCCTTCGCGCAGCGCGTTCTGCACCGGGCGCTGCGACCGGAACCAGTCGAAGGCCTCCGGGAAGAGGGTGAAGACGTCGAGGCGCACGCGGCGAGCGCGCTCAGTCGAGGATGTCGACGATGACCCGGCGGTCGATCCGCACCGCGGCGGCCTTGGCGATCGTCCTGATCGCGTTGGCGATGCGCCCCCCCTTGCCGATCACGCGGCCGAGGTCGCCCTCGGCGACGCTGATCTCGTAGACGAGGTCGCCTTCCTCCTCGAGCTCCTCGACCACGACCTTATCCGGCTCCTCGACGAGGGCCTTGACGAGGAACTCGAGCAGCTCCGTCATCGACGTGGCGGCCTACGAGCCGGAGGCCTTGATGCCCTTGGTCCGCAGCAGGGTCGCCACGGTCTCCGAGGGTTGGGCGCCGTGCTCAAGCCAGTGGCGGGCGCGCTCCTCGTCGATGTTGATCGTCGAGGGCTCGGTCTGCGGGTTGTACTGGCCGATCGTCTCGATCGTCCGTCCGTCGCGCGGCGAGCGTTTGTCGGCGACGACGATGCGCCAGATCGGGTTCTTCTTCGAACCCACGCGTCTGAGTCTGATTCGTACTGCCATAGCGGCGCGGAAGGTTACAGCAATAGGCGCGCCCGGACGCGAAGCGGAGGACGCGCCGACCTATGGCGATCAGCGTCTACGCATCTTCGGGCGCGGTGCGCGCTGGCCGCCGCTCGCCAGCTGGGACATCTGCTGCGGGGTCGGCATCTGCCCGTTGGCCATCGCCTTCATCATCACTTTCATCTGGTCGAACTGCTTGACCAGGTTGTTCACCTGCTGGACCTTGGTCCCCGAGCCGGCGGCGATGCGTTTGCGGCGGGAGCCGTTGATCAGCCCGGGGTGGGCGCGCTCCTGGGGCGTCATCGAGAGGATGATCGCCTCGACCCGGTCGAGCTCGCGTTCGTCGATGTCGGCGTTCTTCAGCTGCTTCATCGCCCCCATCCCCGGCAGCATCCCGAGGATCCCGCTCAGCGGCCCCATTTTGCGGACCTGCTTCATCTGCTTGAGGAAGTCCTCGAGCGTGAACTGGTCGCGCCGCATCTTCTCCTGCATTTCCTCGGCTTCGCGCTCGTCGACCTGCTGCTCGGCCTTCTCGATCAGGCTGAGCACGTCGCCCATGCCGAGGATGCGCTGCGCCATGCGCTCGGGGTGGAACTTGTCGAAGTCCTCGATCTTCTCGCCGGTCGAGGCGAAGAGGATCGGCTTGCCGGTCACCGCTTTGACCGAGAGTGCGGCGCCGCCGCGGGCGTCGCCGTCGAGCTTGGTCATCACGACCCCGTCGAACTCGGCGACCTCGGCGAACGATTCGGCGACGCCGACCGCGTCCTGGCCGGTCATCGCGTCGACGACGAGGAGGACGTCGTGGGGCTTCGTCTGCTCGCGGATCCTCGCCAGCTCGGCCATCAGGTCCTGGTCGATGTGGAGGCGGCCGGCGGTATCGACGATCAGCACGTCGCGGCGCTCGGCGCGGGCTTCGTCGAGCGCCCAGGAGGCGATCTCGACCGGGTCGGCGTCGGTGCCGCGCTCGTAGACGTGGGCGCCGGCGCGCCGGCCCATGGTCACCAGCTGCTCGACCGCGGCCGGGCGGTAGACGTCGCAGGCGGCAAGGGCGATGTCCTTGCCCTGTTTCTTGAAGTACTGGGCGAGCTTGGCGCAGGCCGTCGTCTTGCCGGAGCCCTGCAGGCCGGCCATCAGGATCACGGTCGGGCCGCCGGAGGCCATCGCCAGCTCGGCGCCGGTCCCCCCCATCAGCGAGGCCAGCTCCTCGTCGACGATTTTCACCACCTGCTGGCCCGGGTCCAGGCTCTCCAGCACCTCGGAGCCGAGGCAGCGCTCTTTCAGCGTCTTCGTGAAGGCTTTGACGACCTTGAAGTTGACGTCCGCCTCGAGCAGGGCGAGCCGGATCTCCCGCATCGCCGCATCGACGTCGGACTCGCTCAGCTTCCCCCGCGAGCGGACCTCGGAGAGGGTCGATTGCAGCCGTTCTGAGAGCTGGTCGAACACTCCCTCAGCTTAAGCGACCGCTCCGCTGTTCCTTCTCCTCAAATAACCGGGCAAAGGAACAGCGGAAGGAGCGACTAGTCGGCCAGGAGGGCTTTGGCGTAGTCGGCGGGGTCGAAGGGGCGGAGGTCCTCGAGGGTCTCGCCGACGCCGATGAGCTTCACCGGGATGCCGAGGTCGGAGGCGATCGCGAGGGCGATGCCGCCGCGGGCGGTGCCGTCGAGCTTGGTGAGGACGACGCCGTCGACCTCGACCGCGTCGGAGAAGACCTTGGCCTGGCGCAGGCCGTTCTGGCCGGTGGTGGCGTCGATCGAGATCAGGGTCTCGTGCGGCGCGTCGGGGATCTGCTTCTGGATCACCCGGCGGACCTTGGCCAGCTCCTCCATCAGGTTGCTCTGGGTGTGGAGGCGGCCGGCGGTGTCGACGACGACGACGTCGGCGCCGCGGGCGCGGGCCGCGTTGATCGCGTCGTAGGCGACCGCGCCGGGGTCGCTGCCCTCTTCGCCGCGGACGAGCTCGGCGCCGGCGCGCTCGGCCCAGGTTTCGAGCTGCTCGGCGGCGGCGGCGCGGTAGGTGTCGGCGGCGGCCATGATCACGTCGAGCCCCATCTCCCTGCTCAGGTGCCAGGCGATCTTGCCGATCGTCGTCGTCTTGCCGGTGCCGTTGACGCCGACCATCATCAGCACCGCCGGCTCGGCGGAGAGATCCATCGGCGCGCGGCCGGTCGAGGCGACCTCGGCGAGGATCTCGATCAGGCGGTCGCGGACGGCGACGCCGTCCATCGGCACCGCCCCGGACTCGACCTCCTGCTCGAGCCGCTCGACCACCGCCGCCGTGGTCGGCGCGCCGACGTCAGCGAGGATCAGCGCCTCCTCCAGCAGCTCCCAGGTCTCGTCGTCGATCTTGTCGAAAACGCTGGCCGAGATCTCCTCCTGCAGCGCCTGCCGGCTTTTCGACAAGCTCTCCCGCAGCCGCCGAAAGACCCCCCGCCGCTCCTCAGGCGCCTCCTCAACTGCAACCCCCACCCCAGACTGCCGCGCCCCAAGGTCAACGATCTCCTGCCAGCTGGTAGCCACGAGCGGGAACGCTACCGGGGTGGCCTCCGCTGTCGCAGGAGGGGGCGGTTGACCCTCACCAGACACTCAACCGCGAGCCATTGGCGAGCGGTGTCTGGGGAGGGTCAACCGCCCCCTCCCCCACCTCACGCGACCGCGGAGAGCCCCGGTGCTTCGTCCTCGCCGGAATCCTCGCCCACTTCGCGCGGCAGCCTCCTCGAAACCACCTTGGTCACCCCGTCCCCACCCATGCTGACCCCATAGAGGACGTCGGCGGCGTCCATCGTCCGTTTCTGGTGGGTGACGATGACGAACTGAGCGCGGTCGGAGAAGCGGCGGATCAGCTGCAGGAAGCGGTCGATGTTGGCGTCGTCGAGGGCGGCCTCGACCTCGTCGAGGATGTAGAAGGGGCAGGGACGGGCGAGGAAGACGGCGAAGACGAAGGCCAGCGCCACCAGCGACTTCTCGCCGCCCGAGAGCAGCTGCAGTTTCCGCGTCGACTTGCCTGCCGGGGTCACCTCGATCTCGACCCCGAGCTCCTCGCGCTGTTCGTCTTCCTCGCCCTCGGGCTCCGGCTCGGCGTCGCTCGGCGCCTCCTGCTCGCCGGCCGGGCGCTCCTCGTCGCGGACCGGCCGCAGGCTCACCCGGCGCAGGCGTCCGCGCCCGCCCGGGAAGAGGTGCTCGACCATCTCCTCGAAGTTCTTCGCGGTCGCCGCGAAGGTCTGCTCGAAGGCCCGCTCGATCTCCTCGTCGATATCGCGGATCAGCGACTCCAGCTCACGCATCGAGCGCTCGATGTCCTCGCGCTGGGCCTGCAGCGCCTCGACGTGCTCCCGCGCTTCGTCGTACTCCTGCTCGGCCAGCGGGTTGACCGGGCCGATCTGCGAGCGGCGCCGCTCGAGGCGCTCCAGCCGCCGGTCGATCTCGGCCCGCGCCTCCTCGCTCAGTGCCTCCTCCGCGGGCGGGATCTCCTCGCCGAGCCGCTCGGCGATTGCGGCCAGCTCGCGCTCGGCCTCCGCCCGCCGGTCGCCGAGGTGGGCGGCCTCGACCTCGGCCCGGGTCAGCTCGTCGGAGGTGTGCTTCATCTCCGCCTGCAGCTCGAACTCCTGCTGCGAGCAGGCGCGCAATTCCTCGGCGATCTCGTCGCCGTCGCTCTCGCCTCCGACCACCTTGCGCTCGATCCGCTCGACCCGCGCCCGGATCGCCGCGCCGACGGCTTCGGCTGCCTTCAGCGCCGAGCGGACGTCGTCGAGCAGCGCCTCGCCGGCCGCCAGGCGCGCCCGCATCGCCTCGCGATGCCGCTCGCCGAGCAGGCCCTCGGCGCGTTTGGCGTGACGGGAAGCGCGCTCGGCGCCGGCCTTGACATCGCCCAGCGCCGCCTCGCGGGCGGCCTCGGCTGCCTCGCCGGAACGGGCGACCCGGAGCCCCTCCCCCGCCGTCCGCAGGCCGGCGTCGATCTCGCCCAGCTCCTCTTCCAGTTTCCGGGCCCGCTCGCCGGGCGCCGATCCTGGCCCGACGTCCAGCGTCAGCGGCCCCAGCTCGGCCCGCAGCCGCTCCAAGCCCGCCTCGACCTCGGCTTCGCGCCCGGAGAGGTTGGCGACCCGCACCGCGACCCGCTCCTGCTCGCCCCGCAGCTTCGTCAGCAGGCCCCAGGCCTGGGTCCGCTCGCGGTCGCGGGCGGCGAAGCGCTCCTCGGCGGCGGAGCGGCGCTGGGAGACCTCGGAGAGCTGCTGCTCGAGCTGCTCCCGATTGCCCCGAGCCTTCTTCGCCGCCTCCTCGGCGGCGGCGGCGCGATCGGCGCCGAAGCGCAGCTCCTCGGAGACCAGCTGCGCGCGCAGGCCCAGCTCCTCGCGCTCGATCCGCGCCCCGAGCTCGGCCGCCTGCGCCTGGCGCTTCAGCGGCCGCAGCCGCGCCCGCGCCTCGCGCTCGACGTCGAGCGCCCGGTCGAGGTTGTCGCGTGCCGAGCGCAGCTTCAGCTCGGCCCGGCGCCGCCGTTTGCGGTGCTTGCCGAGGCCGGCGGCCTCCTCGACCAGCAGCCGCCGCTCGCGCGGCTTCGAGTGGACGATCGTCTCCACCCGCCCCTGGCTGATCACCGAGTGCATCTCGCGACCGAGGTTGGTGTCTGAGAGGACGTCGGTGACGTCGGCGAGGCGGCAGCGGGCGCCGTTCAGCCGGTAGCCGCTGTCGCCGGAGCGGTCGAGCCGCCGCTCGACGGCGATCTCGGCGAACTCGGTCGCGGCGCGCCCGTCGGAGTTATCGATCGTCACCTCGACCTCAGCGGCGCGGCGCTGGCTGATCCCCTTGCCCCCGGCGGAGATCACGTCCTGCATCGAGGCGCCGCGGATCGCCCCCGGGCTCTGCTCGCCGAGCGCCCACAGCACGGCGTCGGTGATGTTGCTCTTGCCCGAACCGTTGGGGCCGACGATGACGCTGACCCCGGGCGAGAACTCCAGGGTCGTCCGCTCCGGGAAGGACTTGAACCCCTTCATCGAGATCGACCTCAGATACATCCGCGCTCTCCTCCCATCCCCCGAAGGCTCCCGCCCGGCCCGGACGCAACCTCGGGGCGATTAACCCCCAAGATGCGTCAAAGCCCGCTCGGCGGCAAGCTGCTCGGCCGCCTTCTTGCTCCGCCCCTTCCCCGAACCGACCTGCTCGGAATCGACGATCGCGGCCACCTCGAAGGTTCGCCGGTGCGGGGGTCCGGTTGCCGCGACCACCTCGTAGGTTACGCGGGCGCCGCGCCGGGCGAGCAGCTCCTGCAGGGCCGACTTGAAGTCGATCCTCGTCTCGGAGGCAAGCTCGATCCGGGGTTCGAAGGCATCCGCCACCGCCGCGGCGGTGCGCTCGAAGCCGAAGGCCAGGTAGCAGGCGCCGATCAGCGCCTCGGTCGCCTCCGGCAGCGGCCGGCCGCCTTCGAGCAGGATCTCGGCCGGGATCGCCGTCGCGATCTCATCCGGCTCGTTCGCTCGCAGCATCTCAGGGACCCCGAGCTGGAGGCCGATGTCGGCGCAGGAGACGCCGCTGACCGCCTGGTTGTGGACCTTGGTCAGCCCGCCGGCGGCCAGGCTCTCGAAGGTCTCGAAGGTGCGGGTGGCGACGGCGAGGCCGAGGACGCTGTCGCCGAGGAAGGCAAGCCGCTCGAAGGAGTCGACCCGGCGGTCGGTCCAGGAGGAGTGGGTCAGGGCCTGGCGGCAGAGGTCGTCGGGAAGCTCGGCGATCAGCGCCGAGAGGGCGGCTACCGGCGAGTCGGGGTCCGCCGCCAAGGCCTCAGGCGGGAGCGTGCGCCAGCACGAAGCCGACCGCGTCGCCGACGGTCTTGATCTCGGCCGCCTGCTGCTCGGTGACGGTGACCCCGTAGCGGTCCTCGAGCTCCATCACCAGCTCGTAGAGGTCGAGCGAGTCGGCGTCGAGGTCCTCCTTGAAGCGGGTCCCCTCGTCGATCCTGCCGATCTCGACTTCGAGCTCCTCGGCGAGGTGCTCGCGGATCAGGGTCAGGACTTCCTCGCGGGTCATCGGAATGACCTGTTTATCACGACGGCAAGGCGCCTTTCCCAACCCGTGGTTCGGAAAAGCGCCAGGGAAGTCGCCGTCACGCCTCGTCAGCGGCGGCGAGCGCGGCGCGGCCGGCGCCGCCCTCGGCCAGCAGCGCCCCGGTGCGGCCGACGGCGTCGACCTCGGCGCAGCGGGCGGCGAGGCGGAGCGCGTTGGCGATGCCCTCGGCGCCGGAGCTGCCGTGGCCGACGACGGCGATCCCGCGCAGGCCGAGCAGGATCGCGCCGCCGGTGGTGTCGGGGTGGAGCTCGCGCCGCAGCCCGTTCAGGGCCGGTTTCAGCAGCAGGCCGCCGACCGCGGCGAGCGGGTTGGAGCGGGCGGCGTCGCCGACAGCCGCGGCCACCGTCTTAGCGGTCCCCTCGAGCAGCTTCAGCGAGACGTTGCCGGTGAAGCCGTCGGTGGCGACGACGTCGACGGTGGCGGCGGGCAAGTCGCGCCCCTCGACGTTGCCGGCGAAGTTGATCCCCGGCGAGCTGCTGAGCAGGCGGTGCGCCTCGACCACCTCCTCGCGCCCCTTGCCCGCCTCCTCGCCCACCGTGAGCAGGCCCACCGTGGGGTCGCGAACCTCGAGGACGGCGGCGCTGAAGGCGGCGCCGAGGAAGGCGAACTGGACGAGGTGCTGGGCGCGGACCTCGACGTTGGCGCCGACGTCGAGGAAGAGGACCGGTTTGCCGGGAACGGGGAGCTGGACTGCCAGCGCCGGCCGCTGCACGCCCTTGAGGCGGCGCAGGCCGAAGGTGGCGGCGGCCATCGTCGCCCCGGTCGACCCGCAGCTGACCAGCGCCGCGGAGTCGCCGGCGGCGACGTCGGCGGCGGCGCGAACGACGGAGGCGTCCTTCCGGGCGCGCACCGCCGGGACCGGGTCCTCGTCGTTGCCGATCGCCTCGGTGGTGTCGACGACCTCGATGCCATCGGCACCGCTCAGCCCGAGAGCACGCGCGGGGCCAAAGACCCGCACTCCGATCCCGTCGGCGGCGGCCAGCCGGGCACCCTCGGCGAGCACGTCGAAGCCCTGCTCGGCCCCGTAGCCGTCGAGGGCCACGGTCACCGCACGGCCGGCGCTCACGGCTTACTCGTCGTGGCTGTGGCCGGCCGTCGGATCGGCGATCCGCTGCGCGACGACCTCACGCCCGGCGTACGTCCCGCAGGTCGGGCAGACGCGATGCGGAAGCCGCGGGCTGTGGCAACGCGGACAACGGTTCAAGTTCGGCTGTCCGGCTTTGTGCTGCGCGCGCCGCTTGTCGCGACGAGCGCTGGAAGTTCTCTTCTTGGGGACGGCCATGAGTCGCGGAAGTGTAGCTGCTTCGCGACTGCTCAGAGGGGTCCGGTAGGCCCTCTGAAAACACTCCCAGAGCGAAGCGCGTTTTCAGAGGGCCTACCGGACCCCTCAGTAGACAGCTCGGATTACCGCCAGATCGTCGGCTTCCCAGGCAACGTCGCCTCCGCACCAGCCGGCTAGATCGCCTGCAGTCTCGGGAAAGTCGGAGTCCGGGTTGATCGGCGTCACCTGGACGTCGGCCCTGACGATGTCCCCGATAACGAAGGCGCGGGCGTGCTCGCGGACCTGGCGGAAGAGGTTCTTCTTCTGCTCGCCCCGCAGGTGGTGGATCGAAAGCACGCCGATGACGAGGTCCCAGGGACCCTCGGGCAGCGGGTCCTCCATCCGCGCCAGCTGCACGTCGTCGTAGTTCTCGCGCGTCCGGAAGACCATGTCGGCGCTGGCATCGAGGCCGATCACCCAGGCGTCCGGATATGCCTCGATCAGGCGCCGGGTCGTCTCCCCAGTCCCCATCCCCAGCTCCAGCACACGCTCGGGCGCGAAGGGGATCGCCGCGATCGCCTGCTCCTGCAGCTCGTCGTAGCGGGGGACCTCGGAGCGGATCAGCTCAAGGTAGTTGTCCGGTTTCCAGTGGAATTGGCCCATCTCGTACTCTCGGTGGAGGCAGTCCATCGTAAGTGTCCCCGACCAGCGGAGGTGCGAAGTGGCGCAAGCGCCGATGACGATCATCGATCTCTCGCGCCTCTCGCTGGCCCACGGCGAGGGCAAGCGGATCGAGGTGCCGGTCGCGCTCGAGCCCTTCGAGCTGGCCGGCCAGACCTACAAGCCCGAGCCCTGGTCGCCGAAGGTGCGACTCGAGGTCTCCCGCCCCAGCAACGGCTTCGCCTTCCGGCTGACGTTCCCGGTCCACCTCGAAGGGCCCTGCATGCGCTGCCTCGAGCCGGCGACCCTGGACCTCGAGGTCGAAGCGCGGGAGATCGACCAGGCCGGGACCGACGACCCCGAACTGCGCAGCCCCTACGTCGCCGACGACGAACTCGACATCGGCCGCTGGGCCCACGACGCGACCCTCCTCGCACTGCCGACCCGGATCCTCTGCCGCCCCGACTGCGCCGGCCTCTGCCCCGTCTGCGGCGAGTCCCTAAACGACAACCCGCACGAGCACAAGCAGGCCACCGACCCCCGCTGGAGCGCGCTGAAAGACCTGAAGCTCGACTAGCCCTTTAGGGCTGCTGGTCCAGTTCCGGCTGCGGTTCGTCCTCGCGACCGGCGAGCCGGTCGCGGCCGCGCTGCACGGCGGCGAGGAACTTCTGCAGGTTCACTTCGAGGGTGTTGAGGATCTCGTCGGCGTAGTCCTCGGCGCCGAGGCGGATTTCGCGCTCGCGGGTGCGGGCGTCCTCGACGATCTCGTCGGCGGCGCGCTCGGCCTGCTTGGTGACCTCCTCGTCGGAGATCAGGCGGGCCTGCTGCTCGCGGGCCTCGCGGACGATCCGCTCCGCCTCGCGTTTGGCCTCCGCCAGCATCTCCTGGCGCTCCTTGACGATCCACCGCGCCTGCTTGATCTCCTCGGGGATCGTCGCGCGCATCTGATCGAGGAGGTCATAGATCTCCTCGCGATCCACGCGAACCTGATCCGTCAGAGGGACGGGACGGGCGTTGTGGACGACGTCGTCCAGCTTGTCGATGAGGACCAGAACGTCCATTTTCAGGTCGTAAGCCTACGTGTATGCGGGGGTTTTGGTGCGGATGGGTGCGAAGAAGCAGTTTTTTGCAATGCGTCGCCCAGGGGACGGGACTGGTCTGCAACACACTACCTGTCGCCCAGGCGGTCAGCCAGCGCCGTGGCCACGGAGGCAGGAACGAGGTCGGAAACGTCGCCGCCGAAGGTCGCCATCTCCTTCACTCCGGTGGACGAGAGGAAGCTGTAGTGGGGGGAGGCGATCACGTAGATGCTCTCGATCCCCGGGTCGAGCTTGCGGTTGAGCTGGGCCATCTCGAACTCGTACTCGAAGTCGGAGATCGCCCGCAGGCCCTTGACGATCGCCTTGGCTTCGTTTTCGCGCGCGAACTCGACCAGCAGGTTGGCGAAGATCTGCACCTCGACGTTGGCGATGCCGGCGGTTGCCTCTTCGATGAACGCCTTGCGCTCCGCGGCGGTGAAGAGCGTCCTCTGCTTGCGCACCGGGTTGTTGACGACGCCGACGACGACGCGGTCGAACACGTTCGAGGTGCGGGTGATGATGTCGACGTGGCCGTTGGTGACCGGGTCGTAGCTTCCCGGACAGACCACCGTCCCGTTGCGCTCGCTCACTCGTCCTCCCTGTAGATGGTGACGTCGGCGGCGCCGTAGCGGCGCTGTCGTAGCGGTTCCAGCGACTCGATCCGCAGCGGCCGCCGGGCGCCGCTCTCGACGATGGCGCGGCCGTCGGCGGCGAGCAGGGCGGGCAGGTGTTCGTTGAGGTCGCGAGACACGCGGTCGGCGAGTCTATAAGGGGCATCGACGAAGACGAGGTCGAACTTTCCCGCCGCACCCGCCGACGAAACCTGCGCCAGCCAGCGGCCGATGTCGTCGCGGACCAGATCGGCGCGCCCGCCGAGGCCGAGCCGCTGGACGTTCCCCAGAGCCGGCCGGGTGTCCCGGTCGACCAGCAGCGCCCGCTCGGCGCCGCGCGAGAGCGCCTCGATCGCCAGCGCACCCGTGCCGCAATACAGGTCGAGGACGCGGGCGCCCAGGACGCGGTCACCGAGGGCGGAGAAGATCGCCTCGCGGACCCGGTCGGAGGTCGGCCGCACCTTCCAGCCGCGCGGCGCGACCAGCCGCTGCCCCTTGAGCTCTCCGGCGATAACCCTCACAGGCGAAACCTATGGAGTGTGGTTGAGCTTTGTCCTCTATAGGAGGCCTAAGCTCAACCACGCTCAGAGGGGGATCGGGTCGGCGGCGCCGGTGCCGAAGCGCTTGCGGGCAGCCTCGAGGAGCGGGCCGAGGGCGGGGGCGGAGAGGGATCCGTGCTGCTGCAGCAGCGCCAGGACCTCGCGGTGGGCTTCGATCAGCAGCGGGCCGTCGTCGGGGAGGCTGGCGACGGCGAAGCGGGGCAGGCCGCTCTGGCGGGTGCCGAGGATCTCCCCCGCCCCGCGCAGTTCGAGGTCGACCTCGGCGAGCTTGAAGCCGTCGCCGGTCTCCGCCACCGCTTGCAGTCGTTTCTGCGCCGTCTCCCCCGCCTCTTCGGCGAACAGCAGGCACTGGCTCGGGTGCTCGCCGCGGCCGACCCGACCGCGCAGCTGGTGCAGCTGGGAGACGCCGAAGCGCTCGGCCCCCTCGATCACCATCACGGTCGCGTTGGCGACGTCGATCCCGACCTCGATCACCGTGGTCGAGACCAGCACGTCGGTCTCGCGCGCGGCGAAGGCCCGCATCGCCTCGGCCTTTTCCTCGGAGCGCATCTGCCCGTGCAGGAGGCCGACCCGGAAACCGCGCAGCTCGCCCTCCCGCAGGCGGCCGGCCTCGACCGCGGCGGCTTTGCCGGCGACCTTTTCCGACTCGGTGACCAGCGGGCAGACGACGAACGCCTGGCGGCCCTCGCGCAGCTGCCGCCGCAGGAACTCGAACGCTTCGCCGCGCTGCTCTTCGGAGACGAGATGGGTCGAGACCGGCTGCCGCCCGGCCGGCAGCTCGTGCAGTGCGGTGGTGTCGAGGTCGCCGTATTCGGTCAGCGAGAGCGTGCGCGGGATCGGCGTCGCGGTCATGTGGAGGACGTGCGGGGCGGTCCCCTCCACCCCCTTCTCGTCGAGGGCGCGGCGCTGGCCGACGCCGAAGCGGTGCTGCTCGTCGACCACGCAGAGGCCGAGGCGCGCGAATTCGACCGTCGGCTCGATCAGCGCGTGCGTCCCGACCAGCAGGCCGAGCTCGTTGCTCGCCAGGCGGTCGAGGATTTCGCGGCGCCGGGCCGCGGGCGTCGATCCGGTCAGCAACGCGAAGGGCGTCGCCTCTTCGGCGAGGAGGCGCCCGAGGGTGATCGCGTGCTGCTCGGCGAGCGTCTCGGTCGGCGCCATCAGGACAGCCTGGAAGCCGGCTTCCAGCGCCCGCAGCATCGAGTAGACAGCGACGACGGTCTTGCCGGACCCGACCTCCCCCATCAGCAGCCGCTGCATCGGCTGGCCGGAGTCGAGGTCGGCCTCGATCTCGTCGAAGGCCTCGAGCTGGTCGCCGGTCGGCTCGAAGGGCAGCGAGTCGAGCCAGCGGGCGACGAGGTCGCCGGGCGCGCCGAAGCGGGGTGCCGGGCGGGCGGTCCGGTGCGTGCGCTTGCGGGTGGCGAGCAGGGCCTGGTGGAGGAAGAGCTCTTCGAAGGCGAGGCGGGCGCGAGCTACGTCGAGGTCCTCGAAGCTCTCCGGGAAGTGGACGGTCCTGAGGGCGTCGCCGATGGCGGCGAGGTGGCGACGGGCGCGGAGGTTCGAGGGGAGGCCCTCGATGGCGTTCGGGGAGAGCTCGACTGCCTGCGCGGCCCAGTCGCGGATCTGCGCGGGACGGAGGGTCTCCGGTGAAGGGTGCCTGGGGACAAGGGTCGCCGGCTGCGGGTCCTGTCGAGGGCCGTTCGGGGACCCCTGCGCTGGATGCTCGCGGTCCCCGGCGCCCTCGCCACCCGCGGAAGGGGCGCCGGCCATCAGCTCCCATTCGTTTACGGCAAAGCCGCGGGCGGATCGTTTGCCCGTCAGGAGGAGCTGGGCGCCGGGGGTCAGCTTCGAAGCCACCCAGGGTTGGTTGAACCAGGTCGCGCGGACGTCGTCGCCGGCGTCGCCGACTTTGACGCTGACCATGCGGAGGCGGCCTTTGCGGAAGGGGCGGGGCTGTTTGCCCCGGACTTCGACCTGGACGGTTGCGGTTTCGCCTGGAGCTACCTCTCCCAAGGCCCTGATTCTCAGGTCCCTGTGCCGGCGGGGGACGTGGAATAGGAGGTCGCCGACGGTGCGGAGGCCGGCGGCGGCTGCGGCTTCGGCGGTTTTCGGGCCGACCCCCCGCAGGGCGCCGAGGCCCTGCTCGAGGACGCTTGGCCGCGGCCAGTGGACGGGAGCCTCGAGCAGCTCGCCGCGGCCAAGCTCGCGCTCTCCCGCGAACGACCGCGCTACTGGGCGGCCAGCAGCCACCACCAGCTCGGCTGCCCCCCCTCGTGGGTCTCGACCTCGACCCCGTCGGGGACGCGGGCCGCGATCTCCCCCAGCGCGATCGGCGCCCCCTCGCCGGCGATGATCGTGACGATCTCGGCCCCCTCGGCGAGGCGTTGCAGCGTTTCCTCGAGGGTCGGGCCGGCGGCGCCCCAGGCGACGATCTCGCCCCCGACGAAGCCGACGGCCTCGCTCCGCTTGAACCGCCCCTGCGGGTCGTCGCGGGCCGCGGGCGCGACCCCGCCGATGCCCACGTCCGCGACCGCCGCCTCCAACCGCTCGACGTTCTCGGCCAGCGATGCCTCGGGGTCGAGCTCGACCAGCGCCAGCAGGCTCGCCTGCTGCGACGTCGCCGGTACCACCCGGGCCGGCTTGTCGGAGAGCTCGCAGGCGCGCTCGGCGGCCATGATCACGTTCGAGGAGCTGGGCAGGACAAGGACCTCGTCGCTGGGGACGCTGTGAATGCCCGCGAGCAGCTCGTAGGTCGAGGGGTTGAGCGTCTCGCCGCCGGGGACGACGTGGGCGCCGAGCTCGCCGAACAGGCGCTGCAGCCCGTCGCCGGCGGCGACCGCGACGACGCCGGTGCGGCCGCCGGCGCCGAGGCGGGCGTCGCGCTGCGCCATCTGCTCGCGCATGTCGGCGACGTCGAGGTTGGTCACCTCGCCGACCCCGTCGAAGACGGCGACCGCGGCCTCGGGCTCGTCGGTGTGGACGTGGACCTTGAGGGTAACGTCGTCGCCGACGACGAGGACCGAGTCGCCGAGCCGCTCCAGCCGCGGCAGGTACTCGCGGTTTTCCAGTCCCTGGCCCGAGACGATGAAGTTGGTGCAGTAGCGATAGCGGCTGTCCTCGTGGTGGGGCAGGCTGCGGCGCGGCGCGGCGTGGTGGTCGACCGCGGGCACCTCCGCCCCGTCCCCACGCAGCCCGGCGACGACGCCGGCGAGGATGAGGACGAGGCCGTAGCCGCCGGCGTCGACGACCCCGGAGTCCCGCAGGACCTCAAGCTGCTCGGGGGTGCGGGCGACGGCGCGCTCACCGTCTTCGATCGCTTTCTCCAGCACCTGGGCGAGGACCGCGTCCTGCTCGGCGTCGCTGACGTCTCGATCGAGCCGCTGCTGGTCGCGCTGAAGGTGGGCGAGCTGGCGCGAGAGCGAATGGGCCATCTCCCGGAAGACCGTCAGCATCGTCCCCTCGGCCGGCTCGCGGACCGAGTCGTAGGCGGCGTCGGCGGCCTTGGCGAAGGCGGCGGCGACGAGGATCGGGTCGACCAGCTCGCCGGGGCGGCTGGCCAGCTCCTCGGCGGCGCCACGGACGATCTGGCTGAGGATGACTCCGGAGTTGCCGCGGGCGCCCATCAGCGCGGCGCGGGCGAGCGCCTGGACCAGCTCGGTGCGGCCGACCTCGTCGACCGACTGGCCGTCGAGGCGGTCGAGGCGGTCGAGCTCCTCCATCACCGCCCGCAGCGTCATCGCCATGTTGTCGCCGGTGTCGCCGTCGGCGACCGGGAAGACGTTGAGGTCGTTGACCTCCTGGCGGCGCGCCTCCAGCGAGGCGTACGCAGACGTGATTACTCGCCGGAAGCGGGCGATCGAGGGGTCGGACATCGCCACAGAATCTATTGCCCGGAAGAGACGCGAGCCTCTTCAGCGCTTGCCGTGAGCCTCTTCACACGCGGCCGCCTGCCGCGTTGGTACGTTGCCCGCTCCAAATGAGACGCTTTGCCAGTTGGATCACCACTCATCGTGCGGTCGTCGTCGTCGGTTGGATCGTCGCCCTGATCCTCATGGGCTTCATCGCGAGCTCGGCCGGCTCGAGCTTCAGCGAAGAATTCAGCCTGCCGAGCTCGGATTCGAAGGACGCGCTGGACCTGCTCGAAAACCGCTTCCCCGCGCAGGCGGGCGACACGGTCCAGATCGTCTACAAGGCCGAATCCGGGGTCGACTCGCCGGCCGTGGAACAGAAGATGGAGGGCGTCTTCAAGGAGGTCGCGGCGCTGCCGCACGTCAGCGAAGTCGCGAGCCCCTACGCGAAGAGCGGGGTCGGCGTGATCAGCGAGGACGGCAAGATCGCCTACGCGAGCGCGCAGTTCAACGTCACGACCGACAAGCTCAACGACGGCGAAGTCAAGAAGATCGTCGACACGGCCCGGGCGGCGAGCGGCGGCGGGCTCCAGGTCGTGGCGGGCGGCCAGCCGGTCGAGGAAGTCCGCGGCCAGGAAGAAGAAAGCTCCTCGGAGGGGATCGGAGTCCTGGCCGCGATCGTCGTCCTGCTGATCAGCTTCGGCTCCGTCGTGGCGATGGGCCTGCCGCTGCTGACCGCGCTGTTCGCGCTCGGCGTCGGGATCAGCCTCATCACCCTCTTCACCCACGTCTTCAACACGGCCGAATTCGCGCCCCAGCTGGCCTTCATGATCGGCCTCGGGGTCGGGGTCGACTACGCGCTGTTCATCCTCACCCGCTTTCGCAACGGCCTCGACGAGGGGCTCGACAAGCGGGCCGCGGCGGTGGCGGCGGTCGACACCGCCGGGCGGGCGGTGCTGTTCGCCGGGATTACGGTGATCATCTCGCTGATGGGGATGTTCCTGCTCGGCCTCCCCTTCCTCTACGGGGTGGCGACGGCGGCGGCGATCGCGGTCCTCTGCACGATGATCGCGGCGCTGACCCTGCTGCCGGCGCTGCTGGCGATGGTCGGCGGCTGGGTCAACCGGATCCGCATCCCCTTCCTCGGCAGCGGCGCCCGCAGCATCGACGAGAGCAGCTGGTGGTTCCGCTGGAGCGGCCGCATCCAGCGGCGGCCCTGGGTCGCGGCGCTCCTCTCCGGCGGCCTGCTGATCGCCCTCTGCATCCCGACCCTCTCGCTGCGGCTGGGGTCCAACGACGCCGGCACCGACCCGACGGGGACGCCGACCCGGGAAGCCTACGATCTGCTCGCCGAAGGCTTCGGGCCCGGCTTCAACGGGCCGTTCGTGATCGCCGCCGAACTGCCCGAAAAGGGGAACGACGAAGCGCTGGAAGACCTGCGCACGCAGCTGCGCAGCGAAGCCGGAGTCAATGAAGTCTCCGAGGTCACCCTCAACCCGAACGAGACGGTCGGCGTCTTCCAGGTCTACCCGACGACCTCGCCGCAGAGCGTCGCCACCACCGACCTGCTCGACCACATCCGCGGCGACGTGATCCCGCCGGTGGAGGCGGCGACCGGCGCCCAGATCCACGTCGGCGGGATCACGGCGATCTTCGAGGACTTCGGCAACGCGATCGCCGAAAAGCTGCCGCTCTTCATCGGCGTCGTCGTCCTGCTCTCGGCGCTGCTGTTGATGATCGTCTTCCGCTCGCTGCTGGTGCCGCTGAAGGCAGTGCTGATGAACCTGCTCTCGATCGGGGCGGCCTTCGGCCTGATCGTCGCCGTCTTCCAGTGGGGCTGGGGGGCGAGCCTGATCGGCGTCGACGCGACCGGGCCGATCATCTCGTTCTTCCCGATCTTCCTCTTCTCGATCGTCTTCGGGCTCTCGATGGACTACGAGGTGTTCCTGATGTCGCGGATCCACGAGGAGTGGGAGCGCACCGGCGAAGCGAGCGAGGCGGTCCACCGCGGCCTCGCCCTGACCGGCCGGGTGATCACCGCCGCAGCGGCGATCATGGTCACCGTCTTCGCCTCGTTCATGATCGGCGAAGACCGGGTGATCAAACTCTTCGGCCTCGGCCTGGCATCGGCGGTCTTCATCGACGCCGTGATCATCCGCTCGGTCCTGGTGCCGGCGATCATGCAGCTGCTCGGCAGGCGCGCCTGGTGGTTTCCCGCCGGCCTCGACCGCCTCCTCCCCCGCCTCCACGTCGAGCCCGCCGAGGGCGATCCGTCCCCCACCGGCGAGCACCCGGTGGTCGTGGCCGCCGGCGCAGGCGATTCGGACGGCTAGGTAAGCGACAGGGCCGCGGCGACGTCGGCGGCGATTCGCGCGGGTTCGTTCTCGAGCTGTTCTTCCGTGTAGCGCAGGACCGTGTAGCCCAGGTTGCGCAGGTCGAGGTCGCGGGCGTGGTCTGCTTGGAAGGACACGGAACCCTGGTGGTAGAGGAACGAGTCGATTTCGACGACGAGCCTGCGTCCGCGCCAGAGGAAGTCGACCTCGTGGCGGCCGATCTTGACGTTGGTCTCGGGGTGAGGGAAGCGGTGTTCGAGAAAGAGGGCGAGGAAGGCGGCCTCGAGGTCTGAGCGGGTGCGGTCGCTCTCGACGCCTTTCAGGTGGATGCCTCGATGCTCGGCCTGGCGCTTGGCTCGGCGGAAGAGGTGCGGTGGGACGGTGCCCTCGAGGTCGTCGATCGTCCTTTGGATCGTGGTGGTTGGGATGTTGTGCCGGCGGGTGGTGGAGGTCCCCCGTCCTCGCCCCCCTCCGATTGCAGGTGAGGGGGGCGAAGACGGGAAACCCGCGAGCGAGGGAGGCGAGTCTTCAGGCACCAACGAAGGGCAGCGATGGAGGTGGATTCCGCGGCGCTTCTTGAGCCCCGCAGTGGTCGGGACGGAGACGTGGACCGGTCCGTCGATGGGGCGAAGGAGCTCCCAGAGGGCTGCGGCGGAGTGGTGGCTCAGGACCGCAGCGTCGCCGCATGCGCGCACCGCGGCCATCCAGCGCCGGTGCCAGCTCGGGGCGCTGTGGCCCACGGCGTAGACGCCGCGGTGGAGGCGATGGAGGCGCCCTCGTCTCACTCGTCCCGCAGCCGCTCGCTTGCTCACCCCCGCCGCTTCGAGCTGATCCAGCGTCACGACTCCGTGCTGCCGCGACGCGATCTCCGCCACCCGCCGATCGGGCGTGTCGCTTTGGTTACCCATGAGGTAACTAAGGCGACAGGCCCCTCCGACTCGCCCCCCTTACGTGCTGCTTTTCGTCGCTCGGTGCGCTTTAACGCACGAGAACTACGCGGCCTTTTGGACCTTGCCCGCCTTGAGGCACCGGGTGCAGACGTAGGTGCGCAGGGGGCGGCCGTTCTCCTGGATCCGCACCTTTTGCAGGTTCGGGTCGAAGCGGCGCTTGGTGGCGACCATCGAGTGGCTTCGGGAGTGGCCGAACGCCGGTCCCTTGCCGCAGCTGTGGCATACCTTGGCCATGAGGACGGTGGATGGTACAGGGTGGCAGCTCTACAGAGGTTTCCACGAGCGATCTGCCGCGAACTCGCGCTTCAGAAGCGCCATCCGGCAGATCGTCAGCGCTGCGTTGCGGCCCTGGTCGCGCTTGTCGCCGCCGCTGCGGGCCAGCGCCTGCTCCATGTTGTCGCAGGTGATGACGCCGAAGGCGCAGGGGACGCCGGTCTCCAGCTGGACCTGCTGGATGCCGCGGGCGGCCTCGGCGCAGACGAAGTCGTAGTGGTCGGTCTCGCCGCGGATGACGACGCCGAGGCAGGCAACGCCGGCGTAGGTGCCGGTCGCCGCGTACTCCCTGGCGGCGAGGGGGAGCTCGTAGGCGCCGGGGACCGAGTCGTGGACGACGTTGCCGATCGGGACGCCGGCGAGCTTGAAACCCGCGTCGGCCCCCTCGAGCAGACGCTGGGCCAGGTCCTCGTAGAAGCGCCCGACCAGGACCGCGAAGCGCAGTCCCGCCAGCGTCTCCCTCTCCTCGTCCCGGAACTCCTCCAGGAAGGCCCCGGACTCAGCCATCGCCGCCCGTGGCGCCGTCGTCTTCCGCCTTGCGCCCGTTGGCGCCGCCGCGGGCGTCGCGCTCCTCCTCGTCGTGGATCATCTCCTCGTCGAGGGCGAGACCCTGGTGGTGCAGCGAGTGGCCCATCTTCTCCCGCTTCGTCCGCAGGTAGGCCTCGTTGTGCGCGTTCGGCGCCGATTCGATCGGCACCTGCTCGGTGACCGAGAGCCCGTAGCCCTCGAGGCCGACGATCTTTTTCGGGTTGTTGGTGAGGATGCGGATCGAGGTGAGGCCGAGGTCGCCGAGGATCTGGGCGCCGATCCCGTAGTCGCGCAGGTCGGCGGGCAGGCCGAGCTTGAGGTTGGCCTCGACGGTGTCGGCCCCTTCCTCCTGCAGCTTGTAGGCGCGCAGCTTGTTCAGCAGGCCGATCCCACGACCCTCCTGCGAGAGGTAGAGGAGGACGCCGCGGCCCTCGCGCTCGATCATCGAGAGCGCCGCTTCGAGCTGCTCGCCACAGTCACAGCGCATGCTGTGGAAGACGTCGCCGGTGAGGCACTCGCTGTGGACGCGGACGAGGACGTCCTCGGCGCCGTCGACCTCGCCTTTGACCATCGCCACGTGGTGTTTGTCATCGACCAGCGAGCGGTAGCCGACGGCCCGGAAGTCGCCGAAGGCGGTCGGCAGGCCGGTCGCGACGACCCGTTCGACCAGCTTCTCGGTGCGGCGCCGGTAGGCGATCAGGTCGGCGACGGTGATCATCTTCAGCCTGTGCTTACGGCAGTAGGGGTCGAGGTCGGGGACCCGGGCCATGGTCCCGTCGTCGTTCATCACCTCGCAGATCACCCCGGCCGGGGTGAGGCCGGCGAGGCGGGCGAGGTCGACACTGGCCTCGGTGTGGCCGGTGCGCTCGAGGACGCCGCCGTCTTTGGCCCGCAGCGGGAACATGTGGCCGGGGACGACGATGTCCCGCGGGCCCGAGTCGGGGTCGATCGCGACCTGGATCGTGTGGGCGCGGTCGGCGGCCGAGATCCCGGTGCTGACCCCGCCCGCGGCCTCGATCGAAACCGTGAACGCCGTTTCCAGCGGCGCCTCGTTCTTTGCCGCCATCAGGTTGAGGCCGAGGCGTTCGCAGCGCTTCGCGGTCAGCGCCAGGCAGACCAGCCCGCGCGCCTCCTTGGCCATGAAGTTGATCGCCTCGGGCGTCGCGAACTGGGCCGCCATCACCAGGTCGCCCTCGTTCTCGCGGTCCTCGCCGTCGCAGACGACGACCATGCGGCCGGCGCGGATCTCCTCGATCGCCTCCTCGATCGTCGCGAACGGGCTCTCCCCCGTCGCCGCCAGCTCCTCTTTCCGCTCGGTCTCTGCCATCTGGCTCACGCCTGCTCCTTTCCGGCGAATGGTGACATCAATCGCTCGACGTACTTGGCAACTACGTCACACTCGACGTTCAATCGGTCTCCTGGCGCCAAATCGGCGAGGTTGGTCCGCTCCAAGGTCTCAGGGATCAGGGAAACCTCAGCCCAAGAATCGCCCAAATCGGCGACCGTGAGGCTGACCCCGCTGAGGGTGATCGAGCCCTTCTCGACGGTGAGCTTAAGAAGCTGGGAAGGAAGGTGGGCCCTGAGGCGCCTGGCGAACCCGTCGTCCTCGACTGACGCGACGGTTCCGACGCCGTCGACGTGACCTTGGACGATGTGGCCGCCGAGGCGGTCCCCCACCTTCATCGCCAGCTCGAGATTCACCTTCGCTTCCTCCGCGACCGTGTCCAGCGCGGTGACGGCCAGCGTCTGGTTCATCGCCTCGGTCTCGAAGCCGTCGGCCGCGACCGCGGTTGCGGTGAGGCAGCAGCCGTTCACCGCGACCGAGTCCCCCTCGGCGATTTCGGGGCCGAGCCGGGTGGAGATGCGAAGACGGGCGCCGTCGGCGGTGCGGTCCAGCGACTCGACGGTGCCCACGTCTTCGATCAACCCCGTGAACACGTCACCACTCCCTGAAGCGGGCTTTGACCAGGACGTCGTCGCCGATCTGCTCCATGCTCGAGTCCAGGGCCGCGCGGCGCGCGGATCCCGTCACGGCAGGGGACCCACCATGTCTTCCGGTAGCTAAAGCTTCCTCAGACATGGTTCCCCCTACCGTGCCACCCGCGCGAGGGGCCGGGTTTGGCTGACCGAGAAGCATCGGGGCGATGAAGGTACGGGATTCGTCGATCTGGTCGGCGGATGCGAATGCCGCTGCGAGGGTTCGGCCGCCCTCGAGGAAGAGGCTCGTGATGTTGCGGGAGCCCAGTTCGCGGAGGGCGGACTCAAGGCTGGTGGCGACCAGGACCTCGGCGCCTTTCTCTTCGAGGGCGGAGATGCGGTCGCTCGGAGCGTCGGGGGCGGCTACTACGAAGACCGGGCTCTGGTCGAGGGTTCCGAGTAGCTGGGAGTCGAGGGGGAGGCGGGCTTGGGAGTCGAAGACGACCCGAAGCGACTGCCTCACCCTGGTCGGGTCGGTGCGGCCGGAGTCGGGTTCGGTCGGACGGGCGGTGAGGAGGGGGTCGTCGGCCAGGACGGTGCCGATGCCTACGGCGATCGCGTCGGATTCGGCGCGCCAGCGGTGGACCAGCTCGCGGCTCTCGGGGCCGGAGATCCAGGGGCTGTCGCCGGGGGCGGTGGTGGTCTGCCCGTCCAGCGACATCGCCATCTTCAGGACGACGAGCGGCAGGCCGGTGCGGGCGTGCTTGCGGAAGGGCTGGTTGAGGAGACGCGCCGCGGCGGCCTCGGCGGCGGTGGCGAACTCGACCTCGACGCCGCCGTCGCGGAGGATGCCGGGGCCGCGGCCGGCGGCCTTCTCGCTGGGGTCATCGGAGGCGATGACGACGCGGCCGATCCCAGCCTCGAGGATCGCCTCGACGCATGGCGGCTGCCGCCCCTGGTGGGCGCAGGGCTCCAGCGTCACGTACATCGTCGCCCCGTCCGGGTCCTCCCCCCGCTCGCGGCAATCGGCCAATGCGGCGCGCTCGGCGTGCAGGTCGCCGAGCTCCGCGTGGAACCCCTCACCGACCACCTCACCTTCCCGCGCCACAACTGCCCCCACGAGCGGATTCGGGCTGACCCGCCCCCGTCCGCGCTCAGCCAACTCCAATGCCCGAAGCAGGTGATCCCGATCCGTGGACGTAAGCTGGGGGTTCATGGTTGATTGACTCGTCAATCAGTCTAGCGTCCTCGCGCGGGTGGCACGGTAGGGGGAACCATGTCTGAGGAAGCTTTAGCTACCGGAAGACATGGTGGGTCCCTGCCGTGACAGGACCCGCGCGCCGGGGCGGTGGAAGGCGAGCTGGCGGCAACCACGAATACGCTGCTGGCATCCCATGAAGCTGATCATCCAGATCCCCTGCCTCGACGAGGAGCAGACGCTGCCGCAGACGATCGCCGACCTGCCGCGGGAGGTTCCTGGCATCGACGAGATCGAGCTGCTTGTGGTCGACGACGGCAGCACCGATCGCACGGTCGCGGTGGCGCGGGAGTGCGGGGTCCAGCACATCGTCCGGCTGACCAACAACAAGGGCCTCGCCGCGGGCTTCCAGGCGGGGTTGGACGCCTGCCTGAAGCTGGGGGCCGACGTCGTCGTCAACACCGATGCCGACAACCAGTACAGCGGCGCCGACGTGGCGAAGCTGGTGGCGCCGATCGTTGCCGGCGAGGCCGACATGGTCGTCGGCGACCGCCGGGTCGCCGAGATCGAGCACTTCTCCGGCTCGAAAAAGGGGCTGCAGTGGCTCGGCAGCTGGGTCGTCCGCCGGCTCTCGGGGACCGCGGTGACCGACGCCACCTCCGGCTTCCGCGCCTACAACCGCGAGGCCGCCCTGCAGCTGCTCGTCGTCGACAACTTCACCTACACGCTGGAGAGCCTGATCCAGGCCGGGAAGATGCTGGTCGCGGTCGACGAGGTCGAGGTCGGGACCAACCCGAAGACGCGCGAGTCGCGCCTTTTCCCCTCGACCGGCGCCTACGTGCGCCGCAACGGGCCGGCGATCCTCCGCATCTACGCCCGCTACGAGCCGCTGCGTGCCTTCCTCGCCGCCTCGCTGGTCGTCCTCGTGCTGGCGATTGCCGCCTGGCTGCCCTTCCTGATCGACTGGATCTTCAACGGTCGCAGCGACGGCCACATCCAGTCGCTGATCCTCGGCGCCGTCCTCTTCATCGCCGCGGTTCAGCTCTTCGCCCTCGGGGTGATCGGCGACCTGCTCGCCGGCCAGCGGGTGATGACCCAGCGCGTCTTCGAGCGGGTGCGGCGGGTCGAGCTGGCGCTCGGGGTCGAGCCCTCCCACTACGAGCCGGGCAGCAAAGCCGAGTGAGCGCTCAACCGCGGGGCAAAGGCGCTGCCTCCAGCGCCGATTACGGCAAGACCGCGAGCTTCCTCGCCGTCGGGGTCGGGCTGACCGGCGTCATCACCTACGCCTACTTCCTGATCGCCTCGCACGTCCTCTCGAAGCCCGACTACGGGCAGATCACGGTGCTCTGGTCGGCGGTCTTCATCACGATCTCGACCCTCTACCGGCCGATCGAACAGCTGCTCTCGCGCCACATATCCGAGCGGCTGGTCAAGGGCGAGCCGATCGGCCAGCCGATGCGGGTCGCCTCGACGATCCAGTTCGGCCTCTCGCTCTTCTTCGCCGTCGTCGCGCTCGCCCTGCGGGGGCCGATCCAGAACGGCGTCCTCGAGGGCAACGAAGCCCTCTACTGGGTCTTCTTCACCTCGGTCCTCTTCTACGCCGCCAGCTACTTCGCCCGCGGCTTCCTGGCCGGCGAGCAGCGCTTCGGCCTCTTCGTCGCGATGATCCTCTCCGAATCGTGCTTCCGCACGATCTTCGCCGTGATGGTCGCGATCGGCGTCCTCAGCGGCCAGTCGGCGGTCGCGATCGGGATCACCGCGGCGCCGGCGCTGAGCCTCCTGGTGGTGCCGTTCGCCTTCGCGCGCCGGGCGCAGAAGGTGCAGGCGCAGCAGGAACAGGAACACAATCTAGGCGCGCCCGGACGCGAAGCGGAGGACGCGCCGACTGAGGAAGCGCCCGGACGCGACGCGGAGGACATGCCGGCTGACGACTTCTCGCTCACCCAGGGCGGCGGCTTCGCCGCGGCGGTGCTGGTGATCATGTTCAGCGAACAGGCCTTCCTCAACGCCGGGCCGCTGATCGTCCGCGGCCTCCAGGGCGCCGCCGCGGCCGGCTTCATCTTCAACGTGCTGATGCTGGCGCGAGCGCCGCTGCAGCTGTTCCAGTCGGTCTCGACCAGCATCCTCCCCCACCTCACCACCCTCCACCACAGCGAGGCCGAGGGCGCCGAGCGCGAGTTCCACCACACGGTGCGGATGGTCCTGCTCGGGATCGCCGCCTTCACCGCCCTGGTCGTCCTCGTGGTCCTCCTCGCCGGGCCGACGGCGATGCAGATCGCCTTCAGTAAGAAGTTCACCTACGACCGCGCCGGCCTGCTGCTGGTCTCGATCGGGATGGGGCTCTACCTCTCCTCGGTGACGGTCAACCAGGCCTGTATCGCCCAGGGCCAGGTGCGGCGGGCGGCGGCGCGCTGGATCGCCTGCGCGGCGCTGTTCATCGGCTGGAACTTCATCCCTCTGATCTCGGACGAGTTCCGCCGCGTCGAGGTCGGCTTCCTGGTCGCCGCCGGCGTGCTCTTCTCGCTCCTCTACCTCGTCTACCGCCGCCCCCACGAGCGGGCCGAGGACGTGCCCGAGCCGGGCTCGGGCGAGGAGCTCGAGGTGCGGGTCGGGATGCTCGACGAGAACATCTGAGGCGGAGGCCGAGGTTTCGCTGGGGTTCCTCTAGGTTCCCCGCATCGGAGCCCACGACGCCCACCTGATCCTGATCGCCGGCGCCCTGCTGGCGGCTGGGATCGTCGGGGCGCTGGTCGCCGACCGGGTGCGGGTGCCGGGGCTGCTGCTGTTCCTGGCGCTGGGGATGCTGGCCGGCTCGGAGGGCGTCGGCGGCATCCACTTCGACGACGCCGAGCTGGCGCGGACGCTGGGGACGACCGCCCTCGTCCTGATCCTCTTCGAGGGCGGGCTGACCGCCGGCTGGTCGGAGATCCGGCCGGTGCTGGGGACGGCCGCCGCCCTGGCGACGATCGGCACCGCGCTCACGGCGGCGATCGCCGGCTTCGCGGCGAAGCTGATCTTCGGCTTCGACACCCTGGAAGGGATGCTGGTCGGGGCCGCGATCGCCGCCACCGACTCGGCGGCGATCTTCGCGGTGCTGCGCCGCTCGACCCTGGAGAAGCGGCTGGCACGCTCGCTCGAGGGCGAGTCGGGGATGAACGACCCGGTGGCGCTGCTGCTGGTGATCGGCTTTATCGAATGGATCCAGAAGCCGAGCTTCGGCGCCGCCGACATGGCCGGGTTGCTGGCGCTGAAACTGGTGCTGGGCGCGGCGATCGGCGTCGCCATCGGACGGCTGTCGGTGATGGCGCTGGACCGGGTCCGCCTGCCGGGCGACGGGATCTACCCGGTGGCGACGATCGCGATCGCCGCGCTCGCCTACGGGCTGGCCGAGGTCGCCCACGGCTCCGGCTTCCTCGCCGTCTACCTGACGGCCCTGGCGCTGGGCTCGGCACCGATCCCGGCCCGCCGCACCATCGTCCCCTTCCACCAGGGTCTCGGCTGGGTCGCCCAGATCTCGCTCTTCATCCTGCTCGGCCTGCTCGTCTTCCCCTCCAGCCTCGACGATGTCGCGCTGCAGGCGCTGGCGCTCTCGGCGGTGCTGATCTTCCTCGCCCGCCCGCTCGCCACCTTCGCCGCCACCGCGCTGGCGCCGCTCTGCTTGCGCGAGCGGCTGATGCTCGGCTGGGCCGGCCTGCGCGGGGCGACGCCGATCTGGCTCGCCACCTTCCCGGTCGTCGCCGGGATCGGCGCCGGCGACGAACTGTTCGCGATCGTCTTCTTCGTCGTCGTCACCTCGACCCTGGTCCAGGGCGCCAGCTTCGAGCCGCTGGCGACCCGCCTCGGCCTCACCACCGACGAGCCGGCCCTGCCCCGCCGCCTGCTCGAGTCCGGCCGGATCCGCCGCCTCGGCGGCGAGGTGATCGCCTACCGGCTGCCGCCCGGGGCGGCCGCGGCGGGCCATGTGGTTCGCGATCTCGAGCTTCCCCGGGAGGCGCTCCTCAACGTCATCGTCCGGGGCGGCGAGGCGATCCCGCCGCGCGGCTCGACCGAGCTGCGCGAGGGCGACGAGCTCCACGTCCTCGTCCGCGGCGAGCTGCGCAACGAGGTCGAGCAGCTGACGAAACGCTGGGCGCAGGGGCCGATCGGCAAACCGGCTCCCCCGCCCCTACCCCTCCGCGCCGCCTCCCAGGTCTTCACCGTGCGCCCGGCGCGCGGCGACGGCCAGCTGGGCAATTCGATCGACGGCATCCCGATCGCCTCCGTCCTCCGCGACCGGGCTGAACGCGGCGCCTACCTCGTGGCCCTCGCCGATGGCCGCTACGCCGTCATCGGCGCCGGCCTCGTCGCGATCGGCGGCCGCAGGTCGCTGGCCGGCTGGTGCGAGGACCGCGCCGCCCGACCCGACGTCGAGGGGCCCGAGCGAGCCTGGTGGCAGGAGGTCGTCGGGGCGCTTATTGCGCGGGGGTAGGGGAGCGGGGATACCCCGGCTGGTTGGGGGAGGCGGGTGAACCTCGGCGGACAACAGCGGGGAGGGCCCGCCGAGGTTCACCCGCCTCCCCACGACAGCGGTCGACAGCTCAGGCAGCTTCACGCGGAGGAGCCGCGACCACCTGGGGGTGGTGAGTTGATCGGGAGCTCCGGCGTCAGGAAGCTCCGGCGAGGCCCACCCGCTTCGCCACGAGAGCCGGCGAGGGATCGGCAACTCCCTGCGCGCATCCACAGCCGTGGATCGGGGCCCGGGGGAGGTCTCCCGGGCCCTCCCCCGCTGTTGCCCGGGAGGCCTCCCCCGGACGCCGCCCGACCTCAAGCAGCTCCGGCGGCCTCGGCGATGGCGGTGTAGGCAGCTGCCGGGTCCTCGGCGCCGAAGATGGCCGAGCCGGCTACGAAGAGGGATGCTCCGGCGGTTGCGAGGGGTCCGGCGGTGGTCGCGTCGACGCCGCCGTCGACCTCGATCCGGGCGTCGCCCACGAGCGGCAGCAGCCGTTCGACCTTGGCGGGCGAGGACTCGATGAAGGACTGGCCGCCCCAGCCGGGGTTGACCGACATGCAGAGGACGAGGTCGGCGAGGCCGCGCAGCTCCTGGACCGCCTCGACCGGGGTGCCGGGGTTAAGCGCGATGCCGGCGAGGCAGCCCGCCTCGCGGATCGCGGCGAGAGTGCGGTTGGCGTGCGGGGTCGCCTCGGCGTGGAAGGTGATCGCGTCGGCGCCGGCCCTGGCGAACTCCTCGATCTGGCGCTCGGGCGCCTCGATCATCAGGTGGACGTCCACCGCGCCGCCGGCCTCGTGGACCCGGTCGGCGATCCCGCTCAGGACCAGCGGCCCGATCGTGATCGGCGGCACGAAGTGCCCGTCCATCACGTCGAAGTGAATCACCCGCGCCCCGGCGTCCATCACCTCGGCGACCTGCGCGGCCAGGTGCCCCATATCGGCCGAAAGAACCGAGGGCGCAACCCGGGCGTCGGCCAGCAAATGTCGCATCCGCTCACTCACGGAGCGCAGCCTATCCGGATGCCTCCCGGCGAACCAAACGCAGTGGTACCTCGCCCCGTCCCGACCCCCTTTCTGTTCCTTTTGGTCGCCCAGCAGCCAAAAGGAACAGACAACAGAAGGGCCGAGCTCTTACCTGTTCGTTATGGCTCCATCGCAGCCAAAAGGAACAGAAGAAAGTGGCGGCTAGGCGGCTTTCAGCATCGATGCCCCGCACGACTGGCATTCCATGTCGGCGGTGTTGGTCATCCGGGCGATCGTCTGGTGCTCGCCGCAGTTGGGACACTGGGAGACGAGTTCGAAGCGGTGCAGGCAGTTGACGCAGCGCAGGCGACCGGGCAGCTGGGTCGGGCGCAGCCAGGGCTCGCCGCAATGGGGGCACGGCGCTCTGCCGAGGGGATTCGAGTTGCCTGAGCCCGACTGGTTGGGGTGGCTCATGCGGTTAATAAATCATGCCTCCTCAGGCGACCCGGGTCAGGCGGCTGACGAAGAATCCGGTCGTGCGGTCGCGGTCGGGGCGGATCTGCAGGCAGCGTGGCTCGGCGGGAGCGGCCAGCTCGGGCGCGAGAGCCCCGAGATCGTCCAGTTCCAGCGACGGCACCTCGCCCTCGTCGGCGGCCCGCAGCAGCGCCGCGATCCGCTCCTCGTTCTCGCGACGGGAGATCGTGCAGGTCGAGTAGACGAGGGTGCCGCCGGGGCGCAGCACGGCGGCGGCATTGCGCAGCAGGCGGTCCTGGACCTCGACCAGGCGCTCGATCGTCTGCGGCGACTTGCGCCAGCGCGCGTCGGGCCGGGAGGCGAGGGCGCCGAGATCTGAGCAGGGAGCGTCGAGGAGGACGCGGTCGAAGCCGGGCGCCATCCCCGCCTCGGTGGCGTCGGCCTCGATCACGGTCACGGTGTGGAGTCCGAGCCGGCTCGCCTGGGCGGCGACTTCGGCGGCGCGGGCGTCGTCGATCTCGACCGAGATCACCTCGCCGCGGTCGCCCATCCGCTCGGCGATCTGGCCGGTCTTGATCCCCGGGCCGGCGCAGAGGTCGATGACGTGCTCGCCCTCGCGGGGGTCGAGGATCTCGACGACGGCGGCGGAGCCGCGACTCTGCGGGGTCAGCTCGCCCGCAGCGATCGCCTCCGGCACCGCCTCGCCGACGCGGCCGGCGATCGTCAGCATCTCCGGCGCCGCCAGCGGCCACGCGCCCTCTGCGACGCGAGCCTCGACTCCGGCCTCGCGCAGGCGCTCGAGCATCTCCCCGCGATCCACCCGCAACGGGTTCGCCCGCATCGCCACCTCGACCCGCTCGTTGCAGGCGGCGAGGGTCGAGCGCGCCGCCTCCACCCCCAGCTCGCGCCACCACATCTCCGCCAGCCATCGCGGCGCCGAGTCGGCGACCGCGGCGGCGGCCGGGGTCGAGTCGTCGCCGAGCAGGTCCCGGGTCAGTTCGGCCCGCTGGCGCCCGGCCCGGCGCAGGATCGCGTTGACGAAGCCGGCGGCATGGGCGGCACCGGCGCCCTTGACCAGCTCGACCGCCTGGTCGACGGCGGCGTGGTCGGGCGTGGCGTCGGCGAAGAGCAGCTCGTAGAGACCGAGGCGCAGGACGGCGAGGACCGGCGGGTCGAGCAGGCGGGTCGAGCGGCCGGCGAGGCGTTCGATCGCGACGTCGCTGGTCCCGCGCCGCTGCACGGCACCGTAAGCGAGCCGCTGCGCCTGGGCACGGTCGCGGCCGGCGAGCCCGAGCCGGTCGGCCTCGGCGCGGAAGGCGCGCTCGGTGAAGGCGTCCTCCTCGAAGGTTGCGCGGACGACCGCGTAGGCGAGCGAGCGCGCCGGAGAGACGCGGCCGGTAGCCGTGCTCATAGACGCGGCGGCTCGTGGCCGCGCAGGTAGGCGTCGACGGGCATCGCCTTGCTCCCCGGCGGCTGGACGACGTCGAGTTGCAGAGCGCCCTCGCCGCAGCCGAGCAGGAGCGTGTCCTCGCCTGCCTCCAGGGTGCCGGGTGGCACCTCGACCTCGACCGCTTGGGCGCGGCGGACGCCGAGGCGCTCGCCATCGGCGCTCTCCAGGTAGGTGCCGACGTGGGGGTTGAGGGCTCGAACCTTCGCCGCCAGCTCGGCCGCGGGGCGGGCGGGATCGAGGCGCCGCTCGGCGGGGTCGATCTTCTCGGCGTAGGCGACGCCCTCCTCGCTCTGCTCGGCGAACTCGAGCGCGGCCTCGGCCTGCAGGTCGAGGGCGCGGACGAGCAGCTCGCCGCCGAGCTCGGCGAGGCGGGCCGAGAGCGCCGCGAAGTCCTCGTCGGGACCGATCGCGACCTCCTCGCGCAGGGCCACCGGACCGGAGTCAAGGCCGGCGGTCAACCGCATCACGCAGACGCCGGTCTTCTCGTCCCTGGCCATGATCGCCCGCTCGATCGGCGCCGCGCCGCGCCAGCGCGGCAGCAGCGAGGGATGCACGTTCAGCAGCGGGAACTCGGAGAGGAGCGGCTCGCGGATCAGCTGGCCGAAGGCGCAGACGAGGACCGCCTCCGGCGCGGCGGCGCGGATCCGCTCCAGCCCGTCCGGCTCGTTGACGTTCTCGGCCTGCAGGAGGTCGAGTCCCATCTCGCCCGCGGCGACCGCGCACGGCGGCGGCTTGACCCTGCGGCCACGCCCCTGGCGCCGGTCCGGCGGCGTCACCACCAGCGCCGGCCGGTGCGAAGAGCCCGCCAGGCGGCGCAGCACCGTCGCGGCGAACTCGGAGGTCCCGAGGTAGGCGGTCCTCACGCGTCGGTGCGCGGCTCGCGCAGCTCGCCCTCGTCGCCGATCTCTTCCTCGGCGGAGGGGCTGTAGCTGCCGCCCTCGCGCAGCGCGCGCAGCGCCGCCTTGCGCTGCTCGCGGACCGTGCGGTCGAGGATCAGGACGCCGTCGAGGTGGTCGATCTCGTGCTGGAGCACCCGCGCCTCGAGGCCGGCGGCCTCGATCGTCACCGGCGCCCCCTCAACGTCGCGGCCGCTGAAGCGCGCGTAGAGAGGCCGCTCGACGTCCATCGTCACCCGCGGCAGGCTGAGGCAGCCCTCCTCGGCGACGGCGCTCTCCTCCGAGAGCCACGCGACCTCGGGGTTGACCAGGGCGCTCGGCTCGCCGTCGGGACCGGCGTGGAAGACAAGCAGGCGGCGCAGGGCGCCGAGCTGAGTCGCGGCGAGCCCGACCCCGAGGCCGTCGCGCATGATCGCGTACATCCGCTCGACCTCCGCCCGCAGGTCGGGGCCGAAGCTCGAGACCGGCGAGGCCTTGCTCTTCAGGACCGGATCGCCGAACTTGACGACGTGCGAGAGCGCCGCTTCCCGGCGCTCGACCATCTCGATTTCGAGCCGGCGCTCCTCGCTGTCGCGCTCCTGCGTCTGGACCTCGTCGCTCACTCAGCGGAGTCTAGGTAACAACCCGAGAACCCCGCACGCACAAGACGCCACTCGCTCCGCTGTTCCTTACCCTCATATAACCCGGCAAAAGAACAGCGGAAGCACCGGCACTCACTGGGGATCGATGTCGACGCCGATCGCCACGTCCTTCAGGGAGCGGTCGCCGACCTTCTTCTCGACCACGTCGCGCACGGCGGCGACCATCCCCTCGCGGTCGTCGGCCTTGATCAGGATGCGGCGGCGATGGCGGTTGCGGACCCGGAACATCGGCGCCGGGCCGAGCAGTTCGGCGTCGTTCGGGAGCGCACGGACCAGCTCGCGGGCGATCGCCCTCGCCGCCTCGTCGAGCCTCGGCTCCAGCTCGGCGGCTAGGTTGATCCGCGCCAGGTGCGAGTAGGGCGGGTAGTGGAGCGCCTTGCGGCGCTCCAGCTCGACCTCGAGGAAGCCGGCGGAGTCGTGACGGGCGGCGTGCTCGATGCTGGAGGCGTTCGGCGCCAGGGTCTGGACGATCACCTCCCCCCCGGCCTCGCCGCGGCCGGAGCGGCCGGCGAGCTGGGCGACCATCGCGAAGGTACGCTCCTCGGCGCGGAAGTCGGGGAAGCGCAGGGTGGCGTCGGCGTCGAGGATCGCGCTCAGGGTCACCTCGGGGAAGTCGTGTCCCTTGGCGACCATCTGGGTGCCGACGAGGACCGCGCTCGGGGCTTCGTCGAAGCGGGCGAGGATGCGGGCGTGGGCGCCGCGCTCGGCGGCGGTGTCGGAGTCCAGGCGCAGCACCGGCATCGGGTCGAGCCGCTCGGCCAGCAGCGACTCGATCCGCTCGGTGCCGGCGCCGGCACGCGAGAGCGTGGTCGAGCCGCACTCCCCGCAGGCGCGCGGCTGGCGCTCGGAGTGGGCGCAGTGGTGGCAGACGAGGCGGCCGCTGTCGCGGTGGACGATCAGCGAGACGTCGCAGTTGGGACAGCTCCAGTGGTGCCCGCAGGAGCGACAGGTGAGCCAGGGGGCGAAGCCGCGCCGGTTGATCATCACGATCGCCTTGGCGCCGGCGCCGCGGACCGCCTCCAGCGCCTCCCAGGTCTCGGCGTGGACCGGCCCCGAGCGCGGGTCGGCCTCGCGCATGTCGACCAGGTGGACCGGCGGCATCCGGCGCCCGTCGACCCGGCGTGGCAGCTGCAGGCGCGGCAGCTCCAGCCAGCTCTCCGGCCGCGGCGTCGCCGTTCCCGCGACGAGGACGGCGCCGCTGTCGGCGGCGCGTTTGCGGGCGACGGCGCGGGCGTCGTAGGTGGGGTCGCCCTCCTGCTTGTAGGAGGGGTCGTGCTCCTCGTCGATGACGATCAGCCCGAGGTCGCGGACGGGAGCGAAGGCGGCCGAGCGCGGGCCGACGCAGACCTGCGCCTCGCCGCTGCGCAGGCGCCGCCACTCGTCGTAGCGCTCGCCGGCCGAGAGGGCGGAGTGCAGCACGGCGAAGCGGTCGCCGAGGCGGGCGCGGAAGCGGGCGACCGCCTGCGGTGCCAGTCCGATCTCGGGGACGAGGACGATCGCGCCCTTGCCCTGCGCCAGCGCCGCCTCGACCGCGGCCAGGTAGACCTCGGTCTTGCCCGAGCCGGTGACGCCGTGGAGCAGGAGGCTGCGCGGGGCGGCGGCCTCGCCGTCGAGGGCGGCCACGATCGCCGCGACCGCCTCGGCCTGTTCGGGCAGCAGCTGGGGCCGGGCGGCGGCAGCGGATAGACCGGGCTCGCCGGGGACGCGCCGCACGGACGCGCTGCGGGTGGCGACGAGCCCTCGCTGCTCGAGCCGGCGCAGGGTCTGGCGGTCGGAGCCGATCGCGGTGGCGAGCTCGACCGAGGACATCTCCCCGGCTCGCAGCGCCTCCAGCACCGCCCGCTGTTTGGAGCCGAGGCGCTCGCCGCCGGCCAGCGCCGCCTCCCCGGCGCTCAGCAGCGCCGCCCGCAGCTCGGTCTTGGCGCGGACGCTGCGCCCCCCGCTGCCGGTCCCGGTCCCGGGCGGCAGCACCAGCTGCAGGCCGCGCGAGGGCGTCGAGCAGTACTCGCGCGCGACCCAGAGGCCGAGCCGGACCAGCTCCGGGGTCGCTCCCGCCTCGAGCGCCTCGATCGGCTCGGCGAGGCGCTCGGGCGGCAGCTCGGAGGCCTCGGCGAGCTCGACGACGACGCCGAGGATGCGGCGGGGGCCGAAGGGGACGCGGACGACGCTGCCGACCTCGACGTCCGCCATCCGCTCCGGGCGGCGGTAGTCGAAAGGCCCGCGCAGGGCGCGGGCGGTGGTCAGCGGCTCGACGCGGAGAATCGCCACCGGCCGAGGTTACGGACGCAGGAAGATGCTCCTGCCGGGGATGCCGCACCTTCGGCCGATCCGTTGCCGAGCCGCGATACGAGACCATATGCTGGCCCGCGTGAGCATCAATCTCCACCCCGACGAGCGGATCATCTTCCGGGGCCATCCCTCCTGGCGGGCGATCCTCGGCTTCTACCTGAAAGGGCTGGCGATCGCGATCGTCCTCGGCATCGTCGCCAAGCTCGTCTCCGGCGACGGCACCGCCTTCCTGGTGATCCTCGTCGTCCTCGCCCTGACCGTGGTGATCGGCTTCGTCAAGCGGGTGGCGACGACCTACACGATCACCAACCGCCGCCTCAACATCAAGCGCGGGATCGTCTCCAAAGAGGTCCAGGAGACCCGCCTCGAGCGGGTGCAGAACGTCAACTACCGCCAGTCGGTCTACCAGCGCCTGATGCAGATCGGCGACGTCGACTTCGACACCGCGGCCAGCGACGATTACAACTTCGTCTTCGCCGGGGTCGCTGACCCAGGCGAGGTCGTCCACGCGGTGGACCAGGCGACGGGCGCAACTGCCGCGGGCACCCACGGCCTGGGCGAGGCGCAGCCGCCGGCCGACTGACGCGCAACTCCGAACTTCACCTTGCTATAGCGAGGTCTACCTCGGAGAGGCGAACTAGGGCCGTCTCCGGATTTCGGAGAGGCGAAGTACGGGCGTCTCCGGGCGCGACTCGGTGCACCCTTACCTGCTCAGTGAGGGTGCAGGGAGCCGCGCAGGTGCGCTGCCGTGCTGCGGAGGATGTTCAGGACGTGCCGGGGTTCGTACTTGACCTGCCAGTGGGAGAAGCGCAGCGGGGTCAGGCCGGCGGCAGTGTGGGTCTGGAAGCGCAGGGCGTCGCGGGTCTGAGTGGCGGGCGTGCGGTGGTAACGCCAGCCGTCGGTCTCGACGACGAGGCCGAGGTCAGCCCAGAAGAAGTCGACCTCGAATTCGTTGACCATCACTTTCGTCAGCGGCGTCGACAGACCGGCCGCAGCGGCGAGCGGGCGGAAGAGGAGTTCGAGTTCGTCGTCGGAGAGCCGGAAGGTGTGCCTGTCGAGGATGTGCCGGAGCGGGCGCACCCCAGGATCGCCCGCATGGGCGTCGAGGGCCTTCCGCAGCGCATCGGGGTCGATGACGTCCCGCTTGTCCGCCTCGTTGATCGCCCGCTCGAGGCTTTTCGGCCCGGTGACCGTGGCGAGATCGAGGAACGTCTGAACTGGATGGGTGAGGGGAATGTTCAGGCGCGTCGCGATGGCGCTGGGCGGCAGGGTTGGGCGACGGTGGCAGCGGATGCCGCGGATGCGCGCTTCCGAGTTGCGCCTGACGCTGACGTCGATGTAGTCCTCATGCTCGGTGCCGAACTTCCAGAGGGCAGCGGCACTGCGGTGGCTCAGCGCAGCGGCGGGCCCGCAAGCAAGAACGGCAGCCGTCCAGCGTCCCTCGCGGCTCAGGCGCGGTCGGCCCACCGCGTAGACGCCGCGCACGATCAGGTGCAAACGCCCGGCCCGAACGCGATGCTCGATCGCGCTCTTCGTAAACCCAAGCGCCAGAAGTTGCTCGCGCGACACCACTCCATGCTGCCGCCGCGCCAACTCCCACGCCGCCGAACTTCGCCTCTCCGAGATTGACCTCGCCATAACGAGGTGAAGTTCGGAGAGGCCCGCTCCTCGCCCCCTACCCAGCTTGTTTTTGGTGGTCGGTGCGGCTTGTTACGCCGCTGCGGCTTCGACGCCCGCTGCGCTCCGCAGCGCCTCGGCGCGGTCGGTCCGCTCCCAGGTGAAGTCGGCGTCGTCGCGGCCGAAGTGGCCGTAGGCGGCGGTCTTCTGGAAGATCGGGCGGTGCAGGTCGAGGTACCTGCGGAAGGCTCCGGGGCGCATGTCGAACTCCGCTTCGACCAGCTGGGAGATGCGCGAGTCGGGCAGGCTGCCGGTGCCGAAGGTCTCGACCATCAGGCTGACCGGATGGGCGACGCCGATCGCGTAGGCGACCTGGACCTCGCAGCGCTGCGCCAGGCCGGCGGCGACGACGTTCTTCGCCACGTAGCGGGCGGCGTAGGCGGCCGAGCGGTCGACCTTGGACGGGTCCTTGCCGGAGAAGGCGCCGCCGCCGTGCCGGGCCATGCCGCCGTAGGTGTCGACGATGATCTTGCGGCCGGTGAGGCCGGCGTCGCCGACCGGGCCGCCGATCACGAACTTGCCGGTCGGGTTGACGAGGAACTCGACCTGCAGCCCGCTCTCGTCGAAGCGGTCGGGGACCTCGGCCTCGAGGACCGGGAGGACGACGTTCTCCCACAGCTCCGGCTTGATCTGGCCCTGCGAGTCGACGCCCGCGTCGTGCTGGGTGGAGATCAGGAGCTTTTCGACGGCGACGGGGTGGCCATCGGCGTAGCGGACGGTGACCTGGGTCTTGCCATCGGGCCCGAGGTAGCCCATCGTGCCGTCCTTGCGCACCGCCGCGAGCCGCTCGGCGAGGCGGTGGGCGAGGTGGACCGGCATCGGCATCAGCGCCTCGGTCTCGTCGCTGGCGTAGCCGAACATCATCCCCTGGTCCCCCGCGCCGGCGACGTCGAGCTCGTCCTCGTCGGAGGGGTCGACGCGGGTCTCGTAGGCGCGGTCGACCCCCTGGGCGATGTCGGGCGACTGCTTGTCGATCGAGGTGAGGACCGAGATGTGGTCGCAGTGGTAGCCGTAGTCGCCGTGGTCGTAGCCGATCTCGCGGACCGTCTCGCGGACGATTTCGGGGACGTTGAGGTGGACGTCGGTGGAGATCTCCCCCGAGACCACGGCCATGCCGGTGTTGACCAGCGTCTCGCAGGCGACGCGGCCGCCCGGATCGCCGCTCATCACCGCGTCGAGGACGCCGTCGGAGATCGCGTCGGCGACCTTGTCGGGATGGCCCTCGGTGACCGACTCGGACGTGAAGAGGTACTCGCCCTCGGCGAGAGGCTTAGTAGGCATGGCGGAAGAGTAAAGGAAGATTGCGCGGGGCTGTTTGATCAGTCGCCGCCGTACCGGCGGCGACCCGAGGCGGGGACGAAATCGATGATCAGGGGCACGCCCTCGAGCCCGTAGGCCTCGCGCATCCGGTTCTCCAGGTGGTAGGCCCAGTCCCGCGCGATCAGCCGGCGGTCGTTGACCTGGATCGCGACCCGCGGCGGGCTCTCGCCGACCTGCGCCGCGTAGTAGAGGCGCAGCCGCTTGCCGCGTTTCGAGGGCGGCGGGGTCTTGGCGACGACGTCGCTGACGAAGCGGTTCAACTCCGGCGTCGGGATCCGCTCGGCCGCCTTGTCGGCGAGCTCGAGCGCCCGCGGAAGCAGGGCGCCGACGTTGCGCCCGCGCTTCGCCGAGCAGGTGATCACCGCCGGGCGCAGCCGCAGCTTGCGCTCGACCCGGGCGCGGGCATCGTCGATGTCGGTGCTGGTCACGTCCCACTTGTTCATCGCCAGCAGGCAAGCGCAGCCCGCCTTCATCGCCATCTCGGCCACCCGCAGGTCCTCGGTCGTCACCCCCTCGGAGGCGTCGCAGACGACGATCGCGACGTCGGCCCGCTCGACCGCCCGTTCGGAGCGCAGCTGCGCGTAGTAGTCGACGGTGCCGGCGACCTTGGAGCGGCGGCGCAGGCCGGCGGTGTCGACCAGGATCGCGCGGCGGCCGTCGACCTCGACCTCGGTGTCGATCGCGTCGCGCGTGGTCCCGGCGATCTCGGAGACGATCACCCGCTCGGAGCCGAGGAAGGCGTTGACGAGGGAGGACTTGCCGACGTTGGGGCGCCCGATCACGGCGACGCGGGTGACGTCGTCCTCCTCCCCCTGAGGCTCGCGGTCGCCGAGCGCGGCGGTGATCGCGTCGAGCAGGTCGCCGGTGCCGAGGCCGTGGGTGGCGGAGACGGCGATCGGGTCGCCGAGACCGAGCGCGTGGAACTCGGCGGCGATCGAGTAGTCGTCGGGCCGGTCGGCCTTGTTGACGGCGACGATCACCGGCGCCCGCGACCCGCGCAGGGTCTTCGCCAGCTCGGCGTCGCCGGCCCGCAGCCCGGCCCGCCCGTCGACGACGAGGACGATCGCCTCGGCTTCGGCGATCGCCAGCCGCGCCTGCGCCTGCACGTCGCGGGCCAGCTCGGCCTCGTCGCCGAGGTCGATGCCGCCGGTGTCGACCAGCTCGAAGCCGATCCCGTTCCACTCGGTCGCCAGCCGCTTGCGGTCGCGGGTGACGCCCGGCTCGGGCGAGGTCACCGCCTCGTTCCCCCCGACGAGGCGGTTGACGAGGGTGCTCTTGCCGACGTTGGGGAAGCCGACGACGGCGACGGTGGCCAGGCTCATCGCGACCCCGATGTCGATTTTCTCTCGGATAGCGAGAGGAAAGCGACACGCCTCATCCCAGATCCCGTTCCCGAGCGAGGGCGACGACTTGGGCGACCACCTCATCGAGGCCGAGGCCGGTGGTGTCGAGCTCGACCGCGTCGGCGGCGGCGCGGAGGGCGCCGTGCTCGCGCGCGGTGTCGCGGGCGTCGCGGCGGCGCTGGGCGGCCAGCACCGCGGCGACCGGCTCGCCGGTCTCGGCGGCGCGCCGGCGGGCCCGCTCCTCGTCGGAGGCGGTGAGGAAGACCTTCAGCGGCGCCTCAGGGCTGACGACGGTGCCGATGTCGCGCCCCTCGGCGACGTAGCGGCCGGCGGCGATCAGCCGGCGCTGCCGGTCGACCATCGCCTCGCGCACCCGCGGGTGGACGGAGACGCGCGAGGCGGCGGCGGTGACCTCCGGCATGCGGATCTCGGCGCTGACGTCCTCGCCGTCGAGCCGGACGCGCTGCCCGTCGAAGTCGATCGCGAGCCCCTCGGCGAGCGCCCCGACCGCTTCGCCGTCGTCCGGGTCGGCCCGGCCCTCCAGCGCCGCCAGCGCCACGCAGCGGTACATCGCCCCGGAGTCGAGGTAGGTGAAGCCGAGCTCGCCGGCGACCGCGCGGGCGACGGTGGACTTGCCGGCCCCGGCCGGGCCGTCGATCGCGATCACCATCCCGGCAGCGTATTCGTCGCCGCCTCCAGGCCCCTTATGGGCGGGGGGTGATTCCACCGCCAGACGCGCCCCGGTGGCGCGCGAGGCACACACTGCCGCCCCAGCCCGGGGCGCGGGGCCGACACCGACTCGCGGACTCAGCGACGCAGGAGCGACGCCAGGTCGGCCTCGAAGCCGGGGTAGCTGACGGCGGCGGCGTCCATGCCGCGGACCTCGACGCCCTCTCGCGAGGCGAGGCCGGCGACGGCGCCGAGCATCGCGATCCGGTGGTCGCCGTGGGAGTCGATCGTGCCGCCGCGCAGGCCCCCGCTGCCCTCGATGACCATGCCGTCCTCCGTCGGCTCGACCTTGCCGCCGAGCGCCCGCAGCGCGGCGGTGACGGTCTCGATCCGGTCCGACTCCTTGTGCCGCAGCTCTTCGGCGTCCCGGATCGTCGTCGTGCCCTCGGCGAAGCAGGCGGCGAGGGCGACTAGCGGCAGCTCGTCGATCGCCAGCGGGATCTCGGCGCCGCCGACTTCGGCGGCTTGGAGCGGGGCGGAGCGGACGTGGAGGGTGGCCTTGCGCTCGCCTCCGCCTTCGCCTTCCCGACCTCGCTCGATCGCCACGTTCATTCGTTCGAGGATGGACAGGAGGCCGGTCCGAGTCGGATTGACGCCAACGGATTCCAGTTCGATCTCGCTGCCGGGGACCAGAACAGCGGCAATGAGGAAGAAGGCGGCCGAGGAGATATCGGCGGGGATGAGGAGGTCGTCGGGCTCCAGTTGCTCGACCGGCTGGACGACTACCTCCCTTTCGCCTGCGGCCACCGAAGCTCCCGCGGCTCTGAGCATGACCTCGGTGTGGTTGCGGCTCGGCCCCGGCTCGAGCACCCGCGTCTCCCCCTCCGCGAGCAGGCCCGCGAGCAGGATGCACGACTTGACCTGCGCACTGGCGATCGGCATTTCGTAGGTTGCTCCGCGCAGCGGCGCGCCGCGAACCTCGAGCGGGGGCCAGCGATCCTCACGGGCGCTCAGGTCGGCCCCCATCTGGCGCAGCGGCACGGCGATCCGATCGACCGGGCGCTGCCGAATCGACTCGTCGCCATCGAGCGTCCATTCCCCGCCCGGCTGCCCCGCCAGCCACCCGGGCAGCAGCCGCAGCAGGGTCCCGGCGTTGCCGACGTCGATGTTCGCCGGTTTCGCCCGCCGAAGACCGACGCCTCGGATCCGCAACTGGAGACCCCGCGCGCCTGCGACCCCCACTTCCTTACCCGGCCTCTTTTCGTCCACCTCTGCGCCTAGCGCCTTGATCGCCTCGAGAGTCGACCGCGTATCCGCCGCGTCGAGGTAGCCCTCGACCACCGTCTCCCCCTCCCCCATCGCGGCGATCAGCGCCGCTCGGTGGCTGATCGACTTGTCGGACGGCGGCCGCAGCGCGCCGCGCAGGGGTCCGGAGGGCTCGAAGCAGACGTTGCTCACGGCCGCGACCCTACCTACGGGCCGGGAGCGCCGAGGACCGTCACGGTGTGCCCCAGTCCCCGCACCAGCTCGGCCGCCTTCGCAGCCTGCTCGTCGCCGGCCACCCAGAGGGAGACGGCGCCCGAGGTCATGTCGGGGGCCGGGTAGAGCGCCATGTCCTCGATATTGACGCCGGCCTCGCCGAGCGCCAGGGCCAGCTCGGCGATCGTCCCGGGCCGGTTGACGACGACGATCCGCAGCTCGCGCAGCGGCCCGGCCTCCGACTCGGTTTCGAGCAGTCGGCCCCGCGCCTCGCCGGCATCGCCGTGCCAGGCCGCGAGCGCCTCGCGGTCGCCCGCGCGGATCAGCCGCGCCGCCTCGCGCAGGCGCCCGGCGACCGAGTCGACGGAGTCGGCGACCGCCTCGCGGTTGGTGGCGAAGATGTCGGCCCAGATCGCCGGGTTCGAGCCCGCCACCCGGGTCATGTCGCGGAAGCTCGGCCCGACGTCGGGCAGGCGCTCGGAGTCACGGGTCAGCGAGTCGGCCGCCTCGGTCGCGAGCACGTCGGCGAGGACGTGCGGCAGGTGGCTGATCGTCGCCAGCAGGCGGTCGTGTGCCTCCGGGTCGATCGCCTGCGGCCGCGCCCCCAGCGCCGAGAGCGCCCGCTGCAGGCGGTCGTAGAGCACTCCGCTGGCATGCTCTGTCGGGGTCAGGTACCAGCGCGCGCCCTCGAACAGGTCCTCGCGCGCGTTCTCCACCCCCGCCGTCTCCGCCCCCGCCAGGGGATGGCCGCCGATGAAGCGCTCGTCTCCGCCCAGCGCCGCGACCAGCTCGCCCTTGGTCGAGCCGACGTCGGTGACGGCGGTTTCGGGGCCGGCAGCGGCCAGCGCCTCGCGGACCTGCGCGGGCAGCGCCGCCACCGGGCCGCAGCAGAAGACGAGGTCGGCGCCCTCGCAGGCCTCGGCGACCGAGCCGGCGGCGCGGTCGATCGCCCCCAGCTCGACCGCCCGCGCCAGCCGCTCCGGGCTGCGGCCGCAGCCGACCACCTCCGCCTGCAGCCGCCGTCTGGCGGCGAGCCCGATCGAGCCTCCGATCAGGCCCACCCCGAGGACGGCGATCTTCATGGACGAGCGCGGCCCCTCAGCCGCGCCGCGCCTCCACGGCGGCGGCGAACCGCTCCAGCGCGGTGACCGTGTCCTCCCAGTCGATGCAGGCGTCGGTGATCGACTGCCCGTAGACGAGGTCCTCGCCCGCAACGAGGTTCTGGCGCCCCTCGACCAGGAACGACTCCAGCATCACCCCGACGATCGCCTTGTTGCCGTCGGCGACCTGGTCGGCGACGTCGCCGGCGGCGAAGAATTGCTTCTGCGGGTCCTTGCCGCTGTTGTCGTGGGAGGCGTCGATCACCAGACGCTCCGGCTGCCCGGCGACGCCGAGGGTGACCAGCGCGTCCTCGACCTCGGGCGGGTGGTAGTTCGGCTGCCCGTGGCCGCCGCGGAGGATGACGTGGCAGTCCGGGTTGCCCGTCGTGTGCAGGATCGCCGGCATGCCGGCGTCGTCGATCCCGGCGAAGGCGTGCGAGGCGGCCGCCGCCCGCACCGCGTCGACGGCGACCTGGATGTTGCCGTCGGTGCGGTTCTTGAAGCCGATCGGCATCGAGAGGCCGCTGGCCAGCTGGCGGTGCGTCTGGCTCTCGGAGGTGCGCGCCCCGATCGCCCCCCAGGCGACGCAGTCGGCGATGTACTGGGGCGTGATCGGGTCGAGGAACTCGCAGCCGACCGGCAGCCCGGTGTCCAGCACCTCCAGCAGCAGCTTGCGGGCGATCCGCAGGCCGGCGTTGACATCGGCGCTTTCGTCCAGGTGCGGGTCGTTGATCAGCCCCTTCCAGCCGGTCGTCGTCCGCGGCTTCTCGAAGTAGACGCGCATCACCACCAGCAGGTCCTCGCGCAGGTTGCGCGCCGTCGCCGCCAGCTTCGTCGCGTACTCCATCGCCGCCTTCGGGTCGTGGACGCTGCACGGCCCGACCACTACCAGCAGCCGCGGATCCCGCCCCTGCAGCACCGCCCGCACTTCCTCGCGGCCGCGCACGACCGCTTTCGCCCGCTCCTCGCCGAGCGACAGCTCCCCAAGGAGCTTTTCCGGCGGCACCAGCTCGACGACTTTGGCGATCCGCTGGTCGCGGACCCCGTCTCGTTTCGCCCCCTCCATCCCGATGAACATTTTGCCTTCGCCTTTCTCCAAATCCCTGAAATCGTACTTTCTGGTCGTTTGCTCGCACCGCGCCTCGTTCCGCGCGCACGTCGCCTCCGTCGCGGCGCCCGGCGGGAAGATCTCGGTCTTCGGGCGGCGCGTTGCCGCCGGGCCGGACGCCTAGCTAAATCGCCAGTACCGATAGGTGAGGCAGGCCGGCGCGACCCCAGCGCCTGGCGCCGTGGTGCGAGTCGCGGCTGTGCCCTTGTCGTGCCTCACGTTGCTCGACTTTGTACCACGCTCGGCGCTTTAGTCAAGCAATTCAGACAGGCTGCGCAGGAACCGCTCGTTCTCCTCCGGGGTGCCATAGCTGACGCGGATGCGGCCGGGGCCGCCGAGGGCCTTGCCGGGCCGGACGGCGATCTCGCGCTCCGCGAGCCCGGCGATCACCTCGGCTTCGTCTGCCTCGCCGAGATCGATCCAGGAGAAGTTGGCGTGGGAGTCGGTGCTCTGGACGCCGAGCCGCTGCAGGCCCTCCTCGACGGTGAGGCGGGCGGCGATCGTCGTCTCGACCCGGCGCAGGACGTCGTCCTGGTGCAGGATCGCCTCCGCCCCGGCCGCCTGGGCAAGGGCGTTGACGCTGAACGGCTGGCGGACGGCGTCGATCGCGGCGCGGAAGGCGGCGGAGCCGATCGCGTAGCCGACCCGCATGCCGGCGAGCCCGTAGCACTTGCTGAAGGTGCGCAGGACGACCAGGTTGGGGAAGTCCGCGAGCAGGTCGAGCGTGGCGTCGGGATCGCCGTGGGCCTGAAACTCGACGTAGGCCTCGTCGAGGATCACGGTGACGTGGCTGGGGATCCGCTCGCAGAAGGCGGCGATCTCGGCGGCCGGGATATGCGTCGCGGTCGGGTTGTTCGGGTTGCAGACGATCAGCAGCTGGGTGGCCGCGGTCACCTCGGCGGCCATCGCATCGAGGTCGTGGACCTCGCCTTCGGCGAGCGGCACGCGGATCTCGCGGGCACCGGTCAGCGCCGGCAGGTACGGGTACATCGAGAAGGCCGGCCAGGCGTAGACGATCTCGGCACCGGGCTCGCAGAGCGCCTCGGCGGCGGCGAGGAGGATCTCGCAGGAGCCGTTGCCGACGGCGATCCGGCCCGGCTCGGTCTCGTAGCGCTCGGCGAGGCGGCGGCGCAGCAGGGTCGCGTCGGGGTCCGGGTAGCGGTGCATCACGCCGGCGGCCTGCTGGATCGCCTCGACGACCTTGGGGTGCGGCGGGAACGGCGACTCGTTGGAGGCGAGCTGGGCGATGTTGCCCGCGGCGATCGCCTCGGGCGCCTGTCCGGTCGGGACGCCGGCCTGGTAGCCCGGTATCCGGGCGAGCTTCTCGGCAAAAGTGATCGTCATCGCTGCGATTGTGACGGACGTACGCGGCGCTGCGCTACTGCGCGGCGTGCAGATCGGCCCGCAGCTTCTGCGCCTCGCCGGCGTAGACGTGGACCGGCTCGTGGCCGGCCGGCGCGTAGAAGTGCAGCATCACCCGGATCACCCGCGGCATCGAGCCCGGTACCGGGATCTCGCGACAGCACAGCAGCGGCACCGCGTCGAGCCCGAGGTTGCGGGCGGCCACGGCCGGGAACTCCGCATCGAGGTCGTCGGTCGTCGTGAACAGACAGCTGACCATGTCGGCCGGCTCGAGCGAGTTGCGCTCGATCAGGTCGCCCATCAACCCTTCGGTCGCCGCGAGGATCGCCCCGGCTTCGTTGGCCTCGGCCTGTGTGGCCCCGCGCACCGCGAAGAGCCGCTGCTGCGGACCCTCGTAGCGGCCAGCACGCAGGCCCCCGTTGCTCCCGTTATCGCTCACCGCGACGAATCTTCGCAGAGCCAGGGGGCGAATCGGGCGAGCGGTGCGCCTTATGTCGATATGACCGACGAAAAGCGCACCGCTTCACGCTGGCACCGCCTGGCGACCATCGCCGACGCCCAGCACGGGGTGATCTCGCGCACGCAGATGCGGAAGGTCGGCTTCAAGGACGGCGCGATCACCCACGCGGCGGCGACTGGTCGGCTGCACCAGGTGTTTCGCGGTGTCTACGCGCTCGGGCATCGGCGCATCGGTGAGCGCGGGCGTCTGATGGCTGCCGTTCTCGCCTGCGGCCAGGGAACCGTCATCTCCCATCGCAGTGCCGGGGCCCTGCTAGGACTCCTCGATGAGGGCCCGGCAGTAATCGACGTCATCGCGCTCCGATCACGCGGTCGAAAGATCGACGGCATCCGACTCCACCGGGTGCGGCCGCCGCAGCTGGAGGAGACCGGGACGGTCGACGGCATCCCCTGCACGAGCCCGGCGCGGACGCTGGTCGACCTCGCCGGCACCGTCGGCGCCTGGACGCTCAGCAGTGCCTTCGAGCGGGCGGCGCAGCGGCGGATGCTCGACATCGCCGCGATCGAAGCCTCGATCGACCCGCGGCGGCGCGGAATGAAGGGCCTGCTCGTCCTCCTCGATAATTGGCGCGAGGCGGCGCCGCTGACGAAGACCCGCGGCAGGCTCAAAAGCCCGCTGGAGGCGAAGGTGGTGCCGCTGCTCGGCCGGCGCGACATTCCGCCGCCCCGCTTCAACGCCCCCGTCCAGCTCGCCACCAAGCGCATCGAGGTCGACTTCCTCTGGCCCGACCACCGCTTCGTCCTCGAGGCCGACAGCCGTGCCTTCCACGCCTCCCACGTCGCCTCCGAGCGCGACCGCCGGCGCGACCGCGAACTGATGAGAGCGGGCTACTCGGTCCTGCGGGTCACTCACCGCGAAGCAGAACAGGAAGCCGAGGCTGTCACCGCCACTGTTGCCGCTCGTCTTGGCCAATCGGCTGGCGGCACCCAGCATCCTCCTGGCGCCGCCTCCAGCAGTTCCTAGCCGCTCCTGGCAGGAAATCCCCCTCCCCGCAAGCTTGTAGGAGGGGGATTTGGCTGCCCCAGGCGGCTGGAACTTTCGACGAGTCGCTTCAGGCAAGCCGGTGACTCGTGGCTCAACCAGCCGCCTCGCGCAACTGGGCGATCTCCTCTTCCGAAAGTCGCCTCGAAGCACCCTCCTTCAGGCCGCCGAGCGCCAGCGGGCCGAAGCGGACGCGGCGCAGCGCCGTCACCTCGTTGCCGACCGCCTCCAGCATCCGCCGCACCTGGCGGTTGCGGCCTTCGCGGAGGACGATCTCGACCTCGCAGTCGCCGCGGCGCTTCACCTGCGTGGGTGCGGTGGGGCCGTCCTCGAGCTCGACGCCGCGGGCGAGGCGCTCCAGGTCGGCGGCGGCGATCGAACGCTTCAGCTTCGCCACGTAGGTCTTCGGCACTTCGTAGCGGGGATGCGTCAGGCGGTTCGCCAGCTCACCGTCGTTGGTCAGCAGCAAGAGGCCACTCGAGTCGGCGTCGAGCCGCCCCACCGGATACAGCCGCGCCTCCGTCTCGACCAGCTCCACCACCGGCGTCCGCTCCCCCGGCTCCCGCGCCGTCGAGACGACCCCGACCGGCTTGTTCACCGCCCAAACCTCACGAGCCTCAGCGGCGACCGGCGCCCCGTTGACCCGCACGTCGTCGCCCTCGCCGACGTCCCGAGCCGGATCGGTTACGACCTCGCCGCCAACCGTCACCAACCCCTTGGCGATGATCTCCTCAGCTCGTCGCCTAGAGGCAACTCCCCCATGGGCGAGGAACTTCGCCAGCCTCACGATGGAGAGGTCGAGGGGGGTCTCGCCGGACACTCCCCATTTTTTGTCCGCCGAGACCCCCCTCGACCTCTCCCGCCGTTCACTCGGCTCTTTGTTCCCCCGCCTTCAGGAGCCGCTCGCGCAGCTCCCGCTCGTCCTCCGGGCTCGGGTCGAACTTCGACGGATCGGGCAGCTGGTCGAGGCCGCTGAGCCCGAAGAGCCGCTCGAACAGCTCCGAGGTCTTGAAGATGGCGGCGCCGAACTGGGAGCGGCCCGACTCCTCGATCAGGCCGCGCTCGGCGAGGCTGGTCACCGCCGACTCGGAGCTGACGCCGCGGATGCGGGCGATCTCGGGGCGCGAGACCGGCTGCAGGTAGGCGACGATCGCCAGCGTCTCGGCCTGGGCCTGGGTCAGCGGCGGCGTCCGCGGCTTCGCCAGCAGGCGCCGGGCCGCCTCCTCGCTCGCCGGGGCGCTCGCCAGGCTGAAGCCGCCGCCGACCTCGCGCAGGACCACCCCGCGCCGGCCCTCGGCGAGGTCCTCGCGCAGCAGCCCGAGCGCCTCTTCGACCTGCCCCTCGGTCGCCTGGGTCGCCTCGGCGAGGTCCGCGACCGCGACCGGCTGCGGCGAGAGGAAGAGCAGCGCCTCGACGGTGCGGGAGAGGTCGCTCATGCGCCCTTGCCGATCTCGCTCGGCGAGGCCTTCTTCACCCGGATCGGGCCGAAGCAGCGGTCCTGCTCCCAGGTCACCTCGCCCTTGCGGTAGAGCTCGAGCATCGCGAAGACGGTGACCGCCTGGGTCAGCCGGTCCTCGCCGCCGAACTCCTCGTCGAAGTCGAAGTCCCGGCGGTGCAGGAGGACGTCGCGGACCGCCCGCAGCCGCCGTTCCAGCGAGACGGTCGGGCGGATGTGGCTGAGGTCGACGTCGGGCGGCTCGGTCAGCAGGTCGCCGAGGGCGGCCCCGAGCTGGTCGGGCTCGTAGACCGCGCTCGCCGCCTCGACGGCGACCCGGCGCAGCTCCGCCGGCAGCGGCGCCGAGCGGTAGAGGTAGCCGCGCTGGGACTCGAAGCGCTCGGCCAGCTCGGCGGCGGCGTCGCGGTAGCGGCGGTACTCGAGCATCCGCGCGATCAGCTCCTCGAGCGCCTCCTCGGGCTTCATCTCGTCGAGCTCGTCCTCCGGGCCGGGCAGCATCAGCCGCGACTTCAGCTCCAGCAGGGCGGCGATCAGGACGAGGAACTCGGTCGCCACCTCGAGCTCCAGCTCGCCCTCGCGCTCGAGGTGCTCGACGTAGGCGACGACGACCTCGCCCAGCTGCAGGTCGAGCAGGCTGACCTCCTCGCGCAGGACGACCGCCATCAGCAGGTCGAAGGGCCCGGCGAAGACGTCGAGGTCGAGATCGAGGTCGAGGTCGGCTACGGCCATCGGCAGGAAGCGTAGAGAGGCGCCGGGACGGCCGCCGGGGTGAAAACGCGGTTGTTCCCGCTATGCGGGAAGAAGTGCGTTCTCAGGAGCTCGGGCGGCCGAAGCCCATGCGCTCGCGGACGTCGGCGAGGACCGGGGCGGCGATCGCCCGCGCCTTCTCGGCGCCGAGACCGAGGAGACGGTCGAGCTCGGCCTCGTCGCCGCGCAGCTCGGCGTAGCGCGCCTGCACCGGCGCCAGGTAGGCGACCACCGCCTCGGCGACCGCCTGCTTGAAGTCGCCGTAGCCCGAGCCCTCGAACTCGGCTTCGATCGCCGCCTGGTCGGTGCCACGGGCGACGGCGAGGATGTCGATCAGGTTGGTGATCCCGGGCTTGTCGTCGCGGCGGACGATCTCGCGGCCGGAGTCGGTGACGGCCGAGCCGAACTTCTTGCGGATCGCGTCCGGCCCGTCGAGGACGAGGACCGTGCCCTGCTCGGTGCCGCCGGTCGTCGACATCTTCCGCTCGGGCTCCTGCAGGTCCATGATCCGGGCGCCAACCTCGGGGATCACCAGCTCCGGGACGACCAGCACCTCGCCGAAGCGGGCGTTGAAGCGGCGGGCGATCTCGCGCATCAGCTCGACGTGCTGGCGCTGGTCGTCGCCGACCGGGACCTCGGTCGCGCGGTAGGCGAGCACGTCGGCGGCCATCAGCACCGGGTAGTAGAAGAGCGCCGCCGAGGCGAGTTCGCGGTCCTTGCCGACCTTTTCCTTGAACTGGTGCATGCGGTTGAGGTCGCCGTGGGCGGTGACCGCCGAGAGCAGCCAGGTCAGCTCGGCGTGCTCGGCGACGTCGGACTGGCGGAAGAGGATGCAGCGCTCGGGGTCGAGGCCGGCGGCGAGCAGGATCGCGGCGGTGTCGTAGGTGCGCTCGCGCAGCTCGGCCGGGTCGTAGGGAACCGAGATCGCGTGCAGGTCGACGATGCAGAAGATCGCCGGCTCGCCCCGCTCCTGGCCCTCGACGTACTGGCGGATCGCGCCGATGTAGTTGCCGAGGTGCTTGCGGCCGGTCGGCTGGATGCCGGAGAAGATGATGGGCTTGGGCATGAGGGACGGAGCCTAGAGGCTTGATGTGGGTTAGGCGCGTGCGCGGGGGCGTCGCAGACGAAGCTGGGCGCCGCCCGCGGGTGAAGCGGGTAGTGGTTGCTACCCGCAAGCAGGTGGGTGGCGATCCAGCGCCGGTATGCGGCGTCATCCGCGTGCGTGGGTAACCCACATCAGGCCTCTAGTGTGGGTTTCGGGGTGGGTGCCGTTTGGCTTGGTCGTGGGTGCCGGAACGGGTGCCCCTTGCTCGGACAAACGGCGACGTAATCAGGTCCCCGTTTTGAGTATCCGCCCGCTCAAGGGGCACCCGTTCCGGCTGATCTAGCGGTAGCGGGGGAACCACTCCGAGCAGCGAAGCCGTTGCGTGGACCGCTCAGCTCAGGCCGTTTCGGCTGCCGCCCTTGGCTTGTTTTGCTGGTCGTCGTCCCTGCAGTCGCAGTTGGAGCTGTGGCCGCACTCGCCGGCGGCGGCGTTGCCTCCGGCGGGCACGGCATCCACTTGCTGTTTCGGGTTTTCAATCCAGAGGCCGGAGGCGATGCCGCCTAGGACCATGAGGATTCCGGCGATGACTATGCCCAGGTGGAAGGCCGAGGTGGAGGGGCCGGGGGCGTGGGCGGTGAGTGGGCCGCCGGAGACGCCCGGGCCGGCTACCGCGGCGAAGCGGGCGGAGATTACGGCGCCGAGGATGGCGATCGCAAGCAGGCCGGCGACGCGGGAGACGCCGTTGTTGATCCCGGAGGCGACGCCGACGCGGTGCTCGGGGACCGAGTCGAGGACGGTCGCCGTCAGCGGCGCCACCGTGGCCGAGAGGCCGAGGCCGAAGACGAGGATCGCCGGCAGCACGTCGGCGAGGTAGTCGGCGCCGGAATCGATCCGCAGCATCAACAGCAGCCCGAGGCCGCCGACGATCGGGCCGAGGCTCATCGGCAGGCGCGGCCCGGTGCCCGAGGCGAGCCTGCCCCAGCGGGGCGAGAGGAGGAAGAGGATGACCGAGATCGGCGTCGTCGCCAGCCCCGCCTCCAGCGGCGAGTAGCCGGCGACCTGCTGGAGAAAGAGGGCGACGAAGAAGAGGCCGCCGATCAGACCCGCGTAGGCCGAGAGCGTGGTCAGGTTGGCGATCGCGAAGTTGCGGATGCGGAAGAGGCCGAGGTCCATCATCGGGTGCCGCGCCTGCGCCTCGTGCCGGACGAAGAGCGCGAAGCAGGCGACGCCGGCAAGCAGCGGGACCCAGACGACCGGGTCGCTCCAGCCGTAGTTCGGCTGCTCGACCAGGGCGAAGACCGGGCCGCCGAGCCCGGCAGCGGAGAGGGCGATCCCGCCCCGGTCGATGCCGCGGAAGGCGTCGGGGTCGCGGCTCTCCTCGACCGAGTGCAGGGTCAGGGCGACGGTCGCTGCGATCAGCGGCAGGTTGACCCAGAAGATCGCCCGCCAGGAGGTCAGCCCGATCAGGGCGCCGCCGCCGGCCGGGCCGATCACGGTCGCGATCCCGGTCCACGCGGTCCAGGTCCCGACCGCCTGCCCGCGCGCCTCGCCCTCGAAAGTGGCGGCGACGATCGCCAGCGAGCCGGGAACCAGCAGCGCCCCGGCGATCCCCTGCAGCGCCCGGGCCCCGACCAGGAACGCGGTGCTGGGGGCGATCGCGCAGAGCGCCGAGGTCGCCCCGAAGCCGACCAGGCCGAAGACGAACATCCGCCTGCGCCCGAACTGGTCGCCAAGCGAACCGCCGACGAGGAGAAGCGAGACCAGGGTCAGCATGTAGGCCTCGACCACCCACTGCTGGCCGGAGAGCCCCGCCCCCAGCCCGTCCCGGATCGCCGGCAGGGCGACGTTGACCACGGTGCTGTCGAGGAAGACGACGGTCGAGCCGAGAATCGTGGCGACGAGGGTCAGCCGCTGCGCACGGGACACGAGGCGAGTGTAGGGGCGAGATGCTTCCGGCCGACGAGGGGCGGTCGGGGTGGGGGTCGGCGGACAACAGCGGGGAGTGTCCGGCAACCCCCACCCCGACCGCCGTCAAGCGGGTTCCTGACCAAGCAGTTCAAGGACGAGGGAGGGAATGTGCTCTGCACATGACCGAGCGAGGACGCCGAAATGCGCCGGTCAGGTGCCCGCTTAGCGGGTTCCTGACCAAGCAGTTCAAGGACGAGCGAGGGAGTGTGCTCTGCACATGACCGAGCGAGGACGCCGAAATGCGCAGTGTCAGGTGCCCGGTTCGCGCAGCTGGGCCGCTGGGGTGAAGAAGTTGCGGTAGGCGAGGGCGGTCGCGGTCAGGGCCGCGATCGAGACGCTGCCGAGGAGGACGTAGAGGAGGATCAGCTGCAGGCGGACGGCGTCGGTGGGATTGGCGCCGGCGAGGAGCATCCCGACCATGGTGCCGGGGAAGAAGATCAGGCCGGTGGTCTTGGTCGAGTCGACGAGGGTGATCATCCCCGAGCGCAGGGCACGGCGGACGGTCGGCAGTGCCGCATCGCGGGCGGTGGCGCCGAGCGCGAGCGTCGCCTCGATCCGCGCCCGCGCCTCGGCCATCTCGTCCCCGAGGCGGTTGAGGGCGACGGCGCTGGCGGTCATCGCGTTGCCGATCACCATGCCGCCGACCGGGACCAGGTAGCGCGGCGTCGGTTCGAAGATGCCGAGGAGGACGACGAGCCCGAGGGTGGTGCCGCCGGCCAGGGCGAGGGCGATCAGCAGCGGCCCGAAGGCCCCCGGGACCTTCTTGGCCCGGCTGCGGGCGGTGAGGGCGCCGAAGGCGACCATCACGGTCAGCAGCGCCAGGACGAGCCAGATCGTGTCGGCTTCGAAGATCAGCTTGATCGCGTAGCCGACCAGGGTGAGCTGGACGAAGGAGCGGACGGTGGCGATGCCGATGTCGCGCTCGAGGTCGGCGCCGCGCCAGAAGGAGATCGCCGCGGCGAGCGCGACCAGCGCCAGCGAGGCGGCGACCTGCCAGAGCTCGACGTGGATCGAGGTGCTCACGCGGGCATCTCGTAGATCTGGTCGCCGAGGCGGCGCGCCTGATCGGGGTCGTGGCTGACGAGGACGATCGAGATCTCGAGCTCGCGGCGCAGCTCGGCCAGGGTCGCCTCGATCCTGTCGCGGGCGGCATGGTCGAGGGCCGAGGTCGGCTCGTCGAGGAGGAGGACCCGGGGCCGCTGCGCCAGGGCGCGCGCCAGCATCGCCCGCTGCTGCTCGCCGACCGAGAGCTTCGAGACGTCGCGCCCGGCGAAGGAAGGCTCGAGACCGGCGAGACCGAGGGTGCGCTCGGCGTCGAGCTCCTCGCCCGCGAGCGAGGCGGCGTAAGCGAGGTTCGTCTCCACCGTGCCCGGAAGCAGCGCCGGCAACTGGGGCACCAGCGCGACCTCGCGGCGCAGTGCCAGCGGCTCGTAGTCGCTCAGCGGCCGCCCCCGGTAGGCGATCTCGCCGCGGTCGGGGTCGGCGAGCCGGTTGAGCAGCCGCAGCAGCGTCGACTTGCCGGCGCCCGAGGGCCCGACGACCGCCGTCGCCCCCTCCGGGATCTCGGCGCTCAACCCGTCGAGCACGGTCTTGCCGCCGCGGTCCAGGCCGACGTCTCGCAGCGCGAAGAGCACCGGCGGATCATCCCCGATCGCCCGCGCAAGATGGCTGCCGCCGCGGCGACCTCGATCGATCGCCCGGCTTTTGCTTGAAACAATCCGGGTAGGTGATCGCCGATGGCTAGAGCGATATGGAGCGGGACGATCAGCTTCGGGCTGCTGAACGTGCCCGTGCGCCTCTACAGCGCGGTGGCGCGGCGCAACATCGCCCTGCGCGAGATCCGCGAGTCCGACAGCTCCCGGATCAAACACCGGCGAGTCGCCGAGGGGACCGACGAGGAGGTCCCCTACGAGAACATCGTCAAGGCCTACGAGCTCTCTCCCGGCCAGTACGTGCCGCTGAGCAAGGACGAGATGGCGGCGCTGGCGCCGGAGAAGACGCGGGCGATCGACGTCCAGGACTTCGTCGACATCGAGGAAATCGACCCGATGTACTTCGACAGCCCCTACTACCTCGGCCCCGCCGACGGCGCCGAGAAGGCCTACTCGCTGCTGGCGGCGGCGATGGAAGCCTCGGGCAAGGCGGCGATCTCCCGCTTCGTCTTCCGCAACAAAGAGCACCTTGCGGCGATCCGCGCCTCCGACGGCGTCCTCACGCTGACGACGATGCGCTTCCACGACGAGGTCGTGCCGGCTTCCGAACTCGACGACTCGCTGCCCGACAAGGCGCCGAAGGTCGCCAAGCGCGAGCGCGAGATGGCCGAGCAGCTGATCGCCTCGCTGAGCACCGAATTCGACCCGAGCGCCTACCGGGACGAGTACCGCGAGCAGCTGCTGGCGCTGATCGAACGCAAGGCCGAAGGCAAGGAGATCGTTGCGCCCGAAGCCGAGGAGCCGAAGGCGACCAAAGCCCCGGACCTGATGGCGGCGCTGGAGGAATCGATCGCCGCGGTGAAAGAGAAGGGCGCCGCGGGCGGCAAAGCCAAAGCCTCTAAATCGAGCAAATCGAAATCGGCGGCCGCCAAAAAGGGCAAAGCGAAAGCCAAAGGCTCTTCGCGCTCCAAAGCCAAAGCCTCCAAATAGGCTCTGGCCGTGGGCGAGACGCGGCAGGTCGAGGTCGACGGAAAGGAGCTGCGGCTGACCAACCTCGACAAGGTGCTCTACCCGGCGACCGGGTTCAGCAAGGGCGAGATGGTCGACTACTACGCCAAGGTGGCGCCGGCGATCGTCCCCCACCTGAGCGGGCGGGCGGTGACGCTGCGGCGCTTCCCGGAAGGGGTCGAGGACCTCGACGCGGCCTTCTTCGAGAAGCGCTGCCCGAAGCACCGGCCGAGATGGGTGAAGACCGCGAAGGTGCAGGCGGGGCCGCGCGCGGGCGTGATCGAGTTCTGCGTCTGCGACAGCCTGCCGACGCTGATCTGGATGGCGCAGCTGGCGGCGCTCGAGCTACACCCCTCGCTCTCCAGGAGCCGGGCGCCGAAACGCCCGACCGTGGTGGCCTTCGACCTCGACCCCGGCCCGCCCGCCGACGTCGTCGACTGCTCGCGGGTGGCGCTGCGGCTGCGCGACCTGCTCGCCCAGCTGGGGCTCGAGTGCTTCGCCAAGACCTCCGGCTCGAAGGGGATGCAGCTCTACGTCCCCCTCAACGCCAGGACCTCCTACGAGCAGACCCGCCCCTTCGCCCAGGCGATCGCCCAGATCGTCGCCAAGCAGGACCCCGAGAACATCCTCGCGAAGATGGGCAAAAAGACCGACCGCAGCGGCAAGGTCTTCATCGACTGGTACCAGAACAATGAACGCAAAACCACGATCTCCGTCTACTCGCTGCGAGCCCGCGAACGCCCCACCTGCTCGACCCCGATCACCTGGGAGGAGGTCGAAAAAGCCGCCGAGTCAGGCAAAGGCGACCACCTTGTCTTCGAGACGACCGATGTTCTGAAGCGCCTCGACGATCACGGCGACCTCTTCGCCCCAGTGCTCGAGCTCGAGCAGGCGCTCCCAGCCCTTTAGCTGTTCCTTTCCCCTGCTATCCCGGGCAAAGGAACAGCGGAAGACGAGAGGTCTTGTCGGACGACGGGGTGGCGGGTGGCTCTTACCTCGTCTAGGCGGCGGACGGGGGTGGTGTACGGGGCGCTCTTGGCGACCTCGGAGTCTTCCTCGGCCTCGGTGAGGATCTTCTCGATTGCTTCCGCGAAGGCGTCGAGGGACTCCTTGGTCTCGGTCTCGGTCGGCTCGACCATCAGCGCCTCCTCGACCAGGAGCGGGAAGTAGACGGTCGGCGGGTGGAAGCCGAAGTCGAGCAGGCGCTTGGCGAGGTCGAGGGTGGCGAGGCCGAGCTCGCGCTTCATCGGCTTGCCGGAGAGGACGAACTCGTGCATGCAGTGGCGGTCGAAGGCGATCGGCAGGCGCTCGCCGGCACGGTCCTCGGCGAGCCGCGCCTTCAGGTAGTTGGCGTTGAGGACGGCGGTTTCGGAGGCCTCGGCGAGGCCGTCGGCGCCGAGGCTGAGGATGTAGGCGTAGGAGCGGACGAAGACGCCGAAGTTGCCCTGGAAGCCGCGCAGGCGGCCGATCGACCGGGGCCGCTCGAAGTCGAGGTCGAAGCTCGGGCCGTGGCCGTTGCTGCCCTCGCGGCGGACGACCTGCGGCCGCGGCAGGTAGGGCTCGACCCGGTCGGAGACGGCGATCGGGCCGGCGCCGGGGCCGCCGCCCCCGTGGGGCTGGCTGAAGGACTTGTGGAGGTTGACGTGGACGATGTCGAAGCCCATGTCGCCGGGTCGCGAGTGGCCCATCACCGCGTTGAGGTTGGCGCCGTCGTAGTAGAGGGTGCCGCCCGCCTCGTGGATCAGCGAGGCGATCTCGGCGATGTTCTCGTCGAAGACGCCGAGCGTGTTCGGGTTGGTCAGCATCAGGCAGGCGACGTCGTCGGGGTCCTCGGCGATCTTCGCCCGCAGATCGTCCATCTCGACGCCGCCGCGCTCGTCGGTCGCGACCTTGACGACGCTGAAGCCGGCCATCGTCACCGAGGCCGGATTGGTCCCGTGCGAGGTGTCCGGCGCCAGCACCCTGGTCCGTTCTTCGCCGCGGTCGGCGTGATAGGCGCGGGTCAGCAGCAGGCCGGCGAGCTCGCCGTGGGAGCCGGCGCTCGGCTGGAGCGACACGTGCGGCAGGCCGCAGATCTCGCTCAGGCTCTCCTGCAGCAACCACATCAGCTCCAGCGCCCCCTGCGCCCGCTTCGGGTCCTGCGCCGGGTGCAGCCGGGCGTGCCCTGGCAGCGCCGCGACCCGCTCGTTTAGCCGCGGGTTGTGCTTCATCGTGCAGGAGCCGAGCGGGTAGAAGCCGGTGTCGAGGTCGAAGTTGCGACGCGAGAGCCGGTTGTAGTGGCGGACGATCTCCGGCTCGGCGATCTCCGGCAGCCGCGGCGGCTCGGCGCGCAGCAGGTTCGCGGGGATCAGCTCGTCGAGTGGCCGCTCGGGAACGTCGGCCGCGGGCAAAGCCGCCGCCCGCCGCCCCGGCTTCGACTTCTCGAAGATCGTCTGCGCCTTTTCGGCCTGCATCGGCGTCTCGGTCAACGCCATCAGGCGGCCCCGCCCGCGAGTGTCGACTTGCTCTCGCTATCCGAGAGGAAAGCGCCACGCTCGGCGGCGATCGCCGCCCCCAGCGCCTCGGCCAGCTGGTCGATCTGGGTTTTCGTGCGGCGCTCGGTGATCGCTACCAGGAGGCCGTCCTCGAACTCCGGGTACTCGCGGCCCAGCGGGTAGCCGGCCCCGATGCCGCGCTCGGCCACACGGTCGAGGACCCTCTCGACCGGTGCTTCCAGGCGCACCGCGAACTCTCTCGCGACCGGCGCCTCGTGCAGCAGCTCGACGCCCTCGACCGCGGCGAGGCGCTCGCGCGCGTAGGCGGTGCGCTGGAGCAGCAGCCCCCCGAGCTCGCGGAAGCCCTGCCGCCCTAGCCAGGCGAGGTGGACCATCGCCCCCAGCGCGTTCAGCGCCTGGGCGGTGCAGATGTTGTTGGTGGCCTTCTCGCGGCGGATGTGCTGCTCGCGGGTCTGCAGCGCGAGGACGAAGCCGCGGCGCCCGTCGACGTCCTCGGTTTCGCCGGCGATCCGGCCCGGCATGCGGCGGATCTGCTCCTCGGTCGCGCAGAAGAACCCGAACGAGGGGCCGCCGAAGTCGAGGCGGTTGCCGAGCGGCTGGCCCTCACCGAGGGCAATGTCGGCGCCGCACTCGCCCGGCGGCTTGAGGATCCCCAGCGTCATCGGGTCGCAGGCAACGACCAAGAGCGCCCCGTGCTGCTTCGCCGCCGCGCCGATCGCCTCGACGTCCTCGACCGCGCCGAGGAAGTTCGGGCTCTGCAGGAAGACCGCCGCGGTCTCGCCGTCGACCGCCTCTGCCAGCGCCGCCGCGTCGGTCAGCCCACCGTCGAGACCGGCCTCGACCACCTCGGCCCCGAAGCCCACCGCGTAGGTCCGCAGCGTCTCGCGGCTGTGCGGGTGGACGCCGCGGGAGACGACGAAGCGCCTGCGCTTGGTCGCGCCGATCGCGAGGTAGCCGGCGGACGCCAGCGACGAGGGGCCCTCGTAGAGGCCGGCGCTGGAGACCGGCAGCGCGGTCAGCTCCGACATCGCCGTCTGGAACTCGAACATCGCCTGCAGCCCGCCCTGGCTGATCTCGGGTTGGTAGGGCGTGTAGGGGGTGAGGAACTCGCTGCGCGAGACGATCGCCTCGACGATCGCCGGCACGTAGTGGTCGTACATCCCCGCCCCGAGGAAACAGACCTGCTCTTCGGCGTCGGCGTTGCGCGCCGCCAGCGCGCTCAACCGCTCGTAGACCTCGGCCTCGCTCATCCCCTCCGGCAGCGCCAGCGGCCGCCCCAGGCGCAGGTCGGCCGGGATCTGCTCGAACAGCTCGTCGACCGAATCCACGCCGATCGCAGCGAGCATCTCCCGCCGGTCGTCGGGGGTGGCGGAGGTGTAGCGGGTCACCCGCCTGATGCTAGGGGAGGCGGATGCCGGGCTTAGCGCCTAGGAGTCCAGCAACTTGCGGTATTCCTCGACGCCGAGGAGCGTCTCGGCCTCCTCGGGCGCGGTCAGCCGCACCTTGACCAGCCAGCCCTCGCCGTAGGGGTCCTGGTTGACCTTCTCCGGCGAATCCTGGAGGGCGTCGTTGACCTCGACGATCTCGCCCGAGAGCGGCGCGATCACGTCGCTGACCGCCTTCACCGACTCGACCTCGGCGTAGGAGGAGTCTTTCTGGATCGCCGCGCCGACCTCGGGTGGGTCGAAGAAGACGACCTCGCCGAGCGCGTCCTGGGCGTACCAGGTGATCCCCAGGGTCGCCTGGTCCCCCTCGATCCGGGCCCAGTCGTGTTCGGGGTGGTAGAGAAGATCCTCTGGATAGTTCATTTCATCTCCTTTGCGAGTCCGTCGGCGAAATCAGCGCGAGTCCGGGGAGGTCGATGACCAAGCGAGGCGGTCACGAGACGGCACCCGCGTCGCGGCGCTACGTGGGTGCCGGGAGAGGCCGCATCGCGCAGCGTCATTCGGCCTCATCCGGGCCGCGATTATTTCGCCGACGGACTCGCATACAGGGGTTTGGAAGCTATCCGGGCGGGGCGTCGCTTGCCACGGACGTCGATCTCGATCTCGGTCCCGGTCTCCGCAAGCTCCGACCGTACGTAGGCCATCCCCGCGCCGACCTCGAGCGAGGGCGCGAAGGTGCCGCTGGTCACGACCCCGACCGGTTCGTCGTCGTGGATCACCGGGTTGCCCGCGCGCGGGATCCCCTGGCCCTCGATCTCGAAGGCGACGAGCTTTTCGAGCGTCCCCGCGGCCCGGGCGCGGGCGACCGCCTCGGAGCCGACGAACCCCGTCGCCTCCTTGCAGCACCAGCCGAGCCCGGCCTCGATCGGGTTGCGCTGCGGCGTCAGCTCATTGCCGTGCAGCGGGTAGCAGACCTCCAGCCGCAGGGTGTCGCGGGCGCCGAGCCCGCAGGGGACGATCCCGGCGTCGAGCAGCTCGCGCCAGACCGGCACCGCGACCTCCGGGTCGATCAGCAGCTCGACCCCGTCCTCGCCGGTGTAGCCGGTGCCGCAGGCGAGCGCCGGGCGGCGTCCGACCTGGACGTGGGAGACGCGGAACCGCGGCGGCAACTCGACCCCCAGGGTGGCTTCCAGCACGGTGCGCGCGTGCGGTCCCTGGACGGCGAGCATCGCGTAGCGGTCGGCGACGTCGCGGACGAGCGCGTCGAACTCGCGGCTCTGCCGGCCCAGCCAGGCCAGGTCGGCCTCGTGGTTGGCGGCGTTGGTGACGATCAGGTAGCGGTCGCCGCCAAGCCGGTAGGCGAAGAGGTCGTCGATCACACCGCCCTCCTCGTTGCACAGGCACGAGTACTGCGCCCCGCCGAGGTGAATCACCGCCACGTCGTTGGAGAGCACCCGCTGCAGGAAGGCGAGAGACCCCCGCCCCTCGACTTCGACCTGCCCCATGTGGGAGACGTCGAACATCCCCGCATGCCGCCGCACCGCCGAATGCTCCTCGCGAATCCCCTCGTAGGTGACCGGCATCTCCCAGCCGGCGAAATCCACCACCTTGGCCCCAAGGTCAAGATGCTGCTCATAAAGAGGAGTACGCATCGACCCTCAGCCTATTGACCGAGAGGCACGCGCATGGGCGTCGGGCACCCCCTCCCAGACACTCCCCAAAGCGAGCGAAGCAAGCGCGTCTGGGAGGGGGTGCCCGACGCCCTCCCCGCGACCTATTCCTTCAGAAACCCCGGAACGTCGATGTCGTCCTCGGAGACCCGGAGTTTGCGGATTTCCGTGTCCTCGGCGGAGACCCGCGGGCGGCTCTCGTAGCGGCGGCGCACCCGCTGCGGCGAGCGGGCGAGGAGCTCGAAGCCCTCGAAGCCGGTGGCGATCACCGTGACCCGGACCTCGTCCTTCATCGACTGGTCGACGACCGAGCCGAAGATGATGTTGGCGTTGTCGTCGGCCTCGGCCTGGACCAGCTGGGCCGCCTCGTTGACCTCGAACAGCCCGAGGTCCTCGGGGCCGGTTATGTTGAGCAGCATCCCGGTCGCGCCCTTGATCGACTCCTCGATCAGCGGCGAGGTGATCGCCGCTTTGGCGGCGTCGAGGGCGCGGGCCTCGCCGGAGGCCGAGCCGACGCCCATCAGGGCCGAGCCGGCGTCGCGCATGATCGTCCGCACGTCGGCGAAGTCGAGGTTGATCAGGCCGGGGATGGTGATCAGGTCGGTGATCCCCTGGACGCCCTGGCGGAGGATGTCGTCGGCCATCCGGAAGGCCTCGAGGACGCTGGTCCGGCGCTCGACCGCCTGCAGCAGTTTCTCGTTCGGGACGATGATCAGGGTGTCGACTTTGTTGCGCAGCTTCTCGATCCCCTCGAGCGCCTGCTGCATCCGCCGTTTGCCCTCGAACTCGAACGGTTTGGTGACCGCGCCGACGGTGAGGGCGCCGATCTCCTCCTTGGCGATCTCGGCGATCACCGGCGCCGAGCCGGTACCGGTGCCGCCGCCCTCGCCGGCGGTGACGAAGACCATGTCGGCGCCCTTCAGCGCCTCCTTGATCTCGTCGCGGCTCTCGGCCGCGGCGCCCGCGCCGACCTCGGGGTTGCCCCCGGCGCCGAGCCCGCGGGTCAGCTCCTGGCCGATCGAAAGCTTGATGTCGGCGTCACAGGCCTGCAGCGCCTGCGCGTCGGTGTTGACCGCGACGAACTCGACACCGCGGATGCCGGCGTCGATCATGCGGCTGACCGCGTTGGTACCGCCGCCGCCGGCGCCGACGACCTTGATGACCGCGAGGTAAGTGGATTCCATCTCCCGATTTTCTCCGGCGCGCCCGGTTTCCCTTGGCGCCATTTCAAAGCTTTGAGTTGAGTTGAGCCTTCTTTCCGTCCGAGCCTTCAGCGATCCTCAAGGGTTCGAGGCGCTGGAGGAAGCACGGAAATTGCGCTTGAACGTAGGGCATCCGCGGGGTTCTGTCAAACCGCCGCCAGGCATCGTGCAGGTCGATTTCTCGACCCCTGGTTGAGGGTTGCCCACCCCTCAAGCTACGGTCGAGTGTTTGCGGCGCCGCTTGCCAGAGCGGTTTCCGCTCCCTCAGGCAGGGTTCAGGGTGCTGGCGGCAGTTCATGTTCGGAGCCTCCCCAGGAGGGTCGGGCGGGCGCTTGCACGTTTACATAATCGAGGCTGCTCACTTCCGGATTGGCGAGCACGCCGGCCACCGCGGTCCACTTCCGCTTCGCCTGCGAGTCGTCGCCGAAGCGGATTTCGATCCCGGTGGTGAGGTCGACGTCGACGCCGCTTTCGCCGTAGTAGCTGCTTTCGACGTAGGGGCGCAGGGCCTCGGGGACGGCGCCGAGCACCCGCACCTGTTCCAGCGCCGGGCCCCTCACCCGCCCCCCCTTCGGCGGGCGTTCGAGCGGCAGCCGCGGCAGCGGCGGTTCTTCGGGCAACGGCAGCCAGCGGACGAGGCGGCCGTCGGCGGCGACGCCGACCGCGCCCGAGCCTTCGCCGATCGTCGCCGCCAGCCGCGGGACCGAGACCGTCGGCTCGGCGGTCTTCTGGCGGATGAACAGCCAGTAGACGGCGATGGCGGCGACCAGGACCGCGAGCGCGGCGAGCGCCGCCCGCAGCCTCAGAGATCCCAGCCGGCGGGCCACTCGACCTCCCCCAGGATCTGGACCTCGGGCTCGAGCTCGACCCCGAAGCGCTCGTGGACGCGGCGCCGCCCCGCCGCCATCAGCTCGAGCACGTCGGCGGTGGTCGCCCCGGCGAAGTTCTCGACGAAGTTGGCGTGCTTCTCGGAGAAGCGGGCGCCGCCCTGCTGGAGGCCGCGACACCCGGCGGCCTCCAGCAGCTGCCCGGCGGAGCGTCCCTCCGCCCGCGGGTCCTCCGGGTTCTTGAAGGTCGACCCGAAGGTCTTGATCCCGGACGGCTGTGCCTCGCGCCGGCGCTCGCGCATCGAGGCCAGGGTCGCCCGAATCTCCTCCGGGTCCGCAGGCTGCAGCCGGAAGGAGGCGCGGGCGACAACCTCGCCCGCCTTCAGATTCGAGCGCCGGTACTCGAAGCCGAGCTGGTCGGGCAGGCGCCGGTCGCTGCCGGCGCCGGTGCAGACGTCGACCCACTGAAGCACCCGCGCCAGCTCGCCGCCGTAGGCGTTGGCGTTCATCCGCACCGCGCCGCCTGCGGTCCCCGGGATGTTGACCCCGAACTCGAGGCCGGAGAGCCCCCAGCCGGCGGTCTTCGCCGCCGCCGAGGGGAAGCGGTAGCCGCCGCCGCAGACGACCCGCTCGCCGTCGCGCTCGATCTCCGCGAGCTCGCCGTCGAGCTTCAGCGCCAGGCCGTGGAAGCCGGCGTCGGCGACCAGCAGGTTGGAGCCCGAGCCGACCACGCCGACCGGCTGGCCCTCGGCTTCCGCCCAGCTCAACGCGGCGACCAGGCGATCCTCGTCCCCGGGACGGGCGAACCAGTCAGCCTCGCCACCGGTGCGGACCGTGGTCAGGCGGGCGAGCGGGAAGTCGCGCTCGAGACCCTCGGGGGGAGCGCTCATCCTTCTCCCTCCCAGGCCGAGCGATCGGGATCTGCCGGTGAAGGCGGCGATGCCGGCGCGGTGACCAGCGCCTCGCCGACCCGGAAGACGTCGCCGGCGCCGATCGTGACCAGGACCGGCCGCTCGCCGAGGTCGCCGCCGCGGTCCAGGCGCTCTGCCAGCGCCCGCCGGGCGGCGTCGGCCTCGGGCAGCCACCAGACCGCTCTACCGCCCATCCGCTCGGCGGCGGCCTGGGCGACCTGCAGGCCGCTGACCCCGGCCAGCTCGCCGACCGGTTCCTCGCGGGCGGGATACACGTCGAGGACGACAACCTCGTCGGCGAGCGCCAGGGCGGCGCCGAACTCCTCCGTCAGGGCCTTGGTCCGCGAGTAGAGGTGGGGCTGGAAGAGCGCGACGAGGCGGGAGGGCCGCAGCCCCCGCAGGGCCGAGAGCGCGGCGCGGACCTCGGTCGGGTGGTGGGCGTAGTCGTCATATATATGGACCGCCCCCCGCGATCCCTTGAGTTGCAGGCGCCGGTGGACGCCGGCGAAGCCGCCGAGGGCCGCAGCCGCGGCCTCGGTGTCGAGGCCGGCGAGCTCAATCGCGCCGAGCGCCGCGCGGGCGTTGCGGAGGTTGTGCTGTCCGGGGATCGCCAGTTGCAGATCGGGTGGGCCCGGCACGGTCGCGTCGAAGCGGACCTCCTCGCTGCGCTCCCCCAGCCAGCCCATCTCCTCGGCGGCGGGCACGACCAGGCCCCGCGTCGGGCCGACGAAGCTGCGGAAGGCCTCGTGCAGCTCGGCCAGCGAGCCCCAGCGGCTGTGGTGGTCCATCTCGACGTTGGTGACGACGGCGACCTCGGGCCGCAGGCGCAGGAAGCTGGCGTCGCTCTCGTCGGCCTCGGCGACCACCCACTCGCCCTGGCCCCAGCCGGCGTTGGCGGGAGCGCCGCCGGGGCCGAGGCCCGGCACCTCGCCGCCGACGAAGAAGGCGGGGTCGGCTCCGATCGCCCGCAGCGCCCAGACCGCCATCGCCGTCGTCGTCGTCTTGCCGTGGGTGCCGGCGACCGCGATCAGCCGCTTCTCGGCGCAGAGCTCGGCCAGCAGGGCGCCGCGGTGGATCGGCTCAATCCCCCGCTCTCGGGCCAGCGCCAGCTCCGGGTTGGCAGCGGCGATCGCGGTCGAGACGACGACCTCGGCCCCCTCGGGCAGGTTCGCCGCGTCGTGGCCGACGACAGGATCGAGCCCCGCCCCCCGCAGCCGCTCCATATAAGAGGAGTCGCTGCGGTCGCTGCCGCTGACCGTCGCGCCGAGCCGGGCGCAGACCATCGCCAGGCCGCTCATCCCGGCCCCGCCGATCCCGATGAAGTGCAGCCGCCGCCCGTGCCACCGGCTCATCGGAGCGCCCCCCCTTCGCGAGTCCGTGAAAAAGCGCGTACTACACCCTTTTTCACGGACTCGATGATCGGGCGACTCACCGTGCCGTCTCCAGGACCTGGTCGGCGATCGTGCGGGCGGCTTCGGGCTTGGCGAGCTTGCGCGCCGCTGCGGCCATCTCACGAAGCCGCGCCTCGTCTGCCAGCACCGCCCCGACCTCGGCCGCGAGGCGCTCCGGGGTCAGCTCGACGTCGGGGATCGCGGTTGCCGCGCCGCCGCGGCGCATCCACTCGGCGTTGGCGCTCTGGTGGTCGGCGGTGGCGAACGGATAGGGGACGAGGATCGCGGGACGCCCCGCCGCGATCACCTCGAAGATCGAGCCGCCGGAGCGGCCGACAACCAGGTCACAGGCCGCGAGCGCGTCGCCGAGGTCCGGCTCGTAGGAGAGCAGGGTGTAGCGCTCGCGGTGCGGCGCCGCCGCCAGCCGCGCCTCGATCTCGGCGAAGTCTCGATTTCCGGCGATGTGGATGACGTGGAAGCCGTGAGAACGCACTTCTTCCCGCATAGCGGAGAGAAAAGCGTTCTCACCCTCGGCGAAGGCCTCGACCGCGGTGAGGTTGATCGAGCGGGCGCCCTGGCTGCCGCCGACCACCAGCAGCGCTCGGGCGTCCGGCGCGATCCCGAAGCGCTCGCGCGCCCGCTCGCGGTCGCCCTCCAGCACCGCCCGCGGCACCGGCCGCCCGGTCACCAGGTAGGGCTCGCCCTCCCGACCGGCGATCGGGAAGGCGAGGCATACCCGGCGCGCCCGCCGTGCCAGCAGCCGGTTCGCCAAACCGAGGTGGCTGTCGGCCTCGGTCAGGACCAGCGGCGTCCGCGTCAGCGACGCCGCCAGCCCGGCCGGCCCGGCGACGAAGCCGCCGCCGCCGAGCACGACGTCGGCGCGTCGCCGCCTCAGGACCTTGCGCGCCGCGCCGACCGCGGCCACCGCCTCGGCCCCGGCGCGGGCGGCCTTCAGTGGGTTGCGGCGGTCGATTCCCCGCACCCTGACGAAGTCGATCTCGTAGCCCGCCGCCGGCACCAGCCCGGCCTCGATCCGCTCCCGCGTGCCGAGGAAGCTGACCGCGGCGCCGCTAGCCCGAAGCTCGTCGGCGACCGCCATGGCGGGCACCACGTGCCCCGCGGTTCCCCCCGCCGCCACGACCACCCTGGGCTTTCCGGCCTGCACCTTTCGCTCTGCTCCTTTGGCTCGCGGGCGCGCGCCCGCCTTCGACGACGCGCAGTTTGCCAGCGCGGGTGGGCGTTCTCGCGCGCGCCGCCTTGGCCCGGCCGCCGCGGGCGACGTTGAGGATCAGCCCGACCGCGAACAGGGTCGCCATCAGGCTGCTGTTGCCGTAGGAGACGAAGGGCAGCGGCACCCCCGTCAGCGGCGCCAGCCCCATCACCGCGAAGAGGTTGATCGTCGCCTGCACGAGGACCAGCGAGGTGAGCCCGGCGACCAGCAGCTTCGAGTAGTTGTCCTTCGCCTTCTGCGCGGTTTTGAGGCCGGCGTAGCCGAACATCCCGAAGAGGCCGACCAGGGCGGTGATCCCGACCATCCCCAGCTCTTCGCCGATCACGGCGGTGATCATGTCGGTGTGGGCCTCGGGCAGGTAGAAGGCCTTGGAGACGCCGTTGCCGATCCCGACCCCGAAGATGCCGCCGGAACCGAGAGCGATCTTCGCCTGGGCGGCCTGGAAGCCCGCGCCTTCGGCCGAGGCGCTCGGGTTGAGGAAGGAGGTGAGGCGCGCCATCCGGTAGGGCTCGACGACCGCCATCAGCAGCATTACGGCGCCGATCGCCAGGGCGATCTTGCCGAGGTCGGAGGCGCGCGCCCCGGCGGCGACCAGCATCGCGGCGACGGCGAAGACGATCACCATCGTCGTCCCCATGTCGGGCTCGACCATGATCAGCAGGCAGGAGGCGGCGGTGACGAGGAGGAAGGGCATGATCCCCTCCAGCGAGCGGGCCCGCTTCGGCTTGCGGGCGAGAAGGTCGGCGCCGTAGAGGATCAGCGCCACCTTCGCCAGCTCGGAGGGCTGGACCTGCAGCGAGCCGCCGCCGATCCAGCGGGTGGCGCCGTTGACTTCGCTGCCGGCGCCGAGGACGGCGAGGAGGAGGAAGATCGAGCCGCCGAGCAGGAGCGGCGTCAGGTTGCGGATCTTGTCGAGGCCGACGCGGGCGGTGACGTGCATGATCGCCAGCGCGACGGCGCCGAAGATCAGCGTGCGCTTGAGGTAGTAGGCGCTTTCGGAGAGACCGCCTTCGGCCAGGACTTTGGTCGTCGAGCTGGCCGAGAAGACCATCACCGCCCCGAAGGCCAGCAGGCACAGCGTCGCGGTGAGCAGCATGCTGTGCTCGACCGGCAGCGGCCGCGAGCGCTTCTTCGGCTTCTTCCTCGCCCTCCCCTTCCCCTTCGCGCCCTTCGAGCGGCGCAGCGAGGCGGCGCTCATCGCTCCAGCGCCCCGACGATCGCGCGGAAGCGCTCGCCCCGCGCTTCGAAGTTCTCGAAGGCGTCGAAGCTGGCGCAGGCGGGCGAGAGCAGGACGACCTCGCCGGGGTTCGCCGCCGCAGCCGCCCGCCGGACCGCGTCATCGAGGTCCCCGCAGCGGTGCAGTGCCACTCCCGCCTCCAGCACCGGCGCCAGCTCGCGGGCCATCCGCTCGGTGGTGGCGCCGACCAGGTAACAGGCGCGCGCCCGCTCGCGGATCGGGTCGATCAGCGGCGCGAACGGCTCCTTCTTCTCGCTGCCGCCGAGGATCGCGTGGACGCCGCCCTCGAAGGCGCGGATCCCGACCGCGGCCGAGGCGACGTTGGTCGCCTTCGAGTCGTTGACGAAGCGGACGCCGCCGATCTCGGCGACCGGCTCGAGCCGGTGGCGGACGCCGGCGAAGCTGCGCAGCCCATCGCGCACCGCCTCGCGGTCGATCCCCAGCGAGAGCGCGGCCGCGGCTGCCGCCATCGCGTTGGCGACGTTGTGCTCGCCGAAGAGGCCGAGCTCGGAGGCCGCCAGCAGCGGCTCACCGTCGTAGAAGATCGTCCCCTCGGCGAGCGCGACCTCGCAGTCCGGGCCGGCGCCGCGGCAGAAGGCAACGCGGCGGGCGCAGCCGCCGAGGTCGGTGCTCGCCGCGAAGGGGTCGTCGGCGTTGTAGACGGCGAGGTCGTCGTTGCCCTGGTTGGCGAAGATCCGCAGCTTCGCGGCGAGGTAGGAGTCGAGGTCGCGATGGCGGTCGAGGTGGTCGGGGGCGAGGTTGAGGAAGACAGCGCACTCGGGGGCGAAGTCGACCGTGTCCTCGAGCTGGAAGCTCGAGCACTCGCAGACGACCGTCGCCTCGCCCGGGACCTCGCCGACCAGCTCCGAGAGGGCGGTGCCCACGTTCCCGGCCACCGCGACCGGCTCGCCGGCGCTGCGGAAGAGGTGGCCGATCAGCTCGACCGTCGTCGTCTTGCCGTTGGTGCCGGTTACGGCGAGGAAGCGGTTCGGCAGCGCCCGCCATGCCAGCTCCAGCTCCCCCACCACCGGGATCCCCCGGCGCAGCGCGGCTGCGATCACCGCCGCCTCCCGGGGAACCCCCGGGCTCTTGACGACGGTCCGCGTCCCCTCGAGCTGTGCCAGTCCATCCGTATCCAGGACCACTTCGACGCCGACCCCCTCCAGCCCTGCCGCCCCCTCCGGATGCCCGGAATCAACCGCTCGCACCGTCTCCCCCCGAGCCGCCAGCATCCGCGCCGCCGCCTGCCCGGAGCGGGCGAGACCGACCACGAGGAAAGGGCCCGGCGGCATGGGGGACCGAATTTCCTTGGCCGGGACGCGCTGTCTCACGCCCAAAGCTTCGCGACCTGGCCGGATAGCCCTATCCATGCAACAATTTGTCGCAGGTTGAGGGTCCGTTGCGTTGATCAACGACCTCTGGAAGAAGCCCGCCTCGGCGGGCTTCTCTTTAGGACCTTAGCGCCCCGACGCCGAAGCGCCGGGGCTTGGCGGTTACTGCCGCACGCTCTGGACGATCATCCACAGCAACAGCAGGTTGAGGGCAACTGCATCAATCATCCGATCTCCTTTCTTCCTCGGGGGGACAAGCCTTCGGCCCGAATGCCCGAGAGCGGAGAAGCCAATTGACGCCACCCTCAACGCCATATATGCAGCTTACTAGTTTCGCAGCTTGTTGTCTACAAAAGACCAGGCGCGCTCAGCTGGCGAAGCGCCTGATCTCCTCGGCCAGCGCCTCGGGCTGGTCCTCGGGGATCAGGGTGAAGCAGTCGGGCAGCTCGACGTAGCGGCTGTCGCGAAAGTCGGAGGCGAGCTTGCGGCCGGCCTCGTTGGGCATCATCGAGCCCTCCTCGTCCCAGACGACGAGAACCGGCTTCTCGAACTTCGGCAGGGCGGCGGTGGCGGCGGCGAGGTCGCGCCTGCCGCGCATCGCGTCGCCGGCGTAGTGGCGCAGGTCGCGGCGGATCTCGGGGCGCCGCAGCGGCTCCATCCAGCTCCGCATCAGCTCGTCGGGGATGCCGCGCTTGGTCATGTGGCCGAAGACGAAGGGCAGCTTGCGCAGCCGTGGGCTGAGCAGGATGCGGCGGGTGACCACGTAGCCGCCCGGAGCCTTCGCAGAGAGCCAGGCGGCGAAGCCGGCGAGGCCCGGTGGGTAGTTGCCCTCGGTCTCGCAGGAGACGAGGATCAGCTTCGCCACCCGCTCCATCCCGCCGTCGGCGATCATCACCTGCGCCCCGCACCAGTCGTTGAAGCAGAGGACGACGTCGCGCAGGTCGGCCGCCGCGAGGAACTCGGTGACGATCCGCCCCATCCCGCGCAGGCTGAGGTCGGCGGAGCGGTGCATCGGCTTGCGGTGGGCCCCCGTCGGCAGGGTCGGCGTCACGCAGCGGAACTCGCCTTCCAGCTCGGCGATCACCTTCCGCCACTGCCGCCCGTCCATCAGCAGCCCCGGGACGAAGACGATCGTCGGCCCCTCGCCGCCGCTGTCCTCGTAGGCGATCGGACCGGCGGTGACCTCGACCTCGGGCACCGCCAGCCCCTAGCGCCCGATCGACTGTTGGTACAGGGTGAAGCCGATGCCGCTGCAGACGGCGGCGATGATCCAGAAGCGGAGCATGATCTTCGTCTCCGACCAGGCCATCATCTCGAAATGGTGGTGCAGGGGGGCCATCAGCAGGACGCGGCGGCGGAAGGCCTTGAAGGCGAAGACCTGGAGCAGGACCGAGAGCGCCTCGATCACGAAGATGCCGCCGATGATGATCAGCAGGACCTCGGTCTGGGTCATCACGGCGAGGGCCCCGATCGCGCCGCCGAGGCCGAGCGAGCCGGTGTCGCCCATGAAGATCGAGGCGGGGAAGGCGTTGAACCAGAGGAAGCCGATGCAGGCGCCGACCAGGCAGGCGGAGAGCAGCGCCAGGTCCTGCTGCTCGTTGGAGACGAAGGCGATCGCGGTGTAGGCGAGGAGGACGATCGCGCAGGAGCCGGCGGCGAGGCCGTCGAGGCCGTCGGTGAGGTTGACGCCGTTGGAGGTGCCGGCGATGACCAGGAAGACGAGGACGAAGTAGAGGACCGGGCCGAGGTCGATGCTGCCGTCGCCGATCCGGAAGTAGAGGGTCGGTTCGAGGCCGACCGAGTGGCGCGCCACCCACCAGAGGCCGAGGGCGAGGATCAGCTGGCCGAGCAGCTTCCAGCGGCCGGCGAGGCCGAGCGAGCGCCGTTTGACGATCTTGATGTAGTCGTCGGCGAAGCCGAGCGCGGCGCAGCCCATCGCCACCCCGAAGACGGCGAGGCTCTGGGCGTCGCGCTCGGAGAGGACGAGGAAGGGGACGCAGATCGAGGCGAAGACGATCAGCCCGCCCATCGTCGGCGTCCCCGCCTTGGCGTGGTGCTCCTGAGGCCCGTCCTCGCGGATGTGCTGCCCGAACTCCTTCACCCGCAGGTACTCGATGAATTTCGGGCCGAGGAAGATGCAGATCAGCATCGCCGCCATCCCGGCGATCAGGACTTCACCCATGATTAAGCGCCGCCTCCTCTGCTCGCCGGAGGCGAAGGCGAATCGGAGATGGATTCGCCTCCGCCTCCGCGTCCGGGGGCGGCTTGAATCTCTTGCAACGCCTCGGCGACCTGCTCGAGGCCGGCCGAGCGCGAGCCCTTGACGAGGACCGCGTCGCCGGGCTCGAGGCGGGCGGCCAGCAGCTCGGCGGCCTCGCCGGGGTCGGCGACGAGTTCGTCTGGGTCGTAGTCGCGGGCGGGAGCGCCGACGCCGATCACGAGGTCGATCCCGGCGGCGCGGGCGTGCTCGCCGACCTCGCGGTGGAAGCCGGCCGAGCCGGGGCCGAGCTCGCCCATCTCGCCCAGCACCGCGACCCTGCGCTCGGCCTCGAGCGTGGCGAGGTGGTCGAGCGCCGCGCGCATCGACACCGGGTTGGCGTTGTAGCAGTCGTTCACGAGGACGATGCCGCCGGGGAGCTGCAGGCGCTCGCCGCGGAAGCGGGAGAATCCTATGTCCGCGGCGCGGTCGGCCATCGCGGCGGGGTCGGCACCGAGGGCAACCCCGGCGGCGATCGCGGCCAGCGCGTTGGTCAGGTTGTGAGCCTCGGTGAAGGGGAAGTGGAAGCGCTGGGAGCCCAGCGGGGTCTTCACCAGCGCCTCGGTGACGCCGCCGGCGACGCTCGCCTCGACCGCCTCGACGTCGCCGCCGGGACCGAAGCGCAGCTGCACCGCAATCGGCTCCAGGTGCGGCTCCAGCACGCCGGCCGCGACCGGGGCGACCGCGGTCCCACCCGGCGGCAGGTCGTCGAGGATCTCGGCCTTGGCGGCGGCGATGTTCTCCAGCGAGCCGAGCAGCTCGACGTGGACCGGGCCGACGTTGGTGATCACCGCCACCTCCGGCTCGGCGATCGCCGCCAGTTCGGCGATCTGCCCCCGCCCCCGCATCGCCATCTCCAGCACGAGGACGTCGGTGTCGTCGGCGGCCGCGAGGATCGTCAGCGGCAGCCCGATCTCGGTGTTGAAGTTCTCGGGACTCGCGTGGACCTCTCCCGGCAGCAGCGCCCGGGCGATGTCCTTGACCGAGGTCTTGCCGACCGAGCCGGTGACGCCGACCACCCGCGCCCCGAGCGAGCGCCGGTAGGCGCGCGCCAGCGCCTGCATCGCCGCCAGCGGCTCCTCGACCACGAAGACCCAGCCGCTTTCGCGCTTCCGCTGTTCCTTTGCCGCACTATGTGCGGCAAAGGAACAGCGGAGGAAGCGCGGGGCGACGACGACGCCCCAGGCGCCTGCCTCGATCGCCGCGGCCGCGAACTCGCCGCCGTCGCGGCGCTCGCCGCGGAGACCGAAGAAGAGGTCGCCGGGACCGGCCTCGCCGGAGCTGATCGTCGCCCGCCGCGGCGGCTCGTCGGCGCCTTCGGCGACGACCTCGGCTCCCAGCGCGGCGGCGATCTCCCGCGGCGAGAGGTTCACGCCGGCGTTCCCAGCTTCCAGAGCTCCTCCCGGGCCACCTCGCGATCGTCGAAGGGGACCTTGCGGCCGTCCTCGAATTCCTGCCCCTGCTCGTGCCCCTTGCCGGCGATGACCACGGTGTCGCCGCGCCGCGCCCGCCCCAGCGCCAGGGCGATCGCCTCGCGGCGGTCGACGACGACCTCGAGCTCCGATGCGCCTTCGGCACCCGCTGCCCCCGCCGCCACTTCGGCGACGATCGTCGCCGGGTCCTCCGAGCGCGGGTTGTCGGAGGTGATCACGGCCAGGTCGGATAGCTCGGCCCCGGCCCGGCCCATCTTCGGCCGCTTGTCGCGTTCGCGGTCGCCGCCGGCGCCGAAGACCGAGATCACCCGGCCGTCGGTGATCCGCCGCGCCGCCCGCAGCACGTTCTCCAGCGAATCGGGCGTGTGCGCGTAGTCGACGATGACGCCGAAGCCCTGCCCCTCGTCGATCGGCTCGAAGCGGCCCGGCACCCGCGCCGCCTTCGCCAGCCCGGCGGCGGCGATGTCGCCGCCGACCCCCATCGCCTCGGCCGCGGCGAAGGCCCCCAGCGCGTTGGCGACGTTGAAGTGCCCGGGCAGCGCCGTCCGCAGCCGCATCTTCCCGAGGCTGAAGCTCGCCCCGGTCGCGTCGAACTCGACGTCGGTGGCCCTGTAGTCGGCCTCGACCCCCTCTGCCGAAAAGGTCACGCACTCGAATTCGCCGGCGAGGCGGCGCCCGTAGGGGTCGTCGACGTTGACGATCGCCACCTTCGGCCCCGCCTCGAACAGCCTGCGCTTGGCGAGGAAGTAGTCCTCCATGTCCTCGTGGAAGTCGAGGTGGTCCTGGGTGAGGTTGGTGAAGAGCGCCACCTCGAAGTGGATCGCGTCGGCCCGGTGCAGGGTAAGCGCGTGCGAGGAGACCTCCATCGCGCAGGCTTCATCCCCGCCCGCGAGCATCTGGCGGAAGCTCGCCTGCAGCTCGACCGCCTCCGGCGTCGTCCGCACCACTTCCTTCTCCACCCCGCCGACCACCTGCTTCACCGTCCCCAGCAGGCCGCAGCGGAAGTCGGCCGCCTGCAGGATCTCCCGAATCAGGTAGGCGGTGGTCGTCTTCCCGTTCGTCCCCGTCACCCCGACGACCCGCAGCCGCGCCGTCGGATCGCCCCAGAACCGCGCCGCCAGCGGCGCCATCGCCGCCCGCGAGTCGGGCACCACCAGCTGCGGCACCGCCAGCTCCGTCAGCTCCCGCTCGACGACCAGCGCCACCGCCCCGTCCTCCACCGCCCGAGCCCCGAACTCATGCCCGTCCACCTTCTCCCCGACCACGCAGAAGAACAAGGAGCCCGGCTCAACCTTCCGACTGTCGTACTCAAGACCTACAACGTCTACGGCGGCGTCGCCGACGACCCGCGCTCCGGGCAGCTCCGCGGCAAGCTCTTCCAGCTTCATCGCAACGGGAGTCTAAGAAGGCCGTCGGGTGTAGCGGGTCGGGGTACCCCTCTCAAAACACTCCCAAAGCGAGCGAAGCGAGCGAGTTTTGAGAGGGGTACCCCGACCCGCTACCTCCCGCCCGGCTCATTCCTGCGGCACGCCGAGGTAAGGAAGCGCGAATTCGGCGATTTTGCCGAACGCAGGCGCCGCCACCGAGCCGCCGTAGATTTCCCCCTGCGGTTCGTCGACGATCACCGCGCAGAGCAGCTGCGGGTTCTGCGCCGGGGCGAAGCCGATGAAGGAGGCGATGTATTTCGTCTTCGAGTAGCCGCCGTTTTCGGCGACCTGGGCGGTGCCGGTCTTGCCCGCCAGCGTGTAGCCGGGGACGCTGATCTCCGAGGCGGTGCCGCCGGGCGCCAGAACGCCTTCGAGCATTTCGCGGATCTCGGCGGCGACCTGCGGCGAGATCACCTGCCGTCCCTTCGGCTCGTGGACCTCTTCTTCGCCGATCCGCTTGATCAGCTGCGGCGGCTTCAGCCGGCCGCCGTTGGCGATCGCCGTGTAGCCCTCGACCATCTGAATCGGCGTCACCGCCAGACCCTGGCCCATCGGCAGGTTCCCCATAGTCGAGCCGGAGTATTCGTCGAGCTTGGGCACGATCCCGACCTGCTCGTTGGGGAACTGGATGCCGGTCTGCCGCCCGAAGCCGAACCGTTCGATCCACTTGCTGAACTTTTCCGCGCCGACCTGGAGGCCGATCGTCACCGCCCCGACGTTCGAGGACTGGGCGAGGATGCGGGCGACGCTGAGCGTTTCGGTCCCGCGTTCCTCGGCGTCTTTGATCGTCCGGTCGGCGACCTGGATCGTCGGCGGCAGGGTGAATTCGGTCGCCGGCGTCACCAGCTTTTCTTCCAGCGCGGCGGCGACGGTGAACGCCTTGAAGGTCGAGCCCGGTTCGTAGTTGAAGCCGGTCGCCCGGTTCAGCAGGTCTTCGTTGCTGACTTCGGAGAGGTCTTCGGGGTTGACCGGCGGCCAGTTCGCCATCGCCAGGACCTGCGAGCTGCGGGGATCGACGACGATCGCCGTCGCCCCCGCGGGCGCGTAGGTTTCGCCGACTTCGCTCAGCACTTCTTCGGCCTTCTGCTGGATCACCGGGTCGAGGGTGAGCTCGACGTCTTCGCCGTCCTCGGCTTCCTGCACCGTTTCCAGCCGGATCGGCTGGCCGAGCGCGTCGTTGACCATCCGGCGTTCGCCGTCGCTGCCGGCCAGCACCGACTGCTCGCCTTCCTCGAGCCCGGTCAAGCCCTGGTTTTCGGAGCCGACGGCGCCGATCACCTGACCGGCCATCTCGCCCTGCGGGTAGACGCGGCGGCTGTCGGGGAGCTCGCCGATCCCTTCCAGTTCGAGCGCTTCGACCCGGGCCGCGGTGCTGAGGTCGACTTTCTGGGCGACGTAGGAGAAGCCGCCTTCGGCGCTCAGCGCTTCCAGGACTTCGGTTTTCGACTCCTTGAGGATCGGCGCCAGCCGCGCCGCCGCCCGCGGCGGGTTCTTCACCTGGTAAGGAGTGGCGTAGATCGTCGCCGCGTCTTCGGAGGCGGCGAGCTTGTTGCCGTGGCGGTCGAGCAGGTCGCCGCGCAGGCCGGGCACGGTGACGATCTCGGTCTGCTGGGAGACCGCCTGCGAGGCCAGCTGCGACCCCTGCACGCCCTGCAGCCAGAAGGCGCGGACGACGATGACGAGGAAGCAGAGGAGGAATCCGCCGAAGAGGAGCCCGATCCGCCGCTCGATCAAGCGCATCTGCGGATGGTCCCCAGATGGTCGGATGGCGCGGCCAACTCAGCCCCCGGCGGCAGCCAGGCGTACGGCGGCGGTGGCGGCGGCGCCGCGCTTCGCTTCGATCAGCCGCGGCTCTTCGGTGTTCGGCATCGCCAGGCCGAGTTCGGCGGCCTCGGCGCGGACGCGGGCGGTGCTGTAGTGCTGCGCCGCCCGGGTTTCGAGCATCGAGTTCTCTTTTTCCAGGACGGTGATCTCTTCGTCGATCCTGCCCGAGGAGGCGGCGAAGCTGAGGGTGGCGACGTTGAGGGCGACGATGCCGACGAGGAGGACGCCGAGGACGCCGATCCACAGCCGCCCCTGGGTCATGCGGACGACGAGGCTCGAGTCCGGCAGCTGGCGGACAGCGCCGGCGGTGCGGCCGGCGACGACGACGAGCTTCGGGCGGGCGGCGGGGGCGCGGCGCGGCGCCGGTTTGCGCGCGGGCGCTCGGCGCGCGGGGGCGGCGACCGCCTTCGGTCGAGCCGGCTTGCGCGCGGGCGCTTTGCGCTTCGGCGCCGTGGTCCGCGAGGGCGCGGGAGCCGGGACCGCGCGACTGCGGCGGGCGGGGGCGGCGACAGCCATCAGGCCGGCTGCTCCTCGGCGATCTTGCGGGCGGCCCGCAGGTGGGCCGAGCGCGAGCGCGGGTTGCGCGCCGCCTCCTCGGGCCCGGGCGAGACCGCGCGCTTGGTCAGCAGCTCGGCCTCGGGGTCGTGCTCGCAGACGCAGACGGGAAGCTCGGGGGGGCAGACGCAGCCGCGCGCCCTAGCGGCGAGGAAGCGCTTCACCGGCCGGTCCTCGAGCGAGTGGAAGGAGATCGCGGCGAAGCGGCCGCCGACCTTCAGCTGCGACCAGGCGAGCGGCAGCGCCCGCTCGAGCGACTCGAGCTCGCCGTTGACGGCGATCCGGATCGCCTGGAAGCTGCGCTTGGCGGGATGGCCGGCGCCGAACCGGGCCGCGGGCGGCATCCCGGCCTTGATCGCCTCGACCAGCTCGGAGGTGGTCGCGAGCGGGCGGCGGCGGACGATCTCGCGGGCGATCCCGTTGGCGAAGCGCTCCTCGCCAAAGCGCTTGAGGACCTGGGCGATCCGCGCCTCGGGCCATTCGTTGACGAGGTCGGCGGCGGTGAAGCTCTGCCGCGTGTCCATCCGCATGTCGAGCGGCGCGTCGTAGGAATAGGAGAACCCCCGCTCGAACGCGTCCACCTGCATCGAGGACATCCCCAGGTCTACATAAACCATGTCTGGGCGGACTCCTTCGCCCTGCAGGGCGCGAAGTCCTGCCGCGAAGTCGCTGCCGATGAAGAGCGTGCGGCACGGGGCCTCGGCGGCGAAGCGGTTGAAGCGCTCCCGGGCGGCGGGGTCGCGGTCGATCCCGATCAGCGTCCCCTCCGGCCCGATCGCCTCGGCGAGCAGACGCGCGTGGCCGCCGCCGCCAAAGGTGCAGTCGACCGCGGTCTCACCCGGCGCGGGAGCCAGCAGCGAGACCAGCTCCGGCGCCAGCACCGGCTCGTGCTCGCTCATGACCGCCTCGACGGGCCGAAGCGTCGAACTCCCCCTGCCGACGGGACGATTTGACTCAGCCGTTTGGTCGTACAGGCCCATCGGCGGCTGGGACTTGACATTTCGTCCCGTCGGCACCGGAGCCGGCGGGTGGGTGTGGGTTGCGGCGGCATTCAGTCTCATGATCACGCGGCAGGGCCGGCGGCGGCCAGGCCCTCGGCGATTTCGGGGGCGGCGGCGTCCAGCTCCTCCTCCTGCTTGGCCCAGGCGTCGGCGTTCCAGATCTCCAGGTACTCGCCGGCGCCGATCACCACGCAGTTGCCGTCGAGGCCGGCGTGCTCGATCAGCGGCTTGGGGATGCGGATCCGCCCGGCGGAGTCGAGCGTTTCGTCGAAGGAGCCGCCGTGGAAGCGGCGGCGCAGCGCCCGCGCGTCGCGCCCGAAGGGGCTGTGCGGCGAGAGGAAGCGGTCGGAGAGCTGCTCGAACTCCTCGGTCGTGTGCACCCAGACGCAGGGGTCGAAGCCCTTGGAGAGAACGACTCCGTCAGCGAGGGAAGCCCGGAACCGAGAGGGAACCGTGAGCCGGTCCTTGGAATCGAGGCTGTGCTCGTAGAGACCCCGGAAGGCCACCTCGCGAGTCCTTTCTGCAACGGGGGGCGAAAGACAGAAACGAAAAGGGACCGGAGTGATGAGGTGGGAGGAGCCTCACCACCCCGGTCCTGGGCTTCAACTCGAACGCCACAATAACCCACTCTCTCCCACTTTGCAACACGACCCCCCTCTGCAAGCCCATTTGCATCCGCGGGGGCGCGGTAGGTTCGGTGCCGTGACCGGGAACGGCGAGGCACACGCGGCGGCGGCAAACCTCCCCGACGACGCCGACGACCTCCGCGGCTTCCACTTCAGGCGGCTGCTGCGAAAGCCGCTGACCTGGGTCCCGATCGGTGGCCTCGCGGTCGCCGCGGCGGCGGTGGGCGCCGCCGTGGTCGGGCCGGCGGTCGGCGGCGCCGCGTTCCTCGGCGTGCTCCTGGCCGGCGTCGCGATCGTCTTCGCGATCGCCGACTCGAAGGCGGCCGACGACTTCTTCGCCGTCTACGCGCAGACCCGCGGCCTCACCCTCGGCGGCAAGGGGGCGCTACCGCCGGCGACCCCGCTGCTGCGCAAGGGCAACGACCGCTACGCCGACCGCACCCTCAGCGGCCCGCTCGGCGACGGCCTCAGCGGCACCCTCGCCCTCTACACCTACGAGGAGGAGACGACCGACAGCGAGGGCAACAGCCAGACCAGCTACTACCGCTACACCCTCGGCCTGGTCGAGGTCCCGGAGTGCGTCGCCCACCTGCCCGAGCTCTACTGCCGACGCAAGTTCGGCCTCCGCTCGCTGGAGAAGCTCGAGGACGTCTTCCGGACCAAGAAAGAGCGGGTGAAGCTGGAGAGCGAGGCGCTCGACGAGAAGTACGAGATCTTCTCCGGCAAGGAGCAGGACCCGGTCTGGCTGCGCCGCCTCTTCTCCCCCACCTTCATCGTCTGGCTGAGCGAAGCGGCGCCGAGCAAGTTCGCTTTCGAGCTCGTCGACGGCGCGCTCTGCTGCTACGTCAACGGCCACAAGGAAGACGCCGCCGCGCTCGACGGCATCGCCGCCGCCACCGCCGCGGTGGCGAAACGCCTGCGCGACGAGTCGGCGGAAACGAGCCGGCCTGCGTCGGCCGATCCCGGCCAGCCCTCAGAAGCCGGCTAGCAGCGTTCCGGCGTTGGCGATCAGGCCGGCGGCGATCATCAACAGCACCGAGGGGACCAGGACCAGGGCGACGACGAGCTGGATCTTCGGCGCGGCGCGAGCGGCGCGCTCCTCGACCGCGCGGCGGCTGTCGCGGCGCAGCGAGGCGGCCTGGCGCTGGAGCTGATCGGCGAGCGGCGAGCCGAAGCGGCGCGAGCGCTCGACCGCGGCGACGAGGGTCGCGATCTCGCTGCCGGGCACGCGCGCCCGCAGCGAGGAGAGGACGGCGCTGAAGGGCACGCCGCAGGAGAGCTCGGCGGCCGCCAGGCGCATCTCCTCGGCCAGCGGCCCCTCCCCCGCCCGCGCCAGCTGCTCGATCCCCGCGGCCGGGCCGCGGCCCGAGGCGGCGCTGACCGCGAGCAGGTCGAGCGCGTCGGGGAGCGCGGCGACGAGGCGGCGCCGGCGCAGGCGCGCCCGCCGCTCCCGCAACACCTCGGGCAGCAGGAAGCCGGCGGCGGGGAGGCCGACGAGGACGAGCAGCGAGAGGCGCCCGGGCGCGACCGGCGCGGCGGCGATCCCGACCAGGGCTCCGGCGAGGGCGCCGCCCAGCTTCCCGGCCAGCGAGCGCGGCCGGGAGAGGCCGAGGGCCAGCGGCGCGAGGCGCGGCAGGGCACCCCGCAGCGCCTCCCTGGCGGCGGAGGCGGCGAGCAGCACCGCCAGCGCCGCCAGCAGGCCGGCGCCGCTCATTGGAGAGTCCCCTCTCCGCTCTCCTTCACTCGACCACCCGCGAGAAGCGGCGGATCGCGAAGAAGCCCGCGACCTGGAGGCAGGCGGCGAGCGCCAGCAGCGCCGCCGCCGGGGGCGAGCCGAGCAGGCGGGCGAGGAAGCCCGGCTGCAGCAGCTCGGCGAAGAGCGCCCCGCCGGTCGGCATCGCCACCACGAGCAGGCCGGTGAAACGCGCCTGCGCGGTCGCCGAGCGGGCGTCCTCGGCGACCCGGTCGCGCTCGGCGGCGCCGGCGGCGAAGCGGCGCAGCAGCCCGGCGAGGTCGCCGCCGGCGAGGCGCTGGCTGAGCAGCGTCGCCGCGAAGGCGTCGACCCGCTCCGAGCGCATCCGCTGCCGCCAGCTCGCCACCACCGCGACGATCGGCGCCCCGAGGTCGAGCTCGGCCGCGAGCCGCGAGAGCTCGAGCGCGGGCGGGCCGTCGAGCGAGGCGGCCGCCGCCGGCAGCGAGGCGCGCAGCGAGCGCCCGGCGCTGAGCGAGTCGGCGATCGCCATCGCCACCTCCGGCAGCGAGCGCTCGACCGCGCGCCGGTAGCGCCGCCGCCTGGCGCCGATCGCCCAGCCCACCGTGCCCGGCCCGGCGAGCGCGAGCGGCAGGGCCAGGACCAGGCCGCCGAAGAACCAGCCGGCGGCGATCGCGGCGACGGTCGCCAGCGCCGCCAGGCGCCGCCGCTCCAGCACCGAGGGCGCGTAGCCCTCCTCGCCGGCCCGGCGCAACGGCTCGAGCGCGAAGCGCAGCCAGCGAGCCGCAGCCGGGCTGGCGAGCCATGCCTCGCGCCCGGCCAGGGCGAGGAGCCCGCCCGCCGCGGCGGCGATCGGCACCGCGGCCGTCACCCGACCTCAGCGATCTCGGTCACCCGCCTGGCGCCGTCGGCATGCCGCTCGATGTGGACGACGAGGTCGATCCCGCCTCGGACCTGCTCGGCGATCGCCGCGTGCGGCAGGCCGACGCCCGCCATCAGCGCCAGGGTCTCGATCCGCCGCAGCGCGTCGGCCGGCGAGTTCGAGTGGACCGTCGAGAGCGCCCCGTCGTGGCCGGTGTTGAGCGCGGTGAGGAGATCGAGCGCCTCGACCCCCCGCACCTCGCCGATCACGATCCGGTCGGGCCGCATCCGCAGCGCGTTGCGCAGCAGGTCGCGGATCGTCACCTCCCCTCGCCCCTCGACCCCCGCCGGCCGGCTCTCGAGCCGGACGACGTGCGGCTGCTGCAGCCGCAGCTCGGCCGCGTCCTCGATCGTCACCACCCGCTCGCGCGGGGCGATGAAGCTGGAGAGCGCGTTCAGCAGGGTCGTCTTCCCGGAGCCGGTGCCGCCGCTGACGAGGACGCTGCGCCGACCGGCCACGGCCTCCTCCAGCAGGCGCCGCTGCTCGGGGTCGATCGTCCCCAGCGCCACCAGCCGGTCGGGGTCGGGCCGGGTGGCGCCGAAGCGGCGGATCGAGAGTGACGGCCCGTCGATCGCCAGCGGCGGGATCACCACGTTGACCCGGGAGCCATCGGCGAGGCGGGCGTCGACCATCGGGCTGAGCTCGTCGACCCGCCGCCCGAGCGGCGCCAGGATCCGCTCGATCGCGTTGCGGAGGTCCTCCTCGTCCTCGAAGCGCACGCCGGTCGGCTCGAGCAGGCCCCGCCTCTCTATGTAGACGCGGTCGGGCCCGTTGACCATCACCTCCTCGACCTCGGGGTCGGCCAGCAGGATCTCCAGCGGGCCGAGGCCGACGCTGTCGCGGACGATCCGCTCGACCACCTCCTCGCGCTCGGCCTCGGGCAGGATCGCCGCGTGCTCGGCGACGAGAGCCCGGACGGAGGCCTCGATGTCACCGACGCCGGCGGCGCCGCCGGCGGCCTCGGCCCGGTGCCGCTCGACCAGCCGCGCCCGCAGCCGGACCGAGAGCTCGGCGACGTTGCGCTCGCGCGCGTCCATCAGCGCGGGATCACCGTGACCCGGCGGGCGAAGCTCTCGGCGGCGATCAGCCGCAGCGCCTGCGGGCGGGTGAGGCCGAGCGTCGCCGTCGCGGTCCCCGCCACCCCTTCCCCGCCCGGGGCCAGGCCGAGGAGCGGCACGCCCGGGGCGGCGACGTAGGTCCGCCCCTGCCCCGAGCCGGAGGGTTCGGCGGTGACCACCACATCCACCCGGGCGCCGGCCGGTTGCGCTCCGAGGGCGCTTAGCGCCCCGGCGCCGCTGACTTCGATTTCGACCGGGCGGCGGCCGCCGCCGAGCGGCGAAGGAGTCCGGGCCGAAGCCGGAGAGCGCAGCTGCGCCGCCAGCACGTAGGCGCCGGCCGGGATCGCGGCGACGGTTTCGAAGCCGACGGCCTGCGCCGGCGCCGCCAGCGCGCCGGGGGGCGCGAACCGCACCGGCACCCGGCGAACCTCGAGCTTTTCGGCTGCCAGGGTCGGATCGATCCTCTGGCCGCCACGCAGATCCGCGCTCGCGATCACGACCGGTCGCAGCTCGCCATACCCGCGGACGACGCTGTCTCCGTAGCCGTTGGCGAGGGTGCCCGCGGCGACGGCGGCAAGCAGCGCCGCGAGGAGGAAGCCGCCGGCACGGGCGCGGCGGCTCACCGCGGACCCTCCCGCGGCGGCAGGGGCAGCTCGATCGTCGCCACGGTCCCGCCGGTCTCCCGGCGCAGCTCGAAGTCGCCGCGGTGGGAGGTTGCGAAGCGGCGCACTCTCCGCAACCCGTGGCCGCGTCGTCCACCATGCGACCGCCGGCGGCGACGACCGCGGCCGCAACCCGTGCGCCCCGAATCGCGGACCGAGACGGCCAGCAGCGACCCCACCGTCCGCGCCTCGATGGTTACCGTCGGACCGCCGTGCTCGATCGCGTTGCTGATCAGGTTGTCCACCGCCTGGGCGAACCCCGCTGGGTCGACCGCGACGGTCGCCTCGCCGGCCGCCCAGCGGAGGGTCAGGCCGCCACCGGCTGCCGCGGCCTGGCCCTTCCAGCGGAGGACCGCCTCCTCGAGCAGCGGACGCGCCGGAAGGCGAACGGTGACAAGCGCGGCATCCTCTTTGTTGATCTGGCGGTCGAGCCGGTCGAGCGCGTCCGCGACCAGCCGCAGCGAGGAGTCGACGGCGGCGTCGCCGGGAAGGCGGTCGGGGAGGACCAGCGAGAGCACCTGCAGGGGGCGGCGCAGCTCGTGCATCGCCTCGTTCATGGCGTTGCGGCGACGACCCTCGCGCAGGGTCGTGATGCCGCCTGCCAAGGCCAATGAGGCGGCCATCGGCAGGCCCGCGGCGAGCTCCGCCAGCTCCACGGCCATCGCCTATCTCCCAGCCTTCGCGAGCATCGGGGAGACAAGTCCCGGCGGGAGTCGTTCTCTCCCCCCCGGTGCGCCCACCACTGCGTCAACTTCCCGCAGTTAGAGGAAAACGCCCGTCCCCTCGAAGCGGTCTCGGCCAGGCGCGACGAAGAGGACGGGCGCGAACGATCAGACCTGGAGGAGCCACGTTTCGGTTTCAGAACCGTTCCCAATGAACAAGCTGGAGCTCTTTACAGTGGTCGCCTTGTTTACCGCATAATTTCCTTTGGGCGCGGTTGACCTCGGTGCATTTTGGAATACTTGTCTAGTAACTCGGGTGGCCGATTCACCCATACCCGACTTCACCCGAGACCCCATAACCAACGGAGGTCCTCCTTTGCCACAGTCCCGCACTTCCCCAGAGGGCATTACCCAACAGCTCGCGAAGGCGCTTGCGCACCCGCTGCGAGTTCGCATTCTCAGTTCTCTCCATAAAGGAATCTCGAGCCCCAACCAGCTCGCCCAGGAGCTGAACGAGCCGCTGGGCAACGTCAGCTATCACGTCAAAACGCTGCTCGAATACGACTGCGTCGAATTGGTGAAAACCGAGCCTCGGCGCGGGGCGGTCGAGCACTTCTACCGCGCCACCGATCGCGCCTTCCTCAGCGACTCCGACTGGGCGAAGATCCCGGCCTCGGCCCGCAAAGGCATCTCCGGCTCGATCCTCGAGTCGATCGGCCAGAGCGCGACCGAGGCGATGGCCGAGGGGACGATCGAGGGTCGCAAGGACTCCCACCTCTCCGACACTCCGCTCCAGCTCGACAAGCAGGGCTGGAAAGACCTCAACAAGGTCCTCGCCGAAGCCGTCGACAAGTCCTCGGCGATCCAGAAGGAAGCCGCCAAACGGATGGGCAAGGACAAGTCCGAGGCGATCCAGACCAAGCTCGCGATCATGCACTTCGAGGTGCCGGCCGCGGAGAGAGCGACGGCGAAGAAGAAGTAGCCGCTCGCTTCCGCCGCTGGGCCTAGCGGCCCACCGCCCCCGGTCGACCCGCTCGGCCGGGGGTTGTTCCGTGGTTCCTTTGTCCTCCTATACAGGACAAAGGAACCACGCAACGCGACTCAGCCGTCGATCAGCCGGTAGCCGACGCCCCAGCAGTTGACGACGAAGCGGCCGTGCTCGGGGTCGAGTTTGCGGCGCAGGCGCGAGGCGTGGGAGTCGAGGGTCCTCGTCTTCGAGGGGCCGTGGTAGGCCCAGACAGCGCCGAGCAACTCGTCCTTGGTGAAGACGCGGGTCGGGTCGGAGGCGAGGACGCGCAGAAGGGCGAACTCCTTCTGCGAGAGGGATACCGGCTCGCCGCCGACGGTGACGCGGTGGCGGCCCGGGTCGACCACCAGCTCGCCGATCCGGCTGGGACCGTCCTGCGGATGCGCCCGCCGGCGCAGGACGGCGCTGATCCGCGCCCGCAGCTCGTCGTATTTGAACGGCTTCGTCACGTAGTCGTCGGCGCCGGAGTCGAGGCCGCGGACGCGGTCGGTGGCGCCGCTGCGGCCGGTGAGGACGATCACCGGCAGCCGCGGGTCGAAGCGGGTGCCGACTCCGTCGGCCTCGCGGATCTCCCGCAGCACGTCGAGCCCGGAGGCGTCGGGCAGGCTCAGGTCCAGCAGCAGCAGGTCGGGGTGGTTGTAGCGGCAGAGCCGCAGCGCGTCGGAGGCGCTGGGGGCCGGCATCACGCCGAAGCGGTCTGCCGAGAGGTGCTCGCAGAGCAGGTCGAGGGTGATTTCGTCGTCCTCGCAGACGACCAGGCTGGCGATCTCTTCTCGTTGGGGAAGCATGGACGGTTAAGTCGCGGTGGCCTCGTTCTCTCCCCCCTCGCCGGCGGGAATCTCCAAAACTGCGCAAGCTCCAGGGCAGCGGAGGACCCGGCGCGGCGGCACCCGCCGCCGCGCCTCGATCACCCGTCCGGCCTCGTCGAGGAAGAAGACGTCGAGCTCGAAGCGCATGCCGAAGGTGTGGACGCTCGAGCAGCGCGGGATCAGCAGACCGGCGCCGGCTCGCGAGCGCCCGCGCCAGCTCAGGCCGAGCAGGCGACTGAGGAAGCCGGAAGCGACGGGGTAGGGCGCGAGGTCCATCCCTTTATAAAGGGCCGCGCCGAGGAAACCTCTCCCCCCCTCTCCCGCTCGCTCTAGGCTCTGCCGATGCCCGCGAAGCCGAGAGTCGCGATCTTCAGCCCCAACCCGATGGTCTCGATCGCGATCGAGTCCTTCAGCTCCGACGGCGGCGACGACATCCACATCCACGCCGCCGGGCAGGGCGTCTGGGTGGCGCGGATGGCGGCCGAGCTCGGCGCCGAGCCGGTCCTCTGCGGCTTCATCGGCGGCGAGGTCGGGGCGGTGCTGCGGCCGCTGCTGGAGCAGATGCCGGGCGACCTGCGCCTGGTCGAGACCGCCGAGCCCTCCGGCGCCTACATCCACGACCGCCGCAGCGGCGAGCGCAGGCCGATCTCCCAGAGCGCCGCCCTGCCCGCCTCACGCCATCAGGTCGACGAGCTCTTCTCGGTGACGATCGCCGCGGCGCTGGACTGCGACCTGCTCGCGCTCTGCGGCCCCTACCCAGACAACACCGTGCCGCTGGAGATCTACGGCAGCCTGGTCGCCGACGTCAAGGCCAACGGGGTGCCGGTGGTCGTCGACCTCTCCTCGCCGCGCCTCGACCGGGCGCTGGAGGGCAAGCCCGACCTGGTCAAGATCAACGACTGGCAGATCGCCGGCTTCATCTCCGGCGCCGTCGACACCGAGGAGCGGATGCGCGCGGCGATGGAACGGCTGCGGGAGGCGGGCACCGCGAGCGTCATCGTCACCCGCGCCGGCGACCCGGCGCTGGCACTCCACGACGGCAGGTTCGTCGAGCTGAAGCCGCCGAAGTTCGAGCGCGGCGCCCGCGAGGGCTGCGGCGACTCGATGATGGGGGCGCTCGCGGCGACGATCGCCGCCGGCCGCGATTGGGAGGACGTGCTGCGCCTCAGCGCCGCCGCCGGCGCCACCAACTTCCTCCGCAGCGGCCTCGGGACCGGGTCCCGCGAGGTCATCGAGGAGCTGGCGCAGCGGGTCCAGCTTCGCGAGCTGGATTAGCAGCTCCGAACTCAGAGCCCCTATAGGGGCCTCAAGTTCGGAGGTCGCGTTCGGGGTCGCTTCAGAGCGCGGGCGCGAACGGCACCTCGAGCGGCTCGCCGTTGACGATCGCGCGCGGGGCGGTCTCGGCGATCCAATCGATATGCGGCGCCAGGATCTCCACCTCGCGCAGCTTCTCCAGCGCCGGCGAGATCCGGACCGGGCGGCCGCCGAGGACGGTGTGGGCGTCGCTGCTCAAGACGTGGACGAGGCCGCGCTCGGCCATCGCCAGCATCCCCGCCGCCATCTGCTCGCGGAGGAAGAAGTCGGCGGTCGCCTGGATCAGCGCCCCCTCGGCCACCAGCGCCGCCATCCGCTCGAACATGTCGGCGGAGAGGTGGCGCTCGGGATGGGCGACGATCGTGCGGTGGCCCCGTTCGGCGAGGTGCCCGACTCGCCGCAGCAGGCTGTCGTCGAGCGGCCCCGGCGCCGGCTCGAGCAGGATCCAGTTGCCGCCCCCGAGCGAGACCCGCAAGAGCTCCTCCTCGCTCAGCGCCTCGACCGCGGTCTCGGCGACCTCGCCCCCCTGGAGGACCTTCACCGCGACCAGCTCCTGCTCCAGCCGCGCGTTCAGCCCGCGCACCCGCCCATCCAGCTCCTCGATCCTCACGTCGTGGTCATGGCGGATGTGCGGAGTCGCGCAGACGGCCTCGATCCCGTCGGCCTCGGCCTGGCGGGCCATCGCGACGCTGTCGTCGGCATCCCGCGCCCCGTCGTCGATCGCGTCGAGGATGTGGCAGTGCAGGTCGATCACGGCGCCCGCCAGGGTATTACCCGGATCGAGGGGCTTCAGCGATGCAAGCGGCGGCCCAGGGTGCAACCGCACGTTCAGGCACCGGCCCGAGCGGGCACGCCTCTACGATGATCGGCAAGATCATGGCCCTGCTCGCGCCGGGCTTGCGCGGACGGGACGGCTTCAACTCATGGACAAGAAAGCGACCCGCAGAGGGAATTACGAGTCTGGCTCCGACTACGTGTTGGAGTACGGCGAGCTCCGCTTCGCCTTCAACGAGGAGGACTTCGCCCAGCGGGTCGAGCAGGCGGCCGTGAAGCTTCGCTTCGTCAACCAGGGGCTCAGCAATGAGGAGCTCGACGACCTGCTCGACCTCGCGGTCAGCGGCGAGATCGCCGAGCCCTCCTCCGCCCTCGGCGAGCACATCAATGAGAACTGGGAGGACCTGGTCGGGCCCTCGAACCGCAGCCTCGTCCACTGGATCCGCCGCCTCGTCTTCCGCGGCGCCTGGCTCGACCAGCGGGTCAAGGAGGGCGAGCTCGACGTCGTCTTCGACGAGCGCTCCCAGAGCTTCGGCTACGTGCAGCCGGATCGCAGCGATGAGCTGATCGAGCTGTCTAAAGAGCCTTCCTGGCGGCGCATCGCTTATCGGCGTTAGGTGGCGAGGGTCGGGGTAGACCCTGCACTTAACTTTTTCGGTGGGTCGCTGGGGGCCGTCCGAGAGCCGCTTTGACGAAAAAGTACAAGACGTTCCGGGTCTACCCCGACCCTCGTCCCGAAGCGTTTAGGAAGCGCGCTCCAGGGCGGCGACGATGGTGAGGGAACCGCCACCTTGATTGCCTTGGCTGCGGCCGGCGTCGAAGAAGGCCTTGGCGGAGTCGTTGTCTCCGGTGGCCTCGGCCAGGCGGGTCAGGGAGTCGACCAGGAGGAGTACGTCTTCGCCGCCGGCGGCTCGAGATTTGGCTTGGGCGAGGGCATCGTCGGCGTGGCGGGGTTGGCCGGCGGAGACGATCTCGGCCTGCGGGGCGTCGCGCTTCCAGTCGGCCAGCTCCTCGGGGCCGGGGTCGATCAGCAGGGCGACGGGGTCGGGGCCCTTGGAGTCGGCGGAGAGGTCGGCGGCGACGCCGCGCAGCAGCGCCGTGCAGCCCTCGCGGGTCTCGGCGAAGACGAGCGCCTGGCGGCCGGCCTCGGGCGGCAGCAGCAGCGTCTGCAGGGTGACGCCCTTGCTGCGGCGGCCGAAGCGGCGGCGCCGGCGGCGGCGAGGGCGCGTCGCCTCGGCGGCGCCGGCCTCGCGGGTCGGCGCGGGCGGCTCCGGCTTCTCGGCCACCGGCTTCGGCTCGGCGGCTCGCCTGGGCTCGGCCGCCCGCCTGGGCTCCGCGGCTCGCTCGGTGGCGGGCGCCCTTTCGGGGCGCTCGCGCGCGGGCGCTTTCTCGGCGCGCCGGCGCGGCTCGCGGCGGCGCGGACGCTCCTCGCGCTCCTCCTTCGCGGCCGGCTCGGAGCCGCCGTCGCCGTTCTCGCCGGCAAGGCGCTCGGCCAGCTCGGCCTTGCTCAGCATCCGGTACTTCTCGATGCCGGCCTCGGCGGCGAGCAGGTGCAGGTCGGACAGGTGCTTCTTCTCAAGCTCGGATTTGGTCATCGCGCCGGAGGTTATTCGACCGGCCCGACCGGGCGCTCCCTACGCACTTGACCCCGCGGTAGCGAGGTCAAGTGCGTAGTCCCTCATCCCGTGGATCGCGAGAACCCGGCGGGGTCGACGCCCTCCTCGCGGGCGACCTCGAGCCAGGCCTCGGCCTCGCGCGAGCGCTGCCGCCGCGACCAGCCGAGCTCGGCACCGAGCGCGTCGGCGACCGGCCGCACCGCCTTCGCCGTGCGCAGCTGCGGTGCCGCGAGGATCCCCAGCCGGGTGCGCCGCAGCAGCACGTCGGCGACGCTGCGCGCCTGCTCGACCCGAACCGCCAGCGTCACCTCGGCCAGCAGGTCGGGACGGCCGGAGACGATCGGGCGCGCCAGCTTCGGCTCGTCGCGGGCGATCGCCAGCACCTTGCGCGCCGCGTGGCCGTAGCGGAAGGCGAGCTGCTCGGTCGCCTCCTCGCCGATGCCCTCGGGCGCCTCCAGGTCGTCCGGCCGCGCCGGCATCCCGAGCGGGATCTCGTCGGTGTGGCAGGGGGCCTCGCGGCCCGCCCGCTCGACCAGGCGATCGACCGTCTGCTTCGCCATCCGCCGCCAGGTCGTCAGCTTGCCGCCGGTGATCGTCAGCATCCCCGAGCTGGTCTCGTAGAGCTCGGCTTTGCGGGAGATGTCGACCGACTTGCGCGGGTCGCCGGTGGAGATCAGCGGCCGCACCCCGGCGTAGGCGCCGACCAGGTCCGACTCGCCGAGGGACGTGGCGAAGAAGTCATTCACAGCCTCGAGCAGATAGGCGACGTCCTCCCCGGCCGGGCGCGGGTGGGCGGTGTCGCCGTCGAAGTCGTTGTCGGTGGTGCCGACCAGGGTGCGCCCGTACCAGGGCAGCGAGAAGATCATCCGCCCTTCGCCGGCGGGGACGATGCAGGCCGCCCGCCCCATCGGCAGGTCGGCCTGGTCGACCAGCAGGTGGGTGCCGCGGCTGGGCGCGATCCGGGGGACGTCCTCCTCCCCCAGCTCCTCCGGTCGCAACTGGTCGGCGAAGACCCCGGTCGCGTTGACGACGTTGTCGGCGCGCACCTCCATCCGCTCGCCCGACTCGCGCTCGACGAAGGCGACGCCGGCGGCCTTGCCGTCCTGCGAGATGACCTCGGTGACCTCGGCCCGGTTGAGCATCACCGCACCGAAGCGCTCGGCCTCGCCGAGGACGGTGAGGACGAGGCGGACGTCGTCGGTCTGGCAGTCGTAGAAGAGGTAGGCGTCCTTGGGATCGCGCGGCGCCAGCGCCGGGACCAGCTCCAGCACCTCGTCGCGGTCGATCGTGCGGTGGCGGTCGGGGGACCAGTAGGCCTCGTCCTCGGCCTCCGGCGCCGAGCGGGCGGCGCGGCGCTCGCGGCGGCTGCGGCCGCCGCGCGTCGTCGCCATCACGTCGTACATGTTCAGCCCGAGGCCGAGTTTGCGGTCGCGGCGCTCCTCGCCGAGCGCGGCGACGAGGAACGGCGTCGGGTAGACGAGGTGCGGGGCCAGGCGGACCATCAGCGCCCGCTCGACCAGCGCCTCGCGGACCAGGCCGAGGTCGAAGTTCTGCAGGTAGCGGAGGCCGCCGTGGACCATCTTCGAGGAGCGGCTCGAGGTGCCCTCGGAGTAGTCGCCGCGCTCCAGCAGCGCCACCGAGTAGCCGCGCGAAGCGGCGTCGAGGGCGACGCCGGCACCGGTGATGCCGCCGCCGATCACCACCACCTCGAAGCGATTGCCGGCGATCTCCTCGATGGCCCGGGCGCGGGTCAGCATCAGTCGAGGTAGGTCGTGGTCCGATCGGCGCCGGGACGCTCGGGGGCGAGCTTCTCCTGGCGCGGGTGACCGAGGTGGAGGAGGGCGACGAAGCGCTCGGCGTCGGGCAGGCCGACGGCGCCGCGACCTTCCGCCCCCCGCAGCAGCCCAGGCGTCCGCCAGTAGCCGGCGTAGCCGCGGGCGTGGGCGGCGAGGAGGACGATGTAGGCGGCGACAGCGGTCGCGTGCAGGTCCTCTTCGTCGGCCACCGGCTCGCCGCTGAGGAGGCAGGAGACGACCACCAGCGTCGGCGCCCGGTCGAGCTTGGCGGCCCCCTCGGGCCCGGCGATCCCCTTCAGGCGGCCCAGCGTCCGCGGGCCGACCACCCGAAAGCGCCACGGGACGGTCAGGTTGTGGTTCGGCGCCCAGCTCGCCAGCTCCAGCAGCGAGTCGATCTCCTCCCGCGGCAGTGGCTGCGGGGCGTAGGCCTTGTGCGTGCGCCGGGTGCGGATCGCGGTCTCGACGTCCATCCGCCGAGGGTATAGGGAGCGGCCGCCTCCCTAGAGGACGTGGGTGGCGATCCAGCGCCGGTCTGCGACACCCCCGCGCACGCGCTAACCCGCATCAGGCCTCTAGAAGAAGAGCTGCGCCGAGACGATCAGGCCGGCGAGGCCGATGAAGCCGGTGGTCATCCTCGTGTTCATCCGCTCGACGGTCTGCCGGAGTTCGCGGATGTCCATGTTCATCCGGTCCAGCCGCTTTTCGATCTGCTCGAAGCGCCTGTAGACCTCGTCGAAGCGCCGATCGACTCCGTCGAAGCGACGGTTGACGGACTCCTTGAACTCGTCGAGGCGCCCGTCGGTCCAGGTTTCCCGGGGGGTCATCGCCACCATGATTCTAACGTATGGTTTTGTCTGTAACCAAAGAAGACGCTAGTGCAAAATTTCAGCGGCGACTTCGAGCCGAAATGCGGACTTCGGCGGGATTCCGGCGGGCGGGCGGCTACAGCCCGTAGCGCCAGCGCATCCAGCCCTTGCGCAGGGCGAGGCCGAGGGCGAAGAGGAGGCAGCCGGCGAGCAGGCCGAGGACGATCGAGCCGGCGGTGCTGCTGTGCGAATCGCTCATGCTCTCCGAGGCGGCCTGGCCGGTGGCGTCTTCGGGCGAGGACGGCAGCGGCAGCGTTTCTTCCAGCGGCGTGCCGGCCGCCCCGCCGGCCCCCTCGGGGACGTGACCGCCGGACGAGCCGCCCGGTTTGCCCGCGCCGCCGCTCGCCCCCGGCGCCGAGCTCGCCCCCGGCGACCCGGTCCGGCCACCGAAGTCTTCGAGGGCTTCGATCGCCGATTTGGTCGACTGGGAATCGCTCGACGGCGGGGCGCTCGACGGCGGGACGGTCGCCGGCGGCGCGCTCGCAGGCGGGGCGCCGTCGCTCGCCGGGGCGCCGGTGCTCGGCGGTGGCGTGCTCGCCTGCGGCTGCGGGACGCGCGGGGGCGCCGCGATCGGCAGGTAGCGGTCGCTGAGGGGTATGAGGACGTCGGCGGTCACCCACACCGGCGAGGTCTCCTGGCCCGGCGCCTCGAGGAAGCTGCCGTCGCTCTTCTGCAGGTCCCGCAGGTAGGCGAGGGAGCTCTTGCCGCTGCCGAAGCCGGCCGGGTCCTTGCCGGCGGCGAGCAGGCCCTCGCTCGCCCAGGCCGTCGCCTGCCCGTTGGCGGAGAGGTTGTTGCCGGGGGCGAAGCCGCCGTTGGGGCGCTTCGCGTCGCGCAGGTAGCCGAGGGCGCGGTCGCTCGCGTCGGAGCCGGGCGTGAGGACCTGCAGGACCGCCCCGGTTATCTCGGGGGTGCTCGGGTCGCCCGGTTCGTTGCCCCAGCCGCCGTCCCTGCCCTGCACCTTGCGCAGCCAGGAGACGGTGCCGGCGGTCGAGCCGCCCGCCCCGGCGCCCCGCAGGGCGAGCACCGCGTAGGCGCTGGTCGCCGGCCAGCCTTGGTAGGAGCCGTTCTGGCGCCGCTGGGCGATCAGCCGCACGACGAGGTCTTCGCCGCCGAAGCTGCGGGGGTCCCCGCCGGCGGCCTCGAGGGCGAGGATCGTCCGGGCGACGTCGCCGGCGTCCTTGACTTCGTCGCGGTGGGAGCGGAGGAAGTCGACCGGGCTCTTGCCGGCCTTGGTCACGTCGAGGGGGTTACGGCCCGCGGCGGCCAGTCCCAGCATCGCCCAGGAGGTGATTTCCGCCCCGGCCTGACGACCGGAGTCGGCGGCGAAGCCGCCGCTCGGGCGCTGCTGGGCTTCGAGCCAGTGGAGCGCGCGGCCCACCGAGAGCGCTCCGTCGGCCGAGGACGCCCGCGCTGCGGGGGCCAGGAGCGCCAACGCGACGGCAACCAGCAGTGCCGCCGCGATGCCGCCGCCGCGCAGCGCTCCACCGAGCCGGCCCTCGCGGGTCCCGGCTGACGCCGCGGCCGATTGTCGCCGCCATTCGAACCGCCGGCGGAAGCGGCTCAGCATCCGCACCATCGCCGGCCCGGCGACGAGGGCGAGGACGACGTTGCCGGTGAAATGGGCGATTTCGAACGGGATCGCGCGGCCCTCGAAGAACCAGAACCTCGCCCACGACAGGTCTCCCCCGTAGCTCGCCATCAACGAGAAGTTCAGCAGAGCCCCGTATAAAACGGCTGCAAACCCGCAGACGGCGGCGAGGGTGAGCCGCCCCGCGTCGCGATTCCCCAGCGCGAGCAGGGCGCCGAGCAACCCGCAGAGACCCCAGCCGGCCATCTGCCACGGCGTCCATACGCCCTGACCGAAGAAGAAGTTGGAGACGAGGGCGGAGAGCGCGCCGACCACGAATCCGGGAGCGCCGCCGAGGGCGTAGCCGGCGAAGACGACGATGTCGGTCGTCGGCTTCACGTTGGGGAAGGCGGCGAAGGCGATGCGCCCGGCAATCGCCAGCGCGGCCAGCGCCGCGACCAGGGCGACCACCTGCGAGGGCGGCCGCGAACGCTCGTACCAGGCGAAGCCGGCAAGCAGGGCGAGGCCGAGGATGAGGAAGCTGGTCGCCTCCCAGCTCATCCCGATCCCTCCCCCAGCACGGCGGCCCCCTGCTCCGGCGTGACGATGCCCGGGAGGTCGAGCACCCGCGCCACCTCGGTGGCGAAGTACCAGCCGCCGGAGAGGATCTCCGCCATCGGCCCGTCGGCGATGACGACGCCGTCGCCGAGCAGGACGACCCGCTCGGCGAACGCGGAGGTGAACTCGACGTCGTGGGTGGCGACGACCACCGCGGCGGAGGCCCGTGTCACTTTAGTTACCCCTGAGGTAACAAAGGCGACATCGCCCGCGAGCCGCTCGATCAACGCGACGAGATCGGCCTTGCGCGAGCTGTCCATGCCGCGGGTCGGCTCGTCGAGGGCGACGACGCCCGGGAGCCGCTCGCCCTCCATCCGCCCCGCCAGCGCGATCGCCAGCGCCAGGCGCTGCCGCTCGCCGCCGGAGAGGTCGCGCGGGTCGGCGTCGAGGACGTGCTCGAGTCCGACGACCCGCAGCGCCGCGCGGCCCGCCTCGCCCGGCAGCTCGTCGCCAACCCGCTCGCGCACGAGGTAATCGCTCGGGTTCTGGGTGAGGAGGGCGATCGAGTCGACCTCGATCTTCCCGGCGACCGGCTCGTGAAGGCCCGCGGCGGTCCGCAGCAGCGTCGACTTGCCCGCGCCGTTACGCCCCATCAGCGCCACCCGTTCGCCGGGGCGCAGCTCGAGGTCGATCCCCCGCAGCACATCCCGCCGCTCCTCCCCCTCGCCCAGCTCGACCCAGAGGTCCCTGGCGCGCAGGACCGGCTCCCGCTCCGGATGCGATTGCGAGGAGACGATGCCGTCCAGGCCCTCTCCCGTCTCCGTCTCTGAGGCGGCCTCCAAGGGACGGGGATCGCGCACCCTCCTACCTGCAATGTGAGGAGGGTGCGCGATCCCCGTCCCTCCCAAGGCCTGCCCAATCCCTGTCTCCCGCAACGTCTGCCGCGCCTCGCGCACCCCGACCGGCAACGGGCCGAGGCCCGCGAGCGAGAAGAGTCGCGCTGCGGGGGTGCTCAGCGCCGCGTCGCTCGCGTGCGACCAGGCGAGGAACTCGGCCGGCGCTCCGTCGAAGCCGACCCGTCCCGCCTCCATCGCCACCACACGGTCCGCTACCGCCAGACAACGCTCGAGCCGGTGTTCGGCGAGCAGGACCGCCACCCCCCACTCCTCGTTGAGGCGCCGCAGCAGCCAGATCAGCTCGTCGCCGGCGACCGGGTCGAGCTGGGAGGTCGGCTCGTCGAGGAGGATCAGGCGGGGGCGGGTGACGAGGGCGGCGGCGAGGGCGACCCGCTGCAGCTCGCCGCCGGAGAGGGTGTCGACGGCGCGGTCGAGCAGGTGCGGGATCGCCAGCGCCAGGGCGACCTCCTCGACGGCGCGGGCGCGCTCGGCCGGCGCGTCGCCGCGCATCTCCAGCGGCAGCTCGATCTCGGCGGCGACCGTCGTCGAGACCACCTGCGTCTCGGGGTCCTGAGCCAGGTAGCCGACGGCGGCGGCGAGGTCGCCGGGGCCGCCGGCGAGCGCGTCGAGATCGGCGACGCGGACCTCCCCTTCGATCTCGCCGCCGTGGAAATGCGGGACGAGGCCGCAGGCAGCTTTCAGCAGCGTCGACTTGCCCGAGGCCGAGCGGCCGGCGAGGAGGACGAACTCCCCCGGCGCCACCTCCAGGGAGACCTCTGAGAGGGCGCGGACCGGCGCACCCTCGTCGCCTGCCGAGGCGGAAGCGCGAGGAGCGCCTGCCGCCCCAGCCGTGGCTCCGTCGCCTGCCGAGGCGGAAGCGCGAGGAGCGCCTGCCGCGGCGGGCGCGTTGGGGTAGGCGTAGCTCAGGCGCTTGACCGCGAGCGCCGGTGCCGCCCCCCGCCGGATCGCCAGCTCAGACACGCGCCGCCTCCTCACCACGGGCCGAAAAGTCGCATCCGACCCGCCGACGGCCCGATTTGTCGCGCGACGTTGGACCTTTAGGCCGGTCGGCACGTGGGATGCGACTTTTCGGCCCGTCGGCGGGTCGGATGCGAGCTCTTGGTCGGCGGCGCAGCGGGGCGAGGCCGCTCAGGGCGACGATCGCGGCGAGGGTGACGGTCGCGGCGCTGAGATCGATGTGGATCGACGGATAGGCGTGGAAATCGCCGGCGCCGAGGAGCTGGGCGGCGATCGCCGCGGCGAGGACGAGGGCGCCGGCGGCACAGAAGCGGCGGTCGTAGCGGGAGCGTCGATGGCCGGCATGGCGCGAGCGCCGGCGGTCGAAAGGTCCGCGGGGACGGCTGAGGGGCGAGCGGCCATCGCGGGAGCGCTGGATGCGGTCGCGGAGCGGGTGGCGACTGCCGGCGCGCGGGGACTCGCGGCTGTAACCGCGCAGCTCGAGCGTCGCGGCGACGTCGACGGCGCGGTCGAGGGAACCGGCGAGGAGGCGCCGGGCCAGGGGCGCCTTGCCCACCGCGGCGGCGCCCGGGCCGCGGAGCGCGGCGGCGTCGCGCAGGCGGGCGGCGTCGGCGGCGGCGACCGGGACGAGGCGCGAGACCAGCGTCGCCGTCAGCGCCGAGCGCCCGGCGAGGGGCCGCAGCGCCCGCAGCACGCGGTCGGGATCGACGCAGGCGGAGTAGACGGCGAAGGCGACCATCACGGCCAGCGCGCGGAGGCCGAGGACGAGGCCTTCGACAATCGCCTCCAGGGTGATGTCGACCTGGCCGAGCAGCGGCCAGTGGCCGAGGCGGGCGAGCACGGTCGCGCCGCGGTGGACGACGAGGGCGTTGACGACGGTTATCAGGAGCAGCAGCGAGAGGCCCATCCGCCAGCCGGCGCGGACCGGGCCGGGCGCTCCGGCGAGGATGCCCGCGAGCGTCGCCGCGGCGGCGGCGCCCGCCAGCACGATCGGGTTCGAGTAGGCGAAGGCGACGACGACGATCGCCCCGAGGTAGGCGACGGCGGCACCCGGCGAGGCGAGCTGGAGCGGCCGCCGCCGCGGCACGTAGGCGAAGGGCGACCTCACAGGGAGGCCTCCAGCCCTCTCCGCGGAGGCCGGTCTGGTCCGCTCCAGGGCCTCATCGCCCCTCCAGCGGCAGCGGCATCGCCTTCCCGCCCTCGATCGCCACCGCGTAACGATCCCGCAGGTCTTCGCCGTTCAGCAACCCGGCCGCCGCCCGCACCGCCGCCGGCGTGCCGCCGGTGACGAGCCAGACGGGCGGGCCCCCGTAGCGGCTCGTCGCCGCGACCAGGCCGGCGCCGGGGCCGAGCCGCCGCGCCTCCCCCCCGCCTTCGTCGAGGGCGACGAGTTCGAATGCGGCGCTCGCCCCCTCTCGTCCCGAGGACGACGCACCGTCTCGCCCTCCCGGCGACGAGTGACGGCCGCTGCCCTGGAAGTCGGCGTAGACGCCGCTTTCGGCCGGGCCCTCCTCGACTAGCCGCGCCGTCGGGTCCTCCCGCAGCCGGTCCCACGGGCCGACGAGGACGCGGATCGCGCCCTTCGCCAATCCCGACGCCGGCCGCACCCCCGCGCCTTCCAGCGCCGCCCGCGTCGCCCCGCAGGCCCCGCCCCAGGGGACCTGTGGTTCCTTTGTCCGCCCATGCAGGACAAAGGAACCACGCAACGCGCTCGCGCACTCGACCACGACCGGGTCGCGCCCGCCTTCGACCCCGCCGAGGAACGGGGCCGGCCAGGAGCCGACCACGGCGGGCACATGGCTGGTCGCCGACCAGTCGCGGTAGTCCCACCAGATCCGCTCGCCGCCCTGGGCCGAGACGTCGGCGGCGCCGACCGGGGACTCGGTCCCGTCGACGTAGAAGAACCAGTCGTAGGGATCGCCGCCGCGCCGCGCCTCGGCGACGCCGTCGATCGAGTGGACGTAGCCGCCGCCGTAGCGGGTCGCGACGTCGGCACTGCCTTCGAGCAGCCGCATCACGGTGTCGGATTCGTTGGCGTCGAGCGAGCGCCGCAGCAGCGGCACTCGCCCGTATTCGCGCGTCACCGTCAGCTCGACCGAGCCGACGCCGGCGCCGGGGCCGAGCCCGCAGCCGGCAGCCGCGAGCGCCGCCAGGAGCAGCGCGATCGCGACCGCCGTGCCACGGGGCCCGGTCATCTCCTCCGGCTCGCCCTCACCGCGGGCACCTGGCGCCGAGGCAGACCCGCTCGCGCGCCGAGGGGATCTCCCCCGCCGCCCGGGCGATCAGCCGGGCCGGCCTGCGCAGGGTCACCTCGGTGCGGCCGTCGGCGCCGGTCGGCGCGCTCGCCCCGCTCACCTTGACGCCCTTGGCCGGTTTGCGCCTGCCCTTTTCGTCGTAGGCGAAGACGCGGACGGCGAACGGCACGCCCGCCCTCGCCCGGTCCGGCGCCTGCAGCGCCAGCTCGTCCGGGTAGGGGTAGGACGGCGCCAGGTCCCAGAGGACTTCGTCGCCGGGGTGGATGGTCGCCGAGTCGCCACCGACCGCGAGCGACCTGTGGTCGATCTTCAGGTACCAGGACGCCTTGCCGCGGGCGATGCTCTTGCCGACCCCGCAGAGGGCGATGCCGAAGTCGAAGTGGTCGCTGATCAGCATCGGGCTCAGCGCCGCCACCGTCTTCGAGGCGCGCGCCAGCAGGCCCATCGCCGTGTTGCCCCTGATCGAGACCGGCCCGCCGCTGCCGCCGGTCCCCTTGCCGAAGCAGGTCGCCTTGGGGCTGGTCTTGACCCTGGTCGTCGCGGTCGCGATCGGCCGTTCGGCCAGGACCTTGCCGCCGGAGCCGACGACGCGCAGCTCGGCCTTGAAGCCGGCCGCCGCGGCGCCCGCGGCGAGGGCGAGGGTGATTGAGAGAGCCAGCGTGCACGCGGCCGCCAGCCGGAACGGGGTGATTCTTGGCATTTACGCCACCCTTTCCTCGAGGGTTGTCATGGCTTGGCCGGGGACAGGTCTCCTGGCTTCCGGGACGGGGGAGGACGCGCCTTCCCGGAGGCTCTGTGTCGCCCCCAGTGGCTGACGCGGCTGCGTCTGCGAACTCCTGCGCCCGGTCACAGTGGCGGGACCACGCCGGACTTGCACCGGACTTCCCTTGACCACCGACCGATATGTACGCAGCGAGTCTACCTCGCCAGCAGTCGCGTGGTTCCTTTGTCCGCCTATTCAGGACAAAGGAGCCACGCAACCTGGTTCCGGGGGGCGTGTCTGACTTCAGGCCCCCTATGAGGGGTCTCTGCTCAGACACCCCGGCGTCGGGGGGCGGCGTCAAGGTACGGCCGATGGCCGCCGCCCGCCCGCATCGCCCGATGCACCCGCATCGCCGGCATCGCCCGCGGCCCGGGCCGCACCGGACGCCCGGGCGCCACACCCACTGGCGGATCGCCCGGCATCGGCGGCGACTGCTGCGGACGGGCGGCCTCGCGGCGCTGCTGGCGGTGGTCGGGCCCGGCGTCCTCGCCGGCCTCTCCGACGACGACCCGGCCGGGATCACCACCTACTCGATCCTCGGCGCCCGCTACGGCTATGAGCTGCTCTGGGTGCTCGCGGTCTCGACCGCGGCGCTGATCGTCTTCCACGAGCTCGGGGTGCGGCTCGGCGTCGTCACCGGCAAGGGCCTGCTGACCCTGGTCCGCGAGCGCTTCGGCCCTCGCGCCGCCGCCGTGGTGATGGCGGCGCTGCTGGTCGCCAACTCCGGCACCCTCTGCGCTGAGTTCGCCGGGGTCGCGGCCGGGGCGGAACTGCTCGCCGGGACCAGCCGCTACGTCAGCGTGCCGCTGGCGGCGCTCGTCATCTCCGCCCTCGTCCTGCGCGAGAACTTCCACCGGGTCGAGCACCTGCTGCTCCTGCTCGCCTCGGTCTTCGTCGCTTACTTCATCGCCGGTATCGCCGCCCACCCCGACTGGGGCGCGGCGGGTCGCGGCCTCGTCGTCCCCAGCATCCCGCTCGACCGCGACGCGCTGCTGGTCGCGGTGGCGACGGTGGGAACGACGCTCGCGCCCTGGGGCCTCGCCTTCATCCAGTCCTACGCGGTGGACAAGCGACTGCAGGTGAAGGACCTGCGCTACGAGCGGGTCGACGTCATCGTCGGCGCCGTCCTGACCGGCGTGATCGGCCTCTTCGTCGTCGTCGCCTGCGCGGCGACGCTGCACGCGCAGGGGGTCGAAATCAGCGACGCCGGCGACGCGGCGCGAGCGCTGGAGCCGTTCGTCGGCGGCGCCGCCGCCACCCTCTTCGGCCTCGGCTTCCTCGGGGCGGCGCTGCTGGCGGCGGCGATCGTCCCCCTCTCCACCGCCTACTCGATGTCGGAGACGCTCGGCCGCCGCGCCGACCTCGACGACAGCTTCGCCGAGGCCCGCACCTTCTACCTCAGCTTCGCCGCCGTCACCGCCCTCGCCGCCGGCCTCGTCCTCATCCCGGGAGCGCCGCTGGTCGAAATCCTCTTCCTCACCCAGGTCCTGAACGCGATCCTGCTGCTGGTGATGCTGCCGTTCGTCCGCTCGCTGGCGAAGGACCGCGAGCTGATGGGCGAGAACGCCCTTGGCCGCTTCGACCGCGTCAGCACCGCGATCGCCCTCGCCGTCGTCGCCGCGAGCGTGCTCGCGCTGGGGGCGCTGGCGATCTCCTGGTGACCTGAGCCACCGGCGGGCGCGGGCTAGGAATAGGGCTCGTAGACGACCTCGCGCCAGGGATTCTTCTCCGCACCCGGCACCGCGATCACCGTCCGGGTCGCCCGCTGGGCTCCGTCAACGCCCGGCCATTCGGCCTCGACGTCGGCCGTCCCCCGCCTCAACCGCTCGCGGTAGCTGCCGGCGACGACCGCGGCGGCCAGCGCCCGCACCCCGCGTTCGATCTCCTCCGTGTCCTCGGAGAAGAATTCGACGACCATGTGGTTGCGGCCGGGCGAGCAGACCAGCAGCTGGTCGGAATCGAAGTGGATCTCCAGCGAGGCCGCCGTCAACCTCATCGGCTCGAGTCGGAGGGTGATGCCGGCGACGTTCTCGGTCTCGGTCACCTCCGCCCAACCGGCGGCCACCGCCTCCCGGGCCTGCTCTTCCAAGAGGCTCCGAATCTCACCGGCAAACTCAGACATCCCTAACCGCTTTATACACCCTGCAGCGGTACGCGGGTCTTCTTTATACGCCGAGCAGCAGGTCCAAGGCGAGCATCGTCGCCGTGCCGAGGGCTAGGCCGGCGCTGGGAAGCGCCTGGCGGCGGCGGTCGGCGTAGGCCTGCGGCAACAGCTCGGCGACGATCAGGCTCAGCATCGCCCCGGCGGCGAAGGCGAAGGAGAACGGCAGCAGCGCGCTCACCTGTTCGACCGCGAGGTAGGCGACGAGGGCGCCGACCGGCTGCGGCGCGCTGGTCCCCACCGCGGCCCAGAACTGGCGCATGCGGCCGAAACCGGCGGCCTCCATCGGGATCGCGACGCTGGTCCCCTCGGGGACGTTCTGGATCGCGATCGCGAGGATCACGAACAGGCCCAGCCCCGCCCGGTCGGAGGCATACGCCGTCCCCACCGCGAGACCCTCGGGGAGGCTGTGGACGAAGAGCACCCCGAAGACCAGCGCCGAGGTCCGCGCCCCCGGCCCCCGCCGCCCCATGAACGCCGCCTCCGGGCGCAGCCGCCGCCGCGCCACCCCCAGCAGCACCCCGCCGGCGAACAGCCCCCCGAGCACCGCCCCCACCGAGCCTTCTTCGGCCGCCGGCACCAGCAGCCCGAAGACCGAGGCGACGCCCATCACCCCAGCCGCCACCCCGAGCAGGAACGGCGTCAGCGCCTCCGCCCGTCGCCCCAGGAACCAGACCGGGATCGCCCCCAACCCGGTCGCCAGCGCCGTCCCACAGGCGGCGAGAAAGAGGACGACGAGGTCGGGCATGGAGCCCGCACCGTAACGCGCGGTCAAATTCGCGCTTAGTCCTGCTCCCGACATCTGTCCAGAAGCCGGAAACCGCGATTAGGGTGCGCGTCGGTGCAACAGCCTCATCCGTTCGGTGGGGCCTCGTCCAGTCGACTCAGTGAAGGGAGAAGTTGATGAGCAGGGCTTTTCGCCGGCAGGGGCCGGCGCTGGTTGTGGCTGCGGTGGCCTTGATGGCAGCGCTCGGCGGCACGGTTTACGCCGCGGCAAAGATCAACGGGCACGCGATCAGGGTGAAGTCGCTGCCGGGGAACCGGCTCGCGCTCAGATCGGTGCCGGCGAACCGGTTGCGGCCGGGGGTGATCCCCTCGGCACAGCTCTCGCCCGGGTCGATCCAGGGCGATCGGCTGGCGCCGGGCTCGGTGACCGGCCTCCAGGTCGACGTCTCGACCCTGGGACAGGTTCCTTCCGCCTTCCATGCGGAAACCTCCGAGTCGGCGAAAGACGCCGAAACCGCGCTCAACGCCGCCAACGCCGAGAACGCGAAACGGATCAACGGCTACGAAGCGGGGTGCCGCGAAGGCACGGTGCTCTTCGCGGGGGCGTGCTGGCAGACGGGGGCGAACCCGACGGCGATGACGGCGGCCAACGCCGCCAGCGCCTGTGCGAACGAAGGCGCCGAGCTTCCCGATCCGCTGGCGCTCGCAGCGTTCTCGCAGCAGCCGGGGATCAACGTAGATTCTGGTGAAGAGTGGACCAACGCAGTGACCAACGTTTCTGGGCCAGGGCTCTATGCGGTTGTCACGGTGTCGGCATCGGCCACGGTGAGCTCCGAACTCGGTACCAACACCAAAAAGTTCCGCTGCGTCGTTCCCCTCCTCAGCTGACACCCGCGATCGTGGGGCGGCAATCCTGCCGCCCCGCGGACCGCTCTCTCTATCCTCGGGCGCCTCGATGCGCCTCCACGTCACCTGCCTCCTCGCGCTCCTCGCTCTGCTCGCGGCAGACCCCGCCGTGGGCGCGACGCCGCGCGCCCACGCCCCGGCGGGCGCCGTCGCAAGCGCCTCCTCCGAAGCCGCCGCGGTCCGTCGCGTCATCCGCTACTGGACTCCCGAGCGGATGGCCTCGGCCCGCCCGCTCGACCTCGTCGCCCGCCGCGACGGCACGAAGCGCATCCATCCCGGCCGCCTCCCCTCCGCCGCCGCCGCCAGCTTCCTCGCGGTCCCGACGCCCGAGGAAGCGCCCTACTCGGTCGAGGGGCGGATCTTCGTCAAACAGGGCGACCTACGCGGTTACTGCTCCGGGACCGCGATCGACAGCCCGACGCGGCAGCTGGTCCTGACCGCCGGTCACTGCGTCAGCAACGGCCGCGAGTCGGGGCGCACGATCTGGTCGCGGTACCTCGAGTTCGTCCCCGCCTACAGCGCGGGCCGCCGGCCGTTCGGCGCCTTCGTCGCCCAGCGCGGGGCCGTCTACGCGCCGCGGCAGTGGAGCATGCACGGCAACTCCGATTTCGACCTCGGCGCCTTCCTCACCCATCCGAACAAGCGGGGCGTCGACGTCGCCGACGCGGTCGGCGGCGGCGCGGCGATCGCCCTCGACCTGCCGCGCCCCCAGCAGTTCGAGAGCTTCGGCTACCCCGGCCACGTCCAGCGGATGCAGAGCTGCAGGTCCTCCTACATCGGCGACGACCGGCTGAGCTTCCCGCTCCCGGGCCCGCCGACCCTGGGTATCGGCTGCCACTGGGCGCCCGGCGCCAGCGGCGGCGGCTGGCTGATCGAAGGCGGGACCGAGATCGACGGCCTCAACTCCTACCTCTACGTCGGCAACCGCTCCCGCACCTACAGCCCCTACTTCTCGCAGGAAACGGTCGGCGATCTGGTCGCAGGGCTGTAACGGGCGGAGCTTTCGGGCCGCGGGGGGAGAGTTTTCGACGCCCTCTACCTTGCTGGGATCGCGTTCTTCCTCTCACTCGACGGCAGAGGATCGGGAAAGGACTGAAGCCTCTAGGCAACGTCCGCCTCGAGCAGGCGGCGGTAGTAGCGGTAGTCGCGTCGCTCCGGGCGCAGATTGCAGGCGAGGGCGAGGTGGTGGCGGGCGCGGCGCTTCTGGCCGGTCTTGCTGAGGGCGCGGCCGAGGCAGAAGTGGGCGAAATCGTTGACCGGGTGGGTCTCGACCACGGCCTCGAACTCGACCGCGGCGGGGGCGAAGCGGCCGCAGCGGAAGTAGGCGCGGCCGAGCGCCTCGCGGATCGAGCTCTTCTCGGGGTCGCGGCGGGCGGCCTCGGCGAGCGGCGCGGTCGCGTGCTCGAAGTCGCCGTCCTCGAGCAGCTCGAGGCCGCGGCGGTAGAGCGTGTAGGTGGGCTCGGTCGGTCCCTCGCTGGGCATGGACCTAGTTTTGCAGGCCGGTAAAGCGTGGGCGCAAATGTGCCTGACCGGCACATTCACCCTGCTACCGTAGGTAAACGAGCTCGGCAGCAGCACCCACGCGCCGGCTCGATTTTCGATGAGCACGACTACCGCGAAGAAATGGACCTGCGACCAGTGCGGGGTCTCCGTCAGCCGCGCCGGCGGGGACAAGGTCGAGCTGCCCGCGAGCTGGGCCAACTCCCGCGAGGGGACCTTCTGCTTGCTCTGCCGCCGCGAGCGCGCCGCCCAGGCCGCCCTCGACAGCGCCCCGAAGAATTCGGGACTCGAAGACCGCGCCAAGCTCCGCCGCGCCGCCCTCGTCGAGTTCGAGGTCCGCCGCCGCCCCAACCACGGCAACGGCGAGATCGCCAAAGCCTGCCGCTCCTCCGTCGCCGCCGTCGTCGCGGCCCGCAAACGCCTGAAGATCCCAGCGCCGCAGTAGCGCAGCCGGCTTTCGGCACACCCGGCTGGGCCGGGAACCGGATCCGCCGCTAGACCCGCGTCCGCTCCGCCAGGTCGGCGAGCAGGCCGTCGATCCCGCGCTCGCCGTGCACGCGCCGCTGGCGGTCGGCGCCGTTGCCCTCGGCGAGGACGCGCTCGATCTCTTCGAGGGCCTCGGCGCCGCCCAGCTGCTCGGCGTAGGGGCGGGCGGCGGCGAGGGTGGAGCGAGCCGCCTCGGCGGCCGGGGCGGCGGTGGAGTCGTCGACCATGAGGCGGGCCGCGAGGCCGTAGCGCTCGGCCTGGAAGTAGGACTCCTCGATCGCCTCGCGGGTGAGGCCGGGGGCGCCGGGGCGGTCGATCTCCTTCGCCGCCAGGGCCTGGATCAGAGCGGCGACGGCGGTGTTCTGCTCGGGCCGGGGCTGGACGTCCATGCCGCGGACCTCGACCGTGCCGAGGTTCGGGTGTGGGCGCACGTCCCACCAGATGTAGGTGTAGTCGGGGGCGCCGGCGGCGACGACCAGCTGGTCGGCGACGCGGAGGAAGTCCTCGTAGTCGCGGAAGGCGCGCGGCAGCTCGAAGCGCGGGTAGCTGCGGACGGCGGCGGCGCGGGCGCTGGCGAGGCCGGTGTCGGCGCCGTCGCGGAAGGGCGAGTTGGCGGTCAGCGCCGCCAGCAGCGGCAGGTGGTGGCGCATCGCGTTGGCAACGGCGACCGCGGTTTCGGGGTCGGGCATGCCGACGTGGACGTGCAGCGCGCAGGGCGGCGTCGCGAGGATGCCGGCGAGGTCCTGCTTGACCGTCTCATAGCGCGCTTTCTCGACCAGTCGCGGCTCGCCGGCCTCCCCGGGGTAGACGCCCGACCCCATCAGCCGGGCGCCGGTGGCGACCGCCGCGCGCCGCACGTCCGTCAGGTCGCGGGCGGCCTGCCCGGCGTCCATGCAGACGCCGGTCTTCAGCTCGATCTGGGCGGCGAAGATCTCGGTCGAGACGCTGTCGCGACGGCCGCCGTCGATCTGATCGAGCACCGCCTGGCCGTCCGCGACCAGCCCGCAGCCCTCGTCGACGAGGAGGAGCTCCTCCTCGACCCCGATCGTCAGCGGCGGCGAGGAGCCGAACCTGTGCTCGCGGCGGGCCGCTTCGCTCTCCGGCCTACCCTCCTCAGCCCCGACGCCCGTATTGGACGAAGTCCCCATTCTGTCGGGGAGCTACCCCGGCGCCGAGCTTCTTTAACCCCTCCCTATCCTGGCCGGGTGACTCTCCGCGGCAGGTTGCGCGTGCTCTCCGAACCGGCCTACCGGCGGCTCTGGGCCGGCCGCACCACCTCGCTGATCGGCGACGGGATCGCCCCGATCGCGCTCGCCTTCGGCATCCTCGACCTGACCGGGTCGGCAACCGACCTCGGGATCGTCCTCGCCGCCCACAGCGCCGTCCTCATCGCCCTGATCCTCGTCGGCGGCGTCGTCGCCGACCGGATCTCGCCGCGGATCTCGATGCTCGCCGCGGACCTGGTCCGCACCGTCGTCGTCGGCCTGATCGCGGCCCTGCTGCTGGCCGGCGTCGCGCAGATCTGGGAGCTGACGCTGCTCTACGCGATCGACGGCGCCGCCAGCGCCTTCTTCAACCCCGCCTCGGACGCGATCGTCCCCTCGCTCGTCCCCGGGCGCCGCTTGCAGGAGGCGACCGCGCTGCTCAACTTCTCGCGCTGGGCCGGCAAGGTCGCGGGGCCGGCGCTGGCGGGGGTGCTGCTCGCCCTCGGCTCGCCGGGGCTGGCACTGGCGATCGACGCGGCGACCTTCGCCGTCAGCGCCGCCTGCCTTTGGAGCCTGCGGGGAGCCAGCGAGCGGCCGGCGCCCGAGGGACAGAACTTCCTCGACGACCTGCGGCACGGCTGGCGCGAATTCTCCGTCCGCAGGTGGGCGGTCGCGATCGTCATCTCGGCCGCGGTCAGCAACGCCATCTTCACCCCGATCTTCCAGGTGCTCGGCCCGCTCGTCGCCCGCGAGTCCCTCGGCGGCGCCGGCTCCTGGGCGCTGATCGTCGCCCTGTTCGGCACCGGCGGGCTGATCGGCGGCGGCGTCGCGCTCTCGATCCGCCCGCGGCGACCGTTGCTCTTCGGCGAGGGCATCGCCCTGCTGTTCGCCCTCCCCGTCGCCCTGCTCGCGATCCCCGCCTCCACCGTCGCGATCGCCGCCGGCGCGCTGGTCTCGGGCGCGATCGCCAGCCTCTCGGAGATCCTCTACATGACCGTCGCCGCGCAGAAGGTCCCGCAGGAGTCGCTCTCGCGGGTGATGGCCTACGACTGGTTCGGCTCCCTGGCGATCGAGCCGCTCGGCCTGGCTCTGATCGGCCCTATCGCCACCGCGATAGGGACGTCCACGACCCTCTGGCTCGGGGCCGCCACGATCACCGCCTGCATCGCCGCCACCCTCCTCGTCCCCAGCGTCCGCCGGCTCGAACTCGACGCGTCGGAGCCGACCCCCACGCCCCTGCCGATCCCGATCGAAGCGGGCGACTAACCCCGATCTCCCCGTTCCGCTGTTCCTTTGCCTCCCCTAACGGGGCAAAGGAACAGCGGAAGCCGCGGGTCAGAGGGTTCGCAGGACGGCTTCGGCGGCGTTGTAGCCGTTGATGCCGTGGGCGCCGGCGCCGGGCGGGGTGGCGGCGGAGCAGATGAAGACGCCGGGGATGCCGGTGGCATACGGGTTCGCGGTGAGGCGGGGGCGGAAGAGGAGCTGGCGGGCGTCGTTGGCGCCGCAGGCGATGTCGCCGGCTAGGAGGTTGGGGTTGGCGGCCTCGATCTCGGCCGGGGCGGCGACGCGGCGGGCGACGATCCGCTCGCGCAGGCCCGGAGCGAAGCGCTCGACCTGGTCGAGGACGGCCTCGGTGGCGTCGCCGTCGTAGCCGTGCGGCACGTGGGCGTAGGCCCAGACCGGGTGGAGGTCCCCCTGCGAGCGCTGCGAATCGGCCAGGTACTGCTGGCCGACAAGGACGAAGGAGCGCTCGGGCATCCGGCCGCGGTTGATCTCGCCCTCGGCGGCGGCGACCTCGGCGAAGCTGCCGCCTACGTGGACGGTGCCGGCGCGGCGGGCCGGCTCGTAGGTCCAGGGCACCCCGCCCTCGACGGCGAGGTCGAGCTTGAAGGCCGAGGGCCCGAAGCGGTAGCGCCGGTAGGCGCGGGCGACGCGCCCGGGCAACCGCTCCCCGGCCACCTCCAGCACCCCGCGCGGCGAGAGGTCGAGGACGATCGCGTCGGCGCGCGGCAGCTCGTCGAGCGAGCGGACCGGCCGGCCGGTCTCGATCCGGCCGCCGTGCTCGCGCAGCGAGCCCGCGAAGGCCTCGGCGATCGCCATCGAGCCTCCCTTGGCCACCGGCCAGCCGTGGGCGTGGCCGGCGCTGACCAGCGCCACCCCGATCGCGGCGCTGAAGGGCCGGTCGAGGCGGTTGAACGAGTGTGCCGCGACGCCGCCGAAGAGCGCCGCCGCCTCCGGCGCCCCGAGCAGCCGCGCCACCGCGCTCGCCGGCAGCGCCGAGGCGGCCCCGAACCCGGCCAGCCGCAGCGGGTGGCGCGGCAGCCGCAGCAGCGGCTGGTAGATGTCCTCCGTCAGCGTCTCGTATCCCCGGGCCGAGCGGCCGAAGATCCGCTTCCAGGCGCGCCCGCCGGAAGCGAGCCCCGCCGCGGTCGCCTCGATCGAGCGCAGCATCGTCGCGCCCCGTCCCCCATCCAGCGGGTGCGCGAGGTCGATCTCCGGCCACCGCCACTCGAGCCCGTGGCGCTCGAGGCCGAGCGAGGCGAAGGCCGGCGAGCCGACCGCCATCGGGTGGAAGGCGCTGCAGACGTCATGCAGGAGCCCCGGCACCGTGAGTTCGCCGCTGCGGGTCCCGCCGCCGATCCGCTCCGCCGCCTCGATCACCGTCACCTCCACCCCGCGGCCGGCGAGGACGGCGGCGCAGGCGAGCCCGTTGGGCCCGGAGCCGACGACTATCGCGCTGGCCATCGCGCTCTCGGGAGCGTGACGAAGGTCATGACCTCTTTATCCCCGCATAGCGGGGACGACTGAACGAGGTTGGTCACACTGCACCGGGAAGGCCGCGGCGCCCTCGGGGTCGAGCCAGGGCTGGCGCTTCGCCATCTCGGCGACGTCGAGGTATCCCTCCTCGACCAGCCCCTCGGCGGCGTCCCAGATCCGGTAGCGCTGGCGCTGCACCTGCGCCGGCTGGCTCTCGAGCGTCACCACCCGCAGCTCCCCCGGCGCGAAGCCGCAGCGCTCCTGCACCGCCGCCAGCAGCCGCTGGTCGTGGAAGTGGCCGTCGCCGAAGTTGTAGCCGAGGACGACCCCGGCGACGAGCTCGCCCTCGCGCACGTCGTAGTCCTCGAGGTCGTCGACCGCCCGCGCGCTGAGCGCGTTCAGCGCCCGCCCGTGCGAGTGCATCGAGCGGAAGGCGAGGCCTTTGTAGAGGAGGACGTCGATCAGCTCGGGCTCGTAGAACTTCCGCAACTGCTCGCCGACGATCGGCGCCGCCTTGACGACCGAGCGGTCGAGCTTCGCCTCGGCGCTTTCCCCATCATCGCCACCACGCCGGAAGAGCCACTGGCTGGTCGCCCAGTTGCCGGCGTAGTAGCGCATCGAGGGCAGGAAGCTGACGAGGTCGGGGCGCAGGTTCCCCAGCACCGGCAGGCCGACGCAGGTCAGCGCCAGGACGACCAGCAGCAGCGGGTCGTCGAGCGTCGAGAAGGGCACGCTGCCGTAGTGGCCGAAGAGGAAGAGCAGGCCGAAGATCATGAACACGTTCCACTCCAGGGGAACCGCGAGCGGGAAGGTCGAGAAGATGTGGACGTGGAAGATCACCATCCCGGCGACGGCGAGGGTCTGGACCCAGCCGCCGCTGGAGGCGATGAGGACCAGCGGCAGGGTGAACTCCATCACCGTCCCGAGGTGCGCCGCCGCAGCGCCCATCCGCGAGGGCAGCAGGTCCTCGGGGTGGTCGCGGTAGAGGCGCCGCTTCATCGCCCGCGAGCGGTTCCAGGGCGTATTGCTGATCATCACCGTGACCACGAAGGGGAAGTGGCGGTTCAGCTTCGAGCTCGCCGCCCCCCACCAGATGCAGAAGAAGACCAGCTGCGCGGCGATCGCCATGTCGGTCAGGGGGAAGAGGAAGATCAGCGCCAGGTTGCCGTAGATCTCGGCCCGCGCCGCCAGGAACGGGACCTTGTCGCGGAGGCCGAGGGCGGCGAGGAGCGCCAGGAGGGCGGCGACCGCGACCGGATCGAGGCGCGCCGCGGTGCCGTCGACCCACGACGCGGTCCCGCCGACCCCGCCGGAGCCGAGGTTGAAGGCCAGCGCCACCAGCAGCGCTCCATATAAGGAGACGTCGAGCCAGGTCCGCGTCGTCCCGCGCGTCCCCGGCACCCGCTCCGGCCAGGGCGGCAGCCGCGTCGTCCCCGGCCGCAACCAGTAGAGGAAGCCGCCGACCATCGGGCTGAAGCGCAGGGTCAGCGGCAGCGAGCCGGCGCCGAGCCCCAGCACCTCCCAGAGCATCGTCCAGATCACCGCCTTCTCGAAGACGATCGGCTCGGTCCAGTGGGGCCAGCCGCTGGTAGCGAAGATCGCCAGCGCCCCGAGCCCGGCGTAGGCGAGGACCTTGAAGAGGTAGAGGAAGTAGACCGCGACCGGCGTCCCGAACCCGTTCAGCGCCCAGTCCTGGGCCAGCGGCTTGATCCGCTGCAGGTGCGGCAGCCGCCGCCACTCGGCGACCTCGAACGGCGGCGGGGCTGGATCTAGGAGGCCCATTCGTCCAAATGTTTCAAGCGGAGGAGGCGCTGTTGCCGATGACTCTACGTCTTGTCTGGAGGACCGCCAAACTCGACGCCGCCGCCGGGGGCGAAGCCGCTGTGGGGCGGGGGGGCCGCAGCGCCCCCACCGAAGGCAGTGTCGGGAAAGCGGACACATAGTCCACAAAATCGACACGCCCCCCGCGGCGGCGAGCTCGAGCCGCTCTCGCTGCGCGCCCTGCAGGCCGCCGGGGTCCTCTCGCTGCTGCTGATCCTCGTCGTCGCCAACTCGCTCCTCAACGGCGGCGGCGAAAGCCCGTTCGACCCCAACCCGGTCGCGGCGGCGGCGGAACGGACCGTGGAAGTGCCCGGCATGCGCATCGCGATGACCGAGACGATGGAAACCGAAGCCGCTCCGCCGGTGACGATCACCGGCGCCGGCACCTACAACGGCGAAACGAACCTCGCCGAAGTCGCTTTCGAGGCGAGCGGGCCGCAGGGGTCGCAACTGACCTTCACCGCGATCCTCGGCGAAGACGCCTGGTTCTTCCGCTACCCCGAGTTCGCCTCGCGGATGCCCGAAGGCAAACAATGGCTGAAGCTCGAAGGCTTCCCGGGGCAGAAGGACCTGAGCACGCCCGGCACCGGCAGCCCCGAGGACTCGCTGCAGATGCTGCGCTCGACCGGGAGCGTGCACCGGCTCGGCCGGGCGAGGGTCGGCGGCACGCAGACCACCCGCTACCGGGTGATCCTCTCAGCGGCGGCGATCGAACAGGGGCTGCGGGCGCAGGGCAAGGACGAACTCGCCTCCAGGGTGGCAGCGGCGCCGATCCTCGGACCGCTGCGGGCCGAGGTATTCGTCACCAAGGCCGGCCTGCTGCGCCGGATGCGGTTCGAGATGTCGGTGCTCGCCGAGGGCAAGCAGGTGACGACGAAGGTGCGCGAGGACTTCTCCCACTTCGGGATCAAGCCGCGCATCTACGTCCCCGACGACTCCCAGGTCTACGACCTCTCCCCCCTGCTGGAAGAAAAGCTGAACGCGCTCGGCGAATCGGCCTGAGCCGCCGCCGGCACCGGCGAACGCCGATGTGTGCCCGGCCGCGGGTAGGGGAATACTGAGGTGGTGGGCGTCGGCGAGAGCGATCGCGATACAAATCGAGGCGACGAGGGGCGGCCCGGGCTCGAGATGCCGGCGCAGAGCGAGCGGGTCGTCCAGCGCGACCTGATCGTCGTCGGCGCCTCCGCCGGGGGCGTCCAGGCCCTGCAGGAGCTCGTCGCCGGGCTGCCGCCGGAGCTGCCGGCCTCCGTCCTCGTCGTCCTCCACCTGATGAGCACCGGCACCAGCGTCCTCGACGGCATCCTCGACCGCGCCGGCCAGCTCCCCGTCACCCGCGCCGCCGACGGCGAGCCGCTCGAGCGCGGCCACGTCTACGTCGCCCCGCCCGACCGCCACCTGCTGGTCCGCGGCAACCGCATCCACCTCAGCAACGGCCCGCGCGAGAACGGCCACCGCCCCGCCGTCGACCCGCTCTTCCGCAGCGCTGCCCGCGCCTACGGGTCGCGGACGATCGGCGTCGTCCTCAGCGGCAACCTCGACGACGGCACCGACGGACTGCGGCTGATCAAGGAACGCGGCGGCGCCACCGTCTGCCAGGACCCCGCCGACGCCGCCTACGCGGACATGCCGCGCAGCGCGATCGAGTTCGTCGAGCCCGACCGGGTGGTGCCGGTGGGGCGGATGGGACGCGCCCTCTGCGAGTTCCTCGACATGGCGCTCGACCGCACCGCGGAGGCAGCCGTCGCCGATCCACGGCACCAGCCGGCCGACCAGATCGAGGTCGAGGTGGATCCCTTCCCCAGCAACGGCGCCGCCTCGCTGCTCACCTGCCCCGACTGCGGCGGGGTCCTGATGGAGAGCGAGGAGAGCGGCGTCGTCCGCTTCGCCTGTCAGGTCGGCCACGCTTACTCGCCGGAGAGCCTGGTCGAGCAGCAGGGCGACGCGCTGGAGTCGGCGCTGTGGCAGGCGCTGCGCACGCTGGAAGAGCGGGCCGACCTGCTGCGCCGGATGGCGAAGCGATCCGACCGGCGCGGGCTGGGCGACGCCGGCCTCAGGATGAGCCGCAAGGCCGCGGCGGTGACCGCGCATGCCGCCGAGATCCGCAATACGATCCTCCGCCTACGCAACGCGGAGGCAGGTGACGGGGCCTCGGCCGAGCCCGCTACGTGAACGAAGCCAAACCGCCAAGCGACGACGAGGCCATCGAGCCCCTCCTCGAGTACCTCAAAGAGGCCCGCGGCTTCGACTTCTCGGGCTACAAGCGCCCGACCCTCAGCCGGCGCATCCGCAAGCGGATGGACGAAGTCGGGATCGACGACTGCGACAGCTACGAGGACCTCCTCGAGGCCAACCCGCGCGAGTTCGCCGAGCTCTTCAACACGATCCTGATCAACGTCACCAGCTTCTTCCGCGACAGGGAAGCCTGGGACTACCTGGCGGAGGAGATCGTCCCGCGGCTGATCGAGGAGATCCCGGCGGACGAGCAGATCCGCGTCTGGTCGGCCGGCTGCGCCTCCGGCGAGGAGGCCTACACGATCGCGATCGTCCTGCTCGAGGCGATGGGCGAGGAGGAGTTCAAGCGGCGGGTGAAGATCTACGCGACCGACGCCGACGAGGAGGCGCTGGCCGAAGCGCGGGCCGCCGTCTATCCGCAGGAGGCGCTGAAGGACGTGCCGGCGGAGATCGTCGAGCGCTACTTCGTCCCGAACGGCCGCGGCCTCGGCTTCCGGCCCGACCTCCGCCGCAGCGTCATCTTCGGCCGCAACGAGCTGCTCGAGGACGCGCCGATCAGCCGCATCGACCTGCTGCTCTGCCGCAACGTCCTCATGTACTTCACGGTCGAGGCGCAGACGCGGATCCTCTCCCAGCTCAACTTCGCCCTCAACGACCGCGGCTATCTCTTCCTCGGCAAATCGGAGATGCTGGTCCGCCACTCGGGCTACTTCACCCCCTCCGACCTGAAATGGCGGGTCTTCCGCCGGGTGCCGCGCTCGAGCCTGCGCGAACGGCTGGGCCGGACGGTGGGCGAGGCGGCGGTCGGCGAGCGAGCGCTGGCCCAGCGCCACGCCGACCTGCGGGCCGCCGCGGCCGCGGTCGGGCCGGTGGCGCGGCTGGTCGTCGATTCCGGCCGCTTCCTGGTCGACGCCAACCTGCGCACCGAGAAGCTCTTCGGCGTGGGGCCGGCGGACCTGGGTCGTCCGCTGCAGGACCTCGAGCTCTCCTACCGCCCGGTCGAGCTGCGCACTCCCCTCGACCGGGCCTTCGAAGAGGGGCGCACGGTCAAAGCCGAGCGGGTCGAATGGGGCGAGCCGGGCAAGGAGCGGATCCTCGAGGTCGAAGCGATCCCGATCGGGCCGGAGGGCGAGCCGCCGATCGGCGCCGCGATCGTCTTCGCCGACGTCACCGACTACGTGCGGCTGACCAGCGAGCACGGCCGCTACAAGCGCGACCTGGAGACCGCCTACGAGGAGCTGCAGTCGACGGTCGAGGAGCTGGAGACGACCAACGAGGAGCTGCAGTCGACCAACGAGGAGCTGGAGACGACGAACGAGGAGCTGCAGTCGGCCAACGAGGAGTTGCAGACGATGAACGAGGAGCTGACCTCGAGCAACGACGAGCTGGAGGCGATGAACGAAGAGCAGCGCCGCCACAGCGAGGAGCTCGATCGGCTGAACCTCTTCCTCGAGGGGATCCTCGGCAGCCTCGGGATCGGGGTCGTCGTCGTCGACCGCGACCGCAGGGTGCAGCTCTGGAACGCCAACTCGGAGGACCTCTGGGGCCTGCGCGCCGACGAGGTCGAGGGCAGGAGCCTGCTCTCGCTCGACATCGGCCTGCCGGTCGAGGAGCTGGCGGGGCCGCTGGAGGAGGCGATCTCCGGCGCCGCCGCGAGCACCGAGCTCAGCCTCGAGGCGGTCAACCGGCGCGGCCGCTCGTTCCGCTGCGAAGTGCGGCTGCTGCCGCTGGTCTCGGCCAAGCAGGGGCTGTTCGGCGGGATCGTGCTGATGCGCGAGCCGGGCGGCTCAACCGTCCTCTGAGCCCTCGCCCTCGCCGGGCCCGGATCCGCCCCGGCCGGCCTCGCCGGTGACCTGCCGCAGCTCGTGCATCTCCGTCCGCAGGGCGACGTGGGCCTCGCGGGTCTGCAGGAGGCTGATCCGCAGCTCGCGCGCGTTGCGCCGCACCTGGTCGGACCAGTTGCGGATCGCCGCCCGCTGTTCGAGCTCGTCGTCGGGCAGCAGGTCGAGGACGAAGAGCATGTTGGTGGTCCGGGTCGAGGGATCGAAGGCGCCGGAGAAGTAGGTCACCTGGCCGCCGGTCAGCGACTCGGTGGTGGACCGAAGGTCACCGGCGACCACCTCCAGGAAGCGCTCGCGGAAGGCGCGGGTCTCGTCCGCGTGCCCACCCTCGAGGTGCTTCTCGTCCGCGGGCGAGAGAGCGCCCTGGAAGGCGACCGCGAGCATGTTCCCGGCCATGTTCGCGCGGGGGTCGAGCGGCTTCGCGTCGTAGAGGAGCTCGAACTGGTCGGCCAGCCCGGTGGCGATCTGGCTCAGCCGGCGCGGGGAGAACGGGCTCCCGCCCCCCGCGGTATCGGACCCGCGTTGCGAGGCGTCCATCACCCTGTCAGGCTACCCGGAGCAGTCGCCGAGTCAACGTTTTTCGACCCCCGGCCGTGGGTAGAGGATCCGCGAATGTCCGAGCAGCCACCGCGAATGTCCGAGCAGCCAGACCCACTCTCCGCCGAGTCGCCGGCCGCCGTCCGGGACCGGTCGAGCGTCGCCGACATCTCGCGCGAAATCGTCAAGGCCCACGCCCAGTACTACGGCCGGGGGCCGACCAAAGCCCGCACGGTCTGGAAGGAGGACATCGTCGTCACCATCCTCGAGGAGATCTTCACCCGTGCCGAGCGCACCCTCGTCGACGCCGGCCACTTCGAGCAGGTCCGCGCCACCCGCCAGGCTTTCCAGGACGAGGTCGGCCCGCTCTTCGCCCAGATCGTCGAGCAGGCCACCGGCCGCAAGGTCCGCAGCTTCCTCAGCCAGGTGACCCGCGACGGCATCGCCTCCGAGGTCTTCGTGCTGGTGCGCGAGGACGGCCGCGGCGGCGAGCCGACCGTCTAGAGGCCTGACCGTCTGGATGGCCTAGCGGTCGCGGCGAGGGCGATCCCGGGTTCGAGCGAGTCCGGGCCAAAATAAGATTGGACGGCCGAGTGAGACCCGAGCCCCCACATTTCGAGGTAGGTCAACAGGTGCTGGTCGACGAGGGCCTGCCTGGAAAGATCACGTTTATCAAGCGCGGCTGGAGTCGGGGACATATTTCGGGACACGGAATTTCCGGCGTGTCAGCCTGCCTCCGGCCTATCCTTGAAGCCATGGAGCAGGCAACCGCCGACCGACTGAACACAGCGCAGCTCACCAAGAGCGAGCGCCGGGTGATCGAGCGCTTCGCATTGCGCTTGGACGATGAGCTAGGTGGCGACCTGCGCGGTCTTTGGCTTTATGGCTCCCGTGCTCGCGGGACGGCCCATCCCGAGTCCGATGTCGATCTCCTCGTAATCGCCGAGGGTGGGCGTGATCACTACGGGCGGATCGCCGGCGACCTCAGCGAAGAAGCCGCCATCGCGGAAGGCGAGAGCCCCTTCAACTTCTCGGTCCACGTTCACGACCCCGAGTGGCTACAAGAGCGCCGCGAGATCGAGTCCTTCTTCATCCAAGAGGTCGACCGGGACAAGATCGTCCTCGCCGGGAGCGCGCTGGATTGAGCCCCCGCTCCGAGGAGTTCATGCAGCAGGCGCGCGATCGTCTGGCAGACGCCGAAGCGATTCTCGGAACCGCACATCCCGCCGTGGTCGTCAGCGCCGCTTACTACGGGATGCTCTACGCGGCCCGTGCCGCCCTCTCCGAGCGAGGCGAGTCCGCCAAGACCCACAGCGGCACCTGGACGCTGTTCAGCCAGGTCTTCGTTGCCCCCGGCGAGTTCGACCAGCGCCTCAGCGCCCTCGCCCGCCGCGCCAAGGACGCCCGCGAGGAAGGCGACTACGAGGCCACGCCGGCAAGCCCGGAGGAAGCCGCCGAATTCGTCAAAGGCACCGCTGAATTCATCGCCGCGATCGAACTGCTGCTGGTGGGCTGAGCCCCACCTCAACGTAAAGCGTCGGCTGCCCAGCGGTGAGGTCCTCAACCTCAAGCACCGGGCCGAGCCCCACCATCGGGGTGTCTCCGATTTTCGAAAAGCCCCGTCCCAGGCAGCAAATCTTGTAGCAATTAGGGAACGCCATGACGGGCTCGCGATCGCAGTAGTCCTCCCGATCCCCCACCTTGGCTTCCATGGTCTTCCCGTTGTGGTGGTAACGCAGCCGATAGACGCGCCGCGCGAGTGCCTCCCATCCGGTTTCCGTCTCTGCGCCTTTCCGGCAGGCCTGCCAAAACTCCTCTGCCCGCTCGGGCGACACGTCGCTCGCGCCATTTGGGCTAGGGAAGAGAACTCCATCGTCAAATCCCTTCGACCTTGCTCGACTCGCGCTTTCAACTCTGCGACCGGGAGCCTGAGCCATACCGCTACGGGGATTCGAACCCCGGTTTCCGGACTGAGAATTGGCTCTAGCAAGCCGTTTGCGGTCGATTCGTGCCTGCTGAGTCCAAGGAGTTCGGCTGAGTTCGATCTACTTCGGTGGATTCGGGGACATATTTCGGGACGCGTTCGGAGGCAGACTCAGGCGGTCGATTACGTCGCAATGGACCGAGGGAGCTCCTTCTCGTACTGGTCCCCAAGTCTCTTGACTTTGCCGTAGTCGCGCTCGGAGAACTTCTTGCCGGAGTCCTTGACCATCCCGGTGATGACCGCGATCTGGGGTCCGTCGAAGCCGCGTTTACGCAGTCCATCTGGGTCGGCGTTGTCGAGGACGCAGAAGAGCCGATACTGGCGGCGCCCAGGGCCGGTCAGCCGAATCTCGTGGAAGCCGCCCATGTCGCCATGCATCGCCTCCCAGTAGCCACCGCCACTGAACTGCGGAGGTGGAGCGTCGCGTACAGCTTCCATGACAGCATGGAACCGAGCCTCGATCTTCGCCGGGCAGGCATCCAGGAAGTCCTCGGCCGGCACCTCGCCGTCCTTGGTCTTGAAGTAGACGATCCCCCACGCCATCCCGGCGCAGGCTAGAGGTGTCTGCGGCGGTCCCGTTGCCTACGCGACAGCGGCTCCGGCATGCTGAGGGCGCTTCTTGCGAGCCCTCTTGCTCGTAACCACCTTGACCTCCGCCCCCAGGGCGTCAGCGACGGCAGCGACGGTCTTCAGCTCCGGGTTGACGTCTGCGGTGAAGAACCGGCGGACGCTGGACGGCTCCTTCCCGATAGCGCGCGCCAGCTCGGCCTTTGACATCCCCGCCTGCTCACGCAGCTCGTCGAGCTGGCGGACTATGGAGTCGATCTGTGCAATCTCCCGGCGCTGCCGCTCGAACTCCGCTCGGAACTCAGGATCTTTCTTGAGCCGTCGTGCGAGCCGCCGGTCGTGGTAAGTCGTGTCGAGCTTGCTTCGGGGAGCCATGATCGTCAGCCAGCGTAGCATAGAAGTTACGCCGCCAGTCGGCGATCTTGAAGCCGAGCGCCTCGATCCGTGTCAAGCTGAGCCAATGGCCCACCACCAGCGCAAACGCCCCAAGCATCGACGCAACGGCTGCCTGCTGTGCAAGCCGCACAAGCTGACCGCCAATGTCAAGGCGGAGCGCCGGCAGGATCGGAGCCGATGGACCAGTCACGAGAGAGCCGCCTGGTAGCGACGGCGTGCTGAAGCACCGCGCCGCGTTAAGTTGCCGACCGATGGCATTGCCGGCTGAGGTTTTAGATCCCGCGATATCGCTCGTCGCGACCTACTGCGCGACGAAGGTGCCCGCCGAGCACGACGACAAGCTGAGAACCGAGTACAAGGTCCGCGGAAACACGATCACGATCTACGAATCCCGCCCGCCCTGGCGGGAGGACTTCGGCCCGGACTGGACCAGGAAGCGAGTCTGCACTTTCGAGTGGGACCCGGGGACCCGCCTTTGGACGCTCTACGCGCGCGACCGCAACGACTGTCGACTGGAGTACCCCTACATCGAACCCATGCGCGACCTGGCGCCACTGCTCCGCGAGCTCGACAGCGATCCCACCTGCATCTTCTGGGGTTAGGCGTCGAGCTGGACGTCTCCGGAGTGCCGCATTCACGCGAAAAGGGACTCGGTCTAGTGCCTGTGTGCGTGCGCGCTCCCGACGTCGTTTGGCAGACTGCGGGCATCGTGGCTTCGCCAAGTGACCTCGCTTACGACGTCTGGACCGACGGCGCCTGCGCCCACAAGACCAGCGGCGCCGGTGGGTACGGGGTGGTACTCGTTGCCCGCCGGGCCGATGACAGCATCGCCAAGCAGTGGGAGGTCTCCGGCGGCGAGGCCGCGACCACGAACAACCGGATGGAGCTGATGGCGGTCGTCGCCGGATTGCGCGAATTGCCCGCGCCCGCGCGCGTTTGCATCCACATCGACTCTCGCTACGTGATGGACGCCTTCGACCAGGGCTGGCTGGAGCGCTGGCAAAGCAACGGCTGGCGAACGTCGGGCAGAAAGCCGGTGAAGAACCGCGACCTGTGGGAGGAGCTGTTCACCGAGGTTGATCGTCACCAGGTGGACTGGGTGAAGGTCCCCGGTCACACCGGGGTCGAGTTGAACGAGCGCGCCGACGAACTCGCCTGCGCTCAGCGGGACGCCCACGCCCGGCGCTGAGCGGCCCGCTCCCACGGCCTCGATCCACTCGCGCCTCCTATGCGCGAAGAGCAGGTCACCACCAGCTCGCGTTACGCAGCAGTCGAAAGACCGGGTTGCTCATCGCTGAGCACCGCCGCGGCGATCTTCTCCGCAATCACCTCGACCGAGTCACGCGCCGTCTCGAATCCCGCCAGGTCGGGCAAAATGCCGCTGTACTCGGCGACGTCCTCGAAGGTCACACCGTGCAGGACCGGGATGAGCGTCCCCTTGTGCAGCAGCGCTCCCAGCTCCCGCTCGGTCCAGAATCGCCCCGCAAGGTAGGCCGGGGTCAGCAGCGCGATTCCAGCCCGCGCCTTCTGCAGCCCCATGTCCATCTGCCGCGCTTGACTCTTGCCCGGTTCGATCGAAACCTCGTCGAACCACACCGTTACTTCGAATCCTTCTAGCCGCTCGCCCAGCTCTGCTCCCACATCCGCCCCATCGATCCGCGCGTAGCTCAGGAACGCGTCGACCTCGCGCTCCTCGGCCGCCGGCAGGGCAGCCTGCAGCTGGTTGGCAAGCGCCAACTCCGACGCCGTGTAGCGCGGGCCCGACTCGGCCGTTCGCAGCCGCTGTTTCAACTCCGCCACAACCTTGCGGTTGTGCTCGTTGGCGGCCGCAATCTGCCGATTATGGGCTTCCCCCGCCCGCCGATTCTGCTCTTCGATCCGCTTGTTCTGCCGTTCGGCCTCGCGCTTGTGCTGGTCAACACGCCTTTTGTTCTCGCGGTTTATGCGGTCGACCCTCCCGCTTCGCCGCAGCCTGCGCCTTGCGCTGCGCTTCACGCATTTCACGTTCGAATCGTCTCGGATCGAATCCTCCGGGCATCGAACTTTTTAGTTTCGCAGGCACCGCGGCGGAAACAGGGGGCACCGCTCGATCTGGACCTGGCGGCCATCCGGCAGCCGGTACTTCGCGTACCACTGCGGCCCGCGCTTGCGCTCGATCTTGAAGACGTGGCCGCTGATCGCTCTTGTCCTGACCCTGCATCGCTACCCCTACGTCCAAAGCAGGGACGCTTTGCCCCGCATGCCGGAAACCCCGTGTCCCAGGTTTCAAGCACGGCTTCGGGACATTTTCTGGGACACGCGCGGCAGTCTCAAAGCGCCCCAGACACGAAAAAACCCCGCATTTGCCAGGCTTTCGTGGAGTACCGCTACGGGGATTCGAACCCCGGTTTCCGGACTGAGAATTGCCTCTGCGAGGCCGTTTGCGGCCGATCCTGGGTTCCTGCGTCCAGTTGGTTCAGTCGAGCTTGATCCAGTTCGGTGGAGTTGGGGACATGTTTCGGGACACGCTTTTTCGACCGATTCATGCTCATCGGACGCTGTAGGTAGTCTCGCCTCGATGCCCCGTCCGAGGATTGGCAAGGTGCCCGAAAACTTCGAGGCGCGTCGTGCCGACGACGAAGCCGCCGCCATCGCCGTCGAGCGCATCCGCAGCGGCGATGCCGATCTCAAGGAAGACGGCGCCGAGGCACTGGCCAAGCTCGGCCTAGCCGATCAGGGCCAAGCCGCATCGAAGAAACCCTAACGCGCGTCTACACTTGGGATATGGCAACGGCAGTCAAGAAGCTCGATCTGCACGTGGGCGAGCTGGTCGAAATCGAGGGCCGGCGCTATGAGGTGGTGCCGGACAAGGTTGGCGGGCTCACGCTGGAGCCACCGATCACTCCAATGGCTGACCTTGACGCAATGCGGGGAACCAAGCCAGCATCAGCCGAGGACTTCGAGCGGTTCGCGGCGGATATCCCCTACGACGACGAGGGCTGAGACCAGCAGGCCAGCGTGGGCTTGCGGTTCGATTCCCGCTGACCCTTATCTTGGCCGCGTGAATCAACGCGAGTCTGCGGCACTTTCCCCGCCTATCTATTTCGGATCGGAAGAGTGGAGCGAAGAGATCGAGCGCTTCGGCCCGAACTCGCCAGCTCGCCTCCAAGCCCAGCGTGCTCGACGCGAAATCGAAGCTGGTCACGGGCCGCTGGCGTGGCGGCGTTGTCGAGCCCAGGACGCACCGGACGGAACGAGCCTCCCCGGCTGCGTGAAACTCTACGTCCCGCTGGGCAAGCCGGGAGCGTCTGAGGCGCCATACGGGTTCGTATTTCGTCTTCAGCAAGAGCCGGATGGGAGCTTGTCGCTGAACCTCGTGGCCTTCGGCGAGCGGCACCCTGACAACCCTTCTACGCGCACCGTCTATGAGCGCGCCCACAAACGGCTACACGGTCGTTATCCGTAGCGGAGGAATCCGCATTGCAGGCCGACAAGAGCTGCAGACCACATGGGCGATGCTGTCTATTGAGCGCCGTTCGCTACTCGTCGTCGGAATCCTCGGGCCGATCGGACGGCTCGGACGGCGGTTCGTCTCGGAACTGCTCGTTGGCCTCGTCGATGATCCGCCCAACCGAATCGAAATGCGCAGCAAAGCCATCTACGTCGTCGAAACCGAATTCCCTAAGCCCACCTTCGATGGTTTCAGCCATGCGCTTCAGGTCGACCGCCATCGCACGGGCCGCGCCGTCCCACTTCGCTTCGGTCACCCCGCCAATCCCAATCAGCCCTGCCGTCGTCCGAATCAGAAGGGCAGCGGTGGAGGCCATCGCCATGACGAGGAACCAGAAATCGGGGAACTCGTCCAGCATCGTCGGCCCGACCGTCACCATGATCTGCAGCTGCTCCTTCCCCTCTTCGCGTTTGCCAAAGGTGTTGAACCGCGAGCCCTGAAATCGCGGATGGGCCATCTCGGAGTAGTGGCCGTACATCTCGTCAAAGCTCGGCCGCCCAAGCCGCTTGCGGACAGCGCTCGGGGCAAAGTCCTTGTGGCCCTGCTCGGTGTTGACCCAACTGCCTGCCTCGTCGGGGTCTTTGACGACCAGCTCAGCTAGGTCAAGTGACTCGTAGGCGGTGCGGACGGCGTTGTAGGCCTGGTTGAGGTATCCGTGCCGCGCGAGGTGCATTGCCACCACCAGGTCGCTAAGCGCCCGCGCAACCATCTGCCGGGTCACAATGTGGGCCTCGCCTTCGCCACGGCCCGCCGAAGCGGTTAGTAACTCCATGGGATGCTCCAACGCAGCGACGAATGCGTCTTCTGCCGCTTTGTGGTCCGCTCGGCCTACACTCGGGAAAGCCAGCTCGGTCTGCAGCCGCCGAATCGGTTCTGGTTCTGGAAGCTGCGACGCCACCACGCCCATGGTGGCAGGAGAAGGCTTGGGTCTGAGTTGAAGTACACCTCGCAGGAGCACTTTCCAAAAACGGAACGACCGATCAGCTCGCACGTCTAAACACGCTCCGAAAGAAACTGCTCCGAGAAGCCGTCAAAGCGCCCAGCCAGCCGACGCCTCCCCCATGTCGCGTCGGTGAAATCTCCGGAGCCGTCGGCGAAGCCTTGGCCGACGCGACCACACCGCTACACGTCGCCGAAATCCATCGTTCCGTCGAGCGCCTGCTTGGGCGTTCTGTCAACTACCGTTCCGTCAAAAGCTGCCTATCGGAGGGAGCAACGCGACGACAGCCGCGATTCGAGCGCGTCAGCTACGGGCGCTATCGCCTTGCCTTTCCGCCGCCTGCATGAATCGCTCATGAGCCTCATCGAGCGTCCTGATCCTCTCAGCTACGTCGTCAAGTCGGGCCTCAAACCAGTGCCTCTCAGCCTCGGTTCCGTCTTCGGCCACGTAGTGGCTTGCAGTTTCAGAAATGAAAATTCCGGCGCTAGTCATCGACTGCACCGCAGGCGATGGGCCGTTCTCCAGTGAGAAGCCACCCTCAACCTGCTCGATATCGCGTAGCAGCAGTGCCGTCCAACCGGAATGGATAGCGTTCGAGCCGGTCCGGTAGGGCATATAGGCAACCGGCCCGAGGATTGCTAGACGATCAATCGCCTTCGGCCAGTCGATCTTGCTCTTGCCGGGCACGCTGTCGTAGTCATAGCCCGCTGCCGTTGCCATCCGCTCGATGGATCGACGCATCCTCCCCTCAATCGGCAATGGCTCATCGCCTCGCTCTTTGATCTGCTCGGAGATGATCGTCAGATTCGCCTTCTCCTCGGCCAAAGTGCTCAGGACATATGCGTCATACCGCTCGCCCGACCCCTCGTCGTCACAAAGATAGATGTAGTTGGCAGCTGCCTCGACGATCTGGCGGGCGATCTGCTCCTGCTGGTAGCCGGAGTTGTGAGAAATATCGGACAAGAGCGACTTGCCAAGCAAGCTCAGCCGCTTGATAAGCCCCCGTCGAATCGCCTCATTGCGCTGAAATGGCTCAGGCGGAATAGCGTGGACGAGCATCGTTGCCAGCATCGACGCCTCCTTCAGCAGCTCGAAGGCCGCCTCTCCGAAGTCGTTCTGGTTCGTGAGGGTTGATAAATCGAGCTGATAGGGCTCAGGCAGGTCGCGCTGGGTCAACTCAACCGGCTCGTTCGTATCTTCGATGTCGCTCATAGTGCCAGTATGAGACAGCGCGGACAGACCAGTCAACAGGCTCACAGCTCCTTCGTGGCTGATACCGGGGCCCGCGCGTGATGGCTCGCACCACCAAATTGGAGCGCGAACCTCGATGCGCTAACTCCTGATGATCTGCGACACCCGCTGGTGGCTCATGCCCATCACCTGGGCGATAGCCTTCATCGGCAGACCGTCCTTGTAGGCAGCGCGGACGGCTTCGTCCCGCTCCTCGCGGAGCCGCTCGGCCGCCTTCTCCAGCTCGCCTTGACGACGGGCATAGTCCTTGGCAAAAGCCTTCAGGCGGGTTTTGGCCTGCGGTGCTTGGCGCTCGGGACGGGCAATAGCGAGGGATCGTCCGTTCTATTTCTGCTAGTCGGTTAGCATGAACGGCAAATGCAGGGAGAGGCAGCCGCCTCATCCGACCTCGATTGACAGGAGGCGCGTCGTTGCCGAGCCGAGTCCGACTTTCCACCAGCCGTGTGACGGTTCTGATTGGAGCCGTCCTTTTGCTCCTGCCCGCGTCAGCGTTTGCAGCCAGCGCCGGGGTCAAGCACCGCCGTCACGCTCATCCCCAAGTTACCTGGACGCTGCCTTCTGGCGTGAGCGAAGGCCAGACGATTCCATTCAGCTGGAAAGCCACCGGTCACCTTGGCCGCAACTACCGCCTCGTCGTACAGCGGCCGGTGGGTACCGCCCACACCTGGCGAACCATGCTGAGGCTGAGAACCCGCAAGGGCTCAGCCGAACTACCAGGACAAAAGCTTGGCACCTACCGCTTCCGCCTGGCAGTGCTCAGAGGACACCGCACGCTGGCCCAGCGAGTCGCTGGCATCGGCGTATTCGGTCAGGTGCCATTCTCGGCGCTGCTACACGACGGCTACCTGACCACTGGTCACCTGGAAAACGGCGTCTACGCCACGCCGTCGACCAGCTTTCCCTATGTCGGGGGAGCATATGTCGGAGACCACGGTCGGCCGAATACGGTCTTTTCGGTGAACCACAATCGGTGCTCGGCAGTCCATGTTGGCTTCGTCCTCGGCGAAACTCCTGGCGAAGGCTACAGCTACCCGGCATCGATCTACGGTGTCGTTTCGCTGGTACAGCAGTCCCGTGATCCGGTTGCTTCGGAAGTACCGCTCAACGGCATCGGTTCAGTAGACGCTGAACTTGTGCCCGGTCAGACCTGGTCCCTGCTGGTTGAAGAGAACAACCGAAATGGCATATCAGGAGGGCCGACCGTCTACTTCAATGGCTACGCCATTTGTGACAGCAGGGAATCATTCTTTTCGTAAAGTGTCACAACGACAGAGCTATTTCAGCAGGCTGACCAAGGCTCAATGATAGAAAACGCGAAGCTCATCACCGCCGGATGCCGCAGGGAACCCAGCCTGGGCATTAAGAATCTGGCGCGGGCGGCGTCTAGCGCGTCGTTCCCTCAACTATCGCCCGCCGAGCTAGCCATAGCGCCCGACCGGCACGTTCGACGCCGCGTTGCTCCCCGAATCGCTCGCCGAGTCCTCGGCGCCATTTCCACCACGACTGCATCAAGTGCTTGCCGCTGATGGCAGATTCGACCCCGGCGTCTTCGACCGACTCGAACCAAACTTCTCGGCGGACCACAGAGGCAAGCCGTTGTTCGTTAGGACGCCCCCGTCGAACCTCAACTAGCCGGGCTCGTTCTGCGTCAGAAAACGGCAACGCTTTCCGCCAATCGTTCAAATAGTCCGCAAGATCATGGTCGGCACCCACAAAAAAGTTGACGCCAGTGTAGGCAATGAATAATTCAAGATCCATTGCCGCGCCGAATGAATTGAAATCCGAGTTCGCCCAGCGCATGTGCCTTCCTTCATGGGGCGGTGGCACACTTTCCAAGGTGTCCCGCGCATCCACGACGAGGGCCTCAAGGAGTACTATATCGAGATTTTCTAAATCAACACTTCTCTCTACTGCCATAAGGGATAATCCCATTTTAACCCATTTAGTTAAACATATTTATCTAAATGAGTCAATATCTAGCTTCCTAGGAGTGGTGCCCCTCCAACCGAGCCTTGAAGAAGACGTAACGCTTGTACTGGTCGAAGCACTCAAAGCACGACACCGGAGGCCCGAGATTGGCCAGAGATATTCCGCCTTCCATGATCCCATCCGGTAGGTGTGCGATGAAGTCATGCCAGGACGGCCCTCGTAGTTCGGTTGAGCCGGGAACATAGACGAGGTTTACGTAGCCGTATTGCCCCGGCATTTCAAAGATCATTTCGTTGGATTCTCGTTCGGCGCCATGTCTAACCCCAGGCCATTCGATAAGCATGTTCGCGGCTGCTGAGTGATTGTTTTTCCAGCGCCGCCGAGCTATTAGCGTCAGGAAGGGCAGCGGCCTTTCCCCTTGCTCTCGAAGGCTACGGCCTATCCAAAGCACATCGCCCCTTTCGACGACGATAGGTCCTCTGACCGCCGCGAACTTGCAATCGCCTCTGCTTTCGACCGTGGCTAAATCGCAAGCACGAAATGAGCCTCCCGCTGGTTCGGTTATGAGCTGATCGAGCGGCTTCTTATTTGGATTGGCGATGATCGACCCATCTTCTGCACTAACGACAGTTCCTTTTGGTGGTATTTCCTTCGCCGGGTCCGGAGCGTCGGTGCCGCCTGATGAGCCTTGATGCAACAGGGTCCAAAAGGCGACGATGGCGGCGATCAGCGCCAGCACTCCAAGCACTACGACCCACGGCCCAGCCCGAACCGAGAACTCCTCGGCCACCCGGCCCCGGTAGACACCACCTCGGAGATGTAGGAAGGATGGACCTCTCGGCGCGTCTGGCTCGTCCACGGGCTCGGGTTCAGCGGAAGGTTCGTAGCGTTCGAGAAGCGCTCGACGGATTGCTTCAATGAGCGGCTTCTGAATATGCGAGCGGAAGGCAGGGACCGAGACATACCGGGCTTTGGCCGCCGCCTCCTCCCGCTCGTCTTTGTCCTTGGCGCGAGTGTCGGGGTGCAAACCGAACCACAGGCGAGCGACCTCTTGGTCTTGTGACAGATCTTTGATTGCCAGCTCCATCGAGACTTCGAGCTGGCGCCGGGGCTCCGACTCACCGGGGGCTAGTCGAACCGCGATCGTCGTCAGGTCAGGCAGTTTGACCAGCTCGACGCCCTCGAATCCCTCGCGGCGTAGCTCGTAGAGCTGCCGATGAAGGGCTTTCTCGTCAACAGATTGCTGGTCGGACGACATTTCTAAATCGCGGCGTAGAGCCGAATAACAGGGATTACCGGCGATAACGGCGGCGATTCGTATTCGACAACCGGTTCGGCGGGCGCTACTTGATGTAAGGGCAATCTAACCGGCTTGGAGGTCCACCGAATGCAGCTCTACCGCCAACACAAATTCCACGGGGGTGACGCATGAGCCCGCCGCCCCTTGTCTGTCTTCGCGGTCCTCACGGACCCGGCCCAGACTGTCCGCTCTGGGACGCCCGCGAGCGTCTCCAGTTCCAACGGTCTATTGAAACTGACGGCGTAGCTCGACTCGGTATGGGTGCCCTGGTTTGGGCGGATTTCAACCAGGCGTTTCAGCGGCCCTCGTCACCGCCAACGCGGCCCGTCCCGGTCGAAGCTCAACCGATTGAGGCCCTGGCTGACTCCCTAACCGAGCCGGTCGCCGTCAGCGGGAAGGGAGTTTTCCAAGATGCCTAACTCACCGGCACCAATCCGCTCCGAAGTCGTCCCTCGCTACACCGAGCGGGAGCGGCAGGCGGTCGCAGCTCGTCGCCAGATGGAGAGCGGGCTGATGGTTCACACCCTCCGCGCCCACTTCGACAAAGAAGCCGCACGGATCGACACCGAGACTGCTTTCGAGGCGTCGAAGGCGGCGCTTGACGGAGAGCTAGAGATTCTGGATTGGGGGGTGGAGAAAGCCCAGGCGATGGGCTCGACTGCGGCGGCAAAACTCGTCAGCGACCGGGTCGAACAACTGTCTCGGATCAACTCGACCAACCTACAAAGGAGGTTCGGATCGTGATTCACGACCTACTCATCTACGGCGTTCCGTCCGTGGTGGCGATCATCGCCGGCGCCCTTGCCGGCGGGGTGACCGCCTGGAAGCTTGGGCAACGTCAGCTCGTCGCCGAGCTGCTCGCGGCCAAGCCTGAACGCGACCCGTTCATCGACGCGGAAATCGACCTCGCTTCCGTCCGTTGGGCCGAGGCGAACAAACAACCGGCCGAGGCGGCGGGACTGATGGCCGAGCGGCTGAAAACGCTGCACAAGATCGGGAAAGGGAAAGGGTGGGTGTAATGACCGGACTCGTAATCGTCCTGGTGCTGATCTGCGTTGGCCTGGTCGGCTACATGGTGCGGGAGAGCATGAAGCAGGACGGCTACGCGGCCGAACCGCCGCCGACGGACGAGGAGCTGCTGCAAGCGCGGCTCGACCTTCTCAAGATCGAGCGAGGCATAGACCTCACGCTTGCGAAGCAGGAGTCGCGCCGCTACGCGCAGCGAACCAAAGAGGCCATTGCCGAAGCGTTCAAAGGCAAAGGTGACTAGCTCCGGCATGAAACCGCCAGGTGATTGGCTCATCACCGGCATCGTGGCCGTTGTCCTGCTGGCGGCCGTGGCGCCGCTACTCATCGAGCTGAGTCGGGCGCTCCTGCCACTGGTCATCGTCGTCGGCGTGGTAGCGGTCGTCGTCCGCCTGGTGTTTTTCCACACCCGGAACTGGTGAGGTCCGCTGGTGCCGCCCCGTCGTCAATTCCACGTCTTGACCGGCCAACTGAAGCGGGCGGACAATGGAGGGTTACGTCTGAACCTGAGTCCTCACCCTCATCCCCGAAAACGTGACCTTCAAGAACTAATGAAGGGAGGTATCACCATGCCAAAAAAACGAAAACCCACCAGACAAGTCCGTGTCCGCGACATTCTGCTCGATGAGATTGACGAGACGAAGGTCGCTCTGGCGTTCTGGCTGATGGCCAAGCGCCTGATTGACGAACAGGACGCCGAAGGCGAATCGGTAGCACCGTGACTCACAAGAAGCTGAACTGGTTTCAGCTTCGGTTCCCGCAGGGCCTTGAGACTGAACACCTGCTGGCCGCCCTGTCGTCGCTCTCCGGCCTTCCGTACCGCGCCCGCATCGTCCTTGACCTGCTCGCCACGGAGGAGGGAATCAGCCACCGACTGGGGGTTACACCCAAAGACGCTGGCACCGTTACCGCCACCCTGCGCGCCGCCTTGCCGAGCCTGCGTCTTACTCGCACCAAAACGCCGCCGCGTCCTCCCCGCCGCTGGTTGTGGCAGGTCGCTCCGCGAGTCGCCAGCCTGCGCACCGAGGACACAACCGCCATCGCCGCCGCCCTCTTGTCCGGCCTGTTCCCGCTGGAGAGTGGCGAGACGGTCCGCCTCACCTGGACGCTGCGCTCCGGGCCACGGCCGCCCCTGCCGGTCGGCCGCTACGACGCCCAGGACGGCCGGGAACGGGTAGTACGGGCCAAGCTGGGCTTGCCGGGCCTCGCCGCCTACGGCGAGCTGTCGGTCGCCGCCAAGACGCCAACGCGCCGGGCTGAGCTGACCCAGCGCACCGCCTCGGCGCTGTGGAGCCTCAGCACTCCCTTTGGCCGTCTGAGCGCCGACCCGTACTGGTTCGGTCAGGCCGCCCGCCTGCTCGGCCTGCGCGGTCGCTTTCTCTCCGCCCCGGAGCTGGCCGCTGTCATCGGTTGGCCGGTCGGCAATCCCGACCTGCCGGGCCTAGAGCTGGGAGCCGCCAAGCGCCTGGTGCCGAGCGCCGCGCTGCCGGAAGGTGGACGGATACTGGGTGTCAGCGACTTCGCCGGAATAGAGCGGCCGGTGGCCATCAGCGAGGCGGCATCGACGCGCGGGCTGTACGTGCTGGGGCCGACCGGCACCGGCAAGACCTCGCTCCTCAAGAACCTGATCCACGATGACATGGCGCAAGGTCGCGGTCTGGTGGTCGTGGAGACCAACGGCGACCTCATCCAAGAGCTGATCGACCTCATCCCGCCGGAGCGGGTTGACGATGTGGTGCTACTAGACCCGCTCGACCAAACCCACGCCGTCGGCTTCAATCCCTTCGCTTCCGAAGCGGAGCCTTCCCTCGTCGCCGACCAGCTCGGCGAGCTGTTCCAACGTCTATGGGAGGCGTTCTGGGGGCCGCGCACGGCCCAGCTAACCCACATGGGTCTGCTCACCCTGGCGCGGCGAAAGGGCTCGACTCTGCTCGACTTGCCGCGCCTCTATCTCGATCCCGCCTTCCGGGAAAAGGTGCTGGCTGACCTGGACGATCCCCTCGGCCTCGGCCCGGACTGGCAATGGTTCGAGAACCTGCCGGAGCGCGAACAGATGAACGTCGTAGCTCCCTTGCTCAACAAGGTGCGCCAGTTCACGGCCCGCCCGGCCATCCGGGCCATCGTCGGCCAACCGAAACCGCGCCTGACGATGCGCCAGATCATCGAAGACAAGAAGGTGCTGTTGGTGCATTTGCCAAAGGGCCTGATCGGCGCGGAGACTTCCCAACTCCTCGGCTGTCTTGTCCTCACGGCCGTCTGGCAAGCGACCGCTGAACGGGCCGCCTTGCCGCCGAGCGAGCGCCACCCATTCGGCCTCTATGTAGACGAGGTTCAGGATTTCGCTTCGGCTCCGGTGCCCTGGGACGAAATGTTCGCCCAAGGTCGTAAGTACGGCCTGGCTCTCACCGCCGCCCACCAGAACTTGGAGCAACTGCCCAAGGAACTGCGCGAGGTCGTCCTGGCCAACGCCCGCTCAAAGGCGGTGTTTGTCCTGAGCGCCACGGACGCCCGCGTCATGGAGCGGCTGTTCGCCCCGGCTCTCAGCTCGGATGACCTGCAAGCTCTCGATGCCTATTCCATCGCCGCCCTGGTGGCGCTAGATAGCGGCGCTACCGCCCGTCCCGTGACGCTGACCACACCGCCTCCGGTAAAGCCGTTGAGCAGCAGGGAACAGGTGCGCGCAGCCTCCCGCCGCCGCTACGCCCGCCCGCGAGCCGAGATAGAGGCCGAACTGCGCCGGGGCGTCACCCCGCTACGCCCCAAAACGCCGGTTGGCCGCAGGCGTAGGAGGTCGTCATGAGCGCGCCGCTCGCCCGTCCGGTCGCGTCGAGCAGGCCGCCGCGCATTCCGGCTCCCAAAGCTCCAACCCGGCCAATTCCGCCAACGACTGATTACGGGAAATGGAGTTGGCAATGAACGCCCGCTACGTAACGACAGCGGTACTGCGGAAGCTATCCGCCCAGCTCACTGAGCGGGACTACGAAGTCGTCCAGACGGTCAGCGCCCTGCGCTTCGCGTCCGGCTTGCAAATACAGCGCATGCACTTCGCGGACTCCACCGATGCCGGGAACGCCCGCGCCGCCCGCCGCGCTCTCCTGCGCCTCGTCCGGCTCGGCGTTCTGAAGCGTCTGCCGCGCAGCGTCGGCGGCGCCCGCGCCGGTAGCGTCGGGTTCGTCTACCGACTGGGGCGCACAGGGCAACGGCTGGCCACCATGCGCGGCTGGCTACCGGACAACCGCCAGTGGCAGTCGCACGTTCCGGGCAGGCTGTTCCTCGACCATGCGCTCCAAGTCGCCGAGCTGCACACGCTGCTCGTGGAGACCGACCGCACCGGACGGGTCGAGCTGCTGTCGCTGGAGGCAGAGCCCGCCTGCTGGCGACACTACGGCCAGCGCACCATCCTCAAGCCGGACAGCTACGTCCGGCTGGGGAGCGGCGACTACGAGGACAGTTACTTCATAGAGGTAGACATGGGAACCGAGAGCAGCCGCACCTTGCAGCGCAAGCTCAGCGACTACCTGGCCTACGAAACCAGCGGGCGCGAGCAGGCCGAGCACGGCGTCTTCCCGAAAACGCTCTGGCTGGCGCCGGACGCCGAGCGGGCGGGCGTAATCCGCGACTGCATCGCGCGGCTGCCGCGCTCGGCTCGTGAGCTGTTCCAAGTTGCGTCCTTTCCAGGTCTGCTCGATACGCTCGCGGATAACAACGATTAAAGGAGTAGGCATGACCTCAACGACCCCCCGCTTGGATGGCATTGACCCTGAGAAGGTTGCAGAGCTAGCGAGTCGCTACATTCGTGAAGGTGACGAGTCGAACCGGACTGACTTTCAAACCGCCGCGTTCACTCACGCCACGGCATTTGCCACGATGGCGATGCTCTCCGAGCTGCACCATCTGCGCCGGGAAGTAGGAGAACTGCGGTCACTACTTAACAGTAGTGACAACTAAGCAGGGTGTAAAATACGTGGTAACGACTCAAATATCTAACTGACAGAAAGGAGGTGGTTATGACTGATACTAAACAACTAAGTAAGCAGAAGCGCACCGTCATCTATCTGCGCGTTTCATCCGCCCAACAGGCGGACAAGGACTTTGACGCCGAGGGATTTTCGATCCCCGGTCAGCGCGAAGCCTGCACGCGCGAGGCCGACAAGCTCGGTGCTGAGATAGCCCAGGAGTACATCGACCTGGGCGAGTCAGCCAAGACCGCCAAGCGTCCGGCGCTACGGGCGATGCTTGACCGCCTGACGCGCGGCGACATTGACTACGTGATCGTCCACAAGGTGGACCGGCTGGCCCGCAACCGAGCCGACGACATCGAAATCGTCATGGCCATCCGTCAGGCGGGCGCTCAGCTCGTCAGTGTCACCGAGAACATTGACGAGACCCCATCGGGTCTGCTGCTCCACGGCATCATGTCCTCCATCGCCGAGTTCTACAGCCGCAACCTGGCGGCTGAGGTCATGAAGGGGACTACCCAGAAGGCCAAGAGCGGCGGCACGCCGTTCCGGGCTCCGACCGGCTACCTGCACGACCGGCTGACAGTCGATGGCCGCGAAGTCCGCACCGTCGTTCTCGACCCGGAGCGCACGCCGCTGATCCGCGAAGCCTTCAAGCTCTACGCCACCGGCGACTACTCGCTCGCTGAGCTGGCGGCCATCATGGAGGAGCGGGGCCTGCGCTCCCGCCCAACCCGCAAGTATCCGGCCAGGGCATTGAAGGCCAAAGACCTGCACGCCATTCTCCGCAACCCTTACTACGTCGGCGTCGTCACCTACGACGGCAAGACCTACGCGGGTCGCCACGAGCCGCTGGTGGACGAGGCGACGTTTCAGGAGGTCCAAGACTTGCTAACGAGTAAGCGCGTCAGCGGCGAACGGCCCTGGCGACATTTTCACTACCTGCGGGGAAGCATCTACTGCGGCGAGTGCGGCCGACGCCTGATCTACAGCCGTGCCAAAGGCCAGGGTGGCGAGTACGAGTACTTCGTCTGTGGTGGTCGCCAGCACGGCAACTGCAACCAGCGTAGCCACCGCGTCGAGGCAGTCCAGACCGCCATTGAGGCGGCCTACGCCGACAAGGAGCTGAGCGACGAGGAGCGCGAGAAAGTCCGCCAAGCGATCCAATCCCAGGTAGACGCCATGACGCTGCTGTCCGCCGAGAAGGTGGCCGAGGCGGAGACGAAGCTCGCCGAGCTTGAGCGGCAGGAACGGAAGCTCCTCACCGCCCACTACGCCGACCAGCTCAGCGAGCCGCTGTTTGCCGACGAGCAAAAGCGCATCAAACGGGAGCGCGTCGGCGCTGAGAAGCGCATCGACAGCCTGAGCGTCGATCACGAACAGGCCATGCAGGCGCTCGACCTGGCGCTGGCCCTGACAGACGACGTGCAGGCGGCCTACCTGCAAGCCGGGCCGCAGGAACGGCGGCTACTCAACCAAGGTCTCTCCGAGCGCTTCGAGATAAAGGACGAGGGAGTCGCCCACGATCAGCAGGCCGAGCCGTTCAGCCAGCTTCTTCAGCTTGGCAAGAGCTGGAATGGCAGCGAAGCTGCTGCCAAAGCCAAAACCCCCGCCTCTGTTGGGAGAGACGGGGGTTTGAACGTCGAAAGCTTGGTACCGCTACGGGGATTCGAACCCCGGTTTCCGGACTGAGAATCCGGCGTCCTAGTCCCCTAGACGATAGCGGCGAGGATGCGGGGCATTTTAGCGAGGTGGTTGGCGGGGGCGCGAGACGTCGATCACATGAGGGGCTCCTGGGGCGGCGAGGGGCGGGCGGGGCGTAAGCGGTAAATTGCCTGCTCCGCGCGGCTGTGGCGGAACTGGTAGACGCGCACGGTTCAGGTCCGTGTGGGCGAGAGCCCGTGGAGGTTCGACTCCTCTCAGCCGCATTTCTCGCCGAGTCCGTCGTTTTGGTCGCTGTACGACGGTTGGAGCGGGCTCGCGGCCTATGCGGCCTGGGGGGCCTGCTCCATCTCCCCCGCCCTCGCCGCGTTGGCGGCGATCTCCTCGGCGAACTCGGGCCAGAGGGGCCGCGGCAGGTCGTGGCCCATGCCGTCTACCAGCTTCAGGCTGGCGCCGGGTATTGCCTTGGCGGTGGCGCGGCCGCCCGATGGGTTGACGAGGAAGTCGTTCTTGCCGTGGAGGACGAGCGCCGGGACGCGGAGCTTGCGGAGGGCCGAGGTGCGGTCGCCGGAGGCGGTGATCGCGTGCAGCTGGCGGGCGATGCCGGCCTGGCTGTGACCGCGATCGAAGGAGCGGCCGGCGAGTTCGCGGATCCGCTCCTCTTCGAAGGGGTAGCCGGGCGAGCCGATCAGGCGGAAGGTCTTGACGACGCGCTCGATCGCCGCCTCGCGCTCGCGCGGCGGCCGGCCGAGCAGGAGGCCGTAGGTGCGGAAGCTGGGATGGCCGACGCGGCGGCTGCCGGTCGTCGACATGATCGAGACGATCGAGCGCACGCGCTCGGGCCGCTCGATCGCCGCGCTCTGCACGATCATCCCTCCCATCGAGGCGCCGACGAGGTGGGCCGAGTCGATCCCGAGGTGGTCCATCAGTCCGAAGGCGTCGGCGGCCATGTCGCGCAGCAGGTACGGGGCGCCGGCGCGGCGGCCGACGAACATCTCGAGCCTGGAGGGAACGCCGCCCGCCTCGATCCGGGTCGAGCGGCCGATGTCGCGGTTGTCGAAGCGCACGACGCGGAAGCCGCGCTCGGCCAGCAGCTCGCAGAACTCCTCCGCCCAGGCGACCATCTGCGTCGCCAGCCCCATCACCAGGAGCAGCGGCTCGCCGTCCGGGTCGCCGATCTCCTGGTAGCAGAGCTCGAGGCCGTTGGCCGGGGCCATCAGTTCCTCGCCGAACGCGTGCATCACGGGATCGTACCCACCTTGGCCAGGCAGCCAAACTCGCGGCGTGTCGACTTATGCGTCCATCAGGGCGCATGAGTCGACATGAGGTAGAACGGACGGGTGCGGACGGCGATCCTCTCCGACCTCCACCTCGGCGTCGCCAGCGACGAGGACGTGCTGCGGCACCCGGCGATCCGCGAGGTCCTCCTCGAGGAGATCGGCGGCGCCGACCGGGTCGTCCTGCTCGGCGACGTGGTCGAGCTGCGCAACCTCCCCCTCGGCCCCTCGCTCCAGCGCAGCCGGCCCTTCTTCGAGGCCCTGGGAGAGGCACTCGGCCCGGCCGAGGTGGTGCTCGTCCCCGGCAACCACGATGCCCGCCTGGCCGAGCCGCTCCTCGACCAGCACTCGATCGACGGCGACCCGGCGCTCGGGCTCGAGCACCGCTATGCCCCCTCCCCCGGCCCGCTGACGATGATCGCGGAATGGCTCGCGCCGGCCCGCCTGCAGGCCGCCTACCCAGGCATCTGGCTGCGCGACGACGTCTACGCGACCCACGGCCATTACATGGACGCCCACCTGCGGCTGCCGCGGGCCGAGTGCCTCGCCGCGGCGACGATGGCGCGCCTGCTGAAGCCCCCGCCGCCGCAGGCGACGCCCGACGACTACGAGCGCATCCTCCGCCCCCTGTACGGGTTCGCCTACGGCCTCGCCCAGGTCCTGCCGGTGCGCCGCCGGCGCAACGGCCCTGGCGAGCGCGCCTGGGAGATCCTCAACGGCGAAGCGAAGAACCTGACCTGGCGCGCCCGCCTCGGCCGCGCCTCATTCCCGCACGCGATCCGCGGCCTCAACCAACTCCTGCGCGCCGACTTCGACCCCGACGTCACCCCGGCGGCGATCTTCCGCAGCGGCGTCGACGCCGCGGCCGAGCTGGCCGGGCGGCTGGGGGTCGACGACATGCACGTGATCACCGGCCACACCCACCGCGGCGGCCCGCTGCCGAACGAACCCGAATGGCCACTCCCCCGCGGCGGCCGCCTCCACAACACCGGCAGCTGGGTCTTCGCCACCGCCTTCCACCACCCCGGCCGCCCACCCAGTCCCTACTGGCCCGGCACCGTCACCTGGATCGAGGACGACCGGCCCCCTCGCAGGGTGCAGCTACTGCGAGACCATTCCCACGCCCAGCTGCTGGAACTAGTAGAGCGGCCCGCCAAGGACGGGGGCGCCGGCGGCGTCGGAGAGCCGGGGTAGGGGCTCGCCGGACACTCCCCGCTTTTGTCCGCCGAGCCCCTACCCCGGCTCTCCCCCTACGCCCAGAGCCACTCCGCGATGACGGCCCCGATTTCGGGACCGGCGTCCTCTTGCAAGAAGTGCGATGCGTCTTTGATGGCTCGCGGCGGCGGGAAGTTCAGCTCGCTCGAGACACGCTCTCCCACCGAGAAGGGAAGAATCGGGTCGGAGTCCGCCCACAAGACGAGTGCCGGGCGCTCATCGTTTCGAAGCCCATCAGCTACCCGTTTGCCCTCGGCCGCCCCGACCGCGTCGGGCGTCGTCGGCAGGATCAGCGGGAAGGCGCGGGCGCCCGCCTTCGAAGCCGGATCGGGGTAGGGCGCGTCGTAGGCGGCGACCACCTCGTCGCCCGGGTCGTGCTTGCAGCCTCCCTTGATCAGGAAGCCGACAGGCACGTCGGCGTTGTCGCGGACGAAGTCGCGGAAGGCGAACCAGGCGTCGCTCATCTTCTGGTGCCCGGTGAAGGGACCGGTCTCCATGATCACGATGCGGGAGAAGCGGTCCGGGTGCTCGACCGCCAGCCGCAGCCCGATCGGCCCGCCCCAGTCGTGGACGACCGCGGTCGCGTCGCGCAGGTCGAGTTCCTCCAGCAGCGTCGCGATCAGCTCGACGTGGCGGTCGTAGGTGTACCAGCCGAGGTCGGTGGGCTTGTCGGAGCGGCCGAAGCCGGCGTAGTCGGGGGCGATGCAGCGGAAGCCGGCATCCCGTACCGGCGGGATCACCTTGCGCCAGAGGAACGACCAGGTCGGCTCGCCGTGGAAGAAGACGACCGGCTTGCCCTCCCCCTCGTCGAGGTGCGCCAGCCGCAGCCCGTCGACCTCGCGGTAGCGCGACTCGAACGGGTAGTCCGGCAACCCCTCGAGCCGCTCCTCCGGCGTGCGCACCGCATCGACTGGCATCGACCGCAGTCTACGGCCAACCCCGCCAGTGTGGTTGAGCGTTGGCTCGCATAGCGGAACAAAGCACAACCACCCGTTCTTCTGGAGCGCCCGCCCCGTCGGACCTGATCAGTAGGGCGCGCGCAGGCCCTTGAACATAGAGAAGTGCTTGGTGTTCCGGGTGGCAAGGCTCGCCCCGAGCTGCAGCGCAGTGGCGGCGATCGCGAGGTCGGCGACGCCGATGCCCGGGTGGCTGCGCCGCCACTTCCGCCCCAGCTCTCCGGCGCGCCGCGCGATCGCCTGGTCCACCGGGACCCACTCGATCAGCGCGAACAATCGCGCCGCCGCCTGCCTTTCGGCCGACCGCAGGCCCTGCAGGACCTCGATGCGGCTGATCTCCGAACAGGCGGGTCGCTCCCCGAGCCCGGCCAGGTATTCGGTGGCCGGCGCAACGTCTCGGAGGTGGTCAACCAGGACGCTGGTGTCGATGACGAGGTTCAAGTGGCGAGGTCGCCGAGGCGGTCGGCGTCGCGGCGACGAAGGCTTTCGACGTAGTCGGCGCCCTCCTCGAGTTGAGGGGCGATGCCGGCGGTCCGCTCGAGCGCCCGGCGCCACTGCTCCTTCCAGAGGACGGCGTCCTGCTCTTCCTGCGAGAGGTAGATGTCGACGGCCCGGCGGATCAGCATCGAACGCGAGGTCCCCTCGGCGGCGGCTCGTTCGTCGAGCCGGGCCGTCTGGTCGCTGTCGAGGTAGATCTGGGTGCGATTCATTGATGTACCAATATACATCGCCCCCGTCTGCGACCGTCGTGCGTCGCGCCCTCTCCCCGCCCTCGGTCACCTGTTTTTGACACCCTCTGCGGATGAACCCAGAGAACCAGAACGGCGAGCCGATCACTCAGGATGGGCTCGAGGAGCTGAAAGCGGAACTGGCCGAGCTCGAAGGTCCGGCGCGCAAGGCGATGGCGGCGCGGATCAAGGTCGCCCGCGAGGAGGGCGACCTCAAGGAGAACGCCGAGTATCACGTCGCCAAAGAGGACCAGGCGCACCTGGAGACGAAGATCAAGCGGCTGCAGGAGCGGCTGCGCAAGGCGGTCGTGGTCGAGGTCTCGGCGATCGACAGCGACGTCTTCTCCTTCGGCCGCAGCGCCGAGGTGCTAGACGAGGGCAAGGGCGAGGCGGTGGTCTGGACCCTGGTCGGGTCGACCGAGGCCAACCTCACCGAGGGACGGCTCTCGGCCGAGTCGCCGATCGGCAAGGCGCTGATGGACGCCAGGGTCGGCGCCACGGTGACGGTCGAGACGCCCAAAGGCGACCGCGCCTTCAAAGTCCTGAAGCTCGTCTCCTAGCGAGGCGGGCGGTGCCGCCGCGCCGGCGGCGAGAATGCGGGGATGCTGCGGCTGCGCTCCTCGATCGCCGACCACCGGGCCGACGAGTTCGCCGCGCTGCTGCGCGAGATGGAGGGGGTGCGGCGGGTCGTCCAGGAGGCCGACGAGGCGGTCGCCCGCGCCGCCCGCGTCTTCGTCGCCGACGTCGAGCCGAGCTCGGCCGACCGGCTGGTCGAGGAGATCGCCCAGCTCGGGATCGACCCCGACGACTACGTCCTCACCCGGCTCGAGGTGATCGCCCCGCAGCACCGCCACCACCGCGGCGAAAGCGGCGAGGACGGCTTCGCCTGGGTCGAAGTGATGGGTCAGGCGCGCGCCAATTCGCGCCTGCTGGCGCGCTACCTGGCGCTGATCAACGTCGCCGCCGTGATCGCCGCCATCGGCGTGATCACCAGCAGCTCGATCCTGATCGTCGGCGCGATGGCGGTCAGCCCCGACCTGCTGCCGATCTGCGCCACCTCGGTCGGCCTGGTCGGCGGCAACCGCTCGCTCGCCCGCCGCGCCTTCGTCACCTTGACGATGGGACTGGGCCTCGTCGTCGCCACCGCCGCGGTCCTCAGCTTCCTGCTCAAGGTGACCGGGCTGCTCCCCGAGGGCTTCCGGGTCGAGCAGAGCAGCCTCGCCACCCTCGCCCACACCGACTACTCGACGGTGCTGATCGCCCTCGCGGCGGGGGTCGCCGGGATGCTCTCCTTCGAGACCCGGGCCAGCACCGCCGTCGGCGTCGCGATCTCGGTCACCACGATCCCGGCCTCGGCCTACCTAGGCGTGGCCATCGGCGGCGGCGGCATCGAGCACGCTCTCGGCGCCCTCGCGGTCCTCGTCATCAATGTGACGCTGTTGATCGTCTCCGGCAGCCTGACGCTGCTGCTCCAGCGCACCCTCCCCAACCGCTCCGGCGCGCCCCTTTAGACCGGACCACGGCGCCGCCTCGGGTCGGCGCTCGTCGTAGACGACGCCACAGGCCGAGAGGCGGTCGTCCCAGGCCAGCCGCCACTCGCCGAAGACGATACCGAGGAAGCCGAGGCCGAAGGCGAGGACCGAGAGGCCGAGGCCGAGCAGGCGCTTGACGCCGCGGCCGAGCGAGAGCCGCTGCTCGAGCCGGATGCCGACGAAGCGCATGCCCGGGGTCTGCCCCGCCAGGCACCAGAAGCCGAGCAGGTAGATCGCGCCGAAGGAGAGCCAGGCGGTCGAGCCGACGACGATCGCGAGGCTGCTGCCGCCTTCGCCGTTGCCGCCGAAGGCGTTGCCGACCAGGGTCACCAGGGCGACGAAGGCGGTGAACGAGAGGTTGACGAAGACGCCGTCGATCGCCATCGCCAGGGCGCGGGTGACGAACCCGGCCCGATCGCTCGCGACCGCGCGCCGGCGCCGGAAGAAGATGCGGCGGACGATCCGCTCGAAGCCGTCGTCGAGCCGCCGCGCCAGGTTGCCGATCGTGCGCCCGACGTCCTCGATCAGGCCCATCCCCTGGGCGCTGATCGCGGCCCGCACCTCGGGCGCCTCGGCGATCCGTTCGACCAGCTGCTGGGCCTCCTCACTGGCCAGCAGGCGGCGCCAGACCTCGTCGACCAGCTCGCTGTCCATCGCCTCCAGCAGCGCCCGCTTGACCGCCTCGCTCTCGAGCGCGCCTTCGACCGCCTCTTCGATCACCGGCCCCTCGAGCACGCGCACCATCGCCCGCTCGACCGCTTTCGATTCGACCGCGGCGACGATCGCCTCCTCGGCGGCGACCTCGACCGCGCGGTCGATCCCGGTCGCCTTGGTGACGGTGCGGGCGCCGCGGACGCCGACGCCCAGCAACCGCGCCGAGAGCGGCAGGCTGCCGTTCTGGGTCGGGTCCGGTGCGGCCTCCGAATGCGGAGCAGAGCCGTTTTCCATCTCTCGGCCGACTATAGGGCGACCTCGACAGTTCTCCAAGCCGCGATGGGAACGGAACCCAGCGGTTCCGCTGTTCCTTTGCCCTGCATAGACAGGCAAAGGAACAGCGGAGCTTCGCCCTGCTCAGCTCAAACGCTCCAGCAGCCGATCGAGCAGCTCGGCCTGGGCGGGGAGGATCTTCTCCCTGGCGGCCTCGATCGCGAACCAGCCGGCCCGGTCGACCTCGGGGAACTCCTGCCGCCTGCCGCTGCGGGGCGGCCACTCGATCTCGAAGCTGTTGCTCGCCAGGTCCGCCGGGTCGAAGTCGGCCTCGGCAGCCCAGGCCTCGACCGCCTTCCCGGCCTTCTGGCGGATCGTCCCCAGCTCGATCAGCCGCGCGGGATCGAGCTCGGGCGCCGGCCCCAGCTCCTCCCCGAGCTCGCGGATCGCGCAGGCCCGCGGCTCCTCGCCGTCCTCGACCAGCCCCTTCGGGATCGACCAGGCGCCGGCGTCCTTCTTCGCCCAGAAGGGCCCGCCGGGGTGGACGAGCAGGAACTCGACCTCGCTGCCGAGCCAGCGGAAGAGGAGGATCCCGGCGCTGCGTTTAGCCATCGCCCCCAGTCTTACCAACGGCCACGAGTTACCTGTTCCCTATGTCCGCTCTACGACCATAAGGAACAGGTCACTGACGATCGCGGGGAGCCGGGGCAGGGCTCCCCGGACCCTCCCCGCTGTTGTCCGGGGAGCCCTGCCCCGGCTCCCCTCAGCCCCCGAGCCTGTAGGCGACCAGCGCCGCTTTCTGGCCTTCGGCCACGGGCAGGCCCGCGGGCGCCAGCAGCATGTCGCCGCTTACCATCACCCCGGCGTTCGACCCCGCCGGCAGCGCCGCCTGCCAGACTTCGCCGCCGCTTTCGGCTTTCAGCGCGTGGATCGTGCCGTCAGCCGTGGTCGCGAAGACGAGGTCGTTGACGACCAGGGTCGCCCCGTAGGCGGGCTGTTCGAGTTCACGCGTCCATTCCTGCTTGCCGGTCTTCAGGTCGAGGGCGACCACTTCGCCGGTCGCGGCGCTTTCTTCGGTGATTTCGCTGCCACTGCGGACCGTCATCGAGTGGTTGACGACGGGCACGTAGATCCGCTTGCCGTCGGTCGCCATCGGCGCGATCACGCCGCCGAGCTCGCCGGGGAAGACTTCGCCCAGCTTGATCTTCGAGTATTCGCCGCGCATCGCGTACAGCGGATCGTTGTCGTGGCCGTTGTGGACGCCGACCGCCGTCTTCCAGACGGGCTTGCCGGTCTTGGCGTCGACCGCGACGACCCAGCCGGACTTGCCGGCCCCGATCGCGACCTCCCTGCCGCCGAGCTTGACCAGCACCGGCGAGTCCTGGAAGTCCCAGTCGTAGATGTTGTGGGGCGTCTGCTGGTAGTGCCAGATCAGCTTACCCGTCTTCGGGTCGAGCTTGACCATCGAGTCGGCGTAGAGGTTGCTGCCGGGCCGGCTCGACCCCCACGGCTTGTTGCCGGTGCCGGGCAGCGGCGCCGGGTTGCCGGTGCCGGCGTAGACGTCGCCCTTGGCGTCGAAGGAGGGCGGGTACCAGAGGCCGCCGCCCGAGTTGATGCCGGGGTCTCCCCAGAGGCTCTTCGGGACGGTGTCGAACTGCCACTTCTTCTTGCCGGTCTCGGCATCGAGCGCGTAGAGGGTGCCGACGGCGCCGGCTTCGTATTCGGCACTGGTGTTCTCCGGGACGGTCGAGGCGTAGACGGTGCCGGCATCGACGCTCGGCGCGATGTCGACGGGCCCTTCGAGCGGCGTCGTCCACAGTTCCTTGCCGGTCTTCTGGTCGAGCGCGAACGCTTCTGAGTTGGTCGTCCCGTAGACGCGGCCTTCGGCGACCGCGAGGCCGTTGGGCCCGTGGCTGGGGGCTTCGAACTTCTTGCTCCAGAGAACGTCGCCGGATTCGAGGTCGAGGGCCTGGACGTTGGATTCGAGGTCCTGCGAGTAGACGACGCCGCCGGCGACGATCGGGGCCCAGGCGTAGCTGCCGTAGATGCCCTGGCCTTCGATCGGCACCGACCAGGCTTCCTGCAGGGTGTCCACGTTGGCCTGTTTGACGTCGCCTTCGGCCTGGCGCGTGTTCGCCTGGTCGATCCCCGGATAGACCGTGCCGGTGAAGTTCGCTTCGCTCGAAGACGAGGACGAGGAGCCGCACCCCGCTCCCAGCGCTCCGATCGCCAGCGCCAGCGCAAGCAGCGCCGCCCCCCTGAACCTGCCCAGCATCGACATCCCGTCTCCCTTCCCTAATCAACCAATAAGGACTTGTCTTCTATACTTTCAGAATTCCCTGCAAACGAGCTGTCCAGTTCGTTCAGCAGCGGTTGGAGCACGCGGTTGGCGAGGAGGCCGAGGCTGCCGAGGTTGGCGAAGCCGGGACCCTGTCGCAGGCCGCCGAGGCCGGGGATGTGCAGGCGCGGACGCACCCCCTCCAGTTCGAGGCCGCGGCCGATCGGGATCTCGGCCTGCGCCGGCGCGTCCCAGAGCGGGCCGCACTGTTCTTCGACCTCGTCGCGGACCGCGTCGGGAAAGAGACCGCGCAGCTGCCGCAGCAGATCGAAGCCGGTGCAGTTGACGACGAAGTCGTAGCGTTCGGTGGACGGTCCCTCGGAGGGGCTGTCGAACTCGAGGATGGCGCCCTCGCCGTCCTCGCTGAGGGAGACGTGGACGGCGCGGCCGCAGACGAACGCGCAGCGGTCGTCGTCTGCGATCCGCTCCAGCACGCTGGAGTCGAAGACGCCGCGGTCGCAGTGCTTGACGAAGTCGCGCCGGGTCTCGAGGTCGAGGTGTTCCCAGGCGACGTTGTCGGGGTCGGCGAAGACCCGGTTCTCGAGGAAGCTCTCGCCGCGGCTGAGCGGCAGGGTCGGCGTGTAGACGGTCAGCCGCGCCGCCGGTCGCAGGCCGCGGAGGAAGACGAGGGCGCTGAGGGCGCTCTCCCCTCCGCCGACGATCGCGATCTCCACCGGCTCGGATTCGGGCACCCGGGCGAATTCCTCGCGGCGGCTGTCGCAGTGGAAGACCCGCGCCTCGACCTCGGGGTCGTGCGGGAAGTGGCGGTGGACCCCGGGACCGGTGAGGACGAGGGCGCCGCCGGTGTGACGCTCGGGGTCCTCGGGGCGGCCGCGCTCGGCCACCTCGACCTGCCAGCGGTCGCCCTCCTCGGCGAGCGAGACCTCGGTCACCCGGCCGTCGTAGAGGCTCACCCCTGCCGTCGCCCGGTCCAACACCCAGCCGAGGTAGGTGCCGTAGTCCCTGTGCATCACCGAGGGCGAGCCCGAGTTGACCCAGGCGGCGTATTCGTGGCGCTCCATCGCGAAGTGCTGCCAGGTCAGCGGCAGCAGCGCCGCGTCGATCTCGTCGCCGCGCGGCCCGAACTGGCGCGAGCTCTGGTACGGGAAGCCGATGTCCTTGATCGGCGGGATCGCCAGCGGCTCCTCGCCCGAGGTCATCCCGTTGCGGCCCAGCCAGGAGGCGGCCGGCTCGGTTTTCTCGATAACCGTCATCGAGATCTCGGCCAGGCCGAGGGTGTTGATCGTGTGCACCTTGGCCGCAAGCGCGGCGGCCTTGGCGCCGGCGCCGACGACGAGGATGTCGCTTTCGCTCATCGGTTCCTCCTAGACGGGGGCGAGGGCCTGTTCCCCGGCCGGCTCGGCTTCTCTCGGTTCGGCGATCACCAGCCCCTTCTGGTCGGGGCTGAAGGAGATCGCGCTTTTGCGCGCCCGCTCGCCGCTCGCCTCGACCGGCCGCAGCTCGGTCGTCTCGAGGACGATCCGCAGCACCCGCTTCATCTCCATTTCGGCGTAGCTGGCGGCGAGGCAGCGACGGACGCCGCCGCCGAAGGGGATCCAGGTGTAGGTGCCGGGCTGCCTGCCGAGGAAGCGCTCGGGCAGGAACCGGTGCGGCTGCTCGTACCAGCGCTCGTCGCGGTGGATCAGGTGGATGCAGGGGGCGACGACGGTGCCGGCGGGCAGGTCGTAGCCGCCGAGGCGCATCGGCTCGAGCAGGGTGCGGACGACGACCGGGACCGGCGGCCGCAGCCGCAGCGTCTCCTTGACGACCGCGTCGAGGTAGCCGCCTTCGCCGCCGAGAACGTCCTCGCGCAGGCGCTCCAGCTTTTCGGGGTTGCGCAGCAGCCGCTCGAAGGTCCAGGCGAGCGTGCTCGAGGTCGGCCCGTCGGAGAGCAGCGTCACCAGTTCGTCGCGGAGGTCCTGGTCGGAGAGCGGCGAGCCGTCCTCGTATTCGGCCCGCACCAGCATCGAGACGACGCCGGGCGCGCCGCCTTCGGGTTCGGCCTTGCGCCGCCGCACCTCCTCCATCACCGCCGCCTCGACCGCGCCCATCGCCTCGCGGTAGCCCCTGCTGCGGGTCACCCAGCCGGGGCCGAGGAGGGCGAGCCTCGCCAGGTTCCCCGGCTCGTTCATCCACGTGGTCAGCGTGCGCAGGCGTTCGCGCAGCGGCTGCAGGCGCGGCGTGTTCGCGTCGGGCCCGAAGACCGCCTGCATCACCACGTCGAGGGTGACGTCCTGCATCCGCGGCCAGAGCACGAACGGCTCGCCGGCCGGCCAGCGCGCGATCTCGCGCCGCGCCACACCGGCCATCATCTCGGAGTCGGCCTGGACCGCCTGGCCGTGAAAGCTCGGCAGCATCAGCTTGCGACGGGTCAGGTGCTCGGGTTCTTCCAGCAGCATCACCGAGCGCGGGCCGAGCAGCGGGCCCAGCAGTGGGTTGGCGGTGGCGACCCCGACCGCCCGCCCGGCGGTGAAGACAGCTTTCACGTCGTCGGGGTCGGCGAGGATCACCCAGTCGCCGTAGTGGCGGATGCGCAGGGTGAAAGTGTCGCCGTAGCGGCGGTGGCAGCGCTCGAGCCAGGGCAGCGGCCGCTGCGTCCAGCCGACCGCCTGCAGGGCGCGCGGAAGCCGCGGGCCCGGCGGCATCTTGACCTTGCGGCGGCTCATGCGGCGCTCCGGCCCCGGTCCTCGACAGCGGCGAGCTCGTCCATCAGCTCGTCCTCGAGCCGGCAGGTGGTCGCGATCAGCAGCTCGAAGAGGTTGGCGGTGAACTCCTCGGGCAGGCCGACCTCGGCGCCGCGGGCGAGGTAGCGCTCGCGCACCGCCTCGACCCGGTCGGGCTGCATCATCGGGATCGCGTGCTCGCTCTTGTAAACGGCGACGTCGCGGCAGATGTCGAGCCGCTCGCCCAGCAGCCGGGCGATCTGCTCGTCGATCTCGTCGAGGCGGCGGCGGAACGGTTCCAGGCCCTCGGCGCTCACAGGACCGCCTCCCCCCTCTGCGAAGCGGCCGCGACGGGCTCCTCGGCGCCCAGCAGCCCGGTGGCGAAGGCGTGGCTGCACTCGGCCAGCTCCTCGAGCGCGTAGCCGCCCTCCTGGACTACGCAGACCGGCAGCTCCGAGCGCGCCAGCAGGCGGCCGATCTCGGCGAAGATCTGCGGCCGGAAGCTCCAATCGCCGTGGGGGTCGCCGGCGACGGTGTCGTAGCCGAGCGAGACGACCAGCGCCCGGGCGATCTCGGCGAGGTCGTGGATCGAGTGGGCGACCTCCTGCAGGTAGGTCCCCTCGTCGGGGCTGTCGGCGAAGCCGACGGCGCGTTCGCCGGCGACCCGCGGCAGCGGCGTCCCCGGCGGCAGGTTCGTCACCGGCGCCGCGTGCAGCGAGTGCAGGGCGGCCACCGGCCCCATCCGCTCGACCAGGGCCGAGGTCCCGTTCGGGTAGTGAAGATCGAGGTCGATGATCCCGACCGGCTTCACGCCTCCCTCCGAGAGCCGCCGGACCGCCGCCGCGGCGTTGTTGAGGTAGCAGTAGCCGGCGTGGAAGGCGGGTCCGGCGTGGTGGCCGGGCGGGCGGCAGACCGCGTAGGTGAACCGCTCCCCGTCGAGCAGCCGCTCGGCGGCGGTGATCGCGGTCCTGATCCCCTCGCGGGCGGCGGCGGCGAGGTTGGCGTTGACGGGGATGTCGGGCTCCAACCCGGGCGGGGCGAAGTCCGCCATCACGACGGGCTCGTCCGAGCGCAGTTCCGTCAGCGCCCGCAGGTACTCGTCCTCGTGCAGCGTCGCCAGCGTCCGCTCGACCTCCTCGTCGGCGGCGTCGGCGGCCACCGGCCGCACCCGCGAGTGGCGGACCAGTCCGGCGCGCAGCGCCGCCAGGCGCCGATTGCCGTCCTGGCCGGGAATGCGCCGATCGCCTTCCCGGACCCAGAAGGCGTCGTCGTCGCTGCCCTGCCGCTGCTCGACGATGACCAGCTCAGCGGCCATGCCGGCCCTCCGGGCTCGGGTCCTCGAGCAGCCTCCGCATCCGCGGCCCGAGGTGCTCGAACCCGTTGCGCTCGTAGAAGGACTCGGTCGAAGCGATCGCCGCGAAGGTCTCCCGCGGCAGGCCGACCTCGAGCCGGCTGACACCGCGGGTTCGCGCCTGGGACGCGATCGCCTCGACCAGTTCCGCCCCGACGCCGCGGCTGCGCCAGTCCTCTTGAACCCAGAGGTCCTGGATCGTCGCGTAGACGCCTGGAACGTGGATCGCTCGCTGCCAGCTGGCGCTGAGGACGCCGACGAGCACGCCGTCGGCCTCGGCGACAAGCACCGACCCCCCCGCGGGATCGGCAAGCAGCGCCCGCACCTCGGCTTCGAGGTCAGGGCGCTCGGGCCGGCGACCGCCGAGCTCGACGAGCAGGGCTTCGACCGCGGTCGCGACCCCCTCGACGTCCTCGGCGCCCGCCGTGCGAACGTTCAAATCACTTGGCGTTCGTCCTTTCCCATGCATATGCATGGGAAAGGACGAACGCCGATTCGTCGCCACCGGATCGCTCATGCGGCCCCCGCGTGTCGGGCGACGGGCTCGAGCTCGACGCTCCAGGCGTCGCGGCCCTCGCCGCCGGTGACGGTGCGCGCGATCGCCGCCATCGGGGCGCGCGCCTTCAGCAAGATCTCGTCGAACTCCTCCTGCGGGTCCGACTGCATCACGATCGCCCCGCCGGCGCCGATCGTGGTCCGGCCCGGCCGCATCACGATCGTGCGGATGACGATATTCAGGTCGGTGTGGCCGTCGGCGCCGAAGTAGCCGATCGAGCCCGAGTAGACGCCGCGCGCCCGCTCCTCGAGGTCGTCGATGATCTCCATCGTCCGCTCCTTCGGGGCGCCGGTCATCGAGCCGCCGGGGAAGCAGGAGCGGACGCATTCGACCGGGCTGCGGTCCGCGGCGAGGCGGCCGACGATCGTCGAGACCATCTGGTGGACGGTCGCGTAGGGCTCGATCGTCATCAGGTCGGGCACCTCGACGGTGTTGACGTCACAGACGACGCCGAGGTCGTTGCGGAGCAGGTCGACGATCATCAGGTGCTCGGCGTAGGTCTTCTCGTCCCCGGCGAGGAACTCGCGCCGGGCCTCGTCCTCGGCCGGGTCCTCGACCCGGGAGATCGTCCCCTTGATCGGCCGCGCCATCACCCGGCGCTCGCGGTCGACCGAGATGAAGCGCTCGGGCGAGGAGCTGACGACGGCGTGGTCGCCGAAGCGCAGGAAGGCGGCGAACGGCGAGGGGTTGCTGCGGCGCAGCTGGCGGTAGAGGTCGAAGGGCTCCGGGCTGGCGTCGGTCGTGAACTGGTCGGTCAGGCAGACCTCGTAGGACTCGCCGGCCAGCAGTTCTTCCTGCGATTTGGCGATGTCGGAGAGGTAGCGGGTTTGGCCGCGGCCGGAGCGGAAGACGACGTGGCCGCCGGGTTCGCTCGGCGGCGCCAGCGGGCGCTCGGCGGGCGGGCTGGCGATCGCGTCTTCGATCAGCTGCTCGGCGGCGTCGAGCCAGAGCTCGGCCTCGGGGTCCTCGCCCCGGCAGAGGGCGAAGACGTAGGTCCTGTCCTTGACGTGGTCGACGGCGACGACGCGGTTGGCGAGCATCATCGCCGCGTCGGGCATGTCGGAGCTGTGGACGTTGGGCGAGCCGCAGTCGGCCTTCAGCTCGTAGCCCAGGTAACCGACATAGCCGCCGACGAGGCCGCGCTCGATCCCCTCCGGCGGCTCGACCGCGATCCGCTTCAGCTCACGATCGAGGTAGTCGAAGATCGACTTGTGCTCGGTGGTGCGGACGCCGCCGCGCTCGAGGTCGATCTCGCCGCTGTCGACGTCGTAGTAGGCGACGCAGCTATCGACGCCGGCGGTGGTGCCCATATAGGAGCACTGGGCGAGCCAGGTCGGGGCGTCGGCGCTGTCGAGCCAGAAGGAGGTCGGGGCGTCGGCGAAGAGGCGTTCGTAGACGTGCTCGGTCGGCGCCTGGCCCTCGATCTCGCGCATCCGCAACTCCAGCTCGCCCCGCTCGGCACGGCGCTCGCGCACGGGAGCGGGCCGGCTGGCGCGCGGGGAGATCGTCGCCCGGCCGGCGGGACGCTCGCCCTCGCGCCGGTGCCCCGCCGCCAGCTCGAAGAAGTTCTCGGCGATCTTCAGCCCGTACTCGGTCGAGATCGACTCGGGGTGGAACTGGACCCCCCAGATCGGCCGTTTCGTGTGCTCGACCCCCATCACGACGCCGTCGTCGGACCAGGCGCAGATGCTCCCTTCCGGACCCGGCGGGGTGGTGATCGCCAGCGAGTGGTAGCGGACGACCGAGAACCCCTGCGGCACCCCCTTGAAGAGCCCCTTGCCTTCGTGCATGACCCGGCTGAGCCGCCCGTGCATCGCCATCGGCGCCCGGGCGACCGAGCCCTCGAGCAGGTTGCCGATCCCCTGGTGGCCGAGGCAGATCCCGAAGACGGGGATTTCGCTGTAGCGGAGGATGTCGCGGCAGACGCCGAAGTCGTGCCAGCGGCTCGGGTGCCCCGGACCGGGCGAGAGCACGATCGCGTCGAAGTCCATCCTTGTCAGCACCCGCCAGGAGACGGCGTCGTTGTTGACCACCATCGGCTCCTCGCCCGAGGCCTCGGCCAGCAGGTGGAAGACGTTGAAGGAATAGGAATCGTGGTTGTCGACCAAAAGCGTTTTCACGTCAGGCTCCCTCTAGTCCCAGGCCCTCGAGGCCCTGCGCGAGCACCGGCCCGACGACCGCCTCGACCTCCGGTGCCCGCTCGTCTTCCCTGTACCAGCGCGCGAAATGAGAGAGGTACCTGGAGAGCGGCGCGACGTCGAACTCCTCGACGGCGTCGCGCAGGTGCACCGGGTAATGCTGGGCTTGGACGACCGCGAAGCGGTAGTCGGGGTCTTCCGCCGGGCGCTCTCCATGCAGCTCGGCACTCGCGCGGTGGGCCTGGGCGCGCGCCAGGTCCCAGCCGAGGCTGCCCTTGCCTTCCACCAGCAGCTTCTCCTTGCCGAAGCGGACCTGCTTGGTCGTCGGCTGCAGCAGGAAGTAGCCGAGCGCGACCTGCGCCGGCACCGCCTCCGGGCGCGGGTGGCGGCGCATCTCCTCCGCCAGCTCGGGATCGCGCGCCAGCTCCTCCTCCAGCCACTCGACCAGCTCGTCGATCAGCAGCGCCCCCTTCTTCGAGGAGCTGATCGATTCGTTCTCGCGGGCGACCATGCCGTGGAAGATGTCGTGGGTCGGCGGCCCGCCGCCGCGGGCGGAGCCGTTGCCGTTGCCGTTGTGCAGGCCCATCTCGTCGATCAGCTTGCGGCGGCAGGTGACGTGGGCGACCCACTCGTTGCCGCAGACCTGCATCGAGATCACGTCGTCGAGCTCGTCGGCGGCGGCCCAGTAGGCGAGCGCCCGCATGTGCTGGGTCGGCAGGCCGTCGGCGCGAACCAGCGGCATCTCTTCCAGCTCCTCGCGTTCGGTCTCGTACATGACCATGTCGTCGCCCCAGCGTTTGGTCAGCGTGCCCTCGGCGAGGCCCTTGTTCATGAACTCGGCGACCTCGGGCAGGTAATCGGACTCGTAGATCACCTTGTCGAAGACGATCCCGAGGCGGGCCAGGGTCTTGCGCTGGCCGGAGACGACCCAGGAGCGGGTCCGCGACCACAGTTCGAGCGCCTTCTGGTCGCCGCCGAGGACGCGCATCATCAGCTCGTCGGCCTGGTCGTCGTAGCTGGTCGACTCGCGGGCGACCGAATCCTCGGCGCCGTCGTCGCCCTGGCCACCGTTGCGGCTGGCGGTGACGTAGTCGGCGTAGCAGAAGCCGACGAAGTGGTCGCTCTTCTGGTTGGCGTCGGGGCCGGCGTCCTCGCCGGCACGGGTGGCGACGCCGGCCATCGCCTCCCCCATGCTGCGGCCGACGTCGCAGATCAGGCTGCGGTTCTCGACGTGGGCCCCGGCCTGCTTCAGCGCCCCGGCGATCGCCTGGCCGACGGCGAGGTTGCGGAGGTGGCCGATGTGCAGCGCCTTGGTCGTGTTGGCGCCCCAGAAGTAGATGGCGTAGCGGTTGCCCGCGGCCATCTCCGCCAGCTCGGAGTCGTCCTCGGCACCGGACCGGATCGCCTCGCCCTCGCTTTCGATCCACTCGTCCGCGAGGCGGACGGTGACCCTGTCCCCGTCCCGCGAGAGCGAGGCGACCCACGGCTCTCCCTCGATCCGGTCCAGCGCCTCCCGCGCCGCCGCGTCCTCCCGCCAGTCCGTCCCCTTGGGCAACCGGGGAATCAGCATCAGGTCGAAGTCGGGCTCGGGTCGGTAGGGCGCCCGCGCCGCCCACAGCGCCCTGCCGCCATCGCCCGCCGCGACCTCCTCGAACCTGCTGAAGATGTTCTTGCCCATAGCCGTGATTCCGAACGTTCGTTGCCTTCGAGTTGTCCGAAATGCACCCGCCGGGGCTCGAACCCGGATCTTCGGCTTACAACGCCGACCCTTTAACCGATTAAGGCACGGGTGCTAGCTATGTCGTTCCCTGCCTTTGAGCGATTTCCCTGAATGCTCAAACGCGGCGGCAGCATAACCATGATTCCCCGTCTAAGTCAAATCTTTTGATTAATTGCCTGGAAATCGTTAGTATCTGGGGCCTCGTGTCGCGTTAGTGGCTCCATAGGGCGCCTAAAGCGACACGCCTCAAGTTCGGCCCGGCGGCGCGAGCCTGTCTGGGGACGACAACACACAAGAACATTCGAGTATTAGAGTTGTCCTCAGCCACCCCAAACGGTGTGCGCCCTACTGCCCCCCAGCACCCTGCCCTGGCTGGGGGGCAGTTCCGTACTTGCGCTCGAGCTCCTCGGCGAGCGCGGCCAGCTCGGCGAGCGGGACCCGAAGGGTGATCGCGATCCGGCGCACGTTGCCCCAGGTCGGGTTGACCCGCCCCGACTCGATGTGCGAGATCCAGGTCGGGTGGATGTCGGCGTCGAGCCCCAGCGCCTCCTGGCTCAGCTCGCGTGTCTTGCGGAGCCGGCGGATAGCCCGCGCCAGCCCGATCTGGGGTTCTTCTCGGCGCGGCATCGTCTAGGGAAGGGAATTTGCCTCCCGCCCCCGCGTCCATAGAGATGGGCGCAACCCACCCCCGCTTCGGCGCGTGGCCGGTTGCTTTGCGGTACGCCTCGACCGCCGGCGGTGTCGCCCGCGAGGACCCGATTCAAGGGGGCGGTCTCTCATCGCAGCGAACACGAACGTATGTTCGCATAGGCTCCCCTGCCGGTGCAAGCCGCACTTCTGCTTCAAGCCACCTCAGCGCCCTCGCCCCAGGCGGTGGCGACGAGCGAGCGCGGCCCGCCCGCCCGCACCATGTGGAGGACTACCGATGCAGCGTCCGCCGGGCGGATTAGGGTTTTCGCCGATGAAACGTTTTCTCGTCGAAGGGTGGGCGTTGCTGGCGGTCGCGGTGATCGCCTTCGTGGCCGGGTGGCTGATCGGCGACCTCGGCAGCTCGCCGGAAAAGAAGACGGTCTACGTCGCCGCTCCCGCGGGCGCAGAAGCCGCGGCGAGCGAACCGGCGGCCGAACCCGAAGGCGGCGAACCGGCATCGGAAGCGACCGGCGGCGGCGCCGAAGGCGAGCAGCTCTTCAGCAGCATCGGCTGCGGCAGCTGCCACACCCTCTCGCAGGCGGGCTCGACCGGGACCACCGGCCCCGACCTGAACGAATCCCTCGCCATCGACGACAACACGGCCGGGATCGAAGAAATGATCGTCCACCCGGACGCCGAGGTGGTCGAAGGCTATCCGCCGAACGTGATGCCGCAGAACTACGGGGAAAGCCTCTCGAAAGAAGAAGTGCACCAGCTGGCGGCGTTCCTCGTCGCCAGCACCCCGGCGAAGCCGTAGGTCCGGCTGCCACCGAGCCGGAGGAGGGCGGGTGTCACCACTCGGACCCGGCGGCCGCGGAGCGGCTTTAAGGCGAGCGGCGCGGGTAGGCGGTGTGCCGACGGCGCTTTGGGCGCGGTCTGCAGATGAGAAAGCTCGCGATCGCATGCCTGCTCGCCTCGCTCGCCTTCACGGCGGGCCTGCTCGGCTGCGGCGGAGGAGGCGGCAGCGGAGGACAGCCGCCGCGGAGCTTCTTCGGAATCGACCCGCAGGAACCGCCGAGCGAAGAAGACGCCCGGTACATGCGGGCGGGCGGCATCGGCTCGGTGCGCTGGCCCTTCACCTGGAGCGGGACGCAGCCGGAAGCCGGCGGCGAATACGACTGGCCGTCGTTCGACCCCGTGGTGGAAACGGCGGCGAAGCAGGGGCTGCGGGTGCTGCCCTTCGTCTACTCGACGCCGGCCTGGCTCGGGGAACCGACCGAGCTGCCGGTGGAAACCGAACGCCAGCGCCAGCGCTGGCGCCGCTTCCTCGTGGCCGCGGTCGAACGCTACGGGCCCGAAGGAAGCTTCTGGCGTGAACACGAACGCGGCCCGGGCCGGCTGCCGAAGATCCCGATCCGCGAATGGCAGATCTGGAACGAGGCGAACTTCTTCTACTTCGCGAAACCGGTCTCCCCGCGGCACTACGCGCGCCTGGTCGAGGAGTCTCACCGGGCCCTGAGCGAAGCGGACCCGGGGGCGAAGCTGATCCTTTCGGGCCTCTTCGCCGATCCGAAGCAGGAACCGCCGAAGGCGATGGACGCGACCGAATTCCTGCGCGGCGTCTACGAAACGGAAGGGATCGCCGAAGACTTCGACGCCATCGCCCTCCACCCCTACGCGCGCGACACCAGCCGCCTGGAAGAAGCGGTCACCGCGTTCCGCGCGGTGACGGAAGAAAACGGCGACGCCGGGGTGCCGCTGTACATCACCGAGATGGGCTGGGGCTCGCAGAGCGGATCCGAAGTCAGCTTCGAGAAGGGGCCGGAAGGACAGGCCGAAGAACTGAGCGACGCCTACGACTACCTGATCTCCAACCGCACGGCCCTCGACCTGCAGGCCGTCTACTGGTTCAGCTGGCAGGACAGGCAGGAATCCTGCAACTTCTGCGACTCGGCCGGCCTCTTCGCGGAAGACGAACCGCTGCAGCCGAAGCCCGCCTGGCAGGAGTTCGTGGAAGCGAGCGGCGGCGAACCCGAACCGTGAGCACTGTTTCGCCGCCCAGGTCGCCGTCGCGGGCGAGTCGGCGCTGAGCTGATCGGGGAGGTGGTCCGCTTACGAGAACCGCTACCGCCTCTGCTACCCGCCACCCCTCGATACAACGCCCCTTTCCCTCCGCTGTGTGCGTTGATATTGCTCGCCTAACTCGACGGCCACGGCGGCCATCCGCCACGAGAAGAAAGACAGCCGAAAGGAAAGCAAGGCCAAGGAGTCAGCGGTCCAGCGAAAGCTCCCTTGAAGGCCTCGGGTCGATTTTGCGGCCCCGGCCGCGAGAGCAAGATCTGGAAAATCGGGGAGACAGGATCAATTTGACTCCGGCAGTCGGATAGGCGCGCCTCCGTATCACCCTCGTATCCCGAATTCCGACCGGCTTTCGCGAGGTGCAGCAGCGAAAGGTTTGGTCTGCACTTGCCGCCGATGCCGTGGGCATTATTGAGGCATGCCGACGATCAGCCGCTTCTTTGGGATAGCAATCGTCATGTTCTTCGACGATCACGGCTTCCCGCACTTCCATGCTCGCCACGCCGAAGGGGAAGCCAAGGTGCGGATCGACAACCTGGAGGTCATGGACAGCACCCTCGGTCGCCGCCAGCTGCGATTCGTCCTCGCCTGGGCAGAGCTCCATCAAGAAGAATTGGAAGAGAACTGGCACCGAGCTCGCGCCGGTGAGACACTTCTAGACATCGAGCCCTTGAGATGAACGGCCTGACCCCAGATATCACCGCAGCAGAGGTCATTCGCCACGGCGTCCTTCGGCTGACCTTTGCCGACGGGCTCAGCGGAGAGGTAGAAATCTTGGACCGCATGCGCGGTCCCGTCTTCGAAGACGCGCGCACCCCCGAGGGGTTTGCCAGGGTCGAAGTCGATTCGGAGACGGGAACCGTCGTCTGGCCCGGAGGCGCCGACCTCGCCCCCGACACGCTCTATGAGCGGGTCCAGTCCGGGGCCTGGCCCGAGTCTCGTACGGCCGCCTGACGCGCCGACGAGCTGTATTTTCAAGGGAATCTGAACTCCATCTCGCGACTGCCAAACGCGCCGGTCTGTGGAATCGGACTAGGATCGCCCGCGAAGATGCCGCCTCCCCGTCCCCTTGCGGGTTAGGACCGACCGACTTGAAGACTGAGTTGTGTTTCCTTGACGTTCCAGTGCCCCAGTCGGGGCATGTAGTCGAACAGCTTCGGGAAGAGCCCGGCGTAGCGGCGGTTGCAGCCGTCTACTCAGGGGTCGACGTAGTCGTCGTTCTCGAAGGCACTGACAGCGACATTGAGAGCGCGTATCAAAACCTCGACCCAGTGCAGGTCCCAAGCATTAACTCTTATGAGCGGTTTTCAGCGGACAGCGTCATGCCGGGCACAAGCTCGAATAGTCGCGAGAGAGTCTTAAGTGGCGCCTGCGCTGCTTTCGTGCGGTGCGCAATACGGACCGAGGAGACGACGGTTTCCCGAGCGGCCGAGGTGTTGGCGACCCTGCCTGGTGTGGTCAGATTGTTTCCTAGTGCCGAAAAGCAAGAAGTCGTGCTTGAAGTCCTAGCACCGGATAAGAAGACCTTCGACGCCACGATTATGTCTTCGGTCCAAGGCCGATCAGGCGTTGTCGGGTCCACGCGGACTTACCTGGCCATCAATGGAATGCAGTGGTATCGCGGTCCTGTGGATGCGGGTCCAGAGGCCTTCATCAGCACTGCCGAGTCAGATCTTCCGTTGGCAGCCTGGCTGAGTGAGCGGCTCAGGAAGGACATCGGCCTCGTGGCTTGGACGTTTAAGGACATACCAGTTGGCGCTCCCGCTTGGACGGGGTCGATCGATGAGGCAATTGCCTCAGCCCGCTTTCACATCTTCCTGCTGAGCGAGGCGGCACTGGCCAGCGCCGAATGTCAAAGAGAGTTCGGGCAGGCAGAGGCTCGGGAAACTGGGCGTATCTGCTGCCTTTTGCTCCCTGGCCTGTCATTCGAGGCTCTCCCAGTTCGGTACCAGCAACGGCAGTGCCTCTCTGCAGCTGATTTTCAGGCCTACCCAAAGTTGCTTGATTGGATTCACAGCCACCTAAAGGACGACGCCGACTAGATCCGCGAACGTCTTGCTGAGATGACACGCCAACATTCCCGCGTGAATCCAGCGACGCCTTAGGCCGATTTATGCCGTTGTATTCGCGATTAGGCTAGACGGAATGCCACAGTTTGCGACTGCTGCGAAGAACGCCTTTCCTGGCTTTGCGGACGACTTCGCGGAGGTTGAAGGCAGGCGGCAGCACCGCTCGCCGTGCGATGACCCCTCACCGGTGCGGTGCACCTAGCCATGACGCGAGTGTAGCCACCACCAGCGACGTCACTTTGAGACGCAAACCAGGGCCAGCCTTGGTGCCGGCCGACTGTGGGCATGTATTCGGACCAGTGGTCTCAGCCACGTGAGGGTACGATCGCGCCACCGTGCTGGAAGAACAAGCAATCGTGCAGCTTCCGATCGACGAGCTAGGCCTTGAGGTCCTGCGAGACTTCGATCGGACCAGCCAGTGGAACGACTACAACTACGTCAATGAAGCCCGAAATGCTGGGTATGGCAAGTCAGCCTTGGATGCGCTCTCTGAGGCCATTGGCTGGCTCCGGGCGCGTGGGTTGGTCGCCCCTGACCTGAGTCAGCACAGCAGCAACGCTGCCTTCGTGACGCGGTTTGGGCGGAAGCTGCTCGATGAAGGACCGGGCCACCTGCATGCGACCGCGGGACTACAGGACGGCGTTCATCCCCTCATCGAGAGTGAGGCGCGTCCGCAGTTCATGTTGGAGAAGTACGAGTTGGGGGTTTTCGCAGCGATGAGGGCTGTCGAGATCAGGGTGCGGAAGCTCGGCAGGTTCGGCGAGGACGACTACGGCGTCGACCTGATGAACCGGGCCTTCGGGCCGGGCGCGCCGCTTCGCGACGTCGACGCGACCAAGGGAGAGCAGGACGGCATGCGAGCGTTGTTCGTGGGTGCATACGCGGTGCTTCGCAACCCCGGCGGGCATCGAGAGGTCGACTACGACGATCCGGGGGAGGCGGCCGAGGCCGTGCACACGGCGAGCTTGCTCATGCGAATTCTCGATCGCGTCGAGGCAGCGCAGCAGGGAGACTCTTAGCGAGAGACTCGAGCGTGGCGCGTTTAGTCCAGTGCGTGCTGGTCGCCACGGTGCTCGCGGCTCGGGCGTCAACTTGGCCCGCTTCGCGCGAAGAGCAGGTGCTCCTCAGCCAAGGTCGGCGCGTATCCCTGTCGCGCTAAGCCCTGTATCACTCTCGTATCACGGCTCACCGCGCATCTCCCCGCGTAGGCTCGCGCGACTCGCTCGATCGGCGCCGGCTGCGAGGCTATGCGAAGCCATGCGGGGCGAAGGTCTAAATCGGGGAGACAGGATTTGAACCTGCGACCGCTCGGCCCCCAGCCGAGTGCGCTACCAGACTGCGCCACTCCCCGTGGGGCCTTCATTCTGACGGATCGACACGCGGCATGCCTATGGGAACGTCCGTTCGCCTCTGTAGGGTGCCCGCATGCTGTGGTGCTCACGCTGCAAGACGGAGAAAGCGGAGGAGGAGTTTGCTTGGAGACGGCGGGCTCGGGCGGCGAGGCAGATCCCGTCGTGCTCGAGTTCGACCACCTTCGCGACAAGAAGTTCGTAATTTCCCATGGACTTGCCAGCCGCAATTGGCAGAGCGTCCTTGACGAGATTGCAAAGTGCGAGGTCGCTTGTGCAAACTGTCATCGACGTCGCACCGCCAAGCGGGGCGGCTCCTTACGCGCCGCGGTAGCTCAGTGGTAGAGCTCCAGTCTTCCAAACTGGCGACGCGGGTTCAATTCCCGTCCGCGGCTCTCCTCCCGGTGGCCAAGAGATCGACACCATCGCTGCCTCTCCTGCTCCTGTTGGCGCTCCTCGGCGCCGCCCTCGCCCTCGCCGGCTGCGGCGGCTCGTCCGGCGCCTCGGGCTCGGGCGCTGAAACCGCCTCGAACGGCTACGTCGACTGGCCGCAGTTCGGCCGCGTCCCCGCCCGCACCCACTACCTGGCCGAGAACCGGCGGGCCCTGGACCCGCCGTTGCGGCAGGCGTGGTCGATCAACACGCACGCGCTGATCGAGTTCCCGCCGGCGATCCACGGCGGCATCGCCTATGTGATCAACAAGTACGGCAATGGGAAAGCGGTGCGGCTGCGGGATCGGAAGGTGCTCTGGGAACTGAAGGTGCGACCCAGCGACAAGGGCAAGCCGAACTTCGTCACCGCGCCGGTCTATTACGACGGCGTCGTCTACGGGGCGTTCCTCGACGGGCACGTCGCCGCCGGCGACGCCGCGAACGGGAAGAAGGTCTGGGTGCGGAAGCTGAACGCGCACCTCGAATCCTCCCCGCTCGCCGTCGACGGCCGGCTCTACCTCGGCACCGACACGACGAACCTGCTCGCCCTCGACGCCAAGAGCGGCAAGACCGACTGGAGCTTCAACGCGCCGGGCGCGATCAAAGCCAGCCCCAGCTACGACGCCGGCCGGGTCTTCGCCGCCGACTACCAGAGCTCGATGTACGCGCTCGACGCGCAGAACGGCAGGGTCGACTGGCGCACCAACACGAGCAAGGCGCCGCCCTTCGGCCGCGGCGGCTTCTTCTCCTCCCCCGCCGTCGCCTTCGGCCGCGTCTACGCCGCCCGCGACGACGGCACCGTCTTCGCCCTCGACGAGAGGACCGGCAGGGTCGACTGGTCCTTCCCGACCGGCGCCGCGGTCTACGGCTCCCCCGCCGTCGCCCAGGTCCCCGGCACGCCCCCGACCGTCTACATCGGCTCCGAAAACGGCCGCTTCTTCGCCCTCGACGCCCGCACCGGCAAGCCGCGCTGGCGCTACGACGTCGGCGGCGCGATCCCCGGCACCGCGACCGTGATCGGCCGCACCGTCTACACCTCCAGCTTCGAGACCCGGGAAACGACCGGCCTCGACACGCGCACCGGCAAGCGCGTCTTCCACGCCGACCAGGCCGGATACACGCCGATGGTCTCCGACGGCAAGCGCCTCTACCTGGTCAGCTACTTCGGGATCGAGGGCCTGGAACCGACCCGGCGCTGAGCGAACAGTGCGCCTTTTGTCCCGTATTTCGACATAAGGCGCACCGCAACCCGCGATCAGCGGATCGGGCTCTGGACAGGGCTCGGCGCGAGGTCGAAGAGGCGGAAGTCGGCGCCGATCAGGGGCTGGGCGACGTTGTGGACCGGCGTCTCGCCGATCGTCCCGTCGGGGGAGCCCGCGTGCGCGTGCCCGTGCAGGACGAGGTCGGGACCGTGCTCGAGGATCGGCGCCGCCAGCCGGTCGCTGCCGAGGAAGACCCAGATCTCCCGCGGCTCCCCCTCCAGCGTCGCCTCGATCGGCGCGTAGTGGAGGAGGACGATCCGCAGCGCGCAGGTCTCGACCTCCCGCAGGCCGGCGTCGAGCGCCTCGACTTCCGCGCTCGCCTCGGCGTAGACCGCCCGCAGCGAGGGCTCGCCGAAGTCCGGCAGGTGGCGCGGCGCGAAGCCGCCGACGAAGCCCTTGACGCCGACGATCCCGACCTCCGTCTCACCCACCTGGCAGACCGCGGCGCCGCGGTCGAGCACCTCCACCCCGCCCGCCCGCAGCCGCTCGAGGATCGCCTCGGCCTGGTCGGCGTGCCAGTCGTGGTTGCCGAGCACGGCGTAGACCGGGGCCGCGGTCGCGGCGGCCGCCTCGCAGAGGATTTCCGCCTCCTCCAGCCGCCCGTGGCTGGTCAGGTCGCCGGCGACGAGGACGAGGTCGACGTCCTCGCCGAGCCCGGCGAAGGACTCGACCACCGCCTCGCGGTTGGAGTCGCGGCAGTGGATGTCGGCGGTGGCCGCGACCCGCAGCCGCCCGTCGCTCGCCTCGGGTGCCATCGTCGGCTTCCACTACCCGGGTCGCGGCACGTTTACCGCCCCGCGGGCAGGGCACGGAGAGGGGAGCATGGCCGAGGGGCTGGGCAAGAACGAGGTCGCCGAGGAGCTGACCGCGAGCCTCAAGCGCGCGGTCGCGGCGCTGGAGGAGCAGGGGGTCCCCTACCTGCTCGGCGGTGGGCTCGGCTGCTGGGCCCGCGGCGGGCCGCCCTCCTCCAACGACATCGACCTGATGGTCAAGCCCGAGGACGCCGAGCGGGCGCAGGCGGCCCTCGCCGAAGCGGGCATGCGGCCGGAGACGCCGCCGGAGCAGTGGCTGCGCAAGGCCTGGGACGGCGAGATCCTCGTCGACCTGATCTACGAACCCTCGGGGATGCGGATCGACGACGAGGCGATTGCCCGCGGCGAGGACCTGAGCGTCGAGGCGATGCAGGTCCGGGTCATGGACCTGGACGACATCCTCACCACCAAGCTGCTCGCCCTCGACGAGCACAGTGCCGACTACCGCGACCTGATCCTGATCACCCGCTCGCTGCGCGAGCAGGTCGACTGGGCGAAGCTGCGCGAGCGCACCGCCCACAGCCCCTTCGCCGCCGCCTTCTTCACTCTCGCCGGCGGGCTCGGGATCAACCCCGAGCCCGCCGGCGGAGAGCTTCGCTCAGTGCCGTGAGCCGCGCGCGACCTGGGTCGTCAGGTTCACCCTCGGTTCGCCGGAGCCGACCTTCACCGCCTTGACCACGAAGCGCAGGCTCCCCTTGCGCAGACCCGAGACCTTGACCAGCGCGAAGGTCTGGCCGTTGCTCCGCTTCACCCTCAGCTTCTTCACCTTCGGACGCGCCGCGGCGATGACCTTGCCCTTGCCGACCAGCTTCAGGTGGGTGAGCTTGAACCGGTCGAGCGGGCTGGCCCAGCTGAGCGCGATCTGCAGCCGGCGGGTCCTGGCGCCGATCGCGATCCGGTGGAACTTGCTCTGGCCCTGCTTGAGCAGGTCGTTGAATTCCAGCGGCGGCGTCTGACAGGTGAGGGCGGCGCCGATTTCGTTCATCACCGACTGCAGCCGGCTGCTGTCTTCGAGCTGGTAGAGATGGCCGCCGGTGTCGTCGGCGATCTTCTGCAGCCGCGCCTGGTCTTCCGGCAGGACGAGCCCGGTGCCAAAGCCGATCACGTAGGTCGGCACGTTGTGGGCGAGGTGCGCTTCGGTGTATTCGCCTTCGTTGTGACCGCCGTCGGTGAGGAAGATCCGCGCCTGCGCGGTGGGGTTGTCGGCGTCCGCCCTGGCGAAGGCGGCGTTGTAGTCCGTGGCGCCGTTGTCGGCGTCGACGGCGGCGGCCAGCGCGGCCTGCATGGTCCCGGCGTTCGGGCCCACCGCCTCAGGCGGGAAGACCGTGTCCGCGGCGGGGTGTTCGGGTTCCCCCGAGCCGAACTCGACCGCGCCCAGGTCGGTCTTCGCCGGGAGCGTGTTGATCAGCAGGTCGAGCGCCTGCACCCGCAGCTTGTTTTCGTCGGTGAAGTACATCGAGCCGGAGTCGTCGACGATCGCCTCGATGTTCGTCGCCGGCGCGCAGCTCGCCCTCGCGCCCGCCGCCCCGCTCGGCGCGGCCAGCACGGCCGCCGCCAGCAACCCCGCCATCGTCACTGCCATCAGAATCTTCCAGCCACGCACGATGCACTCTCCCTCGATCGCAATTCGCCTTCCGTAAGCCAAACTAGCGTCGGGACCGCACCACCGCAAGGAAGCTCAAACGACGGTCCGGGACAGGGACCGCCGAGACGACGGGGCACCTAGGACTCGAACCTAGAATCGCCGGTTTTGGAGACCGGTGCCTTAGCCAGTTTGGCCAGTGCCCCAGGGGTCGAATCCTACCTGGGGAAGTGCGGGCGGAGGGACTTGAACCCCCACGGGCCGAAGCCCACCAGGACCTAAACCTGGCGCGTCTGCCAAATTCCGCCACGCCCGCGTGGCTGGGCCGTCCGGCCCTTAACGCGCGGCCAACGGCGGCGCGTCGCTGACAGATTCTATGATCGGACCGTGGCAGTTGGAGAGGTGAGGCCCGGCTACGAACTGTGGCGGCCCAATCGGGAGAAGGCCGGTTCGGTGACGACGAAGTTCGTCGTCGTCCTGTTGCTGGCCGCGACCTCGGCTATCTCGGCGCTGGTGACGATCGGCGGCTGGTCGCTGCTGAAGGGCGGCAGCGGGATGGGGCTGGTCTGCGCGGTCTACGCGATCCTCTACGCCTTCTTCGCCGTCATCGTCGCGCGCTGGAACCGCGGTGTCCTGCCGGTGGCGGCCGCGCTCTCGATGATCCTGGCGATCTTCTGCGCGGTCGGCGCCGAAAGCTGGTTCAACCGCGACCGCGGCGGCTTCGACACCGCCCTGCTCAACTCCTCGCTGATCGGGCTGCTGGTGATCCTGCTCGGCCTCCTGCAGATCGTCCTCATCGCCGCCGCCCTCTACGCCTTCAACCAGGAGTGGCACGTCGAGGAGGAGCGCCCGATCGGCTCCGGCGAGGACTACGGCGCCGGCGCCGCGGACGGCGCCCCCCAGCCTGCCTAACCGGCGGGCGTTGCATGCGTGGCCGGCGGCCCTGACCAAGCAGGTGCAAGGACGCCGCAGCGCGCAGTGTCCAGGGCCGGCCATGTGTCTGGCGGTACTGAACGAAGCGATGCAAGGACGCAGGGAGCGTGGCGTGCGCTGCACGCGAGCGACCGAGGACGCCGCAGCGCGCAGCGTCCAGGGCCGCCAGACATGCCGGAGGGGGGATTCGAACCCCCAAGCCCGCAAGGGCAATCGATTTTGAGTCGATCGCGTATGCCAGTTCCGCCACTCCGGCTCTACGGGAAAGATAGACCCGGCGGATACGCTGACGCCGTGACGGGAGCTTCGGGCGAACTGCTGTGGGAGCCGTCGGCCGAGCTGGTCGAGCGCTCGCGGCTGCGCGAGTTCATGCGCTGGTTGGAGCGGGAGCGCGGTCTGCGCTTTGAGGGCTACCACGAGGTCTGGCGGTGGTCGGTCGACGACCTCGACGGGTTCTGGTCGGCGATCTGGGCGTTCTTCGAGGTGCAGGCCGACGGCGAGGCGCAGCCGGTCCTCGCCTCGCGGGAGATGCCGGGCGCCGAGTGGTTCCCGAACGCGGCGCTGAACTACGCCGAGCACGTCTTCCGCGGCAAGGACGACGAGGCGGTCGCGATCCTCCACGCCTCCGAGCTGCGCGAGCTCGGCGAGCTGAGCTGGGGCGAGCTGCGGCGACAGGTCGCGGCGGTGGCGGCGGGGCTGCGCAAGCTCGGGGTCGGGCGCGGCGACCGCGTCGTCGCCTACGCGCCGAACGTCCCGGAGGCGATCGTCGCCTTCCTCGCAAGCGCCTCGATCGGCGCCGTCTGGTCGAGCTGCTCGCCCGATTTCGGCCCGCGCAGCGTCGTCGACCGCTTCGCCCAGATCGAGCCCAAGGTCCTCTTCGCGGTCGACGGCTACCGCTACGGCGCCAAGGACTTCGACCGGCGCGACGTGGTCGCCCAGCTGCAGGAGGCGATGCCGAGCCTCGAGCAAACGGTCGTCATCCCCTACCTGAACCCGGAGCCCGACCTCTCCCCCCTGCGTGCGCCCGTCGCCTGGGACGAGCTGCTCGCAACCGGCTACGGCGCGCCGCTGCGCTTCGAGCGCGTCCCCTTCGACCACCCGCTCTGGGTCCTCTACTCCTCCGGCACCACCGGCCTGCCGAAGGCGATCGTCCAGGGCCAGGGCGGCATCCTCCTCGAGCACCTGAAGAAGCTCCACCTCCACGTCGACGCCCACCCCGGCGACCGCCTCTTCTGGTTCACGACGACCGGCTGGATGATGTGGAACTTCCTTGTCTCCGGACTGCTGACCGAGGCGGCGATCGTCCTCTACGACGGCAACCCGGGCCACCCGGACATGAACGTCCTCTGGGACCTCGCCGAGCGGGCGGGGATCACGATGTTCGGGACCAGCGCCGCCTACATCGGCGCCTGCATGAAGGCCGGGGTCGAGCCCGGCCGTGGCCGCGACCTCAGCGCTCTGAAGGCGGTCGGCTCGACCGGCTCCCCCCTCTCCCCCGAGGGCTTCGACTGGATATACGAACACGTCGGCCGCGACACCTGGTTGTTCTCGACCAGCGGCGGCACCGACCTCTGCACCGCCTTCGTCGGCGGCGTCGCGACGCTGCCGGTCTACCGCGGCGAGCTGCAGGCGCGGGCGCTGGGGGCCGCGGTCGAGGCCTGGGACGAGGACGGCCGGCCGGTGGTCGAGGAGGTCGGCGAGCTGGTCGTGACCGAGCCGATGCCGTCGATGCCGCTCTGCCTCTGGGGCGACGAGGACGGCAGCCGCTACCGCGAGAGCTACTTCGAGATGTTCCCGGGGGTCTGGCGCCACGGCGACTGGCTGGAACTGACCCGGCGCGGGACCGCGGTCATCTACGGCCGCTCGGACTCGACGATCAACCGCGGCGGCATCCGCATGGGGACGAGCGAGATCTACCGGGCGGTGCTGGGGATCGAGGAGATCGTCGACGCGCTGGTGGTCGACCTGCCACGGCCGGCCACCGACGGCTGGATGCCGCTCTTCGTCGTCCTGCGCGAGGGGGCCGGGCTGGACGAGGAACTGCCGCGGGAGATCGCCCGCCGGGTGCGCGAGCAGTGCTCGCCGCGGCACGTCCCCGACGAGGTCTTCCAGATCGCCGAGGTCCCCCGCACGCTCAGCGGCAAGGTGCTCGAGGTGCCGGTGAAGCGGATCCTGATGGGCACGCCGGTGGAGAAGGCGGCGAGCCGCGACTCGCTGGCGAACCCGGCGGCGCTCGATTACTTCGTCGCGATGGCGACGCGGCTGGACAGCGACGGCGCCTCGACGGCGAGCTGAGAAGCCCGCGTCGCGAGCATCTGCCCAGTCGCCCGCAGGACCGCCAGCACGTGCTCGGGTTCGTAGCAGACCTGCTCGTGCGTGAAGCGCAGCGGCGTCAGCCCGGCGGCGGTGTGGGCTTGGTCGCGCAGCCGGTCCCGCGCCTGCTCGGCGGGCGTGCGGTGGTAGCGCAGGCCGTCGGTCTCGACCACGAGGCCGAGCTCGGGCCAGTAGAAGTCGACTTCGAACTCGTTCACCCAGCGGCCGGTCAGCGGCACCGGCAGGCCCGCCTCCCGCGCCAGCGGCAGGAACCGCCGTTCCAGCTCCTCCTTGGTGAGGCGGAAGGTACGGCGGTCGAGGATGAAGCGGAGCTTCGCGGCACCCGGCTCGCCGGACCGAGCGTCGAGAGCACGGCGCAAGCCCGGCGGGTGCGCGAGGTTGTATTTGTCGGCCTCGTTGATCATCCGCTCGACCCCCGCCCGGTCGAGGCGCAGCGCCATGTCAACCAGCGTCTGGACAGGCGTGGTGACCGGGATGCCGTACTCGCGGGTGAGGTCGCGTTCGGGGTCGATCGACGGGCGGCGGTGGATGCGGAGTCCGGGCACTTCCCGGTGGGAAGAGCTGGGTAGGGATAGCTCTATCTCCGACCGCCGCTCGCCACCGATGCGCCAGAGAGCCGCGGCGCTGGAGTGACTCAGCACCGCATCATCGCCGCAGGCGAGCACAGCCCCCATCCATCTCCCTTTGTCATTCACGGTCGGCCGACCCACCGCGTAGACGCCACGGTGGATCGGATGCAGTCTTCCCTTCGAGACGCGGTGTTTGATCGCATGAGGAGTGAAGCCGAGCTCAAGCAATTGCTTGCGAGAAACCACCCCGTGCTGCTTTCGCGCAAGCCTCCAAGCCGTAGCGGAGCGCTCAAGCTCGACTCCCGTGCGCGCTTGGCGACTTTGGGCGGCCATCACCGCCTCAAGTCGCCAACCGTGGGAATCTCTCCCCCCTGTGGAGGGCCGGGAGGGAGAACCTCGCCGGACACTCCCCGCTTTTGTCCGCCGAGGTTCTCCCTCCCGGCCCCCAAAAGCGCTTGCCGACCTACCCCGGCGGCTCAGACCATCCCGAGGCCGCCGCTGACGCCCAGGGTCTCCCCCGTGACGTAGCTGGCGTCGTCGCTCGCGAGGAAGGCGACGGCGGCTGCGACCTCCTCGGGCTGGCCGAGGCGGCCCATCTGGGTCGCCTCTTTCATCGTCTCGATCACCTTTTCGCCGATCTCGCCGAACTCCTTCGCGCCCATCAGCAGGGGCGTCTCGATCGGGCCGGGGGCGATCGCGTTGGCGGTGACGCCGTAGCGAGCGGCCTCGCGGGCGATCGCCTTGGTGAAGCCGATGATGCCGGCCTTGGCGGCGCTGTAGGCGGCCGATCCCTTGGAGCCGACGCGGCCGGCCTCCGAGGCGATGTTGACGATGCGGCCGTAGCCGCGCTCCTGCATCCTGGGCAGCGCCGCGTGGGTGCAGTTCATCACCCCGCCGAGGTTGACGTCGAGCGTCTGCCGCCACTGCTCCTGCGTCACGTAGACGAAGAAGCCGAAGTTGTCCATGCCGGCGTTGTTGACGAGAACGTCGAGGTCGCCGGCGGCGGCGACCGCGCGGCGGGCGGCATCGAGATCGGTGACATCGAGCTCGACCGCGTGGCCGGCGATCTCCGCCGCCACCTGCTCGGCGCCCTCGAGGTTGAGGTCGCCGACCCAGACCTCGGCGCCCTCGGCGGCGAGCCGGGCCGCGCTCGCGGCGCCGATCCCGCTGGCGCCGCCGGTGACCAGTGCCTTGCGTCCCTCCAGCCTCATCCGGGCGGAGCATAGACTGCGCGACCTTGGAACCGATCCCGATCATCGGCGGCACCGGGGCGCTCGGCGCGGGCCTCGCAAGGCGCTGGGCACAGGCGGGCGTGCCGGTCGTGATCGGCTCGCGCGACGCCGGCCGCGCCGAGGAGGCGGCGGCGAAGATCCGCGAGGCGGTCCCGGGCGCCGACGCCACCGGCCTGCGGAACGAGGCGGCGGCGGCGCGGGGCGAGATCGTCTTCCTCACCGTCCCTTTCCGCGCCCAGTCGGAGAACCTCAACAACCTGCGCGAGGCGCTCCACCCGGGCCAGCTGCTGGTCGACTGCACCGTGCCTCTCGCCGCCGCGGTCAGCGGCAAGGCGACCCGCTCGCTCGGCGTCTGGCAGGGCTCGGCCGCCCAGCAGGCGCAGGAGATGGTGCCCGACGGCGTCACCGTGGTCGCCGCGATGCACACGCTCGCCGCCCCGGTCCTCGCCGACCTCGACGCCGAGCTCGCCGAGGACGTCCTCGTCTGCGGCGACAAGAAGGCCGACAAGGCGCGCGTGGCGCGGCTGATCGAGGCGATCCCCGGCCTCCGCGCCGTCAACGCCGGCGCCCTCGAGATGGCGCGCATAGTCGAGCAGCTGACCCCGATGCTGATCTCGGTCAACAGCCGCTACAAGACGCACGCCGGCATTCGCCTCGCCAACCTCCCCGACGGCGACCACTGGGCGTGAGCAAGCCGGCGCGCGGGGAGCCGGGCCAAAAGGCCCACCGACTCCACAGCCCGGGGGACGGCAGGTGAGGGTCGCCCTTCTCGCCGGCGGCACCGGCGGCGCCAAACTGGCGGCGGGGATGCAGGGGGAGCTCGGCCCCGACCTCGCGGCGATCGCCAACACCGGGGACGACGTCGAGGCCCTCGGCGTCCACGTCTCCCCCGATCCCGACCTCGTCACCTACTGGCTCAGCGGCGAAATCGACGAGGAGCGCGGCTGGGGGATCGCCGGCGACGAGTTCACCGTCTTCAACCGCCTCAAGCAGCTGGGGGCGCCGAGCTGGTTCGGCCTCTCCGACCGCGACCTCGCCTCCTGTCTCTACCGGCGCCAGTTCCTCGACGACGGTGGCCGCCCCACCGACGCGCAGGCGCAGATCGCCCGCGGCCTCGGGGTGGAGGCGCAAGTGCTGCCGATGTGCGACACGCCGGTCCGCACGCAGATCCAGACTCCGGGCGGCAGGCGGGGCCTGCAGGAGTATCTGATCCTCGATGGCGGCCGGCCGCAGGTGCTGGGCGTCGAGCTTGAGGGGATCGAGAGCGCCGAGCCGACGCCGGAGGTGCTGAAGGCGATCGGCGGCGCCGACGCGATCGTCATCGGCCCCTCCAACCCGGTGATCAGCATCGGCCCGATCCTCGCCGTGCCCGGCATCCGCGAGGCGATCGCCGCCTCCCCGGCCCCCGTGGTCGCCGTCAGCCCCTACGTTGCCGGGGCCGTCGTCAAGGGGCCGACCGACCGCTTCATGGAAGGCCTCGGCCGGCCGACCACCGCGGCGGGGGTCGCCTCCCTCTACGCCGGTCTGATCGACGCGATGGTCGTCGACGAGGGCGACCCCGACCCAGCGCCGCAGGAGATTCCGACCCTCCCCACGGCGACCCTGATGGAGGGCGCCGCCGGGCGCGAGCGCCTGGCCCGGACCGTGCTCGACTACGCCGCTACGCTGGCCGCTTGAACGCGACCGTGGTCCTACCGGTGAAGCGCTTCGGCGCCGCCAAGCAGCGGCTGGCCGGCGGGATCACCGGCGGTCAGCGTCGCGACCTGGTGGAGGCGATGGTCGGAGACGTGCTGGAGGCGATCGGCCGGGCGCGCGCGGTCGGGCGGGTGATCGTCGTCAGCGGCGACCCGATCGCCCAGGAGCTCGCCGCGGCGGCGGGCGCCGAGGTCGTCCCGGACCCCGAGGACGCGGGCCACGTCGAGGCGGCGCAGGCGGGGATCGCGCGCGCCGAGGCCGAGGGGGCCGAGCGCGTAGTCCTCCTCGCCGGCGACTGCCCTCTGCTCGACCCGCGCGAGCTCGACCGGCTGCTGACCGGCGTCCCGGGCAGCTACGTCGGCATCGTGCCCGACCGCCACGGCACCGGCACCAATGCGCTCCTGCTCAGCCCGCCGGGCGCGATCGTCCCCGCCTTCGGCGATGGCAGCCGCGACCGCCACGTCGAGGCGGCGCGCCAGGCCGGCGTCCCGTTCGGGGTCGAGGAGCTGCCCTCGATCGAACTCGACCTCGACACCCCGGCCGACGTGATCGCCCTGACGAGGGAGCTGGAGCGCCGGAAGGGCCGGGCAAAGCGGACCGCGCGGGCGCTGGGAATATGACCAGCGAGTTGCCTGGTTCCCTTGTCCTGTATAGCCGGACAAAGGAACCGCAAGATGGGTGAATTGCGGGTTCTCCCGGTCGAGGGGATGCCCGAGGTGCGCTCGGGGGACCGGGTCGGGGAGCTGATCGCGGGAGGGGTGGAGCTCGAGGGCGGCGACATCGTCGTCATCTCCCAGAAGGTCGTCTCCAAGAGCGAGGGACAGGTGGTGCCGCTGGGCTCGGTGACCCCGTCGCCGCGGACGGGCGAGTTGGCGGAGAGGCTGGGTAAGGAGGCGGGATTCGTGGAGCTGGTGCTCTCCGAGAGCCGCGAGGTGCTGCGCGAAGACCGCGTCCTGATCGTGGAAACGCACCACGGGTTTGTCTGTGCGAACGCGGGGATCGACAGCTCGAACCTGCCGGAGGACGGGACCGTCTGCTTGCTGCCGAAGGACCCGGACGCCTCGGCCCGGCGGATCAGGGATGAACTTCTGGCCGCGGCGGGGGAGCCGGGTGTGGGGGTCGGCGGGCAACAGCGGGGAGGGCCCGGCGACCCCCACACCCGGCTCCGTCCGGTGGAGGGTCGGGGTCGGCGGTCGGCGGTCGGCGCAGTCGGGGTCGTGATTTCGGACAGCTTCGGGCGGGCCTGGAGGGTCGGACAGACCGAGGTTGCGATCGGCTGCGCCGGCCTGCTGCCGGTTGACGATTGGCGGGGGCGCGCCGACGCGGGAGGTCGAGAGCTGGCCGCTACCGCGATCGCCGTCGCCGACGAGGTTGCGGCTGCTGCGGACCTCGTGCGCAGCAAGGACAGCAACGTCCCCGCCGCAATCGTCCGCGGCCTCGACAGCTACGTGACGGCCGAAGACGGTCCCGGTGCGGTTTCTCTCCGGCGCGCCCGCTCAGAAGACCTGTTTCGATAGCGCAAGAGCGTGTATCCCACAGCGCCGGGTCAGGCGATCGGGGGTAACCCGGAGGAACCTCCCCATTTTGTGACGGAGGGTTACCCCCGATCGCCCCCACCCATGCCGCCGATCTGCAGCACAGCCGCGCCGCGGAAGCGGCCCGCCCGGAGGTCGTCCAGCGCCTGGTTCGCCTCCTCCAGCGGGTAGACCGAAACCTCGGTCTGGACCGGGACCCTGGGCGCCAGGGACATGAACTCCTCGCCGTCCTGCCGCGTCAGGTTGGCGACCGAGCCGAGGACCCGCTCCTCCCAGAGGTCGGCGTAGGGAAAGGAGGGGATGTCGCTCATGTGGATGCCGGCGCTGATGACGCGGGCGCCCTTGGCGCTCGCCCGCAGCGCCGCCGTCATCAGCGCCCCGACCGGGGCGAAGACGATCGCCCCATCGAGCCGCTCAGGCGGGGCCTGCTCGGAGCCGCCCGCCCACTCGGCGCCGAGCTCGCGGGCAAACGCCTGCGTCTCCGCGTCGCCCTCGCGGGTGAAGGCGAAGACGCGGCGGCCTTCGTGGACGGCGACCTGGCAGAGGATGTGGGCCGCCGCGCCGAAGCCGTAGAAGCCGACCCGCTCGGCCTCGCCGACCAGCCGCAGCGCCCGGTAGCCGATCAGCCCGGCACAGAGCAGCGGCGCCGCCTGCAGGTCGGGATAGCCGTCCGGGATCGGGAAGCAGAAGCGCGCGTCGGCCGCGGCGACCTCGGCGTAGCCGCCATCGATGTCGTAGCCGGTGAACCTGGCGTTGTCGCAGAGGTTCTCACGACCGCTGCGGCAGTAGCGGCACTCGCCGTCGGTCCAGCCCAGCCAGGGCACCCCGACCCGGTCCCCGGGCGCGAAGCGCTCCACCCCCTCCCCCGCCTCGCGGACGACGCCGACGATCTGGTGCCCCGGCACCAGCGGCAGCTTCGGCTCGGTCAGCTCGCCGTCGAGGATGTGGAGGTCGGTGCGGCAGACGCCGCAGGCGCGGACGTCGAGCAGGACCTGGCCGGGGCCGGCGCCCGGCTCCGGCAGCTCGCTCAGCTGGAGCGGTGCTCGCTGCCGCTCGAGCACCATCGCCCGCATCGGCTCACCCCGCCGCGGGCGCGGCCTCGTAGGTCTCGACCACCTCGTAGAGGGTGGTCCGCTGCGCCGGTTCGCGCCCCGCCGCCCGCGCCGCCTCGATCAGCTGCCCGGGCTCGAGCCGCACCCCGTGCTGGGAGCCGGCCATCCGCGAGATGTTCTCCTCCATCAGGGTGCCGCCGAGGTCGTTGACCCCCCACCGAAGCGCCTCGGTCGCCCCCTCCAGCCCCATCTTCACCCAGCTCGCCTGCATGTTGGGGATGCTGCGGCCGAGCGCGAGGCGGAAGGCGGCGGTGTGCTTGAGGTTCTCGGCGATCGAGATCTCCTCGATCCCGTGCGTCCGCCCCAGCATCGTGTTGAACGGGATGAAGCTGAGCGGGACGAACTCGGTGATGCCGCCCGTGCGCTCCTGCAGCGCCCGCACGACCCGCATGTGGCGGGCCAGCTCGCGCGGCTCCTCGATGTGGCCGAACATCACCGTCGAGGTCGAGCGCAGGCCGGCCCGGTGCGAGGCTTCGATGATCTCGACCCAGCGCGCGGCCGGCAGCTTGTTCGGCGAGATCCGCTGGCGGACGCCGTCCTCGAGCACCTCCGCCGCGGTCCCCGGCGTCGAGCCCAGCCCGCACTCGAGCAGGTACTCGAAGACCTCCTGCGGCTCCTTGCCCGAGCGCTCGCAGGCCCAGTCGATCTCCATCGGCGAGTAGGCGTGCAGGTGCAACTGCGGCGCCACCTCCTTCGCCAGCCGCAGCCAGCGCCCGTACTCCTCGAGGGTGAGGTCGGGGTGGATGCCGCCCTGCATGCAGAGCTCGGTGGCGCCGAAATCGACCGCCTCGCGCACCCGCGCGGCGAAGTCCTCCTCGGACACTTCGTAGGCGTCGGGCGAGCGCCGCCCCTGGCCGAAGCCGCAGAAGGCGCAGCCGACGACGCAGACGTTGGTGAAGTTGATGTTGCGGTTGACGACGAAGGTGACCCGGTCCCCGGCCAGCTCGGCGCGCAGCTCGTCGGCGGCGATCCGCATCTCCTCGATCACTTCCGGGCGCGTCTCGGCAAAGAGCGCGGTCAGCTCGTCCTCGGAGAGCATCTCCCCCTCACTGCCCTTGGCGATCGCCTTCTCGGCGAGCCACGGCGCGACCGCCTCTTCCGAGCGCCGGCCCGAGCCGCGCCGGGGGATGAACGACCAGTACTTCAGCTTGATCACGTCGAGGACCCCCTGCTCCATCCACTCCGGGTCCATGTAATGCGGGTAGACGCAGAGCCGCTCGGTCAGCGCGTAGCCGCGAGGCGCCAGCTCCTTGCGCACCTGATGCGGCGAGGGGAACGGCTCCTCGGGCGAGATGTGGTCGCCGTTGGCGCTGAGGCCGCCGAGGTCGGTGGCGCCCGCCTCGACCAGCTCGGGCCAGTGCTCGGAGAGGTTCGGGGGGACCTGGATGCCGACGTCCGGCATCAGGCGTTTGCACTCGGCGACCAGGCGCTTGATGTCCTCGATCGAGACCGGGGTCGCCCAGGTGGGTGGGGACGGAGGTTGGGGCGAGGGGGACCCCCCTCCGGGAGCAACAGATGGGGGGGCTCCCGGAGGGGGGTCCCCGCCGTCCTCCCAGCGCTGGTGGGATGCCTCGCCGCCGGTCCAGCGCCGACGGGATGCCTCGTCGGCGATCTCGGCCACCTCGGCCCCGTAATAGCGCGGGTGGGGGACGAAGTTCTGGAGGATCACCTCCTGGAGGTGGCCGTAGCGCCTATGGACCTCTGCTAGAGCTTCGAGGGATTCGATGCGCTCGTCCTCGGTCTCGCCGATGCCGACCAGGATCCCCGAGGTGAAGGGGATCCTCAGCTCTCCCGCCGCTTCGATCGTTGCCAGGCGGGCTGCCGGGTGCTTGGTCGGAGAGCCGGCGTGGACGGTGTCCATCAGGCGCTCCGAGGTCGACTCCAGCATCAGGCCTTGGGAGGCGGTCACCTCTCGCAGCCGCGCCAGGTCCTCCTTGTCCAGCACGCCGATGTTGGTGTGCGGGAGCATGCCGCGCTCGAGCGCCCGTTCGCAGGTCCAGGCGACGTAGCTGGTGAAGTCCTCGTGGCCCCAGGCCTTCAGGCGCTCGGCGACCACCGGGTTGACCTCGGGGCGCTCGCCGGTCAGGACCAGCAGCTCCTTTGAGTTGCGCTTCAGCGCGTCGTCGAGCTGCTTTTCGACATCGGCCGGGGCGTGGACGTGGGCCTGGTGCGTCGCGAAGGCGCAGTACTTGCAGTAGCACTGGCAGGTCCGCGACAGCGACAGCGTGTAGTTGCGGGAGAAGGTGACCCGGCGCACGCGCTCAAGCTACTGCACGAGCGGCGGCGGTCACCCGCTCCGGCGATCGTCTCGTGTCGCTTTTGTGGCCGATATGTCCAATAAAGCGACACCCAAAAGGAAGCGCCACCCGGAACCGGGTGGCGCTGTCGAAGCGATTACCTGACGCGGTGCGGCTCAGGCAGCGGACTTGTCGCTGTCCGGGGTCGCCCGTTTCGGGACCGGAGGCCGGACGTGCTCCGGCGGTTCGGTCGGCGGCAGGCCGCCCGGCTCGAGGACGAAGCGGTAGACGACCGCGGCGAGCAGCGAGCCGACGATCGGGCCGGCGAGGTAGGGCCAGACGCCGCCCCAGGTGTTGCCGACGAGCGCCGGTCCGAACCAGCGAGCGGGGTTGAAGGAGCCACCGGTCAGCGGGCCGCCGACCATGACGATGAAGCCCAGCGTGGTGCCGATCGCCAGCGGCGCCCACTCCTTGAAGCTCTTCTCGGAGTAGACGGCGGTGAGGATGACGAGGACGAGGACGAAGGTCCCGACCGCCTCGACCACCGAGCCGGCGAAGTTGCCGCTGAGCAGGCCGCTCACCTGAGCGGCGCCGTAATGGGTGGCGCGACCCTCGTCGAGCAGCAGTCCCTTGGTCAGCAGGGCGCCGAGGACGGCGCCGGAGAGCTGGGCCAGCATGTAGATGACCCCGTCGAGCGGCCGGATCCTGCGGATCGCCATCGCCGCCAGCGTCACCGCCGGGTTGAAGTGGCCGCCGCTGACGACGCCGAACATGACGATCAGCCCGAAGAGCAGGAAGGCATGGACGAGGCCGACCACCGCGAAGTCGGAGCCGAACTGAGCCTGGCCGCCGGTGGACACGAACAGGACGACGACACTCGAAATAAAGAAGACCAGCAAGAACGTGCCGATCAGCTCAGCCAGATATGCGGCTAGACCTCTCTCCTGCACTCTTTCCCTCCTCGATTCCCGTGATCAGGTAAGCGGCGGCAGTGTACCCACAATCGAGGGATGAACTAGGTTTCCCGACCGAATGAGACGGGCTGTCGCGCTGCTGGCGGCCGCTCTCGCGCTCGCCGGCGCCGCCGGCTGCGGGGGGAGCGGTGCGGAACCGGGCGCGCCGAGAGGCGCGACCCTGGTGCTCGACTTCACGCCCAACGCGGTCCACAGCGGCATCTACGCGGCGCGCGCAGAAGGCTTCTACCGGGACGCCGGGGTCGACCTTCACGTCCAGGCGCCCGGCGAATCGACCGACGCCCCGAAGCTGCTCGGCGCCGGCAAGGTCGGCTTCGCGATCCTCGACGTCCATGACCTCGGGATCGCCCGCGAGCGGGGAATCCCGCTGGTCGGGGTGGCGCCGATCGTGCAGCGGCCGCTGGCGGCGGTGATCGCCCGCGGCGACGGCCCCGTCCGCAGCCCCCGCGACCTCGAAGGGCAGCGGGTCGGGGTCAGCGGCCTGCCCTCCGACGAAGCCGTGGTCGACTCCGAGGTCGAAGCCGCCGGCGGCGACCCGGCGCGGGTCGACGAGGTGACGATCGGCTTCACCGCCGTCCCCTCGCTGGCCGCCGGCAAGGTCGCGGCGGCAACGGGCTTCTGGAACGCGGAGGCGATCGCCCTGCGCCGCCAGGGCGTGCCGATCCGCGTCTTCAAGGTCGACCGATACGGCGCCCCGCCCTACCCCGAGCTCGTCCTCTGCACCTCCGAACAGATGCTCGAAAGCGACCCGGAGCTGGTCGAAGCGGTCGTCGCCGCCACCCGCCGCGGTTATGCCTTCGCCGAGGCGCACCCGTCGAGCGCGCTGAACGACCTCCTTGCCGCCAACCCCGAACTCGAACGCGCCGACCAAGCGGCCCAGCTGAAGGCCCTGCTGCCGGTCCTCCACCCGCACCCGTTCGACACCGGCGCCCTCGAAGAATGGGCAACCTGGGACCTGAAGCACGGGTTGCTGGAAAAGCCGCTCGACGTCGAAGAAGCGTTTCGGTTGGACGGGTCCGGCTGACCCCTACCGGACGCGCTCGCTTCGCTCGCTTTGAGGAGTGTCCGTACGGGGTCAGCCGGACCCGTCCCCCAGAAGCTGCTCGGCTAACTCAGGCAGTTCCCGCGCCATCCGCGAGCGCGGGACGACCAGGTCGACGCCGGCGGCTTCGGCGGCTTTCCTGGTCTCGACGTCTACGTGCGAGTAGTAGCCGAGGACGGGGAGGCCGAGGCCGACGAGTGCCTCCGGGTTCTCGACGTCGAGGTCGGCGACGATCAGGTCCCTGCCCGCCCAGGTGCTCTCCTCGATCGAGGGGGAGGTGGTCACCTCGTGGCCGGCGGCGCTCAGCTGCGCCTCGACCTTCGAGCCGAGCATCAGGTCGGTGGAGATGCTGAGGACGCGTGCCATCCGCCGTACCTACCCGCTGCGCGCTACAGCGCGCGGCGCTGGCGGAACTCTTCGCGCACGCTCTCGGGGCGGCCCCACATCTGCACGACCTCCGAGCGTCCCTCGCGCACCTCGGCGATTCGCAGCTCTCCCGCCACCCCGTCCTCGTCGAGCTTCCGCAGCACCCCCGCGACCGTCTCGGCCGCGGCCGCGTGCCCGAAGCTGTGGGCGACCAGCAACCGCCAGTGCCAGCCGTCGGCCTCCGGGTGTTGGTAGACCTGCGCGTTGACCTGGCTCACCGCGACCGCCGTGTCGATGTACTGCGACATGTCTGCGATCCGCATGTCGACCTCGAGATCGGTCCAGTCGGGCGGCAGGGTGTCGAGGATCTGCTTGAAGTCGGCGGCGAGGGCCATCTGCTCCAGCGTAGTGGAGGACCCCTACCCGAGCGCGAACTGGAACAGCAGGAAGACGTTCAACGCGATGATCAGGGCCGAAAGCACGCCGGCCAGCATGGTCAGCCAGCCCGGGTTGACCATCTCGCCCATCACCTTCCTGTCCGCGGCGATGATCAGCAGCGGCACCAGGGCGAAGGGGATGCCGAAGGAGAGGACGACCTGGCTGCCGACCAGGGCGTCGGTCGGGTCGATGCCGACCGCGAGGACGACCAGAGCCGGAGCCAGGGTCAGCGCGCGCCGCACGAAGAGCGGGATCTGGCGGTGGATGAAGCCCTGCATCACCACCTGGCCGGCCATCGTCCCGACCGAGGAGGAGGCGAAGCCGGAGGCGAGCAGGGCGATGCCGAAGATCGTCGCGGCGCGATCGGAGACGAGGGTCTTGAAGCCTTCGTAGGCCCCGTCGATCGTCTCGACGCCGGTGAGGCCGCTGCTGTGGAAGAGCGCGGCGGCGACGATCATCATCGCCAGGTTGACCAGGCCGGCGAGCGAAAGGGCGATTACGACGTCGATCTTCTCGAAGCGGAGGATCTTCTTCTTCTCGCCTTCGTTGCGGCCGACGATCCGGCGCTGGGTCAGCGCCGAGTGCAGGTAGATCACGTGCGGCATCACCGTCGCGCCGATGATCCCGGTCGCCAGCAGCAGGCTCTCGGCACCGGAGAAGCCGGGGACGACGAGGTGGCTGCCGATTTCGCTCGCCTGCGGCTTGGCGTCGATCAGCTCGAAGGCGAAGGCGGCGACGACGACGCCGACCAGGACGGTGATCCCGGCCTCCAGCCGGCGGAAGCCGTACTGCTGCAGCGCCAGCAGGGTGAAGGCGCCGATGCCGGCGATCACCCCGGCCGGGAAGAGCGGGATGCCGAAGATCAGGTGCAGGCCGAGGGCGGCGCCGACGACCTCGGCGATGTCGCAGGCCATCGCCACCAGCTCGGCCTGCAGCCAGAGGCCGATCGAGGCGCGCCGGGAGAAGCGCTCGCGGCAGAGCTCGGCGAGGTTGCGGCCGGTGGCGATCCCCAGCTTCGCCGACTGGGCCTGGACCAGCATCGCGATCAGGTTGGCCGAGAGGACGACCCAGAGCAGCAGGTAGCCGAACTTGGCGCCGCCGGCGATGTTGGTCGCGAAGTTGCCCGGGTCGATGTAGGCGACGGCGGCGATGAAGGCCGGCCCGAGGAAGGGCCAGACCCCGCGCAGGCCGCGGCGGTGCCCTTCGAGCGAGCGGTAGGCGGCGTCGGAGACGGCGGCCTCGCCGGGCAGGACGACCTCGGGGCCGCTGAGGCGGTCGCGCAGCTCCTCGACCGCGGCCTCGCCCGACGGCGGCTTCACCGCGCCCTTCCCCGACTCGGCGGCGCCAGGTCGGGGCCGGGGATCGGCGTCCCGTGCGGATCGTGGCTCGGTTCGCCGAGCTTCGCCGCGATCAGCGCCTCCAGCTCCTCGGATATGTAGTGCTCGAGCACCTCGGCCTCCTCGTGCACCCGGTCGTCGGGCATCCCCAGCGCCTCCGATAGGTAGGCCTCGATCAGGCGGTGGTGGCGGATCACCTCGAGCGCCACCTTCTCCCCCGCCGGCGTCAGGCTTACGCCCTTGTAGGGCAGGTAGTCGACGAGGCCGAGGTCGGCGAGCTTCTTCAGCATCGAGGTCGCGGTCGCCGGGGCGACGCCGAGCCGGGCGGCGACCTCGCCGTTGAGGACGAGGCCGTCACGCTCCTGGGCGAGGGCGTAGATCGTCTTCGCGTAGTCCTCGATGGCCTGGGAGTTAGACACGTCTAAAGAGTTTAGAGGTGTCTAAAACCGGGTGGGGCCGGGGATGTGGGTGACCCCTACCGGACGCGCTCGCTTCGCTCGCTTTGGGGAGTGTCCGTACGGGGTCACCCACATCCCCGCTCGGGCGGGTTCTTAGACTTTGGAGGCAGATGAGCGTTTCCCCGGCCCTAGAGCTAGACGCGCAGTACCGGCAGCTGCGGGAGGAATGCGGGCTGCTTGAGCGGGGCGGGCGCGGGCAGCTGGTGGTCTCCGGGCCGGAGGCGGCGGAGTATCTGCAGGGGCAGCTGACCAACGACGTCGAGGCGCTTGAGCCGGGTGAGGGGTGCTACGCGGCGCTGCTCGACCGCAAGGGGCACATGCAGGGCGACATGCGGGTCCTGCGCGTCCCGCTTCCTGTTCGTTTCGGCTCACGGGCGACCGAAAGGAACAGCGAAGTCGAGATCTGGCTGGATACCGAGCCGGAGGCGCTGGAGGCGGTCCGCCGCCACCTCTCGATGTACAAGATCGGCCGTGAGGCCGAGGTCAAGGACGTCAGCGGGGAGCGGGCGATCCTCTCGCTGATCGGGCCGCGGGCGGTCGAGATCGCGGGCTCGGCGCCGCTGCCCGAGAACGCCTGCGAAGCGGTCACCGTCGGCGGCGCGCCCTGCCTCGCGGCGGGCACCGACCGGGGCGTCGACCTCCTCGTCGAGGCGGGCGAGCGCGACCGCGCCTGGCAGGCCCTGCTCGACGCCGGCGCGGTCGAGGTCTCCCCCGCCGCCGCCGAGATCGTCCGCATCGAGGCCGGGCGGCCCCGCTTCGGGGCCGAGATGGGGACCGAGACGATGCCCGCCGAGGCCGGGATCGTCGAGCGGGCGGTCAGCTTCACCAAGGGCTGCTACATCGGCCAGGAGACCGTCGCCCGCCTCCACTACAAGGGCAAGCCGAACCGCCACCTGCGCGGGCTGCGGCTGAGCGCGCCGGCGCAGCCGGGCGCGGCGCTGCGCCTGGGCGAGAAGGAGGTCGGCGCGCTCGGCGGCGCCGCCGTCTCCCCCGCCCTCGGCCCGATCGGGCTGGCGATCCTGCGGCGCGAGGCCGAGCCGGGCACCACCGTCGCCGTAGGTGAAGATGGCGTTACGGCCGAAGTAGTCGCCCTCCCCTTCGGTTAGATTCAGCCCCGATGGGGGTCCGGAGAGCTAGATCCGCGAGGTGGTGGGGTGGGACTGTGGCCGCCCTTCTCGTCGCGGCGGCGCCGCTGGCCGGCTGCGGCGAATCGCGCCACGCCAACGAGCCGCGGCCGCAGGTCTCGCGCCGGGTCAGCGTCACGATCAACCCGGGGAAGGTGATCGTGACGCCGGCCGAGATCGGCGCCGGCCCGGAAAGGCACCAGCAGATCCCGCAGAACCAGAACCAGCGGCAGCCGCCGATCAGGACCGGCAAGGCACTCGACCTCACCTTCGTCACCGCCAATCAGACGAGCAAGGACACCCGCCTGAAGATCCGCGGCGACAAGCAAGCGGAGTCGGGCACGATCTACGCCCGCAGCCCCGGCACCTACGGGGTCGAGCTGCCCGCCGGCAACTACACGATCAGCGCCGTGGGCATGCCGGACGCGCGGCCGGGCCACCTGACCGTCGGCAGCTACCGCGCCTCCTCGAAGAACGACGTCCTGCTGCCCTGAGCATCCGCCGGGCAGTCGCTTTTCCGAACCACCGGTTGGGAAAAGCGACAGGGTGCCGGCAAAGCCGCTGCAAGCGGCGCTTCAGGGAGCGCGTTTCCGTCTGAGGGGATCGTCAGCCTGACTGACGATGATCACCGCACTCGCCATAGCCGTCCTTGCCCTCGCCGTCGCCCTGGCTTACCTGCTGGTGAACCGCGCGCCCGAGCCGCAGGAGCAGCCCGACCTCTCGCCCGCGATCCAGGAGGCGGCCCAGGAAGCGACCTCGCGCGCACTCGCCGATCTCCTCAAGGTCGGCGAGGCGGAGCGCAGGCGCGACACGGAAGCCGCGGAGGCGGCGCTCGCGAAGCGCGAGGCCGAGTTCCGCCGGCTGACCGAGCCGATCGACCAGAACCTGAAACGGATCGAGCGGGAGGTCTCCACCCTCAGCCGCGAGCGCAAGGCCGCCGATGGCGCCATGCAGACGCTTCTCTCGGAGATGAAGGTGGGGCTCGGCGACCTCGGCTCGCAGACCGGCACCCTCGTCAAGGCGCTGCGGCAGCCGAAGACCCGCGGCGAGTGGGGCGAGGTCCAGCTCAAGCGCTGCGTCGAGATCGCCGGGATGACCGAGCACGTCGACTTCACCATCCAGACGACGCTGCACAGCGACGAGGGGATGCTGCGGCCGGACGCGATCGTGATGCTGCCGGCGCAGCGCAGGGTCGTGATCGACTCCAAGGTGCCCCTCGACGCCTACCTGGAGGTGCTCGAAGCCGAGGACGAAAGCACCCGCAAGGGAGAGCTGATCCGCCACGCGCGCCAGGTCCGCGACCACATCACCAAGCTCGCCTCCAAGCGCTACCAGGACCAGTTCGAGAGCGGCGACTCGCCCGACTTCGTGGTCTGCTTCATGCCCTCGGAGGCCGCGCTGCACGCCGCCTTCGAGGCGGAGCCCTCGCTCTACGACTACGCGCTCGAGCAGAAGATCCTGATCGCCACCCCGACCACCCTGGTCGGGCTGCTGCGGACGGTCGAGCTCGGCTGGCGCCAGGAGCGGATCGCTGCCGAGGCGCAGCAGATCGCCACCGCCGCCAACGAGCTCTACGGCAGGGTCGGGACCTTCCTCGGGCACCTCTCCAAGGCGGGGCGGCAGCTCAACTCCGCGGTCGGCGCCTACAACGACGCGATCGGCTCGGCGGAGACCCGGGTCCTGCCCCAGCTGCGCCGGATCCAGGAGCTGGGGGCGACCCGCGGCGAGGACGTCGAGGTGCCGAAGCGGATCGAGCGGCAGACCAAGCCGGTCGTCGCCAGGGAGCTGGAGGAGCTCGAAGCCGCCGGGGCGGACCCGACCCCCGAGCTGCGCGAGATCGAGCCCGAGGCCGAGGCGGAGTCGCCCGAGGCCGAGGCCGCCTGAGCGGATCGCGCTCGACGCTTCTTAACTAGGATTCGCCGTCCGTCATCCATCGACCCGCGGAGGAGCCGAGTCTTGGCCGTTGACACCAGTGCAGTAGCGAAGTTGGACGTGGAGCCCGGAACGCTGCCGGAGACGATGGCGGCCTGGGTGATCCGGCAGGAGCGCGAGGGCGAACCGAAGGACGCCTTCCAGCTCGAGCAGATCGAGGTCCCCGAGCCCGGCGCCTTCGAGGTGATCGTGCGGGTGATGGCGGCCGGCGTCAACTTCAACAACGTCTGGGCCTCGCTGGGGGAGCCGGTCTCCGTCTTCGGCTACGGCGACCACCCCGAGTACGGCCACCACATCGGCGGCTCCGACGCCTCCGGCGTGGTCTGGAAGGTCGGCGAGGGCGTCACCCGCTGGAAGGTCGGCGACGAGGTCGTGATCCACTGCAACCAGGCCTCCTACGAGGACGTCGAGGTCCACGGGCTCGACCCGATGGCCGCGCCTAGCCAGCGGATCTGGGGATACGAGACGACCTGGGGCTCCTTCGCCCAGTTCACCAAGGTGCAGGCGCAGCAGCTGCTGCCCAAGCCACCCAACCTCTCCTGGGTCGACTCCTCCTCCTACGGGCTCACCTACTTCACCGCCTACCGGATGCTGATGGACCAGTGCCACCTGCAGGCCGGCCACAACGTCCTCATCTGGGGCGCCGCCGGTGGCCTCGGCGTCTTCGCCGTCCAGCTCTGCAAAGCCGCCGGTGCCAACGCGGTCGGCGTCGTCTCCTCCGACGAGAAGGGTGAGCTGGTCAAGCAGCTCGGCGCGGTCGACTACGTCAACCGCAACGAGTTCGGCGAGATGATGCGCACCGACGCCAACCTCACCGATCCGGCCGCCGACAAGGAGCGCTTCAAGGCCTCGCGCGGCTTCGCCAAGCGGGTCAAGGAGATCCTCGGCGACGCCCCCGACATCGTCTTCGAGCACGTCGGCCGCGCCACCTTCCCGACCTCGGTCTTCACCGTCAAACCGTTCGGCAAGGTCGTGATCTGCGGCGCCACCTCGGGCTACCAGCTCGACTTCGACGTCCGCTACCTGTGGATGAAGCAGAAGCAGATCATCGGCTCCCACTTCGCCAACGCCTACGAGTGCATGAAGGCGAACCAGCTGATGGCCGAGGGCAAGGTGCGGCCGGTGCTCTCGGAGACGATGGGCTTCGAGGGCGTCCCCACCGCCCACCAGCTGATGCACGAAAACAAGCACCTCGGCAAGATCGCGATCCTGGTCGGCGCCGAAAACGACGAGGAAGGCAAGCACGAGGACGGCCCCGGCGCGATCCGCGCGGAGGTCGGCGCGTGAGGGCCCGAGCCGAGCGAGCGGAAGGGAAGGTCTGATGGAGGTCTGCGTTCTCGACTGGCACATCGCCCCGATGCGGGCCGACCGCTTCCTCGACCTCTGGGAACCGGCGGCGGCGAAGATGCCCGCCTTCGGCGCCAAGAGCTGGTCGCTGACCCGCTCGACCGACGACCCGCTGGCGATCCGCCAGACCTCGACCTGGGAGAGCCGCGCCGATTTCGAGCGCTATTGGTTCTCGGACGAGATCGGGCACGCCCGCGCCGCGGTCATCGACCTCTACGACATCCCCCTGCTGCCGGCCTGGCACACCCTTCTGGCCGCCGAGTAGCGGCAGCCGCTGACCGCCGCCGGTGAGCGCTACCCCTGCTCCGCCGCGAAGCTGCGCGCCCAGCCGCTGAGGGCATCCGCGTGCACATCGAGCAGGCCGGTTTCAGGGTCGGTGTCGACCAGCAGGGTCGGCTCAGGCCGCCGCTGGGCCCACTCGTAACAGGCCCCGTCGAAGCTGTCGTCGAGCCAGGCGAGGGCACGCCCCCGCGCGTAGCGCTCGAGCGGCGCCAGCTTCCAGTCGGCGGACCCGAACCGCGCCGCCCCGTCGAAGGTGAGGTAGGGCCATCCAGGCAGGTGGAGCAGCTGCGCCATCCGCTGGGCGCCCTGCTCCCAGCCCGTCACCCAGACCACCTCGTAGCGATCGGCCAGCGTTCGCAGCAGCCGCGCCGCGGTCGTCGATAGGCAGTGCATCTTCCCATCCACCAGATGGAATTCGACCTCGACGTCGGAGGGCGCCTCCTCGAACCCGAACAGCGAGACGACACCGTCGATGTCGACCGCGAGAACCGGCCGCCCGTTGTCAGCCGGCCGCGGTTCCCCCCCGGTGAAGGGCAGGCGAAGGCGCCTCACGCACGCTCCAGCGGCGCCATCGTCAGCCCGGCCGCCTCGAGCTGCTCCCAGTAGTGCTCGGCGGGCTCGCGGGGACCCGTCCAGACGATCGCCTGGCCGCTGTGGTGGATCTGGTCGGCGATCCGGTGCCCCTGGTCGAGGCTGACGCCGGGCAGGACCCGGGCGAGGGTCTGGGCGACATGATCGAAGGTGTTGTGGTTGTCGTTGCGGACGATCACCCGCCAACTGCCCCCCAGGTCCGACCCGGGGCCAGCGGTGCGGGGACGCTCCACCGTGCTCGTTGACATGACCGGATTATGAGCTAGAGATCTAAAACGGGCTGGGGACGCGGACGACGACGTCGTCGAGGCCGGCGACGATCCCCTTGCCGTTCTTGACCGCGCCGACGACCACGGCCGAGGCGCGGCCGGAGAGCTCGCCGCCGGCTTCGTCCTTGGCTTCGCCGACCAGTTCCCTGCCGACATAGGCGAAGATCTGCGCGTCGCCCTTTTCGGGGCCGCTGGTGACGTTGACCGCCCGCAGCCGCAGCTTGTTGGCTTCGTCGACGCCGCCGATCGCCTTCTGGTTCTTGGCGATCGCCAGGTACCTGGTGCCTTCCCGGGTGACCTTGATCAGCTGCGCCTTGCGCTGGCCGGGGAAGACCACCAGGGCGTACTTGGCGCCGCCGCCGGCCCGCAGCTCCAGCCCCAGGTAAGCCTTCTTCTGCAGCGCCCGCGGCGTGGTGCTGAGCAGCCGCTCGGTGGCGGCGATCTCGAGGTCGCGGCCGAGCACCGGCGTGCGGAACGCGCAGGAGCTCGTCGCCTTGCCGATCGTCACCCGCAGCGCCCCGCCGACGCCCGCGCGGGCGCAGCTGTGGCCGGAGAGCTTGACGATCTGGCTGCGCTGGCCGAGCGAGGACATCGGGTTGCGGTAGATCCCGATCATCGCCGCCCCGGCCACGGCGACGCTGAGCAGGCCGACGCAGAGCGCGGCCGCGAGGGCGGCTGGCAGGCGGAGTCTCATCGCTCGCCAGCCTAAACACAGGCGAGGGCGAAAGATGCGGGGCGCGCCGCTCTGAATCCCAAATATCATGGGTCCATGAGCGACCACCGACTTCCCCAGCCCGATCGCCCGTGGGTGATGCGCACCTACGCAGGCCACTCCGACGCCCGCCGCTCCAACGAGCTCTACCGCAGGAACCTGGCCAAGGGCCAGACGGGGCTCTCGGTGGCCTTCGACCTGCCGACGCAGACGGGCTACGACCCCGACCACGTCCTCGCCCGCGGCGAGGTCGGCAAGGTCGGCGTCTCGATCGCCCACAAGGGCGACATGCACCAGTTGCTCGACGGGATCCCGCTGGACGAGATGAACACCTCGATGACGATCAACGCCACCGCCGCCTGGCTACTCGGCCTCTACGCAACCGTCGCCGAGGAGAACGGCGTCGACCGCGCCCAGCTGAAGGGGACGACGCAGAACGACATCATCAAGGAGTACCTCTCGCGCGGCACCTACGCCTTCCCGCCGGAGCCCTCGATGCGGCTGATCGCCGACATGGTCGCCTTCAGCGTCAACGAGGTGCCGAGCTGGAACCCGACCAACATCTGCAGCTACCACCTGCAGGAGGCCGGGGCGACGCCGGTGCAGGAGATCGCCTACGCGCTCTCGACCGGGATCGCCGTCCTCGACGAGGTGAAGGCGCGCGGCCAGGTCGCCGAGGCGGACTTCCCCAAGGTCTTCGGCCGGATCTCGTTCTTCGTCAACGCCGGGATCAGGCTGGTCGAGGAGATCGCCAAGCTGCGGACGATGAGCGCGCTCTGGCAGGAGATCGGGCGCGAGCGCTACGGCGTCAGCGACGAGAAGATGCTGCGCTTCCGCTACGGGGTGCAGGTCAACTCGCTGGGCCTGACCGAGGCGCAGCCGGAGAACAACATCCAGCGGATCGTGCTCGAGGCGCTGGCGGTGACGCTCAGTCGCGACGCCCGGGCGCGGGCGATCCAGCTTCCCGCCTGGAACGAGGCGATGGGCCTGCCCCGCCCCTGGGACCAGCAGTGGAGCCTGCGGATCCAGCAGGTGCTGGCGAACGAGACCGACCTGCTCGAGTACCCCGACATCTTCGCGGGCTCCCACGTGATGGACGGCCTGGTCGCCGAGCTGACCGAGGGGGCGCGGGCGGAGATGGCCGTGGTCGAGGAGCACGGCGGCGCCGTCCAGGCCGTCCCCTACATGAAGGCGCGCCTGGTCGAGAGCCACCGCGAGCGGGTGGCGCGGATCGAGGCCGGCGAGCAGAAGGTGATCGGCCAGAACAGCTACACCGAGACCGAGGACTCGCCGCTGACCGCGGGCGCCGACGGCGGCATCCTGACTCCCGACCCCGAGGTCGAGCGGGAGCGGATCGCAGCGCTGGAGGCGTGGAAGGCCGAGCGCGACTCCGACGCCGTGCGGGCCGCCCTGGCGGAGCTGGCCGCGGCCGCGGCGGACGAGAGCGTCAACATCATGCCGGCGACGATCGCCGCCGCCAAGGCGGGCGCGACGACCGGCGAGTGGGCGCAGACGATGCGCGACGTCTTCGGGGCCTACCGGGCGCCGACCGGCGTCGACGGCGCCTCCCCCGCCTCCGACCGCGACCAGCTCGAGGAGATCCGGGGGCGGGTCGAGGAGACCTCCGAGCAGATCGGCCACCGGATCAAGATCCTGGTCGGCAAGCCCGGCCTCGACGGCCACTCCAACGGCGCCGAGCAGGTGGCACTGCGGGCCCGCGACGTCGGCATGGAGGTGATCTACCAGGGCATCCGCCTGACCCCGGAGGAGATCGCCTACTCGGCGCTGCAGGAGGACGTCGACGTGGTCGGTCTCTCGATCCTCTCCGGCTCGCACCTGGAGCTGATCCCCGAGGTCGTCCGCCTGCTGCGGGGTGAGGGCGTCGAGGTGCCCGTCGTGGTCGGCGGCATCATCCCGGCCGCCGACGCCGAGCGCCTGCGCGAGGCCGGCGTCGCCGGCGTCTACACCCCGAAGGACTTCGACGTCAACCAGATCATGGGCGAGATCGTCGAGCTGGTGGCCCAGCGGGCGGGCAGCCCAAGCCCCGCTTGAGCCCTTAAGCGCACTTTTTCTTGCTTTTCTCCGCCTTAAGCGCGGTTATTCTGGCTAGTCGCGAATGGAGGGGCGCGCTAAACGCATTTTTTCCCTGTCCGAGCTCCCAGAGGTTTTCCCCACCTCCACCGCGATCTCGGAAGCTCTTCAGCGGGCTGTCCGAGCCGGGAGGGCCAGAAAACTCGCCGGGCGCCTCTACACCCGCAACATCGAGGAGCCCTTGGAGGCGATCGCCCGCCGGAACTGGCAGGCGATCGTCGCGCATTACTTCCCAGAGGCGGTGGTGGTCGACCGCAGCGCCCTCGAAGCCAAACCCGCCTCGGACGGTTCGCTGTTCCTCGACGCGGGACCCGCCTACGCCGGGCGCCGGCCGGCCGCGATCCCGGGCCTCAAGCTGCGCCCGCGCCAAGGGTCCGGGGCCGATCGAGGGCGACATGCCCTATCATGGGCTCCACTTCGCCGGCCAGCCTCGGGCGCATACTCGAGAACACGCGCACCTCGCGCGCCCGGGCCGGCGTCGCCCGGACGCTACTCGCGGCCGGAGCTCGAGGCAGAGCTGACGAGGATCATCGAACAGCGCGGCGAGGAGGCGCTCAACGAACTGCGCGACCAGGCCCGAGGACTTGCCGCAGACGCTCGACGCCCAGGCCGAGATGGAACTGCTCGACGACTTGATCGGCGCGGTTCTCGGAACCCGCGACACTCCGCTTGGAAACGACGCGGCACGGGCCCACAGAGCGGGAGTCGGCTTCGACACCCGCGCGGATCGACCTCTTCGCAGCCCTGCAGGCGGAGCTGCTGCGGCAAAGCTTTGCCGAGCCGGACCGAGCAGCCGGGCTCGTTTCCCGCGCTCTCCTTCTTCGAGGCCTACTTCTCGAACTGGATCGAGGGAACCGAGTTCGAGGTCGACGAGGCAGAAGAGATCGTCTTCGAGAGCAAATGCCCAGAGCACGGGTGGAGGATGCCCATGACGTCCTCGGGACCTTCGAGCGTCGTCAACGACCCGACGAGACGAGCTGAGCGAGCCGATGACCCCGAGACTTCCTCGACTTGCTGCGCAATCGTCACGCGGAGATGCTCGGGCGTCGGCCCCAGGTCAGATCCTGGGCTCCTTCAAGGACCGGCGCGAATCGCGCCGGAGGCACCAGCTTCGTCTCGCCCTGAGCTGGTCCAGGGCACGCTGATCGAGGGGTGGCGCTATCTCGAGCCGCTTCCGGAGGGGCTCGCTCGAGCGACCTTCATGATGTTCCTCGTCTCCGAGGTGCATCCGTTCACCGACGGCAACGGACGCGTCGGCAGGGTCTTCATGAATGCCGAGCTCTCTGCCGCCGGCGAGCAGAGGATCGTGATCCCGCTCTCCTACCGGGACGACTACCTGGGGGGCCTGCGCGCCCTTTCTCGCGGCGGCAACCCGCGGCCCCTGATCCGCGTGCTCGATTTCGCGCAGCGATATGCCGCCATGATCGACTGGAGCGATCTGGAGCTCGCGCGCCAGATGCTCGCGGAGAGCAACGCCTTCATCCCCCCCGATGAAGCGGAGGAGACCGGTCAGCGCCTACGGCTCCCGAGCGTCGAGGTGACCTCCGGAATCGCGCCCGGCCGCTGCGCTCGCAACAATGGGGCGATGAGCGAGTCGAACGACGGGCGGGCGGCCTGGCTGCGGTGCTACCGCTGCTGGTCGCAGAACCTCGAGATCCAGATCCACTACGACGCGATCCGGCGGGTCGACCCCGAGACTCGGGCGAGCTCGCCGACGGGGTCGACGAGGTGCAGGAATCGGTCGTCCAGTGCCTCGACTGCATGCACGACCAGCCCCACCTCACCTTCGAGGGCGACCGCGTGGTCCCGATCGGGGACCGCTGGGAGCGGATGGTCGCCGGCACGCCATGGGTCGCCTCCTGCACGGTCACCGTCGACCAGGACCGGGTCGAGAGCTGCTCGGGCCCGGAAGCGATCGAGTTCCTCACCTACGGCGCCTTCGGCGACGCCGGCGTGCGCGAGTTCTTCACCCACGTCCGCTTCCACAAGCACGACGACGAGCAGATCGTCGTCCACCTCCTGGTCGAGCTCTACGCCCGCTCGGCCCAGGAGGCGACCGAGGTGCTCGAAGAGGCCGCCCAGGGCCAGCTCGAGATCACCTCGCTGGCGGAGGAGTCACGGCCGCCGGCGCACGCCTCGGGCGAGGCGCACTGAGCGATTGGCGAGTTAACCTCGTCATAGGCAGGTCAACTCGCCAATCGCGCGGTGCGGGTGGTCTTCAGGAGGTGCCGTAGACCTCTGCGGGGCCGATCGCGATCGTCTCGGGGCGGTCGCGCAGCGCCGGGGCGACGCCGCTCGCGGAGGCGAGCACCAGTGCGGCCTCGGGTGCCTTCAGCAGCTCCCTGATCCGCTGCAGGCGCTCGAGGTCGGCGGTCCCCAGCCGGCGCAGCTTCGCCTCCCCGACGGCCACCACCCGACCGGCGCGCATCGCCACCAGGTCAACCTCGTGGCCGCGGCCCCGCGCACTGTCCGGAACCACGGTGACTCCGACCTCGTCGAGCGGGGCGAGCGGCTCCGCGCCGCCCGCCGCGAGGTGAGCGCGGACGACCGCCTCCCAGCGCGGGCCGAGCACCTGCGAGGTCCAGGTCGTCTCCCCCACCCGCGCCCACACCGTCTCGGCCCCACCCGCCTGGAGCCGAGAGCGGTTGGGGGCGACGACGGCCAGCCAGAAGCGCAGGTGAGGATCGGCCAGCTCGTAGCGATCCCGCCGAGCGCGCAGGAGGTCGGGCACGCGCTCGACCAGGCCCGCCCGCTGAAGCGCCGCGAGCGGCCGGGTGAGCGCACCGGAGGGAAGACCGGCGACGCGAGAAATCGCGCCGAAGGTGCGCTCACCGGCTGCGAGGGCGCCGAGGATCGCCCGGTAGACGCCGCGCAGGGCCGGCGGATCCGGAACCTCGGCAAGGTTGGCTGCGGCGGCATCCAGCAGGGGCGAGCCGGGCGCCAGCACCTCGTCGACCATCCACCGCTGCCGCCGCCGGCCGGGCGGCGCGACCAGGGGTCGGTAGCCGGGAAGCCCGCCTAGCGCGGCGTCGACCCACAGCGCGCCGAGCGGCTCGGGCGTCTCCCAGAGGGCGGACAGGTCGGGGCCGGCGAGCGGTGCGGGGACGACCACCGCGGCAGCGCGCCCGTACAGCGGCGCCCGCCCCTCGACCAGCTCGCTCATCGTCGAGAGCGCGCTCCCCGCGAGGATAAGCGGCACGCCGGCACCCGCGTCCACGTAGCGCTGGAGGAGACTGGGCAGCTCCGGCGTCGCCTCGACCAGGTAGGGAAGCTCGTCGAGAGCGAGGAACGGGAGGTCGAGGCGGGAAAGGCGATCGAGCGCGTCGGCCCAACTCTCCAGGCGCAGCGGCCCGGCCCCGAGCACCTCCCCCAACTCCCGCCCGAAGTCGGCGAGCTGGGTGGCGGCCACGCCGACGATCGATTTTTCAAGCGACCCGCTTTTTGACAACAGCGTTACTGCTTTTCGCTCAATATCTGTCCAAGGCCTTCCACTTCGAGCGATCCGGTGCAACCTTTGTTGCCGGTTAAGAGCGAACCGACGGTGCTGTCGAGGTGTTGGAGGGTATGGGAAACTGGAAGCCCCACAAGAGACCCCTTCAATCGGTCGCACCCGGCTGTGACCTACCAAGTCACAGGGGCTCTCGGAAAAACCCGTCTGTTTACACGAAAGTATTGATGTGGAGTCCTCCGCAGTAGGCCAAAGCCAGCATGCTCTCGCCGAGCGCGGTGAGCTGAGTCACCAGCTGCCCCGGGAGCGGGCACGCCCCCGCCGCCGCGGCGCCGTGTTGGCGCGCATGCTGTTCGTCGGCGACCTCGGGGCTGCTGCGATGGCCGGTGCACTCGCAGCCCTCACTTTCGGGGGGTCTTTCGGCGCCGACCTCGTCTTCATCGGGCTCGTCACCCTTCTGTGGCCGCTGACCGGCTTCTGCATCGGCCTCTACCGCAGCGAACAGCTCGCCAGCTGGGCCTCCACCGTTTCCGACCTGCCCCGGGGTTTCGTCGCCCTGATGCTGATGACCTGGCCGACCTTTGCCGTCGCCGAGCTGGCCGGGTTCTCAGCGCCGGCCGGAGTCGCCTTCAGCACGATCTTCGCCCTCTTCGCCTTCGCGGGCCTGACCCGCACCCTCGTCCGCGCAAGGCTCCACCGCATTGAGGAACTGCGGCAGCGAACGCTGATCCTCGGGTCCGGCCTCGTCGCCGGCCAGCTGGTCGAGAAGATCCTCAACAACCCCCAGTTCGGACTGATTCCGGTTGGAATCGTCGACGACGAAGTCCACGAGGTCGGGACGCCCGATCTGCCCTGGCTCGGCCGCTTCGCCGACCTCATCAAGATCATCGAGATGCAGGGGATCGACCGGGTGATCATCGCCTTCTCGCGGGTCAACCACGAGCAGCTGCTGGGCGCGATCCGCGCCTCCCGCGATGCCCATGTCGGGGTCGACGTCGTCCCGCGACTGTTCGAGTTCCTCGACGGCGTCCGCTCTCTGGATCAGATCGGCGGCTTGCCGCTGCTGTCGATCGGCGCCCCGGCCCTTTCCTCGGCCTCGCTGGCGGCGAAGCGGTTGCTCGACGTGGTCGGCTCCGCCTTCCTGATCTTCCTCCTCGCGCCGCTGATGGCGGCAACCGCGCTCGCGATCAAGCTCGAGTCCCGGGGCCCCGTCTTCTTCCGCCAGCCACGGGCCGGACGCGGCAACAAGGGGTTCCGGCTGATCAAGTTCCGCTCGATGTACATCGACGCCGAACAGCGCAAGCGGGAGCTCGACAACCTCAACGAGGCCGACGACGGGGTCATGTTCAAGATCCGTCAGGACCCGAGGGTGACCCGCGTCGGCCGCTTCATCCGCCGCTTCTCGATCGACGAGCTGCCGCAGCTCTTCAACGTCCTCCGCGGCGACATGAGCCTGGTCGGCCCCCGGCCCCTGATCTTCAGGGAGACGGCAGCGCTCGAAGAATGGCATCTGCGGCGCCTCGAGCTGAGGCCGGGGATCACCGGGCCGTGGCAGGTCTACGGTCGCTCGCAGAGCCCCTTCCAGGAGATGGTGCGGTTCGACTACCAGTACGTGGCCGGGTGGTCGCTGGCCAGGGACGTCGAGATCCTGCTCGCCACGGTGCCGGCGGTGATCTCGGGGCGCGGCGCCTATTAGCCGCGAGCTGGCACTCGTCCACGACTACCTCCTGATCATGCGGGGGGCGGAGCGAACCTTCGCCGAGATGAGCGCCTGCTGGCCTCAGGCCCCGATCTACACCCTCCTCTACGACCGCGAAGGCGCCTCCGCCTTCGCGGACCGGGAGGTCCATGCCTCCTACCTGCAGCGGCTCGGCGTCGGTCAGAAGCGCTTCCGCTACCTGCTGCCGCTGTTCCCGCGAGCCGCCGAGCACCTGCCCGTCGAGGCCTACGACGTCCTCGTCTCCAGCAGCAGCGCCTTTGCCCACGGGGTCCGTCCCCGGGCCGGCGCGCTGCACGTCTGCTACTGCCACACCCCGTTCCGCTACGCCTGGTTCGAGCAGGACCGGGCGATCGCGGAGACGCCGTGGCCGGCTCGGCCGCTGATGCGCAGGACGCTCAAGCACATCCGCCGCTGGGACCTCGAGGCCGCCGGGCGGGTGACCCACTTCGTCGCCAACTCCGAGATAACCCGCGCCCGCATCGCCGATGTCTACGGGGTCGAATCGGAGATCCTCCATCCGCCCGTCGCGGTCGAGCGCTTCTCGATCGGCGAACCGGAGGACAGCCTGCTCTTCGTCGGTCAGCTCGTCCGCCACAAGCGGGTCGACGTCGCGATCGAAGCAGCGAAGCTCGCCGGCCGCCCGCTCGCGGTGGTTGGCGACGGACCGGAGCGAATCTCGCTGGAAGCGCGATACGCCGATGATCCGGTCCGCTTCCTCGGCAACGTCTCGGACGGGCGTCTCGCCGAGCTCTACTCGAGCTGCCTGGCGCTGGTGGTGCCCAATGTCGAGGAGTTCGGAATCGCCGCGGTCGAGGCCCAGGCCGCCGGTCGCCCGGTCGTCGCCGTCGCCCGGGGAGGAGTGCGTGAAACGGTGGTGGACGGCGAAACGGGCCTGCTCGTCGACGGCGAAAGCGCAGCCGAGCTCGCCGAGGCGATCCGCGACACCGACTTCTCTCACTTCGATTCCGCCGCGATCCGGTCCCACGCGCAGCGCTTCAGCCCAGCCTCCTTCCGCGCCGGACTGCAGGCAATCGTCAGTCGCTGCGGAGCGACCCTGCAGCCGTAGGCCCGGCCGCCTGCCGAGCGACGGAGGCCGAGCTCACCTCTGCGCACACGGGCGAGCGCTCAGTCCCGGGGCTTGCCCGAGAGCGGCGGAGGCGGAGACGCCTCCGGAGCGCCCGACGGGGCGGCAGCCGCTTGCCGGCGGGTCGGCTCGTTACCGCCGTGGACCTGCGTTGCCGGGCCGGCCTGCTGCGTACCGGGGCGCCCTGCCGCCGCCTCCTGAGGGGCGGGACCGTAGCCGTAGCCGTAGCGGTCCCGCCGTGAGAGCTTGACGGCGTTGGCGACGATCCCCAGGGTGGGAACCCTGAGCCGGTCGAGCTGATTCCGCATTTCGACGGCGGTGTCGCGCGTGGTCTGCCCGATTCGCGCCACCACGATCAAGCCGTCCGCCATGCGGAGCAGGGGGATGGCGTCCGATACGACGCCGATCGGCGCCGTATCGATGACTATGAGCTCGTAGCGCTTCTTCAGCTCGGAGAGGATGTCGCTCATGGTCTGGCTCTCGATCAACTCGGCCGGATTGGGCGGATGCGATCCAGCGACGATCACGTCCAATCGCGTTCCGCCCCTTGCCGCGCCGTTGGAGCTCACCCCGAGCGGCTTGGATTGGATCGCCGCATCCAGCGCCACCTGATGCGTCAGCAGCTCGGCCAAGCCAGGGGTCGCGCCGAGAGTGTGCTGGGTGGAGAGCGTGGGATTGCGCAGGTCCGCCTCGATGACGATCGCTTTCGACGAAGTAGCTGCGATGCGCGCCAGGTTCCAGGCAACGGTGCTCTTGCCGACCCCCGCGGCGTGCGAGGAGACGGCAACGGTTTGCACCTCACGGTCCGTGTTGAAGTAGCGCAGCTGCGCCCGCAGCATCCGGAACGCCTCGTTCTCCATGAACGGCAGCTCCAGCGCCGCGGTCCGCCGGTTCGAAGCCACGATCGCCTTGCTCTCCGGAACCGTCGCCAGGATTGGCAGCCCGAACGCGTCCCGAGCCTCCTCCGGGTTGCGCAGCCTGCGGTCCAGCCGCTCGAAGAGGAAGGCGAGGCCGCACCCGAGAAGCAGGCCGATGATCGCGGCGAGGACGCCGTTGCGCAGCGGCTTCGGCGAGGAGGGCGCGGTCGGCAGTTCGGCCGGCTGCACCAGCTCGGCGTTTCCGGTCTGCAGCGAGGCCAGGATGCCGAGTTTCTCGGCGCCGCTGCTCAGGGCTTCCCCCCGCGGCCCAGCCTGCTGTTCCGGCGAGAGGCGGCTGTACTCCTCTTCGGCAAGCTGTTTGGCTTCGGTCAGCTTGGCTTTGTCAGCCTCTGCCCTGAAGGCGATGAACTGACGGGCGAAGGTGTTGGCGACGATTTTCGCCTGCTTCGCGTCGGGGCCGGTGGCCGTCACCGAGACGATTTCCGCTTCGCCGGAGGCCGAGACGCTCGACCATTTCCGAGACTTCTTCCGGAGTCAGGCCCTTGCAGGTGTTCCGAGGTCCGCTTCGCGACGATCTTGAGCCCGACCAACTTCTCGTTCGTCGCCGCTTCGCGGGTGGGGTCCGTGGCGGGGGTGGAGACCGAATTGCCGAACAGGTTTTCGGCAAAGCCAGGGTTCCGGAACAGCAGCGATGCCGACGCCGAGTATTCCTTTTGCTGAGCCAGCGAATAGCCCACGGCGCCAACGGTTGCGATGGCGACGCAGAGGACGATCAGACCGGCGCGCCGCCGCAGCACCGCGAGGACGCCGCCCAGGTCGGACTTCTCCGCTTCGATCTCTTTGGATGCTCTCCCGTTCATGGCTGGCCGTCCATTGAAGCACAGGGCCAAGACGAGACCGGGACGGATCCTGAAGGTTGCACCGACCGCTGTATCGGCAGCAGGGCCGCCCCCCATTAGCACCGGGACCTGGGATGAGAACTGGGGTCCGACCGCCAGCCGCGGGGCGCCCTCAAACGGAGACGGGAGCGGTCGCGGAGGCGGGGACCCGCTCCTCGATCTCGGGGGCGGGCGGAGCGGGTTCGGGCGCCTTCTCCGTCGCGCCCGCGGCCATCCCCACCAACGCGGCGATCAGGAAGCCGTTGCGCGGCAGGTACAGCGCGTCGTCGAACATGTTGGCGACCACCACCGCCACCAGCACCAGGAACACGAGCTGCCGAGAGCGCTGCCACATGATCGCCAGCAGGCTGAGGACGAAGGCGATGAACACGGCGCCGCCCAAGGTACCCCAGCTCGACGAGCGCGTCGAGGACGACGTTGTGGGCGTAGTAGACGGCCTGCCCGGTGGAGAGGGTCTGGTACTGACCGGATCCGAGCCCGAGAAGGCTGCCGTGTTCCACGTAGTGGATCCCTTCGGACCAGATCGCGACCCGGGAGCCGGAGGATTCGGACTGTACGTCGGTTGAGAGGAGGAGGTACTGACCCAGGGTTTCATGCGTTCCCGGAAGCGGAACGACGAAGGCGATCACGGCAACGACCGCGATCCCCATCAGCAGCCGGGCGGGACGGACGCGGATGAAGACGATCGCCATCGCCACGAGCGCGCCGACCCAGGCCTGCCTGGAAAGGGTGACGGCCAGGCCGCAGCCGAGGATCAGGACCGACCACCGCAGCCAGCGCCGGTCGAGATCGCCGATCTCGAAATGCAGGGCGAGCACAGCGGTGACGAAGGCGACCATCATGTACTGGCCGGCGCTCGGAGCGGTCATGAAGGGAAAGATGGCGCGCAGGAGGTGGAAGCTCGGAACCACCCAGTTCTGCCCCACCGCGGTCTCCCCCCCGCTGCCGCCGAACACCGGGTAGAGGGACAACAACTGGCTTTGCACGGTGGTCGTCCCGAAGGCGAACTGGAGGGCGAACTGGGCGATCAACGCGATTGCCCCCGCGGTCGCACCGAGCAGCAACGGCGCGAGCACGTCGCGGTCGCGGATCACTCCCGCCGAGCGCGCGTAGGCGACGCTGCCCGCCAGCACGCCGAAGCTGATCAGGTAGAGGACGCGGGACAGGGCATGGGTCGGATCCGAGGAGAGGAGCGCGCTGGCGAGGGCGGCGATCGCGAGCACGGAGAAGGTGATGACGGGAAGCTTGACCGAGCCGCGCGACCGCCCTTCCGCCGCCGCCAGCAGCACCACCGAAACCGCCAGGGCGGCGGGCAGCCCGACGAAGAGGGAGAGGTGGCCGAAGCTGACCGGGTAGACGAAGAACGGCAGGAAGCCGAGGAAGCCCCAGAGCGCCCACCTGGGCCGGGTGAGAAGGAGGAGGGCACCGGCCGCTGCCAGCAACCCGAGAGCTACCAGAGGCAGCCCGGCGCCGACGAGCACTCCGAGCGCAGCAGCCGCCAGCACGCCCGCGGCGATCTCATACGAGGATCGGGTCCGCAACTCGCGGCCGATGGTAGTGCACGGGTCAGCGCTCACCGGGACGAACGCGCGGGGTGAAGCTCGCGGTACAGGGCCAGAACCTGGGCGACGTGCGCCTCGACGCCGAAGTCGACGGCGCGAGCTCGGGCGTTTTCCCCGAGCCGTCGCCGCAGCGGCGCGTCCGCGAGAAGCGGCTCAATCGCGCGGCTCCATTCGCTCGGCTCCCTCGCCGGCAGGAGGATGCCGTCGACGCCCGCGCGAACGATCTCGGCCGGCCCTCCCACCTCGCTCGCCACGACCGGCACGGCCATCGCCATCGCCTCGACCGCGACCCGGCCGAAGGGCTCGCGCCAGAACGGCATCAGCAGGACGTCGCTCGCCGCCAGCAGGTTCGGCACGTCCTTGCGCTCGCCGAGGAACCGCACCCGGTCGGCGACCTCGAGCTCGGAGGCCAGGTGAGGAAGCCGCTCCCCGAAGGCGCTGTTGTCGAGGCGGGCGCCGGGGCTGGCGAACTTGACCGAACCGACCAGCAGGAGGGCGACGTCGCATCCCGCGGCGACCAAGTCAGCCAGCACCGCGATCGCCCTGTCCTGGCCCTTGATCGGCGAGATGTGCCCCACCACCGTGAGGACGACGGTGTCCGCGGCAATCCCGAGCTCCGCCCGAACGGCGCCGCCGTCGGCCCTGCTCGGGTGGAAGCGCTCGAGGTCGATCGGGTTGTGGATGACGCGCACCCGCCCCCGCGAGTCGCCGAACCGGTCGGCGACGAAAGCCGAGTTGGCGACGACGGCCTCAGCACGGCGGGCGACGAGCGAGAGGACCAGGTCGGCCGCCCGCCCAGGCGGGGCCAGGTCCCTGATGTGGGCGATCGTCGGCGGGCCCGAGCGGCTGCGCGCGGCCAGCGCCAGCAGCGCGGCCCGGGTCGTGTTGGCGTGGACGAGGTCGGGACTGAGGCGATCGACGATGCGGCGGACCTGAAGCGAGCTCTGCGCCATCTCCAGCAGGCCCCGGCTGGTGTGCAGCGGGTGCAGCCTGAAGCTCGCGCTGGTCCCGGAGATCGGAACCGATTCGATCCCCATGGCCCGCGCCTCGGTGCCGAGCTCCCCTTCCGGGCAGGCCACGATGGGTTCGACCTTCCCCTCCAGCCCCGCGATCAGGGTCAGCAGCGACCTCTCCGCCCCGCTCACCTGGGCGGTCTGGTTCACATATAAGACGCGCAGGTCAGCCATCGCGCCGAGCCGCCGTCTCGCGCAGGAGCGCTTCGACCCGCGCGGCGATCCGGGGCCAGGCGTGTTCGGCGGCGTGCTGCCTGCCCTGCGCGCCGAGGCGGTCGGCGAGGTCCCTGTTCGAGAGCAGATCGATCGCGGCCGCGGCGACCGCATCCGGGTCGACCGGGTCGACCAGGAGGCCGGTCTCGCCATCCACCACCGCGTCGAGCGCCCCGGCGACGCGCCCGCCGATCACCGGCAGCCCGTGGGCGCCTGCCTCGAGGTAGACGATCCCGAACCCCTCCCCGCCGATCCCTTCGGGCGGTAGCCGGCTCGGCATGCAGAAGACCCGCGCCCGGTCGAGCCAGCGGTCTCGCTCGGCGTCGTCCACCCGGCCGAGGAAGGTGATCGCGTCATCGACGCCGGCGGTGGCGGCGCTGGATTCGATCTTCCCCCGCAGGGGGCCGTCGCCGATGACGACCCAGCGCGCGCCGGGAACGGCATCGCGGATCGACGGCAGGGCTCGAATGAGGACGTCGTGCCCCTTGCGCGGCGAGACGAAGGTGGCGACGGTAAGCAAGATCGGCTCTTCGCTGCGCTCGGCCGACGACCCGCTCGGCAGCTCGACGCCGGGGGGGATCACATGGACGCGGCCGGGGTCGGCGCCCGCGTCGATCGCGAGGTCGCGGGTATAGCTGCTGACCGCGATCGTCGTCGCCGCCGCCCGCACCGCCCTCCCCGCCAGGCGCGGCCGCACCCGGATCTCGTCCGCGTGGACGTACTGGACCAACGGGATGCGCAGCAGGCGCTGAACCGGCAGCGCGGCGATGCTCGCGACCACATGGCCGCTGAGGATCACGCCCGGCCGGAAGCGCACCGCCTCGTAGAGAAGCCGCGCGTTCAGCATCGGCACCGCCAGCTGGCGGCGCATCGCGACGCTGCCGCACCGCGGCGGGTCTCGAAGCCCTCGGCGCGATCGAACTCGGCCGCTCCGTCCTCCCCGAAGGTGACGACCCGGATCTCGAGGCCCGGAGTGCTGCGCACCAGGTTTCCCAGCAGCACCGCGATGCCGCCCGTGCTCGGGGGAAAGTCGGGGGTGACGAGGAGCACGCGGAGCATCGGGCGGACACACTAGCCCGCAGGGACGACTAGCCTTTGCGCGGCTTTGCCCCCGCCCTCGCCTTCCCCGACTCCGTCGATCGCCATTGTGATCCCGACGCGTTCGCGCCCCGAGTTGCTCCGTCGCTGCCTCGGTTCGCTCGCTCCCTCGCAGGACCGGCTCGGCTTTCCCGCCTACGTCTGCGATTCGAGCCCGGCCGAGGCGGAGCGGGAGGCCGTCCGCGAGGTCTGCGATTCCTTTCCCTGGGCGCGGCTTTGCCCCCACGAGGGGACCAACGTCGCCGCCGCCCGCAACACCGGGGCGCGGGCGGCGCGGGAGGACCTGCTGGTCGACGTCGACGACGACCTGATTCTCGAGCCGAAGGCGGTCGACCGGCTCCTGCGGCGCTACCTGGAGGGCAACGGACGACGGGTGATCGCCGGCAGCGTCTCGATCAACGGCACCTGGAGCGTCCCGGTGAAGAAGCGGCGCATCGGTTACGGACGGCCGGTCCTAGAGGGCGAGGAGCCCGACTTCGTGATCGGCGCGCTCTTCCTCTACCCGCGCCGCTTCGCCCTCGCCTGGCCCTGGAACGAGCGCATCGACACCGCGGACGACATCTTCATGGGCGCGCTGTGGCGCAGCCACGGGGTGCAGATTCTCTTCGCCCCCGACGCCCGCGCGGCTCACCCCGACGTGCCCCTCTCCTTCGACCCGAACCGCCTGGCGGAGACCGTCGAGCACCAGAGCTGGCACATCTACAGCCTCCTCTTCGACGCCCTGATCGCCAATCCCAGCCTCGGCCGGGCGCTCGCCTACGAGGTGCTCGGGTTCCTGGCCAGCGCCAAGGTCTACCTCCGCCGCCCCGCCCTGGCGATCCCGTTCCTGCGCAGCTGGTTGCGAGGACACCGGCGCCTGCTCGCCGACCGGCACTACCTGCGGGGCCTGGTCCGAAAGGAGCTTCCCGTTCGTGGGCGCTGAGCGCGGCTTGCTGATCGTCAACGCCGACGACTGGGGCTACAACGAGCCGACGACGCGGGCGATCGCCGACTGCCATCAGGCGGGCGGGCTGACCAGCACGACGGCGATGATGTTCATGGCGGGCACCGCGCAGGCGGCATCGCTCGCGGCGGACCTGCCCTCCCTGGGGATCGGCCTCCACCTCAACCTGTTCGAGGAGTACTCGGACGAAGCGGTCCCGCTCCCGGTCCGCGACCGCCAGCGCCGCCTGCTCGACGGCTTCCGCCGCAGCCGCCTGCGGCGCTGGGTCTACGACCCCCGCATCCGTGGCCAGGTCGACCGGGTGGTCGCCGACCAGTGGGAGCGCTTCATCGAGCTCTACGGCCGGCCCCCGACCCACGTCGACGGCCACCACCACAGCCACCTGGCCGCCAACGTCATCCTCGGCGGCTCGCTGCCGCGCGGGATCGCGATCCGCAACGCCCTCAGCGACGTCGACCGCCGCAGCCCGGTCACCGATCTGCTGCGGGCGGCGCGCCAGCGCTTCGTCCTCTCCCGCTTTCGCTCGACCGACTACTTCTTCTCGATCGAGACCGTCTGGCCCGGCCTGGAGGGACCGCCCCCCGAGAAGCACCTTGGGCTCTCGCGGCGCAATTCGGTCGAGGTGATGGTCCATCCCGCCTATCCCAGTGAGTACGAGCCGCTGCAGTCGCGCGACTGGGTCGAAGCGCTGCGCCGGCTGCCGACCGGCACTTTCGAAAGCATCTGAGCGATGACCACCAGTCCACAGGTTGCGGTAGTGATCCCCACCCATGCCCGCAGGGAGCGGCTGCCCGAGCTGCTCGACGCCGTCCTTGCCGAGCCGTTCAGCGAGGCGGTGGTCGTCGTCAACGGGGCCGACGACGGCTCGCTCGGCTTGCTGGAGGACCGGGCGGCCGCGGACGGTCGTCTGCGGGCGCTTGCGATCGAGGAGGCCGGCAAACCCGCGGCGGTGTTGCGGGGAGTCGAGGAGGCGAGCGCCGAGGTGGTGCTGATCCTCGACGACGACGTTCTCCCGCGGCCGGGACTGGCCGCGGGGCACGCCCGGAGCCACGCCGCCGCGAGCGGGCTGGTTATCGTCGGGTACATGCCAGTCGCACGCTCCCCGCGCCGCCGCCGCGGCGAGTTCGGCACCGAGCTCTACAGCCGCGCCTACGAGCGCGTCTGCGCCGAATACGAAGCCGACCCCGGCTCGATCCTGGAGGGACTGTGGGGCGGGAACGTCTCGCTGCGCCGCGCCGACGCGCTGCGGGTCTACGAGGAGGAGGGGAAACCGGGCGTCCGCCGGCAGCTGCGCCACGAGGACTGGGAGTTCGGCCTGCGCTGCGCTCAGCTCGGCCTGGAGGCGGTCTTCCACCGCGACCTCCTCGCCGAGCACCGGCACCGCGTCACGCCGCAGAAGTTCCTCGCGACGATGCGGAGGTCCGGCCAGGCCCGCTGGATCGTGCACCGCAACCATCGCCAGAAGCTCGGCCCGCTGCCGGAGGACTTCTACGTCCGCGAGGTGCCGCTCCCGGGCCGGGCGCTGGTCCGCCTGAGCCGCCGCAGGCACGGATACCGGCCGGTGCGGGCGCTGCTCGCCGCGTCGATCGGGCTCGCCGGCGCCCTCCGCCTCTTCCGGGTCGAGACCCATGCCGGCTGGCTGCTGGGGATGGTCGAGCAGCAGCGGGGCGCCCGCGAAGCGGCTCGGGAGGCGAGAGCGATGGCCGATGAGTAGGCGCACCTCGCTGATCGGCCTGGGCCTCTGCCTGATCCTGCTCCTCCTCACCGCCGTCGTCGCCACCGGCATCGGCCCGGAACTTCCTGGGCCCCACATCCGGGAAGCGCTCGGCCTCGGCTCGCCGCCGCTGCCCGACCTCTGCGAATACGACCCGAGCCAGGTCCACGACGCCCCCGGCGAGCCGGTGGCCGGCCACTGGCGCTTCGAGCACGACGCCCCGGACCCCTCGCCCGAGGCCGGGGCGGCAACCGTCGGCGGCTACGTCTACCTGGTCGGCGGCCAGGAGCGGGAGGGAACCGAGGCGTCGGTCTTCCGCTTCGATCCCCGCACCGGCGAATATCGCCGCGAACCGGACGCGCCGGTGGCGATCGACCATCCCGTCGTCGTCGCCCACGACGGCGAGGTGATCCTGGTCAGCGGCTACATCGACGGATCGGAGCCGACCAACGGGATGTGGGCCTACTCGCCGCGGACCAGGAGATGGCGGGAACTGCCGCCGATGCGGATCGCCCGCGGCGCCGCCGCCGGGGCGGTCGTCGGCGACCGCCTCTACATTGCCGGGGGCACGACCGCCTTCGGCAACGAAAACCAGCCCATCCACTCGCTCGAGATCTACGACTTCGACCGCCGCCGCTGGCTTCCCGGCCCGGCGATGCCGACCGCGCGCCACCACTTCGGCGCCGCCGCGGTCGGCGGCCGGATCTTCTTCGCCGGGGGGCGCCAGCCCGCTCACATGGCGCTGCCGACGCTGGAGGAATTCGACCCCGAGCGCGGACGATGGCGGCGCCTCCCCGACCTCCCCATGGGGGTCGGATCGCCCGCCGTCACCGCCGCCGACGGGATGGCGATCGTCAGCGGCGGCGGCGAAGACCGGATCCACCCCTACGAACCGGGTGGCTGGGACACCCGCGCGACCTTCGGCTACCGACCGCGCAAAGAGGAATGGATCCGGCTCCCCGACATGCGCAAAGCCAGGCATGGCCACTCGATCGCGACGGTTGACGGCGAGGTCTACGCCTTCCGCGGGATCCCCTGCCCGGGCTACGGCGAGATGTCCTCGGTGGAGTCGCTGCAGGTGGGCCCGCGACGATGAGCGGAAAGCGCGTGGCGAAGGTTCTCGGGCTCTCCGAAGGGGAGGTCCGCCTGCTCCTGACCAGGGCCCGGGGCAGGCTCGGCCGCCGCGGCCTCTCGGTCAGGGAGCTGGCCTTCCTGCTCGCGACCGCCCCGGTGCTCGGCCGCCTCCTGCCCCGACGGTTGCGGGAGACGGCGATCCGGCCGCTCGTCTATGCCCTGGTGCCGGGTCCGACCGAGAACCTGCTCTACGCCCGGGTCTCCCGGCCGCCGGCGACGGAGCGAAGCCGAGGCAGCGGATGAGCGAGGCGGTCGAGACGGTGGTGATCGGCTCGGGGATCAGCGGGCTCCTCGTCGCCCGCGAGCTGGTCGCCGCCGGCGAGGAAGTGACGGTGATCGAGCGGGGCAGGATGCGCCTCGACGCCGACACGGTCCCGCACGCGCAGCGAGAGGAGCAGACGGCGGTCACCGAGCACAACACGGAGACGGCTCCCGGCAGCGAGCGGCCCTGGAAATACGGCTACGCGTTCGGCGGGTCCGCGCTGCTCTGGGCGGGGGTCGCGCCGCGCCTGCTGCCGTCCGACTTCGAGCTGCGCTCCCGCTATGGCCTCTGGCGCGACTGGCCGATCGGCTACGAGGACCTGCTCCCGTACTACCACGCGGCCGAGCGGGCGCTGGACATCTCCGGCGGGCCCCACCCGCTCTTCCCCGGCTCCGACGATTACCCGATCCCGCCGCCGGCGCCGTCGAGCGTCGACCGCCTGCTCGGGCCGCTGCTCGAACCGTTCGGGCCGCTGCCGATAACGCGCCGGCTGGAACCGGAGTACCCGCCGCCGATCGAGACCGGGGGGCCGGAGGTCGAGACGGCCGGCAACCCGCTGGCGATCGGCCGCGAGCTCGCCGCCGCCGACGGCTTCTCCGTGCGCGAGGGAACGGCGGCGGCGCGGCTGCGGACCGACGGCAACCGCGTTACCGAGGTCGAGTGCATCGGCGCCGACGGCACCCGCAGCAGCATCCTCCCGCGGCGGGTGGTGGCCGCGGCCCACGGGATCGAGAACGCCGCCCTGCTGCTGCGCTCGGACCTGCGCGACGGGCCGGTGGGGCGCTGGCTCGGAGACCACACCCACGTCGTCCTCGACCTCGAGCTGGACGAGCCGATGGGGCCGTGGGGCGCGAGCACCCGCGACACCGGCCTCTCGGGCGCCTGGGCCGAAGGCGACTGGCGGGTCGAGCGTGGCTCCGCCGTCGTCATCCCCTTCAACCCCGGCCTGCTGCTCCGCGACCGGCTCGTCGGAGCGCTGGCGGGCGGCGCCCGGGGGGCCGCCCTGCGGGACGAGATGGCCGATCACTTCGCCCGCACCGCCGTTGTCTACGTCAGCGTCGAGGACGCGCCGCGGGAGGATCGCTACGTCGAGCTCTCGAGCCGCAAGGACAGCCTCGGGCTGCCGCTGACCCGGGTCTCCTACCCGCCCGACGGCGACTACGCGATCGGCGGGGTCCAGGCGGTCCGGCGGGGCCTGGAGGAGCGGCTGGCGCCGCTCGGGGCGAGGATCGTCGGCGACCGGATCGGCGGCCACGGCGGGCACCTGCTGGGAACCTGCTTCATGGGCCCCGACGGCGTCGTCGACGAGAACCTCCGCCACCACCGCCTCGACAACCTCTACCTGACCGGCGGCTCCGCCTTCCCGACCTACAGCGCCCTGCATCCGACGACGACGATCGCCGCGCTGGCGGTCCGCCTCGGCAGGCACCTGGTCCGCGATGGAGGCTGATACCCCGGCGGAGCAGGGCCTGAAGCCATCGCTGACGAGCCGGGTCAAGGGCCTCCTCTTCCACCCCACCGTCCGCGCCAGGGTCCTGGCCCCGATGGGCTTCGACGCCTCGATCCTGGTCGCCAACCTCTTCAGCGGGATCGCGATCGCCCGGGCTCTGGGGCCGGCGGGCCGGGGCGAGATCGCGGCGATCCTCCTCCTCACGCAGCTCTGCGTCTGGTTCTTCTCGGGGGGCGCGACCGAGGCGGTCGCCTACCGCCTCGCCCGCAGGACCGAGGACGGCCCGAGGTTGCTCGGCACCTGGCTGGCGATCGGCGTCCCGCTCGGCCTCCTGGCGATCCTCGTCGGCGAGCTGGCGCTGCCGGTCCTCTTCTCGGCCCAGACCTCGGAGGCGATAACCCTCGGCCGGATCTACCTGGCGATCGTGCTGGTGATGCTGCTGCAGGTCGTCCAGTACGGGATGCTCCTCGGCAACCACGACTTCTTCTTCTACAACGCCGTCCGCCTGTTGCAGCCGGCGCTGATCTCCGCCGCCTACCTCGCCTGCTGGGTGCTCGGCCTGCTCTCGGTCAAGGGGGCGCTGACGATCAACGCGGCGGCGATCGGCGTCGCCTTCCTCGCCGCCGCCCTCCGCCTGCTCTGGCGGGTGGGGATCGCGCGCCCGGACCGGGCGCTGCTGAGGGAAACGCTCTCCTTCGGCCTCAAGGCCCACATGGGAACGATCGCCGGCCTGGTCAACGCCCGCCTCGACCTGATGATCGTGCCCGCCTTCCTCAGTGCCGCCAGCGTCGGCCTCTACTCCGTCGCCACCAACGTCACCTCGATCATCATCACCCTGACGACGACGATCGCGACGATCGTGATGCCGGTGGCGGCAAGGCGTGAGAAGCAGTCGCCGCGGACGGTGATCCGCACCCTGCAGGTGGTTCTGCTGATCGGAATCGCGATCGCGATTCCGCTTGCGGGGATCGCCAACCTCGCCCTCGGCATCGTCTACGGGGCAGATTTCGAATCGGCGACGGCGGCACTGCGCATCCTCCTGCCGGGCGTGGTGCTCGACGCGGCGGCGATGGTGCTGTGGTCGGGCCTGCTGGCGGCGAACCGGCCGCTCCTCTCGAGTGTCGCCGCGATCCCGGCGGCGATCATCACCGTCGGCGGCCTCGTCCTCTTCCTCGAAGACGGCGGGATCAACGTGGCGGCGATCGTCTCGACGATCGCCTACACCGTCGTGTTCGTAATTTCCGTCTTCCTCTACAAGCGGGTCGCGGAGCTCAGGTGGCGTGAGTTCCTGACGCCGCCGGCCCGCTGAAAGTGGGCCTGGTCGCCTGACTCGCTGCTAGATTTGCTCCCGTGGGAACTCTGCCGGCGATCCTCGGCGGACCTCCTGTCAGAAGCCAGTCATGGCCTGAGTGGCCGCAGCACGGCGAAGCCGAGCGGAAGCTGCTTGCGTCAACGCTGGATTCCGGCAGGTGGTCCAGTGCCCGCGGCGATTTGGCCGCGGAGTTCGCGAACGAGTTCGCCGCCTTCCAGGGCGCGCGCCATGGCCTCGCGGTGGCGAACGGAAGCTGCTCGCTGGAGGTCGCGCTGGCCGCCTGCGGGATTGGGGCCGGCGACGAGGTGCTGGTCCCCGGGCTGACCTTCGTCACCACCGCGATCTCGGTCCTGGCGGTCAACGCCATTCCTGTCCTGGTCGACGTCGAGCCCGATTCCCTCTGCCTCGACGTCGGCGCGGCCGAAGCCGCGATCACCGACCGCACGCGGGCGGTGATCCCCGTCCACCTGGCGGGGAGACCCTGCGACCTCGATTCCCTCGGCGACCTCTGCGAGAGGCATGGCCTGACGATGATCGAGGACTGCGCGCACGCGCACGGGAGCCGCTGGCGGGAGCGCGGCGTCGGCTCCTTCGGCTCGTTCGGCAGCTTCTCATTCCAGGAGGGGAAGCTGATCACCGCGGGGGAGGGAGGCGCCCTGACCACCGACGACGAAGAGCTGCGGGCGCGCGCGTGGAGTTATGTCCACTGCGGCCGGGTCGAGGGGGGGCATCGCTACGAACACGTCAGCTACGGCACCAACCTGCGGATGACCGAGTGGCAAGGAGCCGTTCTGCAGGCGCAGCTGCACCGTCTGCCGGAGCAGAACCGGGTCCGCGAGGAACGCGCGGAGCTGCTCGACGCCGAGCTGACGAAGGTTCCCGGGCTGCGCCCGCAGAGCGGCGACGCCCGGATCAGCAGCCGTGGCCGCTACGGTTACGTCTTCCATTATGACCCGGCCGAGTTCAGCGGCCTGCCGGTGATCGGCCTGGTCGCCGCCCTCCGCCACGAGGGGATCCTGGCCGGCGAGTCCTACCCCAGCCTCAACACACTTCGCGTGCTGCGCGAGGGCCGGTTCGCGCAGCGGCTTCCCGCGGGCGCGCCGCGGCTCGACTACGCCTCGGTCAGGCTCCCCCATGCCGAGCACGCCGCCGACCACACGGTCTGGCTGGACCACCGAATGCTGCTCGCCGAGCCCGACGGCGTCTTCGACATCGTCCGGGCGCTGGCAAGGATCAGGGAGCGCTCCCGCGCCGTCAAGCTGCGGACCAGCAAGGCGGTCAGGCTGGGAGGCCACATCCTTCGCGGCGGCTTCCGGCGCCGGACCGCACCGCGCTGATCCCGGGGCGCGCCTGCCCGCAGCGCTCAGTCGACGTTGTCGGCGGCCGCCTGCGGCGAGCTGCCCGGGTTCTTCCTGGGCACGAGCACCAACCGCTTGAACTCGGCGACCAGCACCCCCTCCTGGTTGAGGACGCGGGTGTGGACCTTGACGATGCCGCGGTCGGGCTTCGATTTCGAGGGCTTGACGTCGAGCACCTCGGTCTCGCAGAAGAGGGTGTCGCCGTGGAAGACCGGGTTCGGGTGGCTCAGCTCTTCGGTCGCCAGGTTGGCGATCGCCTTGCCGGAGATGTCGGAGACCGACATGCCGAGAGCCAGCGAGTAGACCAGCGGCCCGACGACGACGTTGCGCCCCTGCTGGGAGTTGCCCGCGTAGACGTCGTTGATGTGCAGCGGGTGGTGGTTCATCGTGATCAGGCAGAAGAGGTGGTCGTCGGCCTCGGTCACGGTCTTCGCCGGCCAGTGCTTGTAGACGGCGCCGACCTCGAACTCCTCGAGGTAGCGGCCGTAGCTGTGGGCGCCGCTCGCCTCGCGCTCGGCCTGGTCGGTCGTCAGCTCGTAGGTCTGCTCGCTCATTCGTTCAGGTATCTCCTTGCGGGGTTGGACGGCGCGGGATGCTACCCCCGTGGGCGCTCGGCGCGCGTTTTCGACGCGGGCCCCGCGCGGCTCGTCGCGGCGCAAGCCTCATTTCAGAGATTGGACAAACGTCCAGGGGGTCAAGCTTAGGTTGAGCGGGCCGGACCAGCGGTCGAGCAACCCCAGGTGCAACCGCTTGGGATCATCGGCAACCTCCGAAGCAGGGCTCAAAGGGCCTTCGGCCTGGCGGTCCTCGGCCTGCTCGCGATGCTTCTGAGCGTGGCCCTGACCGCTCGCACCGCAGCCGCCGCGCCGGTGCCGGCGCGCTCGGCCGGCTCCTTCGTCGGCTCGATCGGCGTCAACACCCACTTCTATTACACCGGCACCCCCTACGTCGACGCGTTCAGCGCGGTCAAGCAGCGGCTGGCGGAACTGGGCGTGCATCACATCCGCGAAAACATCGCCCCCAACGAACGCCCCGACCAGTACCAGAGGCTGCGCGAATTATCTGCACTCGGGATCAAGGCCGACCTGATCCTGGGCGATCCGAGGAACGGGATCTCGACTCTCGATCACATGATCGCGACTGTGAAGAAGGAACTCACCGGCGCCGTGGACTCGGTCGAGGGGCCGAACGAGTTCAACGCCCAAGGAGTCTCCAACTGGGTTTCCTTGCTGCGGGAATACCAGCAGCATCTCTACACGGCGGTGAAGTCCGATCCGGCGCTGTCGTCCCTGACTGTGATCGGACCCTCGATCACCAATTGGGGGGACGCCGAAAAGCTCGGCGACATGTCCGAAATGCTGGACGTGGGCAGCGCCCACCCCTACACGAGCAAGCCGCCTGAGACGGTCGTGACCGAATCGCTCGAGCGTTCGGCCCAGACGGCGGGGACGAAACCGGCCTTTACGACGGAGACCGGCTACCACACGGCTCTGAACTACAAGTCCAGCTCGGAAGCGTTCATGCCGGTCACCGAAGCGGCGCAGGCCGTCTACGTACCGCGCATCTTCCTCGAGCAGTTCCGCCGCGGAGTCGCCCGCACCTACTCCTATGAGCTGCTGAACCAGTTCTCGGACCCGAAGCTGACCGAACGGGAGTCGAACTTCGGCCTGCTGAGGAACGACCTCACGAAGAAGCCGGCCTTCGACGCGCTGCAGAACCTGATCGCGATCCTCAAGGACACCGGGTCCGGCTCGGTCACCGGCTCGCTCGACTACTCGCTGGAAGGCAACCAGGAAGACCTGCGCCAGCTGCTGCTGCGCAAGAGCGACGGCAGCTACTACCTGGCCCTCTGGCGCGCGACCAGCGTCTGGGACGCGGTCAGGCAGGCGACGCTGGAACCTGGAAGCAGCCCGGTCTCGATCAGGTTCAACCAACCCGTCTCCAGCGTCGAGCTGTACGCGCCCAACGTGTCCAGCGCTCCGCTCGCCTCTGTCGCCAACCCGAGCGGCTCGCTCAGCTACCCGATCGGGCCGCAGGTACAGGTCCTGCGGATCGTCCCCGGCGAAGGACCGGCGGGCTCCGAATCGACCGAAACGACCGAAACGACCCCGACCGAACCGGCGCCGACGACGAGCGAAGAACCGGCTCCCACGACGAGCGAAGAACCGGCGCCGAGCCCGGCCGAAGAACCAGCGCCCACCACCACGGAAGAACCGGCGCCTACCGAAGAACCGGCTCCCGAAAGGTCGACGAAGAAGGGCGGCAAGGGAACGGGCAAGGGTGGCCGCAAGCGCCTGGCGCTGTGGACCAGGCGCCATTCGGTGAGGGCGGGACACCGGGTCGCGGTCGTCGGGCGCGTGATCGGCCCCGAACCTTCCGCCGTCGCCACCCCGGTGACGATCCAGCGCTGGCACCGAGGTTGGCGGACCGTCGGCCACGGCCGGGCGAGCGCCCACGGCGTCTTCCACAAGCGGATCAAGCTACCCGCCCGGAGCGGGAGCGGAATCGTGCGCCTCCGCGCGGTTGCCCCGGCGGCGATCCCGTCGACGAACGTCGCGGTGCGCGTCAAGGCCTGAGGGGCCCGCTCGGTCGATCCTGTAACTTCGCGCGTCCCGCTCGCAATGGACGCGCTCAGCATCAGACACACGCGGCGCCGCGGGGCTTCCCTTCGCTTCTGCCTGATGGCGACGCTTGCCATCGGGCTGTTCGGGCTCGCGGCGCATCCCCGACCGGCAGACGCCGGCCCGCTCGTCACCGGCGTCACCAACATCGAAGAAGAGAACCGGGCGGGCTTCGCCCATGTGGCGGCGACCGGAGCCCGATTCGTCCGGATCCCCCTGGTCTGGGTGGCGATCGCGCCGTACCGACAGCCGGAAGACTGGCAGCCGGAAGACCCCCTCGATCCCCATTACGACTGGAGCCAGAGCGATGAAGCCGTGTCCCAGGCGGTGGCCGCCGGCCTGACGCCGGTGCTCCAGCTGGACACCCCTCCTCCCTGGGTCGAGGCCTGCGCGGCGCCGAGCTTCGCCAGGGCGAAGACCTGCGAACCGAGCCCCGATGCGCTCGCGGCCTTCGTCACCGCGGCGGCCCGCCGCTACAGCGGCAGGCTCCCGGGCCTGCCGCGGGTGCGCTACTGGCAGGCCCTGAATGAGCCCAACCTGAGCACCTTCTTCAATCCCCAGTTCGTCGGCGACGCCCCCGTATCGCCCTACATCTACCGCAACCTGCTCAACCGCTTCTACGCCGCCGTGAAGGCGGTCGACCCAACCGACCTCGTGCTCGCGGCCGGGCTCGGTCCGATCGCCGTGCCCGGGTTCACGATCGGCCCGATGCGGTTCGCCCGCCTCCTCCTCTGCATGCGGGGGCCGGTCCATCCGCGCCCGATCGCCGGCGACTGCGAAGGCGGCGCCCACTTCGACATCTTCGCGATCCAGCCGTACACGACGGGCGGCCCGACGCACGAAGGCCGCATCAACGACGTCGAGCTGGGGGACCTCGACAAGCTCCAGACCCTGATCGGCGCCGCCGACCGGGCGGGAAGGATCCACGGGGCCTTCAGGCACACGCCGCTGTGGATCACCGAGTTCTCCTGGGACTCGAGCCCCCCCGACCCCGGGGGCCTGCCGATCGGGATCGAGACAGGCTGGGTGGCCGAAGCCCTCTACCGAGCCTGGCGCGCCGACGTCACTCATTTCTTCTGGTACAGCCTTCGCGACAGCGCCCGCGAACCGGGGCAGTCCTATGCCGAATCGCTGGAGTCCGGCCTCTACTTCCGCGGCGCGACTGTCGAACAAGACCAGGCGAAGGAATACCTCTACGCCTTCCGGTTCCCGTTCGTGTCGTATCCGGGCCGGAGAGGGCTCTTCTTCTGGGGCCGCACGCCCAACAGCAAGAACGGAAGGGTGGCGATCCAGCTCTTTCGGAGTGGCCGCTGGCGCACCGCCGGGAGGGTCCGCGCGAGAGGCTCGGGGATCTTCACCGGCAGGTTCGGCTCGGGCTACGGGCGCAACCGGAAGGGCCGGGTCCGAGCGGTGTATCACGGCCAGGCCTCGGTTCCCTTCTCGATGCACCCGGTCGGGGACTTCCGTCACCCGCCGTTCGGTTAGTCCGAGGGCTCGATTTAGACTCCCGCCGATGAAGATCGGGATCATCGGGCTCGGCTACGTCGGCCTGCCGCTCGCCGTCGCCTTCGCCGAGGCGGGCTGCGAGGTGATCGGGCTCGATCTCGACGGGGCCAAGGTCGAGGCGCTGAACAACGGCCGCAGCTACGTCGAGGACGTGCCCGACGCGGTGCTGGCGCCCGTCGCCGAGCGGCTGCGGGCGACCGCTGACTACGCGGACCTGGGCGCCTGCGAGGCGGTGGTCCTCTGCGTCCCGACGCCGCTCACCGGCTCGCGCGAGCCCGACCTCACCTACCTGACCGACTCGGCGCGGGCGCTGGCGCCGGTCCTGCGCCCCGGCCAGCTCGTCGTCCTCGAGTCGACCACCTACCCGGGGACCACCCGCGAATGCCTGCAGCCGATCCTCGAGGGCTCGGGCCTCGAGGCCGGCGGCGACTTCCACCTCGCCTTCTCGCCGGAGCGAATCGACCCCGGCCGCACCGATTACACGGTGCGGACGACCCCGAAGCTGGTCGGCGGGATCGACGAGGCCTCGGCCGAGCGGGCCCGCGCCCTCTACGCGGAGATCTGCGACACCGTCGTCGTCCTCTCCTCGCCCGAGGCGGCCGAGCTCTCGAAGCTGCTGGAGAACATCTTCCGCTCGGTCAACATCGCCCTCGTCAACGAGCTCTCCCAGCTCTGCGACCGGCTCGGGATCGACGTCTGGGAGGTGATCGACGCGGCCGCCACCAAGCCGTTCGGCTTCATGCGCTTCGACCCGGGGCCGGGGATGGGCGGCCACTGCCTGCCGGTCGACCCCTTCTACCTCGCTTTCAAGGCGCGCCAGCACGACTTCTACCCCGAGTTCATCGAGCTGGCGGGGAAAGTGAACCAGGCGCAGCCGGGCTTCTGCGTCGAACGGATCGAGCGCGCGCTGAACGGCGCCCGCAAGCCGGTCAACGGCTCCCGCGTCCTCATCCTCGGGGTCAGCTACAAGGGCGGCGTCGGCGACGTCCGCGAATCGCCGGCGCTGAAGATCATCGGCCGCCTCCAGGACCTCGGCGCCGAGGTCTCCTACCACGACTCCTTCGTCCCCGAGCTGCCCGGCCACGGCCTCGCCTCGGTCGAGCTCGAGGAGGCGCTGGGCGACTGCGACCTGGCGGCGATCGTCACCGTCCACCCGGGAATCGACTACGCCGACGTCGTCTCCCGGGCGCAGCAGGTGATCGACCTGCGCGGGGTCACCCGCGGCATCGAGGCCGCGAACCTCGAGCGCCTCTAGCGCGATGCGGGTCCTGTACGTAGTCGGGACGCGGCCGAACTTCGTCAAGACGGCGCCGGTGGTCGGCGCGCTGCGCGAGCGCCACCCCGAGGGGCGTCACACGATCGTCCACACCGGCCAGCACTACGACCGGCTGATGTCGGAGGTCTTCCTCGAGGAGCTCGGGGTGCCGGCGCCCGACTTCATGCTCGAGGTCGGCTCCGGCAGTCACGCGGCGCAGACGGCACGGACGATGGAGCGGCTGGAGCCGGTGCTGGCGGAGGAGCAGCCGGACCTGGTGATGGTCCCCGGCGACGTCAACTCGACCCTGGCGGCGGCCCTGGTCGCGGTCAAGCTCGGCATCCCCGTCGCCCACATCGAGTCGGGCCTGCGCAGCTTCGACATGACGATGCCCGAGGAGGTCAACCGGATCGTCGCCGACCGCTTCTCCAGCCTGCTCTTCCTGCACAGCCCCGAGGCGGTGACCAACCTGCACGCCGAAGGCATCCCGGACGAGCGGATGCACATGGTCGGCAACACGATGATCGACACCCTGGTCGCCCTGGAAGAGCGCTTCCGGGCGGCGGGCGCGGCGGCGGCGCTGGGCCTCGAGCCCGGCAGCTACGCCCTGGTCACCCTCCACCGCCCCGCCCTGGTCGACGGCCCGCTGCTCGCCGAGACGGTCGCGCAGCTGGCGGCCCTGGCCCAGCAGCTGCCGGTCGTCTTCCCGGTCCACCCCCGCACCCGCAAGATGATGGAGGGACTCGAGCCCGACCACCCGGGCCTGCGCCTGATCGAGCCGCTGGGCTATATCGACTTCCTCTCCCTCCTCGCCGACGCGGGCGCCGTCCTCACCGACTCCGGCGGAATCCAGGAGGAGACCACCTACCTGGGCGTCCCCTGCTTCACCCTCCGCGACAACACCGAGCGGCCGGTCACCCTCACCTCCGGCACCAACACCCTCCTCGGCCTCGACCCCGCCGCAATCGCCCGCATCCCCGTCCTGCTGAACGAGCGCGCCGGTGCGAGCCCGGGGCCACCGCCCCTTTGGGACGGGCGCGCCTCGCAGCGGATCGCCGACGTGGTGCTCAGACTCTGACAACGACCGAGCCGACCCGGGTGATGCGCTTGAAGTGGTCGTCGCAGGTCAATACGGCGGTTCCGTTTCGAGCCGCGGCGGCAGCTATCCAGATGTCGTTGGTGGGGACTGGCTCGCCGGCGCTCCGTAGCTCGGCGACGATCTCGGCGTAATGGCGGCTGGTCTCGGGATCGACCTGGAAGATCTCGACAGCGGGATTATCGAGAAAGGCCTGGAGCTCGATTTCGTTCTGCTCCCGCCTGCTTCCGAGCAGGAAGCCGGTGCGCAGCTCGCCGAGCGTGATCGTCGGCACTCCCACCAGCTCGGCTCGATCCAGGAGACCCGCCACTTCCTCGTTCCCCCGCCGGAAATTGCTGTAGGCGGAGGTATCGAGGCAGTAGACGCTCAACGCCAGAGCTCCTCGTCAACCGCCTCGAACTGCGCAGTCGCCCGCTCGAAATCGCCGAATTGGTCCTCGCTCCAGCCCCCCGCGAGCCGGCCCAGGCCATTGGAGCGGGCACCCTCCGCTCCCAGTCCCTGTCCGAGCAGGTCGATGACAGTCTGGTTCAACGACTTGCCCCGGCGGCTTTTCTCACGCTCCAGAGCCTCGGCGAGGCTCGGGGGCAGATTTCTGATCGTCAACGCCTTCACGGTTACCTCCTGCATTCAGGAAATGCATTCAGTTCATGCATTAGGTTACTGCATCAAGCGCCTGCCGGAGGTCAGTGGACTTTCCGCAGGCGCTGGCGTTCCTCCTGCTTCTCCACCACCTGGGCGATCAGCTTGATCACGTTGGAGTCGCCGGTCGCCTTGATGTGGCCGGTCTCGACCGCGCGGCGGTAGCTCTTCAGCGTCCCCTTCTCGGCCAGCTCGTTGAACTGGGGGCGGTCGATCTCGACCAGGATCCGCTCGTCCTGGGCGAGGTCTTTGGCGATCGTCGGCCCGGGCAGCTCGACCCGGTAGAGCTGGATGTCGTGCTTGGCTTTGAGCTGGAGGCCGAAGACCAGTTTCAGGTTCGCCAGCGCCGGGACTTCGGCCTGGAACCGCTCGACGGCGGTGCGGATAAGGTCCGAAGTCGAGGCCATGTCCTAGGCGCGCCCCATTTAGATCTTGTGCCTCTGCAGGAGCTTTTTGCCGATCACCATGCGCTGTATCTCGCTCGTTCCCTCGCCGATCAGCAGCAGCGGCGCGTCGCGGTAGAGGCGCTCGATCTCGTACTCCTTCGAGTAGCCGTAGCCGCCGTGGATGCGGAAGCTTTCTTCGACGCAGAACTTGCCGGTCTCCGAGGCGAGCAGCTTGGCCATCCCGGCCTCGAGGTCGGAGCGCTCGCCGGCGTCCTTCATCCGCGCCGCTTTGCGGGTGACCAGGCGGGCGGCCTCGAGCTGGGTCGCCATGTCGGCGAGCTTGAACTGGATCGCCTGGTGCTTGGCGATCTCCTTGCCGAAGGTCTTGCGTTCCTGGCTGTAGCGGAGGGCCAGCTCCAGCGCCCGCTGGGCGATGCCGACGCCGCGGGCGGCGACGTTGACCCGGCCGACCTCGAGCGCGTCCATCATCTGCACGAAGCCCTGGCCGACCCCGGCCTCCTCGCCGCCGAGCACCCGCTCGGGCGGGCAGCGGTAGCCGTCGTAGACGAGCTCGGTCGACTCGACGCCCTTGTAGCCCATCTTCTTGATCTTGGGCGGGACGTTCAGGCCCTTGAAGTCGCCCTCGTTGGTTTCCTTCCAGGCCTCCTTCTCGGTGATGAAGCAGGTCATCCCCTTGTAAGGCGGATCGGCCTGGGTGTCGGTCTTCATCAGGACGAAGACGACGCTGGAGCCGAGGCCGTTGGTGACCCACATCTTCTGGCCGTTCAGCTCCCACTTGCCGTCCTCGCCCTTCTTGGCGGTGGCCTTGATGCCCTGGACGTCGGAGCCGACCTCGGGCTCGGAGAGTGAGAAGGCGGCGCGGATCTCGCCGGTCGCCATCTTCGGCAGGAAGTACTCCTTCTGCTCGTCGGTGCCGAACTTCATCAGCAGGTAGGAGCCGATGAAGTGGGTGTTGACGACGCCGGAGATCGAGATCCAGCCGCGCGAGAGCTCCTCGACGATCATCGCGTAGGTGGTCAGGTCGAGCCCCATGCCGCCGTACTCCTCGGGGATCGTCACCCCGAACAGGCCGAGCTCCTTCATCTGCTCGACGACCGGCTCCGGGAAGGAGTCCTCGTGGTCGTAGCGCTCGGCGTTGGGGATGATCTGCTCGTCGGCGAACTGGCGGACCATTTCGACGATCGCTTCCTGCTCGTCGGTCATTTCGCGATACGCGGCGGTGTCTACGGCCATGGCTCCTGCTCTGAAGTCGTTTGCGGGTCGTCCTGCGGGTTAGGGCGGCGTCGCGGCTGCGGCGCCCTGGAGGGCCAAGGATATAGACGCGGGGTCGGCGCCGGGATCGATGGCGCGGAGCGGCGCCGCGGCCTTCAGCAGCATCTCCTCCCGCTCACGCTCGGGCTCGGACCGCAGCACGATCGCGCCGCCCGCCCCGATCCGCGCGCGGCCGTCGGCGAGGACGATGGTGCGGATCGCGACCGCGAGGTCGGCGGCGCCGCTGAGACCGAACCAGCCGATCGCGCCGGAGTAGACGCCGCGGGCGGCGCCCTCGAGGTCGTCGAGGATCTGCGTCGTGCGCAGCTTCGGCGCGCCGGTCATCGAGCCGGGCGGGAAGCAGGCGCGAACGGCGTCGGCGGCCGAGGCACCGGGGCGGAGGCGGCCGCTCACCGCGGAGACGAGCTGGTGGACGGTCTCGTAGCTCTCCACCTCCATCAGCTGCGGCACCCCGACCGATCCGACCTCGCAGACCCGGCCGAGGTCGTTGCGCAGGAGGTCGACGATCATCAGGTTCTCGGCCCGGTTCTTCCCGTCGGCGGCGAGGGTGGCGGCAAGCGCAGCGTCCTCGGCCGGAGTGGCGCCGCGCCGGCTGGTGCCCTTGATCGGCCGGGCTTCGGCCTCGCCGTCGCGGCCGACGCGGAGGAAGCGCTCGGGCGAGGAGCTGAGGATCGCGAGGTCGCCGAACTTCAAGAACGCAGCGAAGGGCGCCGGGTTGGCGCGGCGGAGGCGCCGGTAGAGGTCGAACGGCTCGGCGTCGCTCTCCACCGAGAGCTGATTTGTGAGGCAGATCTCGTAGCTGTCGCCGGCGAGAAGGTGGTCGAGCGAGGTCCTTACGTCCTCCAGGTACTGCGAGCGGGATCGGCTCAGGGATGGGGCGGCAGGGGGGCCGTCGGGGGAGGGTCGGCGGACAAAAGCGGGGAGTGTCCGGCGACCCTCCCCCGACGACCTGGGCGGAGCCGCCCCCAGGGACAAGAGCTGAGCATCGGTGGTTCGAAGCCAGCCGTCGGCCGCTTCCTCTTCGCCGATGTTGTGGAGACAGAGCAGGTAGGTGCAGCGCTCCTCGTGGTCGAAGGCGATGACGCGGTCGGCGAGGAGGAAGCAGGCGTCTGGGAACTCCGATTTGTGGGGTGAGCTGTGGCCGCACTCGGCCTTGAGCTCGTAGCCGAGGTAGCCGACGAAGCCGCAGTCGAACTCGAAGGGGAGGTCGGGCGGCTCGGCGGGGCGCAGCTCGGCGGTGCGGCGGTCGAGGTAGTCGAAGATCGATTGGTCGGTGCCGAGGTCGTAGGTGATCACCTCGGCGAGAGGACCACTCGCATCGCCCATGAAAGAGAACCGCGCGCGAGGTCCGGGCCGAGAGCTGTCGAGCCAAAACGCGCTCTCGCTTTCGCCGTAGAGAGCAATGAAGGCGACCTCGGGATCCGGCAACGCATCGAGCTTCCGCACCTCAAGTTCGATCAAAGACCCCAGTGTCGCCTTAGTGGACTCATGGGCCACAAAGGCGACACTGCCTCGCGAGGAGGGGGTGAGATCGCGGAAGTTCTCAAGCAGGCGCCTGCCGTGGGGCGTCGCGATCGACTCGGGGTGGAATTGGACGCCCCATTGGGGGCGCTCGCGGTGTTCTAGGGCCATTGGGACGCCTTCGGCGGTGGCTGTTTCGCGGAGCGCTGGGGGGAGCGGGTGGGTGAGCGTCAGCGAGTGGTAGCGGGTGGCTCGAAAGGGATTGGGGATGCCGGCGAACATTGGGGAGCCGTCGTGCTCGATCTCCACTACGCGACCGTGCATCGGCTCGGGCGCCGGCGCCACCTCGCCCCCCTGCGCCCAGCCGATCCCCTGGTGGCCGAGACAGACCCCGAGGAGGGGCTTGACGCAGCGACGGATCGCGTCGGCACAGACGCCGAAGTCGCGCTCCACGTCGGGACGACCTGGGCCCGGAGAGATGACGACGTTGTCGAACTCGAGGCGCCGCAGCTCATCCCAGCCCGCCTCGTCGTTGCGGACGACGATCGGCTCGACCCCGTTCACCTCCGCCAGCAGCTGGAAGAGGTTGAAGGTGAACGAATCGTAGTTGTCGATCAGCAGCGTCTGCATCCGCTCGGACGGCCTGCCGGCTCATGCGCCCATACGGACCCGTAAAGCGACCGACCGCCTTCGCGGGCAAGATATCCCGCCGATGACCGAACGCCACACCCCCGACCGCTCCCGCGGCGTGTTCGAGACGCTGCTCGCAGTCGACGGCGAGCCGGTGGAGCTGGAGGGTCACCTCGACCGGCTGGCTGGGAGCCTGGAGGCGCTCTATTCGCGGAAGCTCCCGCCACAGGCGGAAAATGCGCTGCGAGAAGCGGCGTCCTCGCTGTCCCCCTCCCCTCCGCCGCCGGGACGCCCCACCGAGAACATCCGGCTCGGCCGTCTCCGCCTCACCGCGGCTCCCGCGGAAGGCGGCCTCCAGCTCGACCTGCTGGCAGGTGGGGTCGAGCTGGAGGCCGTCTTCCCCGAGCGCGGGGTCCGCCTCCGCAGCCACCAGATCCCCGGCGGCCTCGGCGCCCACAAGTGGGCCGACCGCCGAAGCATCAACCGCCCCGCCCGCGGCAAGCCGGGGGCCCTTATCCTCGACGGCGGCGAAGCGCTGGAGGCCGGCTGGGCCAATCTCTTCGCCGTCCGCGGCGGCGCTCTCTTCACACCCCCCCTCGACGGCCGCCTCCTCCCCGGCACCACCCGCGCCACCGTCCTCCAGCTCGCAGCTCAGGAAGGAATAGAAGGCACTGAAGCACCGCTCTCCCCCGCGAGCCTCCTCACCGCGGATGAGACCTTCCTGACCGGCGCGATCCGAGGAATAGAGCCCGCCCTATCCCTAGACGGCGCCGACCTCCCCGGCTGCGGCGAGCTCAGCCGTCGCCTCGCCGCCGCGCTGCAGCGACGCTGGAGGCTCCCTGAGAACCCCGCTCACAAAGCTGCCGCAGCCGATCGGCGACCAGGTCAGCCCGCTCGCTGAAGCTGCGAAACCGCACCTCAAACCGGGCCCGAGGTAGACCAGCTCCCTCCCCCCTGGCGGCACACCCGGCTCCTCACCAGCGCTCCGAGCACCGGGTCCCTCCTCTGCGCCCGGATCAACCCGGTCAGCCGCAACCGCCCCTCCGGCGGGTGGCGCCGTAGGGGGGACCATGTCTGAGGAAGCTTTAGCTACCGGAAGACATGGTGGGTCCCCTGTGGCGACAGGACCCGCCGGCCGACCGCGCTCGTCCCGAGCGGTCAGCCGAGCGCCTTTGCCTCCAAGCGTCCCGCCCTGAGCCGCCTCGACCGCCGCCTCCGCGCTCCGCTCGGCCGCCTCAGCCGCCCGCCGCGCCTGCCGCGCCGCGTCCAGCGCCATCTCGCCGACCTCGCGCACACCCTCCTCGGAGGCCCGCGCGATCACCACCGCCTCGTCGATCCGCGCCTCCAGTTCGGCGACCAGCGGCACGCTGCCGCGGGGCACCACCCAATCCTGCGTCGTGTCTCGCTCTTCCGCCGCGATAGCGGGGAATTTAGGCACGAGGGAGGCGGCAAATCCGGCCGCTGACTAAATTTACGCCTCCCCGTCCCCCGAACCGCGATCCGAGGAGCACCTTGAGACACCCACGCGACTTCTTCCTGCCGCAGGCGATCGGCGCCCCCGAGCCCCTCCGCGAGATCCCCGTCAAGCCCTCGCGGATGATCCACTTCCTCGACTTCTCCAACGAGAAGATGGTCGCCAAGGCCGGCGCGATCGCCGCATCGACCGACATCCTCCTCGGCAACCTCGAGGACGCGGTCCCGGTCGACCGCAAGGAGGCCGCCCGCGCGGGGCTGATCCGCGCCGCCAAGGAGAACGACTTCGGGGCGACCTCGCTCTGGACCCGCGTCAACGCGCTGGAGAGCCCCTGGGTGCTCGACGACTTCACCCAGCTGGTGAGCGAGATCGGCGAGCAGCTCGAGGTGATCATGGTGCCGAAGGTCGAGGGCGCCCACGACATCCACTACGTCGACCGCCTGCTCGCCCAGCTCGAGGCGAAGGCGGGACTGTCGCGGCCGATCCTCGTCCACGCGATCCTCGAGACCCCGCAGGGGGTCGTCAACCTGGAGGAGATCGCCAACGCCAGCCCGCGCATGCAGGGGATGAGCTTCGGCCCGGCCGATCTCGCCGCGGCCCGCCGGATGAAGACGACCCGGGTCGGCGGCGGCCACCCCGGCTACCGGGTGATGGAGGACCCGGTCGACCCGGAGAACCCCGAGGCCGACCGCGTCAGCGCCCAGCAGGACCTCTGGCACTACTCGATCGCCCGCATGGTCGACGCCTGCACCGCGGCCGGCATCCTCCCCTTCTACGGGCCCTTCGGCGACATCAAGGACACGGCCGGCTGCGAGACCCAGTTCCGCGCCGCCTTCCTGATGGGCTGCGTCGGCGCCTGGTCGCTGCACCCGGTCCAGATCGGGATCGCCAAGAAGGTCTTCAGCCCGCCCCCGGACGAGGTCAAGTTCGCCCGCAAGGTGATCGAGGCGATCCCCGACGGCCGCGGCGTCCACATGATCGACGGAAAGATGCAGGACGACGCCACCTGGAAGCAGTGCAAGGTGATGGTCGAGCTGGCGGAGATGCTCGCGGAGAAGGACCCCGAGCTGGCGGAGGCCTACGAGAGCTAGGCTCACCCGCTTGAAGGCGGGATTGCAGGGGCCGCTGGCCCTCTCGAACAAACGTCCAGGAGTCGGGCGGGCGCCTACCGGCGCCTCGGATAGATGTCGAGGCATCGGGCGTGGGACCCCTCGCTCGCACCCATTCGAGTTCTGGCCGCCTCCTAACCGGCTTTTTCCTCTCCTTCGCCGTTCTGGCCGCCTGCGCCTGCGCGCCACTTGCCGGCCGTGCCGCCGCAGCGACCGCAACCGCGGCCAAGCCGGCCGACTCCTTCGTCGACTCGATCGGCGTCAACACCCACACCGCCTACGACTGGACCGCTTACGGCAGCGGCTTCGACCTGGTCAAGCAGAGGCTGTCCGAACTCGGCGTCCGGCACATCCGCGAGGTCCTGGTCCCCGAAAAGCCGGAGCAATACCAGCGCCTGAATGAACTGGCCGGGATGGGAATCCGCTCGACGCTCGTCCTCGGCGACCCGGCGAACGGCAGCGAAGGGCTGAGAGAACTGATCTCGACGGCCTCGGGCCAGCTCGCCGGCTCGCTCGACGCGCTCGAGGGACCGAACGAGTTCGACGCCCGCGGCGGTAGCGGTTGGGCGCCCCAGCTCGCCGCGTACCAGCAGCAGCTCTACTCCGAAGTCAAGGCGAACCCGGCGTTGTCAGGCGTGCCGGTGGTCGGGCCTTCGATCCTCCACCGCTCGGACCAAGAAGAACTCGGCGACATCTCCGGGAGCCTGGACTACGGGAACATCCATTCCTACCCCTTCGGCGAACCGCCGGAGAGCAACATCGAAACGCAGCTGGCGAAAGCGGCGCTCAACTCGGGCGGCAAGCCGGTGATGGCGACCGAGAGCGGCTACAACACCGCCCTCAACTCGCACGAAGAACATCCGCCCGTCTCCGAATCGGCGATGGCCACCTACATGCCGCGGCTCTTCCTCTCCTACTTCGGACGCGGCATCGCTCGCACCTTCTCCTACGAGCTCGTCGACGAGAAGCAGAACCCCGACCTCTCCGAACAGGAGGAGCACTTCGGCCTGCTGAAGAACGACTTCTCCGAGAAGCCGGCCTTCACCGCGCTCCGCAACCTGATCGGGATCCTCGAAGATCCCGGCCCCGCCTTCGCCCCCGCCTCCCTCGCCTACTCGATCGGAGGCGACACCGCGGACCTCCATCAGGTTCTCCTCCAGAAGCGTGACGGCAGCTTCTACCTGGCGCTGTGGCGGGCGAGCAGCGTCTGGGACGTGGCGCAGCGAACGCCGATCGCCGCCGGGAGCGAACCGGTCGAACTTGAACTCCCCGCCCGGACCGAACGGGTCGACCGCTACATGCCCAACCTGTCGGCCGCCCCGCTGAACTCGCCGAAGCTTCGCCCCGGCAAGCCGCTCCACGTCTCCGTCGGCCCGGAAGTCGTGATCCTGCGGGTCCAGCTCGGTGCTCCCGTCGGCCGCATCCACATCTGGGCGCCCAGGCACACGGTCCCGGCGGGAGCGCGGATCGCGATTCGCGGCCGCCTTCCGGGCCCGGCCGCGTCGCGGGCCCTAGGGGTGAGGGTGCAGCGCTGGCACCACGGCTGGCACACCGTCGGCCACACCCGCACCACCAGAAACGGGGTCTTCAGGAAGAGGATCCGAGTGCCTGCGCACTCCCACCTGCGGGCGTCGCGGCTGCGCGTCGTCGCCCCCCTGGCCAAGCCCTCGCGACCGGTCCGCCTCCACATCCGACACCGAGGCCGCCGGCACCCGCGGTAGCGGATCTGCGGGACGCACCCGCCTCAGCGCTCGAAGAGGGGCGAGCGCGGGTTCAGCGAACGGGCCCGACGGAAGTCCTCCACCGCGGCGTGAGCCTGCCCCAGCTCGGCCTCGATCCGCGAACGGACCAGCCAGGTCCGCCAGCTCTCCGGTTCCCGGCCCGTCGAGCCGCGCGCGGCCTCCAGGGCCGAACGGAGCTCCCCGAGTTCCTCGAGCACGAGCGCCTGCTGCAGCCGCGGCGCGGCGAACCCCGGCTGCGCGTTCTGCGCCGTCTCCGCGGATTGCAGGGCGGCCCGGAGGTCGCCGGCGCGGGCCTGGCTTTCGCTCTGCCGCAATAGCTGCGTCGCCGCGAGGAAGATCGCGATCGCGACAATTGCCGCGGCAGCTGCCACACCCACTGCGACCCGGGCGGGGACGCCGAGCGGTGGGCTCGCCGCCTCCTCGGCGGCGACCCGCCGCGCGGTGACCAGCACCGAGGCCAGCAGCAGCATGGAGACCGGCAGCACCGGGATCTGCCAGGTCCAATCGACCGCCGCTGCCAGGCAGAAGGCAGCGCATCCCGCCAGCGCCGCGGCAATCCCAGGCCGGGCCTCCGGCTCGCCCGCCAGCACCGCCCGCCCGCCGAACGCGAAGACCGCTGCAAAGAAGAGGAGGAGGATCGCGAGGCCGACGATTCCCAGCTCGCCGAGCGTCTGCAGGTAGAGCGAGTGGGCGTCCCGCACGGCTTCGCTGCTGGTGCCGTTGCGCTCCCACCACAGCTGGAAGGTGCCGGAGCCGGTTCCAGCGAGCGGGTGCGCCGCGTTCTCGTCGACGGCGGAGCGCCAGAATCCGTAGCGCTGCTCCCCTCCGACGCTGCTGAGGCGGCTGGAGCCGAACCCGGCCCCCCCGCTCTTGAATTCGTCCCAGCCACTGGCGGCACGGCCGGGGGCGTCGAAAGCGGCGGCGGCGATCAGCAGGACCAGCACGAGAGCAGCTCCCCCGGCGGCGGCCTGACGAGGGGCGAAGCGCGTCCAGGAGGGGCGGCGCGATCCTCCGGCCCCAACCGACCCCACAGCCTGGACCGCTCCGACGGCAAGGCAGACCACGATCGTCAAGACGAGCATCTGGTTGCCCTGGCTGAGGGCGGCGTCGTTCGCGAGGCCGTGCTGGAGGGCGTCCCTGGCGCTGACCGCGGCGATCAGGACCGCCCCGCCCGCTCCACCCAGCAGCAGCGTCAGCAGCTTGGGCAGCCGGTCCGGGGCGAGCGCGACATACAGGGCGAGGGCCAGGGCAGCGGCGACGATCCCGCCGCGCGAGAGGGTCAGGTAGAGCGTCAGGGCCAGGGCCGGAAGCGCGGCGGCGGCAAGCCCCCTGAGCCAGACGATCCTGGCGGCGCCCGCCAGGTGGAGGAGCAGTGGCAGGCCGATTGCGACCAGTGCCGCCAGGCCGTTCCAGTAGTCGATCGGGTACGACAGGCGTTCACGGCTTTCATGGAGGAATTCCACGGTCTGACCCGCGGCCGGAAACCAGGAGGGGTGCAGGCGCGAAAGCAGCCCGACCACGGTGACGACCGCTATCGCCGCCGCGACGGCGCCGAGCAGGCGCTCGCGTTCCCCGGGCGCCCGGCTGAGCACGGCGAGGGCGAAGATCGCGAGGTAGCCGGCGACGCGGGCAAGATCGGCCCAGGTCCGTTCGAGGCTCTCGGTCCAGCCGAGGCTGAGCGCGGTCCAGCAAACGAAGGCGGCCAGCAGCGCGATCGCCGTCCAGGCCGGAGCCCGTAGCGCCTGCCGGGGCAGGGCGCCGACCCCCGCTCCGATCAACAGCAGCCAAAAGGCGTCGATCCCGACCGGGTCGTGGACGAGCGGGTCGAATCCCCCACCCTTGAGCCCGAGATAGACGACGAGGCCGAAGATCGACAGCCAGACGGCGACGGCCACCCACGGAACCGGGCGCTTCAGCCTCCCCGGCTCCGCCCCCGGCCGCATCGAAGTGGAATGCATCGGGTTCTATCCTATGAACCAGGGTCGATCCAAAGCCGTGCCGGACCTCGGCTCCAACTCGAAGACACCGCGATGAAATTGCTCAAAGCCGGCCTCCCAGTCCTCGCCGCCGCCCTCGTGCTTGCGCTGCCGAGTGCCGCCCTCGCCGGGTCGGTGGTCCCGCCTGGCAACCCGGCCGCGATCCAGTACACCGAAGCCATCCCCACCAGCCACGGATCCACCGACGCCGAACACTCCAAGGGGCACAAGCGCCCCGATGGGACTTTGGGCGGGGGCAACGTCAAACGGCTCGAAAACGAAGGCAGGGACGGGCGCGAAACGGCGAGGGTTGCCGCCGAGACGGCGCCGGAAACCGTCGGTGCGCAGGCGACGGGTGGCGGCTCGGCATCGGGATCTAAGCCCCCCTCGAACGGGACCCCCGGCGGGAGCGAAAACGGCGTCTCACCGCAGAGTGGCGGAGCCGGTGGAGAATCTCCGCCGAACGTGTCCGCTGGCGGCGGCTCGGGGCTCGGAAACATCGCCGGACAGGCCACCGGCCTCGACAGCTCGAATGGAACCGGGCTGCTCCTGCCGCTCGTGCTCCTGGCGATCCTCGCCTGGGGCGGTGCCTACGCGCTACGCCGGCGGAAGCGCGCCGCACAGTGACCCGCGCGTCGGGCCGCCTCCGTGGCCCGAGCCGTCGGATGCGCCGGGATGTCGCGCTTCTCGCTGTGCTCGGGCTGGCGCTCTTTGCCCTCGGCGCAGCGCCGGCAACCGCCCGCCCTCTCGTCACCGGGGTCACCAACATCGCAAGCCAGGTGCCGCTCGGGTTCGCCCGGACGAGGGCGACCGGCGCCTCGTTCGTCCGCATCCCGCTCGAGTGGGGCGAGGTCGCGCCAGGGAAGGAGCCCGCGAGCTGGCAGCCTCAGGACCCGGCCGACCCGGCGTACGACTGGCGATCCACCGACGAAGCCGTCACCGCCGCCGTCGGCGCTGGCCTGGTGCCGGTGCTCCAGGTCAACGGCGGGCCCAGCTGGGCGCAGCGATGCGCGGCGCCGGACTTCGCGATGGTGCCGCTCTGCGACACCGACCCGGAAACCCTGGCCGCGTTCGCGACCGCGGCGGCCCGGCATTACGACGGGACGGTCGGCGGTGCGCCCCGGGTCCAGTACTGGCAGGTGCTCAATGAGCCGAACCTGAGCCTCTTCTTCAACCCCCAGTTCGACGGCCGTGCCCCTGTATCGCCGGGGCTCTACCGACAGCTGCTCAACCGCTTCTACACCGCCGTCAAGGCGGTCGACCCCTCCGACCTGGTGATCTCGGCCGGGCTCGGGCCGATCGCCGTGCCCCGCTACACGATCGGCCCGCTCCAGTTCACCCGGCTGCTGCTCTGCATGCAGGGGCGCAATCGCCCTCACCCGACCAAGGGCAACTGCGAAGGCGGGGCCTACGCGGACATCTTCGCCGTCCACCCCTATACCAGCGGCGGGCCCACCCACGAAGGCGGGGCGAACGACGTGGAGCTCGGCGACCTGGGCGAGCTGCGGAGGCTGATCGACGCCGCTGACCGGGCCGGGAGGCTCCACGGCGCTTTCCGCCGCACGCCGCTCTGGATCACCGAGTTCTCCTGGGACTCCAAGCCACCGGACCCCGGCGGCCTGCCGATGCGGATCCTCAAGCGCTGGGTGGCGGAAGCGCTCTACGTCTCCTGGCGGGCCGGCGTGACCCACTTCTTCTGGTACAGCCTGCGCGACAGCAGGCACAACCCGGGCGAAAGGTACAGCGAAACGCTCGAGTCGGGCCTCTACTTTCGCGGCGCGACCCTGGAACAGGACCGGCCGAAGCCCTCACTGCGCGCGTTCCGCTTCCCCTTCGTGTCCTATTCGCGTAAGCAGGGCGTCTCTTACTGGGGACGCACCCCCACCAGCACTCCCGGCAAGGTCGTAATCGAGGTGCACGGCGCTGGGCACTGGCGCAAGGCCGCGGTGGTCCGAGCCGACGGCTCAGGCATCTTTCGGGGAAAGATCAAGACCCGCTACGGGCGGGGGCGTCGCGGGACCGTCCGCGCCGTGTACAGGGGCGTGAAGTCCGTCCCGTTCTCGCTCAAGCCCGTTCCCGACTTCCGCCAGCCGCCGTTCGGCTGAAGCGCCTGACCGGCGGCGATTGGGCGGCAGGGCCGCCCGATCGCGCCTGCCGCTAACCCAGCCGCGCTTCCAGCGCCTCGAGCTGGGCGCTGATCTCGGCCGGGAGCTTGTCGCCGAACTCGGCCAGGTGCGCTTTCACCTGGGGCAGCTGCTCCTTGACCTTCTCGAGGTCGACGCTGAGCAGGTTCCGCATCGCCTCGGCGGAGATGTCGAGGCCCTCGGTGTTGATCTCGCCCTCCGCGGGGAGCAGCCCGACCGGGGTCTCGACCGCCTCGGCCTCGCCGTCGCAGCGGCGGAAAACCCACTCGAGGACGCGGCTGTTCTCGCCGAAGCCGGGCCAGAGGAACTTGCCCTCGTCGTCTTTGCGGAACCAGTTGACGTAGAAGACGCGCGGCAGCTTTGCCCCCTCGCGCCGGCCGAGCTTCAGCCAGTGGCCGAAGTAGTCGCCCATGTTGTAGCCGCAGAAGGGCAGCATCGCCATCGGGTCGAAGCGCAGTTCGCCGACGTTGCCGGTCGCCGCCGCGGTCTTCTCCGAGGACATCGTCGCCCCCATGAAGACCGCGTGGTCCCAGTCGAAGGCTTCCTGGACCAGCGGCACCACGGTGGCGCGGCGGCCGCCGAAGAGGAAGGCGTCGATCGGCACCCCGGCCGGGTCCTCCCACTCGGGCGCGATCGAGGGGCACTGGGAGGCCGGCGTGGTGAAGCGGGCGTTCGGGTGGGCGGCCGGTTTGTCGGCGTCCGGGGTCCACTCGTTGCCGTGCCAGTCGATCGCGTGCGCGGGCGGCTCGCCGGTCATCCCCTCCCACCAGATGTCGCCGTCGTCGGTCTTGGCGCAGTTGGTGAAGATCGTGTTGCGCTCGATCGTGTCCATCGCGTTCGGGTTGGTCTTGTGGCTCGTGTTCGGGGCGACGCCGAAGAACCCGGCCTCGGGGTTGACGGCGTAGAGGCGGCCGTCGTCGCCGAACTTCATCCAGGCGATGTCGTCGCCGACCGTCTCCACCTTCCAGCCCGGCAGGGTCGGGACCAGCATCGCCAAGTTGGTCTTGCCGCAGGCCGAGGGGAAGGCGCCGGTGATGTACTTGACCCTGCCCTCGGGCGAGGTCAGCTTGAGGATCAGCATGTGCTCGGCCATCCAGCCCTCGTCGCGGGCCATCGCCGAGGCGATTCGCAGCGCGAAGCACTTCTTGCCGAGCAGGGCGTTGCCGCCGTAGCCCGAGCCGAAGGACCAGATTTCGCGGCTCTCGGGGTAGTGGACGATGTACTTGTTGGCCTCGTTGCAGGGCCAGGAGACGTCCTCCTGCCCCTCCTCCAGCGGCATCCCGACCGAGTGCACGCAGGGAACGAAGTCGCCGTCGGAGCCGAGCACTTCGAGGGCGCCCTTGCCCATCCGGGTCATGATCCGCATGTTGGTCGCGACGTAGGCCGAGTCGGTCAGCTGGACGCCGATTTCGGAGATGTCGGAGCCGAGCGGGCCCATCGAGAAGGGGACGACGTACATCGTGCGGCCCTTCATCGAGCCCTTGAAGAGGCCCTCGAGCGTGGCCCGCATCTCCGCCGGGTCGCGCCAGTTGTTGGTCGGGCCGGCATCCTCCTCCCGCTCGGAGCAGATGAAGGTGCGGTCTTCGACCCGGGCGACGTCGCCGGGGTCGGAGAGGGCGAGGTAGGAGTTCGGACGCTTGGCCTCGTCGAGCCGCTCGAAGGTGTCGGCGTCGATCAGGGCCTGGGCGAGGCGGTCGTACTCCTCGGCCGAGCCATCGCACCAGTAGACGGAGTCCGGCTGGGTGAGCGTGGCGATTTCGTCGACCCAGCTGAGCAGCTTCTCATGGGTGGTCAACTCGGCTGGGGCAGTCGTCAGGTCGCTCATTCGCCTCTCTCTAGTTCTTGGGTTTGAGGCCGACCATCGAGATGTCGGCGTCCTTGTTGCGGATTTCCAAAGTCGCTACTTCCCGCCTGTGGTCGGAGAAAATCACCGTGCAAGTGAAGGTCGCGCCCGGATCGACGGACTGATCTGAGGGGCAGTCGACCCTTTGAATCTTTTCATGGATCGACGATTCAAGGCTCGCTTGGATCGTGTCCTGGAGCTTTTCGCGATCGACCACGGTGCCACATCCGTAGAGCGCCACAACGCCGAAAAGCAGCGCCGACAGCAGGACAACGCGGGGCCGGAGACGGTACTTCCGGCCGGAGGGGGCGGGAAACACCCGCGGCAGTAAAGCAGGTGGGGCGACGATCTTCCGCGACTCTTGGATAGGGTTCCGCGCCGCTGATGCGCTTCTACGAGTACGAGGCACGCAAGATCGTCGAGCTGGCGGGGATACCCGTCACCAGGTACGGCTTCTGCACGAGCGCCGAGGAGGCGCGCAAGGTGGCCGAGGAAATCGGCGGCCCGGTCGTGATCAAGAGCCAGGTGCTGAGCGGCGGCCGGATGAAGGCCGGCGGCGTCAAGTTCGCCGACACGCCCGCGGAGGCCGCCGAGCACGCCGAGGCGATCCTGAAGCTCGAGATCAACGGCCACATGCCGCGCGGCGTCCTCGTCGATCCCAAAGCCGAGGTCAAGCAGGAGTACTACGCGGGCGTCGTCTGGGACGGCACCGCGAAGAAGCCGCTGATGCTGTTCAGCGACATGGGCGGGATCGACATCGAGGAGGTCGCCGAGACCCATCCCGACCACGTCGGCAAAGGGCACGTCTCGAACCTGCTGCCGGTCGGCGATTTCGAGGCCAAGCAGGTCGTCGCCGCGACCGGCGTCACCGGCTCCCAGCTCAACCGCGCCACCCCGGTCCTCGCCCGCCTCGCCCGCCTCTTCCGCGACAACGACATGACGCTGGCCGAGATCAACCCGCTGGCCGAGCTGAGCGACGGCAGCTTCGTCGCCCTCGACGCCCACATGGAGATGGAGAACGAGGCGGTCGGGCGGCAGAAGAAGCTCCTCCGCAAGGAGCTCGAGATCGCCGAGGACGACACCCGCGAGACCTACGAGCCCTCCGACTTCGAGCGCAACGTCGCCGCGATCGACGCCGCCGACCACCGCGGCGTGATCCAGGGCAAGGACCACGGCTTCACCGGCAACCTCGGCCTCGTGATCGGCGCCGGCGGCGGCTCGCTGACGCTGACCGACGCGGTCCGCAGCCAGGGCGGCAAGCCTGCGAACTACTCGGAGATCGGCGGCAACCCGTCGGTCGCCAAGGCCTGCGGCCTGGCCAAGGAGGTGCTCGAAAAGGACGGTGTCGAGAAGATCGCGGTGATGATGTCGATCGTCTCCAACACCCGCGTCGACATCGTCGCCCGCGGCGTGATCAAGGCCTGCCTCGAGCTCGGCAGGGACCCGGGCGAGACGATCGCGATCTTCCGCATCCCCGGTGCCTGGGAGGAGGAGGGCTTCAAGATCCTCGACAAGTACGGCGTCGAGTACTGCGACCGCTCGGTCTCGATGTGGGAGGCCGCCGGGCGCGCAGTCGCCAAGATCCAGGGAGCCCCCGCATGACCCGCTGCTTCCGCTGTTCCTTTGCCCCGCCATACCTGGAAAAAGAACAGGGGAAGGCGCGATGAGCATCCTGCTGAGCAAGGAGACGACCTTCATCGTCCAGGGGATCACCGGGCGCGAGGCGGTCAACCTGACCCGCGAGTGCCTCGACTACGGCTCGAAGATCGTCGGCGGCGTCACCCCGGGCCGCAAGGGTCGCGAGGTCCACGGCGTGCCGGTCTTCGACACCGTCGGCCAGGCGGTCGCCCACCACGGCGGACCGATCGACGGCTCGGTCGTCACCGTCCCCCCCGCCTTCACCAAGGACGCCGTGCTGGAGGCGATCGAGAACGGGATCGAGCTGATCGTCATCGTCACCGAGCGCATCCCGCGCGGCGATGTCGCCCAGATGGTCGAGCTTGCCGACATGCGCGGCGCCCGCATCATCGGCCCCAACTGCCTCGGCCTGATCGTCCCCGAGGTCTGCAAGATGGGCGGCATCGGCGGTCCCGCCAAAGACGCGGCGAAGGCCTACCAGCCGGGCCGCGTCGGCGTGATGAGCCGCTCGGGCGGGATGACCACCGAGATCTCCTCCTCGCTGACCGCCGCCGGCCTCGGCGTCTCCACCGCGGTCTCGATCGGCGGCGACGCGATCATCGGCTCCACCTACGCCGAGCTGATGCCCTACTTCGAGGCCGACGAGCAGACCGAGGCGATCGTCATCTACACCGAGCCCGGCGGCCGCATGGAGGCCCAGCTCGCCGAATGGGTCAAGGACAACGACTCGCGCCTGCCGATCGTCGCCTTCATGGCCGGCAAATTCATGGACGACGAGGAGATGAAGGGCATGAGCTTCGGCCACGCCGGAACGATCGTCGAGGGCAAGGAGGACACCGCGACCGAGAAGATCGCCCGCCTCGAAGCCGCCGGCATCCGCGTCGTCGAGCGGATCGACGAGATCCCGGACGTCGTCAAGGAAAAGATCGGAGCCGCAGCCTGATGGCCGAGACCGCGAACAGCCTGACCAAGGTCTTCATCGACGTCGAGGTCGACGACTCGATCCGCAGCGACGCCGCGATCGCCGCCAAGCTCGAGGAAGTCTGCCCCGTCGACATATACAAGGACGCGGGTGGGACCGTAGAGGTCGTCGCCGAGAACTGCGACGAGTGCGTCCTCTGCAAGCTCTGCATCGAAGCCGCCCCCGCGGGCACCGTGCACGTCAAGAAGCTCTACGACGGCACCGAGCTGCAGTAACCGCGCCCAGCCCCGAAATCACGAAGACCCGCCGAAGCGGGTCTTTTCGTGCGGGGGAGCGACCCCCGGAATGGCTGACAACCGTTGTCCGAGAGTAACCCCGGGGACCCAATCCGTCAACGGGGGGAGAACTTTTCGACCCACAGCCCTTAGGTGTGTGGAGGATGAAGCGGCGAGGTGTCGCGAATGGTTGACAGCCAGGAGTCCAGAGTAGCTCTCCGGATGGGGTTCGATTCCCCCGTCCTCCGCAGACTTGCTGGTGGGCAGTGGATCAGTGGGGAGGTCGCCAGGTCATGCGGCCGGTGGGTAGCTCCCACCTGATCGCCATCCGCTGCCCAGCAGCTCGACCTCCGTGCGATGCATCACGTTACTTGCATATAAATTTATAGCCGCGTAACCTGTGCACCGATGGATGCATCGGTACGCACCCGGCTGTCGCGGGACGACCGCATGGAGCAGACGCTCGAGGCGGCTCACGAGCTGTTCGCCGAGCGCGGCTACGCGGCGGTGACGATGGACGAGATCGCGGCCCGCGTGGGCGTCACCAAGCCGCTCCTCTACAACTACTTCGGCAACAAGGAGCGCCTCTACATCGCCTGCATGGAGCGGGCGGGCGACTCGCTGATCGCGACGATCGCCGCCGCTGTGGGCAAGACCGAGAATCCCGGCGACGCGCTCGGGGCCGGCGTCCGCGCCTTCTTCTCCTTCCTCGACACCGACCGGGCGGCCTGGGCCGTGCTCTTCGACGAGACCCTGCCCCACGGCGGCGAGGTCTTCGAGCGGGTCGCGGCCTACCGCGGCCAGATCCTCGACCTCGTCTCGGCCTCGCTCCTGGCCCAGTTCCCGATGCGGCGCCGGGAAGCGGTCAAGACCGAAATCGAAGCGATCGCCACCGCCCTGCTCGGCGCCGCCGAGGCGCTCGCCCGCTGGTGGCTGCGGACCGAGGCGATCTCCGCCGAGGACGCCGCCGAGCTGCTCGTCTCCACGGTCGAGCCCGGCCTGCGCGGCCGCTCGGCCCACACTTCCAACACCCCTCAAGGAGGACCCTCCCCCAAATGAACGCCAAAACCCGCAAAGTCGCCGTAGTCGGCGGCAACCGGATCCCCTTCGCGCGCTCCAACAGCGTCTACTCGCACGCCAGCAACCAGGACATGCTGACCGCGGCGCTCGACGGCCTGATCGACCGCTACGGCCTGCAGGGCGAGACGCTCGGCGAGGTCGCCGGCGGCGCCGTCCTCAAGCACTCGCGCGACCGCGACCTCACCCGCGAGAGCGTGCTTAGCACCCGCCTCGCCCCGGAGACCCCCGCCTACGACGTCCAGCAGGCCTGCGGCACCGGCCTGGAGACGACGATCCTGGTCGCCAACAAGATCGCCCTCGGCCAGATCGACTCCGGCATTGCCTGCGGCGCCGACACCACCTCCGACGCGCCGATCGCCCTCAACGAGGACCTCCGCGAGACCCTGCTCGAAGCCAACCGCGAGCGCTCGACCGTCGGCAAGCTGAAGCAGCTGACCAAGGTCCGCCCCGGCCACGTCGTCCCGGCGATCCCCCGCAACGAGGAGCCGCGCACCGGCCTCTCGATGGGCGAGCACTGCGCGATCATGGCGACCGAATGGGGGATCGGCCGCGCCGAGCAGGACGAGCTCGCCGTCAAGAGCCACAAGAACCTCGCCGCCGCCTACGAGCGCGGCTTCTTCGACGACCTGATCACCCCCTACATCGGGCTCGACCGCGACCAGAACCTGCGCCCCGACTCCAGCCTCGAGAAGCTGGCGAAGCTGAAGCCGGTCTTCGGCGGCCCCGAGGGGACGATGACCGCGGCCAACTCGACGCCGCTCTCCGACGGGGCATCGGCCGTGCTGCTCGCCTCCGAGGAGTGGGCGAAGGAACGCGGCCTGCCGATCCTCGCCTACATCACCGAGGCCCAGACCGCCGCCGTCGACCACGTCCACAAGCGCGAAGGCCTGCTGATGGCGCCGGCCTACGCGATGCCGCGGATGCTCGACCGCGCCGGGCTGAAGCTGCAGGACTTCGACTACTACGAGATCCACGAGGCCTTCGCCGCGCAGGTGCTCTGCACGCTGAAGGCCTGGGAAGACAAGGATTTCTGCTCCGAGAAGCTCGGCCGCGACAAACCGCTGGGCAAAATCGACCGCAAGAAGCTCAACGTCAACGGCGGCTCGCTGGCGGCCGCCCACCCGTTCGCCGCAACCGGCGGCCGGATCGTCGCCGGCCTCGCCAAGCAGCTGAACGAAGACGGCAAAGGCCGCGGCGTGATCAGCATCTGCGCCGCCGCTGGCCAGGGTGTCGTCGCGATCCTCGAGGCCCCGGGAGGTGCCAACTAGTCATGGCTGACCGCTACTCACAGGTTGTCAACGCGCCGCTCGTCGGCACGATCGCCAAGCAGCTCGGGCTGCCGCAGCCGGTCCCGCTCGACCGCTACCGGCCCGGCCAGCCGGTTATCGCCGGCCCGGTGCTCTCCGGCGCCGCGCCGGATGGCCGGCTCGGCAAGGCGCTCGCCGCGATCCTCGACAGCGTCAAGGCCGAACGCGCCGGCGCCGAGGGCAAGGCGAAGGCGCTGGTCTTCGACGCGACCGGGATCGCCGACTCGACCGAGCTGGTCGAGCTGCAGCGCTTCTTCTACCCGGCGGTGCCGCGCCTGCAGCGCAGCGGCCGCGTGGTTGTCCTCGGCACCCCGCCCGCGCAGGCCGGCTCGGTCGAGGCCCACATCGCCCAGCGGGCGCTGGAGGGCTTCGTCCGCTCGCTCGGCAAGGAGGTCGGCGGCAAGGGCTCGACCGCCCAGCTCGTCTACGTCGAGCCCGGCGCCGAGGAGCAGCTGGAGTCGACGCTGCGCTTCGGGCTCTCGCCGAAATCGGCCTACGTGTCAGGCCAGGTGATCCGGGTCGGCGAGGGCGTCGCCCCGAGCCCGGAGATCGACTGGGAGCGCCCGCTGGCCGGCAAGGTGGCGCTGGTGACCGGCGCCTCGCGCGGGATCGGCGCGGCGATCGCGAACACCCTGGCCCGCGACGGCGCCGAGGTGGTCGGCCTCGACATCCCGCCGATGGAGGCCGACCTCAAGGCGGTGACCGAGGCGATCGGCGGCCGCTCGATCGCGGTCGACATCACCGCCGACGAGGCGCCGGAGAAGATCGCCGCCGAGCTCTCCGGCGGCGTCGACGTCGTCGTCCACAACGCCGGCGTCACCAAAGACCGGACGATCGCGAAGATGCCCGAGGAGCGCTGGACGCAGCTGATGGAGATCAACCTCTCCAGCGAGGAGCGGATCGACGAGGCGCTGCTGGCGAAGAAACTGCTGCGCCCCAATGGCCGCATCGTCTGCGTCTCCTCGATGTCGGGGATCGCCGGCAACGGCGGCCAGACCAACTACGCCGCCTCCAAGGCCGGGGTGATCGGGATGGTCGAAGCGATGGCGCCGGAGCTGGCGAAGCGCAAGGCGACGATCAACGCCGTCGCGCCCGGCTTCATCGAGACCCAGATGACCGGGGCGATGCCGATCGGCCCGCGCGAAGCCGGCCGGCGGCTCTCCAGCCTCTCGCAGGGCGGGCTGCCGGTCGACGTCGCCGAGACGATCGCCTGGTTCGCCTCCCCCGCCTCGACCGGCGTCAACGGCAACGTGGTCCGCGTCTGCGGCCAGAACCTGCTGGGGGCGTGACCGATGGCCGCTGACCGGGGCCCGAAGACCCTCGACAGCTCCCCCAGCATCCTGCCGCTCTACGCGCGGGCGGCGCTGCCGATGATCCCGGGCGCCTCGCTGCTGCCGTTCGTCCCGGGCGGCGGCGGCGAGATCCCCGACGGGCTCGACCTCGAGCTGGCCGGCGTCAGCGCCAAGCCCGAGGACGTCGCCGCCTACGCCAAGGTCTGCGGCTTCGCCCTCCGCGACACCCTCCCCCCCACCTACCCGCACATGCTCGCCTTCCCGCTCCACATGGCGGTGATGAGCGACGGCTCCTTCCCCTTCGGCGCGGTCGGCCTCGTCCACGTCGAGAACTCGATCGCCCAGCAGCGGCCGATCGGGATCGGCGAGGAGATGACGATCCGGGTGCGGCCGACGAAGCTGCAACCGCATCCCAAGGGCAGGACTTTTGCGCTAGTGACCGAGATCCTGGTCGATGGCGCAATCGTCTGGGAGAGCACGAGCGTCATGCTGCGCCGCGGCAGCTCCAACGACGGTGAGAACGCGGATCTCTCCGCTATGCGGAAAGAAAAGCGTTCTCAGCCGGGAGACGGGTTCGAGCCGCTCGCCGCCGCCGCCCCGGCTGGCGCCGAGTGGAGGCTTCCCGGCGACCTCGGCCGCCGCTACGCCTCGGTCTCCGGCGACCGCAACCCGATCCACATGCACTCGCTGACCGCCAAGCCGCTCGGCTTTCCCGGGGCGATCGCCCACGGGATGTGGACCAAGGCGCGGGCCCTGGCGCAGCTCGAAGCGCGGCTGCCGGACGCCTTCGAGGTCGAGGTCCGCTTCCGCAAGCCGGTCCTGCTGCCGGCGCGCGTCGAGTTCGCCTCCGAGGAGAGCGGCGGGCAGATCCGCTTCGCCGTCCGCGATGCCCGCGAGGGCACGCCCCACCTCGGCGGCCGGGTGCGGCCGCTCACCGAACCGTCGGCCGGGCAGGCGCCGAAATCGAAAGCTGCCAAACGCAAAGGCAAGACCGCCGCAACCGGAAGGAAGAAGGCGAAGTGACCACCACCACCGAGAACAAGGGGATGGCGGAGCGCGGGATGGGCTACGGCCTGCGGGCGCTGAACCGCCTCGCCGGCTCCGACCTGCTGGATCGCATCCGCATCCGCAAGCAGGTCGAGAAGGCCCTCTTCCAGGGCACCAAGAACGGCTTCAAGGGCGCCACCGCAGCCGGCCGCGCCTTCAAGAAGACTCAGACGCTGGGCAAACCGGCCCGCCAGAAGAAGGGCAAATCGAAGGGCCTCTTCGACCTCACGCCTGACGACGAGCAGCAGATGTTCCAGGAAGGCGGGCGCGCCTTCGCCGAGGAAAAGATCCGCCCGGCTGCGCTCGAGGCTGACGACAAGCGCGAGACGCCGACGGAGATCCTCGATCAGGCGACCGAGCTCGGCGTCGCCATGCTCGGTGTCCCCGAGGAGCTCGGCGGCGTGATGACCGAGCAGTCGGCGGTGACCGCGGTGCTGATCGGCGAGGCGCTCGCCCACGGCGACATGGGGATCGCCTACGCCGCCCTCGCCCCCGGCACCGTCGCCACCGCGATCGGCCTCTGGGGCAGCGCCGACCAGCAGGCGACCTACCTGCCGCCGTTCACCGGCGAGGACGTCCCCGCCGCGGCGCTGGCGATCCTCGAGCCGCGGCCGCTGTTCGACCCCTTCGGGCTGGAGACGAAGGCGAAGCGCAAAGGGGACGAGTGGGTCCTGAGCGGCGTCAAGTCGCTGCTCGCCCGCCCGAAGGAGTGCGAGCTGTTCGCGATCGCCGCCGAGGCCGAGGGCATCGGCCCGGCCCTGTTCGTGGTCGAGTCCGGCGCCGAGGGCCTCTCGGTCGAAGACGAGCCGGCGATGGGCCTGCGCCCCGCCGCCACCGGCCGCCTCCTGATCGACAAGGTGAAGCTGCCGGCGAGCGCCCTGCTCGGCGAGGGCGAGGCGAGCGCCAAGGACTACGCCGCCTGCGTCAACCGCTCGCGGATCGCCTGGTGCGCGCTGGCGACCGGGACCGCCCAGGCGGTCCTCGACTACACGATCCCCTACGTCAACGACCGCCAGGCGTTCGGCGAGCCGATCTCCAACCGCCAGGGCGTCGCCTTCGCGGTCTCCGACATCGGCATCGAGCAGAACGGGATGCGGCTGGCCACCTACCGCGCGGCGAGCCGCGCCGACCAGGGCAAGAGCTTCGCCCGCGAGGCGGCGCTGGCGCGCCGGCTCTGCTCCCAGAAGGGGATGAAGATCGGCTCCGACGGGGTGCAGCTGCTCGGCGGCCACGGCTTCGTCAAGGAGCACCCGGTCGAGCGCTGGTACCGAGACCTCCGAGCCGCGGGCGTGATGGAGGGCGCCCTGCTCGTCTGAGTGGCGACTTCCTCTCGCATACCGAGAGCAACGCGACCCGCCCAAGACAGCGAAAGAGAATGAGATGACGATCAACCTCGAGATACCGAAGAAGTTCAAGCCGCTTGCGAGCCAGGCCAACCAGGTCGCCACCGAGGTGTTCCGGCCGATCTCGCGCAAATACGACGAGGCCGAGCACACCTACCCGAAAGAGCTCGACATGCTCGCCTCCCTGATCGACGGGATGAACGAGGGCTCCGACATCGGCGGTGCCGGAGCGGCCGGGGTGCGGCGCGAAAAGGGCGCCGACGGCGAGAACCGCAACGGCTCCAACCTCTCCACCGTGCTCGGGATCATCGAGCTCTGCTGGGGCGACGTCGGCCTGCTGCTCTCGATGCCGCGCCAGGGCCTCGGCAACTCGGCGATCGCCTCGGTCGCGACGGAGGAGCAGCTGAAGCGCTACGGCGGCAAGTGGGCGGCGATGGCGATCACCGAGCCCGAAGCCGGCTCGGACTCGGCCGCGATCCGCGCCACCGCCGAGCTCGACGGCGACGAGTACGTCCTCAACGGCGAGAAGATCTTCGTCACCTCGGGCGACCGGGCCGACCTGATCGTCGTCTGGGCCTCGCTCGACCGCTCGAAGGGGCGGGCGGCGATCAAGTCGTTCATCGTCGAGCGCGACAACCCCGGGCTGAAGCTCGACCGGCTCGAGCACAAGCTCGGGATCCGCGCCTCCGACACCGCCAACTTCACCCTGCAGAACTGCCGGGTGCCGAAAGAGGCGCTGCTCGGCGACCCGGAGGTGAAGGAGAAGGGATTCGCCGGGGTGATGGAAACGTTCGACAACACGCGGCCGCTTGTCGCCGCGATGGCCGTCGGCGTCACCCGTGCGGCACTGGAGGAGACCCGCCGGCTGCTGAAACAGGCGGGCGTGAAGATCGACTACGACAAGCCCGCCCTCTCCCAGCACGCCGCCGCGGCGCGCTTCCTTGAGATGGAGGCCGACTACGAGGCCGCCTGGCTGCTCACCCTCCAGGCCGCCTGGATGGCCGACAACTCGAAGCCGAACTCGCTGCAGGCCTCGATGGCGAAGGCGAAGGCCGGCCGCACCGGCGTCGACGTCACCCTCGGCTGCGTCGAGCTCTGCGGCTCCGTCGGCTACGGCGAGAACGAGCTGCTGGAGAAGTGGGCCCGCGACTCGAAGATCCTCGACATCTTCGAGGGCACCCAGCAGATCCAGCTGCTGATCGTCGCGCGGCAGCTGCTCAAGAAGACGAGCTCCGAACTCCGTTAGCCCGGGACGCTCGCTCGCTCCGCTGTTCCTTTGCCTGACATAACAAGGCAAAGGAACAGCGGAACCCCCGAGCGCTTGTTGCGCTGTTCCTTTGCCTCGCTGATCGGGGCAAAGGAACAGCGCAAGGCCTGCGCGCGCTGGTGGGGCGTTAGGTTGCCTTGCCTGTGAACCTGATCGAGGATCTGATGGAGCGGTCGCCGGCTTCTCGGTTGGGGGTCGTTGCCATTGATGGCGCCGGGGATCGGCGGGACTGGCATTTCGGGGAGCTGATTGCCAGATCGGCGGGGCTCTCGGGGGCGTTTGCGGCTCGGGGGGTCGAGCGGGGGGACGTGGTGATGACGCTGGTCGGGAACCGGATCGAGTGGGTGCTTTCGCTGCTCGCCTGCTGGCGGATGGGGGCGGTGGCGCTGCCTTGCAACACGATGCTGCGCCGGCACGACCTCGAGCATCGGGTGGCCGCGGCGAATCCCAAGCTCTGCGTGGGTGAGGAATCGCTGCTGGCGGAGATGCCCGGGGGCGTGCCGCTGATGACCATGGCCGATGTCGCCGATGCGATGGACGAGGACCGGCCGCAGGAGACGCCGGCTGCGGTCGAGGAGATGGACGGCGAGGACCCGGCGCTGATCGTCTTCACCTCGGGCACGACCGGTGAGCCGCGCGGGGTTGTCCATGCGTACCGCTACCTGTTCGGCCAGCGGGTCCAGGCGGAGCACTGGTTCGGGTCGCGCAGGGGCGAGCTCGCCTGGTGCACGACCGCGACCGGCTGGTCGAAGTCGGCCCGCAACGTCTTCCTCGCCCCCTGGCTCACCGGCGCCGCCGCGGTCATCCACGACGGCCGCTTCGACCCGGCCGAGCGTCTGGACATGGTCGAGGCGCTCGGCGTGAACGTCCTCTGCCAGGCACCGACCGAGTACCGGATGCTCGCCCGCCGCACCCAGCTGCGGCCGCTGCCGGCGTTGCGACGGATGGTCTCGGCCGGCGAGCCGCTCGATCCCGAGACGATCGCCGCCTTCCGCGAGGGGACCGGCCTCGAGCCGGCCGACGGCTACGGGCAGACCGAGACCGGCCACGTCACCGCCAACCTCGTCGGCGAGCCGGTACGGCAGGGCTCGATGGGAAGGCCGCTGCCCGGGATCGAGGTGCGCATCTTCTCCCCCGAAGAGACCGATGGCTCCGGCGTCGGCGAACTGCAACTGCGAGCCGCTTCCTCCCCCACCTTCTTCTCCCGCTACCTCGACGGCGAGCGCTTCGAGGGCGAGTGGTGGCGGACCGGCGACCTCGTCCGCGAAGACTCCGAGGGCTACCTCTACTTCGAGGGCCGCGGCGACGACATCATCCTCTCCTCCGGCTACCGGATCGGGCCGACCGAGGTCGAGGCGGCGCTGCTCTCCCACCCCGCCGTCGCCGAGGCGGCCGCGGTCGCCGCCCCCGACCTTGAGCGCGGCGCCGTCGTCCGCGCCATCGTCGTCCCCAGGGACGGCAGCGGCGACGAGGCGCTGGCCCGCGAGCTGCAGGAGCACTGCAAACGCGAGACCGCCCCCTACAAGTTCCCCCGCCTCGTCGAGTTCGCCGCCGAGCTGCCGAAGACCAGCAGCGGCAAGGTCAGGCGCGCCCAGCTGCGCGACGGCTGAGGCAGGGCGCTCAGGCCGCCTCGGCGAAGGTCTCGCCCGCGTCGACCGGCCGGCCGAGGTGGAAGCCCTGGGCCATGTCGACGCCGAATTCGCGGAGGATCCCGGTCGTCTCCTCGTCCTCGACGAACTCGGCGATCGTGCGCTTGCCAAGGCCGCGGGCGATCTCGACGATCGCCTTGACGACGAGCTGGTCGGCGTCGTTGCGGGCGAGCTCGCGGACGAAGGTGCCGTCGATCTTGATCACGTCGAAGGGGACCTTCTTCAGGTAGGCGAAGGGACCGAAGCCGGCGCCGTAGTCGTCGATCGCGACTTCGCAGCCGAACTCGGTCAGCCGGTCGGCGAAGGCCCCGGCGGTCTCGTAATCCTCTACCCGCGCCGTCTGGGTGATCTCGAAGGTGCAGCGGCTGGGGTCGGCCTCGCCTTCGTCGAGCCGCCGTTCGATGAATTCGAGCACCGAGAGGTCGGTCAGCGAGGCGCCGGAGAGGTTCATGTGGAGCGAGACGGGGCTGCCGGCGCGCTGACGCTCGCCGATCAGCTCCAGCGCCCGCGCGACCACCCATCGATCGAGCTCCTGGACCATCCCGGAGCGCTCGGCGACCTCGATGAACGAGGCGGCCGGCAGCAGCTCGCCGTGCTCGCCGGTCATCCGCAGCAGCAGCTCGTAGCGCTCGATCCCGCCCGAGGCGAGGCTGCGGATCGGCTGGGTCGCCAGCCGCAGGCGGTTCTGGGTGAGGGCGTCGCGGATACGAGCGCTGGTCGTCTGCGCCCGTTGCGGCCCGCCGCCGCCCTCGCCCGGCGCGTGGAAGAGCATGATCCGGTTGCGGCCCTCTTCCTTGGCCTGGTACATCGCCTGGTCCGCCGCCAGCAGGACCGCTTCGGAGCCGGCCCCGCTCTGTCCTCCGAACATCGTGATCCCGACGCTGATCGAGGCGGGAGCAGCGTCGGAGCCGCCGGCGAAGCCCTCCGCCACCTGCGCCCTCAGGTCCTCGCCGAGCTGCAGCGCCCCGGCCGTGTCGGTCTGCGGCATCAGCACCGCGAACTCGTCGCCGGAGAGGCGGGCGACGAGGTCGGTGGCGCGCACCCGCTCGCGGAGGATCTCGGCGACGCGGCGGATCAGCCGGTCCCCCGCCGCGTGCCCGAGCCTGTCGTTGACCTCCTTGAGGCCGTCGATGTCGATCACCATCACCGCGCCGCGGCCGCCGTAGCGGGCGGTGAAGGAGACGTACTGGTCGAGCTCGGCGCGGAAACGGCGCCGGTTCAGAAGGCCGGTGAGCGAGTCGTGGTCGGCGAGGAAGCGCAGCTCGGACTCGGTCCGCTCGGCCTGGTCGAGCGCGCTCTGGACGACCGTGCGGTCCTCGGGCGGCAGTTTCGCCAGCACCGCCTCGACCCCTGGGTCGCCCTTTCGGGCTCTGCTCGCGTCGTTCATCAGGTTGAAGGTATTCGGTTACCCCAAAAAGGTGCTTGCGCGATCCAAGGAAGTTGGTTCGGCGCCCGAATTTCAGCGAGCCCTCAGGCCCAATACTTGACTTGTCGTGACGCGGGTAGGTTGGGGGCATGCCCAACCGCCTCGCGCAGGAGACGAGTCCCTACCTGCTGCAGCACCGGAACAACCCGGTCGACTGGTACCCGTGGGGGCCGGAGGCGCTCGCGCGCGCGCGCGAGGAGGACCGGCCGATCCTGCTCTCGGTCGGCTACTCGGCCTGCCACTGGTGCCACGTGATGGAGCGCGAGTCCTTCGAGGACGCCGAGACCGCCGCTTACATGAACGAGCACTTCGTCTGCATCAAGGTCGATCGCGAGGAGCGCCCTGACGTCGACGCGATCTACATGGAGGCGGTGCAGGCGATGACCGGCCACGGCGGCTGGCCGATGACCGTCTTCCTCGATCCCGACGGGGTGCCGTTCTACGGCGGCACCTACTTCCCGCCGGACGAGAGCCGCGGGATGCCGAGCTTGCGGATGGTGATGGAAGCGGTCGTACACGCCTTCGAGACCCAGCGCGAGGAGATCCGCGAGCGGGCCTCGCAGACGCGGGCGCGGCTGGGCGCGCTGGGCGAGGTCGAGCCGCGCGGAGAGCTGCCGGGGCCGGCGGAGCTCGAGGCGGCGGTGCAGCGGTTGCTCGGGCTGGCCGACGGGCGCAACGGCGGCTTCGGCGGCGCTCCGAAGTTCCCGCCGGCCTCCTCGCTGGAGCTGCTGCTGGCGCGTGGGGAGACCCGGCACGTCGAGCTCACCCTCGAGAGGATGATGGCCGGCGGCATCTACGACCAGCTCGGCGGCGGCTTCGCCCGCTACGCGGTCGACGCGGTCTGGCTCGTCCCCCACTTCGAGAAGATGCTCTACGACAACGCCCTGCTGGCACGGATCTACCTGCACGGCTGGCAGGAGCTGGGCCATGAGCGTTACCGCCGCGTCTGTGAGGAGACGCTCGACTGGATGCTGGGCGAGATGCGCGGCCCCGAGGGCGGCTTCTACTCCGCCCTCGACGCCGACTCCGAGGGCGAGGAGGGCAAGTTCTACGTCTGGACGCCCGCGCAGATCCGCGAGGCGCTCGCCGACGACCCGAGCTGCATCGAATCCTCGTCGGACAACCACCAGGATTTGATCCAGTTCTACGGGGTTACCGAGGCGGGGAACTTCGAGGGGGCGAACGTGCTGCACCTCGCGCAGGGGGCCGCGGCGGAGGAGCCGGAGGGGCTGGCGGAGATGCGGCGGGCGCTGCTGGCGGCACGCTCGCAACGGGTGCCGCCGGGGCTCGACGACAAGCGGCTGACCTCGTGGAACGCGCTGGCGATCGCGGCCCTGGCCGACGCCGGGGCGGTGATCGGCCGCGAGGACTACCTCGACGCCGCCCGCGCCTGCGCCACCTTCCTGCTGGAGCAGATGCGCGACGAGGAGGGCAACCTGCTGCGCACCTACAAAGACGGCCGCGCCCGCCTCAACGCCTACCTCGAGGACCACGCCTTCCTACTCGAGGCGCTGCTGACGCTCTACGAAGCGACCTTCGAGCCCCGCTGGTTCAGCGAAGCACGGGCGCTGGCGGAGACGACGATCGAGCGCTTCGGCGACCCCGAGCGCGGCGGCTTCTACTCGACCTCCTCCGACCACGAGGAGCTGATCGCCCGCCGCAAGGAGGTCGGCGACCACCCGATCCCCTCCGGCAACAGCGCCGCCGCGCTGGGCCTGCTCCGGCTCGCCGCCCTCACCGGCGAGCGCCGCTACGCCGAGGCCGCCGAGGGGGTCTTCGCCCTCTTCGGCAAACCCGCCGTCGAACACCCCGACGCCTTCGCCCACATGCTGAGAGCCCTCGACTTCCACCTCTCCCCCGGCCGCGAGGTCGCCCTGGTCGGAGACGATCGCGGCGAGCTGGCCGCGGTAGTGCGCGAGCAAACCCGCCCCCACCTGGTCCTCGCGGGCGGCCCGGAGGGCAGCGAGCAGCCGCCCCTGCTCGCCGGCCGGACCGCGCTCGACGGCCACCCCTCCGCCTACGTCTGCGAGAACTTCTCCTGCCGGCTGCCGGTGAGCGACCCGGCCGAGCTGCGCAAGCTTCTCTAGGAACGGGCAAGGAACCCCTTCATGATCTTCAGCGCGCCAGGGGAAGCGCTACTCGATAGCCGACGGGATTCGATAGCCCCGCCGCAGGGCATAGCCGAGCAAGCCGACGAGGAGCAGCAGTCCGATCACGATCGCGGTGCCGTCGGCCGGCGAATAGGAGCGCGCCGGCGGGAGGTTGACCCGGCGCCCGCCGGGCGACGTCGCGCTCCGGCCCTCGCGGCCGTGAGACTGCCCCCTCGGGCCACCCTCCGCAACCCCGCCGGTGGCTCTGGACGGCGCCGGCGGCGGGCCGGAGACGCCGATTCCGAACAGCGGCGGCGGCCGACCCGAGGAGCCTCCAGTTTGGCTGCCGAGCCCTTCGCCGCGGGCTTCGGGCAGCGGCAGCCCATATTCTTTTCCGGCCGGGCTTTCCGGGTCGAAGTGCACACCACCCGCCCGGGCCACGGCACAGGGGCCGGGCAGCGCGAACGGCACCCCGATCCCGACCAGGGCGATGAGTAGGATCGCTGCGATCCCTCGGCGGGGGCAAAACGCGGCGCCAACCGCGATTGTCGAGGACCGACTGTGGATGCAAACACTGTAGATCAGGACTACGAGGTGACGGGACGGGCGCGCGTCGTCGCGCTCTTGGCCGCGATCCTCGTCCTGCTCCTCGCCGGCGGCGGCAGTGCCCGGGCTGCGGTCTCGACCCACAAGCTGATCTGGGGTCCGCCGAGTGCCGAAGCCTTCGAAACCTATGCCGACCTCGGCGCCGGGCTCTACGAGATCACGGTCAACTGGTCGCGGGTCGCGCCGACCCGCCCCGCCGATCCGACCGATCCGACCGACCCCGCCTACCGTTGGACGCCGGCCGTCGAAGAGGCGATCGAACACGCGCGGGTGTACGGGATCGAGGTCGTGGTCGAGGTCTCCGGCTCTCCGAGGTGGGCGAACGACGGCAAGCCCTGGCGCTGGGCGCCGCGGAACCCGCAGACCTACGCGGACTTCCTCACCGCCGCCTCCCGCCACTGGCCGCAGGTCCATTTCTGGCAGATCTGGGGAGAGCCCTCGCGGCGGGCCAACTTCATGTCGCTCGCCCGCCGGGCCAAGGGACTTGATCTGACGCGCGCCCAGAGCCGCGGGCCGCGGCTCTACGCACAGATCCTCGACGCCTCCTACGCGGCTCTGAAGGCGGTCGACCCCACCAACGTGGTGATCGGCGGCAACACCTTCAGCGGCGGCGACATCAGGCCCCTCGCCTACATCCAGGCGCTGCGCCTGGCCGACGGCAGCCCGCCGCGGATGGACATGTACGGACAGAACCCCTTCGGCTACCGGCGCCCGGACCTGAGCAAGGGCCTGATCAACCCCGGCAGCGGCGTCGCCGACTTCTGCGACCTCGACATCGTCTCGCATTACCTGCACCGCTATCTCGAACGCGACGGCCGCAATCATGGGCTACGCCTCTTCCTCTCCGAGTACTTCGTCCCCACCGACCACCCGAACTTCGAATTCAACTACTGGGTGAGCCGCAGGACTGCGCGGAACTGGCTCGCCGCGGCGCTGCGGATCACCCGCAGCTGGCACCGGATCTTCACCCTCGGCTGGTTCGAGCTGTACGACGAAGCGCCGAACGGCGAGGGGACCGAGGTGAACCGCGGGCTGATGACCTACGACCACCTCCCGAAGCCGGCCTACTACGCCTTCAAGAACGGCTAGGCAGCGGCGGCGGGGCGGCGCCCGGAGACCGAGACCGGGACCTCGTGGCGGCGGACGTCCTCCAGGCCCGCCTTGCGGAACCATCCCTCGACCTCATCCCAGCCGTGCTTCCACTGGTACTTCGGCGCGTACCAGTCGAAGGTGTCGAGCACGCGCCATTCCGGGTCTGGATGGTGGGAGACCGGCAGCAGGGGCGAGAAGGGACGGCCGGGTCTCGTTCTGAAGAAAGCGCCGAGCGGGTCGGCAAGCCGGCACCACCGCAGCAAGCGCTCCTCGCTGACCCGGGTGGTGAGATGCCGGTAGAGGTCCGAGGCCAGGTACCGGGCCCTGCGTTCAGTGGCGTAGACCCAGATCGCGATCCTGCCGCCCGGCTTCAGCAGCCGCGGCAAGCGGGCGAAGGCAGCGTGGGTGTCGGGAGTGTGGTGGAGGACGCCGATCGAGTAGATCAGGTCGAACGATTCCTCCCGCAGGGGCAGGTTGAAGACGTCGGCTTGCAGGAACGCGGTGTTCGTCAGCGCGCCGAGGTTGCCGTTCGCGGCGTCGACCGCGCGCGAGAGGTCGACCCCGACCACCTCGGCGCCCCAGGAGGCCGCCACCTCAGCGAAGCGGCCCATCCCGCAGCCGATGTCCAGCACCCGCCTGCCGCGGAGGTTCTCGGGCGAGAAACCGGTCTTCGCCGCGAACGCCTCGCGCGACTCGGTCCGCTCCTCGGCGGGCCGGTCGAGCTGGGTCCGAGCGAACCAGTTCCACTCCTTGCCGAAGCTCTGAGCGTAGGAGTCGGAGTCGACGAACCTCAGCACCCCGCGCACCCGAGGGGCGCCCGCCTCCCCGTCCCCCCAGGCCCCCTCGGCATCGACGCTGAGCGACTCGCCGGTGCCGGGATCGACAAGCAGATCCCGGAGCCAGGCCGGTTCGACGGCGAGGTCGGTGTCACTCGTCGGGGCTCCGGAAGGTCCCATGCCGGCACGATTCTGTCAGGTGGGGGTAGCGACACGTCCGCGGGGCAATTCAATACTGTGCGCGCATGCGGGCGCTGGTCACCGGAGGGGCGGGATTCATCGGCTCGCACCTCGCCACCCGGCTGCTCCGCGACGGCCATGAGGTAAGGGTCCTCGACAACTTCTCGACCGGCTCGCGGGAGAACCTCGCCCGGCTGGACGGTGAAATCGAGGTGGTCGAGGGTGACATCCAGAGCTACGAGCGGGTCCACAACGCGGTGCGCGACTGCGAGGTCGTCTTCCACCAGGCGGCCCTGCCGTCGGTGCCGCGCTCGATCCAGGACCCGCTGACCAGCAACGCCGCCAACGTGATCGGCACCCTCAACATCCTCCTCTCCTCACGGGACAGCGGCGTGCGCCGGGTCGTCTTCGCCTCCTCCTCCTCGATCTACGGCTCCGACCGGACGCTGCCCAAGCGGGAGGACCGGGCGCCGCGCCCGATCGCTCCCTATGCGGTCGCGAAGCTGGCCGCCGAGGGCTATTGCCAGAGCTTCTCCCAGGTCTACACGCTGGAGACGGTGGCGCTGCGCTACTTCAACGTCTTCGGCCCCCGGCAGGACCCCCATTCCGCCTACGCGGCGGTGATCCCGAAATTCATCACCGCCCTGCTCGACGCCGAGCCGCCGGTCGTCTTCGGTGACGGCGAGCAGTCCCGCGACTTCACCTATATCGACAACGTGGTCGAAGCGAACCTGCTCGCCGCCGGGGCCGGCGGCGTCTCCGGCGAGACCTTCAACGTCGCCTGCGGGGAGCGGATCAGCCTCAACCGCCTGCTCGAGGAACTGCGCGAGATCACCGGCGTCGAGATCGCGGCGAACCACCTCGACCCCCGCCCCGGCGACGTCACCCACTCGCTGGCCGACATCGCCAAGGCGCGCGAGTTGCTCGCCTACGAGCCGGTGGTCGGCTTCGGCGACGGGCTGCGACTAACGGTCGAGGCGCACTTGGCCGGACGCGAGGCCGCGGGCTCCGGCTCCCCGACCCGCTCCTGACCCGAGGACAGGCGGCGGCGCGATTACCCCGCGCGGCGGCGGCCGCAGACGACCGCGAGCGCCATCGCGACCGGGATCGAGAGCTGCGGGACCGGCAGCACCTCGACGAAGACCATCCCCGCTGCTGCGGCGGCCAGCATCCCGATGGCGGCGGTCTCGGGCGGCGTGGCGCCGGATCGCATCACCCCGAGCACCGCGGCGGCGACCAGCAACCCGAGCAGGCCCAGTCCGATCAGGCCGAGCTCGGCGGCGAAGGAGAGGTACTCGTCGTGGGCGGCGAGCTGGCCGTAGTCGAGGTGCCGCGCGGCGTAGTCAGGGAAGGTCGCCCAGCCGATCCCCCAGAGCGGCGAGGAGCCGAAGGCGCGGACGGCGAGGCGGGAGGCTTCGAGGCGGGAACGGACGAAGCGGCCTTCTTCCCTGGCCGCGCGGGCCGTCAGGTGGCCGTAGATCGAGCCCTTCAGGCGACCGGCCACGGCGACCGGTCGGGGGGCGCGGTCCGGCACCTTGGCCTCGATCCGGACATCGGCGAGCAGCAGCGTCGACGGCCCCGATTCCTGCCAGACGTAGAGCGCCGCATGCGGCGCCCGCCGACGGGGGTGCCAGGTGAGCTCGAAGCGGCGCCAGCGGGCGCCGACCGAGCCTTTGCCGAGGGCGCCGGCCGACGCCTGGTCGGGTTCGCCGAGCGCGTAGCGGATGGCGAGCAAGCCGTGGCCCACCGCCCGGGCCCGGAAGTCGAGCACGTAGGCGCCGCGGCGGGCGGCTTCCCCCCAGCGGAAGCTCGCCCCCTCCCCCGCCCGCCGGGAGCCGACCGCGATCCCACTCGGCCGGTTCGAGAGTCGCGAGGGACCGCGCGGGATCGGTCCCAGTCCGCGGCTGTCCCAACCGCTGAGGTCGCGCTGGTCCAGTGGCCGCAGCGCTGTCGGCACCGGGGCGAAGCTGGCTTCGCGCCGGCCGCGCTCGAAGGTCGAGTAGAGGACGGCGGCGATGATGACGACGGCGGTGCTCGCGGCGACGATGAGCCGGAGACGGCGGCGGTCTCCCCGCGCCGACCAGAGGGCGACCGCCAGCGCGCCGGCCGCGGCGGCGATGATCCCGCCCCGCGAGTAGGTGAGGACGAGGGCGGCGGAGAGCACCAGGACCAGCGCGACCAGGGCGGCGCGGAGCCTGCCCCGCGCCCGCGGCAGGTAGGCGAGGCAGATCGGCACCGCGAGCGCCAGCGCGAAGGCGAGTTCGTTGGCGTTGCCGAAGGTGCCGGAGAGCCGGCCGCCGGTCTGGGTCAGGTCGACGGTGCCGGAGTTGATGCTCCCCACCCCGAGCAGGGCCAGGACCGCGGCGAGCCCAAGGCCCGCCAGCGTCGCCCCGAGCGCCACCCGTCGCAGGCGCGGCTCGAGCGCAAGCGCCACCAGCGCCGAAAGGCCGACGAAGGCGAACTCAGCAAAGCCCCCCAGCTTGCCGTCGCAATTGCAGCCCCAGATCAGCGAGTTGAGGAAGACCCAGCCGACCAGCCCGGCGTAGGCGACGGCCGCGCAGAGTGCGGATCGGTCGGGTCGCAGCCGGATCGGTCGGGCCTGGAAGAGGTAGAGCGCCAACGTCGCGGCGAGGCCGAGCGCCACCGCGCGGCCGAGGGTGAGCGGTCCGGCCAGCCGAGTGGCCGAGAACGGGGCGAGAAAGGCGACCGTCGCCACGCCGATCCCGAGGCGACGAAGGTGTGGCCGTACGGCAGTCACCTCGCCGTCGAAGGCGGGCTCACGCGGTTTTTCAGGGACGAGTAGCCGGGCGGCCGCAGATTGTCGGGAAACCCACCGTGGGAGATGCTTTCGGCAAGGAGCAGGTACTGGCTTGTGGCGGGTGCCGCAAAACCGTGTCCGACCAGCGGAGCGCGCACTAGCGCCGCTACCACGACGACCGCGAACATCGCGACGCCCAGAGAGCGACGCCACTGCATCCGCAGTCCCACCGGGCGGTGCTCGCGCGCTCGCCGGTTGAACTCGGCGAGGAATCCGGCAGCCATAGCGGTCCTCCACCAGCCTGCCCGTCTCGATGCCCCTCGCGCCGTCCCGATCCTCACAGAGCGCCTGAACATATACTCCCGCCGGTGCGGATGGGCGGGGCGACAACGGATCGGCGGACGCCGGTCGGCTTCCGGGCTACGGCGGCGGTCCTCCTTGCTGGGATTGCGGTGGCGATGGGAGTCTCCGCCTGCGGCAGCAGCCCAGCTCAGTCAAGCCAAGCTTCCAGCCCCAGCAACCTCCTTAAGGCCTCGGAACTGAAGAAGTACCCGGCCGGAAGCGTCGAACGGAGCTTCCTCGAATATTGGTCCGCCCTCCAGTTCCAGTCATGGGGCGACGCCGCCGCGTATTTCGATCCCACGTTCCGCGACTTCGTCGGCACCACCTCGATCATCGCCGCCAAGAAGCTCGACGCATCCGTCTTCCCGCTGACCAAACCGCAGATCGTCAGAGTCAAGCGCGGCGACACCGAGACGACGATCTATTACTCGCTGCGACGCACCGACGGGACCAATGAACTCGCCTCGATCAGCTGGCGCAGGGTCGGCGGTAACTGGCTGATTGTCTACGACTCGCGCCTCGATCCCGAGCTGAACCAGCTGGCCCGTGACCAGGTTGAACTCGAAAAGAACGGTGCGACCGCCAGCGACCCTTCACAGCCGCCACCGCCCGCCGCCGTCCGGGCCGGGGAACGAGCCGCCCAGACCCAGGCCCGCTTCCTCCAGCAAGAGCTTCATACCGAAAAGCCTTAGACAGCCCCGATCGCCTCCTCCAGGGCGGCGAGGTGGCCGTCGACCGAGCTTTGGAGGTCGTGGCGTTCGGCGGCGGCGCGGGCGGCGCCCTCGCCGAGGCTGCGGCGCAGGTCGGCGTCTTCGATCAGACGTTCGAGGGCAGCGGCGATCTCATGGGGGTCGTGAGAGACGAGCAGGCCGGCTTGCGGGGGAACCACCTCGGGGGTGCCGCCGGCGGCGGTCCCTATCAGGGGCCGGCCCAGCATCGCCGCCTCGATCAGCACGTTGGGACTGCCCTCGTCGTCGGAGAGGAGGACGGCGATGTCGTGCTCGGCCCAGAATCCGCGCAGGTCGGTCACCTGTGCCGTCGCCACCACACGGCCGCTGAGGCCGCGGCGCTCGATCGACCGCCGGACCGACTCGCGCAACGGCCCGTCACCGGCCAGCTCGGCCCGCCACGGAGTCCGCGCCCGGATCAGCTCGAGCGCGTCGAGGAACCGCTCCTGGCCCTTTTCCGGCCGGTAATTGGCGAGATAGCCGAGCGTCACCGGAACCTCCTCGCGCGGCGGCAAGGAGGACACCGGGGGGTGGCCGTTATGGACCAGGCGCAGGCGCTCGGGACGAACCCCCCGCTCCTTCGCCGCCTCCACCACCGCCGGCGAGTTACAGGTGACGATCCGCGCCTGGCGCTCGGCGAGGCGGATCGGCACCCGGTAGCGCGCCCGGCTTTCGACCAGCGCGCCGCAAACGCTGCGGCGAGCGACGACGAGGGGGATGCCGAGCGCCCGAGCCGCCGGGGCGACCGTGGTCGAGGCCTCCTCCAGCCAGGCGTAGACGACATCGGGCCGCACCCGGCGCAGGATGCGCAGGGTGCGGGGAATCGAAACCGCCGGCCGCAGGGCGCGCGGTCCCGGCGACGGCGGCAGCTGCACCAGCTCCACCCCGCACTCGCGCAACCGCCGGGCGTGGTCGGGGTCGCAGACGGTGGAGAGGGCGAGCACGGTCGCCCGTAACCGCTCTGGGTGGGCGATGTCGATCAGCTGCATCAGCTGCCGCTCCGAGCCGCCGCGGCCGAGCCCGCCGATCGCGAAGAGGACCTGCGGCGGCTCAGCCGACATCGATCCAGCTCCGGTGCCAGAGCTCGAGCACGGCGAGGTTCCAGAGACGGGAGGTGTGGTCGGCAGTGCCATCGAGGTGATCGCCGACCAGGCGCCGCACGGCGGTGGCGTCGAAGTAGCCGCGCCCGAGGCCGGCGGGATCGAGCAGCAGGTCCTCGACCCAGCCACGCAGCGGGCCGCGCATCCAGCTCCCGACCGGCACGCCGAAACCCTGCTTGCGGCGGTGGACGAGGTCGTCCGGCAGGCCGCGGCGGCGGGCGAGCTGCTTCAGCGCCCACTTCGTCGTGCCACGGCGCAGCTTCATCCGCTCGGGCAGCGCGGCAGCGAACTCGTGCACCCGGTAGTCGAGCAGCGGCGAACGGACCTCGAGCGCATCGGCCATCGACATCCGGTCGACCTTGAGCAGCAGGTCGCCGGGCAGGTAGGTGGCCGTGTCGAGCGCCAGGTAGCGGTCGACGCCAGGTAGCGACGGCGGCGCCAGCATCTCGTCCCATGCCCCCCAGACATCCCCCGCTTCGGCGAGGAACTCCGGCGCGCAGAGCGTTTCCAGCTCGGCCGGGGAGAAGTGGGACATCATCGAGGCGTAGCGCCGGGCCGGCGGCAGCGAGGCGGCGTCGACTGCGCGGCGCAGCTGCGCGGCGCGGGCGGGCAGGAGGGAGAGGGCGCCGCTGCGCCGCAGGGCGCGGGCGGTGGCCGCGGCCGGGCCGAGCCGCTCGGCGGCGCGGACGAAGAGGTAGCGGTGATAGCCGGCGAACGCCTCGTCGCCGCCGTCGCCCGAGAGCGCCACCGTCACCCGCTCGCGGGCGGTCCGCGAGAGCATCAGGGTGGGGATCGCCGAGGAGTCGGCGAACGGCTCGCCCGCGTACCGGACGGCGTCGGCGACCAGCGGCAGGATCTCCGGCTCCAGGACCCGCTCCTCGTGCTCGGTGCCGTAGATCGCCGCCACCCGGCGCGCATGCTCGCCCTCGCTGAAGCCGGCCTCGGGGAAGTCGACCGAGAAGGTCTTGACTCGACTTCTCGCCTCGGCCATGTAACTGACGACGAGGCTGGAGTCGATGCCGCCGGAGAGGAAGGCGCCGAGCGGCACGTCGGCGACAAGCCGTTCGCGGGTCGCCGCCGTCAGCAGCGTGTCCAACCGCTCCAGGGCCTCGTCCTCGGAATCGAACCGCCGCTCGGGAAAGCGGAGGTCCCAGTAGCGCTCGACCCGCGCCCGGCCTCCCTCCCAGACCAGCCTCTCGCCCGGGGCCAGCTTCCCGATCCCGGCGAAGCCGCTGCGCGGTGGCGGCACGTACTGCAGGGTCAGGTACTCGCGCAGCGCCACCGGGTCGGGCCGCGGCTCGACCAGACCGGCGGCGAGGATCGCCCCCGGCTCGCTGGCGTAGATGACGCCGCCGTCGACCTCCGCCCAATAGAGCGGCTTCACCCCGAGCCGATCACGGGCCAGCAGCAGCCGGCCGGCGGCTTCGTCCCAGAGAGCCACCGCGAACATTCCCTGCAGTGCCTCGAGGCAGTCCACCCCGCGCTCCTCGTAGAGATGGACGATCGCCTCGACGTCGGAGCCGGTGGCGAAGGCGTGGCCGCGCGCCCGCAGTTCCTCGCGCAGCGGTTCGAAGTTGTAGATCTCGCCGTTGCAGGTGACGTGGACGCCGCCGCTCTCGGCGGCGATCGGCTGGTCGCCGCTCTCGAGGTCGATCACCGAGAGGCGCCGGAATCCCAGCGCCACCCGCCCCGGCACGATGAGCGACCCGGCGGCGTCGGGTCCCCGGTGGGCGATCGCCTCGCACATCCGCCCCAGCGCCTCGGGCCCGGCGTCGACGGCGCCGGCCCAGCCCGCGATCCCGCACATCGCTAGCCGGCCACCGTGCCGCCCCGGCGGCGCAGCATCCGCCAGAGGACGTATCCGGGGCGTGGGATCAGGAAGGCTCGTTTCATCGGTACGCCTCCGTGGCGCGAGAGCAGGAACAGCATCAGCCCGCCCGCCAACCAGTAGGAGAGGACGGACGCTATCGAGGCTCCGGCGATCCCGATGCGCGGCACGAGCAGGAAGTTGAGAGCGCCGTTCAGCGCCAGCGCCGCCGAGGAGGCCGCCGAGATCGAGAGCGGCGGGGCGATCCGGACCAGGAGGTCGCGGGCCGGCCCCTCGACGGCGAGCGCGACCACGGCGGGCATCAGCAGCACGAAGGGGAGCACGCTGCCCTTCCAGGCGGCGCCGTAGACGAACACGACGAAGGGGTAGGCGACGGCGGCGGCGAGGGTCGCGAGGGAGATCGCGACCGCCAGGTTCTGGCCGATGAAGGCGGCGGTGTAGGAGGCGGCGGCGTCCTCGTCGGCCGCGGTCTGCGTCTCCAGCGCGGCAAGGCCGATGGTCGAGACGCTGACGAAGACGATGTCGGCGAGGTTGGCGGAGAGCGAGTAGAGACCGGCCTCGCGGGTGCTGACCAGCAACCCGACCAGCAACAGGTCGACCTTGAGGTTGAGCCAGAGGGCGATCGAGGCGGGCTGGAGGCGGATGCCGATGCGCAGCGCCGAGCGGACCAGCCGCCGGCTCGTCCGCGGCAGCAGCGCCCGGACCCCGACCCGCCTTGCCAGCACCGCCGCGAGCGCGACGGCGGTGAGGGCGATCGTCGCCAGCGCCGCCACCATTGCCGATTTGGGCGAGAGGCCGGTCCCGGCCTCGATCGCGACCACCAGCGCGAACTGCACGACGGCGCCGACGGCAATGATCCAGCCGTAGGGGCGCAGCGCCCCGATGCGCAGCAGCAGCGCCGTCGCCATCTGCCCGACCAGGGTGAAGGGGATCGTCGCCGCGGCGAGCACCACGGTGCCCGGGGCGGCGCCGCCGAGCATCGCGCCCCGCAGCGGCAAGCCGATCGCCAGCGCCGCCGCCAGCCCGACGGCCCCCATCGTCAGCGAGAAGAACGAGGCGAGGCCCGCGAGCTCGGTGAGGGTCGCTTCGCGGCGGGCCAGCAACCGGCCGATCGAGTGCTCGACCGAGAGGTGCGAAACCACCCAGACCACGGTCGCCAGGTTGAGAGCGAGGGCGTACTGCCCGCGCCCGGCCGGCCCGAGAGCTCGGGTCGCGACGAGGCTGAGCAGGAAGAGGAAGGCGAACTGGACGGCACGGAACCCGAGCAGGCGCCTGCCGCCCTCGATCGAGGAGACGAGGGCCTCGGGCTCGTCGAGCGCGGGCGGCAGCGACTCGCGTTCTGGCTCCCCCACCGGCTCGCCCACGCCCCGTCCTGCGTCAGCCGCCATCGAGCCCGGTTTCTCCCCCGGCTGGCTCGAGCAGCTCCGCGTAGAGGGAATCGATGTCGGCGAGCAGCCGCTCCGCCGAGTAGCGCTCGGCGACATGGGCGCGGGCGCGGGCGCCCATCTCGCGGCGCCGCGGCGCGTCGGCCGCCAGCGCAGAGATCTGACGGGCCAGCCCCTCGGCGTCGCCGGCGGCGGCGAGCAGGCCGGTGCCCTCGGACACGATGTCGGCGACGCCGCCGACCGCGGTCGCCACCGCCGGGCGCGCCGCGGCGGCCGCCTCGATCAGCGCCACCGGGGTCCCCTCATTGTCGGAGCTGAGCAGGGCCGCGTCGGCCGCCGCGAGGATCCGCGGCAGGTCGCGCCGGTAGCCGAGGAAGGCGACTGCCTTGCCGAGCCCCAGCTCGCGAGACCTCGCCTCCAGCCTCCGGCGCATCGTCCCGTCGCCGACCACCACCACCCGGACCGGCGCCCCCCCACGCCGCGCCAGCGCCACCGCCTCCAGCATCAGGTCGGCGCGCTTGATCGGGACCAGGCGGCCGGTGTAGGAGAACAGCACCTCCTCGGGCCCGACCCCCACCTCGGCGCGCAGCTTCGGGTCGGGCTCGGGGTCGAGAGACAGGAACGGCCCCAAATCGAGCCCGAGCGGGACCACCGCGAACTTCTCCGAAGGCGCGACGCCGAGTTCGACCAGCTCGTCGACCGTCGCCCGGCTGACTCCGATCAGGCGGTCGCTGTGCCGGCCGAGCGAGCGCTCCAACAGGCGGTAGAAGCCGCTCTTCAGCGGACCGAAGTAGCCGCGCAGGACATGCCCGTGGTAGGTGTGGACGATCCGTGGCCGCGGTGGCGGCGCCAGCAGCGCTGCGGCCCGTCCCAGCATCCCCGCCTTGGCGGTATGAGTGTGGACGATCGCCGGGCGGTAGACCCGGACGATCCGGACCAACTCCACCAGTGCCCGCAGGTCCCTGTCTGGACGAATGTCCGGTCCGAGCGCTTCGATTCGTTGCACCTGAAGGGTACCGTTCCTATGCTCCTCCTCACCCGCCCCGACCTTCCCCGTCACCAACAGCGTCTCGTACCTCTCCCGGTCGAGACGGTCGCTGAGAAGGGACACGTGATGCGCCGGACCGCCCAAATTCATCCGAGCGATGACTCGTAGGACGCGGACGCGCGATTTGACCGGGGGCATGGTGCCTATTATCGCCATCGCCAGTCGATGTTCGAGCGCTCCGCAGGGGACCGCCGAGCCGAAACTAACGGTTAGAAGGGAGCCTCGAACTTGAAGTATCTGATAACGGGAGGTGCGGGGTTTGTCGGCTCGCACCTGACCGACGCGCTGGTGGCGCGGGGCGACGAAGTACTGGTGCTGGACGATCTCAGCACCGGACGAATCGAGAACCTTGACCAAAGCCTCCAGAGCGATGCGGTTCAGTTCGTCGAGGGGTCGATCATGGACGCCGAGTTGGTCGATCGCTGCGCGGCCGCGACCGACGTGTGCCTGCACCTGGCCGCCGCAGTGGGGGTGGAACTGATCCTCGAACGTCCGCTCGAGTCTCTGCTATGCAACGTGCGGGGAAGCGACAACGTGATCTCCGCGATGGTGAAACGGGGGGGAAAGATCCTGGTCGCCTCTTCCTCGGAGGTCTACGGCAAGAACAACGTCGGCCCCCTGGCCGAGACTTCAGACCGGATCGTCGGGCCACCCTCGACGGCGCGCTGGTCCTACTCGATGGCAAAGGCGTTTTCCGAGGTGCTCGCGCACTCCTATAGGTATGAAAACCAAACCGACACGGTGATCTTCCGCCTCTTCAATACCGTCGGACCGCGTCAGACCGGGTCCTACGGAATGGTGATGCCGCGCCTAGTCCGGCAGGCACTCGCGGGGGAAACGCTTACCGTGTTCGGGGACGGCACCCAGACTCGCTGCTTCACCCATGTCGACGATGTCGTCGACGCGATCCTGGGGCTCTGCGACAGCGACGCCGCGGTCGGCCACACCTTCAATATCGGGTCGCCCCACGAGATCTCGATCGGCGAGCTCGCGGCGAAGGTGATCGAGCGCACCGGCTCCGACTCGGACGTCTCGTTCATCCCCTACGAGCAGGCCTACGGCGAGGGCTTCGAGGAGATCGGGCGCCGGCACCCGGACCTGGCGCTGATCGACAGCGTCATCGGCTGGGCGCCGACCCACGGAATCGACGAGATGATCGACGACGTTATCGCTCACCACGCCGCGGCACCGGTCGAGCTCGGCGAGGCCGCCTGAGGTGACCGAGGTGCTGCGCCTGGCTGTGGCGTTCTCGCTCGCCGCCGCCATGGTGATGCTGACCGTCCCCCTGGCGATCGCGGTCGCCCGGCGCACCGACTTCCTCGACGCCCCAAAGGACTACAAGGCCCACGGCAGGGCGACGCCGTATCTCGGCGGCGCCGCCGTCCTCTCCGCGGCGCTGGCGGTGGCGGCGATGCTTGGCGACGACGCGGTCAGTCGCTACTGGCCCCTCTTCGTCGGCACGATCGCCCTCTCGGCGGTCGGCACGATCGACGACCGGGTCAGCCTCTCACCGCTGCTTCGGGTCGCGCTCGAGGCGCTCGCGGCCGGCCTGCTCTGGTCCCAGGGCCTCGGCTGGTCGTTTCTCGGCAGCGAAGCCGGAAACCTCCTGCTGACCGCGTTCTGGATCGTCGGCGTGATCAACGCCTTCAACCTGATGGACAACCTCGACGGCGCCGCCGCTGCCGTCGCAACCGCCTCTACCGGGTGCGTCGCCGCCCTCGCGCTTATCGGCGACGATGTCGCCCTTGCGGCGGTCGCCGTCGCCCTCTGCGGCGCCCTCATCGCTTTTCTCCGCTTCAACCTCGCCCGGCCGTCGCGGATCTTCCTCGGCGACGGCGGCAGCATGGCGATCGGATTCCTCGTCGCAGCCGGGCTGATAGCGGCGCCCGGCGGCCACGTACCCGGCTGGGCCGCGTTCCTCGCCGCCTCACTGATCGTCGCGGTTCCGGCCTTCGACACGACGTTGGTGGTGATCTCCCGGCGCCGGCGGGGAGCGCCGGTCTTCTCGGGGGCCACCGACCACACCACCCACCGGCTACTGGCGGTCCTGAAATCGCCGCGGGTGGTCGCAGTCGTGCTGGCGGCGACGCAGCTCTGCCTCGGGGCACTCGCGATCGAGGCGAGCAGGATCGGCGAAGCAACCGTGGTCGCGGTCTTCTGCGCCGCGCTCGCCGCCGCGGCCGCAGGCATCGCCGCCGCCGAGTACCCGCAATGGACTCCGCTCTCCGAGGATCCCTGAGCGGCCCCGGCGCGGTCCCTCCCCCGGCCGCGCGGCGAACGCTGCTGGCGATCGGGGGCCTCGGCTGCGGGGTCAGTCCCGCCTTCTACGGCTACTTCGACCTCTCGCTCTGGGGACCGATCGGGATCGGCCTCGCCGTCCTCGCCGCCGCCCTGCTCCTCGCCGGTCGCTCGCTCCCCCGTGGCCTCGCCGCGGTGGCCGTGGCCGCCCTGCTCGCCTTCGCCGCCTGGTGCCTGCTCTCGACCGCCTGGGCGGAGTCCGGCGACCGAGCGCTGACCGAAGGCGATCGCTGGGTCGTCTACGGCCTCTACCTGCTCGTGGTGCTGCTCCTGCTGGTCGACCGGCGTGACGTCGAGGTGCTGCTGGGGTCGGCGGTGTTCGGCATCCTCGGGGTCGCCGGCTACGACCTGATCCGGATGCTGGACGGCCACGGGCGCGAGCTATTCAGCGGCTCGCGTCTGCTGGAACCGCTCGGCTACGTCAACGGCATGGGCGGGTTCTTCCTGCTCGGCCTCTGGCCGCTGCTGGCGGTGGCCGAGCGGGCCCGCCGGCCGCTTCTGGCCGGGGCGGCGGCCGGGGCGGCGACCGTCCTCGCAGCGCTGGTGCTGCTGACCGACTCACGCGGCACCGCCTTCGCCTTCGTCGTTTCAGCGCTTGCCGTCTCGGCGCTGCTGCCAGGGCGCCGACGTCGGGCCTGGCTCGTCCTCGTGCTGCTCGCCGGGCTGCTGTTCGCCTGGGGACCGCTGACCGACGTGACGCGAGAGGTCCCCGGGGTCGCCGCCCAGGCGGCGACGACGGTCCAGCGCGGTGCCGAGTGGGCGCTGCTCGCCGGGGTCTGCGTCGGGGTGCTCTGGAGCGTGGCGAGCGCGGCCACCGCGTCACTCGCCGGCCGCTCGGAGGCGACGCGGCGGTGGTCGCGGCAGGCTTCGGATGTGCTGCTGGGGGCAGTCGCGGTCGCGGTGGTGGTTGCGGCAGCGGTTGCGATCCACGACCCGGCCGGGAGAATCTCCTCCCAGTACCGGGCGTTCACCGAGTTGAAGCCGGTCAAGGGAGAATCGCGCTTCACCTCGGGCGGCGGAAACCGCTACGACTATTGGCGGATCGCCTGGCGCCAGTTCGCGGACCATCCCCTGGACGGAGTCGGGGCCGGCAACTTCGACCGGACCTACTATCTTGAACGGCGCACCAACGAGGACGTCCACCAGGCACACAGCATCGAGCTGCAGACCCTCGGCGACACCGGTCTGGTTGGCGCCGTCCTCCTCGCCGCCTTCTTCGCCGCCGCTCTCGTGGCCGCCTGGCGCCTCGCCACCGCCGCTCACCGCCGCGAGGCGGCGGCGGGAGTCGCCGTCGCCGCGACTGGAACGTTCGCGGTCTGGCTGGCGCAGACCAGCGTCGACTGGCTCCACCTGATCCCCGGCCTGACCGGCGTCGCCCTTGGCGCTGCCGCGGTTCTGCTGCGCGGCCCGACCCGCGGGCAACCCGGTTCGATCCGGCTAGCGAAGCCGGCACTGCTCGCGGTCGTCCCGCTCGCGATCGCCGCAATCGTCCTGATCGGCCGTCCCACCATCTCCGAGCACCTACGTTCGGAAGCGAGGGAACAGCTCCGGTCTGACCCGCGTGCGGCGCTCGGGGCGGCGGAAGAATCGCTCTCGCTCAACCCCGACTCACTCCAGGGCCACTACCTGAAGGCGGCCTCGCTGGCGAGGCTTCACGCCTTCGTCCCCGCGCGAAAGGAGCTCGAGGAGGCCATCGGCCGCGAGCCCCACAGCTACGTCAGCTGGGCCCTGCTCGGCGACCTCCTCACCCGCCGCGGCTCGATCGCGGCAGCGATGCGCGCCTACCGCCGCGCCTCTCTGCTCAACCCCCGCGAGCGCGAACTGCGACGGCTCGCCGACAGCCGCAGCCTGCTGGAACGCCTTCACGACCACCCGGGCCGGTAGCCGGGCCTGCACCCTGCGGCAGGACGGCCGGATCCTGGCCAAGGATCGCGGTCTGAGCCCGACCGCGGTCTGATATGGATGCGGTCCGTGCGCGGCTCGTCCTTCACCTTCGCCGCCGGCCGCCGAGCGAAGTGGATCGTCTTCGCGGTCTGGTTCGTGGCGATCTTCATCGCCGCCGTCCCGGCCGACCTGCCCGGCCGCTTCGAAGACGCCGAAAACAACGAGGCGACCTCCTACCTGCCCGAAAGCGCCGAATCGACCAAGGCGCTGGAGGCGACCGAAGCCCTGCAGAAGGGCGAAATCGCCCCGGCGGTGATCATCTACCGACGCGAGTCCGGCCTCACCCCCGCCGACTACCGGACGATCGAAGCCGACGTCCGCCGGATGACGCAGAAGCGCTTCCCCGGCGTGGTCGCGAACGGGGCGACGGCGCTCGCCGGCGGCAGGGGCGGCGGCAAGTCCGAGCCCGGCGCCGCCCCGCACGACCTCCCCGCCGGCTGCGGCGCCGCCGGGCCGATCCCCGGCCAGCCCGCCGGCTACGAACCCTTCGTCGGCCCGACCTGCTCGCCCGACGGCAGGGCGGCGATCGTCAGCGCCTACATCAACGCCGAGGGCGAGGGCGAACGGATCACCGACCCGGTCAAGTTCTGGCGCGAACAGATCAGCGACGGCCAGGGCGGCCTGCAGGCGAAGATCACCGGCGGCGCCGGCTTCTCGACCGACGCGATCGAAGTCTTCGAAGGGATCAACGGCACCCTGCTGCTGGCCGCGGTCAGCCTGGTGATCTTCCTGCTGATCGTCATCTACCGCTCGCCGATGTTCTTCCTGATCCCGCTGGCGGCGGTGCTCTTCGCCGAGACCCTGTCGCGCTCGATCGGCTACGGCGCCTCCGAACTGGGGGCGACGGTGAACGGCCAGTCGAGCTCGATCATGTCGGTGCTGGTGCTCGGCGCCGGCACCGACTACGCGCTGCTGCTGGTCTCGCGCTTCCGCGAGGAGCTGCACCGCAGCGCCGACAAGCACGAGGCGATGCGGACGGCGCTGCGCTCGGCCGGGCCGACGATCTTCGCCTCGGCGGCGACGGTGATCGCCGCCCTGCTCTGCCTGCTGATCGCCCGGGTCAACGGCACCTCCGGCCTCGGCCCGATCGCCGCGATCGGGATCGCCTGCGCGGCGCTCTCGATGCTGACCCTGCTGCCGGCGCTGCTGACGATCTTCGGCCGCCGCGCCTTCTGGCCCTTCGTCCCCCACACCGAGGAGACGGCGCCGCGGGCCAGGGAAGCGACCGCCTGGGGACGCCGGCACGTGATCGAGAGCTCCGGGGGAGCGGCGCTGGGCTGGGTCGTGCTCGCCTGCGCCGCGATCCTGCTGCCGCTGGTCGTCCTCTTCGCCCTCTTGCCTCTGGCGGGCGCCGCGGCACTCGCGCTGTTGCTGCTCAACTGGATCGTCAGAGTGCTGAGCCGGAGGCGGGTCGCCTTCGTCCTCGCCCCGCTCGGCCGCAATGTGTTTCGGCCCTACGAGATCCGCCGCCACCGCCTCGAGCACGCCGCCGACGCCACCCACGGCTTCTGGGCGCGGCTCGGGCAGCGGATCGCCGGCGGCCCGCAGCGGGTAATGGTCGGGGCGATCGCCGTCCTGCTCGTCTGCTGCTGCGGCCTCGCCTGGTTTTCCACCGACCTGACCAGCGAAGACAGCTACCGGACCGAAGTCGAATCGGTCGAAGGCCAGAAGCTGCTCGACAAGAGCTTCCCCTCCGGCACCACCGCCCTGACCGACGTCGTCGTGCCGCCCGGCGGACCGGTGGCGGCGGTCCGGCGCGCGGTCGCAGGCGTCGAGGGAGTCGACGAAGTCTCGGGGCCGGTCGCCGACGGGCCGCCGGGAACGCTGATCCAGGCGACCCTGGTCCCGAATCCCTACTCGACCGCGGCCTTCGACCTGGTCGAACCGATCCGCGAGGCGGCCCACCGGGTCGACCCCGGCGTCCTGGTCGGCGGCCCCTCGGCGGTCGAATTCGACGTCCGCGACGCCGCCGGCTGGGACTCAACCGCGATCCCGCCGCTGATCCTCCTCGTCGTCTTCGTCATCCTGATGCTGCTGCTGCGCGCCGTGGCGGCGCCGCTGATCCTGATCGGCACCGTCATCCTCAGCTTCCTCGCCGCCCTCGGGGTCGGCTACTTCTTCTTCCAGGTCGTCTTCGGCTTCCCCGGCTCGGACCCCTCGCTGCCGCTCTTCGCCTTCGTCTTCCTCGTCGCCCTCGGTGTGGACTACAACATCTTCCTCGTCGCCCGCGCCCGCGAGGAGACCGAGAAGCATGGCTCCGAAGTCGGGATGCTGCGCTCGCTGGCGGTCACCGGCGCCGTCATCACCAGCGCCGGGATCGTCCTCGCCGGCACCTTCGCCGTCCTCGCCGTCCTCCCCCTCACCTTCCTCACCGAGCTCGGCTTCGTCGTCGCCTTCGGCGTCCTCCTCGACACCTTCCTGGTCCGCAGCATCCTCGTCCCGGCCATCGCCCTGACCACCGGCGACAGGTTCTGGTGGCCCTCATCCCTCTCCCACCAGGACGACCCGGAGTTCAGGCGGACCACGCCGACCGCCAAGGCCTGACGATCCCACACCAACGATCGAGAAGTCCGGGAGGGGGTGCCCCTCTCAGGACACTCAACCGCGAGCCATAGGCGAGCGGTGTCCGGAGAGGGGCACCCCCTCCCGGACCCACCAACCTTCAGAGGATCGGCAAGAAGTTCTCGATCTCGTACGGGGTGACCTGCACCCGGTAGTCGTCCCACTCCTGCCGCTTGATCTCCACGAACCGCCGGAAGGTGTGCTCGCCGAGCGTGCGCAGGACCAGCTCCGACTCGGCGGCGACCTCGATCGCCTCGCCGAGCGTCGCCGGCAGCTGCTCGATCCCCTGGTGGGAGAGCTCCTCCTGGGAGAGGTGGTAGAGGTTCTGCTCCATCGGCTCGGGCAGCTCGTAGCCCTTCTCGACCCCTTCCAGCCCCGCCTGCAGCATCCCGGCGAAGCAGAGGTACGGGTTGGCGGCGGGATCCGGGCAGCGCAGCTCGGCCCGGGTCGCCGACTCCTTGCCGGGGTGGTAGAGCGGCACCCGGATCAGCGCCGAGCGGTTGCGCCGCGACCAGGCCAGATAGACCGGCGCCTCGTAGCCGGGAACCAGGCGCTTGTACGAGTTGACCCACTGGGCGAAGAGCGGTGAGATCTCGCGCGCGTGCTTCAGCTGCCCGGCGATGAAGCTCTTCGCCACCGGCGAGAGGTAGTAGGGGTCGTCGGCGTCGTAGAAGGCATTGCGGCCGTCGCGGCTGAGCGACTGGTGGACGTGCATCCCGGAGCCGTTCTCGCCGAACAGCGGCTTCGGCATGAAGGTCGCGTGGTAGCCGTACTTGAGCGCGTACTCCTTGACGACGATGCGGTAGGTCATGCAGTCGTCGGCCATCTCGAGCGCGTTCTTGTAGCGCATGTCGACCTCGTGCTGGGAGGGGCCGACCTCATGGTGGGTGTACTCGACGTGGATCCCGAGCTTCTCCAGCGCCAGCACCGTCTCGCGGCGCAGGTCGGAGCCGGCGTCGAGCGTGGTCAGGTCGAAGTAGCCGCCCTCGTCGAGCGGTTCGGGCGCGCCGCCGGCCGGCTTCGCCGAGCGGAAGTAGAAGTACTCGAGCTCGGGGCCGATGTTGTAGGCGTCGAAGCCCATCTCTTCTGCCCGTTTCAGCGCCCGCCGCATGATCCAGCGCGGGTCGCCCTCGTAGGGGCCGCCGCCGGGGACGCGGATGTCGCAGAACATGCGGGCGACGGCGTCGTCCTCGGGGCGCCAGGGGATCAGCGCGAAGGTGGCGGGGTCCGGCACGGCGAGCATGTCGGACTCCTCGATCGGGTTGAAGCCGGTGATCGAGGAGCCGTCGAAGCCCATGCCGCCTTCGAAGGCGTCCTCGAGCTCGGAGGCGTTGACCGAGAAGCTCTTCAGCTGGCCGAGGACGTCGGTGAACCAAAGGCGGATGAAGCGGACGTCATGCTCCTTGACCAGCTCGATGACGTCAGCGGCGCTGCGGGGTTGCTCTGCCATGCCTCGTTGCCTCCTTGGCTGTTGCGAAGGCGGCAACGGTAGCCAATGAACCGAAGCGGTGCTGAAACCCGTATCAACGGGTAGGGAAAAGAGTCCCGATCCGGATCGCGAGGCGGCTTGAAAGCGTCCGGAAAACGAGGTATAACTTACGTCAAGTAAGTAAGCGGCTAAAAGTAAAGTAAAGGCCACGTAACGGCTCTGTGAAGCGAAGTGCCGCCCCCGACGCAGAGCCAGAAGCGAGTTGCGACGTGACGGTAAAAACCGCAGTAAGCAGATTTCAGATCCACGACGAGCTGACGGCGCCGGATGAGAGCGCGCCTCTCATCAAGAGCATTCAGGCCGCCGGCGGCGCGGTGACGAAGTTCGTCGGCGTGCTCGCCGGGGCGCCGGCCGTGCTGCGCGGGTACACGCGGATGCGCTCGGAGCTGCGCGGCGGCGTCCTGCCGCAGGCGACGAGGGAGCGGATCGCGCTGGCCGTGGCCGAGCACCGCGAGGACGACTACAGCATCGCCCAGCACGCCAAGTCGGCGCGCCGGGCGGGCCTCGGGCTCGATGAGGTCTCCAAAGCGCGGAGCTTCACCTCCGGCGACGAGAAGGAGGCGGCGCTGCTCGCCTACCTGAAGGAGGCCCTCGACGCCGAAGGCCCACCGCCCCTGCACCTCCACGAGGAGGCGCGGGAGCTCGGCTGGAGCGACGAGGAGATCCTCGAGGCGGTCGCGCACCTGGCGCTGAACGAGTTCCAGAGCCTGATCGCCAGCGCCGCGGCGCTGCCCAAGGATCAGGCGGGGCCGCGGGTCCTTCCCTCAGCTGCGTAAGCGCTGGAGAGTGCCCCCTCGGCGGGGCTCGCTACCTGTCCTCGACGAGGGTGGCCGTGTAGAGCAGGCGCGCGGTCGTGTACTTGCAGCCGTAGGTCGCGCGGCGGCCGATCTTCTGCTGCGGTTCGCCTTGGCGAATGTCCGTCGCGTTCTTGCAGGCGCCCGGTTCGCGGCTGGCTCGCCAGACGTTGTTGACCGGGAGTTCCTGGGCGAAGGCGGGGGCCCAGGTGGGGACGGTGAGGCCGACGATGTCGCCCTTTTCGGCCTTCAGGTTGGCGCCGAATTCGACCGTCTGGCCGAGGTAGGGCGAGAGGACCTTGACCGAGCCCTGGCGCCGCAGCGTGTAGCGCGGAGGTTGGGTGCCGGGAACACGGCGAAGGATCGCCAGGCGCGCCTCGGGCGGGGTGCCGAAGAAGCCGTTGAAGAAAGTGCGCTGCTTGTTGGTCGGCTGCGCCAGGGTCAACGTCCAGGATTTGATCGTGCCGTCGTGGGGAACCAGGAACGGCAGCCGCGTCTGGCCGTTGTCGACCTGGAAGCCGGTGACGCTGCCGATCGCCTGGCAGGGCAGGTTCGGGCAGGAGGGATCCGGCTCGACCGCGGTTTTCCCGAGGATCACCTTCGTCTTCGGGGCCTTGGCGGCATCGCTGCTACCGGCCAGGCCGGCGAGGAGGGCGAGCGAGCAGACCAGCAGGCCCAGGCCCGCGAGGAGACCCCTCCCCTTCGCTGCGGTGGGCGCTGCTGCAGATGAGAACCTCGACATCGGACGCTGCTCCTCTCGTTGCTTGGCACTGCCTGGAACACGGCAGCCTATTGCGAGGAGCGGCCGAGAAGCCGCAATTAGCGGCGCTGCAGACCGCTGGCGTAGCTGAGCGCGACCGCGTAGCGGAGCCGGCCAACGCCTTCGAAGCCGAGGGCTTCGCTCGCGGCTTTGGTCAGGTCGAAGGCCCGGCCCCTGACGTAGGGGCCGCGGTCGATCACCCGGGTGACCAGGGCGTGGCCGTGGTAGACGAGCTTGACGGTGGTGCCGCAGGGAAGGCTCTTGTGAGCGACCCCGAGGGTGTGCGGGCGCAGGGTCTGGCCGCAGGCGGTGCTCCTCCCCCACATGCCCGGGCCGCCGTACCAGCTGGCGCCGGCGTAGCGGAAGGGACTGAAGGCGATTTCGCCGCCTTCGGAGGCGCCGGGCGCGTAGCTGGAGGCGCCGCCGGTTTCGGCCTTGGCGCCGGTCGCGGCACCGGCCATCAGGGCGAGGACGGCGGCCAGGGCAAGCGCCCAGCGCAGGGTGGTTTGGTTGATCGTCGGCATCTCTTTCCAGGCGCTTGCGGGGTTAGCTGACGGGCTCGCGCTGAAAGAGCTGCGCTACGCGGCACTCGCCGCGACTCGCCCCAACTGATCGGGTCCCCCGCTCCTCGCGTTATGTGGCGAAGATTCAGCGGAAGTTGGCGTCATGTTAGCAACCGCTAAGACAGAAAACGGTGCAGAGGTCCCCTTCAACCGACGTTTCTGACTTCAACCCCCAATAAAGGGGGCGCAAGTCAGACACCCCCGGCGGAGCCAGATGCTGCGGGCGGCGCCAGGCACCGGCCCGTGGGCATAGAGAAGGCCCCTCACGGGGCCTTCTCCTTAGCGGGCCTGTAAGCCGGATCCTGTCGTGAGCGGCCATCTATCTCTGCGGCCTACCTGGACCTCGCCGAGCCGGGTCGACGGTCCTGCTTGGCCTTGCACCGGGCGGGGTTTGCCTGGCCGCCGCGTCACCGCGACGCCGGTGCGCTCTTACCGCACCATTTCACCTTTGCCTGTACGCGACGCAGCTGCAGTCGCGCCATCGGCCGTGTCATTTCTGTGGCACTTTCCCGCGGGTTTCCCCGGGTGGGCGTTACCCACCGCCCTGCCCTGTGGTGTCCGGACTTTCCTCGAGGGGTTTTCTCTCCCCCCGCGGTCCGCTCGGCCCGCCCCTCAAGGGTAGCTCCCCGGGAGATTCCCGCAAACGAATCCGCCGCCTGAAACGCCGGCGGGACGATAAGCCCAACCTCAGCCGCCGAGCAGCCGATCTGACAAGGCTGGTTTGACACTTCGGCCCGTCGCCGATGGAGATTCGACAGATCGGCCCGTGGGCGGCGGATAGGCTCGAAGCATGCGAACGGCAGTCGTCACCGGCGCCGGCAGTGGCCTCGGCCGCGCGATCGCCGCCGAGCTGGTCGAGCGCGGCTACCGCGTCCACGCCACCGACGTCGACGCCGGCGCCGCCGATCGCGTCGCCGCCGAACTCGGCGAAGCGGCTCGGGGCACCGCCCTCGACGTCCGCGACGAGGCAGCGTGCCGTGGCCTCGCCGACTCGATCGGCCGTACCGAATCGCTCGACCTCTGGGTCAACAACGCCGGCGTCTTCTTCCCCGGCCCGCCCTGGGAGCAGAGCGCCGAAACCCGCCAGACGATGCTCGACGTCAACGTGACCGGAATGATGAACGGGACGATTGCCGCCCTCGCTCCGATGCGATCCGCCGCCCGCGGCCACATCGTCAACGTCGTCTCGCTGGCCGGGATCGTCGCGGCGCCCGGCGAGGTCGCCTACTCGGCGAGCAAGCACGCGGCGATGGCTTTCACCCTCGGCACGCTTTTCGACCTGCGCCGGGCGGGCTTCAAGGGGATCGCGCTCTCAGCCGTCTGCCCCGACGGGATCTGGACTCCGATGCTGGAAGACAAGCTCGACGACCCCGACTCCGCCCCCTCCTTCTCCGGTCGCCTTCTAACCGCCGAGGAGGTCGCAAAGGAGGTCGGCAGGCTGACCGAGCGCCCGCGCCCGATCCTGATCGTCCCCCGCTGGCGCGGTCCTGCCCTGCGCCTCTACGACCTGTGCCCTCGCCTCGGCCTGCGACTGCTTCCCCTCGTGATGTGGGATGCGCGCCGTCGCCAGCGGCGGTACAAAAAGAGGATCGAAGCGGGGACGTGGCCCTGAAGCCTCCGACCTGTCGCCTTGGTTACCTCCCAGGTAACCAAGGCGACACTGCCCCTCAGACGGCGCGGAAGACCCCGACGACCTTGCCCAGCACCTTGGCCTCGGTCGTCAGGATCGGCTCCATTTCCTCGTTTTCGGGCTGGAGCCGGACATGGTCCTTCTCGCGGAAGATCCGCTTCACCGTCGCCTCCTCGCCGATCAGGGCGACGACGATCTCGCCGTCGCCGGCGGTGTCGCTCGGCCGCACGACGACGTAGTCGCCTTCGAGGATTCCGGCGTCCTTCATGCTTTCGCCGCGGATCTGGAGGATGTAGTCGCCGTCCTCGCCGCCGATCACGTCCGGGATTTCGAGGTACTCCTCGATGTTCTCTTCGGCCAGGATCGGCGCACCGGCAGCGACCTGCCCGACCAGCGGCAGCCCGCCTTCGGAGCTGATCGCGCTCTTGGCCTTGTCGATCAGCAGCTCGATCGCCCGCGGCTTCGAGGGATCGCGTTTGACCAGCCCGAGCTTCTCCAGGTTGGCCAGGTGCGCGTGCACGGTCGAGGACGAATGCAGGCCCACGGCTTTGCCGATCTCCCGCACGGTCGGCGGATAGCCGGTCTTGGCCGCGTACTTGCGGATGAAGTCGAAGATCTCCTTCTGCCGCTTCGTCAGATCCAAATCCATCGTCGTTCCGCTTTCCTCCGGGGCCGGGTCACCAAGGTCGAACAACCGCAAATGGCCTTCGAACACTTGTTCGTAGAGTACCGGCCCCTCCGGACGCCCGCAACGTGCGCCCTCCCCCTGCACACAAACATCTAGAATCGCCTTCCCTCAAGCGGCTGTGGCGGAACTGGTAGACGCGCAAGGTTGAGGGCCTTGTGGGTGGAAACACCCGTGGAGGTTCGACTCCTCTCAGCCGCACTTGGAAGCCCACGCAAATCGGGGGTTGCGTTTCGCAGGGGCGTTCGAGGAGATCGGCTACCGCAGTGGTCACATCGGCACGCGTCTCAACGTCGAAATGAGCGAGATGCCGTCGTAAAACGCCTCACCCTGGCGGGGGACCCGGGCCGCCCTCGCGTACCCTGAACCGCGTGGCGCGGCCAGGTCCGATCCTCAGCCGGGCGCTTCGGCTTCCGGTGAGCCTCTACGACCTCGGAGCGGGGCGGCTTCTCGGGCATCGCTTTCTGCTGCTCACGCATCGCGGCCGTCGCAGCGGGCGGCTGCACCGGACCATGCTGGAGGTCGTGAGCTGGGACCCCGAGAGGCGCGAGGCGATCGTGATGTCGGGCTTCGGGCCCGACGCAAACTGGCGGCTGAACGTCCTCGCCGGAGGAGCGATCGAGGTGCGGATCGCCGCGCTTCGCTTCCAGCCCCAGGTGCGCTCGCCCGAGCTCGAAAGGGCCGTCGCCGTGGTCGCCGACTACGAGCGGCGCAATCGCCTCGCCGCGCCGATCGTCCGGGCCGTCCTCTCCCGCCTGGCCGGCTTTCCCTACGACAGCTCCGCCGAGTCGCGCCGCAGGCTGGTCGAAACCCTCCCCCTACTTGCCTTTCAGCCCAAGCACCCTCAAAGCTGAGCGCCCGCGGTGGCGACGCCGAGATCGGCGGCAGCTTCGGCCAGGTCGCCGTCCCAGGTGACGAGGGCGACTTCCCGATCGCCAAACGCCAATGCGCTGACCAGATCCCTCCGGCCCGCGGAAGCTCGGTCAAGCCGCCGTGCCGAGCGCCTTGTCGATGAAGGGGCCGAGCAGCTCGGCGACCGCCTTGGCGGTCTCCTCCGCCGACTCGGCCGGGGTCGTCACGTAGCTGATCGCCAGGCGGACCAGGGTCTCGGCGAGGGTCCGGACGTCCCCCTCGGGCGCCTCCGGCCAGCCCTCTTCGATCACCGCGGTGAGGCGCGCCGTCGCCCACTGCACGACCGGAAGGCCTTGAGTGGTGACGAAGGGCAGCATCCCGCCAGTGCCGTCGTCGCTGAGCATGATCCGGATCAGCTGGTCCTCACCGGCCGTGACGAGGAAGTACTGGAGCGCGGCCGTCACCGCCGCCCGTGGGTCGTCGCGGTGCGCCAGCACCGCCTCCTCGACGCCGTCCATGAAGCGTTCCGCCTCGTGGATGACGAAGGCGAGGCCGAACTCGTTGCGGTTGCCGAACTCGTTGTAGAGGGTCTGGCGGCTGACGCCGGCGCTGCCGGCGACATCGGCCATCGTGATCTCCGACCAGGGCCGCTGCCCCAGCTGCTCGCGGGCGGCGTCGAAGACGGTCTGGCGCAGCAGCTCCCGCGCCGCCTCCTGGTAGGGGGTCCTTCCGTTCTGCATCCCCCCTATCGTCGCAGCGGAAGCGGTCAGGCGCCCTCTAGCACCGGCTCGAAATCGATCTTGTCGCGGACGCCGCAGTCCGGGCAGGCCCAGTCGTCGGGCACCTCGCTCCACCGGGTCCCCGCCGGGAAACCCTCGCGCGGATGGCCCTCGGCCTCGTCGAAGACGTAGCCGCAGCTGGGGCAGCGCCAGGCGCTCACGCCGGCCTCCCGTAGCGCTCCAGCACCCGCCCGAGCCTGCGCGGTGCGATGTTGCAGCGAGTGACGTCGCCTTCGTAGTGGTCGAGCAGGATCGGGTCCATCACCCGCCGCCACAGCGGCGGGAACCAGGCGAGGACGATCATCCCGGCGTAGCCGGTCGGCAGCTGCGGCGCCTCGTCGACGTGGCGCAGCGCCTGGTAGCGGCGGGTCGGGTTGGCGTGGTGGTCGGAGTGGCGCTGCAGGTGGTAGAGGAGGACGTTGGAGGCGACGTTGTTGCTGTTCCAGCTGTGCTCGGGGCGGCAGCGCTCGTAGCGGCCGTCCTCCCTCTTCTGCCGCAGCAGCCCGTAGTGCTCGAGGTAGTTGACGACCTCCAGCAGCGAGAAGCCGATCACCGCCTGCGCGACCAGGTAGGGAAGGACGACCGGCCCGAAGACGAGCGCCAGCCCGGCGAAGAGGCCGACCGTCATCGCCCAGGCGGTGAGGACGTCGTTGTGGACGCTGAGGTGCGGCTTGCCGAGCCGGTCGAGGCGGGCGCCCTCGATGCCCCAGGCCGAGCGCAGGCTGCCGGCGACGGTCCGCGGCAGGAAGGCCCAGAAGCCCTCCCCCAGGCGTGAGCTGGCCGGGTCCTCGGGGGTGGCGACTTTGACGTGGTGGCCGCGGTTGTGCTCGATGAAGAAGTGGCCGTAGCCGGTCTGCGCGAGGGCGACCCGACTGAGCCAGCGCTCCGAGCCGGCGCGCTTGTGGCCGAGCTCGTGGGCGGTGTTGATCGCGATCCCGCCGACGACCCCCATGGTCAGCGCCAGCCCGATCGATTCGACCAGGTTGAGGTCGCCGCTCGACCACATCCAGCAGGCGAAGATCAGCCCCGCGTACTGGATCGGGATGAAGACGTAGGTGCACCAGCGGTAGTAGCGGTCCTGCTCGAGGAACTTGAGGACGCTGTCGGGCGGGTTGGTCGAGTCGAGTCCGATCGCGATGTCGAGCAGCGGGAAGATCACGAAGACGAGGACCGGCCCGTTGAACCAGAAGGCGCCGACCCCGGTCAGCTTCCAGTAGAGGTAGGCGAAGAACGGCGCCAGCGGCACGACGATCCCCAGCAGCCACGCGTAGCGCTTCCCGTCCGTCCAGGCCGCCGGATCGACCTCGACGTCGTCGTGGTGATGGTGGTGATGCGCATGCTCCGCGTGTGCCTCCACAGCCCCTCCTTGTCAAATAGCCGCCGGTGGTCGGCAAGTTTGACAGAGATAGGCATCTTGTCAAGCAGAACTACAGGGAGGCTTACCTTGTCGGGGAATCGTCGCTACGTATTGTCGTGGCGGAGTACACTGCTTCTGGACCAGTGTGATGGCGAGGAATTCCATTCGCATCACCGCCTAGAGACCCGGCCACCGTGCCGGGTCTCTGGCTTATCGGGTGCCGACCCGCCGAAGCTAAGGCCGGCACCCGGTGGCCTACCGGTCGCTCTGTATGAGCCAGAGCAGGACCAGTGCTACTAGGAGGAATTCCATGCGCATCACCGCCTTTCCCCTGGCCTCCGGCCAAAACCGGCGCCCCAGGGAATAGGGCTGGACGCCAGAACCCACTCCAAGCCACCAGCGAGATCGTAGCCCTTAGCGAAAGCTCTTGTATGCGAAGGGATCTGTCGTCGTCCTAGCGGCGACCTGAATCAGATCTTGAGCAGCAGGAAGGTGTTCAGCACGAAGAGGACGGCGAAGAAGACCGTCGCGCGGTCCAGGTTGCGCTCGACCATCGAGCCGCCGCCGACCGAGCTGCCGCCGCTGCCGACGCCGAAGGCGCCGGAGAGGCCGGCGTCTTTGCCGGAGTGGAGCAGGATCAGGAAGATCAGCACGACCGCGATGATCACCTGGAGGATGCCGAAGAGCGTGAACACGACGCTGAAGTCTAGCTTTGCTCGATTTTTTCCGGCTCGCGAGGGTTCGAGCCGTTGCCGTCGGCCCCGTCGGTGCTCCCGTTCTCCGCGTCGCCGTTAGCCCGCACAGGCACCTTCGCCCCGCTCTCGCCGTCGAGGATCTCCAGCGCTTCGCGGCGCAGCTCGGCGTCGACGACGGCGAAGTCCTCGTCGGAGAGCTTGCCGACCGCGTGGTCGAGCTCGGCGTCGCGGATCTCGCGGTACTTGGCTTCCTTGCGGGCGTCGGCCTCGGTCCGCACCAGGGCGCCGCGGCGCCGCCCCCGGGTCGGCCAGATCGCAATCAGCGCCCCGGCGAGCGCGATCAGGCCGCCGATCCACATCCAGGTGACGAGCGGGTTGACGATCACCTTGAAGGTGACGGTCGCATCGTCGGTCAGGTAGGACTTGGCGACGCGTTCGGCGGCGATCGCCTGCAGTTTCGAGATCTGGGAGAAGGCCTGCGGCCGCAGCCTCGGGTTGGCCGCGGCGGCCCGCATCATCGCCCCCAGCGCTTTGCACTGCGGCGGCGTCCCGGGCGCCCCTTTGACGCAGGTTTTGAACCCCGTGTCGGCCGCCCGCGCCCGTTTCTGCACGTCGATCACGTCGACCCGCGGCGCGATCCAGAGGTCTTCCTTCAGCCCCGCTTCGAGGCCGACCTCGCTGGTCGACTCGCCGGCGAAGTAGCTCTCGATCGTTCCCGCCTGGACCCCGGTCGGGCGGAAGAAGCGCTGGCTCGGTTCCAGGTAGCTGACCGGCTTGCCGCTTTCTTCGACCCGCAGCAGCGAGGCGAACGTGTACTTCTCGCTGTCGACATTGACGATCGGCTTCACGTAGGTGACCCGGCGCCCGTCGACGACGGTGCTTTCGCCCGGCTTGAGGTCGACGTCGCGGTTCGTCTGGAAGCTCGAGGAGGCGGCGATGCCGATCAGCAGGACGATGACGCCGACGTGGACGATGTAGCCGCCGTAGCGGCGCCGGTTGCGGGCGACCAAGCCGACCAGGGCCTGCGGCATCGACTCGCCGGAGAGGCGCCGCCGCGCCGCGGCGCCGGTCCAGAACTCCTGCGCCAGCCCGGTCAGGGCGAAGGCGGCGAGGACGAAGAGGCCGTACGCCCAGAGCTTGTGGGTGGCGTCGGTGAAGAGCGCGAGCGCAAGCGCCGCGACCAGGGCCACCGCGAGCGGCAGCCGGAACACACGCCGGGCCGAATCCCAGCTGACCCGCCGCCAGGCGAGCAGCGGTCCGATCCCGGTGAACAGCACCAGCCCGATCGCCAGCGGGGTCGTGTAGCGGTCGAACCAGGGGGCGGCCAGCGAGGCCTTGTTGCCGGTGAATAGTTCGGAGATCAGCGGGAAGAAGGTGCCCCAGAAGATCACCGCGGTCAGCCCCACCAGCAGCAGGTTGTTGACGAGGAAGACCGACTCGCGCGAGAACAGCGAGTCGATCCGCTTCGGCGTGCGCAGGTCGTCGAGGCGGCTGACGATCAGCAGGGTCGAGCCGATCACGACGACGCCGATCAGGCCGAGGATGTAGGGGCCGACAGTGTTGTCGCCGAAGGCGTGGATCGACTGCAGGACGCCGGAGCGGACGAGGAAGGTGCCGAGCAGCGCCATCGAGAAGGTGCCGACGACGAGGCAGGCGTTCCAGACCTTGAGCATCCCCCGCCGTTGCTGGACCATGATCGAGTGCAGGAAGGCGGTGCCGAGCAGCCACGGCATCAGCGCCGCGTTCTCGACCGGGTCCCAGGCCCAATAGCCGCCCCAGCCGAGCTCGGTGTAGGACCAGCGGGCGCCGAGCAGGAGGCCGAAGCCGAGGAAGGTCCAGGCGATCAGGGCGAAGCGGCGGGTGGCGCGGATCCACTCGGCGTCGAGGCGGCGGGTGACGAGGGCGCCGACGGCGAAGGCGAACGGCACCGTGAAGGCGACGTAGCCGGAGTAGAGCATCGGCGGGTGGATCATCATGCTCGGGTGCTGCAGCAGCGGGTTGAGGCCGATCCCGTCGGCCGGCGGATGGCCGAGGGTCGCGAACGGCTGCACGTCGGGCGCGAACAGCATCAGCCCGGTGAAGAAGGCGGCGACGCCCATCAGCACCGCGGTCGCCCAGGGGACGATCTCGCGTAGCTTGTGCCGGGTCGCCCAGAGGGCGAGGCTGGAGGCGATCGAGAGCACCCAGGCCCAGAGCAGCAGCGAGCCTTCCTGGCTCGACCACATCGCCGCCAGCTTGTAGAAGGTCGGCGTCTCCCGGGACGAGTGTTCCTGGACGATTTTGAAGCCGAAGTCGTTGGAGGCGAAGGCGACCTCGATGATCGCCACGCAGGCCGTGAGTAGTCCGCAGAAGGCGTAGACGATGCGGCGGGAGATCTCGACCCGGCGCTCGTCGCCGTTGCGGCCGAGCAGGGCGAATACCCCGGCGCCGACGGCAGCCACGAAGGCGAGCGCCAGGAGGACGCTGCCGAGACTAGCCATTCGACTTAGTCGTGAACTTCGACGGGCACTTGGTGATCAGGGTTTCCGGTTCGCCGACGAAGGTGCCGTGCTCGACTGAACCAGTCAGGACGATCTCGCGGCCGCCGCGGAAGGGGTCCGGGACGGTTCCCTTGTAAGTGACGGGCAGAGGCTTGCCCGTTTCGTCGCGGTCGACAACGCGGAAAGCGATGCCGTTGCCGACGTGGCGGATCGAGCCCTTGACGACCTTTCCGGTCATCTCGGCATGGGTGCCAGGGGCGGCGCCGAGCAGTTCGGAGGGCTCCTTCGCCTCGGTCGAGGCGGCGAACGAGGTGTAGATCAGCGCGACCGCAAGCAGGACCGCGACGCTGAGCGCGACGACCAGCCGGATCTTTCGCTTGCGCTGGGGATCCACGAGAGGGTGGATTATCGCAAGGCTGCGTGGTGGAGCGAGCGGGAGCGTCGGGCGCCCTTCGCTCGGTTGGTGGGGGGGAGCGAGCGGGAGGGGGTCGGCGGACGCCCTTCGGGCTGAGTGTCCGTAGGCGGGGAGGACGGGAATCCCGGGTCGGCGGACGCCCTTCGGGCTGAGTGTCCGGCGACCCGGGATTCCCGTCCTCTGCCGAAGGCGCTGAAGTTGGCAGAATCGACTCTGTGGCCGACCCGGTTCTTCTCATCACCGGAGCTTCGAGTGGGATCGGAGCCGCGACGGCCCGCGCGGCGGCCGGGAAGTACCGGCTGGTCCTGGCGGCTCGGCGGGTCGAGGAGCTGGAGGCATTGGCCGCGGAGCTGGGGGGTGAGGAGCGGGCGGTGGCGGTGCGCTGCGACGTCACCGAGTGGGACGAGGTGCAGGCGCTGGCGCAGGCCGCACTGGATCGCTTCGGCCGCATCGACGCCGTCTTCGCCAACGCCGGCTTCGGGGCCAAGCGCGGCTTCTTCGAGGAGTCGGTCGAGCACTGGCGCTCGATGGTCCTGACCAACGTCTACGGCGTGGCGCTGACGATCCGCGCCACCCTCCCCCACCTGCTCGAGCGGGGCGACGGCCACTTCCTCGTCACCAGCTCGGTCGCCGGACGCCGGGCGCTGCCGGGCTCGCTCTACTCGGCGACCAAGTGGGCGGCGACGGCGATCGGCGAGTCGCTTCGCCAGGAGCTACGGCAGATGCACGACAACCAGGGCATCCGCGTCACCGTGATCGAGCCGGGCATGGTCGACACGCCCTTCTTCGAGAACCGGCCGCAGGGAGCGCTCGCGGATGAGGACATCGCCCGCGCTGTGATGTTCGCGCTGGCGCAGCCGGAGGGGGTCGACGTCAACGAGATCCTGATCCGGCCCAGCAGCCAGCCGAATTAGAGTCGACCTCGTCGTGGGACGGCCATCTAGCCTCAGCCCATCCGGTGAAAACGCGTTTCTTTCCGCATAGCGGAGAGAAACGCGTTTTCACCGAGCGTCTGGGTCGGGAGGGGCACCGGACCCCACCGATCCGCCTAGCCGGGGAGGAGCAATCGGACCGCTCGCCAGTAGGTGCGCAGCAGCAGGCGCACCGACCAAGAGCGAGCTAGCGGGGAGATCAGGTCGGAGTCGAGGTCTGGGGTCAGGTGGCTCGCGAACTCGGCGGGGGTGATGGTTCGGGTGCGCTGAATCGCGCGGCGCTCGCGGAGGAGGCGCGGTAGCCAGGTTAGGAATTCGCGGTTGGCGCGGCGCTTCTGGGGACCCCAGCCTCCGGCGGCGGAGACGACCAGCAGCGCCAGCTCGGTCGCGATCAGGGCCGGTGCCAGCAGCGCCAGCAGCGGCGCCGGGTAGGTGCGGACGAGGAAGGCGAGGCGGTTGCGCTCGAGCCGGCGCCACTTCTCGGCGCCGGCGTCGAAGTCGTAGTCGTGGGCGACGACCGCGGTCGGCTCGATTCCGACGCGGCCTCCCTCCATCCGCAGCCGCAGCGAGAGGTCGACGTCCTCGTGGTACATGAAGAACTCGGCCGGGAAGCCGTCGGCGCGGCGCCACTTCTCCGCCGGAATCGCCAGGCAGGCTCCGGAGAGCGCGGCAACCTCCCCCGGCGGCGGCGCCTCGGCGAGCGGGCGCCCGTGGCCGCCGGCCCAGACGATCCCCGTGAAGTGGACCGGGTTGCCGGCCGAGTTGATCGCCTCGCCGGTCCGGTCGGCTACCAGCGCCTGCCAGGCCGCCCAGCCGCGGTCCTCCCGCCAGGGGCGCCGGATCGCCTCGCCGAAGCCGCGCCGCGGGACGGCATCGGGGTTGAGCAGGACCAGCAGCTCCCCCCTCGCCGCTTCGGCGCCGGCGTTGATGCCGCCGGCGAAGCCGGTGTTGCGGCCCATGGGGACGATCTGCGCCCGCGGCGCCAGCTCGCGCACGACCTCGACGCTGCCGTCGCCGGGCCTGTTCTCGACGACGATCAGCTCGTCGCCCTCATCCAGCTCCGGGAGCAGCGCCGGGAGGGTCTTGCGCAGGTCGTCGCCGCTCTCGTAGGCGACGATCAGGACTGAGAGCGTCGGTCGCACCGGCGGGAGGCTATTGCCTCCGCGCCGGTGCTCCGAATGGCTCTGGGTGCGGCTACTTCTTGTGCTTCTTGTGCTTGCCGCAGGAGGCGATGTGCAACTTGAACTTGTTGTTCTTCAACTTCTTGCCGTTCTGGCCCTTGATGTTCAACACGGCTCGCTGCGTCTTCGCGCAGGTGTTGGTCGAGTTGACGAGCAGGCTCTTCTTCCCGCCCCGCATATTGAGGACGAACTTCCGCACCGGCAGGTCCGGCACGTTGTTGAAGACCGTCTTCAGGCCGCCGTGCTTGGAGCCGATCACGCCGCGCAGGTAGACCTCCACCTGGCCGCGCAGGTCGACCAGCAGGTCCGGCAACTTGTGGTTGGAGGACACCAGGTACACCTTGCCCGCCAACTTGTTTTCCAGCAGCGCCGATTCCGCCCACGCCTTGCCGTAGATCGAGGCCTTCGGACAGTTGTGCGCGGCCAGCTGCGGCCGGGTGCACACGGTGCCGATGTGGCTCTGATCGAGGAACAGCGAGTGCGGCATCGTCAGCGCCGTGCGGAGCACGTTCGCCTGCTGCTGGTTGGACGTCAGCGTCGCCTTCAGGCGCGGGTTCTTCGCCCGCTTCGTCGGCCCGTACAGCTGCACCTTGAAGTGCGGCTTGAAGCCGAGCTTGTTGCAGGCGGTCGCCTGGAACGGGTCGTTGACCGCGTAGGAGCTGAACGTCGCCGGGTTGGTCGGATCGGCTCCGCCGCCCTCGACCGCCCCGGTGGTCGCCTGCGCGTTGCAGTTGGTCGGGTTGATCATGAAGCGGTTGCGGTCGATGTTGAGGTCGATCGAGCGGATGTCCAGCTTCACCCCGTTGTAGACGTCGGGGATCGGGTCGGAGACCGCGTTGACCTGTCCGGTGTCCGGGTTGACGTTGAGCGCCACCCGGACGACGACGACGCCGAGGTTGAACGGCCCGGCCACCGCCGGGGTCGTCGTCACCAGCGAGAACGGCGCGCCTTTGTAAGGCCCGGCCAGGTAGACGTTGCCCGCCAGCTTCAGCGGGTTGTCGCCCGTGCCGGAGGCCGTCTCGGCGGTCCCCAGGAAGCTGCTGTCGGGGCAGCTCGGGGTGCCGATCTCTTCGCGGCCGCCGTTGGCGACAGCCGTGGCGATCGCGCTCTCCGGGCAGTACGCGACCCCGGCGAGTTTGCCGGCGAGGCCCTTCGGCAGGGTCACGTCGACGACCTTCAACTCCTGTTCGCCGTCCTTGCGAGCGATGTGCACGCGCAAGGGGCTGTACTTGCCAGCTTCGGTGCTGTCGCTGTTGGCCTTGTAGGTCGGCGCGAACTTCCGCTCGGCCATCGTCTTCGGGCAGTCGCCGCCACCCGGGTCGCTGGTCAGCGTGACCGTGCTCTTCGGTTCGGCGTCGGTCCCGGGGCGGGCCCACGGTTCCAGCCTGCTCGCCGTATCGCTCGAGCAGATCGGCGGGCTGGTCAGCACCGCTTTGGACCCGTCGAAGTGCAGCTTCACCGAGGTGAACGGCACCTGCGGCAGGCCGCTGGGCATGTCAGCCTGGCTGCCCGTCAGTTCCAGCTGTTGCTGTTCGTCGAACACCGCGGTCAGCCGGCCCGTGTTCGGGTCCGCCTTGACGTGGCCGATCAGGCGGGCGTTTATGCCCTCTTCTTCTTCCTTGGCTTCGACCAGGATCCGGAACTCTTCGCCGGATTCCGGGACACGGCTGTTCTGGAAGCCGACGTAGACGTCGCCGGTCAGCGGCCGTTCGAGCGGCGGCGATTCGACCGTCGCGGTCCCGATCTTCGAGCTGTCCGGGCAGGTGTTGCCGTAGAACCGCTCGTTCTTCCTGAAGTGCCCGTCGCTGCAGGCGGTGAGGCCCTGGGCCCCGGCGGGGTTGAGGCCCATGTAGGGCGGCAGGGTCACTTCCGCCTTGCGGACGTGCGACTGCGACTGTCCTTCACCGCCTTCTTTGGCGGCGTCGAAGGGCAGCTTCACGTCGATCGTCGCGCCGGAGGGCGAGTCGACGTTCGCCGTACCGGCGTCCATGGCGATCGACGGTTCGAACGGGACGCTGCCGCAACCTTCCTGCTGGATCAGTTTCCCGGAGGAATCCTCCACCTTGGCCTCGACCGGAGTCGAGCCTTCGGGGAAGTTCGGGTCCGGTTCGCCATAGGACTCGGCCCGGAACCAGGTCGAATAGAGATGCGGGTACTGGTTCGGGTCGAGGCAGGTGGTCGGGTTGTTGATGAAGGTCCCGTTGCCCGAGCGCCCTTTCTGAACCAGGCGGCTTTTCAGGGTCGTGAACGGCGGTTCTTCTTCGGGGAGACGGATCGTGAACCCCTCGTGGTAGTCGCTCTGCCAGGAGACGTCGGTTTCGAGGTAGACGACCTCTTTTGCCGCGACGACAAACCCGAACAGAGCCGGTTCACCGTACTTCGGCTGCAGGTTGTAGACCGGGACGATCGTGCCTTTGGTGGGGTCGGGCGTGACCACCGTCCCCTTCGGCAATTTCGCGGTCGCCGGGAAGGGGGCGCCGGCAGGGACCACCCCGCCTACCGTGGTAACCAGGGTCACTTCCTCTTGACCGACGATGGAGGTTGGAGAACAAGCCGGAACGTGGCCGACCGCTCCTCCCCCTCCCGGGATTTCGCCGATCGCTTTGAAGTCTTCGACGGAGCACTTGGGCGTCGCGTTCGGGTTGACGGTCAACCCTGGAGGCAGATCCACCCTCAGCGTCTTGATGTTGCGGTCACTTCGCGGCTCCTTGATTTCCGAGGTGGGGATTTCAAAGATCGGAGTGCCTTCGTTGGTGATGAAGCCGGAGCCGTTGACGTGTTGGATGATGTACTGCGTGAATCCGACCGGCGGGTGCCCTGCAGCCTGGGTGAAGAACAGTTCAGGCGTTTCGGGAGAGCAGTATTCCCCCGGCGCGGGTTCGTTTTCCACGCAGGTCAGAGCCTGGAAGCCATCCGCCGCCGTCGGCGGCTCCGTATTCGGTTCGATGATGTCCGTCGTGTCTGCCTGGGCCAGGACGGGCACCGCGAGCAGAGCCGCGAGACACATAAAAAGCAATGCGAGCGAGCGCTTTGCCATCAATTTCCTCCTCGTTTTCCCTTAACGAGGACGCCCCCCTGAGAGCGCCCAGGACAACCCTCCCGTGAAAGACATTACACACCGCGAAGGGCCTTTCAAGTACCTCGGCCGACTACAACCTCGGTAACCACTACATCGTTTGGTGATGTGACAGTTTTCGGTGTCTACTTCCGGTGACTCCTCTTCCTGTGGTGGTGCTTGTGCTTCTTCTGCTTGCACGGCGTCCGCAGCGTCGTGTGGCGCGGGTTGCGCTTCTTGCCGTTCTGCGCTTTGAAGCGGATCACCGAGTGGACCTTCCTGGCGCAGAGGTCGGTCGAGTTGACCAGCAGCCCGCGCTTGCCGCCCGGCAGCGTCATCACGAACTTTTCGACCGGCACGTCGGGGACGTGGGCGAAGGTGGTGCGGATGCCGCCCTTGAAGCTGTCGATCCTGCCGACCAGGTCGATCGTCACCTGCCCCTGCAGGTGGGCGACCAGGTCAGGGAGGGGGTTATTCGAGGACCGCAGGTAGACGGGGCCCTGCAGCGGCTTGCCGAGCAGCGGCGTGAAGGCGCGCGCGCGACCGTAGATCGACTTCTTCGGGCACTGGTCAGCGGCGAACTGGACCCGGGTGCAGATCCTCGCCAGGCTCGCCTGGTCGAGGAAGAGCGCGTGCGGGAGGCCGACCGAGGCGCGGGCGATGTCGGCGTCGCCGGGGCGCGCCTTCAGCACCGCGCGCAGTTTCGGATTCTTCGCCCGGCGGGTGGCGCCGAAGAGCCGCAGGTACAGCTTCGGCCGGAACTTCAGCTTGCCGCAGCCGGTCGGCTGGAAGCTGTCGCTGACCGGCGCGGCCGAGTAGGCGGCCGGGTTGGCCGGGTCCGCCCCGCCCCCGCTGATCGTGCCGGCCGTCGCCCCACCGTGGCAGTTGGTGCCGTTGAGGGTGAATTCCCTGCGGTTGACGTTGAGGAAGATCGAGCGAAGGTCGAGCCTGGTGCCGCCGTAGACGTCGGGCAGCGCGTCCGTCTTCGGGTGGATCTGCGCCGTTTCCGGGTCGAGGAAGAACGGCACCCGGACGACGACGTTGCCGAGGTCGAAGGGACCGGCCAGCGCCGGGGTGACGACGACGGCCGAGAGCGGCGCCCCCTGGTAGGGGCCGGCGAGGTAAGCGGTCCCGGAGATCTGCAGCGGCGCGCCGCCGCTGCCGGCCTGCACGGTGGCGACGCCGATCTTGCTGTTGTCCGGGCAGCTCGGGTTGGACTTCTCTTCGCTGCCCGAGCGGGCCGCGGCGGCGGCGATCTGCGCCGGCGGACAGTACGGAACGCCCTTCAACTTCGCGGTCTCGCCTTCGGGCAGGGTGACGTCGATGCCTTTCAGCTCCTGCTGCCCCGGCCCGCGGCTGATGTGGGTCGAGAAGGGCGTGAAGGCCCCGGCTTCGGCGCTCTTCGGCTTCGCGGTGAAGCCGGGCGAGAAGGGCCGGTCGGCCATGGTCTTCGGGCAGGCGCCGCCGCCGGGCGCCTTCGCCAGCGAGAACTCGCTCGAGGGCGTCGCCGGCGCATTGCCCGACCACGGCGTCAGCTGGCTCGTCGCCCTGTTCGGCCCGCAGGTCGGCGGGCTGGTGAGGGTGGCCCTGTCGCCGCCGTCGAGGACGATCCGGAAGGTGGTGAACGGGACCTGCGGCAGGCCGCTCGGCAGGTTGTCGCCGTTGCCGCCGCGACTCACCGCTTTGGCGGGTTCGTCGAAGACCGCCGTGAGCTGCCCGGTCTGGGCGCTGGCGATGACGTTGCCGATCAGGCGGACGTCCACTCCATATCTGGAGGAGGCGGCGTCGACGAAGATCCTGAACTCTTCGCCCGATTCGGGGTCGCGGCTCTTCTGCTCGCCGACGTAGACGTTGCCGGTCAGCGGCCCCTCCGGCAGCGGCGGCGTCGCCACGGTCACGGTGCCGATCTTCGAAGCCGCCGGGCACTGGATCGGGCTCCCCGTCCCCTTGCCGAACTGCGCTTCGGTGCAGGCCTGGAGGCCGTTCGCCGCCGAGGGGTTGAGCCCCAGCCCGGCCGGCAGCGTCACCCGCGCCGCCCGCATCGTCGAGGTTTCCTGGGCCGTGGCACTGGATTCGACGGGAAGCGTCACCTCGGTGGTCGCGCCGGCGGGGGAGTCGACCTGGTCGGTCCCCGGATCGACGTGGAGGCCGGGATGGAACGGGATCGACCCGCAGCCTTTCGGGCTGGTCCCGGGCGGTAGCGGCGACTCGACGAAGGGCGAGCCGGCGGGGAAGCTCGGGTCCGGGTTTTCGATCGAGTCGCCGCGGGCGTAGGTGGAGTAGGTGTGGGCATAGGTGGGGCCGGTCGGGTCGAAGCAGGTGCTCGGGGTGGTCAGGAAGTACCCCACCCCGTTGCCGGCGTGGGCGAGTCCGTTGAAGACGAGGCGGTTTTTCAGCAGCTTGACGTTGCTGACCTTGGGCACGTCGATCGTGAACCCCTCGTGGTAGTCACCGTCCCAAGCGACGTCGGCTTCGAGATAGATGTCAGCGGGTTCGACGATTTCGATCCCCGGGATCGCTTCCACGGTGAATCCGAACCGAGCGGGCTCTCCCTGCTTTGGGACGAGGTTGTAGACGGGAGCCGTGATCGTGATCGGGGGAAGCAGCGGCGCTTCCGGCGAGACGGTGACGATGCTTTCTCCGACTTTGCTTTCGGCGCCGCAGTCTTTGGGATGTTCGACTGCGCACTGAGGCGTCGCCCCGGGGTTGACGCTGAGGCCCACCGGCAGATCGACCCGCAGGGTCTTGAGGTTGACTTCGGGTTCGACGTGGGTCAGCACCGTCGTGTTCCTGATCGTGAACTGGGTAATCCCGAACGGGGGGTGACCCGCTGCGGTTTCGTAGAACGAGGCCGGCGGGTCTTCAGGCGCGCATTCGGGGTTGACGCAGGTGCCCGCCTGCCAGCCGTCTTCGTCGCTGGGCGGCGTGTGCTGGGGTGCGAACGGAACTTCCCCCGCCTGCGCCGACGCCGCCACGAGCAGCGTCAAGACAACTGCCAGCAGGCCCGTCCTCGCAACCACCGATCTCAAGTCGATCCTCCCCCCGATTGATCCTGCCTCGCGAAGGCCGGTACCCAGGCGGCCCCGTTGCTAATCCGGTCGGGGTGACGCGTCTCTACCGGTGGCGGTGCTTCGAGTGCCCGTGGTGGCGCCGGGCATGGCGGCAGCCGGGCGTCCGCAGCGGCAGCCTCTTCTTCCTCAGCTTCTTGCCGTTCTGCGCCTTGAAGTTGAGGAAGGAGAAGTTGCGCTTGAGGCAGAGGTCGCGGGAGTTGACCAGCAGCCCCTTCTTGCCGCCCTTCATCCTCAGCACGAACCGGCTGACGGGGACGTCGGGGACGCCGCTGAAGACGGTCTTCAGCCGCGCCTTGCTCGAGCTGATGACGCCGCGGAGGCGGACGTCCACCTGACCCTGCAGGTCGACCAGCATGTCGGGTAGTTCGTGGTCGGAAGAGACGAGGTAGACGGGGCCTTTGAGTTCGCCGTCGAGCAGCGGCGTCCGCGCCCACGCGTGGCCGTAGACCGACCGCGCCGGGCAGGCGTGGGCGGCCAGCTGCACGCGGGTGCAGATCGTGCCGATGTGGCCCTGGTCGAGGAACTGCGAGTGCGGCAGGATCAGCGCCGCGCGATTGATGTCGGCGTCGCCGCCGCGGGCGACCAGCACCGCCCGGAAGGCCGGATGCCGCGAGCGCAGCATCTTCTTGCGGCCGCCGAACAGCCGGGTGTAGAGCTTCGGCCGGAACTTCAGGGCGCCGCATTCGGTGGTCTGGAAGGGGACGCTGACGGGGGCGCTGCCGAAGGCCGCCGGGTCGTTCGGGTCGCCGCCGCCGCCGAGCAGCGCCCCGGTGGTCGCCAACTGGTCGCAGCTGGTCGGGTTGAGGGTGAATTCGGGCCGGCTCATCGTCATCTCGACCGAGCGGATGTCGAGCAGGGCGCCGCCGAAGACGTGGGGGATCGGGTCGGAGACGGCATGGATCTGCGCCGTTTCCGGATCGACGAACAGCGCCACCCTCACCACGACCGTCCCGAGGTCGAACGGGCCGGCCGTGGCGGGGGTGATCACTGCCAGGGAGAGAGGGGCCCCGTGGTAGGGGCCTGAGAGGAAGACCTTGCCGTCGTCGATCTTGAACGGCGCCGGGCCGGTGCCGACCTCGATCGCGGCGGTGCCGACCTGGCCGGCGGCGGGGCAGCTGGAGCTGCCCCTCTCCTCGCCGCCCGACTTGGTGCCCGCCGCCACCAGCGCCGCCTCAGGGCAGTAGGGGATCCCGGCGAGCTTGCCGGTCATCCCGGGGGGCAGGACGATGTCGGCGCCTTTCAGCTCCTGCTGGCCGTCGGGCCGGGAGATCCGGAGCGAGAAGGGGCTGAAGGCGCCGGCCTTTGAGCTCGCGGGGCCGGCCCCGAAGCTCGGGCCGAAGGGGCGTTCGGCGAGCGTCTTCGCGCAGGCGCCGCCCCCTGGGGCGCTGGTAAGGGTGAATTTGTCGCCGGGGTGCACCGGCGGGTTCCCCGACCACGGCGTCATCGCCGCCGCCGTCTCGTTGGGACCACATGCCGGCGGGCTGCTCAGCACCGCCTGCGCCCCGCCCCTGAAGGTCAGGTCGAAGGAGGTGAAGGGGACCTGCGGCGCTTCGGAGATCGTCGTCGAGAGCTGTCCCGTCCGGGGGTCGGCGCGGACGTTGCCGACCAGGCGCACGTCGATCCCATAGCGGCGCGAGACCGCATGAATGAAGATCCGGTACTCGTTCCCGGAGGCCGGGTCGCGGCTGAGCTGGCTGCCGACGTAGACATTGCCTTCGAGCGCTTCTTCGGGCTGTGAGCCTTCGTCTTCCAGCGGCGGCGATTCGATCCGGACGTGCCCGACGATCGACTGCGGCGGGCAGGCGACCGGGTTCGTCGTCCCCTTGCCGAACTGCTCGTCGCTGCAGGTCTGGAGGCCGCTGGCGGCCGAGGGATTGAGGCCCATCCCCGCCGGCAGCGTCACCGTCGCCGCGCGGGTGTGGGAGCTGTCCTGTTCGTTTTCTTCGGTGCCGAAGTCCGGCAGCAGGTGCGGGACGTCGATGTTCACCGCGGCGCCGGCGGGCGAGTCGGCCTGCTGCGTGCCGGGATTCACCTCGATCTTCGGCCCGTAGGGGATCGAGGAGCAGCCTTTCGGTTCGGTTCCCGGCGGAATCGGCGACTCGAAGAAGGAGGAGCCTTCGGGGAAGGTCGGGTTCGGGTCGCCGACCGAGTCGGCTCGCAAGAGGGTCGAGTAGATGTGCCCGGAGGGACCGTTCGGCTGTTCGCCTTCCACCCAACCGGAGCCGTAGGCGGGGCCGAAGCAGGTGGTCGGCGTGGTCAGGAAGGTGCCGTCGCCGGAGCGCCCGTCGAAGATCAGGCGGTTCTTGAGGACGACGCCCTTCTGCCCGGTCAGCAGGCCCAGGGGTTCGGCCAGGTCTTCGGAAAGGGTGGCGGGCACGTGGATCGTGAAGCCCTCGTGGTAATCGCCGGACCAATTCACGTCACCTTCGAGGAAGACTTCGTTTTCGGCGAGTTCGAGGCCGAAGCGGGCGGCCTCGCCCGGCTTCGGTTCGACGTTGTAGACGGGGACCTGGGTGATGCCGGGCTGCGGTTCGATCGGCCCGAGGGGGCCGGCGGCGGTGACCAGGCTTTCCCCGACCTTCGATTCCGGCGGGCACCCCGCGGCGCCGGCTTCGAAGGTGCTCAACGGACAGCGGACGGTGGCGCCGGGATTGACGCTGAGGCCGACCGGGAGGTCGACCCGGACCGTCTTCAGTTCGTCGACCGGAGCTTCGCCGGGGGGCGGACCGTGCTTGATGATGAACTGGGTGAAGCCCCAGTTCGGGTGCGCGCCCGCGGTTTCGAAGAACTGTTCCGGGGTGGCGATCGAGCAGGTTTCCGCGCCGGGTTCCGGCGGTTCTTCGGTGCAGGTGCCGGCCTGCCAGCCCGAGTCGACCGCAGGATGGGCGGGATCGCTCGGGGCGATGATGTCGCCGGTGTCGGCCGCGGCGGTGGAGGCGGTCGCCAATCCCAATGCCAGGCAGAGCGACGCAAGCGCCACCAGCCGCCCGTTGAGCCAAGGAATTTTCCTCCCGAGAAGCATCCTCGACGAAAAGACTACCCTAAATTGATGACTTGAATCAACATTTTTGGGTAAAGTGTCCACATGGCCACCGAGAATGGAAGTTCTTCCCCCCACCCCTTGGACACCCTCGAAGGCGACGTAATCGCAGCGCAGAACGGGGATCGGCCGGCGTCGCGACCAGGACCCGGCGACTCGATCCCGGTCGACTGGGAGCGACTGGCGCGGGCGACCGCGCACCCCCTGAGAATCTCGATCCTCGAAATCCTCGGGATCGACGGCGGCCGCGTCCTCTCCCCCAGCGACCTCAGCCACGAGCTGCAGATCCCCCTCAGCAACACCAACTACCACGTCACCGAGCTGGCGAAGTCGAACCTGATCGAACTCGTCCGCGAGCGCCAGGTCCGCGGCGCGACCGAGCACTTCTACCGCCTGCCGGTCGCCCATGGCGCCGACCGGTCCGCCGGGAAACGGGCGCGCGAAGGGGATCCCGAGGCCGAGGAAAAGGCCTGGCACCCCCTCGGGGTCGCTTGAGGCTTCCCGCTGGATCAGTTCTGTCGAGTTCAGTCGGTTCGGTCAGTGACCACGTGGCGCGAATGCCCCGACGCCAGGAGAAAGGGGCGATGCCCGTGTTTGCAGAGATTTGTCGGATTGCGGAGGAGTCAGAGCCTGGAATTCCCTGAGCGCTGCGTTAGGGTCCAGCGCGTGGGAGGGAATTCGGTTCTCGAAGCCTACGAAGCCTTCGCGCCCGTCTACAACGAGTTCAACCACCTGAACGACTACGAGATGTGGGTGGGCCGGGCGCTGCTGCCGGAGCTCGAGAAGCACGGGCTTCGCAAGGGCAGGGTGCTGGATGTCGGCTGCGGCACCGGCCGGGCTTTCGCGCCTCTGCTGCAGCGCGGCTGGCAGGTGCGCGGCTGCGACCTCTCGCCGGCGATGCTGAAGCGGGCCAAGGAGCAGGCGGGCGATGCGGTCGAGCTGTCGATCGCCGACATGCGCGAGCTGCCGGTCTTCGGCGAGTTCGAGCTGGTGATTGCCCTCAACGACCCGGTCAACTACCTGATGGGCGACGGCGACCCCGAGCGGGCCTTCGCCGGGATGCGGGCCAACCTCGCCGACGGCGGCTTGGTGATCTTCGACTGCAACTCCTGGTCCACCTATATGAGCACCTACTCGACCGAAGTGCGCCAGGTCGAGCACGAAGGGCGCCACTGGGTCTGGCGCGGCACCGGCTCGGTCGGCGGCGACCCGAACATGTTCGAATCCCGGATCGAAGGCGACGGGATCGAGGAGCCGATCAGCCACCAGGAGCGCTACCGCAGCGAGGACGAGATCCGCGCCGCGATGGCCGCCGCCGGCCTCGACTGCCTCGCCGTCCTCGGCATGGAGGAGGTCGGCGGCGAGGTCGTCCTCTCCGCCCCGCCCGAAGACGAGCGCCACTACAAGATCATCTACATCGGGCGCAAAGCGGGCTAGGCATAGGGACGGGGCGCCGCAAGCAGCCTGAGGGAGTGCCTCCAAGGTACCGAACCGACCCGGTAGGTCAAGGCCGCTTGCCAGCCGACGCCGTCCGTACTCCGCGCAGGGCGGAGCGCGTTGTTTGCCCGATGGCTCGGACTTGATACTTGATTGCTCCTATGTCGCAGCCGCCGGCGAACATGCCCGATTACGGAGCTGCGCGACCTCGTCGGCCGCCCGAAGCCAACGCCAGGATGCTGCTCGATATCGAGGAAGATGAGCGGGCAGCTTCAACCTCACGCTCAGGCTCGATGACGCGGGATTCATTCAACTCGCCGAGGACATAACCGAGTTGATGCACTTGTGCGAGCTACGCCAAGCCGAGGCTGTCCAGCGCGTCGATGGTGACATGGGCAAGCTTATGTACGCCTCGACCTCAGTACTCCTCTACGAGTCTCCTCCTCCTCCGAAAGCAGAAAAGTAAGGTGCGACATTTGATCGTGCCCTCTGCCATCGTCCGGCTCCTTCGGTTCTCGCGCTTTGCCGGTGGCCGGCCCTTATCCGTAAGCAGTTGTACTCGCGCGGGTCGGGGCGGACATCCGGGAAATGCCGAACTGGAATTGGCCTTCCCCGTGGCGAAATAGCGCCGAGACGGCGGTCGATTACGGATGGCCTCGCGGGGAACCTCTGCGAGCTTGGTCCCACCAGTCGATGCCCCCCGGAGGGCCGAGCGAGGCAGTATGCAGCTGCGTCTACCCAAACCCGAGCAACTTCCTGCGATCCCGATCCCGACCCTGAGCCGAGGCGTCTGTGTCGAGGGCGGTGGAGGGAAGCTGCACGGGGCGCTCGACATCCCGGCCGGCGCCAGAGGGCTGGTGCTCGTCGCCTCGAGCCGCAATCTCGGGCGGATCGACGCCCGCCAGTGCGACCTCGCCCGGGAGCTGAACCGGCGCGGCCTTGGGACTCTCCTCTTCGACCTGGTCGAGGGAAGCGAGAGCACCGAGGACGGCCGCGACGTCGACGTGTTGAGCGACCGGCTCCTCGCCGCCGCCGCATGGAGCGCCCAGCAGTGGGGGGCCGAAGGCCTGCCGGTCGGCTTTGTCGGCTCCGGCCTCGGCTCCGCGGCGGCGCTCACCGCGGCGGCGATCCTCGGCGACGAGGTGGGCGCCGTGGCCTCGCACTCGGGTCGCCCCGACCTTGCCGTCGCCGATCTCGGCGAGATCCAAGCCCCCACCCTCCTCGTCGTCGAGACGAGCGACTCCGACCTGGTGGCGGCAAGCGCGCTGGCCGCCGCGCGGCTGCGCTGCCCGCACCGGCTCCGCAAGGTGCAGGGCCGTGGCCGCCAGATGGGCAGCTGGGCGGCGACTCCTTCGATCTGCCGCTGGATGGAGTGGCACCTGGGATCCCCCGAGGTCCCCTACGAACCCCGGCTCGTGCTCGGCTAGACGACCGGAGCCGCGGTAGATTCGCTCGATGTTGCGAGCGCTGAAGGGCTGAAAGACAGCGGGCGCAACCAATAGCTTGCGCGACGGTGAATTCGTTCTACCGGCGGCACAAGCTTTGGATCTGGGCGGGCGTTTGGCTGCTGACGCGAGCGGCGATGGTCGTCCAGGTCGGCTTCTGGAATCACGCGACCGGACAGCAGCTGGAAGACACCGGCCTCGTCTACGCGCCGTGGTCGGCCCAGCTCAGCGCCGGCGCGCTGCCGGCGGAATCCAACTGGCAGTACCCGCCCGGCGCCGCCCTGCTCCTGATGCTGCCGCGGCTGGGGCTCGGGCTGACCGGTTTCGGACAGTCGTTCGTCGCCTCGATGCTGCTCTTCGACCTCATCGGGGTCGGGCTGATCGCCGCGCTGAGCCGCCGCGAAGGCAAGGACACCGGCGTCTGGGTCTGGCTGCTGGCGATGCCGATGCTGCGCACCCTCCCGCTCCTGCGGTTCGACCTCAGCGCGACCGTGCTCGCGGTCGGGGCAATGATCGTCGTCCACCGCCGCCCGGCCTGGTTCGGCGCGCTGGCCGGACTGGGGGCGACGATCAAAGCCTGGCCGGTCGTCCTCCTCTTCGGCGAGTGGGACCGGCGCCGCCTGCTTCGCGCCGCCCTGGCCGCGGCTGCCGCGATCGCGCTCGTCTTCGCGATCTCGGCGATCTCCTTCGGCGGCGACCAGCTCGGGTTCCTGAACGAACAGGGCAAGCGCGGGCTGCAGCTCGAATCGGTCGCCAGCCTGCCCTGGCACCTGCGCCAGCTGGTCACCGGCGAGGCGCCGAACATCGGCGTGCGCTACGGAGCTCTTGAGATCGTCAGCCATCCCGCCGACTCCGTCGCCCACCTCCTCGACTTCGCCACGCTCGCGGTCCTGATCGCCGCCGGGCTCTGGTGGCTGGCGCGGACGCGGGCGATCGGCCGCGGCCGCAGCGATCTCGCCGGCGTCGCCCTCAGCCGCGACTTCGCCTTCACCGTCGTGCTCCTCCTGATGGTGACCAGCCGCGTCCTCAGCTCGCAGTACCTGATCTGGACCATCGGGCTGGCGGCCGTCCTGCTCAGCACGCAAGGAAGCCGACTCTCGCGGCCGGCCTGGATCACGATCTTCGCCGCCGTCGTCACCGCCGCCGCCTACGGCCCGCTCGGCGCCGAGGGACCCTTCCCGATCTACGCCTCCCCGTTCAACATGGTGGTCCGCAACCTCGCCATGGCGGTGGCCGCAATCGACGCCTCGGTGGCGATGGCCCTCGTGTTGAAGCGGACGACGGGCCTCGAACCCGCGACCTCGAGCCTTGCTCGAGCCGACTGAACCCGCCCGTTCCTGCGCCGCGAACCGCCGCCTTCGGAAGCCACGAACTGCTTGAAGTGCTGCATCCGTACTTCTCCCGCCTAACGTGCGGGCTCTTACGGTGCCTGACCTGACGCTTCGAGCCTAGCCTCCTTGCACCGCCGACATGGCCAGAAGATGGCCCTAACGAGAAGGAGGCCTGATTCCAATGCTTTGGATCGGGTTTGGGATTTTCATCTGGCTGATCTTGTTCTTCTGGCTTGGCATCGCGACGCTTCGCAACGGTCACGGCTGGCTGTTCTTCTGCGGGATCTTCTTCCCGGTGTTCTGGATATTCGGGGCGTTCTCTCGGCCTCCGGCCAGCTCGGAAGGAGCCGTCTGACGCCTGCCGTTCAAGGCAAGGCCGAGCCTCGACCATGGCCTCGGAGCCTCGAAGCCTGCTGGAGTTCGGGGCGAACGCTGTACTCAGCGCCGAGCAGAGCGCCGCTGCCGGCAAGGCGGCGCGCGAGGAGGCGCCGCGCGACGCGCACGGCGACTGGGAGCCGGCCGCGGATCGCCGCGATCCGGTCGAGGTGCTCGAACAGCAGGCCGAGGACCGGCTGCCGGAGCTGGTGCCGATCCGTTACGGACGGATGCTCGCCTCGGCGTTCACCTTCTACCGCGGGGCCGCGGCGATCATGGCGATGGACCTGGCGGGCGGTCCCGAGAGCGGCCTGCAGGCGCAGGCTTGTGGCGACGCCCATCTCTCCAACTTCGGCGCCTTCGCCGCCCCGGACCGTCGCCTGGTGTTCGACCTCAACGATTTCGACGAGACGCTCCCGGGTCCCTGGGAGTGGGACGTGAAGAGGCTGGCGGCGAGCTTCGAGATCGCCGGGCGGGATCGTGAATTCACCGCCAAGGAGAGCCGTGCCGCCGTCCTCGCCGCCACCGGCGCCTACCGGGAGGCGATGAGGAGCTTCGCCGAGATGCGGAACCTCGATGTCTGGTACGCCCGCCTCGACGTCGACAGGCTGCTCGCCGAGATCGCCAAGGTCGCCGATCGGAAGCTGGTGAAGCAAGCCGAACGGAACGCCGCCAAGGCGGAGAAGAAGAACAGCCTCAAGGCATTCGATCGCCTCGTCCACGAAGTCGACGGCGAACCGCGGTTCATCAGCGACCCACCGCTCCTCGTCCCGATGCGCGAGCTGCTCGCCGGAAACCAACTCCGGAAACTCGAGGGAAGGCTCGAAACGGTCCTGGCGAACTACCGCGAGAGCGTGCAGCGGGATCGCCGCCGACTCCTGGACGGCTACCGGTTCGTGGACATCGCCCGCAAGGTGGTCGGGGTCGGCAGCGTCGGCACCCGCGCCTGGGTGCTGCTGTTCATGGGACGCGACGGGCAGGATCCGCTTCTACTGCAGGCCAAGGAAGCCGAGGCCTCCGTGCTCGAGCCCTATGTCGGCGCCGGCGAGTTCGGGAACCACGGTGAGCGCGTGGTCGAGGGCCAGCGGCTGATGCAGGCGGCGAGCGACATCTTCCTCGGCTGGGCGCCGGCCATCGGCGTCGATGAGCGCAAACGGGACTTCTACGTCCGCCAGCTCTGGGACGGCAAGCGCTCGGTCGACGTCGAGGCCCTCCCCCCCAACGGCCTGGCGGGTTACGGCCGGGCCTGCGGCTGGACCCTGGCCCGCGCCCATGCCCGCTCGGGAGACCGGGTCGCGATCGGCGCCTACCTCGGCAAGGGCAAGAGGTTCGACGAAGCGATCGCCGATTTCTCCAGCCGCTACGCGGATCGGAACGAACTCGACTACGCGGCGCTCGCCGCGGCGGCCCGGTCGGGCCGCGTCGAAGTGGAGAGAGACCTGGCCTGAGGAGGCCTCGCAGACGCCCATGGATTCCTTTCGTCTGTGGCGGAGTACGGATGGTGGGCGGCGCCGGGGGTGGGAGGTTGGGAAGTGGAAATTCGCAGTCGCGGAGGGATCGTGATGAAGCGGGCCTCTGACTGCGCCCTCCGTCAACAGCTCAACCGAGCAAAGGAGTCGAAATGGAAATGCGAGGCGCAGGACGGGTCGTCTTCGCCGCGATCATGCTGTTGATCGTCGGCACCCTCAACCTCATCTACGGCATCGGCGCGCTGGCCGAAGCCCACATCTACGTCGGCGACACGAGGTACGTGTTGACCAACCTGAACGTTCTCGGGTGGGTGCTGATAGTCCTGGCCGCGATCCAGATCACCGGCGGCCTCTCGCTGATGGCCGGCAACGTCTACGGCCGGGCGATCGGCATCATCGCCGGCAGCCTCGGTGCGATCGGAGCCCTGCTCTCGATCGGCGGCGCATATCCCTGGTGGTCGCTCGGCATCTTCTTCCTCTGCTGCTGGATCGTCTACGGGATCGCGGTCTTCGGCGAGGACGAGGCGGCTCCCCCGGACATCCCGCGAGCGCCCTGAGGGGACCGAGCAACGGGTTCGGCGACTTCGATGACGACCGCGAGCAGATCACCGGACGCAGGCGGGGCGGCCGAGCCGGCTCCTTCGAGCCCGAAGGCCGGCCACCCGCGCCTGGTCGCCGCCCTGCTGATCGGCGCCACCCTGGTCAGCGTGGTCGCCGTCTTCTCGGTCTGGATCAATCGTCAGGCGCTCAACACCGACAACTGGGTCGCCACCAGCACCAAGCTGCTGCAGAACAAGGACGTCCAGGGGCAGCTGGCGATCTACCTCTCCGACCAGCTGACCGCCAGCGTCAACATCGAAGAAGAGCTGCAGAAGGCCCTGCCGCCGAAACTGGCGCCGCTCGCCGCCCCCGCCGCCGGAGCCTTGGAGCAACTGGCGCCCCAGGCCGCCGAAAAGGCCTTGGAGCGGCCGAAGGTCCAGGAACTGTGGGCGAGCGCGAACCGCGCCGCCCACGAAGCCCTGCTGAAGGTCATCGACGGCGGCGGCCCGGCGCTCTCCACGAGCGGCGGAGAAGTGACCCTGAACCTCGGCACGCTGCTCGGGCAGCTCGGCGAAAGGCTCGGCGTCGGCGGCAAGATCGCCGAAAAGCTCCCGCCCGAAGCCGGCGAGATCACGGTCCTGAGGTCGAGCCAGCTGTCGACGGTGCAGAGCGTCGCCAAGCTAATCCGGCGGCTGCCGATCGTGCTCGGGCTGCTGATGATCGCGCTCTACGGGCTGGCGCTTTACCTCGCCGGCCCCCGCCGGCGCGAGGCATTGAGGTCGGTCGGCATCTGCCTCTTCATCGCCGGGGCGCTGGCCCTGATCCTGCGCGGCTTCGTCGGTTCCGAAGTCGTCGACGCCCTCGCCAAATCGGAATCGGTCAAGCCGGCGGCGGACGCGGTGTGGAACATCGGCACCTCGCTGCTGGTCACCGTGGCGACCTCGGTGATTGCTTTCGGGATCCTGCTCTTCCTCGCCGCCTGGTTGGTCGGGCCCACTCGCCTGGCCACCCGCCTGCGCCGCGAGGCCGCTCCCTATGTGGAAGGGCACCGGGGCGGCGCCTATACCGTCGCCGGGCTCGTCTTCCTAGGACTGATCGCCTGGGCGCCGATCCACGCCTTCGGCACCGCGCTCGGAATCGTCGTCTTCGCCGTCCTGTTCGCGCTCGGCACCGAGTTGATCCGCCGCCAGATCCTGCGCGAGTCGGCCGAACCGGCCGCGACTGAGACCCCCGGTCAGATGAACGCCACCGAGACCGACGGCAGGACGACCGCAGCCAAGACCTAGCTCGTTACACATCGCCTCTTTCCCACCACCCGCCCGGATCCTCAGGCCGCCCGAGATGAGGCTAGGAGTAGCCAAGAGTGCGTCCAGACCGGCAAGAGTGGCTGAGCTGATCGGCTGGAATCTGTGAGGCATGTCGGCCCATTTGTCGCCCCAGCAACTCCTACGTCTCGGCGGAAATCGAACCGCTGAAGCGCATCGCTTCGCTCGGCCGCAGATGCACGATCTGACCCTCGCGCAACTCCAGGCTGGCGCCCACGATCTTCCTTGCCCTCCGACTGCCCTGCAGCACCCTTTTCCTTCTTTCTTGATGATTTAGATCATGATTGATGGCGCGGCACCCTAGCACAAAGCTGATCGGGAAAGTCGAGAAAGCTCCCCGTCGTCGATTGCCGCCACGCGGCCTGACTGACCT